>NZ_CADIJO010000015.1 GCF_902859705.1 Achromobacter deleyi | reverse complement strand
CCTGCAATCGCCTGAACGCGCGGCGCAGCGCCAGGCCCGCGCCGGCCGGCTGGCCGAGGCGCGCAGCGGCCACGACCTGCTCGAACAGCGCCTGCAAGCCGCGCAGGCGGCGCTGGCAGCGCTGCGCCCCGAGCTGCTGGAACAGGATGCGCTGCGGTTTGAAAAGTCCGCTGCAATCGAGCGCGATGCGCAGCACAAGCGCCATAGCGACATCCAGCAACTGCTGGGCAAGCTGGAGCAGGCCGGCGCGCAGGGCCTGGGCGAACGGCTGTCCGAGGCGCAAGCCGCCTGCGAACGCCTGCAACGCCGCCGCGATGAATTCCTGCGCCGCGCGCAGGCGCTGGACCTCCTGTCTACCTTGCTGGCCGGCAAGCGCGATGCCGCTACCCAACGCCTGCAAGCCCCGCTGGCGCGCCGCCTGGGCCACTACCTGGGCCTGCTGTTCCCGGATTCCGCGCTGCGGCTGGACGACGCGCTGCTGCCTGCGGCCTTGCAACGCGCAGGCGCGGAAGACCCGCTGGATGCGCTCAGCTTCGGCACCCGCGAACAGCTGGGCATTCTGGCGCGCTTTGCCTACGCCGACCTGCTGCGCGAGGCAGGCCGACCGACCCTGCTGGTGCTGGACGACGCGCTGGTTCATACCGACGACGCCCGCCGCGACCTGATGAAGCGCGCGCTGTTCGATGCCGCAACGCGCCATCAGGTGCTGATGTTTACCTGCCATGGCGACGCCTGGCGCGACCTGGGCGTAGAGCAGCGGCGCATCGGCGCGATGGAGACCCCGTGAAAGCCCGACAGCAGATCATCGACGGCTTCGACAGCCTCAGCCCGCGGCTGCAGGTGGCCGCGCGCTTTGTCATCGACCATCCCAACGAAGTCGTCATCGGCTCGATGCGCACGCTGGCCGAGCGCGCGGGCGTGCCGCCCGCCACGCTGGTGCGGCTGGCGCAGCAGTTGGGCTATGGCGGCTGGCCCGAATTGAAGTCGGCGTTTGCCGGCGATCTGGGGCTGAACGGGCAGGGCTACGGCGAACGCGCCCGCAGCCTCGCCCAACGCAGCCGCCGGCCGGATTTGCTGGATGACCTGTTCCGCGCGCAGCAGGCGGCGCTGGCGGCCACCGCCGAGCAATGCCTGCCGTCGCTCAAGGCCGCTGCGAAGCTGCTCAAGCAGGCGCGCCAGGTGCACGTGGCGGGCTTTCGCGCCAGCTTTTCCATCGCTCATTCGCTGGTCTACGGCTACCGGTTGTTCCGCAACAGCGTGCACCTGGTCGACGGCCTGGGCGGCAATCTCCAGATGCAGTTGCGCGCCATCGAACCGCGCGACGTGGTGGTCGCCATCAGCTTTGCGCCGTATTCCAGCGAAAGCCTGGCGGTGGCGGATGCGGCGCGCGCAGCGGGGGCATCGCTGATCGCGCTGACCGACAGCGACGCCTCGCCGCTCGCGCGCGCCGCGCAGGTGACGGTGCTGTATTCGGTGGCTGGCGCCTCGTTCTTCCCGTCGGTCACCGCCGCCATGGGCGTGACTGAAGCGCTGCTGGGCTTGCTGGTGGCCGAAGGCGGCGACGACGTGGTGGCGCGCCTGAAGCGCAACGAACAGGACCTGGTGGAATCCGGCGCCTATCTGCCGTTGGGTTCACGCTATTGACCGTTGCCCGTGCAAACCCGGGATTGCGCCGGGTGGGTGGCTTTGTTAAGGTGTTTTGAAACAAACGTTTCTTGTAAATAAATATAGATTCGTTTGTTTCTTTTCGCTGAAGCCACTTTGCTGAAGCCAATTCCGCTGCAACCAAGGACACACCCACAATGAACAAGCCCTGGCGCGTTGCCATCGCAGGGTTCCATATCGAGTCGGTCAGCTTCCTGCCGATCGAAGCCACCAAGGCTGATTTCGACGCCGTTGCGCTGCGCGGCGAACACATCCTGACCGAACTGCGCGGCACCAACACGGTGATCGGCGGCTTCATCCAGGTCTGCGAGGCCCAGGGCATCGAGATGGTCCCGCTGGTGCACACTGCGCTGGGCGCGGTAGGGCCGGCGTCGGACGAGGCCGTGGCCTGCTACGCCGATGAGATCGCGCAGGGCGTGCGGCAGCACGCCGACACGCTCGATGGCGTGCTGCTGTTCCTGCATGGCGCCTGCTGGGCGCCGTCGTATCCCGACCCCGAACGCCATTTCCTGCGGCTTGTGCGCCAGGCCCTGGGGCCGGACAAGCCGCTGATGGTGGCGTTCGACTATCACGGCAACCTGGACGCCGACACGCTCGAGGGCGTCACCGCGCCGTTCGCCTACCGCCGCTCGCCTCACACCGACACCGGCGAAACCGGCGCGCGCGCGGCCGATTGCCTGGCGCGCACGCTGCGCGGCGAGATCGCGCCGGTGTGGGCCATCGCCAAACCCGACGTGCTGGTGCCCAGCATCTTCAGCGCCACCGCCTTGCAGCCGCTCGCGGACATCATCGACGCCGGCAAGCAGCGGGACGCGGCCTGCGCGGGCTACAGCGATACGTCCGTCATGGCGGGCTTTTCCTATGCCGACGCGCACAACACGGGCTTTTCGGTGCTGTGCGTGCGCGACGCCGACCGCGCGGGCGCGCAGGCCGCAGCCGATGCACTGGCCGGGCAGATCCACGCGCAACGCCATGCCTTGTACCGCCCATTGCCGGTGTACGAGATCGACGCGGCGGTCGACCAGGTGCTGGCGCAATTGCGCCGCGAACCGGCCGCCGGGCGGCCCTATGTACTGCTCGAGCATGCCGACCGCATGAACGATTCGACGTACCTGCTGGACGCGTTGCTGCAGCGGGGCGTGACGCGCGCGGCGGTGCCCTTCATCTGGGACGCGGCCGCCGCGCAGCAAGCGGCTCAGGCCGGCGCGGGCCAATGCATCCGGCTGCGGCTGGGCGCGCACAGTTCGGACAAGGCCGGACCCAAGCTCGAGGTCGACGCCCGCGTGCTGTGGGCCGGGCCGAAACAGTACCGGGTATCTGGCGACTACATGCGCGGCATGCCGGTGGACCTGGGCGTCAGCGCCTTGCTGGACGTGAACGGCATCTCGGTCAGCGTGGTCAGCCATTTCGCCTTCGCGGTCGACGGCGATGCCTTCACGCAGTTCGGCCTGCGGCCCGAAGATTTCGACATCATCGTGCTGCGTTCCAAAACCCATTTCCGCGCGTTCTACGAACCCCTGGCGCGCGACATCCTCATCGTCGACACGCCCGACTATGGCGTGGCGGACCTGCGCAAGCTGCCGTACCGGCATGTCGACGTCACGCGCGCCTTTCCGTTCGTCGATGCGCCTCACGCGGGCGCGTTCCCGGCAGGCGATGCGCCAACCGCCAGCGCCGGCCCGGCTTGACGGCAGCCGGCCGCGCCGGTAGCCTGTGCGGGTTCATTCTCGAACGTCCATCGATCCCCATGCCCGACGTCACGCTTCTCGCCGATTCCGCTTTCGCTGCCCGTGCAGCGGGTGCCGGCACGCGTGCCCGCCGTTGGCATGCGGCATCGCCTCCTGTCTTTTCTCCTGTCGTCTGCACGGTCGTTTCGCCGCCGCAGTCGCCGCCCAGGGCTGTCCGGCCGGTCTTTGTCCGGCCCGTGGCATCGCCGCCGGTGGCACCGCCGCGCGCCGTCGTGACGGGTGTATCGGGTGTATCGGGCGCTTATCCGCCGGTTGCTCCGGTCGCGCCTGTGACGCCCGTCACGCCCGTCGTCGGCTGACCGCCGCAGACTTCCCGCTCCCGCCTCGTTGCCCGTTTCATCCGCGCTGATGCGCCGACGCCTGTGCGTCCGCCGCGCGCCTGACGGTGCATGGCCCGCTTGTGTTTCTTGACTTGTGCGTCCGGACTCGTGCGTCCTGACCTATGCGTCCTGAAGCGCCTGCGGGCCGCGGGAGCCTGTTCCCTTCCTGACAGGTAGAACCCTTCATGTCTTTCAATCGCAATACGTGGACCGCCTATGGGTCCACCACCTTGTTCGTGCTGCTGTGGAGCGGCGGCGCGATCTTCGCCAAATGGGGCCTGGCGCATGCCTCGGCCTTCGGCTTCCTGCTGGCGCGCTTCATCCTGGCCCTGGCCGTGCTGTGCGTGCTGGTGCGGCTGCGGCGCGGGCCGCTGCTGCCCGCGCCGGGCACGCGCGGCATCGTCGCGCTGACGGGCCTCTTGTTGATCGGCAGCTACTCCATCTGCTATCTGCTGGCGCTGGATCACGGCATCACGCCGGGCGTGTTGGCCACGCTGCTGGGCGCGCAGCCCATCCTGACCCTGGCGCTGATGGAACGGCGCTATCCGCCCGCGCGGCTGGCGGGCTTGTTCCTGGCGCTGTGCGGCCTGGTGATGGTGGTGTACCAGAGCATCGGCATGGCGCGCTTTTCGGTGGCCGGCATGGTGTTCGCGTTTGCCGCGCTGGCCAGCATGACGGCGGGCGCGATCCTGCAAAAGCGCGTGCGCCAGGCGCCGATGGACGTCATGCCGCTGCAGTACGCCGTCAGTCTGGCGTTGTGCCTGGTGTTCGTGCCGTTCCAGCCGATCCGCGTGGAATGGAACATCGGCTTCATCGTGCCGCTGCTGTGGATGGGCCTGGTGATCTCGGTGGGCGCCACGCTGCTGTTCTACCGCATGATCCAGGCGGGCAACCTCGTCAACGTCACCAGCCTGTTCTACCTGGTGCCGGCCGGCACGGCGGCGCTGGACTACCTGGTGCTGGGCAATCGCCTGTCCGCGCTGAGCCTGGCGGGCATGGCGGCGATCCTGCTGGGATTGATGCTGGTGCTGCGCACGCCGGCGGCGGCTCGGCCTGCGGGCTGAGGTAGTGTGCGGCGCGGTGTCGTCGGACGACATCGCGCCGCGTTTGTCTGCATTCGGCAGGGTCCGGCGCCGCGCGCAAGAGGGGGCGTTACGCGTGTTCGGTCTGTTCCTGGCCCGCCCAGTGGCCGCTGACCAGCTGGGCAGGCCGCTCGCAGGCTTGAACCCGCGCGCACACGGACCATGCATCGAGCCGCACGTTCAGCCCGGCATATACGCCATGTCCGGCGCCGGCTTCGATCCGCCCCTCGGCGCACACGCCTTCGCCTGCGCGGATCGAGCCTTCCGCGCAGATATCCTCGCCCGCGATCAAGCCCCAGCCCGTGGCCAGGTGGCCGCCGCAGCGAATGGTGGCGCCGGCCTGGATGCCGCTGGCCGCGTCGATGTCCTTGCCCGCCTGCACGTCGCCGCCGGCCTTGATGCCCTGGCCGCATTTCAGGGCGCCTTGCACCTGGATGTCCTGGCCGGCCCGCAGGTGGCCCGTCACGGCCAGGTCCTGCCCGGCGCAGATGTCCCACTTGGCGCGCAGGTTGCCGCGGCAATCCAGCGCCGTCGCAACCTCGATGCCCCATTCGGCCGACACGTCGCCGCCCGCGCGCAGATCGCCCGCGCTGGCGATGTTGCCGCCAGCCACGATGTTTTCGCCCGCCACGATCGATTCCCCGGCGCGGATGCCGCCGCCGGTGACGATGCTGCGCCCGGCGCGCACCACGCTGTCCACCGTGATGCCCATGCGCACCTCCAGTGTGCCGGCAAAGACGATGGCGGTGGCGTCCAGCGTGTCCAGCTTGAGCACCGCGTCGGTCGGGCCGAACTGATCCAGCAGCCAGCAGGCGTCGCCCACGCGCCCGTCGGCCACCAGGGCATCCAGGACGGCCTGGTAGTCCCCCTGTCCGTTGTGGTCCCGCAGGAACCATTTGTAGCCCCCGGCGCAGGGGTTCTTGGCTTTGACGAATTTCTTGGTGAGTTGCATGGCGCTAAATGGCGTTCAAGGCGTGACGCCGCCGCCGGACGAAGCCGGCAGGCGGAGTGGAAACGTGGCCAGGCGCCCGGCCAAATGGCAGGGCGGTCGTGCCGGACGGCATTCGGCCAAGGCGCGCGAACCGTCAGACGGTCAGGCGTACCCAGGGCCGGCGGCAGGCCGGTGGCTTAGAGAGAAAGGGAAGGGCGAAGCCGGCCGATCAGCCGGGCTTGGAGCGCGCGTAGGCGGAACGCGCGGCGACTTCCTGCGAGCTCAACAAGGTCGAGCGCAGGGCGCAGAGGGCGCAGGCAGCGGATGAGAGAAGAGAGAATTCAGTTCGCACGGGGCGAATGGTAGCAGAGAGGTGGTGTAAATTCTCAAGCGCTTCGACGGGGCCGGGGACTGGATTATTCGGCCAAGATTGTCTTCAACAGCTTTGGCACTATGGATAGGAACCCCGGACTTGTAACCGGCCTGGAATGCCGGCTTGCTGATGCGCAGATAGTCGACGAGGCCGCCCGTTTGATGGTGTTGGAAGGCTTGGCCGTCTATTGGCCATCAGATTACTGGCCATCGCTCGCCATCTCCTGGCTGGAAGACGGCTTTGCGCTGGATGACGAAATCGCCGGCCTGCTTGAAGCCGCGTCGGCCAACAAGGGCTGGTCTCAGCAAGTCAGGCACAGGGCATTCGCGCTGTGGGTCAAATGGAAGCGGGCGCGGCCTTAGCACGCTCAAGGGCCGCGGCCCCTCTCGACCAGGCCGGTTGGGCCGCCGGCATCCATCAGGATGCTGCGTCAAATGGAATGGAGACAAAGTGGAAAATCATCGTGCGCAATTGGTCCCCGAATTGCTGGTCACCAACCTATCGGCGAGCCTGAAATTCTGGATCGATGTTTGCGGCTTTTCGGTCATGTACAGCCGGGAGGCTGACGGATTTTTCTATCTCGACCGGGCAGGTGCGCAAGTGATGCTTGTCGAAGCACGCGGAGAAAATGGTTGGATCACCGCGCCGCTGGATACGCCATTGGGCAGAGGCATCAACTTCGAGATCAAGGTGGATGCCGTGGCGCCCGTTTTTGCCGCGCTCGAGGCGGCAGGATACCCATTGTTCCGACCCGTCCAGGAGCAGTGGTATCGCAGCGGCGCCATCGAAATCGGCGTTCGCGAATTCCTGGTCCAGGATCCCGATGGCTATCTCCTGCGATTTTCCGCAAGGATAGGAGAACGGCCGCACTAAGGCGGCCGGATTTTTCTTTATCTGCGGTTTTCACCACGTCCCAGCTCTACAGGGAGCTGAGCCTGGCCAGCCAGCCTTAATTCGTCGACTGGATGTTGCGTTCCTTGGCGATGCGTTGGCGCAGCTCCAATTCACGCTTGATCTGCGCCGCGTACTCGGCCGGCGTATTGCCGTCCACCAGCGAACCGCCGTCGGCCAGGCGCTGGATGATCTTCGGATCCTTCAGCGCCTTGACGGTGGCGTCGTGGATGCGGTCGATCACGGCCTGGGGCGTGCCGGCGGGGGCGACCAGGCCGTACCAGGCCATGTTGTCCATTTCCGGCAGGCCGCCTTCCTTGAACGTGGGCACGTCCGGCAGGGTGGGCAGGCGGCTGGGCGCGGCCACGGCCAGGGCGCGCAGCTTGCCGGCCTGGATGTGGGGCATGGACGAGGGCAGGTTGTCGAACTGGGCGTTGACCTGGCCGGCGATCACGTCGTTCAGGGCCGGGCCCGAACCGCGGTAGGGCACGTGCACCATGTCGGTCTGGGTCAGGGACTTGAACAGTTCGCCGTCCAGGTGGCCGATGCCGCCCGCGCCCGACGAGGCATAGCTGTACTTGCCCGGGTTGGCCTTGAGCAGGGCGACGAACTCGGTCAACGACTTGGCGGGTACCGCGGGGTTCACCGTCAGCACGTTAGGCACATTCACCATATTGGTGATGGGCGCGAAATCCTTGAGCGGGTTGTACGGGTTCTTGGGGTTGGTGGCCGGGTTGGTGGCCATGGTGCTGACGGTAGCCACGCCCAGCGTGTAGCCGTCGGGGGTGGAGCGCGCCAGGGCGTCGGCGCCGATCGAGCCGCCGCCGCCGCCGCGGTTTTCCACGACCACGGCCTGGCCAAGCTCGCGGCCCAGGCCTTCGGCCACGACGCGCGCGACGATGTCGGTGGTGCCGCCGGCCGCGAACGGCACGATCAGGCGGATGGGGCGGTTGGGGTAGGCATCGGCGGCCTGTACGGCGGAACTAAAGCAGACGCCTGCGATGGCGGCGGCCAGGACGGCCTTGGCTTGGGACAGCACGGTCAAGAGTCTTCTCCATATTTTTTGAAATCCGAGCCGGCCGGCTTCGATGGCCGGCGTCGGTGAAGCGCGCCTGGCTCGGATTCTGGCCAGGCCGACGCTTCGTGGGCGCCATTCCACACAGTTCCAGCCAGCGGGTCAATCGGGATTCCCCCGCCCGCCGTGGGGGTATTTATCCCGGCTTGCAAGGTCCCCGAAAATAGGGGCCGAAGCCGGAAAAAACGTATGCTGACAAGAACTTGAACGCTATCGGGGCCAGAACGCATGCGCAATGATTGCGCAGCGATCGTGTCGTCTTTAGCCCGGTACGCGCATAAATCTCTGCATAACTTACAAGAATCTGATATTTTTCGGATGAGATTCTTGGCCGGTCTTGCAAGAAAACTATTGCGTTTGTTTCTGTCTGCGCCGTTCAATGGGCGTTGGTTGATGTCCCCACGGGGCAACGTGTAGTGCAGCGACGCACCGGGCCAGGGTTCCGTCCGTTTTTCAATCCCCGGTCTGTTTCGTCTCTCGCTGCTTGCGCTGGCGGGAGGGGGCCCGGACATTCTCGGAACGCCATGTCGCTGATACTGATCCTCGCTCTGCCGTTCGCCGGCAGCCTGTGCGCCGCGCTGCTGCCTTCCAATGCCCGCAATGCCGAGGCCTGGTTGGCGGGCATCATCGCCCTGACGTGCGCGGTTCTGGTGGGCAGCCTCTATCCTCAAGTCGCCAACGGCGGCGTCATCCGCGTGGACATGCCCTGGGCGCCCGCGCTGGGGCTGCAGTTCTCGCTGCGCATGGACGGCTATGCCTGGCTGTTTGCCCTGATCGTCTCGGGCATGGGCGCGCTGGTGGTGCTGTATGCGCGCTACTACATGTCGCCGGAAGACCCGGTGCCGCGCTTTTTCTCGTTTTTCCAGGCTTTCATGGCCGCCATGCTGGGCGTGGTGCTGTCGGGCAACCTGATCCAGCTGGTCATGTTCTGGGAAATGACCAGCCTGGCCTCGTTCATGCTGATCGCCTACTGGCATCACCGGCTGGACGCCCGCCGCGGCGCGCGCATGGCGCTGACGGTCACGGGCGCGGGCGGGCTCTGTCTGCTGGCCGGCGTGCTCATCCTGGGCCATATCGTCGGCAGCTATGACATGGACCGCGTGCTGGCCTCGGGCGACCTGGTGCGCGCCGATCCCTGGTATCCGGCCGTGCTGGTGCTGGTGGCGCTGGGCGCACTGACCAAGAGCGCGCAGTTCCCGTTCCATTTCTGGCTGCCCAACGCCATGGCCGCGCCCACCCCGGTGTCGGCCTACCTGCACTCGGCCACCATGGTGAAGGCCGGGGTGTTCCTGCTGGCGCGCTTCTGGCCGGTGCTGGCCGGCACCGACGAATGGTTCTGGATCATCGGCGGCGCGGGCCTCATCACCCTGGTGCTGGGCGGCTACGCGGCCATTTTCCAGCAGGACATGAAAGGGGTGCTGGCGTATTCCACCATCAGCCACCTGGGCCTGATCACGCTGCTGCTGGGCCTGAACAGCTCGCTGGCGCTGGTGGCGGCGGTGTTCCACATGGTCAACCACGCCACCTTCAAGGCCTCGCTCTTCATGGCGGCCGGCATTGTCGACCACGAAACCGGCACCCGCGACCTGAACCGCCTGTCGGGCCTGTACAAGGCCATGCCGATCACGGCGACCCTGGCGATGGTGGCGGCGGCGTCCATGGCCGGGGTGCCGCTGCTCAACGGCTTCATCTCCAAGGAAATGTTCTTCGCCGAGACCACCTTCGTCAGCGGCGACTGGGTCACGCGCATGGGGCTGCCGCTGGCGGCCACGGTGGCGGGGGCCTTCAGCGTGGCGTATTCGCTGCGCTTCATCCTGCAGGTGTTCTTCGGCCCGCCGGCCACCGACCTGCCGCGCGCCCCGCACGAGCCGCCGCGCTGGATGCTGTTTCCCAGCGCATTGCTGGTGCTGATCTGCCTGCTGGTCGGTATCCTGCCGGGCGTGACCCTGGGGCCGTTCCTGGCCACCGCCGCGCAAAGCATCCTGGGCAACGACATGCCCGAGTACAGCCTGTCGGTCTGGCACGGCGTGAACCTGCCGCTGGTCATGAGCTTCGTGGCCATGACCTCGGGTGTGGTGCTGTACCTGGCGCTGCGCGCGCACCAGCGCGCCAACCCGGGCCGCGTGCCGTTCATCTACCGGCTCGATGGCCGCCGGTCGTTCGAGACGCTGCTGGACGGCTCCAGCGTGGCGGCCGCCTGGCTGCTGCGCTGGCTGGCCTCGTCGCGCCTGCAGGTGCAGATGCTGCTGATCGTGCTGGGCACGCTGTTCGTGGCCTGGCTGCCGCTTAGGGCAGGGGGCTGGCTGGAAGGCACCGGCCGCATGGCGGATGTCGACCCGGCCTTTGCATTGCTGTGGCTGGTCGGCTGCGTCTGCGCCGTAGCCGCCGCCTATCAGGCCAAGTACCACCGCCTGGCGTCGCTGGCCCTGGCTGGCGGCGCGGGCCTGGTCACCTGCCTGACCTTCGTCTGGTTCTCGGCGCCCGACCTGGCGCTGACGCAGCTGTCGGTGGAAGTCGTGACGCTGGTGCTGTTGCTGCTGGGCCTGCGCTGGCTGCCGCGCCGTATCGAGCAGGACGAAGAAGAAGGCCTGGGCGCCACGCTGCGCGCCCGCGGCCGCCGGCTGCGCGACCTGCTGATGGCGACCGCCGCCGGCACCGGCATGGCCGCGCTGGCCTACGCGGTGCTGGTGCGCCCGCAAGGCGACACCATTTCGTCCTATTTCGTCGACCGGGCGCTGCCCGATGGCGGCGGCACCAACGTGGTCAACGTGATCCTGGTCGATTTCCGCGGCTTCGATACCTTTGGCGAAATCACGGTGCTGGGCATCGTGGCCCTGACGGTCTACGCGCTGTTGCGCCGCTTCCGGCCCGCCGCCGAAAGCGCCGACCTGCCGCGCCAGCAGATCGACCAGGACGGCCCCGTGCCGGCCGCGCCCGACATCAAGGCCCTCGTGCCCAAGGGCTCGATGATGGTGCCGACCGTGCTGGTGCGCCTGCTGCTGCCCACGGCCGCGCTGATCTCGGTGTATTTCCTGCTGCGCGGCCACAACCAGCCGGGCGGCGGCTTCGTCGGCGGCCTCATCTTCGCCACCGCCGTGATCCTGCAATACATGGTGGGCGGGGTGTACTGGGTGGAATCGCGCAGCCGCCTGAACCCGCAGAACTGGATCGGCATCGGCCTGCTGTTCGCCGGCGCCGCCGCCGTCACGGCCTGGCTGGCCTACAAACCGTTCCTGGCCGCGCTGGCCTGGGACATCGCTTTGCCGCTGGTGGGCCACGTGCACCTGTCCAGCGTGCTGCTCTTCGACCTGGGCGTCTACATGCTGGTGGTCGGGTCCACCGTGCTGGTGCTGGTGGCGCTGGCTCACCAATCGCTGCGCGCGCAACGCAAGGCGGCCGCCGAAAGCCAGGCAGCCGCCGCACAAACGGGGGAAGCCTGATGGAATTGATTTACGCCGTCGCGATCGGCGTCTTGGCGGGCTCGGGCGTCTGGCTGCTGCTGCGGCCACGGACGTTCCAGTTCATCATGGGCCTGTCGCTGGTCTCCTACGCGGTCAACCTGTTCATCTTCGGCATGGGCCGGCTCAAGTCTGGCCGCCCGCCGGTGATCGACCCGGCCATGATCAAAGATCCTTCCTGGCACGCCGATCCGCTGCCGCAGGCGCTGGTGCTGACGGCTATCGTCATCGGTTTCGCCACCACCGCGCTGTTCCTGGTGGTGCTGCTGGCCTCGCGCGGCTTGACGGGCACTGACCACGTCGATGGACGGGAGTCCCAATCTTGAGTTTCTGGCTTCAACATCTTCCTGTATTGCCCATCATCACGCCGCTGCTGGCCGGCGCCGTGATGCTGCTGCTGGCCGATACCAGCCGCTACACGCGCGGCGCCATCGCCACGGTCTCGACGCTGGCCCAACTGGTCTGGGCCATTGCGCTGCTGGCCGTGGCCGGCGGCGCGGTGCCGGGCGTCTGGCCCGACGGCGTCGGCGTCTACCTGGTGGGCGACTGGCCCGCGCCGTTCGGCATCGTGCTGGTGGTCGACCGCCTGGCCGCCGTCATGCTGACGCTGACCGCGGTGCTGGGCCTGGCCACGCTCACGTATTCGCTGGCCCGCTGGGACCGTGCGGGCGTGCATTTCCATTCGCTGTTCCAGTTCCTCCTGATGGGCCTGAACGGCGCCTTCCTGACCGGCGACCTGTTCAATCTGTTCGTGTTCTTCGAGGTCCTGCTGGCGGCATCCTACGGCCTGCTGCTGCATGGCTCGGGCGTGGCGCGCGTCAGCGCCGGCCTGCAGTACATCGCGGTCAACCTGGTCGCGTCATTCCTGTTGCTGATCAGCATTGCGCTGATCTACGGCGTGACCGGCACGCTCAACATGGCCGACCTGGCACTGCGCGCGGGCAACCTGACCGGCGCCGACCGCATGCTGTTCGAGGCCGGCGCCGCCATCCTGGGCGTGGCCTTCCTGGTCAAGGCCGGAGCGTGGCCGCTGAACTTCTGGCTGGTCAAGGGCTATGGCTCGGCCAGCGCGCCGATCGCGGCCATGTTCTCGATCATGACCAAGGTCGGCATCTACGCGCTGCTGCGCATCGGCTCGCTGCTGCTGCCCACCGGCGCACCGGCTGCGTTCAGCCTGGACTGGATGTTCGCCGCCGGCCTGGCCACGCTGCTGTTCGGCGGCCTGGGCCTGCTCGCCACCCAGCAGCTGGAAAAGATGGTGGGGTACTGCGTCATCGTCTCGGCCGGCACGCTGCTGACCGCGCTGGGCATGCCCGGCGTGACGCTGACCGGGCCGGCGCTGTTCTATCTGATCAGCTCGGTGCTGACCACGGGCGCGTTCTTCCTCTTGGCCGAACTGATCGAACGCACGCGCAGCTTCGGCGCCAACGTGCTGGCGGTCACGCTCGACGCCTTCGACCTGGATGACCCCACCTCGGTCAATCGGTCCGACGACGTGGTGGGCGTGGCCATTCCGGCCGCCATGGCGTTCCTGGGCCTGGCCTTCATCTGTTGCGCCTTGCTCGTGACCGGCCTGCCGCCGCTGTCGGGCTTCGTAGCCAAGTTCTCGCTGCTGTCGGCCGCGGTGTCGGCCGCCAACGAATCGGCGCCGCCCATGGACGCCTGGATCCTCGTGGCAGCGGTGCTGGTGTCCGGCCTGGCCGGGCTGATCGGCCTGGGCCGTACCGGCATCCGCGTGTTCTGGGCCAGCGACGACCGCAGCACGCCGCGCCTGCGCGTGATCGAAGCGGGGCCGGTTGCCATCTTGCTGCTGCTCTGCGTGGGCCTGGCGGCCGGCGCGGGCCCGGTGTCGGCCTACCTGGACGACGCCGCCCGCTCGCTGGACCAACCCACCCGCTACATCGAAGCCGTCATGTCTGCGCAGACGGTGCGCGCCACCCCGGGAGGAAGCTGATGCGCCGCCTTTACTTCCTTTTCCTGCCCGTCTTCCTGTTCGTCCTGTGGCTGGTGCTGAACGAAAGCCTGTCGGCCGGACAGATCGCCCTGGGAATTGCCCTGGCGCTGTGGTTCACCTGGGCGGCCTCGCGCCTGCGCCCCTTGCGCGCCAAGCCGCGGCGCCTGTGGAAGGTGATTCCGCTGTTCCTGCACGTCACGGTGGACATCATCAAGTCCAACATCGCGGTGGCCAAACTCATCCTGAACCCGCGGCGCAATGATTTTTCGCCCGGCTTCATCATGATTCCGCTGACCATGCGCGAGCCCCACGGCCTGGCCATGCTGGCCTGCATCGTCACCTACACGCCGGGCACCGTGTGGGTCGACCTGACCGACGACCATCGTCTCAAGCTGCACGTGCTGGACCTGCAGAACGAAGACGACTGGATCCGCCTGGTGCAAGACCGCTACGAGCGCCCCTTGATGGAGATCTTTGAATGAACGCCATACTGATGAACAACGTCTTGTACCTGGCGGCGTCCTTTGCCCTGGTGTGCTTCGCGCTGGGCATGGTGTTCGCCGCCATCCGACTGTTGCGCGGCCCCACCGCGCAAGACCGCGTGCTGGCGCTGGACACGCTGTATATCAACGGCATGCTGACGATGCTGGTGTTCGGCATCCGTTCGGGCACGTCGGTGTATTTCGATATCGCACTCTTGATTGCGCTGTTCGGCTTTGTCGGGTCCACCGCCATGGCCCGCTTCCTGTTGCGCGGCGAGGTGATCGAGCCATGATCGAAACCCCCATCCCCCTGTGGGCAAGCATTCCGGCCAGCATTCTCCTGGTGCTGGGCGGCCTGCTGGCCTTGACCGGCTCGGCGGGCCTGTTGCGGTTCCGCTCGTTCTACGCCCGCATCCATGCGCCGACGCTGGGCAACACCCTGGGTTGCGGCAGCGTGCTGGCCGCGTCCATCCTGGTGTTTTCGTCGATGGCGGGGCGGCCGGTGTTTCACGAAGTGATCATCACGCTGCTGCTGGTGGTGTCTTCGCCGGTGACGGCAATGCTGCTGATGCGCGCGGCCACCTACCGTAATCGCCTGACCCGCGCGGATGCCGATCTGGACGCGCGCTGATTTTGCGTCGCAGCATCTGATACTTAGGCTTACGTTTATGGCTTGCCTGACATGTCCCCTTTGAGGCATCGTGGGATAGTTGTATCAAGCAAACGGTGTCGGGTCTTTCGAGGCCGCACCGTTCGGGTTCAATCTCTTTAAGGAGCTGACCATGAATGTACGTCCCATGCATACCAAACGCCTTGCGGCATCCCTTTGCGCGGCGGGCCTGATGCTGGCCGCCGGAGCGGTCCAGGCGGCCGACCCGATCGGCCGCGCGGGCATCCAGGCGCAATACGAACAGGATGTGGCGGCTTGCAAGAACGGCAGCACCGGCCAGGACCGTGCCGCGTGCATGCGCGAAGCCGGCGCGGCGCGCCAGGAAGCCAACCGCAAGCAGCTCAGCGACGGCACCGCCGAGCAGCATCAGCAGAACATGATCGACCGCTGCAATCGCTTGCCGGCCGATTCCCGCCAGGACTGCATCACCGGCATGACGCAACCCACCCAGGTGCGCGGCAGCGTGCAGGGCGGCGGCGTGCTGCGTGAAACCGTGATCCAGGTGCCGGCCAATACCGTGCCGCCGGCGCCGCCGGCCCCGGGCATGGCGCCGGCTCCCGGCATGGCCCCCGCCCCGGGCATGGCCCCGCCGCCGCCCGCGCCGATGCGCTGATGAAGACAGCCTGACCGGCTCATAACGGTCTCATGGCATCCCCTTGAGGGCGACAGCCGCCACATTCAGGCAAAATGGCGGCTGTCGCCCTTACTTACGCATATCCATGTCCGACGTCATCGCCCTGATTTTCGACTTCGACGACACGCTGGCCTCGGACAGCACGTCCGGTTTCCTGGACAGCATCGGGGTGGACACGGCGTCCTTCTGGAAAGACCAGGTGGATCCGCTGCTGTCCAAGCAGGACTGGGACCCCGTTCCCGCCTACCTCTACCAGATGATCCAGCTGTCCCGCGAGGGCAAGCACGGCCTGATCACGCAGCAACGCCTGCAGGAATGGGGCGCGCGGCTCGAACTGCACGACGGCGTCACCACGCTGTTCCAGCGCCTGCGCGCGGCCGTGCGGGCCGAGCAGCCGCAGGTGCAGCTTGAGTTCTACCTGATCTCCAGCGGCATCGGCGATGTGGTGCGGTCCACGCCCATTGCGCACGAATTCACCGAAATCTGGGCCTCGGAATTCGTCTACGGCGACGACGGCGGCATCACGTTTCCGCGCCGCATCGTCAGCTTCACCGACAAGACGCGCTACCTGTTCCACATTCAAAAGGGCATCATCGGCCGCGATTTTCGCAACAAGCCGTTCGAGGTCAACCGCAAGGTGCCCGAAGACCGCTTGCGCGTGCCGTTCGACCAGATGGTGTTCGTGGGCGACGGCTATACCGACATTCCGTGTTTCTCGCTGATCCGCCGCGCCGGCGGTTTCGCCTTTGGCGTGTGGGACCCGAAGCACCGCGACAAGCGCAGCCGCGCCTGGGGCTTCATCGAAGAAGGGCGGGTGTCGAACCTGAACCAGGCCCGCTACGACGAAAACGCCGAACTCTACCAATGGCTCGAAGAAGCGGTCACCAGCCTGGCCGGCCGCATCGCGCTGAAGTCGCGGGTGTACCGTGGTTGATCCGCTTGCCATGGCGGCCGAGCCGCCCTGGACCGCGCAGGACGCCCGCTACATGACGCTGGCGCTGGAACAGGCGCAGTCCGCCTATGACATCGGCGAAGTGCCGGTGGGCGCGCTGGTGGTCTCGGCCCAGGGCGACATCCTGGGGCAGGGCTACAACCGCACCATCATCGACCACGACCCCACGGCGCACGCCGAAATCGTCGCCTTGCGCAGCGCCGCGCGCGCGCTTGAAAACTATCGCCTGCCCGGCATCACTGTGTATGTCACGCTGGAACCCTGCGTCATGTGCATCGGGGCGATGCTGCATGCCCGGCTGGCGCGGGTGGTGTTCGGCGCCTACGACCCCAAGACGGGCGCCTGCGGCAGCGTGCTGGACGTGGGCTCGGTGCCCAAACTCAATCATCACACTTCAGTCACCGGCGGCGTGCTGGCCGAACCCTGCGGCGACCTGCTGCGCCGGTTCTTCCGCGAACGCCGCGCCAAGGAATCCATCGCATGAGCAACACCCACGATCACGACCACGAGTGCGGCGACGCCTGCGGCCACGATCACAGCCATGATCACCGCCACAACGTCCCCGACGCCCGCGGCATCTACCTGATTTCGCCATCGTCGGCCGTGCGCGACCCGCACACCGTCGAACTGGCGCGCGAACGCCTTGCGCAGCAGGGCTTCAAGACCGCGCTGGACCGCACCGCGCTGGCCGAGCACCAGCGCTTTGCCGGCACCGATGCCCAGCGCCTGGCCAGCCTGACGCGCGCCACCAAGCAGAAGCTGCCCATCGTCATGGTGACCCGCGGCGGTTACGGCATGGGCCGGCTGCTGCACGCCATCGACTGGAAGGCCATGGCCGACAGCGGCAAGCGCTTCGTCGGCATGAGCGACTTCACCGCCTTCAACCTGGCGCTGCTGGCCCAGACCGGCGCGGTCAGCTACACCGGCGCCACGGCCATCTATGATTTCGGCGGCAAGAAGGTCGACGACCTGACCGAAGCGCTGTTCGGCGAAGTCATGCGCGGCGAACTGGAAATCCTCAGTTTCGAAACCCAGGACGCCGATCCGGTCGATTGCCGCGGCATTCTGTGGGGCGGCAACCTGGCCATGCTGGCGTCCCTGATCGGCACGCCCTACATGCCGAAGATCCGCGGCGGCATCCTGTTCCTGGAAGACGTGGCCGAACACCCCTACCGCATCGAACGCATGCTGATCCAGCTGTGGCAGGCGGGCATCCTGGGCAAGCAGAAGGCCATCGTGCTGGGCCGCTTCTCGGACTACAAGCTGGCGCCGCACGACAAGGGCTACGACCTGCACGAAGTGGTGGCGTGGCTGCGCAAGACGGTCAAGGTGCCGGTGATCACCGGCCTGCCTTACGGCCACGTGGCCACCAAGGCGACCCTGCCGATCGGCCAGAAGGTGGGCATTGCCACCGAAGACGGCCTGGCCCACCTGGTGCTGGACGAACACCACCATTGAGGCGAGCCGGGCACGGCGCCCGGCCCGTCACTTCACATCACTTCTTGAACAGCTTGTCGACCAGCGACTGCGCCTTCTGTTCGCCGCGGCGCTTGGCCTCGGCTTGCTCGGCGGGGCTTTGCGCCGCCTTGCTGCACGCGCTGGCGTGAGTGGGAAAGCGCGAGCCGCATTCCTGCGCCAGCTTGCGCGCACGGTCCCAGCTGTCGGCCTGTCCGTAGAAGCGGATAGCCTCCGGCCAGGCCAGCGCCGCATCCTTGAAGTAGTCGAATCCCTGGTTCATCACCGTCGTGGCTGGGCCGCGCTGGCCGGCGCCCAGCAGCGTGTTGGCGCGCAAGACATAGATCTGCCAGGCGCGGTCGCCTTCGGACTGCAGGTTGCGGTCCAGCAAGGCGCTGGCGCGCGCGCCAGGCTTGCCGGATTCGCCTTGCGCCAGGCTCAGCGTCAGCAAGGGCAGGGCGTGCTGGGCGGTGGGGCCGGACGCGCCCTGCGCCGCAAGCTTGCGGGCCTGGGCAAAGTCCTGCGCCTGCAAGGCTTGCTGGGCCGCATTGACCGCCTGGTAATTCTTCAGGGTGGCGGCGCTGCGGCGTTGCGCACGGGCTTTGTCCCAGGGCGCGGTCGTGGCCGCGGGCCGCGGCTTGCCGGCCATCAGCGGCGTGACCTGGGCCGTCAGCGACGTCAGCCGGGCCTCGGTGCTGGGGTGGCTGACCGTGAGCTTTTTCCAGAAGTCGTCCAGGCCATTGCGCAGGTCTTCGCCCGCCCCGGCCATGCCGGCGCTCAGCGAGGCCTGCATTTCGGTCAGCGGCGCGATGGTGTTGCCCTTGGCGGCGGCCTGCTTGCGGGTGTCCTGCGCGGCCGCCTGCTTGACCTGTTCGACCATGCGCTTGCGCGAGGCTTCCTGCAGTGTGGCGTTGTCGGCCTCCCAGGTAGCCTGCCGTTCCAGGAAAGCCTTGAAGCCCTGCGTGTACGAGTAGCCCAGCCGCAGGCTGACGGTGGCGCCGAAGCGGTCGGCGTTTTCTTCCTGCTGGCGGCTCCAGGCGGGAATCAGCACATCTTTGCCCAGCGTGTACGAGGCAATCACGCTGTCGACCGGGCTCCAGCCGGCAGCGCTGCCGGCTTTCTGCGCCAGCGCGACGCCCACCGCGGCCAGCGTGGCGACCTGGTCGGTGGTGGCGTTGGCGGATTCCAGCTGGTGGTAGTCCAGGTAGACATGGCCGAATTCGTGGGACAGGATCGCGACGATCTCGTCTTCGGATTCGGCCGACTGCAGCCAGCCGATAGACAGATAGATGTTGCCCGCGCCGGTGCTCTGGGCATCCAGGGCCGGCAAGGCGGTGATGTAGACGCGGCCGGGCCAGTCGGGTACGCCCGCGGCTTCCTTGATGCGGCCCAGCAGGCCGTTCAGGTAGGCCTGCATGTCGGGCATGGACACCAGGCCCATCTGCGCGGCGCGTTGGTTGCGCGCATCGCGTTCGGCATCCGGCCACTGGCGGCCCGTGGGCGGCGGCGGCAGTTCGCCGGTCTTGACGGAAAACGTGCTGCCGCCGGGCAGATTGGCGCAGCCGGCCAGGGCCAGCGCCAACGTCAGGGGAGCGAGCCGCAAGGCGTGTCGGGTAGGCATCGGCATGTCAGCGGCAGGCGTTCTCGCCCGCGCCGGCGGTGGACCCCGTGGGGCCGGGCACGCGCTTGATCACCGGTCCGCACTGGGCCGCAGAATTGCGCGACACGCGCACCTGCATGCTGTCCACCCAATAGTCGCCGCCGTCCACCTTGACGCGGTAGAACTCTTCGCGGGTTTCCAGCACGGGCCAGGGCATGCCTTGCCCGTCGGACTTGGCCGCGGGGGTCGTGCCGCCCGGCTGGGCATAGAGCGGCAAGGGCTTGATGCTGGCGCCGACGATCTGGTCGGCCGCGATGGCCGGCGTGGCAGAGACAGCCAGCACCGCCGCGGTGGCGGCGATCAGGGAGGAAAGCGAGGTCATGCGGGGCTACTCCTGGTGAAGTTTGGCGGAAGGTTCCTGCTGGGGGGCGGGCGGGGGCGCAGCGGGCCGGTCCCCGGGTTTGCCGATAAGAAATTCGGTGATCTTGTTGGTCCAGCCCAGCCAGTGCGCGGCCAGGGCCAGGATCGCCAGGTCGACGATGGGCAGCGTGCCGACATCCACATAGGCCTGGGCGATCAGCACGATGAGCATGACGGCCAGCGACGACAGCAGGATGGTGCCGAGCTTGCGCAGCGCCAGGGCCAGCACGATCACGAGCTTGCCGCCGGCTTTGCGGGCGAGCCAGCGGCGCGACGCCCGATCCGCCGCCGCGCGGGCCAGCAGGCGGGCGCGCGCCGGAAGGCTTGGCGCCGCGGCCAGCGCCGCGAGCGGGGCCGGCAGGAGGGCAGCGGCGCCATCCGGGTTCGTCGCTTCGAAGTTCCACTGCGTCGGCGCCACCAGCCACTGTCTGGCGCGGGCGCTGCGTTCGCGCAGGCGCCGGGCCAGCCACTGGGCCAGCCAATGCAGGAAATGCGCGGCCATTACAACCGGAATGCCCAGCAGCCACAGGATGTTCGGCCAGATATCCCATTCCACCGCGCGCTTGTAGCGGTCCTGGTAGGTCAGCAGGTTGTCCAGCGCCATGGCGTGCATGAACACGCCGGGAATGACGTCATGCACGGGCGACAGCACCGTGTCGTTGAAGCCGCTCAGCGCGCCGCCGATCATGACGTAGCGGCCGCGAAGCAGGTCGTCCAGACGGGCCTCGTCGGCGTCCGCGGCCCGCAGTTCGGACAAGGCCAGCGTGCGGGTGTAGGGGCACACCGGCATGTCCGCATCGGCCTGGCCCAGCAGTCTGCGCAGATAGGCAGGCAGCATTTCGCCGATGCCGCCGCGGGCCAGGCGGCAGTCGGGCGTGAAGCGGCGCTGGTCCAGGTTGTTCACGCCCCAGGTCAGGGCCATGGCGTCGCGCGTCCGGGGCAGGGCGATGCCTGCCGCGTCCTGCGCGATGGCCAGGGCGGCGCTGCGCGTGTCGGGGTCGGACCAGAGCGGGTAGCTCCAGACCAGCCGGTCGACCTTGCTGGGCGCATAACGCACATCCACGAGCGTGAAACAAGGCGCTTGCCCGACCGGGTTGACCAGCCCTGACCGCACCCGCAGCGCGCCGTCAGCGCCGGGCAGGGCCGCCAGGAACACCGGCACGCCCGCATCGCGCAGCTCGCATAGGGCCGACATCAGCTCGGGCAGCGTCGGGTCGTCGCGCTCGCGGTCGAAGGTGATATCCAGGAACAGGGCGCGAGGTTGGTGGATCAGGCCGATATTGCGAAGCCAGCGGGCATGCGTGCGGTAGGGCACGGGCCAGGCGCCTTTTTGCGGGTCCAGCGAATCGTCATCGATCAGCACGACGGTGGTGTCGTTGCGGTGCGCGGGGCTGTAGTAGCCGCCCACCAGCCGGGCCTGCAGGCGCGCCACGGCGTAGGTCAGCAGGTCGGAACTGGGCGCCAGCCGGGGCGTGGCCCAAAGCATGACGATCGCGACGAGCGCGGCGATGACGAGTGACCGGAAATAGAACCTGACGTTTCCGGCGGACGAGGGGGTATCGGTCACGTGGCGGGGAAGGTGGGATCAGCCGGCATGGCCCGCCAGGCAGGCCATGCGATTTTTCGTTGCAATGGTACCCCATTTAATACAAATGTTTACGTTAAGACAACAAATGGTACGGGGACGGATGCGGTGGAGCGATGCCGCGAAGGCCGCGGTACTACCCCGGTCGGCTGGGCTTGGTACACTATCGGGTTTCGCCGGATGCGTCCCTGGACGCCCGCGACCTTCGCAACTCACTTTCCTCCCCCAGCCAAA
This sequence comes from Achromobacter deleyi, assembly GCF_902859705.1. Taxonomy (GTDB): domain Bacteria; phylum Pseudomonadota; class Gammaproteobacteria; order Burkholderiales; family Burkholderiaceae_B; genus Achromobacter; species Achromobacter deleyi. The sequence continues at coordinate 140,152 of NZ_CADIJO010000015.1, read as the reverse complement.
ACCACCGTGATATCCACCGCCAATCTCACCATCCAGTTCGGTCCCAAGCCCCTTTTCGAGAACGTCAGCGTCAAGTTCGGGGAAGGCAACCGCTACGGGCTGATCGGGGCCAACGGGTCCGGCAAGTCCACGTTCATGAAGATCATCGGCGGCGACCTGGAGTCGTCGGCGGGCAACGTGTCGCTGGAACCCGGCGTGCGCCTGGGCAAGCTGCGCCAGGACCAGTTCGCCTTCGAAGACCTGCGCGTGCTGGACGTGGTCATGATGGGCCACACCGAGATGTGGGCCGCGATGTCCGAGCGTGACGCCATCTACGCGAATCCGGAAGCCACCGAAGACGACTACATGCGCGCGGCCGACCTTGAAGCCAAGTTCGCCGAGTACGACGGCTACACCGCCGAAGCCCGCGCGGGCGAACTGCTGCTGGGCCTGGAAATCGCCGTCGACCAGCACAACCTGCCGATGCGCGAAGTGGCGCCGGGCTGGAAGCTGCGCGTGCTGCTGGCGCAGGCGCTGTTCTCGAACCCCGACGTGCTGCTGCTGGACGAACCGACCAACAACCTGGACATCAACACGATCCGCTGGCTGGAAAACGTGCTCAACGGCTACCAGAGCACGATGATCATCATCAGCCACGATCGTCACTTCCTGAACCAGGTGTGCACGCACATGGCCGACGTGGATTACGGTGAAATCCGCATCTACCCGGGCAACTACGACGACTACATGCTGGCCTCGACCCAGGCCCGCGAACGCCTGGTGTCCAACAACGCCAAGGCCAAGGAACGCGTGGCCGAACTGCAGGACTTCGTGCGCCGCTTTGCCGCCAACAAGTCCAAGTCGCGCCAGGCCACCTCGCGCCTGAAGCAGATCGACCGCATCAAGGCCGAGCAGGTCGTGGTCAAGCCGTCGTCGCGCCAGAACCCGTACATCCGCTTCGAGCAGAACAAGGTCATGCACCGCCTGGCCGTCACGGTCGAAAACCTGACCAAGGCCTACGACGCGCCCGTGATCCGCAACTTCTCGGCCATGGTCGATGCCGGCGAAAAGATCGCCATCATCGGCGCCAACGGCGTGGGCAAGACCACCTTGCTGCGTCTCTTGGCCACCGAGCTGGCGCCGGATTCGGGCTCCGTGAAATGGTCCGACAACGCCGATTTGGGCTACATGGCCCAGGACGTGTCCGACCAGTTCCTGCAAACCGACATCAACCTGCTGGACTGGATGGGCGACCACCGCCAGCCGGGCGACGACGACCAGTCGATCCGTTCGGTGCTGGGCCGCCTGCTGTTCTCGGCCGACGACCTGCCCAAGGCGCCCAAGGTGCTGTCGGGCGGCGAAAAGAACCGCATGACCTTCGGCCGCCTGATGCTGGGCCGGCACAACGTCATGCTGCTCGACGAACCGACCAACCACCTGGACATGGAATCGATCGAGTCGCTGCAGTTCGCACTGGAAAAGTACGAAGGCACCCTGGTGTTCGTGTCGCACGACCGTGAATTCGTGTCGGGCCTGGCCACCCGCGTGATCGAAATCCTGCCCACGGGCGAGATCGTCGACTACCGCGGCGGCTACGAAGACTACCTGTCCTCGCGCGGCATCGAGGCCTGATGGCCGGCGTCTGACGCGCGGGCTGGCGGCATCCGGCCCGCTTTTCAGACGGATCCCTGTATTTCCCTGGCGGCAGGCTGAACCTCGTTCAGCCTGCCGCAATCCTGCTGGGCTATCATTCGGGTAAACCCTGGCATCTCTGTCGCGCCAGGCTCCACTCCGGTAGCCATGTCTCCCACACCCCACACTACGCCCGACGGCGCGCCGATCGGGACGTTCGCATTGACCTCGCGCATTGTCGCGATCGCCTTCTTCACCTTCATCTGTTATCTCGCCATCGGCCTGCCGCTGGCCGTGCTGCCCGGCTACGTGCATGGGCAACTGGGCTACGGTTCGGTGCTGGCCGGGCTGGCGATCAGCGTGCAGTACGTGGCCACGCTGCTCAGCCGCTCGCACGCCGGCCGCATGGCCGATACGGTGGGGCCCAAGCAGACCGTCGTCATCGGCATGGCCGCCTGCGCGGCCAGCGGCGTGTTCCTGTTGCTGGCTTACGCGTTTGAGCGCAGCGCCTGGCTCAGCCTGTCCGCCATCATCGTCAGCCGCCTGGCGCTGGGCTTTGGCGAGAGCTGGGTGGGCACGGGGTCTGCCACCTGGGCCATCGCCCGGGTCGGTCCGCTGCACACCGCACGGGTGATTTCCTGGAACGGCATCTGCACCTACGGCGGCCTGGCGCTGGGGGCGCCGCTGGGCGTGTACCTGGAAACCGAATGGAGCATGGGCGCCCTGGGCGGGGCCGTGCTGCTGCTGGGTCTGGCCGGCCTGGGGCTGGCGGTGGCGCGGGCGCCGGTGGCCATTGTCGGCGGCCACCGCATGGCGTTCAAGAGCGTGGTGCTGCGGGTGTTTCCGCACGGCATGGCGCTGGGCCTGGGGTCGGTGGGCTTTGGCACGCTGGCCGCCTTCGTGGCGCTGTACTACGCCAGTTTCTCCTGGGAAGGCGCGGCCCACGCGCTCAGCGCGTTCGGCTGCGCCTTCATCGGCGTGCGGTTGTTGTTCGCCGGCACCATCACGCGGTTCGGCGGCTTCCGGGTCGCGCAGGTGTCTTTCCTGGTCGAGGCGGCCGGGCTGGCGCTGCTGTGGCTGGCCCCCAATCCCACCGCGGCCCTGGTGGGCGCGGCCCTGACCGGTTGCGGTTTCGCGCTGGTGTTTCCGGCCATCGGCGTCGAAGCGGTGGCACGGGTGCCCGCCGGCAGCCGCGGCGCGGCGCTGGGCGCGTATTCCGCCTTCCTGGACCTGGCGCTGGGCGCCACCGGCCCGGTGGCGGGCTACATCTCGGGCGGCTTCGGCTATCCGGCCATCTTCCTGGCCGCGGCGGTGGCGGTGCTGCTGGGCTTCGTGATTGCCTACGGCCTGCAACGCCACGCCAGCCGGGCACAGGCGGCGGCCTAGGGGCCCCGCCTGCGCCGCTCGCCCTTATTCATATAACTGAAAGTCTTAAAGACATTCAATATTGATCGTTGGAGTTCATATAACGAATTGTTAGATTAGGCCCGTTCCCCACGCGCGCACGATTCGTTCCATGAACCTGACCTTCGATCACGTCCACAAGCACTTCGGCGACCTGCCGGTCGTGGATGGCTTTTCCAGCGAATTCAAGACCGGCGAGCTGGTCGCGCTGGTCGGCCCGTCGGGTTGCGGCAAGTCCACCTTGCTGCACCTGGCCGCCGGCCTGGAAAAGCCCACGCAAGGGCAGGTGCTGGCCGACGGCAAGCCCGTGACCGGCCCGCATCCCAGCCGCACGCTGGTGTTCCAGGAACACGCGCTGTACCCCTGGTTGACGCTGGAAGACAACGTCGCGCTGGCCCTGGAATTCCAGAACACTCCCAAGAAACGCGCCCGCCAAGCCGCGCGCGAGTGGCTGGCGCGCGTCAGCCTGGCGGGTTTCGAACACTATTACCCCCACCAGGTGTCCGGCGGCATGCGCCAGCGCGCGGCCTTGGCGCGCGCCTTCATCGCGCAGCCGCAGACCATGCTGATGGACGAACCCTTCGGCGCGCTGGATGCGCTGACGCGCCTGGCCTTGCAGGACGTGCTGCGCCAGCTGATCGCCCAGGAAAAGCCCACCGTGCTGCTGGTGACCCACGACGTCGACGAAGCGCTGTTCCTGGCCGACCGCATCGTGGTGTTCAGCCCGCGTCCGGCCCGGGTGCTGCGCGAATTCAACCTGGCTCACCGCACCAAGACCCACGACCTGTCGGACCTGGCCGCTGAAAAGCGCGAGATCCTGCGGTTGCTGGGCATTGCGGTCGATGGCTCGGCGGCGCACGCCGACCTGGCGCTGGCGGCCTGATCCCTTTCGATTTTCCGGTTTTGCGGACGGCGCCTGGCGGCGCCGGCCATCCCTGATTCCCTGGAGTATTTCCCATGAAATTCAAGCAATGGCTGTCCCTGCCGCTCGCCGCGGCGCTGTTGGCCGCGGCCCCCGCCATGGCCGCCGAGAAGTTCCGCGTCGGCTATCTGCGCGTGATGGATGATGCGCAGGCGATCGTGGCGCAAGAGGGCGGCTTCTACAAGAAGGCCGGCCTGGATTCCGAGCTGATCGAATTCAAGTCGGGCACCGACCTCATCAAGGCCATCGTCGGCGGCCAGCTCGATATCGGCGTGCTGGGCTTCACCAATGCGGTCGCGTGGGCGTCCAAGGGCGCGGACCTGAAGGTGGTGGGCGGCGCGCAGCAGGGCTACCACTCGCTGATCGTGCGCGACGATTCGGGCATCAAGGACATCGCCGGCCTGAAGGGCAAGACGCTGGCTTCGCAAGCCGAAGGCAGCACCGCCGACGTGGTGCTCAAGGGCGTGGTGCTCAAGCAGGGCAACCTGGGCGCCGACGACGTCAACGTGATGGGCGTGAGCCCGGCGGTGGCGGTGCAGTCGCTGGTCGGCAAGCGTGTCGACGCCGCGTTCCTGTTCGAACCCTATGACCGCATTGCGCAGCTGGTGGCGCCGGTCAAGCAGATCTACGAAGTGGGCCAGGCTTGGCCGTTCCCGTGCATGGTGGTGATCACCTCGGGCGAAACGCTGGCCAAGCGCCGAGACGACGTCTGGAAGGCGCTGGACGCGCAGAACCAGGCCATTACGCTGCTGCAGAAGGAACCCGCGCAGGCCTCCAAGCTGATCGCGTCGTACTTCATCGCCGAGCCTACGCTCAAGACGCTGCATCGCGGCGAACTGCCGCGCGAAACGGTCATTGCCGAAGCCATCAGCACTCAGGTGTTCACGCCCAAGCTGACCGACAAGGACACGCGCCGCATGCAGGAAATCGCCGACATCCTGCAGGCCCAGGGTTCGCTCAAGACGCGTGACGGCAAGCCGTACGACGTCTCCAGCATCGTCGACCTGTCCTGGCAAGAGGCTCGCAAGCTTTGAGCGCATCCACTCGTGTCACCGGCGCCCGCAAGCATCTGGCGGGCGTGCTGGGCGTCGTCTTCATCCTGGCACTATGGCAGCTGGCCGCCTTTGCCTTGCCCGATTTCCTGATGCCGGGCGTGCCGGCCGTGGTGCAGCGGCTGATTGAAGACCTGGGCAAGTCCTCGTTCCACCAAAGCCTGATGGGCACGCTGGGCCGGCTGGGCGCGGGCTATGGCCTGGCGCTGGCCGCGGGCATCGGCTTCGGCCTGGTGGCCGCGGTGCTGTTCTTCTTTCGCGAAGTGCTGCGCAGCGCCATCGTCATCCTGCAATCGATTCCGTCGATCGCGTGGGTACCGCTGTTCCTGATCGTGATGGGCTTTGGCAACACGCCCATCATCGTGGTGGTGGCGCTGTCGGCGTTCTTCCCGGCCGCGCTCAGCGTCATGAACGCCACGGAATCGGTGCAGCGCGTGCATGTGTCGGCGGCCCGTGTCATGGGCGCCACGCCGTGGGGCCTGGTCAAGCGGGTCTATCTGCCGGCCGTGATGCCCGAACTGATCACCGGCGCGCAGCTGGCGTTCGGCAACGCCTGGCGCGCGCTGATCTCGGCTGAAATGCTGATCGGCTTCGGCAAGGGCCTGGGCCGTTCGCTGGCGTATTCCGGCGAAATCGCCGACATGACCGGCGTCATGACCAACATCCTGGTCATCGCCGTGCTGGCGGCGGTGATCGACCAGTTCGTGCTTGAACGCCTGAAGCACCGGCTGCTGCGCTACCAGTACGTGTGAGGGCAGGGATGACGCGCCGCTTTCCCCTGGCACTGCTGGCCGCCGGCCTGGTGGCTTGCGTCACCGCTGCCGCCGGCACCGCGGCGGCTGACGGCCTGGCATCGGCGCGCCAGCGCGGCGAACTGGTCGTGGGCGTGCCGTACCTGGCGCCCGCGCCTGTGGCCGGCGCCAAGATCCGCACGCCGGACGGACTGGACATCGCCATGGCGGAAAAGCTGGCGCAGGACCTGGGCCTGCCATTCAGCCTGCGCCAGGTGGCGCCGGCCGATGCCGCGCGCCTGCTGGCCGCGGGCGATGTCGACGTGGTACTGGCCGACCGCAGCCAGCCTGCGGCGAACCCCTTGCCCGCGGGCGTGGCAGCGTTGCCCACGGGCTATGCCGCGCGCCCCAAGGCCGTCATCCGCAGCGATACCGCCATGCGCCAGCCGTCGGATGCGCGCGGGCGCAGCGTCTGCATGGCCGAGGCCGCCGTGGGGGCGCAGGCCCTGGCGCAAGGTTGGGGCGCCGTGGTGCGCACCTATCGCGTGCCATCCGATGCGTTGGTGGCCGTGCGCGAAGGCAGCTGCGACATCGGCCTGGTCGACGATGCGGTGTGGGAACCGCTGATGCGCTTTCCCGAATGGAAGAAATTCTCGGCCACGCTGGCCGCCGACGGTGCGCGCCACGAGCGTGTCTGGCTGCTGCCCGCCGCCGACACGGCGGCGCAGGCCTGGCTGGGCGAACGCATGCGCGAGTGGTCGCGCGCCGGCGCCTGGAAGGCGCTGCCCGCCAAGTGGGCGCGCGACGTGGCGTTCGACGTCTACCTGGATCAGGAAGTGGCCGACTGCCACGGCTGACGTTGTGCCCGCCAGCGCCGGTCCGGCCCCCGCCACCACTTACAATGCCGGGCTATGACGTACACGCTGACCGCCGCCTGTTCCCACCAGGAAGACATCAAGAAAAGCCGCTTTGCCGCCCACGCCGCACCCGTTGCCAGTGTGGACGAGGCCATGCACTTTTTCGCGGCGCACAGCGACCCCGAGGCCACCCACAACTGCTGGGCCTACCGCATCGGGCAGGAATACCGCTTCAATGACGATGGCGAACCGGGCGGCACCGCGGGCCGGCCGATCCTGCAAGCCATCGAAGGGCAGGACATGGACCGCGTGGCGGTGCTGGTGGTGCGCTGGTTCGGCGGGGTCAAGCTGGGGGCAGGCGGCCTGGTGCGCGCCTACGGCGGCTGCGCCGCCAATTGCCTGCGCAACGGTCCGCGCACCGAAGTGGTGGACCTGGCCACCATCTCATGCCATTGCGGCTTTGCCGAACTGCCGCTGCTGAAGTCGCGGCTGGCGCAGGCCGGGGCGTCGATACAGCAGGAAGACTTCACCCAGGACGGCGTGACGCTGCGCTTCACGGTGCCGCGCGTGGCGGTGGCCGAACTGGAAAGCACGGCCGCCAACATCACGCGTGGCCGCGCGGCGTGGGAAGTATTGCGCTGAATGCCGGGCTGAATGCGTCCAGGTGGAATGCAACAAGGGCCCTGGCGGGCCCTTGTGCTTTACGCGTCCTGGCTGTCTTGCGCCGCGGCGATTTCCTGGTGGACCTTTTCCATGTCCACTTCCTTGATCTTGGCCAGCAGCTCATTGAGCTGTCCGCCCGACAAGGCGCCCGGTTGCGAGAACAAGAGGACCTTTTCACGGAACACCATCAGCGTCGGGATCGAGCGGATGCCCAGCGCGCCGGCCAGTTCCTGTTCGACGTCGGTGTTCACTTTGGCGAACGTCACGTCCGGATGCTCGGTGGCGGCTTGCTCGAAGACGGGCGCGAACCCGCGGCACGGGCCGCACCAGGGCGCCCAGAAGTCCACGATCAGGGTGCCGTCCGGCGTAATGGCTTCCTGGAAGCTGTCTTTGGTGAGTTCAACAATACTCATTTTGGAATCCTTGCCGCTGGCGCGGCGCAAAAAAGTCGGTGTCAGAGATCCGGGGGTTGCCTGCCTCGGAGCTGATTCGGCGACGCGGTCTTGCCGGTACCCGCAAGCCCATAGTAGAGCGGGGACCGGTCGCGTCGCAATGGTTGGCGTCAGGCTTTGATCGACGCGACGATCTCGAACGAACGCAGGCGGTCGGCAATATCGTAGAAGTCGGACACGATCATGACTTCATCGGCTTCGGTTTCGGCGACCAGGGCTTCGAGCCTGCGCTTGACGGTGTCGGGGCCGCCCACGATGGCCGCGCCCAGACGTTGATTGACCGCCTCGCGCTCCCATTCGTTCCACAGCCCGTCCATGCTGTCCACCGGCGGCTGCAGCTGCAAGCGGTGGCCGCGCACCAGCGACAGGAACTTGAGCTGCTGCGTGGTGGCCTGGCGCCGGGCGGCTTCGTCGGTCTCGGCGGCCACCACCGGCACGCCGATCATGGCGTAGGGGCGGGCCAGCGTTTCCGACGGCTTGAACAGGTGGCGGTACAGCCGCATTGCGGCCATGCCTTCCGGCGAAAAGTGGCCGGCGAACGAGAATGGCAGGCCCAGTTCGGCGGCCAGGCGGGCGCTGAAATCGCTGGAGCCCAGCAGCCAGATGGGAATGTCCAGGCCTTCGCCGGGAATGGCGCGCACCGGTTGGCCGGGCCGCGACGCGGCCAGGAAGCCGCGCAATTCCTCGACCAGCGCCGGAAACTCCAGGCCGCTGCGCGGACCGCGGCGCAGCGCATGCTGCGTGGCGCCATCGCTGCCGGGCGCGCGGCCCAGGCCCAGGTCGATGCGGCCGGGGTACAGGGTTTCGAGCGTGCCGAACTGTTCGGCGATGATGAGCGGCGCATGGTTGGGCAGCATCACGCCGCCCGAGCCCACGCGCAGCGTCTTCGTGTGCGAAGCGATATGGCCGATCAGCACCGCCGTGGCGCTGCTGGCCACGCCGTTGATGTTGTGGTGCTCGGCCAGCCAGAAGCGCTTGTAGCCCAGGCGTTCGACGTGCTGCGCCACCGCGACGCTGTTGCGGAAGGCGTCGGCGGCATCGCGGCCTTGCACGATCGGGGCCAGGTCCAGCACCGAAAAGGGAATGCGGGCCAGGGTGCTCATGCGCGACGCTCGGCGCAGAAGGCGGAACAGGAAGAAACCATCGGATAGCGGCGCAAAGTTGACTCCATAGTCCTATATACATGGGGAGTGTATCGGCGATTTCAACCGTGTCCGCCAGCAACCATGCGGATGGGCGGGTTGATAGCGGACGTCAATGGCGGCGATTGTCCCGCCAGGCGGACAGGCAGGGCAGCCGTACCGGTATAGTGGTCACTCCCTCGTCCCTGGCGCCTTTTTCGAACACGTTTCATGAGCCGCAACCCGCGCACCGCCCCTCGCGATCAGGACCACCCGCCCGCCGTCGCCGGCCTGACCGGCACCTACCGCGAGGCCTCGCCGTCGGCCCCGTTGCGGGCGCATTTCCTTTGCGCCTGGTCGAGCGAACTGGCGGCCGGGCAGGGCGGCGATGTGGCCGTGCTGCCCGACGGCTGCGTGGATATCCTCTGGGCGGGCGGTCAGCTGAGCGTGGTCGGCCCGGATGTGGTGGCCGCCAGGCCGCAACTGGCGCCCGGCGCGCGGGTGCTGGGGTTGCGCTTTCAGCCCGGCGCCGCCCGCGGCTGGCTGGGCGTGCCGCTGTCTGAACTGGTGGGCAGCCGAGTGGGGCTGGATGCGTTGTGGGGCGACCGCCGCGCAGGCCGCCTGGCGCGGCGCCTGCAGGATGCGGCCACGCAGGATGCGCAGATGAGCGCGTTGCAGCAAGGCCTGATGCTTGAGGCGAGGGCGCAACAGGCACCCTCGGTACACGCCGCAGCGCTGTTTCGCGGCTTCGCAGCGGCGTCCGAACCGTCCGGGGGGCGCGTCGGCGGCTGGCTGGAACTCAGCGAACGCAGCCTGCGCCGCCTCAGCCTGGATCACTTTGGCTATGGACCCAAGATGCTGGAACGCATCCTGCGCTTGCAACGCTTTCTCGGCCTGTTGCGGCAAACGCCGGGCGCAGGCCTGGCCGCGCTAGCCGCAGAGGCCCGGTATGCGGATCAGGCTCACCTGAGCCGCGAAATCCAGGCGCTATGCGGCATGACGCCGTCGCAATTGCGGACGCAAGCGGGCGGCTAGCGGGGCATTGGGCGGGCGAGCGGGGCGATTGGGGCATGGCCGTTTTGTTCAAGACGCGGCGCGCCATTTCGAGGATCATCCGGGTTCCTCTCATTTTCCGCAGGAGACCCGCATGAGCGCCGCCGGCAAGAACCATCAGATCGACAACATCGAATTCAACGTCGCCGACATCGCGCGCAGCAAGCGCTTCTACGGCGATGCGTTTGGCTGGACGTTTACCGACTACGGCCCGACCTACACCGAGTTCACCGATGGCCGCCTGACCGGCGGCTTCACCACGGGCGAGCCCGTGCGCCCCGGCGGCCCGTTGGTGATTCTGTACGCCAACGACCTGGCCGATGCCCAGCGGCGCGTCGAGGCGGCGGGCGGCCGCATCAGCCGCGAAGTGTTCGGCTTTCCTGGCGGGCGCCGGTTCCAGTTCACCGACCTCGATGGCTACGAACTGGCCGTCTGGACCGCCGCGTCATAACGCCGAACGCGTTGCGGCCTTCGGCTTTGGCCTGCCTGGGGCGGCCGTTGCGTTCTGCTTCAGACGGCCTTTCGCCGCCGCCTTGAGCAAGCGCTGGAAGTTGGGGCATTGCGCGTGATTGGGGGCGGGGCACTGCGCGGCATGGCGCAGCCCCTGGCTCATCGCCCGCAGGCGCTTGATGGTGGCGTCGATGTCGTCGGCCTTGGCCAGCAGCACCTGCCTGTCGACCTGCACCACGCCGCCGGGCGACAGCATCGCCCGGATTTCCTCCAGCGACAGGCCGCCGGCCTGGCCCAGCGCGATCAGCGCCAACTGGTCCAGCACGTCCGGCGCAAAGCGCCGCCGCTGGCCGGCCGGGCTGGTTGCCGAGATCAGGCCTTGTTTCTCATAAAACCGCAGCGTGGAGGCTGCCATGCCCGTGCGCCGGGCGACTTCGGAGATGTCCATGTCTTACCCATTGACTTGAAGTTGACTTCAACTTCTATCATGCCTGCATGAGTTGGCTTCATCAACGGAAAAGGAATGGGCATGGCAGGAATGGACGAGGTTGTGAAGGTGATTCTGGTCGGCGTCGGCGCGACGGTGGTCATGGACGTGTGGTCGATGATCCAGAAGGGTCTGGGCATGCCCACGCTCAATTACGCGTTGGTCGGGCGATGGGCGGGGCATCTGCCCCGGGGCAGGTTCATGCATGCCAGCATCGGCCGGGCCGAGCCGGTCATGGGCGAAGCGCCGCTGGGCTGGGCCATTCACTACGCGGTGGGTATCGCATTCGCGGCGTTGCTGGTGGGCATTTTCGGGGTGCAATGGCTGGCGGCGCCCACCGTCTTGCCGGCCCTGCTCGTGGGCATCGTGACGGTGACGGTTCCGCTGTTCGTGATGCAACCGGCCCTGGGCGCGGGATTCGCTTCGTCGCGCACGCCGACGCCGCTGAAGAACTGCCTGCGCAGCGTGGCCACGCATGCGGTGTTCGGGCTGGGCATGTATTGGGCCGCCCTCTTGCTCAACCGCGTATGGGCCTGATCGGCGCGCCATGAAAAAGCCGCCGCGGCCCTGCGTCGGGCCGCGGCGGCTTTGATCGGCGCTACGTGCTTATTCCGGGAAGAACGCGTAGCGGAGCACGAACAGGATCGCCACCAGCCAGGTCGCCGGGTGCACGTCGCGCACGCGGCCCGTGGCCGTCTTGAGCACCACGTAGCTGATGAAACCGAAGGCGATGCCGTTGGCGATGGAGTACGTGAACGGCATGACCAGGGCGGTCAGCGCGGCCGGGGTGGCTTCGCAGACGTCGTTCCAGTCGATGTCGATCAGTTCGCGCATCATCAGGCCGGCCACGTAGAGCAGGGCGGGGGCGGTGGCGTAGGCGGGCACGGCGCCGGCCAGCGGCGAAATGAACAGCGCGGCCAGGAACAGCAGGGCCACGACCAGCGCGGTCAGGCCGGTGCGGCCGCCAGCCTGCACGCCCGAGGCGCTTTCGACGTAGGCGGTGGTGCTGCTGGTGCCCAGCATCGAGCCGGCCACGATGGCGGTGCTGTCGGCGAACAGGGCGCGGCCCAGGCGGTTGGGGCGGCCTTCGGGCATCAGGCCGGCGCGCTTGGCCACGCCGACCAGGGTGCCGGTGGCGTCGAACACCTCGACCAGCACGAACACCAGGATGACGTGCACGAAACCGGTGTGCAGCGCGCCCAGGATGTCCATCTTGAACAGCGTCGGCGCCAGGCTGGGCGGCGCGGCGAAGATGCCCTTGAACTCGTTGTGGCCCAGCGCCATGGACAGCACGGTGACCACCAGGATGCCGATCAGGATCGCGCCGCGCACGCGCAGCGCGTCCAGCGAGGCGATGATGAAAAAGCCCAGGATGGCGAACAGCGGCCCCGGCGCGGTCAGGTCGCCAAGGGTGACCTTGGTGGCGGGGTGCGCCACCACGATGCCGGCGCTGGACAGCGCGATAATGGCCAGGAACAGCCCGATGCCCGCGGCGATGGCGCTGCGCAGCGAATGCGGAATGCCCTTGACCAGCCAGACCCGGATGCCGGAGATGGTCAGGATCAGGAAGATCACGCCCGAGATGAACACGGCGCCCAGCGCCTGTTCCCAGGTGTAGCCCATGGTCTTGACGACGGTGAACGCGAAGAACGCATTCAGGCCCATGCCGGGCGCCATGCCGATCGGCCAGTTGGCGATCAGCGCCATCACCAGCGAACCCAGCGCGGCGGCCAGGCAGGTGGCCACGAACACGGCGCTGCGGTCCATGCCGGTGGACGACAGGATGTCCGGGTTCACGAAGATGATGTACGACATGGTCAGGAATGTCGTCAGGCCGGCCACGATTTCGGTTCTCGCGGTCGTGCCGTGTTCACGCAGCTTGAATAGCTTCTCCAGCATTCTTATCCCCAGGGTGCTTGCAGGCTCAGGTTGTCGGGTGAGGGCGTGGGCGCCCTCGAATATTTGTAAACGGGCGTATTTTCGCATCAGTTGTAAACTCTGCCGCCATGATTATTCTCGGCTTTGAAAGCTCCTGCGATGAAACGGGCGTCGCAGCCGTCTGTACGGAACGCGGCCTGCTCGCGCATGCCCTGCACACCCAGATCGCCATGCACCAGGAATACGGGGGCGTGGTGCCTGAACTCGCCTCCCGCGACCACATCCGGCGCGTGGTTCCGCTGACCCGCCAGGTGCTGGAAGAGGCCGGCCTGGCCATGTCCGACATCGACGCCGTGGCCTATACCGCCGGCCCGGGCCTGGCCGGCGCGCTGCTGGTGGGCGCCAGCGTGGCGCAGTCGTTCGCCTGGTCGCGCCACTTGCCCGCCATTCCCATCCATCACCTGGAAGGCCACCTGCTGTCGCCGATGCTGGCCGACCCGCGGCCCGAATTCCCCTTCGTGGCGTTGCTGGTGTCCGGCGGCCATACGCAGCTGATGCGGGTCGACGGGGTGGGGCGCTATGAACTGCTGGGCGAAACCCTGGACGATGCCGCGGGCGAGGCCTTCGACAAGTCGGCCAAGCTGATGGGCCTGGGCTACCCCGGCGGCCCCGCGCTGGCTCGATTGGCCGCCAGCGGCGACGCCAGCCGTTTCGACCTGCCGCGGCCCATGCTGCATAGCGGCGACCTGGATTTCAGCTTCAGCGGCCTGAAGACGGCCGTGCTGACCCGGGTGAAAGCGGCCGAGCAGCAGGCCGGCGCGCTGGACGACCAGACCCGCGCCGACCTGGCCGCGGCCACCCAGGCCGCCATCGTGGAAGTGCTGGCCGCCAAGTCGATTCGCGCCTTGAAGCAGACCGGACTGCGCCGGTTGGTGGTGGCAGGTGGCGTGGGCGCCAACCAGTTGCTGCGCGCCAAGCTGGCCGCGGCGCTCAAGCCCCTGAAAGCGCAGGCCTATTTCCCGCCGCTGGCGTTGTGTACCGACAACGGCGCCATGATCGCCTTCGCGGCGGCCGAACGGGTCAAGGCGGGGCTGGTGACGCTGGACCCGGATGCGCATTCGTTCACGATCCGGCCGCGCTGGGACCTGGCGGACATCGCCTGAAGCGCGCGGTGGGGAAGGCGACGGCCTGTCAGGACGGCCGGTCAGGACGGCCGGCTAGGGGCGCCTGTCAGGACGACAGGCTGGGACGCCCGCTCAGGGGCGTCCGGATGCCACGACTTACTTTTTCTTGCCGCCGCCGATGCGGCTTTCCGTGCCCTGCACCAGGCGCGTGATGTTGGCGCGGTGGCGGTAGAACAACAGCACGCCAATGACCGCCAGCGCCACGCCCAGGGCGGGCTGGGCGTACCAGGCCATGCCCGAGCCGAACACGTAATAGACCGGGGCGAAAAAGGCCGCCACCAGCGAGGCCAGCGACGAATAGCGGAAGAAGATGGCAATGATCAGCCAGGTGGCCGCCGTGGCGACCGCCAGCCAGGGCTGGATCGCGACCAGCACGCCCAGGGCAGTGGCCACGCCCTTGCCGCCCTTGAACCCCAGGAAAATCGGGTACAGATGGCCCAGGAAGGCCGCCACGACGACGGCCGCCAGCGGCCAGGGCGCAATGCCGGGCGCCAGCTTCTCGGCCAACCATACGGCGAACCAGCCCTTGGCCGCGTCACCCAGCAAGGTCAGCGCGGCGGCAGTCTTGTTGCCGGTACGCAGCACATTGGTGGCGCCCGGGTTCTTCGAACCGTAGCTGCGGGGGTCCTGCAGCCCCATGAGCTTGCTGACCACCACGGCGAAGGGCACGGAGCCGATCAGGTAGGCCAGCAGGATAAGCGCCGCGGTGAACGCCAGGGAGGGTTCGGTGATCGCCATAGGGGGTGAGTGTCCGTTGTCGTTGTGATGTTGTGGATCTTGATGGCTGCGGATTCTACCTCGCCGGCTGGCCGGGCCGGATTCGGGTTATCGATTGGGCAAAGCGGGACAGATTGGCGCGGGGCCATCCGGGCGACGCCTGCGGACGGTACAATCCAGCCGGTTCACCCGCGTTTTATTTTCTTTCGGATGCACAATGCGAATTCTGGTTTCGAACGATGATGGTTATTCGGCCCCCGGCCTCGAGGCGCTGGTAGCGGCGCTGCAGGGCCTGGGCGACCTCACCGTCGTCGCGCCCGAGACCAACCACAGCGGCGCGTCCAATTCCCTGACGCTGAACCGTCCGCTGTCGGTGCGCACGGCCTCCAACGGCTTCATCGCCGTCAATGGCACCCCGTCCGACTGCGTCCACGTGGCCCTGACCGGCCTGATGGACACCCGCCCCGACCTGGTCGTGTCCGGCATCAACAACGGCGCCAATATGGGCGACGACACCCTCTATTCGGGCACCGTGGCCGCCGCCAGCGAAGGCTACCTGTTCGGCATCCCGTCCATCGCCTTCTCGCTGGCCGAAAAAGGCTGGGAACACATCGAATCGGCCGCCCGCGCCGCGCGTCTGGTGGTCGAACGCCAATTGGCCCAGCCCCTGGCCGCCCCAGTGCTGCTGAACGTCAACATCCCCAGCCGCCGCTTTGACGACATGCATGGCTTCCAGGTCACGCGCCTGGGCAAGCGCCATCCGTCGCAGCCAGTGGTGCGCACCACCACGCCGTACGGCGATCCGGTCTACTGGATCGGTCCGGTGGGGCAGGCCGCCGATGCCACGCCGGGTACCGACTTTCATGCGGTGGCGCAGGGCATGGTGTCGGTCACGCCCTTGCGGCTCGACCTGACCCAGCACAGCCAGCTCGACGAGATCCGGACCTGGGCGGAGCCGCTATGCGTCGACGCATAAGCCAGCCGGACGTCTCGCAGGCGGTGCCCGGGCGTCCCAGTCCGGTCCGCTACGACTCCGGCCGGCTCAGCCCGGGCGTCACGCCCGCCAACAGCAACACCCGGGTGTCGGCCGCCACCCTGCAAAGCCAAGCCAAGACGCCCACGCCCGCATCCGGCGGCAATCTCGGCCTGAATTCCGACCGCCTGCGCCAGGCCATGGTGCAGCGCCTGCGCAGCCAGGGCGCCACCGACGAACGCGTGCTCAATGCCATGGCGGCCGTGCCGCGCCACCTGTTCGTCGACGAAGCGCTGGCCAGCCGCGCCTACGAAGACGCGGCGCTGCCCATCGGCCATTCGCAAACCATATCGCAACCCTGGGTGGTGGCCCGCATGATCGCCGCCATCTGCGAAGACCGCACGCCCACCCGCGTGCTGGAAGTCGGTGCCGGCTGCGGCTATCAGGCCGCGGTGCTGGCGCAGTTCGTGCGCGAGGTCCATTCGATCGAACGCATCCGCGGACTCTACGAGCTGGCGCGCGAGCATCTGCGCGCCTTGCGGCTCACCACGCGCATCCGCCTGATCTACGGCGACGGCATGCTGGGCCTGCCCGGCGTGGCGCCGTTCGATGCTATCGTTGTGGCTGCCGCTGGCCTGACCATCCCGCAAGCGTTGCTCTCGCAGCTCGCGCCGGGTGGTCGTCTGATCGCTCCCGAAGGGGGCTCGAACCAGCGCCTGGTGCTCATCGAACGCACCGGCGCGGCCAGCTGGAAACGTACTGAATTAGAGGCCGTGCGCTTTGTGCCGCTACGTGCCGGAATACAATCTTGAGCAAACAGGAGAAACGTATGCTCAACGGGCAGTTGCAACTGACCGATCTGACCATGGGCGTGTCCATGACGCGCCTGCGCCGCCCGATTTTCGTGGCCGGTGTTCTCAGCCTGGCCATCCTGGCCGGCTGCGCATCAAAAGGTACTCGCGCCCCGGTCGTCGACCTTGCCGGCGGCCAGCCGTCCGCCTCGGCGCAACCCGGCGGCAGCTATGTCGTCAAGCCGGGCGACACCCTCTACAAGATCGCCCGCGCCAACAACGTGGACATCGAAAGCGTCAAGCGCTGGAACAACCTCAGCGACCCCAACCAGATTTCGGTTGGGCAGGTGCTGAAGATGTCCGGCGGTTCGGGCGGCGTGGCGCAACCCGCGCCCATCGCCAGCGCCAAGGCGCAGCCGCGTCCGCTGGACCAGCCGGCCGATACGTCCGGCACCGCCGTGGCCTCGTTGCCGCCGCCCACGCCGGCCGCCACCACGCCCACTGAAACCAAGCCTGTTGCACGCGCGGCCGATGCCAGCGTCATCAACTGGGCCTGGCCGGCCGGCGGCCAGATCATGCAGGGCTTCAACAACAACAGCAAAGGCATCGACATCGCCGGCGCGCTGGGCGACCCGGTCACCGCTGCGGCGGATGGCAAGGTCATGTACAGCGGCAACGGCGTGCGCGGCCTGGGCAACCTGATCATCGTGAACCACCAGAACGGCTTCATCACGGCCTATGCGCACAACCGCACGCTGCTCGTGAAGACCGGCCAGGACGTCAAGCGTGGCGCCAAGATTGCCGAAATCGGCCAAAGCGACACCACGTCGCCGCGCCTGCATTTCGAGATCCGCCGCCAAGGCACGCCCGTGGACCCGATGCAGTACCTGCCCACCAAATGACGCCCACCCTGGTTTTCGACCTTGAAACCATTCCCGATGCGGATGGCCTGCGCAAGCTGAACGGCTGGGGTGCCGACGTGCCCGACCAGGAAGTCGTCGAACGCGCGCTCACGGCCCGCCGTGAAGCCGTGGGCCACGACTTCCTGCCGCTGCATCTGCACAAGGTCGCGGTGGTGGGCTGCGTGTTTCGCGACGACCAGGGCTTTCGCGTCAAGACGCTGGGCCAGGCCGACGACCCCGAAGCCGCCTTGCTGGCGGGCTTTTTCAAGACCATCGAACGCTACACGCCCAAGCTGGTCAGCTGGAACGGCTCGGGCTTTGACCTGCCGGTGCTGCACTACCGCAGCCTGATCCAGGGCGTACCCGCGCCGCGCTACTGGGACATGGGCGAAGAAGACCGCGATTTCAAGTTCAACAACTACATCTCGCGCTATCACAATCGCCACCTGGACCTGATGGACGTGCTGGCCAAGTACAACGGCCGCGCCAACGCGCCGCTCGACGAACTGGCCAAGCTGTGCGGCTTTCCCGGCAAGCTGGGCATGGACGGCAGCAAGGTCTGGGAAGCCTGGAGCAGCGGCCGCGCCGACGAAGTGCGCGCCTATTGCGAAACCGACGTGGTCAACACCTGGCTGGTGTATTGCCGCTTTCGTTTCCTGCGCGGCGAGCTGGACCGCACCGCCTACGACGCCGAAATCGCGCTGGTGCGCGACACGCTGTCGGCCAGCGATGCGCCGCACTGGAAGGAATACCTGGCGGCATGGGACGCCAGCTGAATTGCACGCTTTCGCGCTGCACGACAACGGAGCCTTCGGGCTCCGTTTGCACGTCTGGACAGACGCAATCGACTGAAACATAGCTTGCGCAGGCGAAACCCGGATGAAACCGGGCGGATCGCACAATGGCCTCGCTTTCTTCACTTTCAGGAGACCTACATGTCCCGATTCGCTATCCGCTCCAACTTGGCTGCTCTGGCCATGGTCGCCGCCTCGGGCGGTTTGCTGGCCGGCACCGTGATGGCGGCTCCGCCTGCCGATGGCGGGCCCGCTGCGATGCACGAAGGCCGCCACGGTGGCGGTTTCCACAAGGGCATGCGCGACGGCCTGTGGATCCCGGGCCTGGGCCCCGTGTCCAAGGCGCAGGTTGACCAGCTCAAGCTGGACGACAAGCAGCAAGCCCTGCTCAAGACGGCGCAAGACGGCCAACGCGGCCTGCGCGATGCCATGCGCACGTCGGGCGGCCAACGCCACGACCTGCTCAAGGCGCAGCTGGACGCCGGCAAGCTCGACCCGCATGCCCTGGTCGACCAGACCGACAAGTCGCGCGAACAATTCGGTTCGCAGGCCAAGCAGGTGCGCGACCAATGGCTGGCCGTGTGGGATAGCCTGAACGACGCCCAGCGCGCCCAGGTGACCCAGCTGGTCAAGGAACGCCAGGCCAAGATGCAGGAACGCCATGCCAAGATGGAAGGCCGTCATGGCAAGGGCCCGGCCAACGCCCCGGGCGCGGTGCCCCCGCCGCCGCCGGCGCCTCCTGCTGCCAACTAAGCAGCCAACCCGGCGCTGCTGACACCACCCCCGCCGCGCTCGCCGCCGGGTGCACAGCGCCCGACCATCCTCTGAACGAGGATGCGCTTCCCACCCCCGGCCTGCCGAGCGCATGCCGGGGTTTCTTTTTGCCCGCGTGTTGGCCTGGCCCGCAGGCCCCACTTTGATGCACCGCTGCCTGCGTGCGCGCCACGACGCACCAGGGCGGTGCGCGCGCCATGCGCTTTCAGCGCGCCGCCAGCCTTTCGACACGCAATTGAAACCTGGCACGGACCTTGCTTGAAGGAAAGAGACCCGGTTACCCGCCGTTGCAAGACCGGTCTGACGGATGCGTCTCTGGCCATCCTCCTCCTCGTTAAATCCGATCAGGACACCGCACCATGAAGAAGACGTTGCTAGCCTTGCCCGCTGTGCTTGCCGCTTGTTTTGCTGCGACGGCGCAGGCCGAACCTACCGACCTGGGCGGCGGTTTTTCGCTCAGCGGCAATGCCACGATCGCCAGCGACTACCGTTTCCGCGGCTATTCGCAGACGGACTTCCGTCCGGCCGCGCAACTGGGCATCGACCTGACCCACAGTTCCGGCTTCTACCTGGGCAACTGGAACTCGAATGTGTCCAACTTCGTCTTCACCGACGGCAACCTGGAAATGGACTTCTACGGTGGCTGGAAGGGCGACGTGGGCGGGGGCTTCACGCTGGATGCCGGCGTGCTGCACTACTACTACCCGGGTTCCAGCTCGCCCAAGGGCGGCAACTACAACAACACCGACCTGTACCTGGCCGGTACCTACGCCAACTACACCCTCAAGTACTCGTACACGCCCAGCGACTTTTTCAGCACGCCGGACAGCAAGGGCACCTGGTATCTGGACGGCACCGCCAACTTCGACCTGGGCGACGGCTGGGGCCTGGTCGGCCACGTCGGCTACCAGAAGCTGAAGAACCAGGTGAACATGGACGGCGATTCCATCAGCGGCTACGTCGACTACAAGCTGGGCGTCACCAAGGACCTGAAGGGCTGGGTGCTGGGCCTGGCGGCGGTGGGCGCCAGCAAGGACAACTGGCTGCCGACCAAGTACGGCCATCCGTCGGGCCGCCTGGGGGCGGTGTTCTCGGTGTCGCGCTCGTTCTGATTTCCCATCTATCCGTGGCGGCGCCCTGACCGGCGCCGGCTTTGGGGGGCTTGATGGAGACTGCCTGTCGGGCCGTCTCCGGCAAGTCCCCCTTTTTTATGGCGAACGGATAAAAAATATACTGTCGAGGTGCCAATAAGACGTTTGTCATCTCAATGATCGAAACCCGCCTGCTACGCCAATTCATCGCGGTTGCCGAGGAACTGCACTTCAACCGCGCGGCAGAGCGCCTGCACATGGCGCAGCCGCCGCTCAGCCAGGCGATACGCCGGCTGGAAGCCGAGATCGGCGCGCCGCTGTTCGAACGCAACAATCGCAGCGTGGCATTGACGCCCGCGGGCAGTGCTTTCCTGGACAGCGCGCGGCGTACGCTGGCGTCGCTGGAAGAGGGCGTCGCCCATACCCGCCGGGTGTCGCAAGGCATCGACGGGCACCTGACGCTGACCTTCATCAACATCACGCCGTACGAAACGCTGCTGCGCGCCTTGCGCGATTTCCGCACGGCGGCGCCGGCCGTGGCGTTCACCTTGCGCGAGGCGTCCACGCGCGAGCAGGTGGCGGCCCTGGAAAGCGGCGCGGCCGACGTCGGCTTCCTGCGCACCCCGGGTACCACTACGCTGGATTTGAGCTTCCACACGATCCTGCGTGAACCGATTGCGGTGGCGCTGCCGGCGGGCCATCCGCTGTGCGGCCACGCGCAGGTCGCGTTGGCGGACCTGGCCGACGAGGCCTTCGTGGCGTCGCCGCGGGCGTTGGGGCAGGGCTTTCATGACCAACTGGTGCAGCTCTGCCAGACAGCGGATTTTGCGCCCCGGGTGGTGCAGCATGGCCGCCAATTGCAGACCCTGGTGGCGCTGGTCGCCGCGGGCTTCGGTGTGGCCTTGTTGCCGGCCTCGCTGGCTTTGCCGGGTCGTAGCGACATCGTGTTCAAGCGGCTGGCCGCGGATGCGCCGGCCGACCTGCTGCATCTGGACTTGCTGATGGCGTGGAATCACGCACGCATGTCGCCAGTGCGGGACCGCTTCGTCGAGGCGGTGCGAGACGCCATGCCGCTTTGAGATCGGGGCAGGGTGTGCTTCGGCCGGGCAGATAGCCAGGTCGGGGTAAGACGTAAAAGGTCTTATCGAGCGATAAATAAGATATTTTACGAACCAAGCGGCCATCCCTAAGCTGCCAGGCATTGCTCACCACCGGGCTTTTGCCCTGGATCCGCCATGCCGGTCGCCGTCTATGTCTTTTCCCTTTGCACCTTTGCCTTCGGCCTGTCCGAATTCGTGGTGGCTGGCCTGGTGTCGGCCATGGCCGACGATCTGCACGCCCGCGTCGAGGCGGTCGGCACGGCGATTGCCGCCTACGCTTTTGGCGCCGCCATCGGCGCGCCTTTCCTGACGGCCCTGGCCGCGCGCTGGCAAGACCGCCGCACCCTGGGCCTGGCGATGGCCGTCTTGACGGCTGGCAGCGTCATCATCAGCCTGTCGTCCACCTTGGCCGGCCTGCTGGCCATGCGTTTCGTGGTGGGCCTGGCGCACGGCGTCTTCATGGCGGTGGCCTCGGATGCCGCCACGCGCCTGGCGGGGCCGGCGCGGGCGGGCAGGGCGCTCTCGGTGGTATGGCTGGGCCTGACGCTTGCGCTGGCGGCCGGCGTGCCGCTGGGCACCTACCTGGGCAGCGTGTGGTCGTGGCGGGCCGTGTTCCTGGCGATGGCGGCGTTGGGCCTGCTGGGGGCGGGCGGGCTGCTGGCGCTGATGCCCGCCCGGTCCACGGACGCCCCGGGCGCGGGCGCGGCGGCGGCATTGCGGGCCTTGGGGCATCCGCAGTTGCTGATGACGGCGGGCGTCGGCGCGCTGGTCAGCGTGGCCACGTTTTCGTTCTTCACCTTCATTTCCCCCTTTCTGCTGCAGGTGGCCGACGCGGACATCCGCTGGCTCAGCCTGGCGATGCTGCTGTTCGGCCTGTGCTCGATCGGCGGCAATCTGCTGGGCGGCTGGCTGGCCGACGCGGCCCAGCCCGACCGCAGCGCGCAGTGGGCCCTGGCGGCGCTGGCGCTGAATCTGGGGGCGCTGTATGGGCTGCGGCATGCGCCGATTGCCGTGGCCGCGCTGGCCGGCCTGCTGGGCCTGTGCTTTTTCGCCATCGTCACGCTGCTGACCCTGCGGCTCCTGACCCTGGCGCGGCGCTTTGTGCCGGCGTCCACCGCGGCCGCGGCGGGCCTGAACATCGCCTCGTTCAATCTGGGCACCGCCGTGGGCGGGGCGCTCGGCAGCGGGGTGATCGCCGCGGGCGGCCTGGCCTGGCTGCCACTGGCGGGGGCGGCGGCGGCCCTGGCGGCGGCTGTGGCCCTGCGTGGCCAGGCCGCCCGGACACCGCTACGGCAGCCGGCCTGATTCCTTTTACAATGCCGGGTTGCGTGTAAATCTGGACTGCGTGAGATGTCTGACGTTTTGAGTATCGAATCCCTGGATCTGGAAGCCCGGGGCATTGCCCGCCGCGATGGCAAAGTCATATTCGTGGAAGGCGCCTTGCCGGGCGAGCAGGTCACGGCGGTCACCGTGCGCCGCAAGCCGTCCTATGAAATCGCGCGCGTGGACGAAGTGCGCCGGCCTTCGTCGCAGCGGGTCGTGCCGCGTTGCCCCCATTTCGGCGTCTGTGGCGGCTGTGCCATGCAGCACCTGGAACCCAGCACCCAGGTGGCGATCAAGCAGCGTTCGCTGGAAGACACCTTCTGGCACGTGGGCAAGCTGCGTCCGGCACGCATCCTGGCGCCGCTGCAAGGCCCGACCTGGGGCTACCGCTACCGCGCCCGCCTGTCGGTGCGCGTGGTGCCCAAGAAAGGCGGCGTGCTGGTGGGCTTTCACGAACGCAAGAGCAGCTACGTGGCCGACATGCGCGAATGCCATGTGCTGCCGCGCCACGTCAGCGACCTGCTGATGCCGCTGCGCGCCATGATCGCGTCGATGTCCGCACCCGACCGCCTGCCGCAGGTGGAGGTGTCGCTGGGCGACGGCGTCACCGCGCTGGTGCTGCGCCATCTGCTGCCCCTGACCGACAACGACATCGCCGTGCTGCGCGCCTTTGCCGACCAGCACAACGTGCAATGGTGGCTGCAGCCCAAGGGCCCGGACACCGTGCACCCGCTGGTGCGCGAACACGGCGACGCGCTGGCCTACACCATGCCGGAATTCGGCCTGCGCATGCCGTACCGGCCCACCGACTTCACGCAGGTCAACCACGCCATCAACCGCGCCATGGTGTCGCGCGCGCTCAAGCTGCTGGACGTGCAGCCCACCGACCGCGTGGCTGACCTGTTCTGCGGGCTGGGCAACTTCACGCTGCCGCTGGCGACCCAGGCCCGCGAAGCCGTGGGCGTGGAAGGCAGCAAGGCGCTGACCGACCGGGCCTTCGATGCCGCCGCGCGCCACGGCCTGGCCGATCGCACCAGTTTCTCGACCCTGAACCTGTTCGAAGTCGACGCGCACTGGCTGCGCAGCCTGGGGTTCTTTGACCGCATGCTGATCGACCCGCCGCGCGAAGGCGCCCATGCGGTGTCGCAGGCTCTGGCGCAGTTGACGCCGGAAGAGCGGCCGCGCCGCATCGTCTACGTGTCCTGTAACCCGGCCACGCTGGCGCGCGATGCGTCCATTCTGGTGCACGAGGGCGGTTACCTGCTCAAGAGCGCGGGCGTCATCAATATGTTCCCGCACACCGGGCACGTGGAGTCCATCGCGGTGTTCGAATCGCTGGATGCCGCGGGCGTGTTGCAGGTGCAGGAAAACGCGCGCTTGCGCGCCATCCAGCAGGCGGCCGAGACGATGGCGGCGGAAGCCGAAAAGGCCGCTGCCGCCGCCGAAAAGAAGGTGGCCAAACAGGCCGCCACCGACGCGTACCATGCGCGCGTCGCGGCCGAGGCTGAAGCCGCTCAGGCTGCAGCGCCCCAAGTCGAACTGGGCCAGACCGAAATGGCCCAGACCGAAATGGCCCAGATAGAGCCCACCCGGCCGGATCAGGCCTGATGTGAAAAAGGCGGCCCTTCGGGGCCGCCTTGCTTTGTGGTCGCGCTTTTTCAAGGCCGGCCACGTCCACCGAAAACGCGGTTATCCGACCTGGCGCGGCCCGCCCAGGTTCTCCAGGATCGGGCAGTCGGGCCGGTCATCGCCATGGCAATGCTGCGCCAGGTGCTTGAGCGTGGCCGCCATGTCGCGCAGGGCGCAGGCCTTGCGTTCCAGTTCCTCGACGTGTTCCAGCGCAATGCGTTTTACGTCGGCGCTGGCGCGGCTGCGGTCTTTCCATAGCGCCAGCAGCCCGTTCATCTGCTCGACCGAGAACCCCAGGTCGCGCGCCCGGCGCACGAAGCGCAGCGTGTGCAGGTCGTTCTCGCTGTAGACGCGGTAGCCCGAATCCTTGCGCAGCGCCGGGCCGATCAGGCCGATGCTCTCGTAGTAGCGGATCATCTTGGCCGAGATGCCCGACGCTTGCGCGGCTTGTCCGATATTCATGAGATGGCCTCCTTCAAGAGACAGGGTCAGTGGGCCGCGCGCGGCCGAAAGGCTTTGAGCCGCAGCGCGTTGCCCAGCACGAACACGCTGGACAGCGCCATCGCGCCGGCCGCGAAGATGGGCGACAACGACAGCCCGAAGGCCGGATACAGCGCGCCCGCCGCCAACGGAATCAGCGCGGCGTTGTAGGCAAAGGCCCAGAACAGGTTCTGGCGAATGTTGGCCAGCGTCGCGCGGCTGAGCGCGATGGCGTTGGGCACGCCGTGCAGGTCGTCGGCCATCAGCACCACCGAAGCGGCTTCGATGGCGACGTCGGTGCCCGTGCCGATGGCAATGCCGGTATCGGCCGCGGCCAGGGCAGGGGCATCGTTGATGCCATCGCCCACGAAGGCCACCTTGCGCCCGCCCGCCCGCAGCGCGGTGATCGCCTCGACCTTGCCGTCGGGCAGGACCTCGGCGCGCACTTCATCGATGCCCAGTTGCCGCGCCACGGCCTGCGCCGTGTGGCGGTTGTCGCCGGTGATCATGGCCGTCTTCAGGCCCTGCGCATGCAAGGCGGCAATGGCGTCCACGGCCGACGGCTTGATGGGGTCGGTCACGGCGATCATGGCGGCGGCCTGGCCGTCGATGGCGACATAGATGGGCGTCTTGCCTTCGTTGCCCCAGCTTTCGGCGCGCTGGCCGAAGGCGCTGACGTCCACGCCGCGCTCGGCCATCAGGCGGGCGGCGCCGGCCAGCACGCGCTTGCCGGCCACGGTAGCCTCGACACCCGCGCCCGTGATGGCGGCAAAGCCGTCGGCGGGCAGCAGCGCCAGCTTGCGCTCGGCTGCGGCATCGACGATGGCCAATGCAATCGGGTGCTCGGACCGCGCCTGCACCGACGCGACCCACAGCAGCACGTCTTCGCCGCGGTAGCCGGCGGCCGGTTCAAGTTCGGTCAGGGTGGGCTTGCCCAGCGTCAGCGTGCCGGTCTTGTCGAAGGCCACCACGTTGACGTCGCGCAGCGTCTGCAAGGCGTCGCCCTGGCGGAACAGCACGCCCATTTCGGCGGCGCGGCCCGTGCCCACCATGATGGACGTGGGCGTGGCCAGGCCCATCGCGCAAGGGCAGGCGATGATCAGCACGGCCACCGCGTTGACCAGCGCATGCGACAGGGCCGGCGTCGGGCCCAGGAAGAACCAGGCCAGGAAGGTCAGCAACGCGGCCGCCATCACGGCCGGCACGAACCAGGCAGTGACCTGGTCGACCAGCGCCTGGATCGGCAGGCGCGCGCCCTGGGCCGCTTCGACCATGCGGATGATGCGGGCCAGCATGGTGTCCGCGCCGGTGTGGGTGACGCGCAGCGTGAAGCTGCCGGACGTATTGAGCGTGCCGCCGGTGGCCTGCATGCCCGGTTGCTTCTCGACGGGCACCGGTTCGCCGGTCAGCATCGATTCGTCGACATACGAACTGCCTTCGATGATTTCGCCGTCCAGCGGAATCTTTTCGCCGGGGCGCACCAGCACGAGGTCGCCACGGCGCACCTGTTCGATCTCGACGTCCTGCGGCTGGCCATCCCGCAGCACGCGCGCGGTGCGCGGCTGCAGGCCGATCAGCCGCTTGATGGCGGCGCCGGTCTTGCCCTTGGCGCGGGCTTCCAGCGTGCGGCCCAGCAAGATCAGCGTGACGATGACGGCGGCGGCCTCGTAATAGACGTTGCGGGCGGCTTCGGGCAGCCAGTCGGGCGCAAAGGTGGCCACGACGGAATAGCCCCACGCGGCACCTGCGCCCAGCGCCACCAGCGAATTCATTTCCGGGGCGCGGCGCCACAGCGCGGTCAGGCCCTTGCTGAAGAAGTGGCGGCCCGGCCAGGCCAGCACGGCCGTGGTCAGCACGAATTGCAGCAGCCAGCTGTTCTGCTGGCCGATGGTGCCCAGCACCCAGTGGTGCAGGGCGGGAATCAGGTGCGAGCCCATTTCCAGCACGAATACGGGCAACGTCAGCACCAGCGCGGCAATGAAGGCATGCTGCAGGCGCCGCGCTTCGGCGTCGCGGGCTTCGGATTGGCGTTCGGCGTGATCGTCCTGGGCCACGATGGGGCGGGCCTCGTAGCCCATTTTCACGACGGCCTCGACCAGCGCCTCGGGTTGGGCGGCTTGCGGGTCATAGGCGACCAGGGCGCGTTCGGTGGCCAGGTTGACCTGGGCCTGGGCCACGCCCGGCACGCGGGTCAAGGCCTTTTCCACGCGCTTCACGCAGGACGCGCAGGTCATGCCTTCGATGGCAAGTTCCAGCTCGACGGATGGGGCAGGGATGGCAGCGCTCATGGCAGTCTCGGTGGGGAGTGAACCCACAGTGTCATCCTTCCCATGATGGGAAGGTCAAGGTTTATTCTACGCTTGACCTTCCTATAATGGGAAGGTTTAAGCTGGGTTCAAGCTTGCGGGAAGCCATCCGCGCAGCCAACCTGAAATGGAGAACAGCATGAGCATCGAATTCCAAGTCCCCGACATGACCTGCGGCCATTGCGTCAAGACCATCACCGGCGCGGTCAATGCGGCCGCGCCCGGCGCTACGGTTGCCGTGGACCTGCCCAGCCACCGCGTGACCGTCAGCGGCACGGACCAGGCCGACAAGGTCGAGGCCGCCATCCGCGACGCCGGCTACGAGCCGCAACGCGTCTGAGGCCTGCCTGCCGCCAGAAGTTATGATAGAAAACTTCTGGCGGTGGTTATTTCGTAATTGCCAAAATCTATCGATCAAGTAAATTTATTAAATTTGAATAATTGATAGATCAGATTTATCATTCTTTCCATGGTGGTTAAACAAACCCCGCTACCCAAGGAGAGATTGAATGCTGCAAAACCGTGAAGGCCAACGTGTTCCCAACGTAACGTTCCCCGTCCGTGAGGGCAACACCTGGAAAAAGCTCACGTCCGACGACCTGTTCAAGAACAAGACGGTCGTGGTCTTTTCGCTTCCCGGCGCGTTCACGCCGACCTGCTCGTCCACCCACCTGCCGCGCTACAACGAACTGGCTCCGGCCTTCTTCGAAGCCGGCGTCGACAGCATCGTCTGCGTGTCCGTCAACGACACCTTCGTCATGAACGAATGGGCCAAGGACCAGGAATCGGCCAACATCACGCTGCTGCCCGACGGCAACGGTGAATTCACCGAAGGCATGGGCATGCTGGTCGACAAGAGCGACCTGGGCTTCGGCAAGCGCAGCTGGCGCTATTCCATGCTGGTCAAGGACGGCGTGGTCCAGAAGATGTTCATCGAGCCGGAAAAGGAAGGCGACCCGTTTGAAGTGTCGGACGCCGACACCATGCTGGCGCACTTCGCCCCGTCGGCCAAGAAGCCCGACCAGGTGGTCGTGTTCTCCAAGCCGGGCTGCCCGTTCTGCGTCGAAGCCAAGGCGCTGCTGGACAGCAAGGGCTACGCCCCGATCGAGATCCCGCTGGAAAACAAGGTCCGCGGCCGTGTGATCGGCGCCGTGTCCGGCAAGGGCACTGCTCCCCAGGTGTTCATCAACGGCGCGCTGATCGGCGGCCTGGAAGACCTGAAGGCGCACTTCGCCTAAATCAGTCTGATTGCTGGCGGGGA
Organism: Achromobacter deleyi; assembly: GCF_902859705.1. Classification (GTDB taxonomy): domain Bacteria; phylum Pseudomonadota; class Gammaproteobacteria; order Burkholderiales; family Burkholderiaceae_B; genus Achromobacter; species Achromobacter deleyi. Next base: position 112,146 of record NZ_CADIJO010000015.1, on the reverse strand, counting down.
AGCGGCACCATGCCGCTTCCCGCCGCCGGGCCGCCCTGCGCGGTCCGGCGCGCCGGTTTCCCTTGCTTCGTATCTTCGAGCGGCCTCTTTTTGGGGCGGCGGGACGGCGTTCGTCCCGAGGGTGCGCAACAAGGCGGAATCCGCCTTTGAAACCATTGCTCCACGTGACAACCCGGGGGACCTGATAGATGAAGACTCTGCACACCGATATCGCCGTTCTTGGCGCCGGCACGGCCGGCCTGGCCGCCTACCGCGCCGCGAAGGCCGCGGGCAAGCGCGCGCTGCTGATCGAAGGCGGCCCCTATGGCACCACCTGCGCCCGCGTCGGCTGCATGCCGTCCAAGCTGCTGATCGCCGCGGCCGAAGCGGCCCACAACGCCGCCCACACCGAGCCGTTCGGCGTGCATGTGCAGGGCGAGATCGCCGTGGACGGCGTGGCCGTGATGGACCGCGTCAAGCGCGAACGCGACCGCTTCGTGGGCTTCGTGCTGGAAGGCGTCGAGAACATTCCCGCCGAAGACAAGATTCGCGGCTACGCCCGTTTCGTGTCCGACACGGTGCTGCGGGTGGACGACCATACCGAGATCCACGCCTCCCGCGTGGTGATCGCAACGGGTTCGCGGCCGGCGGTACCGCCGCCGTTCCGCGGGCTGGGTGATCGCCTGGTATTGAACGATGACGTGTTCGCCTGGGACGATCTGCCGCGCCGCGTGGCCGTATTCGGCCCGGGGGTGATCGGGCTGGAACTGGGCCAGGCGCTGGCACGGCTGGGCGTGGAGGTGCGCGTGTTCGGCGTCAGCGGCAGCCTGGGCGGCATCAGCGATCCGCAGGTACGCCACAGCGCCCGCAAGATCTTCCAGCGCGAGTTCTATCTGGACCCGGATGCCCGGGTGCTGGAAACGCAACGCGTGGGCGACGAGGTGGAAGTGCGCTACGTGGCGCTGGACAACAGCGAGCGCACCGAGCGTTTCGATTACGCGCTGGTGGCCACCGGCCGCCGTCCGAACGTGGATGGGCTGGGGCTGGAGAACACGTCGCTGCAATTGAATGCGCAGGGCGTGCCGCTGTTTGACCGTGACACGATGCAGGCGGGCGACTCGGCCATTTTCATCGCCGGTGATGCCAACGCCGACGCGCCGCTGCTGCACGAAGCCGCCGACGAAGGCCGCATCGCGGGCGAGAACGCGGCCCGTTATCCCGAAGTGCGCCAGGGCTTGCGCCGAGCGCCGCTGGCGGTGGTGTTCTCGGACCCGCAGATCGCGCTGGCGGGGCAGGGCCATGGTCGCCTGACCCCGGGCACGTTCGTCACGGGCGAGGTAGATTTCAGCGACCAGGGCCGTTCGCGGGTGATGCTGAAGAACCGCGGCCTGCTGCATGTGTATGCGGACATCGCGACGGGCCGCTTCCTGGGCGCGGAAATGGTGGGCCCCAGCGCCGAGCACATCGGCCATCTGCTGGCCTGGGCCGTGCAGCAGGAACTGACGGTGGCGCGCATGCTGGAAATGCCGTTCTACCATCCCGTCATCGAGGAAGGCCTGCGCACCGCGCTGCGCGATGCCGCGGCCAAGCTGGCGCGTGCGCAGGAAGCGCTGCGCCAGGTGGAAGCGGAAAGCGCCACGGCGTAAGGCCGGGGTGGGGGTCGCTCCGCGGCCCAACGCCCGCCGCCGTCGGCGAGCCAACCCGCCAGGCCATCACGTCTGCGAAGTTCGAAAAGGGCTGCCTTCGGGCAGCCCTTTTTCACGTTGCCGGCTTCTTGTCAGGTCAGAATATTTTATAGATAATCTATAAAAACTACCTGGCCTTCCCCATGACTACGCCTGAAATCATCCTGGACGGTGCGCATCTGTGCGCCGACGACGTTGTTGCCATCGCGCGGTCCGGCGCCAAAGTGGCCCTGGCAGACAGCGCCCGCGCCGCCCTCGGCGCCACGCGCGAATACATCGAGACGAACTGGCTCAACGACGCGGCGCCTCTGATGTACGCCTTCAATACCGGGGTGGGCGCGCTCAAGAGCCAGCGCATCGCGCCGGATGAAATCGCCACCTTCCAGGCGAGCCTGGTGCGGTCTCATTCCGCCGGCACGGGCGAACCGATGCCGCACGAGGTCGTGCGCGCGATGATGGCGTTGCGGGTGAATGCCTTTGCCAGCAACCATTCCGGCGTGCGCGTCGCGATCGTGGACCGGCTCATCGCCATGCTCAATGCGGGCATCACGCCCGTCATCGCGTCCAAAGGCAGCGTGGGCGCCAGCGGCGACCTGGCGCCGTTGGCGTTGATGAGCGGGGCCATGATGGGCCTGCCGCAATCGCGGGTGGCCTACCGGGGCGAGGTGATGCCGGCCGCGCGGGCCTTCGAACTGGCAGGGCTGGCGCCCACGATCGATGTGCAGGCCAAGGACGCGACGGCGCTCATCAACGGCGCGACGGCCTCGCTGGCGTATGCGGTGCTGGCGGCCAGCGACGCGCGCAAGCTGCTGACCAGCGCGACCATTTCCATGGTGTTGTCGCTGGAAGCCTTGCGCGGCGAACTCTCGTGCTTCGAGGCCCGGGTGATGCAGGCCCGCCCGCATCGTGGCCAGCGCGACGTGGCGGCCGCGATCCGCCAACTGGTGGCCGGCAGCCTGCGCTGCACGGAACCAGCCCGCCAGATACGCCTGCGCGGCACGCCGGGGCTGGACCCGGCGCTGGCGGGCACGCCGCACGAACCGCCGCTGGCCCCGCGTATCCAGGACGTGTATTCGCTGCGTTGCGTGCCGCAGGTCCATGGGCCGGTGCTCGAGGCGCTGGACTACATCGATGTCATTCTTGCCACCGAGATGAACAGCGCCACCGACAATCCACTCATCTTCCCGGAAGACGAAGGCTATGCCATTGTTTCGGGCGGCCACTTCCACGGCCAATACATTGCCCAGGCGATGGACCTGCTTGCCTTGGCGGTGACGGACCTGTCGGCGATCTGCGACCGCCGCAGCGCGCGGCTGGTGGACCCGGCCTGCAACTTCGGGCTGCCGGGCAACCTGATTGCCGAACGGCCCGGGATCAATACGGGGTTTTCGGTCGTGCAAAGCCTGGGCACGGGCCTGGTGCTGGAAAACGTGGGCCTGTGCGGGCCGGCCAGCGCCACCAGCCTGCCGGCCAAGGGCAACACCGAAGATCACATCAGCAATTCGTGCTTCGCGGCGCGGCGCACGCGCACGGTGGTCGAGAACGCCCAGGCGGTGGTCACGGTGGAAATGCTGCTGGCCGCGCAGGCGCTGGACCTGGCCGAGCCGGATCTGCGCGCCTATCCCGTAGGCCAGGGCACGGCTGCGGCCTGGTCTGCGATCCGCGCCGTTGTGCCGGCCATGCTGGGCGATGACCGCTGGGTGCACGACGACATCGCGCTGCTGCAATCGCGGGTGGCGGACGGCAGCCTGGCTGCCGCCGTGCAGTCGGCCTGCGGGCCGCTATGGTCTGCGCAGGGGGCGGCATGACACCGGTGGCTGGCGCGGCATCGCGCGACGATGACGACACCTTGCCCGGGCGCATCGCGCGCACGCTGGTCGAACGCATCATCACGGGGCAATTGCGGCCCGGCGAACGGGTGGGGCAGGACGCCCTGGCGGCAGAGTTCGGCGCCAGCCACGTGCCGGTCCGGGAAGCCTTCCGCCGGGTCGAGGCGCGCGGCCTGCTGGTCAGCGAGCCGCGCAAGGGCGTGCGTGTCAGTGCGCTGGACGAGGCCTCGGTGCTGGAAATCACCCGCATGCGCGGCGCCCTGGAATCCCTGGCATTGCGCTATGCGATACCGGCGATGACCGCGGACGATATCGGGCTGGCGCAGGCCGCAATTCAGGCAGGGGAACAGGCAAAGGACATGCAGCAATGGGAGGCCGCGAACCGCGTCTTTCACGAAGCCCTGTACCGGCCCTGCGCGATGCCCCGCCTGCTGGCCAGCATCGACATGCTGCACGAGTCGCGCGAACGCTACATGCACGTGACCGCGGCGTGCGTGGACTGGGACCCCGGCTCGCAACGCGAGCACCAGCAACTGCTGGCGGCGGTAACCAAGCGCGATGTCGAGCGGGCCTGCCGCCTGCTAGAGGCGCACATCGCCGAGGCGGGCGAGATCCTGGTGCAGGGGCTGGAAAAATGGCGCGCCACGGTGGCCGGGCCCGGCTGATGCGGGTCGGCGCCGTGGCGGCATGGCGCGGGAATCAGTCGTCAGACTGTTTCTTGGGCACCGGGAACGGGTTTTCGCGGTATTGCAGTGTGAAGCTGGCGCGGTCGTCCTGGGCCAGTTCACGGGCCAGGTAGGGCATGGCTTGCTTGAGGGCGTCGTGCAGCGTCCAGGGCGGGTTGACCAGGAACATGCCGCTGCCATGCAGGCCGTAGCCGTCGATGGTGGCCTTCTTGACGGTCAGGGTGGCATGCAGCCAGCTCTTGACCTTCAGGTTCTCGAAGTGGCGCGCCATTTCGCTGGCTTCGCGCCGCTGCACCAGCGGATACCAGACGGCAAAGGTGCCGGTGGCAAAGCGCTTGATGCATTCCTTGACGGTGATCAGGGTGCGGCGGTAGTCGTTCTTGTCTTCGTAGGAAGGGTCGATCAGGACCATGCCGCGGCGCGTGGGCGGCGGCAACAGGGCCTTGACGCCTTCGAAGCCGTCGTCGCCGTAGATGGTGGTCTGGCGCTGGGCGGTGCGGCCCTGGTGTTCGAGGTTGACGACCAATGCGTCGATCTCGGTGGGGTGCATTTCGAACAGGCGCAGGCGATCGGACGGGCGCAGCGCATCCAGGGTGAGCCAGGGCGAACCGGGGTAGCGCTTCAGGCGGCCGTTGGTGTTGAAGGCGCGGATGCGGGCGACGTAGTCGGCCAACAGGGGCGGCAGGTCGTCGCGTTCCCAGAGGCGGCCGATGCCGTCTGCGAATTCGGACGTCTTGGCGGCCCAGTCGCTGTCCAGGCTGTAGAGGCCGGCGCCGGCATGGGTGTCGACGACCCAGTACGGCGCATCCTTGCGATTGAAGTAGTCCAGGGTGTGGACCAGGATGGCGTGCTTGAGAACGTCGGCGTGGTTGCCGGCGTGGAAGGCGTGGCGATAGCTGAACACGGGGCGGGCGCCTTAAGCGGAAGCGGCCGGCGCGATGGCGGCCAGTTCGTCGGTGAAGATGCCGTCGATACCCCAGTCGAGCAGCAGCTGGGCGCGCGCGGGGTCGTTGACGGTCCAGGCGGCGATGCGGTAGCCGGCGGCGTGCACGGCGTCGATCAGTTCGCGGGTGGCGTCTTTCTGGTTGATGTTCAGAGCGACGCAGTCGTACTTGACCAGGCGGTCGAGCCAGTCGGCGGGCACTTTTTCAACGAGCAGGGCGCGCGGCAGTTCGGGGGCGACTTCCAGGGCGGCCTGCAGGGCTTCTTCGGCAAACGAAGACAACAGCGGGGGCACGGCGGCGTCTTTCCACAGTTCGCGGGCGGCCAGGGCGACGGCGGCGCCGGTCTCGGCTTCGCGGCCGGGGCAGGGCTTGATTTCGACGTTGCTGGCGATGCCGTTGGCAACGGTGTAGCGGGCGACGGCGGCGAAGGTGGGCAGGGGCTCGCCGGCAAAGCGGGCGGAATGCCAGCTGCCGAAGTCGAGCTGGGCGAGTTCGCTGAAGGTCTTGGCGGCGGCGGGGCCGTGGCCGTTGGAGGTGCGGTCGACGTCGTCGTCGTGCATGAGGACGAGGATGTTGTCGCTGCTGAGCTTGACGTCGTATTCGAAGATGGTGAAGCCGTGGTCGGCGCCTGTGCGCATGGCGGCCAGGGTGTTCTCCGGCGCCAGGCGGCCGCCGCCGCGGTGGGCGATATGACGGGAATAGGGCCAGGTGGGGAGTTTTGCTGTCATTTCTTTTGTTGCTTTATCGGTGCTTTTGGATAGGTTGCAAGGATACTCCTTCTTGGGGGTGGGTTTTTTTGGGTGGGTGGGTGGGTTCTTTTGGCGCGGCGTCGGGGCGGTGGGGCCGGGGCGGGGCTACGCGGCTTGTCCGGCGCGCGGGCGCCGGACAGCGCGTGCTCATCCTCGTCGTCGCCTGCGGCGACTCCTACGGATTCCGCCGCGCGCGCCGCTACACGCCCCGCCCCGGCCCCACCGCCCCGACGCCGCTCGCGTTTGGGATTAACCACGCGCGGTTGGGGCGAGTTGTGTGCTTGGGCTTCGTGGGGGGCAAAACTGTGGGGGGGAGAGGTGGATTGCGCCCGTCCAGGACGGGCCGCCCTGCGCGGCCGTCCTGGACATACGCTGCTGGTGATGTAGCGGTTGATGGCTTTGTTGTTGTGGTGGCTCTACTTCAGTGGGGCCTTGTCTTGTGAGATGTCCATGATCATGCGGGCGGCCAGGTAGAGGCGCGGGACGATGGAGTTGATCTGGATGTATTCGGCGTCGTTGGAGTGGGCGCCGAAGCCGGACAGGCCCATGCCTTCGATCACGGGGCCGCGGGCCTTGAGGGCGGCGAAGGCGGCGTCGGTGCCGCCGCCGCTGGCGCGGTCGATGACTTTCATGGGCAGGTCGAGTTCTTTGTAGATGGCGACGCCGTGGTTGGCCAGGGCGCGGGACGCGGGGGTGGCTTCCAGTGGCGGGCGGCGCACTTCGAATTTGACGGTGACCTTGGAGTCGGGCAAGAGCTTTTTCTGCACGCGTTCCTGCAGGGTGCGCGAGAGGGCGTCGAAGTCGGAGACTTTCAGGGCGCGGGCGTCGGCCTGGGCGGTGGCCTGGCCGGGGATGACGTTGCGGTTAGTGCCGGCCTGGGCGACGGTCCAGTTCAGTTTCAGGCCTTCTTCGGGTTTGGACAGCTTGTCCAGTTGCAGCAGCTGGTGGGCGAGTTCGTAGAGGGCGTTGACGCCGCCTTCGGGGCGGGCGCCGGCGTGGGAGGTCTTGCCTTGCACGTTGAGGTAGGCCGCGCCGATGCCGCTGGTGGCCAGGGTCAGGCGGGGCTCGGTGCCGCCGCCCTCGAAGGAGAAGACGGCGTCCTGGTCGGCGCCCAGGCGGGTGATGGTATCGCGGGCGCCGGGCGAGCTGATTTCTTCGTCGCCGTTGATGAGGACCGTGATGACGCCGTAGTCCTTGAAGTCCATTTTCTGCAAGAGGGCCAGGGTGTGCAGGATGGTGGCGACGCCGTGCTTGTCGTCGGCGATGCCCAGGCCGTAGGCGCGTTCGCCGTCGATGCGAAAGGGCTGGTCGCGCAGCATGCCGTTGCGATAGACGGTGTCCATGTGGGCGATCAGCATGATTTTCTTCTGGCCGCTGCCTTTGAATTCGGCATGGACCATGGGGCCGACGTGTTCGGGGGTGTCGTCCAGGCGGAAGATGTCGGTGGGCTTGATGATGTCGACCTTGCCGCCCAGCGCCTTGAGGCGGTCGCCGATGAGGGCGGCGATGCGTTCCACGCCTTCGACGTCCTTGCTGCCCGATTCGATGTTGACCAGGTCGCGCATGGTGTCGAGCATGCCTTGCTTCTGCCCCTGGGCGGCTTCGTGCACGGCGGCGACGGGGGCGGCCAGGGCGGCATGGGCGCCACCCAGGAAGGCCAGGGCGACGGCGGCGCGCAGGATGTGGGGACGTGAGAGCGGGAACGGCATGGATGGTCACCTATGCGTGGAGGGGATTTCACAATACGGGGGCAGGCCGGGTGCGAAAACGGGGGTTTCCCGAGTTGACGGGCGCAGGCTTCCATGGGGTCGGAAGGGCCCGGCAACGCCTCCGCGGGCAGGCGGGCGGGGCGGCAAGAGACGCGTTAGAATCGGGCGCTGCGGGACGAATGAGAAATGCTAAAATCCGCCCGCTGACCCGGTTTGACCGGTATGGGAATAGGGCGAATGAGATTCGCCTTTTTTTATGCGTTTTCGTGCGGCCCGGGCGGAAGTCTCCTCCCGAGTGCGGCAACAGGGATTCCATGTTCGAATTTATTCGCAGCCATCGGCGCTGGATGCAGTTCATCCTGCTGCTTCTGATTGTGCCTTCCTTCTTCCTCGTCGGGATTCAAGGCTATGACAGCTTTATGCGCCGCGAGCCTGAATTGGCAACCGTCGCCGGCCAGCCGATTTCCCGCGCCGAGTTCGACCAGGCGCACCGCAACCAGCTGGAGCAATTCCGCCAACGCCTGGGCGCCCAGTTCGACCCCGCGGTGATCGATACGCCGGCGCTGCGCGAAAGCCTGCTGAACCAGCTGATCAATCAACGCCTCCTGGCCAACGTGGCCGTCGACAACCGTTTCTCGGTGTCCGACGAAACGCTGCGCAACACCATCGCCGCGATCCCGGAAGTCCAGGACAACGGCCGTTTCTCGCCGGAACGCTATCGCCAGGTGCTGGCCGCGCAAGGCATGTCGCCCACGTCGTTCGAGGCCGGCCTGCGCCGCGACCTGGCCGTGGCCCGCGTGCTCGAGCCCGTCGGCCAGTCGGCCCGCGCGCCCGGTGAAGTCGTGGCCACGCTGGAAACCGCGCTGACGCAGCAACGCACGGTGCAGCTGCGCCGCTTCACGGCGGCCGATTTCCGTTCGCAAGTGACCGTCACGCCGGCTGACATCCAGACCTGGTACGACGCCAACAAGCAGCAACTGCAGATTCCCGAACAGGTGCAGGTGCAATACCTGGTGCTCGACGAAGCCGCCGCCACGCAGGGCGTGCAGGTCAAGGACGAAGACCTGGCCTCGTACTACGAGCAGAACAAGACCCGCTTTGGTCAACCCGAGCGCCGCCGCGCCAGCCACATCATGATCGAAGTGCCCGCGGGCGCCTCGGAAGATGCGCGCAAGGCTGCCCGCGCCAAGGCCGAAGACCTGGCCAAGCAGGCGGCCGCCGATCCGGCCAAGTTCGCCGATCTGGCCCGCAAGAATTCGCAGGACGCCGGTTCGGCCGCCAATGGCGGCGACCTGGGCTGGCTGGCGCCGGGCATGCTGTCCGGTCCGCTCGAAAAGGCGGTGTTCAGCCAATCCAAGGATCAGGTGTCCGGCGTGGTGGAAAGCCCGTCCGGTTTCCACGTGGTCAAGGTCACCGAGATCCAGCCGGCTGCGATCAAGCCGCTGGCCGAGGTCAAGGAACAGATCACCGCCGAAGTGCGCAAGCAATTGGCCGCCATCCGCTTCTCGGAAATGGCCAGCCAGCTGAACAAGCAGGTCTACGACCAGCGCGACAGCCTGCAGCCGGCCGCCGACGCGGTGGGCCTGAAGCTGCGCACCGCTTCGGGCGTCACCCGCGAAGGCCTGTTGCCCGCCGACCAGGCTGGCCCGGGTTCCGCCGTCGACAGCCCGGATGCCGCGCTGCTGGACAACCCGCGCGTGCGCCAGGTGGTGTTCTCGCCCGACGTGCTGCGTGAAAAGCAGAATTCCGGCGTGATCGAACTGTCGCCCGACACGATGCTGGCGGTGCGCGTGGCCGCGGTTGAACCCGCCCACATCCCGCCGCTGGACAAGGTCAGCGATTCCATCCGCGCCAAGCTGCTGGACGAGCGTTCTGCCGAAGCCGCCAAGAAGGCCGGCGAAGCCGCACTGGCGGCCGACCAGGCCAGCCCGGCGGCAACGCCGGAAGGTTTTGGCGGCCCGCTGGTCGTGTCGCGCCAAGACCCGAAGAACCTGCCGCGCCCGGTGCTGGACGCCGTGATGCGTCTGCCCGCATCCAAGCTGCCGGCCTACACGGGTGTGCAGTCGGGCGCCGACTACACGCTGGTGCGCCTGGAAAAGGTCGATGCCGGCACGGTCGACGCGGCTGACAAGGAACGCCTGGCGCAGCAGTTGTCGGGCGCCTGGGGCCAGGCCGAGAACGAAGCGCTGGTGCGCATGCTGCGCGAAGAGTACAAGGTGCAGGTGCTGCCGGCCGCCGCCGACGTCATCCGCGGCGACCAGCCCCAACAGGCCGCAGGCTGAGGCTTGCGCCACGCCGCGGCGTCCTGAGGGTGCCGCGGGCTTGACCTGAAGTTGCGCCGTCGTTGCGTCGCCGTTGCCGTGTTACTGCAACAGCGGCCGCAACACCGGCCACACGTTATCCAGCAATTGGCCCTGCGCATCCTCGTTCGGATGGATGCCGTCGGCCTGGAACATCGCCCGGTTCGTTGCAATGCCTTCCATCAGGAAGGGCACGAGCCGGGCGTTTTCGTCTTTGGCGACCGTGGGAAACACCTGGGCAAAGCGCTGGGTGTAGTCGCGGCCGTAGTTGGGCGGGATCTGCATGCCCACGATGACCACCTGGGCCTCGGCCTTGCGGGCCGTTTGCGCCATGGTGCGCAGGTTCTGCTCGGTCATGTTCAGGGGCAGGCCGCGCAGGGCGTCGTTCGAGCCCAGTTCCAGCACCACCACGGCCGGCTCATGCTGGCGCAGCAGCGCGGGCAGGCGGGCGACGCCGCCGCTGGTGGTGTCGCCACTGATGCTGGCATTCACGACCTTGTACTTCGGGTATTGTTCGGAAAGCCGGGCAGACAGCAGCGGCACCCAGCCGGTGCCGCGCTTGATGCCATATTCGGCGGCCAGGCTGTCGCCCACCACCAGCACGGTGCGCAGCGCGGAACCCTGCGCCGCGGCGGCGGTCTGAGCGTGGGCGGGCGCCAACAGGGCGCTCGCAAGGACGGACGTAAGTAGCAGACGGGGAAATAGGCGCATGGATAGCAAGAATTCGATCGAGGTGAAAGGGCTGGGCAAGCGGGTAGCCGATGCCGGCGGGACGCTGTCTATCCTGGAAGACATCGATTTTACGGTGCAGGCGGGCAGCGCCGTGGCCATCACCGGCAGCTCCGGTTCGGGCAAGTCCACCTTGTTGGGACTGCTGGCGGGCCTGGATGTTCCCAGCTCGGGCAGCGTGCGCCTGGCCGGGCAGGACCTGTTCGCGCTCGATGAGGACGGCCGGGCGCGCCTGCGCGCCAATCACGTGGGATTTGTGTTTCAGTCGTTTCAGCTGCTGCCGAACCTGACGGCGCTGGAAAACGTGATGCTGCCCCTGGAACTGGCCGGCCAGCCGGCCCGCGAGGCCGCGCAGGCCATGCTGGAACGGGTGGGCCTGGGCGCGCGGCTGCATCATTATCCGCGCACCCTGTCGGGCGGCGAGCAGCAGCGTGTGTCGCTGGCGCGCGCCTTCGTGGTGCAGCCGGATCTGCTGTTCGCGGACGAACCCACCGGCAGCCTGGATGCCGCCACGGGCGTGACGGTCATCGATCTGATGTTCGACCTGCACCGGGAACACGGCACCACCCTGGTGCTGGTGACCCACGATCCGCAGTTGGCCGCGCGCTGCGCCCGTCAGCTGGTGCTGGCGGCCGGACGCATGGTCCAGTAGGGGGCCAGCGTGCGGAGCCGGCGGGCCTGATGGCCCGCCGGGCAGTACCGCTTACTTGGCCTTGGCGACCGCCTGGTTCCAGGCGGTGACCACCGCTTCATATTCCTTGGCCGCCGCGTCCTGGCTGACCGGGAAGATCTTGATGCTCTTGAAGTCGGGCAGGGTGGTCAGGCTGGCCACCGCGATGTCCGTGCGGGTGGGGCGGCGGAAGTTCTTCACCAGCTGCGCTTCCTGGGCCTCCTTGCTGAGCAGGCCGTCGTAGAGCGCCTTGGCGGCGTCCAGGTTCTTGGCGCCCTTGATGATGAACATGCCTTCGGGCGCCAGGTAGCTGCCTTCGGACGGGTACACCAGCTTGATTTCCTTCTGGCCGCCGGCCACGTATTCCTGGGCGGCGTATTCCAGCGTCATGCCCACCGCGTATTCGCCCGCGGCCACGCCCTTGTAGGTGGTGCCCGACGAGGCCGTGACCACGGCGTTGGCGGCGATCTTGTCCAGGCCTTCCTGGCCGAACTGCTTGTACAGGCCATAGACCAGCATGTAGGCCGTGCCGCTCTTGGACGGGTCGGTGATGGCGAACTTGCCCTTCCATTGCGGCTGCATCAGGTCGGACCAGGTGGCCGGGGCCGGCAGGCCCTTCAACTGGCGTTCGTTGACCATCAGCACCATGATGTGCACGTTGGTGCCCACCCACAGGTCGTCCGGGCCGCGGAATTCGGCGGGAATCTTGTCCAGGTCGGGCGAGCGGTAGGGTTGCAGGTGCTGGCGGTAGGCGCCCAGCGTGCCGAAGCCGCCGCTCCAGAACAGGTCGCCGCGCGGGTTCTGCGCTTCGGCCTCGATGCGCTTCATCATCGTGCCCGTGCCGCCGGTGACCGGCTGCACGTTCAGCTTGGGCGATTTGGCCTTGACGGCGTCCAGCGCGGTTTCGATGGTTTCGGTGTTGTTGGACGAGTACAGGACCACGTTCTGGGCGTGCAGGGCGCCCGAGGCCAGGGTGGCGGCCAACAGGCCGGTTTGCAGGAGGTGTTTGAGGTGCATGGGTCGCCTTTGGTGGGTGCGGGTTATTTGCCGGAGAACAGCTTGATGCGGAACGCCTTGACCGACACGATGATGGGCAGCACGATCACCGTGACCAGCGCGGCGCCGTAAGCCGAGGCCATGCCCAGGCGGCCGCCGTCGACCTGCCGGAAAATGGCAATGGGCATGGTTTCCAGGCCGCCGCTGTAGGCCACGATGGACGCCGACAGCTCGGAAATCGTGGTCAGCCACATCAGGATGGCCGCCGAGATGATCGAGGCCTTCATGGCGGGCAGGATCACCTTGAAGAAGGTCATCAGCGGCGACACGCCCAGGCTGATCGAGGCCTCTTCGATGGAATCGGGAATGTTGAACAGCACGGACGAGGCGTTGCGCACCGCGAACGGCAGGCGCCGCACCGCATAGCACAGCACCATGATGCCGGACGTGCCCGCCAGCACCAGCCAGCCGGTGTTGAAGGTCTGCACCAGCGCAATGCCCAGCACCGTGCCCGAGATGGTCAGCGGCAGCACCACGATGTAGTCCAGCACCTGCGTGAAGGCGCTGCGCTTCTTGATGGTCAGGTAGCTGACCAGCACCGCGAAGGCCACGCCCGTCACGGTGGCCAGCGAGGCGAATTTCAGCGAATTCAGGATGGGTTCCGGCGCGCCGTGCAGCGCCCGCTGCATGCTGGCGAGCGACCACGAACCCCATTGCATCACCGGCCCGCTGGTCTTGGTGAACGCGGCCACGAATACGATGATGAGCGGCAGCATCGACACCAGGATCACCAGGCCGACGCCGCCCGTGTAGAGCAGCGCGGTCCACGAGCGCACGTGGCGTGCCGCCGGCGCGCGGCCCTGCGTCATGGTGTAGACCTTGCGTTCGACCACGCGTTTCTGGATGAACAGCACGATGGCGACGATGGCGATGGACACGACCGACATGGCGCTTTGCAGCGTGGGGCTGCCGCCCATTTCGCTGACGAAGGTGTTGTAGGTCATCACCGACAGCAGCGGCACGCGGCTGCCCAGCAGCATCGCCAGCGCGAAGTTGCCCACCACCAGCGTGAACACCACCAGCGCGTTCACCAGCACCGCGGGCAGCAGCACCGGCACCAGCACGCGCAGCTTGGTCATGAAGGGCGGCGTGCCCAGGCTGAGGCCGGCTTCTTCCAGCTGGCCGTCAAAGCCGCGCAGCGCGGCCAGTACGCCCAGGTAGATGTAGGTGTAGTACACCAGCGTCATCGAGAAGACCATGCCGGTCCAGCCGTAGAACGACGGCAGCGAGATGCCCGCATCGCCCAGCAGATTGGTCAGGATGCCGTTGTTGCCCAGGATCAGCAGCCACGACTGGCCCACGATGATCTCGGGAATCACGATGGTCAGCACCGGCAGGATGGCCACCAGGTTCTTGAGCGGGAAGTCGTAGCGCGCCACCATGTAGGCGAAGGGCACGCCCACCAGGATGGTGCAGGTGGTGACCGCCAGGCCCAGCACCAGCGTGTTGCCGAAGGCCTCCAGGTATTGCGAGTCGGCCAACAGGGCCTTGAAGCCTTCCAGCGAAAAGCCGCCGTCCTGGCCGGTGATGCTGTTGCTGAACAGCACCCCCAGCGGGTACAGCACGAAAAACAGCAACAGCGCCAGGCTGATTGCGGTCAGGATGCCCCAGGGCCACCATTTGATCTTCATGGCGCGGGCGTCCTCAAGCGTTCACGACGCGGCTGTCGGCGGGAATCAGCACCTGCACCGATTCGCCGGGCTGGAACTGCGCCACCATGTTGCCCGCGTGCAGTTCCACGCGAATTTCCGAACCGTTCTGCAGTTCGATGCGGTAGGCGGTCTTGAAGCCCAGGTACTGGCGCCGCAGCACCTTGCCGGGCAGCGTGTTGGGCACATAGGGCGCAGGCGCCATCAGCGCCAGTTCTTCGGGCCGGGCGATCAGCACGGCGCGGTCGGCCAGGTCGGCGCCGCCCAGGGTGCCGTCAAAGCCCAGTCCGCACAGTTCAAAGCGCACGTGGCCGGCCGGGGCGCCGGCCAGGCCCGCGCGAGCCGGCACCGGGATCACGTTGGCCGAGCCGATGAAGTCCGCCACGTAGGCATTGACGGGCGTGCCGTACAGTTCCTCGGGCGTGCCCAGCTGGGCGATGTTGCCGCTGTCCATGATGGCGATGCGGTCGGACATGGCCAGCGCTTCTTCCTGGTCGTGCGTGACGAACACGGTGGTGATGCCGGCTTCGCGCACCAGGTCCAGGATGACGTCGCGCATCTGCAGGCGCATCTTGGCGTCCAGGTTCGAAAGCGGCTCATCCATCAGCAGCACGCGCGGCCGGATCACCAGGGCGCGCGCCAGCGCCACCCGCTGGCGCTGGCCGCCGCTCATCTCGGCCGGGTAGCGGTCGGCCAAGGCCAGCAGGCCGACCTTGTCCAGCGCTTCGTTGACGCGGCGGGTGGTTTCCGCACGCGCCACGCCGCGGGCTCGCAGGCCATAGGCGACGTTGTCGAAGGCGCTCTTGTCCGGAAACAGCGCGTAGTCCTGGAACACCATGCCGATGTCGCGGCGGTGGGCGGACACATGAGTGACGTCGTCCTGGTCGAACAGCAGGCGGCCGCCATCGGGCGCGTAGAAGCCGGCAATGCAGCGCAGCAGGGTGGTCTTGCCGCAGCCGCTGGGCCCCAGCAGCGTGTAGAACCCGCCGTCGGGAATGTGCAGCGACAGGTTGCGCAGCACTTGCTGGCCGCCGAAGGTCTTGATGATGCCGTCTACCGTGATGGATGCCATGTGAGGTTCCTGCCTGTGATTGACGGCATCATAGGCAGGCCCATCGCCCGCCACCAGCAGCGTTTTTTAAGGCGAGTCGTTAGATTTTCTAAGAGGTCGGCGGCGCCGCAATCCCCTAGAATGCGGCCAACAGCCACGGCGCTTCACAATGCGCCGGGCAAAAAACAGACAGACAAGGGAAAACGTGGGTAACAGCAGCAGAGCCTTGCGCCATCGCGGCGCGCGGGCGGACGTCGCCTGAGATGGCGGGCCAGAGCCTGCCGCCGCTGAAGGCCTTGCGGGTGTTCGAGGCCGCGGCGCGCCTGCGCAGCTTCACTGCGGCGGCCGACGAATTGAGCATCACGCACAGCGCGGTCAGCCAGCAGATCCGCATTCTCGAAGACTACGTGGGCCAGCCGCTGTTCGCGCGCGAGGCGCGCGGCGTGACCTTGCTGCCTTGTGCGCAGGCGTATTTTCCCGAGGTGCAGGCCAGCCTGGAGCGCATCGCCGTGGCCACGGCCAAGCTGCGTTCGCCCAGTTATGGCGGCATGCTGCGCGTCAGCGCCACGCCGTCCCTGACCATGAAATGGCTGATTCCGCGCCTGTCGGCGTTCCAGGCGCTGCACCCCGGCGTGGACGTGCAATTGAGCACCCAGGGCCGTTCGTTCCTGGACCGCGGCGACGATGCGGGCAGCGACGTGCTGATCCGCCACGGCTACCTGGCGCATCCCGAGATGGCATGCGTGCATTGCCTGGATGATTTCCATGTGCCGGTGGCGTCGCCGCGCTTCATCGAGCGCAACCGGCTGGCCACGCCCGCCGATTGCCTGCGTCATCCGCTCTTGAAGGTGGCGGGCGGCATGGACCACTGGCCGCGCTGGTTTGCGCTGGCCAAGGTGGATGTGCCGGCGCAATTGCCCGGACCGGTGTTCGACCATCAGTTCCTGTGCATGCAGGCAGCCATGAATGACCTGGGCATTGCGCTGGCGCCATGGTGCCTGCTGCAGGATGACCTGCAGGCGGACCGGCTGCGGCCCGTGTTTCTCGAACCGCGCCTGCCCAATGCCGGCGTGCATGCGCTGTACCGCCAGGAGGGGCCTGCGGCCGCGGCGGCGCGGCATTTCATTGACTGGCTGGGCCGCGAGGCCGGCCATCCGCTGCCCGGGCAATAGCCTTTCGCACCCCGTTCACCCTCGACCCGACTGATCCAAGGACCGACTTCCATGCAAGCTTTCCCCGACGCCGCCGGCCTGCACTGGCGCGGCATCACGCCGTCGCTTTCGCTGTCCGACTACAAGGTCATTGCGTTCGACATGGACTCGACCCTGATCGCTATCGAGACCCTGGACGAGATGGCCGACCTGATGGGCAAGAAGGCCGAGGTGGCCGCGCTGACCGAAGCGGCCATGCGCGGCGAGATCACCGACTACAAGCAGAGCCTGCGCGAGCGCGTGGCGCTGCTGGCGGGCATGCCGCAGGCGGGGCTGGATGAGGTCTACGAACAGCGCCTGCGGCTCAATCCCGGCGTCGAAACCCTGATTGCCGCGTGCAAGGCCGCGGGCCTTTTCTGCCTGCTGGTGACGGGCGGCTTCACCTGCTTCACCGATCGGCTGCGGGTGCGGCTGGGGCTGGACGACGTGCGCGCCAATGTCCTGGAAATCGAAGGCGGCCGCCTGACCGGGCTGCTGCTGCCGCAGCCCTGGGGCGACCTGTGCGACGGCGAGGAAAAGCGCCGCAAGCTGCTGGAGGTGTGCACGGCGCTGGGCGTGGGACCGGAACAGGCGATTGCGGTAGGTGACGGCGCCAACGACCTGCCGATGCTGCGTACCGCCGGACTATCCGTCGCCTACCATGCCAAGCCCGCGGTGCGCCAGCAAGCCAAGGTCGCCATCGACACCGGCGGCCTGGATCAACTGTTGCGTCTGTTCGCCGCGAAATAAGCATTGAAACCGCGCGATCCGCGGATGTAATCTAGCCGCGACCCCACGGATTTACGGCGTGACCGCAGCCTGCGCAAGACGGTGTCCGGCATTGTTGCCGGCAACGGATTAAAGCTTGCTTCGAAAACGCCGTAAACAGAGAAGGAAGGGCATACCGTCTTTCCTTGCTCGCTAGCGCGAAGGAAATGACATGGGCATTTCTCGATCCGTCCGTGCGTTGCTGGTCTCATGTGCCATGGCCCCCGCTGCCGCGTTGGCGGCGCCGTCCGGCGGCACCATCCACTTCCAGGGCATCATCACCGAGCCGGCCGATTGCCGCGTGCAGGTCGCCGGGCCGCCACAGGCGCCGACAGCCCTGGCGCGTTGTCCGGCGCCGGCCGGGCTGGCGGCGGCCGACCACGCCGCCTGGCAGGCGTCCAAGGTCAGCGTCAGCACCCGCACGCTGGTGCTGCGGGCCGATGCCCAGGGCCGGCCGCTGCAATATGGCCAGGTCGTGACGCTGACCTACCAATAATCAGTCTCACATAGCCCGCTCCGGCATCCCCGCCCACGGACCGTGGGCGGGCATACGCAGGTTCAGGCCGGGATCAAGCCCGGAATCTTCACGTCCGGGTTGACGTCGGCCTGGTAGTCCACGCCCTCGATCTCGAAGCCGAACAGGCGCAGGAATTCCTGCTTGTAGCCGGCGAAATCGGTCAGTTCGTACAGATTGCCATCGGTGACCTGGTGCCACAGGGCCTGCACCTGGGCCTGTACGGCCGGGTCCAGTTCCTTGTAGTCGGCGCGCAGGCGGCCTTCGGCATCCAGGATGGGCGCATCGCCGCACAGGCTGTCGCGATACAGGCCGTAGACCTGCTCGATGCAGCCTTCATGGGTGCCTTGCTGCTTCATCACCTTGAACAGCAGCGACAGGTACAGCGGCATCATCGGGATTGCCGAGCTGGCCTGGGTCACCACGGCCTTCAGCACCGATACGCGGGCGTCGCCGCCACGCGCGGCCAGCTTGGCGCGGATGTCCAGCACCTTCTGGTCCAGGTCTTTCTTGGCTGCGCCGATCGAGCCGTTCCAGTAGATGTCGTGGGTGATCTTTTCACCCAGATAGGTGAAGGCGGTGGTGGTGGCGCCTTCGGCCAGCACGCCGGCCTCGAGCAGCGCGTCGATCCACAGCTGCCAGTCGTCGCCGCCCATCACGGCCACGGTGCCGTCGATCTCGGCCTGGGTGGCCGGTTCCAGCACCGATTCCTTGATGACTTCCTTGTCGGTATCCAACCCGCGCAGGTTTACGGCGTGGCCGATCGGCTTGAGGGTCGAGCTGAAGACTTCGCCGGTCTTGGGATGCGTGCGGCGCGGCGCGGCCAGGCTGTAGATCACCTGGTCGACCTGGCCCAGGTCGGCCTTGATGGCCGCAATGGTCTGGGCCTTGATGGCGTCGGAAAACGCGTCGCCGTTGATGCTCTTGGCGTACAGCCCTTCGGCGCTGGCGAACTTGTCGAAAGCGGCGCTGTTGTACCAGCCCGGCGTGCCGGCCTTGGCCGCGTCGCCCGGCCGCTCGAAGAACACCCCCAGGGTCTGGGCGCCGCACCCGAAGGCCGCGCTGATGCGGGCGGCCAGGCCGTAGCCGGTGGACGCGCCGATCACCAGCACGCGCTTGGGGCCCCCGGCGATCGGACCCTGGGCACGGACGTAGTCGATCTGGTTCTTGACGTTGGCTTCGCAGCCGACAGGATGGGTCGTGACGCAGATGAAGCCGCGCACGCGGGGTTTGATGATCATGAAGACCTCGTTCTGGGAATGCCGGGAAGGCGTGCCGCCCTGCAGGCGGCAAGCGCCGAGCATTGTACGGGAGTGCGCCGGCCCTAGCGGGCGTCGGCGCTGGCAGCCGCCGCGGCCAGCGCCCGGCCGCGCCGCCATTCGACCAGGCCGATGCCGATGCCGCTGGCGCAGATGATGGCAATGCCCAGCCAGGTCAGCGGATCGGGAAAGTGGTCCCAGACCAGCCAGCCGACCGTGGTGGCGCTGATGATCTGCAGGTAGATGAAGGGCGCCAGCGTGGACGCCGGGGCGCGGCGGTAGGCGGCGATCTGGAACAGGTGGCCCAGGCCGCCGGTGATGCCGGTGGAAATCAGCAGGGTCCAGTCCAGCGGCGTCAGCGCCTGCAGCACGGGCAGGGCGGGCGGCAGGATGAAGGGCAGGGCCAGGGTCAGGCAGCCCGTACCCACGGCGCCGCTCCAGATCAGCGAGGTGAAGGGGTCATCGCCCGCCACGCGCCGGGTGGCGATGAACTGGGCGGCAAAGCAACAGGCCGTGATCAGGCCGAAGATCGTGCCTACCGGGTGCAGCCCGCCGCCCGGGCGGATCACGATGACCACGCCGATGAAGGCGATGCCGGCCGCGACGAAGCGCGACAGGCGGGCGGGTTCTTTCAGTATCCAGGGGGCCAGCGACAGCACCAGCAGCGGCGCCAGGAAATTGATGGCGGTGGCTTCGGCCTGGGGAATGTAGCTAAGCGTGGTGAAGAACATCAGCGTGGCCAGGAACATCGAGCCGCCGCGCAGGATCTGTTCGCGCGGCTTCTTGCTGCGCAGGATGCCCGGCCCGCGGGTGGGCAGCACCAGCGCCAGCACCAGCACCAGGTGCACCGCATAGCGGAACCACGACAGCACCAGCAGCGGCACCCCGGCATTCATGACCCATTTGCCGCTGGCATCCAGGCACGACAGCGTCCACATCGACGCCACCAGCAGCAGGATGCCGACGAGCGGACCGCTGGCGGCAGGGGCGCCGCGACGCGGGCGACCGGTATCGGCCGGGGACATGGACAGACTCCTTGTGCGCGAGGGAGCCGCGGGCGGGGTCCCGGGGCGGCTGACATGATACGCTCATCGCGCCAGGGGAAAAGGCTCATGATCGAACTACGCAACATAGAAACATTTTTTTGGGTGGCCACGCTGGGCAGTTTCCGCGCGGCCTCGGACAAGCTCAACACCACGCAGCCGGCGGTGTCGCAACGCATCGCCTCGCTCGAGGCCGACCTGGGCGTGCGGCTGTTCGAACGCGACGCCCGCGGCGTCAAGCTGACGGGCAAGGGCCACGAACTGCTGTCGCACGCCGAGCGCATGCTGCAGGTGCGGCGCGACATGTTCGAGGCGGCCCGCGCGCAGAACGTCATGACCGGCACCGTGCGCATCGGCGTGGCCGAGACCATCGTGCAGACCTGGCTGCCCACGCTGATCGAGCTGGTGCACACCACGTACCCCGCGCTGGTGCTGGAAATCGAGGTCGACACGACCCACGTGCTGCGCTCGCACCTGATGGCGCGGCAGATCGACCTGGCCTTCCTGATGGGGCCGGTGCTCGAGGCGCGGGTCGAAAACCTGCCGCTGTGCACGTATCCGCTGGCCTGGGTCGCCAGCCCGTTGCTCGAACTGGGGCCCGAGCCGCTGACGCTGGAACGCATCGGCCGGCTGCCCGTCATCACCTATCCGTCCAACAGCGCGCCTTACCGCGTGGTGCGCGACATGCTCACCCGCGCAGGCGTCACATCACCGCGCATGTATGGCAGCGCATCGATGTCGATGGTGGTGCGCATGACGCAGGACGGCATCGGCACCAGCGTCATCGCGCCCGTGTTCCTGGGCAAGGAACTGGCGCGTGGCGAATTGCGCATCCTGCAGGTGGATGCCGATCCGCTTCCCGAACTGAGCTTCACCGCGACCTGGGTGCAAGGCCCGGACAGCCACGCGGTCAGGCTCATCGCGCAGATGGCGCAGAAGGTCGCGGCGCAGGCCGGCGACAGCATTCCCGTCTAGGTGTTTTCCCCGAAAGGTACCGCGCGGCCGCCCTGAAAGGCGGCTGCGGCGGGGGTACGCCTGGCGCCTGCCATTTGCCGCAAAGCCGCATGGTTGCTGGCTTTGCGCGTAGCGGCCAAGGCGGCTCTGGTGAGACCCAAGAAATATTTATACCCCCACATCGCAACATACGATTGGACGCTGTACGCCCCTGACGCTGCAATGGCGGCAGATCAGAAAAAGCCTGGATACACAGTGCGGGGGAAAGCCAACACTCCTCTGACGTTTCGATTTCTACCCGCGCGCGATCAGGGTAACGGGGACCTGCGCGCGGCAGACCATCCCGCCAGCTAGGAGTTTCAGTCCATGAAGAAGTCACTTGTTTTAGCCGCCATCGCCGCCAGCCTGCTCGCGGGCGCTGCCCAGGCGCAAGACCTGCCCAAGACCCACCTGAAGGTCGTGGGCGGCCTGTCCAACCTGACCGCCTATAACGACTACGAAAAGCCGTTCTGGACCAAGACCGTGCCGGAACAGTCCAAAGGCCAGGTGACGGCGGACATCAAGGGCTTCAACGAAATGGGCCTGAAGGGCCCGGAACTGCTGCGCCTGATGTCGACGGGCGTGGTCGAATTCGGCACCGCCACGCTGTCGTACTTCGCTAGCGACAACCCCATCAACGAGGCTATCGACCTGGCCGGCCTGGCGCCCGACGTGCAGACCGCGCGCGCCGTGACCAACGCGTTCGAGCCGGTGTATGCCCGCCTGTACGGCGAAGGCAACAACGTCAAGCTGCTGGGCATTTCCACCTATCCGGCCCAGGTGCTGTTCTGCAACGCCGAGATCAAGGGCCTGGCCGACATCAAGGGCAAGAAGGTGCGCACCAGCAGCCGCACCACGGCCGAGTTCGTCGAGGCGCTGGGCGGCTCCAGCGTCACGATGGCCTTCGGCGAAGTGGTGCCGGCGTTGCAGAACAAGGTGGTCGATTGCGCCATCACCGGTTCGCTGTCGGGCTATTCGGCCAAGTGGTACGAAGTGTCGACCCACCTGGTGGCGCTGCCGATCAACTGGAACCAGCAGATCCACGCCGTCAACCAGAAGGCCTGGGACAAGCTCGATCCCAACGTGCGCGCGTTCCTGCAGGCCAACGTGAAGACGCTGGTCGACAACATCTGGGACGCCGCGGCGCGCCAGACCCAGGAAGGCTATGACTGCAACACGGGGGCTGCGGCATGCCCGTTCCCGGTCAAGGGCAAGATGGTGCTGGTGCAGCCGTCCGATGCCGACCGCGCGCTGCTCAAGAAGGTCACGCAGGAAGCCGTGCTGCCCAAGTGGGCCGCCCGCTGCTCGGCGCAATGCGTCAAGGACTTCAACGCCACCGTCGGCAAGACGCTGGGCGTGACGGCGAGCAAGTAAGCGCCGGGGCGCGCCGCCGTGGCGGCGCGCCCGTCAATCTTCATCCAGGCCGAATCCGGCCGCAACAGGTTCTTCCCATGACCCGATCCGAACACCTCCGCCTGCTGGGCGGGCTGCTGCGGCGCGCCGAGACCTTCTCGCGCGCGGCGGTATGGGCGGGCGGCGCGCTGACCGTCGCCAGCGTCCTGCTCATTTCCTTTGATGTCCTGGCCCGCAAATTCCTGGGCTTCAACACAGGCGGCGCGGACGAATTGTCCAGCTACGCCTTCGCCATCAGCACCTCGTGGGCGCTGGCTTTCGCCACGCTGCAGCGCGCCAACGTGCGCGTGGACGTGCTCTACCAGATGCTGCCGGTGCGCGTGTCGGCGCTGCTGGACTGGCTTTCCATGGTGGCCCTGGCGGTCTTCATGGTGTTCCTGACGTATTACGCGTTCGAAGTGGTGCAGACCTCCTGGGCGCAGAAGTCCGCGGCCAACACGCCGCTGGCCACGCCGCTGTGGATTCCGCAAGGGCTGTGGCTGCTGGGGCTGGCCTGGATGTGCGTGACCGTGGCCTTGATGCTGGCGCGTGCGTCGGCGGCTTTGGTGACGGGCGACCTGGCGCTGGTCAAGGAGATCTGCGGCGTGCGTTCGGCGCAGGAAGAGGCCGACGAGGAAGCCGCCGCCGGTGAACGCATGGTCAAGGGAGCCGCAGCATGATCGCCACCGCCCTGACGCTGCTGCTGGTGCTGATCGGCCTGTCCATTCCCGTGGGCGCCGCCCTGGGCGTGCTGGGCCTGATCCTGGACCCGCTGTTTTCCATGCTGCCGCTGTCGCGTGCGATCGGCGAAATCTCGTGGAGCACGAACAACGAATTCCTGCTGGTGGCCATTCCGCTGTTCATCATGCTGGGCGAGGTGCTGCTGCGCGCCGGGTTCGCCGAACGCATGTACGGCGCGATGAGCCTGTGGCTGTCGTGGCTGCCGGGCGGCCTGATGCACGCCAACATCGGCGCGTCCACGCTGTTCTCGGCCACGTCGGGCTCCAGCGTGGCCACGGCGGCCACCGTCGGCACCGTGGCCATTCCGCAGATCCGCAAGTACGGCTACAACGAGCCGCTGTTCCTGGGCAGCCTGGCGGCCGGGGGCACGCTGGGGATCCTGATCCCGCCGTCCATCAACCTGGTGATCTACGGGGTGCTGACCAATTCGTCGGTGCCCAAGCTCTACCTGGCCGGCATCATCCCCGGTTTTGCCATGGCGGCGCTGTTCATGCTGACGGTGGCGATCGCCTGCCTGGCCAAGCCGTCCTGGGGCGGCAAGAAGATCCAGGCCACCTGGGGCGAACGCTTTGCCAGCCTGGTGCACCTGGCCCCGCCCATGGGCATCTTCCTGCTGGTGGTGGGATCGATCTACGCGGGCCTGGCCACGCCCACCGAAGCCGCCGCGCTGGGCGTGCTGGGCGCGCTGATCCTGGCCGCCTGGTTCCGCCGGCTGACCTGGACGATGCTGCGCGAGGCGATGGAAGGCACCATGCGTTCCACCGCGATGATCATGCTGATCGTCGTGGCGGCCAGCTTCCTGAACTTCGTCATGTCCGCCACCGGCCTGACCGACGCGCTGACGCAGTCGATCACCGGCCTGGGCCTGTCGCCGGGCTGGATGCTGCTGATCGTGATCGTGTTCTACCTGGTGCTGGGCTGCTTCATGGAGACGCTGTCCATGATGATCACGACCATCCCCATCGTGGCGCCCATCATGATCGCGCTGGGCTACGACCCCATCTGGCTGGGCATCATCATCATCATCCTCGTCGAGGCCGCGTTGATCACGCCGCCGGTAGGCCTGAACCTGTTCGTGGTGCAAAGCCTGCGCAAGAGCGGGTCGATGGGCGCGGTGATCGTCGGCAGCCTGCCGTTCGTGGCGGCGATGTTCGTGATGCTGGCGCTGCTGTCGTGGTGGCCGGACCTGGCCTTGTGGCTGCCGCGGGTGTTCGGCTAGCGCCGGCCCCGCATTGCCTGGGGCGCGGCAACGCGCCGCGCCCGATTCCCTTCCTTTTCCATTCGCAGGATAGTCATGAAAGCCGTATTCCAGATCGAAGCCGACACCCCCCGCCAGGTCGAGGTGGATTTCAACACCCTGATCGTCGCGGGCTGGGCCGGACGCGACATGGCCGCGATCGAGCACCATATCGAAGAACTGGCCGCCATCGGCGTGCCGCGCCCCAGCAGCGTGCCGCTGTATTACCGCATCGCAGAAAACCAGCTGACCCAGGGCGAGCGCGTGCAGGCGCTGGGCGGCGACTCGTCGGGCGAAGTCGAGACCTTCGTCTTTGCCGCGGGCGGCGAGATGTACGTCAGCATCGCGTCCGACCACACCGACCGCAAGCTGGAGACGGTCAGCGTGGCCATGTCCAAGCAGGTCTGCGTCAAGCCGGTGGCGGACAAGGCCTGGCGCCTGGCCG
Organism: Achromobacter deleyi; assembly: GCF_902859705.1. Lineage (GTDB taxonomy): Bacteria > Pseudomonadota > Gammaproteobacteria > Burkholderiales > Burkholderiaceae_B > Achromobacter > Achromobacter deleyi. Next base: position 87,528 of record NZ_CADIJO010000015.1, on the reverse strand, counting down.
ACGTGGCCGGCTACTGGGACGAACTGATCATCCGGTCCTGGATCGTCGAGAACGGCGAACAGGTGCTGTACCAGGAAGGCCCGCTGGCGTCGTTGCGCACCCCGCAGGAGCTGATCGCCGGCTATACGGGCGGGGCCGCCATGCTGCCCGAAGGCGCCGGCATGACCTGCGGCACGGTGGGCGCGATCGGCGGCATCCGCGCCGCGACCGAGTTCACCATGGAACTGCATGATCCGCGTCGCCAACGCAGCCTGCGCCACCGTTATCATGTCGAAAGCTTGCCCGTGGTGGCCTGACCTGAGGCCATCCTTTTGACAGGTACGGCGCGCCCCGGCGGGGCGCGCCAGCGCTATTTCCGTCCGTATTCTTCACGCCGCCCGGCGGCACCTGGAACCTTATGCTTGCGACCCTGAACGACTTGACGGCAGCCCTGAACGACGGCCGCACCACCTCCGTGCAACTGACCGAGGCCGCGCTGGCCCGCGCCGCCGATCCGGCGGGCGAGGGCGCGCGCGCCTTTACCCGCCTGTACGCCGAATCGGCCCTGGCCCAGGCTCGCGCCTCCGACACGCTGCGCGCCGCCGGCATCGTCCGCTCGGCCGTGGAAGGCTTGCCGATCAGCATCAAGGACCTGTTCGACATCGAAGGGGAAACCACGATGGCCGGGTCCGTGGCACGCGAAGGCGAGCCGGCCGCCGACGCCAACGCCGAAGTGGTGCAACGCCTGATCGCCGCGGGCGCGGTCATCATCGGCCGCACCAACATGACCGAATTCGCCTATTCCGGCCTGGGCATCAACCCGCATTACGGCACCCCGCTGAACCCGTGGGACCGCGCCACCGGCCGCATTCCCGGCGGTTCGTCGTCGGGCGCGGCCGTGTCGGTGGCCGATGGCATGGCCGTGGCCGCCATCGGTTCGGATACCGGCGGCTCGGTGCGCATTCCAGCCGCGCTGTGCGGCCTGACCGGTTTCAAGCCCAGCGCCTGGCGCGTGTCGATGCAAGGCGTGCTGCCGCTGTCGGCCAACCTGGACTCGATCGGCCCCATCGCCGCCAGTGTGCGCTGCTGCGCCGAGCTGGACGCCATCCTGTCGGGCGAGGGCGGCCCGGTGCCCGACCCGCTGCCGCTGCGCGGCCTGCGCCTGGCGGTGCCCAAGACGCTGGCGCTGGACGCCATGGACAAGCACGTGTCCGACACCTTCGCCCGTACCGTGGCCCGCCTGGTCGAGGCCGGCGCGCTGGTCGACGAGATCGCCATCCCTGAATTCGCCGAACTGGCCAACATCAACGCCAAGGGCGGCTTCACGGCCGCCGAGGCCTGGGCCTGGCATCGCGGCCTGATCGAACGCGCCGGCAAGCGCTACGACCCCCGCGTGGTCTCGCGCATCATGCGCGGCAAGGACATGAGCGCGGCCGACTACCTGGACCTGCTCGATGCGCGCGAAGCCTGGGTGGCCGCAGTGGACCGCCGCATCGCCGGCTACGACGCCCTGATCATGCCGACCACGCCCATCGTGGCCCCGCCCGTGGCCGACCTGGCCGCCTCGGACGAAGCCTATTACGCCGCCAACGGCCTGATCCTGCGCAATCCCACCCTGATCAATTTCCTGGATGGCTGCGCGCTGTCGCTGCCGTGCCACGCCGACGGCACGGCGCCGGTGGGCCTGATGCTCGCCGGCAGCAACGGCGCCGACCGCCGCATCCTGGCCATCGGCCAGGCGGTCGAAGACCTGCTGGCCGGACGTTGAGGCCGCGGCGGGGCCCGGGCGGCCCCGCCCACGGCTGGACACGCGCTGGGATACGCGGCAAGCTGGCTGCATGATCGACCTGCGCAATATCGAGACGTTTTTCTGGGTGGCCACGCTGGGCGGTTTCCGCGCGGCTGCCGAAAAGCTCAATGCCACCCAGCCGGCCATTTCCCAGCGCATTGCGTCGCTGGAATCCGACCTGGGCATCCGCCTGTTCGACCGTGACGTGCGCGGCATCAAGCTCACCGGCAAGGGGCGCGAACTGCTGTCCCACGCCGAACGCATGCTGCAACTGCGGCGCGACATGCAGGAAGCCGCCCGCGCCAAGAGCATCATGAGCGGCACGCTGCGCCTGGGCGTGTCCGAGACCATCGTGCACACCTGGCTGCCCACCCTGATGGAGTACCTGCACGACGCCTATCCGGCGCTGATGGTCGAGATCCAGGTGGACACCACCACCATGCTCAAGACCCAGCTGGCGTCGCGCCAGATCGACCTGGCGTTCCTGCTGGGCCCCATGGAAGAGCCGCGGGTCGAGAACCTGTACCTGTGCAATTACCCGCTCAGCTGGGTCGCCAGTCCCAAGCTCAAGGTCGGGCGCCTGCCCATCAGCCTGAAGCGGCTGGCGCAATGGCCGGTCATCACGTATTCATCCACCACCGACCCGCACCGCGCGGTGCGCCAGCTGATGCTTCAGGCCGGGGTGGAATCGCCCCGCATGTACGGCAGTTCGGCCCTGAGCGTGATCGTGCGGATGGCGCTGGACGGCATCGGCACGGCCGTCATCGCGCCCGTGATCCTGCACAAAGAGCTGGTGCAAGGCGAATTGCGGCTGCTGGACGTCAAGGCGCCGGCCTTGCCGCCGCTGCACTACACGGCCTGCTGGATGCAGGGGCCGGACAGCCAGGTGCCGCGTGCGGTCGCCGAAGCCGCACAGCAGATTGCGCGCGAAGAGGCGCTGCGCCATCCGGCAAAACCCTGATAAGGAATTTTGATCGGGGTCTATCGCAACATGTGATTAGACGCTGGCGCCGAGTTCCTGTGCAATGTCCCCATACCAATACTGGCGCAAGGGGAATAGACATGGCATTAGATCTGGCAGCCCGCAACAGCATCGAACTGGCGCGCCGCGCCCGGCTCGACGCCCGCAGCGGCAAACTGACCGGACCCACGGCGAATCTTGCGCCGGGGCACGTGCAGGCCAACCTGGCGATCCTGCCGCGCGCGCTGGCGGCCGATTTCCTGCATTTCTGCCAGCGCAATCCCAAGCCTTGCCCCTTGCTGGCGATGTCCGAACCGGGCGATCCCGCCTTGCCCGAACTGGGCCACGACATCGACATCCGCACCGACATCCCGCGCTACCGCGTCTGGCAGAACGGCGAACTGGTGGCCGAGCCCACCGATGTGCGCGACATCTGGCGTGACGACCTGGTGTCGTTCCTGATCGGCTGCTCATTCTCGTTCGAAGAGGCGATGCTGGATAACGGCCTGCCCGTGCGCCACATCGAACAGGGTTGCAACGTGCCGATGTACCGCACCAATATCCCGACCCACGCGGCCGGGGCCTTCGGCGGCCCGCTGGTGGTGTCGATGCGTCCGCTCAAGGCCGCCGACGCCATCCGCGCGATCCAGGTGACCTCGCGTTTTCCCTCGGTACACGGCGCGCCGGTGCACATCGGCGACCCCGCGTTGATCGGGATTGCCGACATCAACCGGCCGGATTATGGTGACGCGGTAGAAGTGCGGCCGGGCGAACTGCCCGTGTTCTGGGCTTGCGGCGTGACGCCGCAGTCGGTCGTGGCAGCCGTGCGCCCCGAATTCTGCATCACCCACGCGCCGGGCCACATGCTGGTCACCGACCTGATCAACAGCCGCATGGCCATCCTGTAGGCGCAGGCCGGCCAGGCATTTCTCAGTATTCCGTCAGCGCAAACGCGCTAGAAACAGGGTCACCGACAGGAATCTTCACCTTCACGCACGAATCAGCAGTCCGCACCACCGACGCCCGCTAGCCGGGCGCGCCAAGCAGCTTTGGTTTTGCCTCCAGAACGATCCATGAAAGGACAAGGGGAAAAGGCGACAAAAGTTCAGGGCCTACCGCCTTCCGGCATGCCGGAGGGTGGCGGGTTGCCGCAAGCCCGGAACCTCCGGGCCCGGGGCCGTGCGCCCCGCATATTGCATTGCTTTCACAGTGGGATTTTTCCAGGAGTCTAGTAATGAAGATGAAGCTCATTGCGGGTGTCGCCGCGAGTCTGGCGATGTTGGCTGCCGTGCCGCTTGCGGCCCAGGCGCAGGTCAAGACCGTCAAGATCGGCGCGATCTATCCCTTGTCCGGCGCGCTGGCGTCCACCGGCGCCGAGATCAAGGCCGCCGTGGAATTGGCCGTGGACATCATCAACAACCCGCATCCCGAGCTCGAGGGCATTCCCCTGGCCGCGGGCGCCGGGCTGCCGGCGCTGGGCGGGGCCAAGATCGAAGTGGTGTTCGGCGATTCTCAGGGCAAGCCCGAAGTGGGCCTGGCGGATGCGCAGCGCCTGATCGACCAGGAAAAAGTGGTGGCCCTGACCGGCGCCTACCAATCCGCCGTGACCAAGACCGCCAGCCGCATCGCCGAGCAGCGCGGCATTCCGTACCTGAACGGTGAATCCAGCAGCCCGGACCTGACCGAACGCGGCTACAAGTGGTTCTTCCGCACCTCGCCCAACGACGATACGTTCGTCGAAAACATGATGCAGTTCCTGGACACCATCAAGGGCACGCCGACGGCCAAGATCGCTGTGGTGTACGAGAACACCGACTTCGGCGTCAACACTTACAAGGCCGTTGAAAAGTTCGCCAAGCAGTACAAGCGCGAAGTGGTGGCCAACATTGCCTACAGCGCCGGTTCGGCCTCGGTGACCGCCGAAGTGCAGAAGCTGGCTGCCGCCAAGGCCGACGTGGCGATCTTCGCCAGCTACACCTCGGATGCCATGCTGTTCGTGCGCACCATGCGTGAAAGCAAGTACGCGCCGCCCGTGCTGCTGGCCAACGACGCCGGCTTCATCGATTCGCGCTTCGTGCAGGAAGTGGGCCCGCAGGTGCAGGGTGTGCTGACGCGCGACGTGTGGGGCAACGACGTCGCCGCCGCCAAGGCCGGGCTGAAGAAGATCAACGACATGTACAAGGCCAAGACCGGCAAGGACCTGAACGGCAACAACGCCCGTTCGATGCAGGGCGTGCTGGTGCTGGCCGACGCCATCAACCGCGCCGGCTCCACCGATCCGGAAGCGATCCGCAAGGCGCTGGCCGCCACCGACCTGGGCGAGTCGCAAGTGGCCATGCCCTGGGCCGGCGTGAAGTTCGACGACAAGGGCCAGAACACCAAGGGCTCGGGCCTGATCCTGGAACTGAAGGGCGCGTCATACCAGACGGTATGGCCGGAAAAGTACCGCACCGACAAGACGCTGCCCACGCTGCCGTTCTCCTGGAAGTAATCATCAGCCGTGGCGGGCCGCGGGGGCCCGCCACAGGAGCACTCCATGTTTGAAGCTCTCTCGGCAGGCCTGTTCAACGGCCTGATCTATGCCGCGGTGGCGGTGGGGCTGGCGCTGATCTGGGGCATCACCGACGTCATCAACTTCGCCCACGGCGAATTCCTGATGCTCGGCATGTATGCCGCCTATTGGCTCTATACCCTGGGGCATATCGACCCCACGCTGTCCGCGCCGCTGGTGGCCATCATCCTGGCCTTCGTCGGATTCCTGACCTATGCGTTGATCATCAAGCGCCTGCAGAAAGGCCCGGCCATGGCGGTCATCCTGGCCACCTTCGGGCTGGGCCTGGTGCTGCGCCAGCTGGCCTTCATCGCCTTCAGCCCCGACTACCGCAGCCTGCCTGACACGATGGTGTCCGGCAGCGTGACGCTGGCGGGCATCTCGCTGGGCCGTCCGCAGGTGGTGACCGGCCTGATCGCGCTGGTGGTCATCGTGGCGCTGTTCATCCTGGTGTACCGCACCCGCTGGGGCCATGCCCTGCAGGCGGTCGCCGAAGACCGCCAGGTGGCGGCGCTGGTGGGCATTTCGCCGGACCGGGTCAACGCCCAGGTCTGGATGCTGGGCAGCGCCGCGGTGGGTCTTGCCGGCGCGCTGCTGACCACCTTCTTCTACGTGTTTCCGTCGGTGGGCACGGTGTTCGGCCTGCTGGCCTTCGTGGCGGTGTGCATGGGCGGCTTCGGTTCGCTGCCGGGCGCGTTCATCGCGGGCATCCTGATTGGCATCATCGAGGCGATGACGGGCTACTTCGTGGCGCCCGCCTTGAAGACGGTCAGCGTGTTCATCCTGTTCATTCTGGTTCTCTGGTACCGGCCGCGCGGCCTGTTCGGGCGGTGGTGACATGACGACGACACAGAAAATCGATGGTGCGTCCTCGGGCGTGCCGAAATGGCCGGTGGCCGTGGCCCTGGGGGTGGCGGTGCTGCTGGCGGCGGTGCCGCTGGCGGTGACGGACTCGTTCACCTTGCAGGTGCTGCTGCTGGCCATCATGTTCGGCGCGCTGGGCGCGTGCTGGAACCTGGTGGGCGGCTTCCTGGGGCGCATTTCCTTCGGCCACAGCGTGTTCGTGGGCGTGGGGGGCTACACCACCTTGCTGCTGCTGCATCACCTGAAGCTCACGCCCCTGTTGGGTATTCCCCTGGGCGGGCTGATCAGCGCCGCGTTGGCCTGGCTGGTGGGCGGGCCGACGTTGCGCCTGTCCGGCCACTACTTCGCCATGGCCACCATCGCGCTATTGCAGATCGGCTTGCTGCTGCTGATCAACTGGGAATGGGCGGGCGGCGCCGTCGGGCTGGAAGCGCCCATCGGCGATGCGGCCTGGATGCTGCTGTTTCGCAGCAAGGTGCCGTACTACTGGATCGCAGTGGGGCTGGCGTTCCTGACGTTCTGCGCCACGTACTTCCTGGTGCATTCCAAGACGGGCTTCTATTGGCGCGCGATCAACGGCGACGAAGCGGCCTCGCGCAGCCTGGGCGTGCCGGCCGACCGCTACAAGATGCTGGCGTTCGTGCTGTCGGCGGGCATGACCGGGGTCTGGGGCGGTTTCTTCGCGATGTATGTGGGCTTCATCGATCCGGAATCGATGTTCAGCCTGACCATGTCGGTGCAGGTGGTGCTGGTGGCCATCCTGGGCGGGGTGGGCACGCTGGTCGGCCCATGGCTGGGCGCGGCGGTGCTGTTGCCGTTGTCGGAAGGCACCCGCGTGCTGTGGGGCAGTTCGGGCCTGGGCCTGGACCTGCTGATTTTCGGGCTGGCGATTCTGCTCGTCACCCTGTTCCTGCCAGGCGGTCTGGTGACATTGAGGAGGCGCCGTGGCTCTGCTGGACGTTAAGGACCTGACCAAGCGCTTCGGCGGCCTGGTCGCCAACAAGGACATCTCGCTGTCGGTCGAGGCGGGCGAGATCGTCGCCATCATCGGCCCCAACGGGGCAGGCAAGAGCACATTGTTCAACGGCCTGGTGGGCCATCACGAGCCCACCTCGGGCAGCGTGACCTTCGGCGGTGAATCCATGATCGGCCGCCGGCCCGAGCAGGTCGCGGCCATGGGGCTGGTGCGCACCTACCAGATCCCGCGCAGCTTCGGCCAGATGACGGTGCTGGAAAACGCCATGGTCGGCGCGCTGCTGCGCCATCCGCGGCTGCCCGATGCGCGCCGCGCCTCGGCCAAGGTGCTGGAACTGGTCGGCCTGGCCGACCGCGCCAACACGCTGGCCGCCGAACTGAACGTGGCGGGGCAGAAGCGGGTCGAGCTGGCGCGCGCGCTGGCGACCGAGCCGCGCATGCTGCTGCTGGACGAAGTGGCGGGCGGCCTGAACCCGGCCGAAGCCATTGCGCTGGCGGAGATCCTGCGCGGCATCCATGCCGCCGGGGTCACGCTCATCATCGTCGAGCACGTGTTGGAAGTGGTGATGCGGCTGGCCCAGCGGGTGCTGGTGCTGAACTTCGGCCAGATGATTGCCGAAGGCGCGCCGCAGGACATCGTGCGCAATCCCGCCGTGATCGAAGCCTATCTGGGGAGAAAGCACCGTGCCTGAAGTGATGTTGAAGGTAGAGAACCTGAGCGTGGCCTATGGCGGCGTGCAGGCCGTGCGCGGCGTGTCCCTGGAAGTGCGCCCGGGCGAGATCGCCGCGCTGCTGGGCGCGAACGGCGCCGGCAAGTCCAGCACGCTGCTGGCCATCATCGGCTCGGTCAAGCCCAAGGAAGGCCGGGTGGTCTTCGAAGGGCGCGACATCACGGGCACCCCGCCGGACCAGTTGGTCAAGCAGGGCATCGCGATGATTCCGGAAGGCGCGCGGGTGTTTGCGCGCCAACCGGTGGAGCAGAACCTGCGGCTGGGGGCCTACACGGTACGCGACGAACGCATCTACCAGGAGCGGCTGGAGAAGGTCTACGCCTTGTTCCCGCGCCTGAAAGAGCGGCGCGAGCAACTGGCGGGCACCATGTCCGGCGGCGAACGGCAGATGCTGGCCATCGGCCGCGCGCTGATGAGCGGCCCGCGGTTGCTGCTGATCGACGAGCCCAGCCTGGGCCTGTCGCCCCTGCTGGTCGAGCAGGTCTTTGACGCCCTGGCCGCGCTGAACCGCGACGATGGCCTGTCGGTGCTGCTGGTCGAGCAGAACATGGCCCAGGCGCTGGAAGTGGCGGCGCGCGCCTACGTGATGCAAAGCGCGCGCATCGCGCTGTCGGGCGATGCGGCCGAGCTGGCGGCGTCTGATGAGGTGCGCCGCGCGTATCTGGGGATGTAGCGGGACACTGACGCCAGACGAAAAAAAGCCCATCGCTCACGCGATGGGCTTTTGACTATGCGGCCGGGGGTAGGCCTTGAGTCCGGTGAAGGACTTAGAAAATGTGGCGGATGCCCACGCCCGCGCCGATCTGGCTGGTGCGGCCGGCGATTTCGCCGGTGACAGCGTCGTTGACCTTGTTGTAGTCGACGGTGCCGTACACCTGGGTGCGCTTGGACAGCGCGTATTCGGCCACGGCCACCAGGGCGTAGCGCTTGCCCTTGTCGCCGTCTTCGACCACGTTCTTGCTTTGGTCGTAGTAGGCGGCGCCGGTGATGGCCCAGCGCGGGGTGGCTTGCCAGGTCACGCCGGCGAAGTAGCCGTTGTCCTTGCGGTCGAGCTGGGCGGTGGTGGTGCCGCCCATGACGGCGTTGACCCAACCGGTCTGGTCGCGGCCATTGAAGTAACCGGCGAAGATCTTGGCGCTTTCGAACTGGTACGAGGCGCTCAGGTTCCAGACTTGCTGGCGCAGGTCGGAATCGGTGCCTTGGTACGTCTTCATGAACGCGCCGCCCAGGCCGAGCTGGCCGGCGGTGTAGCGCAGGCTGATGCCCATTTGCTGGCCGGCCTTCTTGTCGTCCCAACGGTCGCCGTTGGCCCACGACGCGATCACGGCCAGGTCGCCGATCGTGTTCGAGTAGCGCACGGTGTTGTTGTTGCGCACGCGGCCCATGGCAGCGGGCAGCCACGAGTTTTCGTTGTAGTTACCGACGGTCAGCGGATCGAAGTAGTCCGCCATCAGGTCCTGGATCACCGTGTTTTGCAGACCCAGGGTCAGCGCGCCGATCTTGCCGCCGTCCAGGCCGACGTAGGCCAGGCGGTTGAAGGTCTTGCTGGTGTCGGACGCACGGCCGTTCTGCACGTTGAAGCCTTGCTCCAGGCGGAAGAAGGCGCGGTTGCCGTCGCCCAGGTCTTCCGAGCCGCGCAGGCCCCAGCGGCTGTTCGAGATGGCGCCGTTTTCCATCGAGATGCGGCTGCCGTCCACGCCGGTCGAGCCGGAGCTGGTGTTGACGTAGCGCATGCTGACGTCGGCGATACCGTACAGGGTCACGCTGGTTTCCGCCGAAGCGGCGCCGGCGGCAAGGCCGAGGCCGGCTGCAGCGAGAGAGAGGGTGATGCGTTTCACGAAGGCTTCTCCTAGATGTTTCTGTTCTTAGCGTGAGCCGGGCTTGTGACTCGGCTGGTCGCGCCTGGCGGTTCGCCTGGAGCTGGGCCGTCGCACCGACGCCAGGGTTGGCGCGGGTCCGGAGCGTTGGCCGTTTGTGCGTTCATGCGCCATCTTGGTGCGCAACCAGAACGCCACGGGGATTCTAAAAAAGTTACGGGTTGTGTTGTTGTTTTATCTTTTTGGCGTTTTCCCTGGGTTTACAGAATTCCAAAAAACACGATTGTTGAAACAATCCCGTGATTGTTCCAAAAAAAACCCCGTTGCAAGAACGGGGTTTTGGGGCAGGCAGAGGCGCTCAAAGCGTCATGTGCAGCGGCAGCCACGTGGCAATGCCCGGGATGGCATAGAGCAGCAGCACCGCCAGGATCATCAGGAAGAACATCGGCAGCGAGGCCCGCGCGATGTAGGGCAGTTCGCGCCCGCTCATGCCCGACAGCACGAACAGGTTGAAGCCCACCGGCGGGGTGATCTGTGCCATTTCCACAACGAAAACGATGAAGATGCCGAACCAGATCAGGTCGATGCCGGCCGCCTGCACCGTGGGCAGCAGCACGCCCATGGTCAGCACGACGATGGAAATGCCGTCCAGGAAGCAGCCCAGGATGATGAAGAACACCATCAGCGCCATGATCAGCCAGAACTGCGACAGGCCCAGTCCACCGATCCATTCGGCCAGCGCCCGCGGCAGGCCGATGTAGCCCATGGCCAGCGTCAGGAACTGCGCACCGGCCAGGATCAGCGCGATCATGCAGTACAGCCGGGTGGCGCCCAGCAGCGATTGCATGAAGGTGCTGCGGTTCAGCGACCCCTGCAGCGCCGACAGGATCAGCGCGCCCACCACGCCCACCGCCGCGGCCTCGGTGGCCGTGGCGATGCCGGTGTAGATCGAACCGAGCACGGCGCCGATCAAGAGCATCACGGGAATCAGGTGGCGCGAGTGCGACAGCTTTTCCATGAACGTCAGGCCCGGGTCCGCCGCCGGCACCTGGCCGGGGTTGCGGATTGCCCACCAGGCGATGTAGCCCATGAACAACAGGGCCAGCAAGATGCCCGGCACGATGCCGGCGATGAACAGCTTGGCGATGGACACGTCCGCCGCCACGCCATAGACGATCATGATGATCGAGGGCGGGATCAGCAGCCCCAGCGTGCCGGCGCCCGACAGCGTGCCCAGGATCTTTTCCTCGGGGTAGCCGCGGCGGGTCAGCTCGGGAATGGTCATCTTGCCGACCGTGGCGCAGGTGGCGGCCGACGACCCCGACACCGCCGCGAAGATCGCGCAGCCGATGACGTTGGTGTGCAGCAGCCGGCCGGGCAGGCGGTTCAGCCACGGCGCCAGACCCCTGAACAGGTCTTCGGACAGCCGGGTGCGGAACAGGATTTCACCCATCCACAAAAACAAGGGCAGGGCGGTCAGGGTCCAGCTGGACGAGGCGCCCCAGATGGTGACGGCCATGGCGTCGCCGGCCGGGCGGCTGGAGAAGATCTCCATGCCGATCCAGGCGGTGCCCGCCAGCGTCAGGCCGACCCAGACGCCGCAGCCCAGCAGCGCAAAGATCGAGACGACCAATAAGGTAATGACGAGAAGTTCATTCATGGGTTTGCTGCGAGGTGGCGGCGGCCAGGCCGCGTGAACGGCGAACCAGCTCATCGAGCAGGGCGACCAGGAACAGGAGCGTGCCCGCGGCCATGCTCAGCTGCGGAATCCACAGCGGCGTGGCGTCGTTGGACGTCGAAATGTCGTTGAACTGCCACGAGTCGTAGGCCAGCTTGACGCTGAAGAACGCGAAGGCGGCGGCCATCAGGCAGCCCATGCCCAGGGCAAACATGTCCAGGCGGCGGCTGCCGGCCGGCGACAGCGCGTTCAGGAGCAGCGTCACGCGGATGTGCTCGCCGTGCTTGAACGTGCTGGCCAGCGCCAGGAAACCGGCCGCGGCCATGAAATAACCGGCATAGGCATCCGTGCCGGGGATGTTCAGGCCGAGCTGGCGCGCGATGATCGCGGCCAGCACCGACACCAGTACACCGATCGTGCACAGGCCGGCCAACAGGCCGGCCGCGCCGTAAAGACCATCTAGAAAGCGGCGCATGGTATCGATTACTGCTTCTTGTAGGCGTCGATCATGGCTTGGCCGTCAGCGCCTGCTTTCTTGAGCCAGTCGTCAAGCATGCGCTTGCCGATGACCGACAGGCCTTCCTTGAGCTCGACGGTCGGCTTGATGGTTTCCATGCCATTCTTGGCCAGCTCTTCCTGGTACCACTTGTTCTTTTCCTGCGACAGCTTCCAGCCGCGTTCTTCGGCCTGCGCGCCCGCCTTTTTCAGGGCCTCCTGGGTCGCCGGGTCCAACGCCTCGAAGGCCTTCTTGTTCACGATCACGGCGTTCTTGGGCAGCCAGGCCTGGGTGTCGTAGAACTTCTTGATGTATTCGTACGTCTTGGTGTCGTAGCCGGTCGAAGCCGACGACATGTACGAGTCGATCACGCCGGTGGCCAGGGCCTGTGCCAGTTCAGCCTGCTGCACGGTCACGGGCTGGGCGCCGACCAGTTCGGCGATCTTGGCCGTCACCGGGCTGTAGGCGCGCCACTTCAGGCCCTTCATGTCGCTGATCTGCTTGATGTCCTTGTTGGCGAACACGCCCTGGGGCGGCCAGGCCACCGCGTACAGCAGCGTCATGCCGTGGGCGTTCAGCTTTTTCTCCAGGAACGGCTTCTGCGCCTGGTAGAGCTTGAACGATGCGTCGTAGCCGGTGGCCAGGAAGGGCAGGCCATCCAGTTCGTAGATCGGGTCTTCGTTGGCGAAGTTGGTCAGCAGGATCTCGCCGATCTGCGCCTGGTTGCCTTGCACCGCGCGCTTGATTTCGGGCGCCTTGTACAGCGAGGCATTGTTGTGCAGCGTGATCTTGAGCTTGCCTTCGGACAGCGTGTCGACGTCCTTGACGAAGGTGGTCAGGTTTTCGACGTGGAAATTGCTGGCCGGGTAGGCGCTGGGCAGGTCCCACTTGGTCTGGGCCTGGGCGGCCGCGCTGAATGCCAGGGCGAGGCTGCCGGTCAGCAGCGAGAGCTTCTTGAACATGATGGTCCTTCTTTGCGAATGAGGAATGCGGGCAGGGGCCCGGTGGGCATTGCGAAAAAAAGAGCGCGGCGCAACATGACGCAGAGCTGAAAAGCCGTGCCATTCTATGTTGCCAATTGGTCACAAAGTTCCCCGAATCACGCATTTACGGGTAATTCCTAGGACCGTCACGCCTGAATGGTTGAAGCTTGAATCATTGAGACAGGGCGTTGCGCGATGCATCGCAGCGCGCGTTTTTCTTCTAAGATTCCAACGTTGAATCGTGCCGCAGAGGCTTGTGTGAATTTCGTTTTCCGTCGTGATGAGTTGCTGGTCGAAGAAGCGTCCAGCGTATTGCCCGACCTGGACGCCTGTGTCCGGGCGGGCGTGGCGGCCGAAGGGCTGCAACCGGTCTGGGCCGCGCCGGAATCGCCGGCCCGCACCGTCCACGTCGAACCGGGCGTCGAACCGCCGCACGGCTATGCCTTCAAGAAGCTGCGTTCGCTGTTCGGCGTCTTCGACGACGAACGCATGGCGCTGGCCGGCCGCGCCTACCAGATCGCGGAATGGGCGCGTACGCACCGTTTCTGTGGGGCCTGCGGCACCGCCACGGTGCGCGTGGCCGGCGAGTTCTGCCAGCGTTGCCCGGCCTGTGGCTTTTCGGCCTACCCGCGCATTTCGCCCGCGATGATGGTGCTGATCCGCAAGGGTGACAGCATCCTGCTGGCCCGCCACACCACCAACGCGGCGTCGCGCTACACGGCGCTGGCCGGTTTCGTCGAGCCGGGCGAAAGCATCGAGCAGACGGTGCACCGCGAGGTCTACGAAGAAGTGGGCCTGAAGGTCGGCAACCTGAAGTATTTCGGCAGCCAGTCCTGGCCGTTCCCGCATTCGCTGATGGTGGCCTACACCGCCGAATACGTGTCCGGCGACATCCGGGTGCAGGAAGACGAGATTGCCGACGCGCGCTGGTTCGGGCCGGGCGACCCGATGCCTGACATCGCGGCGCGCATCTCGATTGCCGGCTCGCTGATCCGCGCGCACTTGCCCGCCGGTTGGGACGCGCCGTAGCGCGCTTGCAGGGCAGGAAAGTGCGTCTGCTGCGCGCTTTCCTCTCAGGGTATTCCCTCGAAATGAGGGATTTTTTGCGTCCCTGATTTATTTTTTATTGATGAAATATAGATAAATTATTAGTATTTCGCACAGATAAACTTGTAGCCCGGCCTCTATGACCTCCACGTTGATTGCCTCGTCGGCCCACCTGGCCGGGGGCAGCGCGCCCGATCTGTCCGAAGTCGAATTCGGCCTGATGATCGCCAGCCACGCCTTTGACCGCTGGACGGTGCGCTGCATGGCGGCGGCAGGTCTGCCGGACCTGACGCCTACCGACGTCATGGTGTTTCACCACGTGTTCCATCGCCAGCGTCCCAAGAAGCTGGCCGACATCTGCTTCACGCTCAACGTCGAAGACACGCACATCGTCAATTACGCGCTCAAGAAGCTGGACCGCCTGGGCGTGGTCAAGGGCGAGCGCGCCAGCAAGGAAGTGTTCTACAGCGTCACGCCCGAAGGCGCGGCCATCATCAAGCGCTATGGCGAAATCCGCGAGCAATGCCTCACCGCCGGCCTGGATGCGCCGGGCGGGGGCGGCCTGGAATTCAGCCGCCAGCTGGCGCACACCCTGCGCGCGCTGTCCGGCCTGTACGACCAGGCGGCGCGCGCGGCAACCTCCCTATAACCGATACGCGGGGCCAGCCCCCGAACCTGCAACCCGCCGTGACGCCTGCGCCGCGGCGGCTTCCCGTACCCGAGGATACTTATGAAGTGGCAATTCTGGATTGATCGTGGGGGCACCTTCACCGACATCGTGGCGCGCCGCCCCGATGGCTCGACCACCACCGCGAAGATGCTGTCGGAAAATCCCGAGCAGTACCGCGACGCCGCCGTGGCGGGCATCCGCAAGCTGCTGGGCATCGCGCCCGGGCAGCCGGTGCCCACCGAGCAGGTCGAATGCGTGAAGATGGGCACCACCGTGGCCACCAACGCCTTGCTCGAACGCAAGGGCGAACGCACGCTGCTGGTCACCACCCGCGGTTTCCGTGATGGTCTGCGCATCGCCTACCAGAACCGTCCGCGCCTGTTCGACCGCAACGTCGTGCTGCCCGAAATGCTGTACGAAAGCGTGGTCGAGGCCGACGAGCGCGTCGCCGCCGACGGCGAAGTGATCCGCGACCTGGACGAAGCCGGCCTGCGCCGCGACATGCAGGCCGCATTCGACAGCGGCATCCGTGCCGTGGCGATCGTGTTCATGCATGCCTGGCACGCCGCCGGGCACGAGCAGCGCGCCGCCCGCATCGCCCGCGAAGTAGGCTTTACGCAGGTGTCGGCTTCGCACGAGGTCAGCCCGCTGATCAAGTACGTCTCGCGTGGCGACACGACCGTGGTCGACGCCTACCTGTCGCCTATTCTCAAGCGCTACGTGGACCAGGTGGCCGGCGAATTGCCCGGCATCCGCCTGATGTTCATGCAGTCCAGCGGCGGCCTGACCGACGCGCATCGCTTCCGAGGCAAGGACGCGATTCTGTCCGGCCCGGCCGGCGGCATCGTCGGCATGGTCCGCACCAGCGAACAGGCCGGGTTCGACAAGATCATCGGCTTTGACATGGGCGGCACGTCCACCGACGTCTCGCACTACGCGGGCGAATTCGAACGCGAGTTCGAAACCCAGGTGGCCGGCGTGCGCATGCGCGCCCCGATGATGAGCATCCACACCGTGGCAGCCGGCGGCGGTTCGATCCTGCATTTCGACGGCGCGCGCCTGCGCGTCGGCCCGGATTCGGCGGGCGCCAACCCCGGCCCGGCCTGCTACCGCCGCGGCGGTCCGCTGGCCGTGACCGACTGCAACGTGCTGCTGGGCAAGATCCAGCCCGACTTCTTTCCCAAGGTGTTCGGCCCCGAGGCCAACGAGCCGCTGGACCGCGACGCCGTGGCGCAGCGCTTTGCCGCCATGGCCGACGAGGTACGCGCGGCCACCGGGCGCGACATGTCGCCCGAGCAACTGGCCGAAGGCTTCCTGGAAATCGCCGTGGGCAACATGGCCGAGGCCATCAAGCGCATCTCGGTGCAGCGCGGCCACGACGTCACCGAATACGCCTTGACGGTATTCGGCGGCGCGGGTGGGCAGCATGCCTGCCTGGTGGCCGACGCCCTGGGCATGACCACGGTGTTCGCGCATCCGCTGGGCGGCGTGCTGTCGGCTTACGGCATGGGCCTGGCCGACCAGACCGACATGCGCCAGAAGACGGTTGAAAAGGTGCTCGATGCCGACCTGATGCGCGAACTTGCCGGCGAGCTGGACGCGCTGGCCAGCCAGGCCGTGGGCGAACTGCGCCGCCAGCACGTGGCCGACAGCGACATCAGCGTGCAGCGCCGCCTGCACTTGAAGTACCGCGGCACGGATACCGCGCTGGAAGTCGCCTATGGCGACCTGGAGCAGGCCCGCCGCGACTTCGAGGCGGCCTACCGCCAGCGCTATTCCTTCCTGATGCCCAACCGCGAGCTGGTAGTCGAGACCATTTCGGTCGAAGCCACGGGCGGCGGCGAACGCGTGACCGAAACGCCCGCATCGCGCACCCGCGACAGCGCGCTGGCCGCGCGCCGCACGGTGCGGATGTACAGCGGCGGCGCCTGGCGCGACACGCCCCTGTACGTGCGTGAAGACATGGCGGGCGGCGACGTGGTGGCGGGCCCCGCCATCATTTCCGAGCCCAACCAGACCACGGTTGTCGAACCCGGCTGGCAAGCCGAGCTGACGGCGCAGGATCACTTCGTGATCCGCCGCGTCGAGGCCCGTCCGCAGCGCCGCGCCATCGGCACCCAGGCCGACCCGGTGATGCTGGAGGTCTTCAACAACCTGTTCATGTCGATCGCCGAGCAGATGGGCTACCGCCTGCAGAACACGGCGTACTCGGTCAACATCAAGGAACGCCTGGACTTCTCCTGCGCCATTTTCGACGCCAAGGCACGCCTGATCGCCAATGCGCCGCACATGCCGGTGCACCTGGGGTCCATGGGCGAATCGGTGCGCACGGTCATGAACGCCAACGCCGGCCGCATGCAGCCGGGCGACGCCTATGTGGTCAACGACCCGTACCACGGCGGCACGCACTTGCCGGACGTCACGGTGATCACGCCGGTGTTCGACCGCAAGGGCAGCGAGATCCTGTTCTACGTCGGTTCGCGCGGCCACCACGCCGACATCGGCGGCACCACGCCAGGCTCGATGCCGCCGGATTCCAAGACGGTGGAAGACGAAGGCGTGCTGTTCACGAACTTCCAGCTGGTCAAGGGTGGTGAATTCCGCGAACAGGCGGCGCGCGACATCCTGGGTTCGGGCCGCTGGCCGGCGCGCAACCCCGACCAGAACATCGCCGACATGCATGCGCAGATCGCCGCCAACGAAAAGGGCGTGCAGGAATTGCTGCGCATGTGCGACCACTTCGGGCTGGACGTGGTGAGGGCCTACATGGGCCACGTGCAGGACAACGCTGAAGAGGCCGTGCGCCGCGTGATTTCGGTGCTCAAGGACGGCAGCTACGAGTACCCGCTGGACAACGGCGCGGTGATCCGGGTGGCGGTGCGGGTGGACAACCAGGCGCGTAGCGCCGTGGTGGACTTCACCGGCACGTCGCCGCAGCTGGACAACAACTTCAACGCCCCGGGCGCCATCGCCGTGGCCGCGGTGCTGTATGTGTTCCGCACCCTGGTCAACGACGACATCCCGCTGAACGACGGTTGCCTGGTGCCGCTGTCCATCATCCTGCCGGAAGGCTCGATGCTGCGTCCGAACCCGCCGGCCTCGGTGGTGGCGGGCAACGTCGAGACGTCCATGTGCATCGTCAACGCGCTGTACGGCGCGCTGGGCGTGCTGGCTTCCAGCCAGGGCACGATGAACAACTTCACCTTCGGCAACGCGCGCCACCAGTACTACGAGACCATCTCGGGCGGTACGGGCGCCGGCCCGGTGAAGATCGACGCCGCGGGTCCGCACGACGAAGGCTTTGCCGGCACGTCCGTGGTGCAGGCCCACATGACCAACTCGCGCCTGACGGACCCCGAAGTGCTGGAATTCCGTTTCCCGGTGCGGCTGGAATCGTACGAGATCCGCCATGGCTCGGGCGGGGCAGGGCGCTATCGCGGCGGCGACGGCGGCGTGCGCCGCATCCGTTTCCTGGAAGACATGACCGCGGCCATCCTGTCGAACAACCGCCGCTTCGCGCCGTTCGGCCTGGCCGGCGGACAACCCGCCGCCATGGGCCGCAACTACGTCGAGCGGCTGGATGGCTCGATCGAGGAACTGGGCCCGCAGGACAGCGCCCAGTTGCAACCGGGCGACGTCTTCGTGGTAGAAACCCCCGGGGGCGGCGGCTACGGCGCCGCCTGATCCCGGACGGTAGCCACCGTCGGCTGCGGACCTTGTCGCCAACGCGATGGGGTCCGCGACAGCCCGATTCCGCTTACGCGGGATCGGGCTTTTTCTCGTCGTCGGGGTCCGTCATGACGTCCAGGGCGATATCGGCGCGCGTCTTGCGGTCGTAGACCCGCAGTGTCACTTCGTCGTCGCGGATCTCGAAAATGGCGGTGGCCAGGGTGTTTTCGTCGTCCGGATCGTCTTTGGCGGTGCGCAGGATGGGCAGGTCGCCGCTGGCGTCGTGCAGCGCCGCCAGCAGCTCGGCGCCGCCGGTGGCCGGCGACCAGCCGTCCACAATGCCTTCGATGCGGTTCTGGCGGGTGCGCGAGGAATCCGTGATGATCTGCGCCTGGCCCCGGGTTTCCTGGTGGATCATGTGGTTGGCGTGCCCGTAGCGGGTGCCGATTTCCAGGAACGAGGCGCCGCCCGGCGCGACCTCGGCGCTGAAGATGCGCGGGTCGGCGGCCGACCCCAGCGTATGGTGAAAACCGCCCGAGCGCGGCGCATCGC
The DNA here is from genome assembly GCF_902859705.1 of Achromobacter deleyi. Classification (GTDB taxonomy): domain Bacteria; phylum Pseudomonadota; class Gammaproteobacteria; order Burkholderiales; family Burkholderiaceae_B; genus Achromobacter; species Achromobacter deleyi. The sequence continues at coordinate 68,766 of NZ_CADIJO010000015.1, read as the reverse complement.
GCAGCAGCGCGATGGCCTCGTCCAGCGTGGTGCAATCGAGCACCGCCCGCGCCAGCAGCATGCGCGGCACGCCCGGGTGGCGCTGGCGCGTGCGCAGGTTGTTGATGGTCTGCACCAGGCCGGCGCGGTTGGCGGCAAAGGTGTGGCCGGGCAGCGACCCCGGGTAATAGAAGCTGAGGTAACCCGGCGCATCTTCCAGCGCCACGTCCACCAGGTGGCAGCGGCCATACAGATAGGGGTCGCCGTCTTCGTTGTGGCCGATCCAGCGGGTGCCGTCCGCGGCCTTCAGGGCCACTGACGTGCAGCCGTCGCCGGTGCTGCTGTGCAGCAGGTCGCCGCGGCAATTCCAGAGCAGCACGTCGGCCAGCGGCATGCGCAACCCCTCGGCCAGGCCTTCCAGTTCTTCCCAGATGGCCGGCAGGGCGTCACGCGCGAATTGGCCCAGCTGATCCAGGTAACTGTGGCCGCGCCAGGGCCGCAGGGCTTCCCACGTGCCGTTCTGCTCGAGGTAGGCCGCCATCAGCGGCCGGGCGAGCTTGCCCAGGGCGACGCCGACCTGGCGGCGATTGCCGGCGATGCGTACATATTTGTAGGGCATGGGGATTCTCCGGGTGTCATGCGGATTGTAATTTTTCTAAGCTCTCTGCGGTGGGGACGGATGCGTTAAGATTTGCCGTAAGTTGCTCCGGCGATCCCGGCGTGACCGGCATCATGTCCCAACTACAACCCCGGGTACCAAAGGGTCCCCAAGAGGAGAGTTTCATGATTAAACGCAAAGTCGCCGCCGCCTTGGTCGGCCTGTCCATGGCCATGTTCGGCGCCGCTTCCGGCGCTTACGCCCAAGGCAAGGAATTGGTGGTGGCCACCGATACCGCCTTCGTCCCGTTCGAGTTCAAGCAGGGCAATACCTACGTCGGTTTCGACATCGACCTCTGGGCTGCCGTCGCCAAAGAGCTGAACCTGAAGTACAAGCTCCAGCCGATGGACTTCAACGGCATCATCCCGGGCCTGCAGACCAAGAACATCGACGCCGCGTTGGCCGGTATCACGATCCGCGACGACCGCAAGAAGGTCATCGACTTCTCCGATCCTTACTACGAAAGCGGCCTGGCCATCCTGGTCAGCGACAAGAACAGCGACATCAAGGACGCCAAGTCCCTGGCTGGCAAGACCGTCGCCGTCAAGACCGGCACGGCCACCGTCGACTACCTGAAAGCCCAGGTGCCGGACGCCAAGCTGAAACTGTTCCCCAACATCGATAACGCCTACCTCGAACTGGCCACCGGCCGCGTCGACGCCGCCGTGCACGACACGCCCAACGTCCAGTACTACGCCAACACGGCGGGCAAGGGCCGCGTCAAGGTGGTGGGTTCGCTCAAGAGCGGCGACTTCTACGGCATCGCTTTCCCCAAGGGCAGCGACCTCGTGCCGCAGGTGAACAAGGCGCTGGCCACCCTGAAGGCCAACGGCCAGTACGACGCCATCTACGAGAAGTGGTTCGGCAAGAAGCCCTGATCGTTCAAGCTTGATTGACTCTGCATTCGGGGCCGCCCGGCAGTCTGGGGCCTGGGCGCCACTTCGGTGGCGCCGGGTCCCGGCGGGCGGCCCCGAGCCGTTTGCCGCCCGGCATTTGCTTCATGCCGCGGCGCGGTTGCACGCTATTAAGGGGTAATTGTGGATTTTGACTGGAACGTAGTGACAGAGGCGTTGCCCAACCTGTGGGTGGGCACGCAAATGACCATCAAGATCACCTTCTGGGGCCTGTTCGGCGGCTTCCTGCTGGGCGCGCTATCGGGCGTGACGCGGGCCTACGGGCATCCCATCCTGTCGGGCATTGCGCAGGTGTACGTCGCGGTCATCCGCGGCACGCCGATCGTGGTGCAGGTGATGTTCATCTATTTCGCCTTGCCGCTTCTGGCCAACATCCGGGTGGATGCCGAGTGGGCGGCCATCGTCACGCTCATCATCAATTCCGGCGCCTACATCTCGGAAATCGTGCGCGGCTCGCTGCTGTCCGTGCACAAGGGGCTGAAGGAAGCCGGCCAGGCCATGGGCCTGCCGTTTCACAAGATCCTGTTCCACATCATCGGGCCGGTGGCGTTTCGCCGCATGATTCCGCCGCTGGGCAACCAGTGCATCATCAGCCTGAAGGATTCGTCGCTGTTCATCGTGATCGGCGTCGCGGAACTCACTCGCCAAGGCCAGGAAATCATGGCCGCCAACTTCCGCGCGGTCGAGATCTGGTCCGCGATTGCAATCGTCTATCTGATCCTGACGGGCACGATGGCGCTGGTCCTGCACCTGATTGAAAAGAGGATGCGCATACTATGAGCATGGTTGAATTTCACAACGTCACCAAGAACTTCGGCGAGTCCATGGTGCTCAATGGCATCTCGCTCAATATCGATGCGGGCGAGGTCGTGGTGGTGGTGGGCCCGTCCGGGTCCGGCAAGTCCACCTTCCTGCGCTGCATCAACGTGCTCGAAACCATCAACGACGGCGACCTGCTGGTCGATGGCCTGAGCGTGCTGGGCGATGCCGCGCAAGTGCGCGAGATCCGCCGCGAAGCCGGCATGGTGTTCCAGCAGTTCAATCTGTTCCCGCAGATGACGGCGCTGCAGAACGTCATGTTCGGCCCGGTGCACACGCGCGGCCTGGCGCGTGACGAAGCCCGCGAACTGGCCGAGCAACTGCTGGCCAAGGTCGGGCTGGCCGAACGCATGAACCACTATCCTGGCGAATTGTCGGGCGGCCAGCAGCAACGCGTGGCCATCGCCCGCGCGCTGGCCATCAAGCCCAAGCTGATGCTGTTCGACGAGCCCACCTCGGCGCTTGACCCCGAGCTGCGCCACGAGGTGCTCAAGGTCATGCGCGACCTGGCCGAAGAAGGCATGACCATGGTCGTGGTAACCCACGAAATGGAGTTCGCGCGCAAGGTCGGCAGCCGCCTGATCTTCATCGACGCAGGCAAGATCGCGCACGACGGCCCGCCGGCCGAACTGCTGGACAATCCGCCCAGCCAGCGCCTGAAAGACTTCCTTCAGCACGTCGCCTGAAGGGGCAGAAGCGCCAGACCTTGTCTGGCGCTTCTGTCTTCCACGTCTTGGCTTGCCCCGACTCAATGGCCGGGCAATGCCACCCCTTCATCCGTCGTCATGATGTCGCCGAAGGTGTCCGCCAGCGCGGGTCGGCGCGGGTTGCATCACCCGCGCCGGTGCGCGTCAGCCTTTCACGCGGACAATCTTCTGCACTTGCGGCACGTGGCGGATGGCGCGGATGACCTGGGCCAGGTGCTTGCGGCTGTCGACCTGGATGGTCAGGTGCAGGGATACCGTGGACACCGCGTCATCGTGCATCGTGACATGCATGATGTTGGCATCGGCTGCGGTGACTTCCGCGGCCAGCCGTCCCAGCACGCCGCGTTCGTTGCGGGTGACGATGTCCAGGCGGGTTGCCAGGTGCTTGGCGGTGTGGGTATCCCACGCAACGTTGATCCAGCGTTCCGGCTCGCGCAGCCGCTGGCGCATGGCGACCGGGCAGTCGGCGGTATGCACCACCAGGCCGTGGCCCATGCGCATGCCGGCGATGATCGGGTCGCCGGGCAGGGGGCCGCAGCAGGGCGCCAACTGCACCGCCTGGCCTTCGTTGCCCTGGATCAGGATGGGGGCGCTGCGGGCCGAGGTCAGTTCGTCCACTGCGGCGGCGGTGGTGGCCACCAATTGATGTTCGGGCGCAAAACGCCGCGCCACCACGGCGGCCAGGCGCTTGCCCAGCCCGATGTCGGCCAGGATTTCCTCGCGCGAACTTGCGCCGGTGCTGCGCGCCAGTTTCTGCCAGGCCGGATCGTCGGTGGCCGGCAGCGGCATGTGCAGTTCTTGCAGGGCCTGGCCTAGCAGACGCTCGCCGAAGGCCACGGACTCTTCGTACTTGACCGTGCGCAGGTAGTGGCGGATTTCGGAACGCGCGCGGCCGGTGCGCACGTAGTTCAGCCACTGGGCGTTGGGGCGCGATGCGGGCGAGGTGACGATTTCGACGGTGTCGCCGCTGTTCAGTTCGGTGCGCAGCGGCACGAATTCGCCATTGACCTTGGCCGCCACGGCTTGGTTGCCGATGTCGGTGTGGATGGCGTAGGCGAAGTCGACCGGCGTGGCGCCACGCGGCAGCGAGATGATCTTGCCGCGCGGGGTGAACACATAGACCGCGTCGGGGAACAGGTCGACCTTGACGTGTTCGAGGAATTCGCCCGAATCGCCCGTCTGGCTTTGAATGTCCAGCAGCGACTGCAACCACTGATGGGTGCGCTTTTGCAGGTCGTTCAGGGTCAGGTCGGCGCCCTTGTACAGCCAGTGCGACGCCACGCCTTCTTCGGCCACGTGATGCATGTCGCGGGTGCGGAACTGGAATTCCACCGGCGTGCCGTAGGGGCCCACCAGCGTCGTGTGCAGCGACTGGTAGCCGTTGACCTTGGGAATCGCGATGTAGTCCTTGAACTTGCCGGGCACCGGGCGATACAGCTGGTGCAGCGTGCCCAGCGCCAGATAGCATTCGGGCAGCGTGTGCACGATGACCCGGAAGCCATAGATGTCGAGCACGTCGGAGAAGGACTTTTTCTGGTCCACCATCTTGCGATAGACGCCATACAGCGTCTTTTCGCGGCCGGTGACCTCGGCTTCGATGCCGGCGGCCGGCAGCGCGGCGCGCACGGAATCGGCAATCTTGCCGATGACCTCGCGGCGGTTGCCGCGCGCGGCCAGCACGGCCTTGTACAGCACCTGGTAGCGGTTGGGGTACATGGCCGCAAAGCACAGGTCCTGCAGTTCGCGGAACAGCAGGTTAAGGCCCAGCCGATGGGCGATGGGCGCGTAGATGTCCAGCGTTTCGCGGGCGATGCGGCGCCGCTTTTCAGGGTTGACCGCATCCAGCGTGCGCATGTTGTGCAGGCGGTCGGCCAGCTTGATGAGAATGACGCGCACGTCGCGCGCCATCGCCAGCAGCATCTTGCGGAAACTTTCGGCCTGTTGTTCGGCCTTGGTGGCGAAGTCCAGGCGGTCCAGCTTGGACAGGCCATCGACCAGTTCGGCGACTTCAGGGCCGAATTTCTCGGCCAGCTCGTGCTTGGCGATGCCCTGGTCTTCCATCACGTCGTGCAGCAGGGCAGCGGACAACGCGTTGACGTCGAGCTTCCAGCCTGCGCAGATTTCGGTGACGGCGATGGGGTGCGAGATGTAGGGCGAACCGCTGGCGCGGAACTGGCCCAGGTGTGCCTGGTCGGCGAAGCGATAGGCTTCGCGAACGCGTTCTACATCTTTCTTGTCGAGATAGCTGCCGATGATTTCGGTCAGCGGCGCCAGCGAAGCGACCGGCGAGGCGGTCGCGTCAGCCGCTTCTTGCGCGGCGACGGATGCTGGCGTGGAGGGATTCTTGTCTTTCTTGCCCGTGCGGCGCCCAAGACGGGAGCCGGCACGTAGCGCGGCAAGCAGACCAGATGAAGCGTACTTCAGCCCGGGAAAAGCCATGCTTGCCGCCCCCCGGAGAGTATCAGGTGGGAACTTTACGCAGCATTTCCACGCCGGTTAGGCCGCCTGCGATTTCGCGCAGTGCAGTGACCGTGGGCTTGTCTTTGCTGTCCAGGCGCGGGGCATGGCCTTGCGCCAGCTCGCGGGCGCGGTACGTGGCGGCCAGCGTGAGCTTGAAACGGTTGGGGATCTGATTCAGACAGTCTTCGACGGTAATGCGAGCCATTAGGACACCTGGTGCTGATGGAGGATAGGGAGAATGCGGATTCGTTTCAGTGCGCGGCCGGGATGCCGAGTTGCGCAAACAATTCAGCATGGCGGGCGGCCTGAGACGAAAAACGTAGCCGCGCGGCGCTGACGATTTGAGTCAGTTCCGACAAGGCTACGCTAAATTCTTGATTAATAATAACATATTCGCATTCAGGCGCGTGGGCGATTTCGCCCCCCGCGGCCATCAGGCGGCGCGCAATGACTTGCGGGGCATCCTGGCCGCGCGCCTTGAGCCGGCTTTCGAGTTCTTCGATGGACGGCGGCAGCACGAAAATGCCGATCGCGGCCGGAAAACGCTGGCGCACCTGGCGCGCGCCTTGCCAATCGATTTCGAGCAGGACGTCGCGGCCTTCGCGGGTGGCGGCGTCGATGGGATCACGCGGGGTGCCGTAGAAATTGCCGTGCACTTCGGCCCATTCCAGCAGGCGCTGTTCTTCGCGCAACTGCTTGAATTCTTCGGCGCCGATGAAGCGGTATTCGCGGCCGTCTTCTTCGCCGGGGCGCGGGGCGCGGGTCGTGCAGGAGACAGACAGGAGAATGGCGGGATCTTGCGAGAGCAAGGCCTTGACCAGGCTGGACTTGCCGGCGCCGCTGGGTGCGACGACCATGAAGACATTTCCGGGGTTGGCGTGCATGAATATGACGTGCGTGTGATGCTGAGACCCGAAGGATAGCAAATCGCGCGGCGCGGCAGGGGGAAAACCCGCCGCGCCGCGCGATTTTGCGTTGAGCGCTGCCGATTATCTGTCGATGATTATTTGGCAGCCGCCTGCACCAGTTTGCCGCCCGGCGCGGGCGAGTCGCTGCCGAGCAGGTGGCCGTTGATTTCCAGGCCATACAGCGAGTCGTCCGAGTCGTGATACTTGGCGCGGGTCTTGGCAACCGATTCGGTATAGCGCGGGTCCTGCGGGCGTTCGTGCGCGTTCATGAAATACGCCACGTCCCAGGCTTCCTGATCGTTCAGCATGCCGGCCTGGCCCAGCGGCATGTTGGCCTTGATGAAGCCGGCGGCGTTGCCGATCTGGTGCATGCCTGCGCCCCAGTTGAACGAGTCCGGGCCCCACAGCGCAGGGAAGACCCAGTGCGTACCGTTCTTCTGGCCCTGGCCCTTGTCGCCATGGCAGACGGCGCAGTACTGCCCGTAGACCTCGCTGCCGCGCACGTAATCGGCCTTCTGGGCCGGCGCAGGCAGTTTCAGGTAGCCCTGGCCCTTGAGCGCAACGCCGGTCGGCGCCTTGCTGGCCAGCCAGAACATGTAGGTCTGCAAGGCCGTCAGCACGGGGTCGTCGGCGGCTGGCGCCTTGCCGTTCATGCTGAAGCGAAAGCACCCTTGCAGGCGTTCGGCCAGCGTGTTGACGTGCCCATTTTTGGCGCGGTAGGCGGGATACAGCACGTAGGCGGCCCACATTGGCGCGGAATCCGCGCGGCGGCCGGCGTCCAGGTGGCAGCTGGCGCAGTTCAGGTCGTTGCCGACGAACTTGGCGGCGTTCTGCGGGGTGTGCAGGAAGATCTGTTCGCCCTGGCGCACGATCTTGCCGAACTCGCTGTCGGGCAGCGAGGCGGCGGTGGGCGGCGTGAAGGCGGGGCGGGCGTCGGTGACGGGACCGGCGGCGTGGGCAGCGGTGGCGGCGAGGCCGGCGGTCAGGGTCAGCGCGGCGAGCCGGGCGGTGGCGCGGCTGAGTCGGCGGGACATCGGATTCATGGCTTGGCTCCCGCGGCGGGGGTGGCTTGCGCGGCAAGCAGGTCGGCCGCCTTGGGCAGGCCGGCGTAATAGGCGGACACGGCGTCGATCTCGGCGTCGGTCAGGCGGGTGGCGACGGCGGGCATCAGGCCCAGCGGGCCGGGCGGACGCTGGCCCTGGCGCCAGGCGCGCAACTGGCCGGCGATGTAGGCGGCAGGCTGGCCGGCCAGGCTGGGAAAGTTGGCGCCGACGCCGATGCCGCCGGGGCCGTGGCACTGATTGCATGCGGGCACGTTCTTGTCCCACGCGCCGCGGTTAGCGAGCCAGGCGCCGGTGTCGTCCGCCTTGGCGGGCGGCTGTGCGGTGGCGGCCAGGCGGTCGATGTTCAGCGGCGAAGGCAGCTGCGCGTAGTACTGCGCCACGGCCTGGCGCTGGGCAGGGTTCAGTGCCTTGGCGGTGGCGGCCATTACCGGGCTGACGCGCGAGCCATTGGCCATGGCTTCGAGCTGCTCGGCCAGGTAGGCGGCGCCCATGCCCGCCAGATGCGGAAACCCGGCGACGGCATTGCCTTCGCCCTTCGCGCCGTGGCAGGTGACACAGGCGGGCGCGCCGTTGGCGCCCTGGGTGCTGATCTGTTGGCCGTCAGGTGCGCTTTGGGCGTTGGCCAGGGCGCTGGCGCCCAGGGCCAGCGCGCCCGCCCAGCGGGCGACGGTACAGGACCGCAGGAAGAAGGGCTGCAAACGGATGGGCAGGGGCCGCAATGACTGGGGCCGTGAAGACAGGGGCCGTGAAGGCATGGAGGAGGTCTCCGTCCGGTTATTGATTTTGAGTAATAAGCTAATTTCCAGAAATTATATAAAAGGTTGTGACAGATCAGGGCATCGCATCGTGATTGATGTGGCGCGCGCCGTTTCATTTGCTTGCGTCGCCGAGGTGGCCGACGGGCAATGATGGAACGTTCGCTTGCAGCATGGCCAGATTGATTCGGGTAGCATTTCGCCGATCGATAACAAGGAGAATTCCATGCACACGAACGAGATCGACCCCCCGCGCGTAGCCCTGGTCACGGGCGCTGGCACCGGCATAGGCCGCGCGGTGGCGCTGGAGTTTCTGGCGCAGGGTTATCGCGTGGTGTTGGCGGGCCGCCGGCGCGAACCGCTCGAGGCTACCCGCACGGCAGCGGGCGAAGACGGCGTCAGGGCGTTGGTGGTGCCTACCGATGTGTCCGACGAGCAGGCGGTGCGCGAGCTGTTCGATGCCACGCAACGCGAATATGGCCGTCTGGACGTGCTGTTCAACAATGCCGGGCGCGGCGCGCCCGCGATGCCGATCGAAGAGCTGCCGGTGGCGCTCTGGCGCGAAGTGGTCGATACCAACCTGACCGGCATGTTCCTGTGCGCCCAGGCCGCGATCCGCGTCATGAAGGCCCAGACGCCGCAGGGCGGCCGCATCATCAACAATGGGTCGATCTCGGCGCATGCGCCGCGTCCGTTCTCGATCGCCTATACGGCCACCAAGCACGCCGTGACGGGCCTGACCAAATCGATTTCGCTCGATTGCCGCCAATACCACATCGCTTGCGGCCAGATCGACATCGGCAATGCCGCCACCGAGATGACCGAGCGCATGGCGGCGGGCATCCTGCAGGCCGACGGCAGCACCAAGGTCGAGCCGCGCATGGACGTCGCCCACGTCGCCCAGGCCGTCGCCGCCATGGCCCGCCTGCCGCTGGAAGCCAACGTGCAGTTCATGACCATCATGGCCACCAACATGCCGTTCGTGGGGCGTGGCTAGGCAGCCGCCTGGCAAGGCAGCAAAAAAAGCGCCCACTGGGCGCTTTTTTTATCGGCCGCAAGAAAGCCCGCCCCGCCGCCGGGCCGCCCCAAGGCGGGGCAGCCTGGGGTGGCGCACCAATCTCATGCTAGAACAGCTGCCCGTGCGCCGGGCCGCCCCAAGGGCGGGCAGCCCCCTAGGGGGGCAGCAAGCACGCAAGGCGTGTGTGGCGTGGGGGCCCTTTCTCTGGGGCCTACATTTATCGGCCGGCGACCATCTGGCCTTGGGCCTGGTCGATGTAGCTGCGCGCGCCGACGTAGCGCTTGGACCAGTACGGGTTCTTCATTTCGTCCACGCGGACCTTGGCGCCGCGGCGCGGGGCGTGCACGAACTTGTTCTGGCCGATGTAGATGCCCACGTGCGAGGTGGTGCCGCGGCCGCGGGTGGCGAAGAACACCAGGTCGCCGGGCTTGAGCTGCTGCTTGTTGGACACCATGTCGCCGTGGGTGCGCTGCTGGCGGGCGGTGCGCGGCAGTTCCAGGCCCGCGATTTCGCGGTACACGAACAGCACCAGGCCGCTGCAGTCGAAGCCTTCGGCGGCGTCGTCGCCGCCCCAGCTATACGGTGTGCCGATGGCGGAGAGGCCGGCCTGCACCACGCGTTCGCGCAGGGTGGGCACGGTGGGTTCGTGTGCCAGGCTCAGGCCGGACAACGAGCCGCGGGCGGCATCGGCGGAAGGAAGGGATGCCTGGGCAGCGCCAGGTAACCAGGAGAACGTCAGGGCCAGCAGGGGGGCGGACAGGAAGGCGGGGATGCGGAACGAGGCAAATCGTGCTTTTCGCGTGGGCGGCGTCATTACGTCACTTCAAAAATCGGAGTAGGCGGCATGGCTTTGCCCAGGGGGCAAGCCGGCGGAAAGGAGGCAGGTGAGCCTAGGGTCTGCCAACGCGAGCGCGGTGCTTTTGCGGTGTTGGCAGGCCTTAGGCCCCACTGACTGCCACGGTATTGTAATGGAATAAAGTTTCATTACATTTGTAGTGCAATGCAGCATTCTGGTGGGGCGGCCGTTACTTTGCCCGGTCGGAAAAAGGTAACGGCCAGCCGTCGAAAATATCGGTGACGGATAGTGGTGGCCGAATCGGGCGGACGCAGCCATCGCCGCGCCCGATCCGTGCCTGGCCTGGCTCGTCAGAAACTGCCGCGCAGCCCGACCATCACCGCGCGGCCGCCCTCGGGGGCGACGTCGCGCAGGACAGACGTGGCGTAGCGGATGGTCTGGTTGGTCAGGTTGATGCCGCGCACATACGCCTGCCACTGCACGGCCGCCACCTTGAAGCGATAGCCGGCGTTGGCGTCCAGGCTGTAGTAGCCGGGCGTGGAGGTGTCGTTGTCCGGATGGCTGTGCTGGGCGAAGGCCTTGGAAACGCTGACGCCGGCGTTGTACGGGCCGTAGCCATAGTCCAGCGCCACGCGCAGGCGCAGCGGCGGAATGCGCGGCAGCGAGCGGCCGGTGTCGTTGTTGCGCGCCACCGTGTAGTCGCCCGACAGGCCCAGGTCCAGCTTGTGGCCATTGCGCTGCAGGACGCGGGTGCTGCTTTCGGCTTCCAGGCCGTACAGGCGGGCGGACACGCCCTGGTAGCGGGCCTCGGGCAGCGCGCCGTCGTCGCCGGCCGCCACTACGTCGCCATCGTCATTGCGATAGCGGCCGGTATTGGTTTCAGCGAGGTAGTTCGAGAAGCGGCTGTAGAACACGCCGATGCTGGCCTTGTCGGCATCCTTCTTGTAGCGCAGCGACAGGTCGCCGGACCAGGCGCGTTCCTTGGCCAGGTTCTGGTCGCCCACCAGGTACTGGCCGGTGGCGGCGTGCGGGCCGTTGGCGTACAGCTCGTAGAACGTCGGGGCGCGTTCGGTGTAGGCGGCATTGGCCGCCACCGACCAGGCGCTGTCCAGCTTGTAGATGCTGCCCAGCGAGAAGCTGCCGGCCGTGAAGCTGCGGCGGCTGGCGCCGTCGAAGCGTTCATAGCCGCCGCCGGCCGGCGTCAGGCGAGAGTAGTCGGCGCGGGCGCCCGCGCTCAGGGTCAGGCGGTCGTTCACGGCCCATTCTTCCAGCAGGAACAGGGCGGCCGAATCGGTGTCGGTGGTGGGCACCAGGGCTTCGTCGCCCAGCGCCGAGAAGCGCGTCTGGCCCAGTTGCAGGCCCACGACGCCGTGCAGCGGGCCGATGTCGGCATGGCGAGCCTCGAGGCGGGCCTCGTAGCCGCGGTTCTTGAAGATGGTGCCCGTTTCGCCGTCTTCGATTTCCTTGTGCTGGTAGTCGGTGTAGGCGAAGTTGAGCTTGACGCTGGTGAACAGGCCGTCCAGGTCGCGCAGTTCGCTGGCGAAGCCGAAGCGTTCCTGGCGCATCTTGATGCGCACGTCCGGCTCGGCGACCGAACCGTAGTCCGAGTCGTAGCCGCTGTAGGACAGGCCGGCATAGCCATGCTCGCCGGTCCAGGACATGCCCAGCGCGCCACCGCTGGCCTGGCCGTCGCTGTTGGGCAGGCGGCCCCGCGGTTGGTCCTGGTCAGGGCCGTCGATGGCGCGTTGCTGCGACGAGCGGGCGTAGCCGGGAATGCGCAGGTCGCCCGTCTTGCGGCTGAAGGCGTCGGCATGGATGGCGAAGGTGCCATCGCCGCCTTCGACTTGCACGGCGCCATTGCGGTCGTTGTTGGCGCCGCCGTAGCTGCCGGCCACGTCGCCGTGGATGCCGTCGATGGGTTCGGTGGGAATGCGGTTGTCGATGGTGTTGACCACGCCGCCGATGGCGTTGCCGCCGTAGAGCAGGGCGGCCGGGCCGCGCAGGATCTCGACGCGATTGGTGGACAGCGGGTCTTGCGGCACGGCGTGGTCGAACGACAGCGACGAGGCGTCCAGCGATCCGACGCCGTTGTTCAGGAGGCGGATGCGGTCGCCATCCAGGCCGCGGATGATGGGGCGGCCGACCATCGGGCCGTAGGTGGTGGTCGATACGCCGGGCAGGCCATTCAGCGTTTCACCCAGGTTCGAGCCGCGCCGCAGGTCCAGGTCCAGGCCCTGCACGATGGTGGACGGCGAAGCCAGCGCTTCGCTGCCCAGGGGGTTGGCGGTGATGACGACGGGGGACAGCGTGGTGGTGTCCGGGGCGGCCTGGGCGAGGGCGGCCTGGGGCAGGGCGAGCAGGCAGGCAAGGGCGAGCGGGGTCAGGGTCAGCGAGGTGCGGGCGGATGACGAGCGGGCCGACGATGAAGCGGTGAAGGCGCGCAGGGACAGGCGCGTTCCCGCGGCGGAAGCAGCAAAAGGCATGGTGGCAATCCTGGGTGCCGGCCAAGAGGGCGGCGGTTGAAATCGGGGCTAGGGGATTTCAAGCCGCGGCGGGCGGGGCGCGGGATTGGAACCAGCTGCCGGCGGCCACGGTGGCGCCGCCCGGCGCCGACGGCGTCGGTGCGATGCGGGGCGCCGTGCCGGCGATGAGCGGAAAGGACGCCGGCAAGGTGGCGTCCAGCAAGTCCCAGATGTGGCAGAGGTCGCAGTGGCCGAGCTTGTCGGCAGTGTGCACGTCGTCTGGCACCGGGGCGGACGACGGGTTGGAGGCCGCTCCGGCGAGGGATGCCGCCAGGTTGCCGTGCGCCGGCGGCGCGCCGTTGTCCAGGTGCGTGAGCACGTGGCGCAAGCCGCCCAGCGGGGCCAGCAGCAGGCAGGCGCACAGCCACGCCAGCACGGCCCATCGGGTCAGGTGCTGAGGACTGCCTGGGCGGGGGCGATAGGCCGGCGGCATCGGGGAAGGGGGCAACGGAAACGGAAAAAACGGAATGATATATTGTTTCTATTGCGCTGGCGATGCCGGCTGCGGCGACCACGCGCCGAGAAGCGCGCGAATATGACACTTCATACGGCCCCGGGGTCGTGCATAATCGTCGGCATCGGCCTCTTCCGGCTTGATTGCCGAGAGCGGCCGCTTAAAACAAGATAGAAAAGAAAGCGGAGTAATGCTCAATGATGAACGCAGTACACCCCCTGTCCTCCATGAACCGGCCCGAGGCGATTCCTTTCGAGCCCTACCATGACGCGGTGGCGGCGGTCGACCGGCTGGTGGAAATCTACGCGCGCAACACGGCCTTCCTGCGGTCGGCGTTCCGCGAAGTCCTGAAGGGCTCCGGCAACGGCCGCGAACGGGCCCGCGCGTATTACCCGGCCATCCGCATCCTCGTCGAAACCTACGACCCCATCGATACCCGCCTGTCGTACGGCCACGTGGCCGAACCCGGCATCTACCAGACCACCGTCACCCAGCCGGCCCTGTTTCGCGACTACCTGATCGAACAGGTGGGCCAGTTGCTGCAGAACCACCGCGTGGCGGTCGAGGTGGGCGAGTCCGATTCCCCGATCCCGCTGCATTTCGCCTTTCCGGAAGGCGCCTATGTCGAAGGCGAGCACCTGGAAGCGCTCAAGCGCCCCTTGCGCGACCTGTTCGACGTGCCCGACCTGGCCGTCACCGATGACGCGATCGTCAACGGTTCGTGGCGCGGCAAGGAAGGCGAACCCAAGCCGCTGGCGCCCTTCACGGCGCAGCGGGTGGACTATTCGCTGCACCGCCTGCAGCACTACACCGCCACGGCGCCGGGCCACTTCCAGAATTTCGTGCTGTTCACCAACTACCAGTTCTATGTCGACGAGTTCTGCGCCCGGGCCCGCGCCCTGATGGCCAGCGGCAACGAAGACTACGAGATGCTGGTCGAACCCGGCAACCGCATCACCCGGCGCGGCGAATCGTCTCCGGCCGACGAAGGCCAGGGCCAGCGGCTGCCGCAGATGCCGGCTTACCACCTGGTGCGCGGCGACCATTCCGGCATCACGCTGGTCAACATCGGCGTGGGGCCATCCAACGCCAAGACCATCACCGACCACATCGCCGTGCTGCGTCCGCATGCCTGGCTGATGCTGGGCCACTGCGCCGGCCTGCGCGATTCGCAACGGCTGGGTGATTACGTGCTGGCCCACGGCTATGTGCGCGAAGACCACGTGCTGGATGCCGATCTGCCGACCTGGGTGCCGGTGCCGGCCCTGGCCGAAGTCCAGGTGGCGCTGGAGCAGGCTGTGGAGGAAGTGGCCGGCCTGTCCGGCTGGGACCTCAAGCGCATCATGCGCACCGGCACGGTGGCCACCATCGACAACCGCAACTGGGAACTGCGCGATCACGTCGAACTGGTCGAGCGCTTCGCGCAGTCACGCGCCATTGCGCTGGACATGGAATCGGCCACCATCGCGGCCAACGGTTTCCGCTTCCGCGTGCCTTACGGCACGTTGCTGTGCGTGTCCGACAAGCCGCTGCATGGCGAGCTGAAGCTGCCGGGCATGGCCAGCGCCTTCTACCGCCGGCAGGTCAACCAGCATCTGGAAATCGGCATCCGGGCGCTGGAGCGCCTGCGCGACATGCCGCCCGAACGGCTGCATTCGCGCAAACTGCGTACCTTCATGGAGACGGCGTTCCAATAAGGCGCGTTGCCTTTACCAGGGGAAAAGCGCTTTCCGAGCGGCCCAAAGGCCTTCGGAAGGCGCTTTTCTTTTGTGGGCGGCCGCGGCGGCATTTCCCTGGGGATTTCGCCGACCGGGGGCAGTTGCGCTATGCTCCGCCGTTGCCGGGAAAACCCGCAGCCCTCGCCACCCGGCCGGCGGGGGCTTTTCGCTCTGAAGGAACACGACTTTGGCATTATCGGAACACGACTCGCGCCCAAGCGGCGGCAAGGCGGCGACACCCGCGCCGTCCGAACTGCGCCGCACCTTGTCGTCGCGCCACCTGACGATGATCGCGGTGGGCGGCTCCATCGGCACGGGCCTGTTCGTGGCCTCGGGCGCCACCATCGCGCAAGCCGGCCCCGGCGGCGCGCTGCTGGGCTACGTGCTGATCGGCGTGATGGTCTATTTCCTGATGACCAGCCTGGGCGAACTGGCCGCCAGCATGCCGGTGTCCGGGTCGTTCTCGACCTATGGCGCGCGCTATGTGGAAGAGGGCTTCGGCTTCGCGCTGGGTTGGAACTATTGGTACAACTGGGCCGTCACGGTGGCGGTGGACCTGGTGGCCGCCCAGCTGGTGATGGCGTACTGGTTTCCGGACGTGCCCGGGGTCTACTGGAGCGCGCTATTCCTGGCGATCACCTTCGGCCTGAATGCCTTGTCGGCGCGCGGCTTCGGTGAAGCGGAATTCTGGTTCGCCCTGATCAAGGTGGTGGCGGTACTGGCCTTCGTGGCAATGGGCGTGATGATGCTGCTGGGCATCATCCGTGGCGGTGAAAGCGGCGGCGTGGCCAACTGGACGGTGGGCGACGCGCCTTTCGCGGGCGGTTTCGCGGCGCTGATCGGCGTGGCCATGGTGGTGGGCTTCTCGTTCCAGGGCACCGAACTCATCGGCATTGCCGCCGGTGAATCGAAGGACCCCGCCAAGAACCTGCCGCGCGCCGTGCGCCAGGTGTTCTGGCGCATTCTGCTGTTCTATGTGGCGGCGATCCTGGTGATCGGCCTGCTGATTCCTTATACCGATCCGCATCTGCTGCGCAACGAAGTCACCGACATCAGCGTCAGCCCGTTTGCCCTGATCTTCGAGCGCGCCGGCCTCTTGGCCGCGGCCTCGATCATGAACGCCGTGGTGCTGACCTCGGTGCTGTCGGCCGGCAATTCCGGCATGTACGCGGCGACCCGCATGCTCTACAGCCTGGCGCGCGACGGCAAGGCGCCGGCGGTGTTCGGCCGTGTGTCGCGCTCGGGCGTGCCGTTGTGGTCGCTGGTGGCCACCACGGTGGTTGCGGCGCTGTGTTTCTTCACGTTTGTGTTCAGCCCCAAGGCCGTCTACATCTGGCTGCTCAATACGTCGGGCATGACCGGCTTCATTGCCTGGCTGGGCATTGCCATCAGCCACTACCGATTCCGCCGCGGCTACGTCAAGCAGGGCCGCAACCTGGCCGATCTGCCTTATGTGTCGCCATTCTTTCCGTTCGGTCCGATCTTCGCGTTCGCGCTGTGCCTGATCATCACGCTGGGGCAGAACTACCAGGCTTTCCTGGAGCAGCGCATCGATTGGGGCGGCGTTGCCGCCACGTACATCGGCATTCCGCTGTTCCTGCTGATCTGGCTGGGCTACCGGCTGGCCAAGGGATCGCGCTTCGTGAGCTACAAGGACATGACCTTCCCGGACGCCCGGGCGCGCAGCGCGTACCTGGATTCGGCCTTGCGGGGAGAGCCAGCGCCGCGCTGACCAAGCGCGGGCGCGCTAAACCAGGAATTCCGCGCGGATACGGTCGGTGTCGAAAGGGGTGATGCCCCCGTGTACGCCAAAGACAGTCCGCGCTGCCTGCGCGTCGTCCACGATCCGGCCGCGCGCCTGGGCATGCAGCGTGAACAGCGTATGCAGGTCGGGTTGGGGGCGCGTCATCAACGAGCGCAGCATCAGCGACACGCCGGACAGGTTGTTGGCCACATTGTTCAGCCGGGGCTGTTCGCGCAGCGCCACATCCATCCAACGGATGCGCCCGGCGTGCAGGTCCAGCGCCAGCGGCAGGCTGATCATCATATTGGACGCCAAGTCGACCCGATCCATGACCGTGCGCGGTTCGAAGGGTTCGCCCGAATTCGCGTCATGGCGGGCCATCCATCCGGCGAAGCACTCGGGCAGGTCGCAATACGGCTGGCCTGTGAAGCTATTGAGCACCATGACGACGAAGCGTACGCCGCGGCCGCGCAGGCGTTCCAGGTCCAGGTCGATGAATTCAGCCGCACCCTGCGGCGCGTCGACGATATCGCCGCTGTGATAGCCGCCGTAGCTTTGCAGGCGGTAGTAGGTCAGCGCGTCGATGAATTCGAAGTCCGCGCCGAACATGGCGGCAGACAGGTCGACGTCGGCGCGGCCCCTGCCGTTCTTCCACCAGAGGAACATTCTGACGAAGTCAGCGTCGGGCAAGGGCAGGCTGCTGCCGCGTGCCAGCGTGCGCAGGCTGCGCGACGCGGCGCGTTGAGCCAAAGGCACCACGTGATCGCGCAGCGCCGGGTCCAGATAGCAGTCGCCCAACGGCGCCAGCGTGGCAAACCGCTTGAGTAGCGTGGCCTGGCACAGGTCGCCAAGGGCCGCGGCCGATCCATCGGGCAGCGGTGCGCGGGCGTCCGCCATCGCAAATACCTTGGCCACGTCGCCCTTGGGGTAGAACGAGCGCAGCGCAGTGGGCGCGTCGCGGTGCGTCGCGTGGGTATGCAGTTGCAGCAGCAGGGGAGTCGGCACCTGCTCGATGACGCGGGCAAAGCCCTGCAGGACCGACTGCGGGTTTGCCGCGGTACGCAGCAGATGGTCCAGCCGGCGCGCGAATTCGCCTGGGCGGCTGGCCAGGCGCTGGGCGGCGTCCTCCGCCTGGCCGGCGGCCAGCAAGGCTTCGATGGCGCTGTTGAAGGTGGCCGGGGGGCGGCCGCTGCGCAGCTGGGCAAAGGCGGCGGCCGTCGCCGGGAAGCGGTCGGCGTATTCGCCGGGGTGCAGCACTTCGCCCAGCCGCTTCCAGCGCTCTTTCCAGCGCGGCATGTCCTGTGCGGCATTGGGGTGCCGCTCTACAAGCGCCAGCAACTGCTTGCGCCGGGCGCGGGCAAGGGAGGCAAAGCGCGTGGGCAGCGCAAGCGACACATCGCCGTCCGCCAGGGCCACCGCGACGCGGAGCACGTCGGTGGCGGTGTCCAGCCGGTCATGCAGAAAGGCGTCCGTGGCGGAGCCCGGCACGTGCCGGATGAGGTGGGAGCAGACCAGTGCAAGCGTTTCTTTGAACGGAATCTTCGCCGGCATCAAACGGAAGATGTCGGCACGATATTGCTTCACGTACCAGGCCAGGTCAATGCGATCCGTCTCGGACAGCGAGGTGGCCGACGCGGCCAACTGGGTGAAGATGGCTTCGCATTCGGCGGCCTCGCCCAATTCAATGATCTGCGGCTCGCGCCCATGGAACAGCGGCGGGCGGTCGGAGCCGTCGCCGGGCATCCGGCGCAGGGTCACGTAGTGCGTGATGGCATCCAGATAGCGCTGCGCATCGCTCAAGTCCTGCACCTGTTTCGGAAAATCCGGGTACAGCGGCCGGTACTGGCGGTGCGCGCCCGTCATTTCGCGCAGGACCTTCAACAGTTGGCGTCCGACCAGCGTCACGGACGGCCGCGGCCACGCCGCCAGGCGGGTCAACACCGCATCCGACAACAGGTAGCCCAGCGCTTCGGCTTGCGCCTGGATGGCGGCCAGCTCGACGGCGGTCACGGGGCCTGAGGGCGTGTCGGACCCGTTGCCGGCAGGAGGTGTCTTGCCCAGCAGGAGCCGGCAGCGGCGACGCAGATAGATCGGATTCATGATGCAAGTCCACGTGAAAACGCCTGCCGAAGGCAGGCGCAATGCGGAAAGCGGGAACCCTAGGTATCAAGGATAGAAGGAAGGACTCCCATAGCCGCGGCGTCACCTTATCACATCGGGAATCCTGTCGCGCTATTCGATGTTTTGCGCCTGCTCGCGCATCTGTTCGATCAGCAGCTTCAGGTCCATGGCGGCGCGAGTGACTTCCATGCTGCCGGCCTTCGAACCCAGGGTGTTGGCTTCGCGGTTCATTTCCTGGAACAGGAAGTCCAGGCGCTTGCCGGCGCTGCCGGCGTTTTTCTTGCCCGTGGCCTTGCTGCCGCCGTCGGTGAGCAGGTGGCGCAGTTCTTCCAGGTGCGAACGCAGGCGCGACAGTTCTTCGGCGACGTCGATGCGCAGGGCGAACAGGTTGGCTTCCTGGGACAGGCGCTCGGACAGCTCGGCGCCCGTGATGTGGGTGAAGCCGCCGGGGAAGGCGGATTCGACGCTTTCGCGCAGCTTGGACGCGAGTTTGTCGCGGTGGTCGGCCAGCAATTGGGGCAGGTGGTTCTGGACCAATTCGACGATGCCCGCGACGCCGTCGGCGCATTCGCGCATCATGCCGGCCAGGCGTTCGCCTTCGCGGGCGCGGCCGTCCTGCAACTGGGTCAGGGCTTCCTGGGCGGCCTGCAGGCAGGCGGCGCCCCAGACTTGCGGGTCGAGCGCGTCGTTGGTGCGCTGGCCGGGCCAGTTGAACAGCTCGACCAGGCGCGGCGCGGCGATGTCGGGCAGCACGCGGCGTGCGGCTTGCAGCTGTTCGGCCAGGGTTTCGAGCCAGGCGGGTTCGAGCTTGGACAGGTCGGTGCTGACGTTACGCGTATAAGACACCCGGATCTCGACCTTGCCGCGCGCCAGTTGGGCGGTCAGCAGTTCGCGCAGCGGCGTCTCGACGTGGCGCAGCTCGTCGGGCAGGCGGAAATAAAGGTCCAGGAAGCGGCTGTTGACGCTGCGCAGTTCCAGCGCCAGCGTGCCTTGTTCCAGGTCTGCCCGGGCGTTGCCGAAGGCGGTCATGCTGCGGATCATGGTGTGGGTTTCCTTTTGCTGTTTTGGGGCCGGGCCGCGCCGGTTCCGCCGGCCCGCCGGGGCGGGGGCGGGTATATGCAGCCCGTATATCGCGGCAGGATACTCCAAACGCGCACGCCGCTGGGGCCGGCAGGGCCTGCGGTGACACGCTGCCCGTACAATGCCGCCAATCGAATCTGACTGGAGTCTTGCCCCATGACCACTGCCCCTGCCATCGCCCGCCCGTCGGGCCGCGCCGTCGACGAACTGCGGCCGTTCAGCCTGGAGCGCGGCTTCACGCGCTACGCCGAGGGCTCGGTTCTGGTCAAGGCCGGCAACACCCACGTGCTGTGCACGGCCAGCGTGCTGGAAAAGGTGCCGCCCTTCCTGAAGGGCAAGGGCGAAGGCTGGGTGACGGCCGAATACGGCATGCTGCCGCGCGCCACGCACACGCGCGGCGATCGTGAAGCCGCACGCGGCAAGCAAAGCGGCCGCACCCAGGAAATCCAGCGCCTGATCGGGCGCAGCCTGCGCGCGGTGTTCGACATGCGCGCGCTGGGCGAGCGCACGCTGCACCTGGATTGCGACGTCTTGCAGGCCGACGGCGGCACGCGCTGCGCCAGCATCACGGGCGCCTGGGTGGCGGCGGCCGATGCCGTGGCGCTGCTGATGCAGCGCGGCGACGTGGCGGTGAACCCGATCCGTGACGCGGTAGCCGCCGTGTCGGTGGGCCTGGTGGATGGCCGCGCGGTGCTGGACCTGGACTACCAGGAAGACTCGGCCTGCGACGCGGACGTGAACGTCATCATGACGGGCAGCGGCGCGTTCGTCGAAGTGCAGGGCACGGGCGAAGGCGCCACGTTCACGCGCGCCGAGCTGGACGCCATGCTGGCGCTGGCCGAAGGCGGCATCGCCGGGCTGGTGCGCGAACAGCGCGCGGCGCTGGGCGGCTGAAGCACGAAGCGGGATGGCGCCCGGGTGGGCGGCCATCCCGTTGAAATATCCGGCGGGTGCCGGCCTGGCACGCTGCCATCACAGCTGGGGCCAGATTTGCGGTTACGGCAGCAGCGCGCCGATCCGTTCCGCTTTTTCCAGATTCCAGATCGCGCCGATCAGGCCGCGCAGTTCCGCGTCGGTCGCGGCATCGGCGTAACGGCCCAGGCTGAGCGTCTTGGCCTCGATTTCATCGCGCGACAGGGTATTGCCCGGATCGCCTTTCGGTTCGTCGACGCGGCCGTGCAGGGTGCGGCCGTCGCGGGTGTGGACGGTGACCTTGCCGATCCAGCGCTGCGGGTAGGCGGCGTCGACCTCGGGGTCCAGTTCCATCGTGACGCGGGCGCGGAAGGCGGCGACCGCGGGGTCGTCCAGCGCGGCGTCGAATTCCGGCAGGCCGGCGCGGCCCTTGCGGGCGATCAGGCCCAGCACCGTTCCCATTGAAAACTTGGATTGATGCACCGTGCGTGGGTCGACCACGGGCCCCAGCACGTCGATGGCGCCCTGGTGGACGTGCGCGACCACGCGGTCGATGGCGTCTTCGGTCAGATGGTTGTCGCGCAGCACCTGTTGCAGGGCGTCGGCTGCCGGATGCGTGTGGCGGCACGAGGCGTGGAACTTGAACGAGGTTTCGGCCAGGGCCCAGCGCGTGCCCAGGCCGTCGGTCAGGCGCGTGGGGTCGGCGTCGCGGGACATGCCGGCGGCCATGCCCTGCGGGCCTTCCAGGATGTGGCGCGCGCCGGTGAAGCCTTCGCGGGCCAGGTAGGCGGCGGCAATGCCGTTGGCGGCGGCGCGGGCGGTGTGCAGTTGCTTGGAATCGGCCGCGTCGCGCAGGAATTCCCACAGGCCGGCGGCCTGGGTGCCGGCCGAGCCCAGCGCATGCAGCATGGCCTCGGGCGACAGGCCCAGCAGGCGGCCGGTGGTGGCCGCGGCGGCCAGGGTGCCGGCGGTGCCGGTGGTGTGGAAGATCTTGTAATGGGAACGGCCCAGGAATTCACCGACCCGGATGCCGACTTCGTAGCCGGCGACGGCGGCCACCAGCAGGTCGCGGCCCGAGCTGCCCAGCGCCTGGGCCACGGCCAGCGCGGGCGGAAACACCACGGCGGCCGGGTGGAACACCGAGCCGTTATGCACGTCGTCCTGCTCGACCACGTGAGCGGCCGCGGCGTTGACCATGGCGGCGAACACGGGCGAGGTGCGGCGCCGGTTGATCAGGATTTCGCTGGGGCCGTCAGCCGGCCCCATGGCGGCGGCGTAGCGGTCCATGGCCAGCACCGGACGGGCAGACGCGCCGGCCAGGATCGAGGCCAGGCAGTCCAGCAGCAGGTCTTCGGCGCGGCGCAGCACCGGGGCGGGGATGTCTTCGAAGCGCAGGTTGGCCGCAAAAGCGGCGAGTTCGGCGCTGAGGTGGGGGGTGTCTTTGGCGGCGGTCATGTCAGAAGGAGCGGGGCAGGCCCAGGATGTGTTCGGCGACGTAGGACAGGATCAGGTTGGTCGAGATCGGCGCAACCTGATACAGGCGGGTTTCGCGGAATTTGCGTTCGACGTCGTATTCGGTGGCAAAGCCGAAGCCGCCATGGAATTGCAGGCAGGCGTTGGCGGCTTCCCAGGACGCGTCGGCGGCCAGCAGCTTGGCCATGTTGGCCTGGGCGCCGCAGGGCTCGTGGGCGTCGAACAGGCGGCAGGCCTCGTAACGCATCAGGCTGGCCGCTTCGACGTTGATGTGGGCCCGGGCGATGGGGAACTGCACGCCCTGGTTCTGGCCGATGGGGCGGCCGAACACCATGCGTTCCTTGGCGTAGGCGGTGACCTTGTCGACGAACCAGTAGCCGTCGCCGATGCATTCGGCGGCGATCAGGGTGCGTTCGGCGTTCAGGCCGTCCAGGATGTACTTGAAGCCCTTGCCTTCTTCGCCGATGAGGTTGTCCGCCGGGATTTCGAGGTTGTCGAAGAACAGCTCGTTGGTCTCGTGGTTGACCATGTTGGGAATGGGGCGGATCGACATGCCGTGCTTGACGGCCTCGTGCAGGTCGACCAGGAAGATGGACATGCCTTCGGACTTGCGCGTCACCTGGTCCAGCGGGGTGGTGCGCGCCAACAGGATCATCAGGTCGGAATGCTGCACCCGCGAGATCCAGACTTTCTGGCCGTTGATGACGTAGCGGTCGCCGCGGCGC
Source organism: Achromobacter deleyi (assembly GCF_902859705.1). Taxonomy (GTDB): domain Bacteria; phylum Pseudomonadota; class Gammaproteobacteria; order Burkholderiales; family Burkholderiaceae_B; genus Achromobacter; species Achromobacter deleyi. The sequence goes on along the minus strand of NZ_CADIJO010000015.1, from coordinate 45,939 downwards.
ACGGCGGTGGTCTTGATCTTGGTGGTGTCGGTGCCGGTGGTGGGCTCGGTGACGCCCATGGATTGCAGGCGTAGTTCGCCCGCGGCGATGCGCGGCAGGTATTCGCGCTTTTGCGCATCGGAACCGTGGCGCAGCAAAGTGCCCATGTTGTACATCTGGCCGTGGCAGGCGCCCGAGTTGCCCCCGCTGCGGTTGATTTCTTCCATGATGACCGAGGCTTCGGTCAGGCCCAGGCCGGAACCGCCGTATTCCTGGGGGATCAGGGCGGCCAGCCAGCCGGCTTCGGTGAGCGCGCGGACGAAGGCGTCGGGGTAGCCGCGTTCTTCGTCGACTTTGCGGAAATATTCGGCGGGAAATTGCGCGCAGAGGTCGCGCACGGCTTCGCGGATGTCCTGGTAGGCGTGGGAGGCGTCGGGCATGGAGTCGTCGGTGTCTATGAATGAATCGGTACAGCATCGAATGTGCCGCAAGGGGCCGCGCCTGCCAATTCACAATTCATTAATACGGGGTTCCTGTTCGCAAAAGCGCATTTGTGTGACCGCCGTTTGTCATGCTGGGCCGGGGATGTGTCAAGAAATTGCCAAACTGCATCCCCATAATCGGCCCGTTACGCCTATGTGGCGATGCAACAGACGGATGGATATGCGGAAAAATCTCAGGGTGACGACAGCGGTTTCGGCGATTCTCGCGGTGTTTGTGGCGCTGTTTGCGCTGGCGGCGGCGGCCGGGATCGCCGTGCTGCGCGAGAACCGGGCCGATATCGAGGCGCTGGGCCGCGGCAGCATCGAGCGCGCCAGCGACCTGTCGGACATGACCAGCCGCCTGTTCCAGGCGCGCGCCGCGCTGACCGACGCCAAGACGGCCATGGAAGGCGGGCTGGAAGAAGCCCGCGACCAGTCGCTGACCCACGCCGACGCGCTGCTCAAGCAGGCCGCGGCCAGCCTGGCGCGGCTGCGCGCCAATGCGGACACCAGCGAGCAGGGCGCGCCCTTGTTCGACCAGGCGCTGGCGGCCAACGCGGCGTTTGCCGACCAGACGCTGGCGCCGATGTTCAAGGCCATCAAGGGCTGGAACGGCATCGAGGTGAACAGGCTGGTGGACAAGGTGCTGCCGGTGACGGGCGCCGCCTATGTGAAGCAGGCGGATGCCTACCAGGCCTATGCCCGCGAACAGGGCCAGGCGGCGGTGGCCGGCGCCAGCCAGACGATGCAGCGGGTGACGGTGGTGGCCGCGGCCGTGCTGGCCTTCGTGCTGGTGCTGGCGGTGCTGATCCGCCTGGGATTCCGGCGCCGCATCCTGCGGCCGCTGAACGAGGCGGGCGCGCATTTCGACCGCATTGCCGACGGCGACCTGACCGGCAACATCGCGGTGCATGGCGATAACGAGATCGGCGTGCTGTATTCGGCCATGCGCCGGATGCAGACGGGGCTGTCGGCGGCGGTGGCCTCGGTGCGCCACGGCGTCGAGGAAATCCATACCGGGTCGGGCGAGATCGCCGCGGGCGGGGCCGACATGTCGGACCGCACGGCGCGCCAGGCCGGCTCGCTGCAGGAAGCGGCGGCCAACATGACGCAATTGGCGCATACGGTGCAGATGACGGCGGGCAATGCCGACCTGGCCAGCCGCCAGGCGCTCAGCGCCACCCAGCTGGCCCAGCGCGGCGGCCAGGCGGTGGAAGAAGTCGTGACCAGCATGCAGGGCATCGCCGACAGCGCGCGCCGCATCGGCGAGATCGTGGGCGTGGTCGACAGCATTGCCTTCCAGACCAACATCCTGGCGCTGAATGCGGCGGTGGAAGCCGCGCGCGCGGGCGAGCAGGGCAAAGGCTTTGCGGTGGTGGCGGGCGAGGTGCGCTCGCTGGCCCAGCGCAGCGCGCAGGCCGCCAAGGAAATCAAGGGCCTGATCGAGGATTCCGCTTCGCGCGTGCAAGTGGGCGTGCGCCAGGTGAACCTGGCCGGCGACACCATGCGCGACATGCTGGCCTCGGTCGATAAGGTGACCCAGATCGTGGCGGAGATCTCCAGCGCCACGGCCGAGCAGGCCGCCGGCATCGCGTCGGTCAATGATGCGGTGGCGGACATCGAACGCTCGACCCAGGAAAACGCCGCCATGGTGGAACAGACCGCCGCCGCGGCCGCCGCGCTGGAATTGCAGGCACAAGGCCTGCAGCGCGCGGTCTCGGTGTTCCAGATCGCCCAGGCGGCGCAGCACGCCGCCGGGCAGGCGTCAGGGAGTGAGCTGCGGCAGGGCGCCGCCGCTGTAGCGCTCGGACACCAGCGACAGGTTCCCATGCTTGACCTTGTGCTTGACATGGGCAGCGGCCGACGCGATGTCCTCCGGGCGGATGCGCTCGCATAGGGAAGGCGTGACGGTCAGCGCGCCGACCCCCAGCGTGACGAACGGGAAGAAGCGCGGCACGCCGTAACGGTCTTCGGCTTCGATGCCGCCGTTGCGGCGGCCCTGGTCGTCGTACAGGTCGACGGCGCGTTCATTGAACTCGGCGATGATGCGCTGGATGCGTTCGGTCCAGTCGGGGCTGCGCAGCAGCACCACGAAGTCGTCACCGCCGACGTGGCCCACGAAATCGCGCAGCGGATCGCAGTGGCGCTTGATGACGTCGGCGGTCAGCATGATCATGTCGTCGCCGCGCCAGTAGCCATAGACGTCGTTGAACGGCTTGAAGTTGTTCAGGTCGCCATAGCAGATGGTGAAGTCGGCGGCGTCTTCCAGCAGCGTGGCGATGTGCCGGCTGATGGGGATGTTGCCGGGCAGCGAGGTCAGCGGGTTGGCATAGCGTGCGGCCTCGATGCGCATTTCGGTCACCGAGCGGACCAGCGTTTCGCCGGTGGCCAGGCCGTCGTAGCGGCCGTCGCGGGTGATGATCAGGCCGTCCATCAGGTAGCGCTGGTCTTCCGAGATCAGCACGTGGCTCAATTGGTCGATGGACACGTCCAGGTCCACCAGCACCGGCTCGGCGTTCATGAAGGTCGAGCAGGCGTCGCGGCCGAACAGTTCGCGGGTATAGCGCTGGGCGTAATGCTCGGAAAAGTCGCGCCGGTTGATGATGCCGACCGGGCGGTTGTCGCCGTCCACCACGGCCACGGCGTGCAGGCTCTTGTGTTCGATGAAGAGCCGATGCACGTCGTCGTTGGTGTGCTTGGTCAGGAGGGCGGCGGGGGCTTCCACCCGCAGGCTGGCCGCGGTGCCGCCGGCCGAGCGCTGCGACAGCGGAGCCGGCGCGCGCACCCGCAGCGAATCGCGCAGGGGCGGGGTCAGCTCGGTGAGCAGGGCCTCGTCGGGGCGGCCCAGCAGCCAGCCCTGGGCGTAGCGGATTTCCAGGTCGCGCACCACCGCCAGGTCTTCGGCGGTCTCGATGCCTTCGGCCACGATGGCGGTGCCCAGGTACTGCGCCACCTTCAGGATGGCGCGCACCATGTTCTGCTTGCGGTCGTCGTGGCCGATGCCATTGAAGAAGTAGCGGTCGATCTTGACCAGGTCGGGCTGCATCTCGGACCACAGCTGCAGGTTCGAATTGCCCACGCCGTAGTCGTCCAGCGCGATGCGCATGCCGTATTCACGCAGGCAGGCGAAGGCGCTGCCCAGCGTGGCCATGTGTTCGGACAGGGGGTCCTGCTCGGTCAGTTCGACGATGATGTTGGACGGCGCCAGCGTGCAATCCTTGAGCAGGCGCAGCGGCATTTCGTCGCCCCACAGCGTCCAGTAGTGGATCAGCGCCGAGCCCGACAGGTTCAGGAACAGCTTGCCCGGCGCCTCGTTCTGGTTGAAGCCCTGGGCGCCCGCCCGGAAGCTGGCCAGTTCCAGCTGCGGATGCAGGCCCTGGCGGCGGGCTTCGGCGAACAGGGCGTCGGGAAAGTGCAGGGCGGTGTCGACCGGGCCGCGGATCAGGCTTTCATGGCCGTAGATGCGGCTGTGGGACAGGTCGATGACGGGTTGGAAGCGCGGGCGCAGCAGCCGTTCGCGCAGAATGCCCGCCAGGCTGACGGACGCGGACGCCGCGCCGCCAGGAATGGGGGGCACACCGGCCGCATACGGCCGGGGCAAAGCTTGAGGTGGGTTCATCGCCGGAGCGTTTGGATACGATCAGTGACAAGATTAGTGATATTGACCATCGAATATTTCTGTGTTGTTGCGGTTACACGTAACAGGCGGTCTGCAATCGCGACCGCGCCCTATACAATTTGGCCCTATGACATCCCCCCATATTCCCGATTCCCTGCGCCGCGTCGTGCTGGCCTCCAACAATGCCGGCAAGCTGCGTGAGTTTTCCGCCCTGTTCGCGCCCCTGGGCATCGAACTGGTGCCGCAGGGCGAACTGGGCGTGCCCGAGGCCGAAGAGCCGCACGTCACCTTTGTCGAAAACGCCCTGACCAAGGCCCGCCACGCCAGCCGCCTGACGGGCCTGCCCGCGCTGGCCGACGATTCCGGCCTGTGCGTGGCCGCGCTGGACGGCGGCCCGGGCGTGTATTCCGCCCGCTACGCCAAGATGCATGGCGGTGAAAAATCCGACCAGGCCAACAACGCGCTGCTGGTGTCCAAGCTGGCCTCGGTGACCGACCGCCGCGCCTGGTACGTGGCGGTGCTGGCCCTGGTGCGCAGCGAGAACGACCCGTGCCCCCTGATCGGTGAAGGCCTGTGGCATGGGGAAATCATCGACCAGCCCGAAGGCGCCAACGGCTTCGGCTACGACCCGCACTTCTACCTGCCCGACCAGGGGCTGACGGCCGCTTCGCTCGACCCCGAGGAAAAGAACGCCATCAGCCACCGCGCCCGCGCCCTGCGCGAACTGCTGGGCAAGATCAGCCAGGCTTGATGCAAGGCGGGCGCGTCCCGCCCAGGAACACCGCATGTCCATCACCATCCCCATCCGCCCCGACACGGGCGCCGCGCGTACGCGCCTGGTCACGCCGGCCGGCGCCACGCTGACCAGCCTGCCGCCCCTGTCGGTCTATGTGCACGTGCCCTGGTGCGTGCGCAAATGCCCGTATTGCGACTTCAATTCGCACGCGGCGCCGGGCGAGATTCCCGAGCGCGCCTATCTTGATGCACTGCGCAGCGACCTGGAGCAGGCGTTGCCGTCCATCTGGGGCCGCCAGGTGGTGTCGGTATTCATCGGCGGGGGCACGCCCAGCCTCTTGTCGGCCGCCGGGCTGGACGAGCTGCTGGCGATGCTGCGCGCCTGTTTGAATATGTGGCCCGACGCCGAAATCACCATGGAAGCCAACCCCGGCACCGCCGAGGCCGATCGCTTTCGCGATTACGCGGCCAGCGGCGTGACCCGGTTTTCGCTGGGTATCCAGAGTTTTGACGACGCCCAGTTGAAGAAGCTGGGCCGCATCCATGATTCGGCCCAGGCCCGTGCCGCCATCGAGATGGCCCAGCGCGCCGCGCCGCGCGTGAACCTGGACATGATGTTCGCCTTGCCGGGCCAGACGCTGGAGGCCTGTGTGGCCGATCTGCGCCAGGCCATCGGCTTTGGCACGGAACACCTGTCGCTCTATCACCTGACGATGGAGCCCAATACGGTGTTCGCCAAGTTTCCGCCCGAAGACCTGCCGGACGATGACACCAGCGCGGCGATGCAGGACGCGGTCGAGGCCGAACTGGCCGCGGCCGGCCTGGCCCGCTACGAGGTGTCCGCCTACGCCCGGGCCGGCGCGCGCTGCCGCCACAATATGAATTACTGGGAATTCGGCGACTACCTGGGCCTGGGCCCGGGCGCGCACGGCAAACTGTCGTTCCACGACCGCATCGTGCGCGAGGCGCGGCTGCGCAGCCCCGAATCCTGGATGCAGGCCGCCGCGGCCCGCGACGGCAGTCACCTGTCGGAAAACCGCCAGGTGGGCCCGGACGAACTGCCGTTCGAATTCATGCTGAACGCGCTGCGCCTGAAGGACGGCGTGGCCACCACGATGTTCAGCGAACGCACCGGCCTGTCGCTGGCCGCCATTGCGCACCAATTGGAGGCAGCCTCGAAACGGGGCCTGCTGGACGCCGATCCGACCCGCCTGCGGGCCACGCCCCTGGGCTGGCGTTTCCTCAATGACCTGCAGGAAATGTTCCTGTAGCAGTCTGGCACCAAAATGGGGCATTCGTGCCCCATGCTTTGCACCATAATGGTGCTACATTTTTCCCTGACCTGGCCAATCCTCGGGCAATCCCGGGGGTAGAACCTGGCACGCTTATTGCTTCCCTCTTTTATGCCAGTCGAGAGCGGCACAGCCCTCGACCCTTTTATCTAATGGAGATGACATGGCAAGCCCGAAAGACGTCCTGAAACAGATCGCCGATAACGAAGTCAAATTCGTGGATTTCCGCTTTACCGATACGGTTGGCCGTGAGCACCACGTGTCCGTGCCCACCACCGCGATCGACGAAGACAAGCTGGAAAGCGGGCAGGCCTTCGACGGTTCGTCGATTCCGGGCTGGAAGGGCATCGAAGCCTCCGACATGCTGCTCATCCCCGATCTGTCGACCGCCAACCTGGACCCGTTCCGCGAAGAGCCGACGCTGATCCTGTCGTGCGACGTGGTCGAACCGTCCGACCTGAAGGGCTATGACCGCGACCCGCGTTCGCTGGCCAAGCGCGCCGAAGCCTACCTGAAGGCCTCGGGCCTGGGCGACACCGCCTACTTCGGTCCGGAACCCGAATTCTTCGTGTTCGACGGCGTGACCTGGAACACCGACATGTCGGGCACCTTCGTCAAGATCAAGTCCGAAGAAGCCTCGTGGTCGACCGGCCTGGAATTCGAAGGCGGCAACACCGGCCACCGTCCCGCTGTGAAGGGCGGCTACTTTCCCGTGCCCCCGGTCGACTCGTTCCAGGACATGCGTTCGGAAATGTGCCTGCTGATGGAACAGATGGGCGTGCCGGTCGAAGTGCACCACCATGAAGTCGCCGGCGCCGGCCAGCTGGAAATCGGCACCAAGTTCAGCACCCTGGTGCAACGCGCCGACTGGACCCAGATCGTCAAGTACGTCGTGCACAACGTGGCCCATGCCTACGGCAAGACCGCCACCTTCATGCCCAAGCCCATCGTTGGCGACAACGGTTCCGGCATGCACGTGCACCAATCCATCTGGAAGGATGGCCAGAACCTGTTCGCGGGCAACGGCTACGCCGGCCTGTCGGAATTCGCGCTGTACTACATCGGCGGCATCATCAAGCACGCCCGCGCCCTGAACGCCATCACCAACCCGGGCACCAACTCGTACAAGCGTCTGGTTCCGCACTACGAAGCCCCGGTCAAGCTGGCTTACTCGGCCCGCAACCGTTCGGCCTCGATCCGCATTCCGTACGTCGGCAACCCGAAGGGCCGCCGCGTCGAAGCGCGCTTCCCGGACCCCCTGGCCAACCCGTACCTGGCCTTCTCGGCCCTGATGATGGCCGGCCTGGACGGCGTGCAGAACAAGATTCACCCCGGCGATCCCGCCGACAAGAATCTGTACGACCTGCCGCCGGAAGAAGACGCCAAGATCCCGACCGTGTGCTCCTCGCTGGAACAAGCGCTGGAAGCCCTGGACAGCGATCGCGAGTTCCTGACCCGCGGCGGCGTCTTCAGCAACGACATGCTCAACGCCTACATCGACCTGAAGATGGGCGATGTGAACCGTCTGCGCATGACCACGCACCCGGTCGAATTCGACATGTACTACAGCCTCTGATTTCGAGGCAGTAGCTGGGGGAGCGCGATGATGTAGGCAACCAACCAGGGCCCACACCACGCGCACCGCCAGGTCGCTGACCGATGGCTTGCCCCGTCCGGCTTCGTGCCGGACGGGCAGGGCGCCGCCCCCGGGCGCCGTCCGGGTCCGCGTTCCGATTTCCCCCCTGTAGTCATTCGGGTACGTTGAAAAATGAATGTAGAAGCTCTCGATCTGCTTGCCACGTCCGTTTTCCTGGTCAACGAACGCGGGCACATCGAATACGCCAACGCGGCCGCCGAAGACCTGTTCGGCCGCTCGCGCAAGCAACTGTGCGGCCATTCCGCCGCCACCCTGTTCGACAACCCTGAGAATATCCAGTCATCCATCGACCGCGCCGCGGCCGGCCGATATGCCGACGTACGCCAACTGGCGTCGCTGCGCCGCGCCACGGAGTCCGTGGAAGTGGCCGTGACCACGGTGGGCCTGAGCGGCCAACGCTGGCCCGCCCTGATCGAAACCCGCGAGATCGAACAGCGCGTGCTGGCCGACCGCAACCATCGCCTGGTCGACGAGATCGAAGCGCACCGCGAATTGCTGCGCAACCTGGCGCATGAAGTCAAGAATCCCCTGGGCGGATTGCGCGGCGCCGCGCAACTGCTGGAAGCCGAGCTGCCCAGCGCGGCCCTGGCCGAATACACCCAGGTCATCATTTCCGAAGCCGACCGCCTGCAGGCGCTGGTGGACCGCCTGAGCGGCCCGCAACGTGTGCCGCTGAACGCGCGGCCGGTCAACATCCATGAAATCTGCGAGCGCGTCTGCGCCCTGATCCAGGCCGAGTTCCGCCACGACGTCACGCTGGTGCGTGACTACGACGCGTCGATGCCCGACCTGAAAGGCGACGCCGCCCGCCTGATGCAGGCCGTGCTCAACGTGGCCCGCAACGCCGCCCAGGAACTGGTCGCGCGGCCGCAAGGCCCCGGCGTCGAACCCGGCGTCGTTACGCTGCGCACCCGCGTGGCGCGCCAAGTCATGCTGGCGCACCGCCAACACCGCCTGGCCCTTGAGCTGTCGATCATCGACAACGGCCCGGGCGTGCCCGACCACATCCGCGACCGCATTTTCCATCCGCTGGTCACGGCGCGTGCCGGCGGCACCGGACTGGGCCTGAGCCTGGCCCAGGACTTCGTGCAGCAGCACGGCGGCATCATCGAATTTGAATCCCGACCCGGGCGTACCGAGTTTCGCCTGGTCCTACCGATGGAGCCCGCACACTGATGAAACCCGTATGGATCGTCGACGACGACCAGGCCATCCGCTGGGTCCTCGAAAAGGCCCTGGCCCGCGCCGGTGTCCCCACCCGCAGTTTCTCCCAGTCGGCCGACGTGCTCGAGGCCCTGGCCCACGACACGCCCGTTGCGCTGGTGTCCGATATCCGCATGCCTGGCGGCAACGGCCTGGAATTGCTGCGCCAGCTCAAAGAGCGCCATCCCGGCTTGCCGGTCATCGTCATGACCGCCTTTGCCGACCTGGACAGCACCGTTTCCGCCTTCCAGGGTGGGGCCTTCGACTACCTGGCCAAGCCCTTTGACGTCAACGAAGCCGTCGCGCTGATCCAGCGCGCCATGCAGGAATCGGCCCAGCCCGAAAGCCCCGAAGGGCAGGGCGAGGCCCAGAACAACGAGCGCTGGATGATGACCCAATCGTCATCCACCGCCATGCAGGAAGTCTTTCGCGCCATCGGCCGCCTGGCGCAGTCCAAGGTCACCGTCCTCATCACCGGCGAATCCGGCACCGGCAAGGAACTCGTCGCCCGCGCCCTGCACGGCCACGGCGTGCGCGCCAGCGGCCCCTTCGTCGCCCTGAACGCCGCCGCCATCCCGCGCGACCTGCTCGAAGCCGAACTCTTCGGCCACGAGCGCGGCGCCTTCACCGGCGCCAACACCCTGCGCCGGGGCCGCTTCGAAGAAGCCCACGGCGGCACCTTGTTCCTGGACGAAATCGGCGACATGCCGATCGAACTGCAGACCCGCCTGTTGCGCGTGTTGGCCGAAGGCAGCTTCTACCGCGTCGGCGGCGCCCAACCGGTGCGCGTCGACGTGCGCATCGTCGCCGCCACCCACCAGCCGCTCGAACAACGCGTCGAACAGGGCCTGTTCCGTGAAGACCTGTTCCACCGCCTGAACGTCATCCGCCTGCGCCTGCCGCCGCTGCGCGAACGCATCGAAGACATCCCTGCGCTCGCCAACCACTTCCTGGCCGCCAGCGCCCGTGCCCTGGGCGTGCCGGTCAAGCGCCTGACGCCCGAAGCGCTGGCCGTCCTGACCAAGTTCGACTTCCCCGGCAACGTCCGCCAGCTCGAAAACTTCTGCCACTGGCTCACCGTCATGGCCCCCGGCCAAACGGTGGAACGCGCCGATCTCCCCCCCGAGATCCGCGCCATGGAGCACCCCCCCGCCACCAGCGCCGCCCCCCCTCGCGTCGCCATCGGCGGCAGCATCTCCACCATCGGCACCGTCGTCCAGCACACCGCCCCCGCCCAGGACGACGGCCCCCCGCGCAACTGGCAAGACTCCCTGCTGCGCGACGCCCAATACCGCCTGGAACGCGGCGAACCCGCCGTCATGGCCACGCTGACCCGCCAATTCGAAAAAATCCTGCTGCAAAGCGCCCTCGACGCCAGCCGAGGCCGCCGAGTAGAAGCCGCCTCCCGCCTGGGCATCGGCCGCAACACCATCACCCGCAAACTGCGCGAACTAGGCATAGAAGACGAGTAACCCAGGCCCGCGCGCAACGCGCGCGGACCCACTCGCACGCAAATGCCGGCGAAAAAAAGCGCCACAGCAGGGCGCACAAAGCCAATCAGCAAGCAAGCGGCAAACGCCAAACGGCAAACGCCAACGCCACCCACACGCGCAAGCGCCATCCGCTGACGCAAGACACCGCGTAAGCCTCGTAAGGCCGCCCGCGCGGCCGGCACGAGGCGGGCCCCGCAAACCGCTCCACACCCCCACTGACCGCGGCCACCACGCCAAGCAAACCGCCCGCCCCAGCACCCGAGGCAAATCCTCATCATGAGCGCTTGGCGGCGTGGGCGGGTGAGGGCGGGGCGTGTAGATGCGCCCGACGGAATCGGAAGGGAAGGCCGGAGGCCTGGACGACGATGAGGACGGGGAAGTCCGGAGCGAAGGCTCCGGACCGCAATCGTAGCCCCGTCCTCACCCGCCCACGCCGCCAAGCGCGGCTAAAGAACCCCCCTCAAGGCAAAAAACTCAACCCCAAGACCCCACCACAGCAACAAAAAACGCCAAAACACCCCCCAAAGCCACCAACATCCCCACAACCTTCCGCCGCTCCAATTCCGTCCAAAGCAACACCCCCGTCAAACACAACACAATCAACGCCCCCCCCACAGAATCCGACAACAACACCCACCCAACCCCCACCCCATTAGCCCGATGAAAATTCTGCACAACCCCCCACCACCCGGCCACACTCCGCCGAGCACTAGCCCCCCCGCTTGAAGGCCAGAACTCCACCTGCACCTGATACCCCGGCGCCCGAAACAACGCCTGCCACTTCTCCGGCTGGCGCGCCGTCACATCCCCCCAATGCACCTCGTGTGCCGGCTCCTTGCGGATCCGTTCCACCGGCTTGTTCAACTGCAACGCCTCTTGCAGCCATCGCCCCACCGCCGCATCCGTTCGCGGCAGATCCGGCGGCGCCTGCAACTGCAGCGTCTCCACCACCGGCCCCGGCATATCGATCTTCAGCACTGCCCGGTGGTTCTGCAGAATCCCGCTGGCCCCGAACAGCAGCCCCAGCAACGCCCCCCACAGCCCCAGCCAGCCATGCGCCTTGCGCAACGCCTTCAGGTACACCCCGCGCCGGTTCGGCGGCCGCGGCCGGGCAGCCCCCGCAGGCGTTGGCGCGGCCGTCATCGGCCGGCTCACGGGCGCACCTCTTGCCCTTGATCCCTTTGCCGTTGATCCGCTTGCCGCTCCACGCCATGACGTTGCGGCGCTTGCAGCCGCAACGTCGTCAGCGTGAAGCTGTCCGCCGCGAAGTGCCGCTGCGCCTCGCCGCCGCCCGCCGGATACACCTCGGTGTCGTCCATACTGGGCAGGTACGCGATGCCGCGGTCGGCGTCATAGGCCATGTTGTGGGCCCAGGGGCGGGTGCCGATCGACGCCACCCGGCGCAGTCCGGCCGGCGCGCTGACGTCGTAGATCGACAGCCGCGCGTCGGCGCCGCTGGGCGCCAGCAGCCAGCCGCGGCGGTCGTCGTAGGCCAGCGCATTGATGTCGCGGCCGGCCGGCGCGCTGGCCAGCACGGCACCGCTTTGCGCATCCAGGCTCAAGAGGCGCGGCGTCGCGCCGCGGCAGGCCACGAACAGGCGCTTGCCGGCGGCGTCGGCCGCCAGGGCGCTGGGGCGCGCGCATTGCGGCGGTTGCCAGACCTGAAGCAAGGCCATGCGGCGCAGGTCAATGACGGCGATGCGGCCTTCATCCCGCATCGGCAGCGCGATCCGCCCCGGCCCCAGCAACACCGGCGCATCCAGCTTGGCGGCCGGCAGGTCCAGGCTGGCGCGCACGCAGTCGCAGGCCGGGTCCAGCCGATACACCCGTGACACGGCCCCGCGGCGGCCGCTGGTCAACAGCACCTGGCCGCTGGCGGGATCGAACAGCGCATTGTTCAGATTGCCGCTGTCCACCGGCACGCGTTTCAGCACCTGCCGGTCGGACGCGCGTATCACGATGACGCTGCCATCCATGGCCGCCACGTACAGCCGGTCGGCAGCCGGGACGGCGACCGCGGCATTGGCGCCTTCGGTGCCGGGGATGTCCGGCAGCGCTTCGCGGCGGGCCGCGTCCCAGATCGTCAGGCCGTTTTCGCGGCGGGCCAGCAGCACGTGCCGGCCGTCTTGCGCCAGCGCGGCAAACCCCCAGCTGTGGCCGCTGCCGGGCAGCACCGTGGCGCTGCGCTCGGCGACGATGGGATCGGCGTCGGCGTGCGCCGTCGCGGCCAGAGCGGCCAAGGTCGCGGCCATCAGGCCGGACGCCGCCCGTCGCCCGAGTCCCACGAGTCGCGAGGCCCGCGAAACGCCGGTATATCGTTGCGGCGCCATGCTTAGAACTCCACCCGGGTCGACAGCACGAACTGACGCGCATCGCCCATGGAAATGAAGTACTGGTTGGCGCTGGACGTGTAGTAGGTGCGGTCGAACAGATTGTTCACGTTCAGCTGGAACTGCACATTGCGCCCGGCTACGCGCGTGTCGTAGGTGGCGAACGCGTTCATCACCGTGTAGGCCGGCAGCTCGAACGAATTGGCCGAATCGCCCGGCCGCGTGCCCACGTAGCGCGCGGCGGCGCCCAGGCGCAGGCGGCCTTCGCCGATCTGGCCGGCGTTGTAGACCAGCGCCAGCGACCCGGTGTGCTGGGCCACGTTCCACAGGCGGTTGCCCTGGTACAGCGGGTCGTCGGTGGTGCGGGCATCCAGGTAGGCATAGCTGGCCATGAAGTCCCAGCGGGCCGACAGCGAACCGCTGACGTCCAGTTCCACGCCGCGCGAACGCGCCGCGCCGCTGGTGCGCCAGTCGGTCAGCTTGGTGACGTCGTTGTATTGCGACACCAGCACATTGCGCTTGCGGATGTCGAACAGCGCCAGTGTGCCGGTCGTCTGCCCCGGCATGTCCCATTTCAGGCCCAGTTCCCACGACTTGGACTGTTCGGGTGCCACGCCCGAATCGATCACAGTGCCGCTGGTGAGCGGGGCGATCGTGGAGGTAGGCTTGAGCGATTCGGTGTAGCTGCCGTACAGCGAGACTTCGGGCGTCCACTTGTAGACCAGGCCGGCGCGCGGCAGCCACTTGCCGCCCTGGATGTCGGTGTTGGTGTTGAACGGGCGGCCGCGGCCGGCCAGTTGTTCGTAGTGCTGGTAACGCAGGCCGCCCACCAGAATCCAGCGATCGGTCAGGTGCAGCGAGTCTTGCAGGAAGAACGAGGTGGCGCGCAGCTTGTCGGTCTGGTCGCTGTCGCTGGCGACCACGGTGTTGCCGGGGTCCTGCAGGTCGTACACGGGGTTGACGTAGCTGAACGGCTTGGACAGGTTCTGGCGGATCAGGTCCGAACGGAAGATCTTGCGGCGTTCGTAGTCGGCGCCGATCTGCACGTCGTTGCGCAGCCCGCCCAGGTCGACCCGGCCGTCGAGATAGCCGATCACGTAGTGGTCGGTGGACAGCGCCCCGCGGGTGCCGTCGTTGCTGCGCTTGAGCGTGCCCGTGGCCGGATCGATGCTGGTCACGCGGACCTGGTTGGCGTCGTAGCGTTCCTGGTTCCAGCTGTAGCCCAGGTGGGCCTTCCAGTTCTCGGTGACGCGCTGGTCGATGGTGACCTGCGCCAGTTCGGTGCTGCCCCACATATTGTTGTAGGGCTCGTCCAGGCGGCGGCGCGAAGGAATGTCCAGCGGCTTGCCGGTGGTGGGGTCCAGCGCGGTGCCGCGATCGAACGGGTATCGGTAGTCGCGGTGTTCGTACGAGGCCACGATCTGCGTGTCTTCGCCATACCAGGCCAGCGACGGCGCCACCAGCGTGTCGCGGCGCCGGCCGAAGTCGCGCCAGTAGTCTTCGTTCATCGTGTCCACCACCAGGCGGTAGGCCAGGCGCGAGTCGCCGATGGGGCCGGTGGAATCCAGCGTGGCGCCCGCGCCGGTGCGGCTGTGGGCGTAGCTGGAACCGGTGACGGTGATGGCGTTGTACGGTGTCAGCAGCGGCCGCTTGCTGACGATGTTGATGACGCCGCCCGGGTCCATGATGCCGTACAGCAGCGAGGCCGGGCCTTTGAGCACTTCGACCGAATCGGCGGCCGCGTTCAGGCCGCGGCCCTGCACCAGCGGCATGCCGTTGTGCATGATCGAGCCGTCGCGGTTGGCGCCGAAACCGCGCTTCATCAGCGTGTCCTGCGTGCCGGCCAGCGTGTTGCCCTGGGTGATGCCGCTGACGTTGGCCAGCGCGTCGTCCAGGTTGCGCGGGCGCTGGTCGCGCAGCACCTGGGCAGGCACCACGTTCACGGCCTGTGGCTGGTCCAGCACCGCCAGGGGCGAGCGGCTGACGCCCGCGACCGGTTCCGGCTGGTAGCTGGGGTTGATGACCGAGGCGCCGACCACGGTCACCGCGTCCAGTTGCGCCGTGTCATCCGCCGACGACAGCGGCCGCACGGTGTAGACGTTGTCCGAGCGCCGCTCGGCGCGCAGGCCGGTGCCATCCAGCAGGCGGCCGAAGCCCTGGTCGATGCTGTAGGGGCCGGACAGGCCCGCGCTCTGCTTGCCGGCCACCAGGCGGCCATCCAGCGACAGTGTCACGCCCGCCTGGCTGGCGAATTGGCTGAGCGCCTGCGACAAGGGGCCGGCGGGCACCTGGAAGCCGGCAGAGACCTGGGCCTGGACCGGCGTGGTAGCCAGGGCGAAAGCCGGGGCGGCCAACGCGGCGGCCAGGGCGCGGACCAGGAGCGGAGAGCGAAGGGTGGGGACGTGCATGGGTTTCCTTGGCGACAGGACGCGCAAAACGCGGCGTACATCTGGCATGCCAAGCGAGATGGCAAAAGGGGAACCGCGATAAGGCGGCTGTTACAAAAAAGAGCCGCGGCGGGTTGCGCTTCAGGGGCCGCCGGGTCCATCGAGGATTCGCCCCGCGATGCAAGCCCCGGTGCTACGCCGCCTCCAGCCGTATCCATCCCGGCAGGACGCGGTGCGCGCGCACCGGCAGGGTGGATTCCAGGGCGCGCAGGATGCGATCGGTGTCGGCCAGGGGGAACACGCCCACCAGCGGCAACTGCGCGATGTCGGGCGTACAGGTGACGAAGCCGCGGCGGTAGCGCGCCAATTCGGCGGCAAAGCGGCCCAGCGGCATGCCGTCGGCGACCAATTCGCCACGGGTCCAGGCGTCGCGCGCCGAGTCCAGCGGCTGGGGGGCATCAATGGCGCGGCCGGAAAATGCGGTGCGGGTGCCGGCGGGCACGATGCGGCTGGCGGCGTCGGCGGGCTGGATCTGCACGGCGCCGGCATACACGTCCAGCCAGGCGCGGCCGCCATCGCGCAGCACCGCGAAGCGTGTGCCCAGCGCCTGCAATTGGGCATAGCCCACGTCCACGAGGAAAGGGCGCGCGGGCGTGCGGGCATCCGGATGCGTGTCGATCAGCGTTTCGCCGTCCACCAGCACCACGCGCCGCGCCGTGTCGTCAAAGCGCAGGTTGACGGCGCTGGCGGTATTCAGCCACAGCCGCGAACCGTCTTCCAGGGTGGCCTGGCGCGTCTGGCCGACGTCGGTGCGCAGGTCGGCCCATTGGCGCCGGGTGGCAGGCTGGGTCCAGGCGGCGGCGCCCAGGCCGCCTGCGCCGGCCAGCAGCATCAGCGTGCGCAGGGCGCGGCGGCGGCCTTGTCCGGCGTGGGTCAGGGCGTCCAGCGCGGGTTGGCCTGCCACCGCTTCGAAACGGGCGCTGATGGCCGTGACGGCATCCCAGGCGCGGCGGTGTTCGGGCGTGGCGGCCAGCCAGGCCTGCCACTGGCGGGTGTCGTCGGCGCTGGCGCGTTCGTCGCCCAGGCGCGCGAACCAGTCGGCCGCGGCTTGCAGCACACGGCGGTCGGGGGCGGCAGACAGCGGCGTGGCCCTCACCAGACGCCGTCCGCGATCAGCAGGCATTGCAGCATCACCTGCGACATGTATTTCTTGACCATGCGCTCGGACACCTCCAGGCGCAGGGCGATATCGGCATAGGTGTGGCCGCCCAGTTGCGACAGCAGGAAGGCCTCGCGGGCGCGCGCCGGCAGGCGATGCAGCATGGCGTCGATCTGGAGCAGGGCTTCAAGCACCAGGGCGCGCCGTTCAGGTGATGGGGTGGTGGCTTCGGGGCGCTGGGCCAGCGCTTGCAGATAGGCCTGTTCCAGCTCGCGGCGCCGCCATAGATTGACCACCAGGCCGTGGGCGATGCGGGTCAGGAAGGCGCGGGGCTCGCGCAGGCCCGGCGTGTCGCGGGCCGCCATCAGGCGCACGAAGGTGTCCTGGGCCAGGTCGGCGGCGTCGTGGTCGTCGCGCAGGCGGCGCCGCAGCCATGAAGTCAGCCAGGCGTGATGGGAGCGGTAGAGCGTGTCGACGGCATGCGGAGCCGATAGATCGCCGGGCGGCACGGTAACTCCAGACCTGAAAGAATAATGGGAATGGTTCCTATTATATCTATTCAGGCCGGGAGCGCCATCGTTGCAAACAGACGGCGGCTTACTTGAACAGCGCGGCGTTCTCTTCCAGCACGGCGTCGGCGCACTGGGCGTCCAGGTTGCCGCCCGGGGCGCCGGCCACGCCGATGGCGCCGATGACGTTGGCGCCGGCCTTGATGGGCACGCCGCCGCCCAGCAGCAGGAAGCCGGGGATGTCGGTCAGGTTGGCGGCGCCGGGGTTCTTCTGGGCGTTTTCCATCATGGCCAGCGTGGGCGCCTTGGCCGACGCGGACGTGAAGGCCTTGGCGCGGCTGGCTTCAATGGTGTGCGGGCCGGCGTTGTCGCCGCGCACGAAGGCCTTGAGCAGGCCGGCGCGGTCGACCACCGAGGCGCTGACGTTGTAGCCCTTGGCCTGGCATGCCGCCACAGCGGCGGTGGCCAGCTTCTGCGCGTCGGCGGTCGAGATGTTGCTTTCGCTGAGCACGGCGGCGTGGGCGGCGCCCGTGAAAGCCAGCGTGGAAACCAGTGCGGCGAGCGTGTGGCGGGTCATGTCTGCGTCCTTTTATCGAGTGAAAGTCAGGAGCAGTCAGTGTGGCCAAAAGGGCGAATCGGCGGTATACGCCCGAATACGCTGGCGTCTCCGTAGCGCTACGGAGGGCAGGGCTGATGACGGCCGGGCAAGCGGCGTAGTCTGTGCCGCGACGCGGCTAGTCGAGCAGCGTGGCGTACTGGCGGATCAGTTGCGCCAGCGAGTCGGCTTCGAGCTTGGCGAAGACATTGGCGCGGTAGGTTTCGACGGTGCGCGGCGACAGGTCGAACTCGCGCGCGATTTCCTTGTTGCTCAGGCCTTGCACCACGCGTTCGAGCACCTCGCGTTCGCGCGCGGACAGCCGCGCCAGCCGGTCGGCCGCGGCCTGGGTGACGGCCAGGCGTTCACGGCTGGCGATGTGGGTGCGCACGGCGGCCTGCACGGCATCCAGAAAGACGTCGTCGTCTACCGGTTTTTGCAGGAATTCCATGGCGCCGCCCTTGAACGCGCGGCGGCACAGGTCGACGTTGGCGTGGCCGGTCAGCATCACCACGGGCAGGTCGGATGTGTCGGCCAGGCGCGCCAGCACGTCCAGCCCGCTGATGCCGGGCATGCGGATGTCCAGCACCACGCAGCCGATGGTGTGCGGCGACAGGCCGGCCAGGAACGCCTGCGGATCGGCGTGGCCTTCGCTGCGCAGGCCTACGCTGCGCAGCAGCAGCGCCAGCGCGTCGCGCACCGCGTCGTCATCATCGACCAGGTAGACCAGCGGGGAATGATCGGGGGCGTTCATGTCGGGCCCTTGGCCAATGGCAGGGTCAGGGTGAAGCAGGCGCCCGACGGCTGCAGGTTGTGCGCGGCCAGGCGGCCGTCCATGGCGCCGGCCAGCGTTTCGCACAGCGCCAGGCCCAGGCCCATGCCCTGGGCGCGGGTGGTGTAGAACGGCGTGAACAGGCGGGCCAGCGCGTCGGGGGCAATGCCCGGGCCGTTGTCGCTGACCGTGAAGACATAGGCGTCGCCTTCAAGGCGGCCTTCCAGCGTGATTTCGGGCGCGGCGTCGGCGGTCGGGCGGGGCCCGCGGCTGGCGGGATGGGCGGTTGCCATGGCGGTGTCGGTGCCGTCGGACGCGGTGTGCACCAGGGCATCGGCCGCGTTCTGCACCAGGTTGTGCAGGATCTGTTCCAGCGCCACGCGGTCGCCCAAAGGACGCGCGCCCGGGCTGGCGTTGCGCCAGGTCAGGCGGATGCCGTGGCGGGCCAGTTCGGGTTCGCGCAGAAAGCGCAACGAGGCCGCCAGCGCGTCCGGGTCCAGCGCTTCGCGCCGGCTGGGCGCGGTGGGCTGCACCAGCGCGCGCATGCGGCTGATGATGTCGGCGGCGCGCTTGGCCTGCTCAGCGCTGGCAAGCAGGGCGCGGCGTACCGACGGGCGTTCGTCTTCGTCGTCCAGCAGGCGTTGCGCGGCGCGGGTCTGCGCCAGGATGGCGGTCAGGGGCTGGTTCAGTTCGTGGGCGATGCCGGCGGCCATTTCGCCCAGCGTGCTCAGGCGCGCCATCGCGGCCAGGCGAGCCTGTTCCTGCTGGCGCCGCGCTTCGGCGCGCGAACGGCGCATGGCGGTCACGCCGGCCACCAGCAGCGCGCTGGTCAGGCCCCACAGCAGCCACGGCAGCCAGGGCCACGATGCGGGCGTGAGCGTGCGCGCGCTGTGCAGCATGAAGGGCTGGCTGGCCGCGCCGAGCGACTTGGCGAGTGCCAGCGGCCAGCCCGGGCCGGCGGGGTCCGGCTGGCGCGCCAGCAGCGTGAGCGGCGCCTGGCCGATCGCCAGGGTCAGGTTGGCCAGGCCCGCGGGCAGGTCGGCCGGGGCGACCAGGTGGCGCGCATCGACCAGCAGGCTCCAGCTGGACGGCGCCACCAACCAATAACGGGCCGTGTCCAGCGGCAGCACGACCGGGCGGCCCAGCGTGCGGGCCTGCTCGACGGCGGCGCGCAGGCCGGGCGGTTCGTCGGTGCTGCCGGCCCAGGCGCCGTCAGGCAGGTAACCCAGCCCCTGCAATTGCGGCATGGCCGGCTGCAGGCTGGGAAACAGGCGTTCGGGGGCCGGCGGATGCGACAGGGCGGACAGCGTGGCCAGCACGGCTTCGTGCTGCCCGGTTTTCTGGCTGAGCATGCGCTGGGCGATGCTGGTGTCCTGGAAAAAGCGGTCGTATTGGCCGACGTAATCCTGGCGGCCGAGCCAAAGGGCGCCAAGCAGGAACAGCACCAGCCAGTAGAAGAGGGCGCGATGGCGCAAGGGGGGATTCACGCCTGGAATTATGCCCTGCGGAGATTCCGGACCGGAATCCGTAGGGCTACGGAGGGCGGTACACGACGCACCCCCGCGCGGCCCGTCAATGCGCGCAGGGTCGCGCGGGGCGCTCAGGCCGCCAGCCGTGAGCCGATGTCCTGGTCCGGTGCGGTCTGCGCCGCGGCCGACACCGTCATCTGGTACAGCGCGGCCACCAGATCGGACTGGGTCACCAGGCCGACCAGCGTGCGGTCTTCGCCCAGCACCGGCACGCAATGCAGATGGTCCGACATCGGCCGCGCGAGTTCGATGGCGGGCAGGCCCGGCGTGGCGAACGGCACTTCGGACCGCATGCAGTCGGCCACCAGCAGGTCGGCCGGCGCGCCGCCAGCCGCTGCAACGGGCGCCGGCCGGCTCTTGCGGGCCAGCACGTCGCCCTGAGCCAGCATGCCGGCGTAGTGGCCGGACGAATCCAGCACCGGCAGCCACTGCAGCCGATGCTTGTCGAACAGGCGCACGGCGTAATCCAGCGGGTCTTGCCGCTGCACGGTGACCACGTCGCGCGACATGATGTCGGCGCAACGCACGTCGCCAAAGCGGCGGGTGCTGGCGCGCAGTTCGGCGGCCAGCACGATGTCTTCAAGGTCTTCCTTGCTGATGTCCAGCAACTCGCCGCGCTGGGCCAGCGCCTGGTCCAGGTCGGCGCGCGAAAAGCCCAGCCGCGCGCTGGGAACGGGGTCGCGGGTGCGGTGGCCGGCGGCCGGCTCGGCGTGGCGGCGCGGGTAATTGCGTTTGAGCAGGCCGTTGAAGACCACGGCGATGCACAGCAGGATGACGGTATTGAGCCCCACCGGCCACAGCACGAAGCCATAGCCCAACGCGGCCACGGGCGGACCGCCCAGCACGGCGGTCAGGGCCACCGCGCCGCTGGGCGGATGCAGGCAGCGCAGCCAGAACATGGCGCCGATGGCCAGCGCCACGGCCGTGGCGGCGGCAAGGCCGGGGTCGCCGATGAACTGGGCGCAGAATACGCCGATCAGCGCCGACACCAGATTGCCCGCCAGAATGGACCAGGGCTGGGCCAGCGGGCTGGCAGGCGCGGCGAACAGCAGCACGGCGGACGCGCCCATCGGCGCGATGAACCAGGGGCTGGCCACGCCCAACGCATGGCGGCCGACCCATTCGGTGCAGAACAGCCCCACCAGCGCGCCCACGGCGCCATAGAGCTTTTCGCGCCCGTTGACGCCGACCGGCGCTGGTGCGAACGCGCCAAGCCAGCGCTTGATACCCACAGCCAAAACCCTCTCCTTGCCCCCGTGAAATATATCGGGGGACGATAATTTATCACGCGGCGGGGGTTGGGCCGAGTCAGGTAATGGTCAGGAAATCAGCGCGCGGGTGCGTCGTCGTCGATGCGGGTCAACAAACGGGTCAGCAGCGGCCGCATGGCGCGCAGTTCTTCCAGGTGCGAGGCCGACAGGCTTTCCAGGATGCGTTCGGCCTTGGCCGTCAGCACCACTTCCACGCGGCGGCCGTCTTCGGGGTCGGGCTCGCGGCGCACCAGGTCCAGCCGTTCCAGGCGGTTGACCAGTTCGGCCGCCGTGTGCGGCCGGATCAGCAGGCGCTCGGCAATTTCGCCCACGTACAGGCCGCGGCGGGCCGGGGCGCCGGCGCGGCTGCCCTTGATGGCGAGCAACGCCTGGTGTTGTTGCGGCATCAGGTCCAGGCCGGCGGCGGCGTTTTCGCTGAAGGCGGCGAACTTGCGCAGCGCGTAACGGAATTCGGCCAGCAATTCGTAGTCGGACGCGGACGGCAGGGCGGGGGGCGGGGATCGTTTCACCGGCCGATTCTAATATATGTCGTGATACGATATATTTGATCTTTCGCAAACGCCGCGCAGAAAACACCTGCGCCGGTTTCCGGGCCTTGCGCCCCGTCTCCTGTCCCAAGAACCATGCCTCCCGTTTCCACTTCCGCCCGCGCCGCCTTGCGGCTGGGCGACTTCACCACCGACCGGCGCGTCGTGCTGCTGATGGCGCTGGCCGTGCCGGTGGGCCTGGCCAGCGTGGCCGCCGCCTGGGCGCTGCTGCGCCTGATCGCGTTTTGTACCAACCTGGCCTATCACGGCCTGTTCTCGTTTGCCGACCTGCCCATCACGACCGGGCGCCTGGGCTTGGCGTCGGTCGCCATCCCCGTCATCGGCTGCCTCATCATCGGCCTGATGGCGCGCTACGGGTCCGAAAAGATTCGCGGCCACGGCATCCCCGAAGCCATGGAAGCCATCCTGATCGGCAAGAGCCGCATCGCGCCCAAGGTTGCCGTGCTCAAGCCCGTGTCGTCGGCAATATCCATCGGCACCGGCGGCCCGTTCGGCGCCGAAGGGCCCATCATCATGACGGGCGGCGCCATCGGCTCGCTGCTGGCGCAGACCATCCACCTGAATGACGGCGAGCGCAAGACGCTGCTGGTGGCGGGCGCGGCGGCGGGCATGACGGCCATCTTCGCCACGCCGCTGGCGGCCGTGCTGCTGGCGGTGGAACTGCTGCTGTTCGAATGGAAGCCGCGCAGCTTCCTGCCGGTGGCCACGGCCGCCTTGGTGGCGGCGGTGGCGCGCGCCTTCGTGCTGGATGGCGGCCCCATCTTCGCCTACACCGGCGCCTTGCCATTCACGCCATGGCACCTGGTGGCCTGCGCCGCCGTGGGGGTGCTGGCCGGCCTGGGGTCGGGCGTGCTGACGTCGCTGGTGTATGCCGCCGAAGACCTGTTCGAAAAGTTGCCCATCCACTGGATGTGGTGGCCGGCCCTGGGCGGCCTGGCCATCGGCATCGGCGGGCTGATCGACCCGGCCGCGCTGGGCGTGGGCTACGACAACATCCGCCACCTGCTGGCGGGCGACCTGGCCATGCAGGCGGTGCTGCTGCTGTTGGCGGTCAAGGTGGCGATCTGGGCGATCGCGCTGGGCTCGGGTACGTCCGGCGGGGTACTGGCGCCGCTGCTGATCTTTGGCGGCGCGCTGGGTGCCCTGGCCGCGCCGCTGCTGCCGCAGGCCGATCCGGGCTTCTGGGCGCTGGTGGGCATGGCCGCGATGATGGGCGGCACGATGCGCGCGCCGCTCACGGCCACGCTATTCGCGGTGGAACTGACTGGCAACCTGGGCGCCTTGCTGCCGGTGCTGGCGGCCTGCGTGTTTGCCTACGGCGTGACGGTGCTGCTGCTGCGCCGGTCGATCCTGACCGAAAAGATCGCGCGCCGCGGCCATCACATCAACCGCGAATATCGGGTCGATCCGTTCGATCTGCTGCGCGCAAGCCAGGTCATGACAAGCCCGGCGCAAACGCTGCCCGACACGCTCACGGTGGCGCAGGCCATCGCGCATTTCACACACACGCAGCCCGTGCACACCAGCTATCCGGTGGTGGATGCCGACGGCGCGGCGGTGGGCGAAGTGACGCGCGCCGACAGCCTGGCCTGGGCGCTGGACCCGGCCTCGCAGGCGCAGACCTTGGCGCAGGCGCTGCAAGGCCGCGAGTTGGTCTACGGCTATCCGGAAGAACTGGCCAGCCAGATCGCCGACCGCATGGCGCTGTCGGGCGCGGGCCGCGTGCCCATCCTGGATCGCGCCAGCGGACGGGTGCTGGGCATCGTGGGCCGCAAGGACCTGTTCCGCAGCCGTGCCCGGCGGCTGCGCGAAGAAAGCGAACGGGCGGCGTTCTTCCGGCGTGCGCCTGCGGTGGCGGGGAAGGGCGAAGGGTGAGCGTGACGTCTCTGTTCGAGATCGTGGCGTAAACGTAATAGGCTTGAGCGGCGACTCAGGCTGTCGCTCAAGCCCGGCAGGCCAGGCTCATCAGGCCGCGTCCGCTTCACGCAGCGCCCACAAGGCATCCAGCACATGCTGCGTGGCGCGTTCGACCTGGCCGGCCCGGTGCGCGATGCCCAGCGGGCGCCACAGCGCCGGACGCAACGGCCGCATGGCGATGCGCGGATCCGGCTGCGGCGCGGTGGCTTCGTGCGGCAGCAGCGTGGCGCCGTAGCCTGCCGCCACCAGGCTCTTGATGGCGTCGTTGTAGTTCAGCTGGATGCGCGGCCGCGGGTTCAGGCCCGCGCCGGCAAACCACTCGCCGGTCTGGCGCGACAGCCGCGTGCTGGCATCGTTGAGAATCAGCGGCCGTTCGCCCAGCCAGGCCGGCGTGATGCGCGCGGGCGCTTTCCAGCCCGCCGGCAGAAACGCCATGATGGGATCGCGCCGCCACGGCCGCAGCACCAGCCCCGGCATGGGCGGCTGCGGCAGCGCCACCAGGCCGACGTCCAGCGCGCCTTCGTTCAACTGCTGCAAGGTTTCCTGCGAGGTCAGCACGGCCACCTGCACGTCGATGCCGGGATGGTCGCGCCCCAAGGCCTCCAGCGCCTGCGGCAGCAGGTGCGCGATGGCGCCGGTGGACGCACCCAGCCGCACCCGGCCGCCCAGCCCCTGTACCTGCCGCTGCACGTCGTCCAGCGCCTGGTCGGCTTCGGCCAGCAGACGGCGCGCGCGTTCCAGCAGGGTGTCGCCGATGGGCGTGGGGCGCACCTGGCCGCGCTTGCGCGTGAGCAGCGGGGCGCCGATGCGCGCTTCCAGGTCGGCCACGTGCAGGCTGACCGTGGGCGGGGCCAGGTGCAGCGCGCGGGCGGCGTCGGCGAATGAGCCCAGGTCGGCAATGGCGACCAGGGTGCGCAGGCGGTCCAGGTTGATTTCACGCATGGTGTCGACGTTCAGTAAAGCTGAATTGAATCGTCATGATATTCGACTTTTACTATGCAGCGCATTGGGCAATGATGAGCACGTACCCGGAAGGCTGCGGTCAACAGGCCCGGCTCCGGATTCTATCGACGACCCGCCGGCCGCGCCGGCATTTCAGGATGGCCACGCTCATGACCCACCCCCTTGTATTCATCGACGGCGACCAGGGCACCACCGGTCTGCAGATTCATGAACGGCTGCAAGGCCGCACCGACCTGCGCCTGGTGACGCTGCCTGCCGCCGACCGCAAGGACCCGCAGCGGCGCGCCGACGCCATCAATGCGGCGGACATCGCCATTCTGTGCCTGCCGGACGAGCCGGCGCGCCAGGCCGTGGCGTCCATCGTCAACCCCGATGTGCGCGTCATCGACGCCAGTTCGGCCCATCGCACCACGGCGGGCTGGGTCTACGGCTTTCCGGAAATGGCTGAGGGCCAGGCCGAGCGCATCGCCCAGGCCAAGCGGGTCAGCAACCCCGGCTGCTACCCCACCGGCGCGATCGCCTTGCTGCGTCCGCTGGTGCAGGCAGGTTTGGTGCCCGCGGACTACCCCTTGGCCGTGCAGGCGGTGTCGGGCTATTCGGGCGGCGGCCGTGCCACTGTCGACGCCTACGAGGCGCCGGGCGCGGCGGGCGGCCCGGCCTTCCAGGTCTATGGCCTGGGCCTGGCGCACAAGCACACCCCGGAAATCGAGCGCCATGCGGGCTTGAGCCAACGGCCGGTGTTCGTGCCGTCGTACGGTTCGTTCCGCCAGGGCATCGTGCTGACCGTGCCGTTGCAACTGCGCCTGTTGCCCGCCGGGGTCACGGCGCAGCAGTTGCACGACTGCCTGGCGCGCCATTACGACGGCCAGCAGTACGTGCAGGTGGTGGCGCAGCAAGAGGCCGCCGCGCACACGCACCTGGATCCGCAGGTGCTCAATGGCACCAATAATCTGCGCCTGGCGGTGTACGGCAACGATGCGCACGGGCAGGTGCTGCTGACGGCGGTGTTCGACAACCTGGGCAAGGGCGCGTCGGGCGCCGCGGTACAGAACCTGGACCTGATGATCCAGGCGATGGCGCTGGCCGAAGCCTGATCGAACCCCCACAGCAGTTTGTCAGGAAATTCCTGCTCAACTGGCGGGATCAATGACGCCACCGGCCCCGACCTTCGGAGCGCACATGAGCCTCGACATCCTGCTGCATCGCACCCCGCCCTGGGTATGGGCGCTGTTCGCCGTGCTGGTGTACCGCGGCATACGCGCGCTGCGTCCGCGCCGCATGTCGGTGGCGCGGACCTTTCTCTTGCCCATCCTGTTCCTGGTCTGGGTGCTGGTATCCATTCACAGCGAAGTCACCGATCTGCAATCGGCCTACGAGGCCTTCGTGGCGGGCGCTGCCGCGGGCGGCGTGATCGGTTGGGTGCTGTGGGCGCGCGCCGGCCGCGCCACCTATTACCCGGACACGCAGATGATCGAACGCCCCGGGTCGCCCTTGACCCTGGTGCTGCTGATACTGGCTTTCCTGTCCAAGTTCGCCCTGATGGCGATGCTGGCGCAAGACCACGGGCTGGCTGCGAACGCTGCGTTCTCGGCGGCATTCGGCGGTGTGTCGGGGCTGGTCGACGGCATGTTCTGGGGCGGCACGCTGTCGCAGGTGTGGCACCTGCGGCATCTGGCGTTGGGGATGCCGGTGGCCCCTGTGATCGTCGATGCCCCCGGGCCTGATGACCGGCGCTAGGGCGGTCGATCAGGCAACGGACGCGGCGGGCCAGCGCTAGGCGTCGGCCGGCGCGGCGGGCCGATCCGCCAGCGTGTCCACCACCAGCAGGCGCAGCCAGCGCGTGCCCGGATCGCTTTCAAAGCGCGGGTGCCAGTGCACCGTCACGCTCAAGGGCGGCAGCGCCAGCGGCAACGGCCGGATCTCGAAGGCGCTGTCGCGGTTGAACCAGACGGCGGCGCGGTAGGGCAGCGTCACCGTCAGGTCGGTACGGCGCACGATCTCGGCGGCGGCCGAAAAATGCGGCAGCGTCAGGTAGGGCTGGCGATGCAGCCCGGCTTCGCCCAGGACATCATCCAGCAAGCGGTGGGCGCTGGCGCGCGAGGCCACCAGAATGTGGTCCAGCCGCTTGAACTGGCCGCGCGTCAGGCCGGCGGACAGCACCGGATGGCCGCGGCGCCCCATGCAGGCATAGCGCTCGCTGAACAGGTCGGCATGATGCGTGTGCCGGCCCAGTCCGGCCAGGTTGCCGATCGCCAGGTCGACTTCGCCCTCTTGCAGGGCCTGGGGCAGGCGTTCCAGCGCAATTTCCACGACTTCGACCTGCAGGCGCGGCGCCCGCGCGTGCACGCGTTCCATCAAGAGCGGCAGGAACACCATTTCGCCGATGTCGGACATCGACAGGCGAAACCGCCGCGTGCTGCGCGCCGGGTCAAAGTGCTGACGCAGGCTGACGGCTTCGGCAAAGCTGTTCATGCCGCGCTCGATCGGGCCGGCCAGCGCAAACGCCACCGGCGTGGGCTGCATGCCGGCCGGCGTGCGCACGAACAAGGGGTCATCGAATTTCTCGCGCAGGCGTCCCAGTGCGTAGCTGACTGCGGGCTGCGTCAACTGCAGCCGTTCGGCCGCGCGGGTGACGCTGCGTTCGTGCAGCACCGTCAGGAAAACCCGCATGAGATTCAAATCGAAGTCCACGCTTGCCCTTGATATCAGTGTGATTTATGCAGGAAATAATACCCATAAATTTGACACATAAATAGTTGATTCCTAGACTAATTTTCACGAGCCGGGGCAACGGACCCGCGGCCGCTTTCGACAAGGGGAAGCACGCTTCATGCACGCATTGACATTGCCGTCGCTGCTACGCGACCAGGCCGCCCGTCAGGGCGACCGGCTGTGGGTCCAGGCGCCGGGTGGCGCGTTGCGTTATGCCGAGGCGCCGGCCGTGGCGGCCCGCTGGGCGGCGCTATTGGCATCGGCCGGCGTGGCGCGCGGCGACCGCGTCGGCCTCATGGCCGGCAACCGCATCGAATTCCTGTCGGTGGTGCTGGGCTGCGGCTGGCTGGGCGCGGTGGTGGTGCCCATCAATACCGCGTCGCGCGGCATGCAGCTGCGGCACATCCTGGCCAACAGCGGCTGCGTGCTGCTGGTGGCGGATGCCGCGTCATGTCCCGCGCTGGCGGGGTTGGCAGCCATGGACGGGGCAGGGCAGCACGCCGACGCCCTGGCGCTGCGCCGCATCTGGCTGCTGGACGATGCGGCATTGGCTGCCGATGGCGAGGCGGTGCAGACACCTGCCGCGCCGGTCGCCGTGGCCGACTTGCCCGCGGCTGCCGAACCCTTGCCCGCTTTGCCCGATGCCCTGGCGCCCGCCGCCGACCTGGGGCCGGGCGACATGCTGGCCATTCTGTACACCTCGGGCACCTCGGGCCTGTCCAAGGGCGTGTGCTGCCCGCACGCGCAGTTCCACTGGTGGGGCGTCATCGCCGCGCGCAACCTGGAAATCA
This sequence comes from Achromobacter deleyi, assembly GCF_902859705.1. Classification (GTDB taxonomy): domain Bacteria; phylum Pseudomonadota; class Gammaproteobacteria; order Burkholderiales; family Burkholderiaceae_B; genus Achromobacter; species Achromobacter deleyi. The sequence continues at coordinate 17,996 of NZ_CADIJO010000015.1, read as the reverse complement.
CGGCCGCCGACGTGCTGCACACCAGCCTGCCGCTGTTCCACACCAATGCGCTCAACGCCTGTTTCCAGGCGCTGGTGACCGGTGCGTCGATCATCTGCGATGCGCGCTTCTCGGTCAGCCGGTACTTCGAGCGGCTGGCGGCCACCCAGGCCACGGTGACCTATCTGCTGGGCGCCATGGTGCCCATGCTGCTGGCGCGCGAGGCGTCGGCCGCCGAAAGCGGCCATCGCACCCGTATTGCCTTGGCCCCGGGCGTGCCCGAACGTTTTCATGCCGCATTCACCGGCCGCACCGGCATCGCGCTGCTCGAAGGCTACGGCTCGACCGAAACCAATTTCGCGCTGGGCGGCCCGCTGGCCCAGCAGCGCGCCGGCACGATGGGCCGCGTGGCGCCCGAGTTCGATGCCATCGTTGCCGACGAATACGATGCGCCGCTGCCCGACGGCCAGGCCGGCGAACTGCTGCTGCGCGCGCGTCCGCCGTTCGCCATCGCCACCGGCTATTTCGGCATGGCCGACAAGACAGTCGAGGCCTGGCGCAACCTGTGGTTCCACACCGGCGACCGGGTGGTGCGCGACGCAGACGGCTATTTCCGCTTCCTGGACCGCATGAAAGACGCGATCCGGCGGCGCGGCGAGAACATTTCTTCGTACGAGGTCGAACAGGTGCTGCTGGCGCATCCGTCAGTGGCCGTCGCGGCCGTGTACGCGGTGCGTTCGGAACTCGCCGAAGACGAGGTCATGGCGGCGCTGGTCTACAAGCCCGGCTGCGCGCTGGCGCCCGAGGCGTTGCTGGATTTCTGCCAGCCGCGCATGCCGTACTTCGCGGTGCCGCGCTACCTGCGGGTGCTGGACGACCTGCCGCGCACCGAAAACGGCAAGGTCCGCAAATTCCGCCTGCGCGACGACGGCATCACCGCCGACACGTGGGACCGCGACGCCGCCGGCTATCGCGTGACAAGGTAGACCACAACAAGGGGAAACAGCATGACGTTGGCATACCAGGGGTCGGCGCGCAGCGCCGAAGAGCAGGCCCGCAGAAAACGCACGCGCAAGGTGGTGATGGCGTCCGTGGCCGGCAACGCGATGGAGTGGTACGACTTTTTCATCTACGGCACGGCGGCGGCGCTGGTGTTCGGCGAGCTGTTCTTTCCCAAGGGCACCGATCCGCTGCTGGGCACCATGGGCGCCTTCGCAGGCTTCGCGGTGGGGTTCCTCGCGCGGCCGCTGGGTGGCGTGGTGTTCGGCCATATCGGCGACCGCTATGGCCGCAAGCTGGCGCTGGAATGGACGCTGGGCATCATGGGCGCGGCCACGTTCCTGATCGGGCTGTTGCCCACCTATGAGCAGGTGGGCCTGTGGGCGCCGGCCGCGATGGTGCTGCTGCGTATCCTGCAAGGCGCGGCGGCGGGCGGCGAATGGGGCGGCGGCGTGCTGCTGATCAGCGAGGCCGTGGGCGGCAAGCGCCGCGGCTATTTCTCGTCGTTCAGCCAGCTGGGCGTGGCGGGCGGCTTCGTGCTGTCGTCGGGCGTCTTCATGTTGGCCCAGCAGCTGCCGCAGGATGACTTCATGAGCTGGGGCTGGCGCCTGCCTTTCCTGCTCAGCGTGCTGATCTTCGGCGTGGGCCTCTACATCCGCAAGCACATTCCGGAAAGCGAGGAATTCGTGCAGGCGACCAAGACCGCCAAGCGCGGCATGCCGGCCGTCGAAGTGTTTCGCCGCTATCCGCGCCAGGTGTTCACGGCGATGGGGCTGCGGGTGGCGGAAAACGGCGGTTCGTACATCTTCCTGGCGTTCGCGCTGGCCTACGGCAAGTTCCTGGGCATTCCCAACGATGTGATGCTGGGCGGCGTCTTGGCGTCGATGTTCATCGAGCTGGGCACGCTGGTGTGGTTCGGCCACCTGTCCGACCGCATCGGGCGGCGCACGGTCTACCTGATCGGCTCGGCCGGGCTGGCACTGGCGGCGTTTCCGTTCTTCTGGCTGGTGCAGACCAAAGAGCCTATTTGGATCTTCCTGGCGTTCTTCATGGGCAACACCGTGTGCCACGCGGCCATGATCGGCACGCAGCCAGCGTATTTTGCCGAACTGTTCCCGCCCGAAGTCCGCTACACCGGCCTGGCGCTGGGCCACGAACTGGCGTCGGTGTTTGCCGGCGGCCTGTCGCCCCTGATCGCCATGGCGCTGCTGCGCAAGTACGAATCGGCCACGCCGGTGGCGTGGTTCCTGGTCGGCATGGCGGTCATCACCGTCATCACCTTGCTGCTGACGCGTGAACCGCCGCGCGAGGATTCGGCATGAGCGGCAAGCCCGCAAGCCCTGGCATTGTCGGCGTGGGTGAAACCCCCGCGCTGCGCCACCCCGGGCCGGATTGCAGCACGGCCGGGCTGATCGCGCAGGCCGTGCGCCTGGCGCTGGACGACGCCGGGCTGCGGCCAGCGGACGTCGATGGCCTGGGCGTGGCTTCGTTCACCTTGCGGCCCGACCGCGCCATCGACCTGGCCTGGCGGTTGGGGCTGACGCTGGGCTGGTGCATGCAGGACGAAATGGGCGGCGCCAGCGCCATCAATATGCTGCGCCACGCCTGGCTGGCCTTGCAGGCGGGGCAGGCGCGCACCATCGTCCTGGCGGCGGGCGACCATTTCACCGGTGCCGATTTCGCGGCGCTGGTGCGCGGCTACAACCGCAGCGCGCAAGACTACCTGAGCCCCTTGGGCAGCGCCGGCCCGAATCCGCTGTTCGCCATGCTGACGCAGCGGCAGATGGCGCAGACCGGTTTGCGGCGCGAAGACTACGGCGCGCTGTGCGTAGCGCAACGTGAGTGGGCGGCCGGCAACCCCAACGCCGCCTATCGCCAGCCATTGACGCTGGCGCAATACCTGGACGCGCCGATGGTGGCCGCGCCGCTGGGGCGGATGGACTGCGTGCCGGTGGTCAGCGGCGCCTGCGCGCTGGTGTTGCAGGCGCAGCCCAACGGCGTGCATGTCACGCTGCGAGCCAGCGGGGCGCGCTACAACGGCGACCAGCAGGAAGGCGATGGCCTGGTCACCGGCATCGCCGACTTCGCGCCCGCGCTGTGGGCCGACGCGGGCTTGGGGCCAGACGACATGGATGTGGTGGGCGTGTACGACGATTACCCGGCGATGGCCGTGGCGCAGTTGTGTGACCTGGGCCTGGCGCCAGCCGACGATTTGCCGGGCTTCATCGCCCGCCGCATTGCCACCCGCGCGCTGCCGGTCAACACGGCGGGCGGGCAGTTGTCGGCGGGGCAGGCGGGCACGGCGGGCGGCATGCACGGCTTGGTGGAAGTGACACGGCAACTGCTCGGCCGGGCCGGCGCGCGGCAGGTGGCGGGCGCACGCCATGGCGTGGCCACCGGCTATGGCATGGTGCAGCTGCGTTATGGCATGTGCGCCAACGCCGCCGTGCTGGCCAGGGAGGACGCATGAGTGTCAAAGTGATGGCTTGCGCGCAATGCGCGCACCGGGTGTATCCGGCCCGGCTCTGGTGCCCGGCCTGCGGGCACGACCAGGCCAACGAGGTGGCGGTGGACGAGGCCGAGCTGCTGGCCTGGACCCGCGTGCCGGGGGCTGGGGACGAAGGCGACCGCCTCATCGCCACCGCTCAGGCTTTGCCGCTGGGGCCGGTGCTGGTCGTGCGGCTGGATGCCCAGGCGGGGCACATGGGACAACGCCTGCGGCTGATGACAAAGGTCGAGCAGGGCGTGGCCCTGCCGTGGGCCGAGCCGGTTTCCGGCTAGCCGTCTGGCGCAGCCCGGGGCGGCGTCTGAATCCGCGCCTGTCGCGGGCCGGCGCCCGGCCGCCTACTTCAACGCCGTCAACGCGGCGAGCAGGGCAGGGTCGCTTTCCGCGGGCGCCGATGCCAGCGCCGCGCGTAGGCGTTCAGCCATGTCGGCATTGAAATCGGCCGCGACGTCGGCGCGCAAGGACATCTTGCCCGTGGCGGCGTCTATCAACAATTGCGGCGTCACGCCCGCGCCCTCCAGCCGCGCGCCGTTGGCCCGATGCACGCGCGCACTGGTCACCACCAGCGCACCCTCGTTCGCGGGCAGCGGCAGCACGGTCTGTATGGTCCCCGCGCCGGCGGTCTTTTCGCCGATCACGAGTGCGCGGCCGTGGTCCTGCAATGCCGCGGCCACGATCTCGGCGCCTGCACCGGTGCGGCGGTCGACGATCACCACCACCGGCACGTCATGCGGCAACAGACTGTCGCGCGCCACCAGCGCACGTGAATCGGCGGGCGTGCGGCCGTACAGGTTGCCGATCCGCGAACCTTTGCGCAGCATCACGCCGGCCACTTGTTCGGCCACGTCAAGCAGCCCGCCGGCATTGCCGCGCAGGTCCAGCACCAGCCCGCCCAGCCGCGAGCCGGCGCGTGCGGTCGCGGCGTCCAGCGCGGCCCGCAGTTGGCTGTCCGTCTTGCTGTCAAAGGCCGCCAGCGTGACGATGGCCACCGTGCCGTTCATGTCCCAGCGCACCGAGGGCGGGGCCTGCACCGGGCCACGCACGGGCTGCACGATGAGGGCTTGCGCGGCCCCTGGCCGCTGGATGCGCAATGTCGGGCGGGTGCCCGTCGCGCCGCGCAGCAAGGCCACCGCTTCGGGCAGCGGCAGGCCGGCCGTGGCGCGGCCGTCGATGTCGGTCACGACGTCGCCTTTGCGCAGGCCGGCGCGTTCGCCAGGCCCGCCGGGCAGGGGCCGCACCACGGTCAAGGCGCCGTTCTGGATCGACAGTTCCAGGCCGACGGACGCGGGCGGCGGCGCCATCTCGGCCGGCGTCGCGACCCGGCTGTAGGCGTCCAGGCTGGCCATCATGCCGCGCAAGGCGGCGTTCAACGCGGCGTCGCGCGGCGCGCCATCGGCGAAACGCAAAATCTCATCGGCCAGGATGCGGCTTTGCGCCGGGATGTCGGTGGCTTGGCCTTCGGCGGCGACGGCCTGGTCGATGGCCGACTGGCGCGATGCGCCGGTTCCGCCCGGCAACGCTTGCAGCGCGCGCAGGCCGTGCAGCGCCAGCGCGCGCGTATCCACCGGGTCCACGTACTGATTCATCAACTGGGTCAAGGCTGCCTCCAGCGTGCTTTCGACCTGCTCGCGCGGCTGGGCGCTGGCGGGCGCCGCAAACGCGGCCAGGCTGGCGGCAAAGAAGGCAATCGCAGTTCGTCGCATGGTGGCTCCCAGGTACCCAGGCGTCCAGAATCAGGGGGCAGCAACCGGGCGGATCGCCTCCAGCCGCTGTGCCAGCGTGGCGCTGGACAGTTCGCCGACCCGCACATCCATCAACCGGCCGTCGGCATCCAGGAACAGCGTGGCGGGCAGGCCGCGATTGCTCATGGTGCGCGAGGCCTCGCCAGCCGGGTCCAGCAAAGCGTTGGTCAGTGACGGCGCATGCTGATCCAGGTATTGCCGCACCGCGTCGGGCGTTTCGCCCTGGTTCAGGAAAACGAAGTGGATGTCGGGGTTGGCGGCCTGGGCGCGTTCGAAGGCCGGCATCTCGCGGCGGCATGGTGGACACCAACTGGCCCACAGATTGACCACGGTGGGCTTGCCCTGGAAGGCAGCCAGGGCGGCAGGCTTGCCGTTCAGGTCCTGCAAGGCCACTGCGGTCAGCGCGGGCTGGGGCTGTGGCGTGGGCGCCAGCAGTTGCCCGCCGATCAGCCAGGTGCCGGCGGCCAGCGCCAGCGCGCCCAGCAGCGCCGGCCGGGGCGCCATGGCCCGCAGTGCGGCGTAGGCCACATAGGCGCAGGCGGCCGCCAGCCCGACCATGCCCGTCCAGCCGCCGTCGCGTATATCCAGCGCCTGGATCGGGTCTTGCAGAATATGTTCGCGGGTCTGCCACAGGAAACCCAGACGCGCGGCGACCAGGCCGATCAGCAGCGCGCGCCACAGCACCGCGCTGATGTCCGGTGCACGCTTGCCGCCGAACAGGCGCGCGGCCAGCAGACCGACGGCGCCGGCCACGATCAGCACGGCCAGCTCGGTGGGAAAGACCAGGGGGCCCAGACGGATGGCGGGGCTCATGCGGCGCACTCCGGGCGCGCGGCCGGGCGGCAGGAAAGCGGAAGGAAGCAGCGTCGTGTCATGCGACTAAGCCTAGCATGGCCGGCAGGGGGCCAAGGGTCACGCCGCAAAGCCCTTGTACGCGGGTGGGGCGTAGCGCTCGGGCCGCCATCCCTTGCGATATGCTTGAGCGTCCCTTTTTTCTGGTCGCCACGCCCATGAAATCGCTGCCTTCGCTGTTGCCTCTCATCCAAGCCCCGATGGTCGGTTCGTTCAGCCCCTTGACCGTCGCGGCCTGCCGCGCGGGCGCGCTGGGGTCGTTGGCCTGCGCCGCGCTCAGTGCGGATGCGCTGCGCGAGCAGATCGCCGCCATTCGCGCCGAGACCGACGCGCCGTTCAACCTGAATTTCTTCAGCCACACGCCGCCGCAGCCGGACGAGGCCGCCCAGGCGCGCTGGCGCGACACGCTGGCGCCGTACTACCGCGAAGCCGGGCTGGACCTGTCCGCCGCAGGCAGCGGCCCGGGCCGCGCGCCATTCGACGACGCCATGTGCCAGGTCGTCGAAGACCTGCGCCCCGCGGTGGTCAGCTTCCATTTCGGGCTGCCGGACGAGGCCCTGCTGGAACGTGTGCGCCGCACGGGCGCCCTGGTGCTGTCGTCCGCCACCACGGTCGAGGAGGCGCGCTGGCTGGACGCCCGCGGGGTGGACGCCATCATCGCCCAAGGGGTCGAGGCCGGCGGCCATCGCGGCATGTTCCTGACCGACGACATCGGCGCGCAGCCCGGCCTGTATGCCTTGCTGCCGCAGGTGGTGGATGCGGTGGGCGTACCCGTGATTGCAGCCGGCGGCATCGCTGACGGACGCGGCATTGCCGCGGCCTTCGCCCTGGGCGCCGCCGCCGCGCAACTGGGTACGGCCTATCTGCTGACGCCGCAGGCAGGGCGCTCGGCCATTCATCGCCAGGCGGTGCGCCAGGCGCGTGACGATACGACGCGCTTGACCAATCTGTATACCGGTCGCCCGGCGCGCGGCCTGCTGACCCGTTTCATGCGCGAACAAGGGCCGATGAGCGCCGTAGCGCCGGCCTTTCCGCTGGCAACCGGCGCGGTCGACCCGCTGCGCGCGGCTGTCGAGAAGACCGGCAGCGGCGACTTTTCGCTGCTGTGGTCGGGCGAAGCTGCTGCGCTGGCGCAGGAAACCGACGCCGAAGCGTTGACCCGCCAACTGTGGGACGACGCATTGGATTGCGCGGCGGGCCTGCGCGCGGGCATGGCGGCCCGGGCGCAGCGCTAGCGGCCAGTCAGTCGGGAATGACGGCGATCACGTCGATCTCGACCAGCCATTCCGGCCGCGCCAGCGCCGACACCACCAGGCCGGTGGACACGGGAAACACGCCCTTGAGCCACCGGCCCATCACGTTGTAGACCGCCTCGCGGTAGCGCACGTCCACCAGGTACACGGTGACCTTGCAGATGTGCGACAGGTCGCTGCCGCATTCGCGCAGCAGCATCGCCACGTTGGCCATGGCTTTTTCCGCCTGGGCGGCGGCATCGCCCACGCCGACGGAGGCCCGGGTGTCCAGGTCCTGTCCGATCTGGCCGCGCAGGTAGACCGTCTTGCCGGCCACCACGGCCTGGCAAAGGTCATTGTCCAGCTGCTGTTCGGGATAGGTCTGGCGGGTATTGAACTTGCGGATGCGGGTATGGGCGTGAGGTTGCGTCATGGCAGCGTGGTGGAATGCGCCCGGCAGGCCGGGCGGCGGGTCAATGGGGCAGGATCTTGGACAGGAAGCGGCGCGCCTGCGGACTGGCTGCGTCGCGAAAGAACTGGTCGGTGGCGCAGTCTTCGACAATCGCGCCGTCTTCCATGAAGACCACGCGATTGGCCACCCGGCGGGCAAAGCCCATCTCGTGGGTCACGACCATCATGGTCATGCCTTCCTCGGCGAGTTCCACCATCACATCCAGCACTTCATTGACCATTTCGGGGTCCAGTGCGGACGTGGGTTCGTCGAACAGCATCGCCATCGGGTCCATCGACAGTGCGCGGGCGATCGCCACGCGCTGCTGCTGGCCGCCGGACAACTGGCCCGGATGCTTGCCCGCGTGCGCCGACAGGCCCACGCGTTCGAGCAGCGCGCCGGCCTTGGCGCGGGCCGTGTCGATGCCGCGCCCCAGCACGATCTGCTGCGCCAGGGTCAGGTTGCGCAGGATGTCCAGGTGCGGGAACAGCTCGAAATGCTGGAACACCATCCCGACCTTGGTGCGCAGCTTGGGCAGGTCGGTGGCGGCGGTGACCGAGGCGCCGTCGATCAGGATGTCGCCGCCCTGGATCGGTTCCAGTGCGTTGACCGTCTTGATCAGCGTGGACTTGCCGGAGCCGGACGGCCCGCAGACCACCACGATCTCGCCCTTGTCCACGCGGGTCGAGCATTGCTTGAGCACGTGGTGGCTGCCGTAGTATTTGTCCACCCCGCGGATCTCGATGATGGGTGCGGTCGCGTTCATTTGTCGTAGTGCCCCGCACGGATCGACGCGCCGATCAGGTTCAGGATCAGGCGGCCGGCAGTGATGCATGAGATCTGGTTCAGGTCTTTTTCGGGCTGGATCTCGACGATGTCCATGCCCACCACGCGGCCCTTGGCCACCAGGCCGTGGATCAGCTTGCGGGCCTGCACGAAGGTGACGCCGCCCGGCGCCGGCCCGGCCACCGCGGGCATCGTGGCGGGGTCCATGCCGTCGGCGTCGATGGTCAGGTAGTAGTTGCCGCCGTCCGGAATGCGCGCCAGCACCGCATCCATGCCGATGTCGTGCAGCTCGTAGGCCGTGACCAGCTCGGCGCCGTAGGCGCGGGCGGCCACCAGTTCTTCGGGGCGGCCGCTGCCCTGGGCGCGCAGGCCGATCTGGATGATGCGGTCCACGTGGGCCATTTCAGAGGCCCGGCGGATCGGACTGGACAGGCCGTCGCGCACGCCGTTGACGTCATCGCGCCAGTCCAGGTGGGCGTCGATGTGCACGAGCGTGATCGGGCCTTTCTGGTCCAGGCCGCGCAGGATGGGCGTGGTGATGCCGTGGTCGCCGCCCAGCACGATGGGCACGGCGCCGGCCGCCGCGATGCGCCGCACGGCGGCTTCGGCCCGCGCGTAATGTTCGCCGCGCGGCTGGGACAGGTCGGGAATGATGTCGCCGCAGTCCACGAAGCGGATGTCGTCGCGGCCTTGCAGCAGGGGGCCGTCGATGTCGAAGTCGTAGTGGCCCGGGCGGCGCACCACGCGGTCGGTGGCCTGGCGGATCGCGGTGGGGGCATTGGTCTGGTCATTGCTGAAATCCGCCGCGGAATAGGGCGAGCCGTAGGGCATGCCCAGCACGGCGATATCGGCCTGCAGGTTGTCCAGGTCCAGCGCCAGGGTCGAATAGAGCAGGGTGGGGTGGCCGGTTTTGGGCGCAACGGTGTACGAGGTCATGAGGGTTTCCTTGTGGAATGAGTGGGTCAGGCCTGGCCCGCGCGGCGGCGCGCCAGGGTCTCCAGGCGGCGGCCGGCGCCGGCCATCGCCACGCTGCATAGCCAATAGATCAGGGCGGTGGTGCCCAGGACTTCCAGGTAGGCAAAGGTGTTGGCGGTGAGCAGGTTGCTCTGGTAGGTCATTTCCGGCAGGCTCATCACCGAGAAGATCGCCGAGTCCTTGAACATCATGATGACCAGGCTGGTGGTGGGCGGGATGAGATAGCCGAACAACTGCGGCACGACGATGTGGCGCTGCGTCTGCCAATAGGTCATGCCCAGCGACAGGGCGGCGCCGGTCTGCCCGCGCGGCACGCTTTGCAGCGCGGCGCGCAGCACTTCGCAGAAGTAGCCGCCCGTATAGAAGGCGGTGCAGCCGATGGCCACCGACATCGCCGAGGCCGGCACGCCCAGCTTGGGCAGGCCGAAAAACGCCAGGTAGACGAGGATCAGGTACGGAATGTTGCGCACCAGTTCCACGTAGGCCAGCGCCAGCGGCCGCAGCGGCGTGCGCGACTGTGCGGCATAGGCGGCAGCCGTGCCGATCAGCATGCCCAGCGGAATGCCGATCAGGCTGACGAGCGCCGTGATCCGCAGGCCCTTGAGCAGCACGGGAATGGCCTGCCCGACAAGAGAGAGATCAATGGGCATGGGGCAGCATCCTCGAGACGCGCCGCTCGCACAGGCGCGAGGCAGCCGACAGGCAGAAAAGAATGATGAAGTACACGCAGGCCGTCACCGTGAACACCTGCAGCGGCAGGTCGCTTTGCAGGGTGGCGTTGCGCGCCACGGTGGCCAGCTCCGGCACGGCAATGATGGACATCAGCGACGAGGCCTTGAGCAGGATGGTGAGTTCGCTGGTCAGGGGCGGAATCGCGCGGTAGAACACCTGCGGCAGCAGCACGTAGCGCCAGATCTGCCGGTGGCGCATGCCCAGCGCCCGCGCCGCGGCCACCTGGCCGGCCGACAGCGTGCCCAGCGCCCCGCGCAGGATCTCCACGATGTAGGCGCTGGTATTACAGGCCAGCGCGCCGATGCCGGCTGCCAGGGGCGATACCGAGATGTCCAGCAGCGGTGGCACCACGTAGTAGGCCAGCAGCAGGTGGATCAGCGCGGGCGTGCCGCGGATGGCGCTGACCCACAGCATGACCAGGCCGCGCACCGGGGCGTAGGGCGACAGGCGCGCCAGTAGCAGCGCCACCCCCAGCCCGATGCCGATCACAAATGCCGCCACCGAGGCGGCCAGCGTGATCGCCGTGCCCGAGACGACACCGTGCAGGAACGGCGCCAGCGCGCCGTTCTGGTTCAACCAATCCAGCATGGGAGTCCCTCGCTCAGACTGCGCCGTCAGGCAGGTAGCCCGCGCGCGGGGTCTCCATCGGGCCGCCGAACCACTTTTGCTGCAAGGTCAGCAACTGGCCATTGGCGCGCAGTTCGTCCAGCGTGTCGTTGACGAACTGGCGGATTTCCAGGTCTTTCGGGTTGGCCACCCACGCCAGCAGCTTGGCGTCGCCGATTTCTCCGGCAATACGGAAGGCGTTCGGCTGCTTGCGCATCTGCACCGCGGCGATGTTGGACGGCATCAGCGCCACGTCCACCGTCTTGTTGGCCAGGGCGTTGGACACATCCGGGTAGGCCTGGAACAGCTTGGTGTCGGCATAGCCCTTGCCGGCCTGGGCCTTCAGGCGCTTCTCGAATTCCTCGGCCACCGGCTGCGACGACGACCCCATCTGGGTGCCGATGATCTTGCCGGCCAGGTCCATGCTCTGTTTGATGGTCGCGTCGTCCACCCGCACCATCAGCACCGACTTGACCACGCCCACGGGCTGGGTGAAGGCAAAGCGCCGGGCGCGCTCGGGCGTGATGCCGACGCTGGTGGCCACCAGGTCGAATTTGCGCGACATCAGCCCCGGCAGCAGGCCCTGGAAGGGCAGGTTCATCTGTTCCAGCTGCACGCCCAGCTTGGCTGCCATCAATTGCAGCAGGTCATGGCCGTAGCCGACCACCTGGCCGTTCTCGACGAATTCAAACGGTTCGTAGGCGGCTTCGGTGCCCACGGTGAGCTTGCCGCGTTTCTTGATGTCGGCCAGCGAGCCGCCTTCGGCGAAGGCCAGGCCCGGCAGCGCCAGCGCCGCCCCGGTGGCGAGCGTCGTGGCGACAAAGCGCCTTCTGGACAGGTTGCGCATGATTTTTCCCTTGTATGTCGTGATCGTTGGCCGCGCGGGGCCGGTAGCCGCCGCGGGAGCGGGCGCCGGGGTCTGTGCCCCGTGCTGCCACTGCTGGACCAACTGTATTGCGCGGGCACGGTCATGAAAAATGATTTTTTTAGTGGTATGGTTTCGAAAATCAATACCTTTCAAAAAGAAACGACTTTGTCCCGTCCCGAGTTCACCGAGCGCGACCTGCGGTCCTTGCGGGTGTTCTGCGCCGTGGCGCAGGCCAACGGCTTTGCGGCGGCGGAAAAGCAGCTGCACATGTCCAAGGCGTCCATCAGCCGGCACGTGCGCGAGGTCGAGGAAACCCTGGGCGTGCGGCTGTGCGACCGCGGGCCGTCCGGCTTTGAACTGACCCAGGCCGGCAAGGTGGCGCTGGACCTGGCGCGCGAGGCGCTCAAGGCGCTGGAACGCATCCGTCCCGAAATCGACGCGGTGCGCGGGGTGCTGTCCGGCACCTTGTCCATCGGCATGGTCGAGCACGTCATCACCGACGCCGATTGCCATATTCCGACCGCGCTGGCGGCCATGCTGGAAGAGGCGCCCGACGTCAAGGTCGAGATCACCGTGATGACCTTCAACGATCTGGACCAGGCGCTGCGTGAACGCCGGGTGCAGATCGCCATTCGCGGCATGTACCGGCGCGAGAACGCCTTCAATTACCAACGTTTGTATGTCGAGCGCCACCGCATGTTCGTCGCGCGGCGCAGAGCCCGCCAGGCCCGCACGCTGCCGCTGGTGTATCGCTCGCACCCGTTCGTGCACGATGCGCTGGGCGAATATGGGTTTACCCGCGGGCCAGAGGCCTCGGGCCTGGAAGCCATTGCCATGCTGGTGTCGTCGGGCCACTACGTGGGCCTCTTGCCGCAGCACTACGCGGATTCGATATCGCGCCGCTTTGCCCTGACGCGCGTGCCAGGCGGGCCGGTGTACGAAAACACCATCAGCGCCATCACCGAAGCATCGCGGCCGGCCTCGCGGGCCGTAGAGCTGTTTCTGCGCCTGCTCGAACGCTTTCATCCCGCGCCGTAGCGGGGCGCGTGGCCCCCTGGCTGGCGTCGTTCGCCGGGAAGGCTAAAATACCGGCTCGCGGCTTCTGTCGATCCGGACGGCGAGCCTCCCGGCATTCTTCATCCCTGCGCCTCGCGCGCCCATAAATATGAAAAAACTGACTGCTGTTCTTCTCGTGTCCGCAACCACGATGCTGACCGCCTGCGGCCCGTCCGACAACGCGCCCGCCGCCGCTGGCGCGCAGGCCCCGGCTGCCGCCCGCAAGGTCGTGGTCGGCCTGGACGACAACTTCCCGCCCATGGGTTTCCGCGACGCCAGCAACCAGATCGTCGGCTTTGACATCGACATGGCCAAAGAAGCCAGCAAGCGCCTGGGCATGGAAGTCGAATTCAAGCCCATCGACTGGAGCGCCAAGGAAGCCGAACTGAACGGCAAGCGCGTCGACGTGCTCTGGAACGGCCTGACCATCACCGAAGAACGCAAGAAGAACATCAGCTTCACCGCGCCGTACATGGCCAACCACCAGATCATCATCGTCGGCAATGCCTCGCCCGTGAAGGTCAAGGCCGACCTGGCCGGCAAGGTCGTCGGCGCGCAGGATGGCAGCAGCGCCACCGACGCCATCGCCAAGGACCCGGTCGCCGGCAGCATCAAGGAAGTCAAGAAGTTCGGCGACAACGTCACGGCCCTGATGGACCTGGCCGCCGGCCGCCTGGATGCCATCGTGGTCGACGAAGTGGTGGGCCGCTACCTGATCAGCAAGCGCGCAGGCGAATACCGCGTGCTGGACGAGAACTTCGGCACCGAAGACTACGGCGTCGGCGTGCGCAAGGACGACACCGACCTGCTGGCCAAGCTGGACAAGACGCTGGATTCGATGAAGCAGGACGGCACCGCCGGCCGCATCGCCACCCAGTGGTTCGGCGCCAACATCATCAAGTAATCCCCCTTGAAACGCCCGGGCCGCGCCGCGGTCCGGGCGTTTTGCAGTTCTACGGCGCGAACCTTCCCGCATGGACTATGTAATTTCCCTTCTGGGCCCCCTGGCGCAAGGCGCCAAGGTGACCTTGACGCTGTTCTTCATCACCCTGGCGCTGGCGGTTCCGCTGGGCCTGGTGCTGGCGCTGCTGCGCATCTCGAAATGGACGCTGGTCAGCCGGCTGGTCAATGGCTACATCTGGCTCATGCGCGGCACGCCGCTGATGCTGCAGATGCTGTTCATCTATTTCGCCTTGCCGTTCGTGCCGGTGGTGGGCGTGCGCCTGCCCGATTTCCCGGCGGCCGTCGTGGCGTTTGCGCTGAACTACGCCGCGTACTTCGCCGAGATCTTCCGCGCCGGCATCCAGTCGGTGGACCGGGGCCAGTACGAAGGCAGCAAGGTGCTGGGCATGACCTATCTGCAGACGTTGCGCCGCATCGTGCTGCCGCAGATGGTGCAGCGGGTGCTGCCGCCCATGAGCAACGAAACCATCACCCTGGTCAAGGACACGTCCCTGATCTACGTGCTGGCGCTCAACGACATCCTGCGCACCGCGCGCGGCATCGTGCAGCGCGACTTCACGACCACGCCGTTCCTGGTGGCGGCCGCCTTCTATCTCATCATGACGCTGGTGTTGACGTGGTTCTTCCAGCATATGGAAAAGCGCTATGCCAAATACGACCAGTAATCCGTCCGCGGGCGAGCGCCGCGCCATGATCTCGGCCCGCGGCATCGTCAAGTCGTTCGGCGCCAACCGCGTGCTGGACCAGGTGTCGCTGGAATTGGGCAAGGGCGAAGTGGTGGCCGTGATCGGGCCGTCGGGCTCGGGCAAGAGCACCTTCCTGCGCTGCCTGAACCACCTGGAAACCATCGACGAAGGCGCCATCGACGTCGAAGGCGAAGCCCTGGCCAGCGCCGTGCCCGGCGGGCGCAGCCAGTACGCCAGCGACGCCGACGTGCGCCGCATCTGCCGCAAGATGGGCATGGTGTTCCAGTCGTTCAACCTGTTCCCGCACATGACCGTGCTGCAGAACATCATCGAAGCGCCCATGATCGTCAAGGGCATGCCGCGCGCGGCCATCGTGCCCAAGGCCGAGGAGCTGCTGCGCAAGGTCGGCCTTCTGAACAAGCGCGACAACTATCCCACGCGCCTGTCCGGCGGCCAGAAGCAGCGCGTGGCGATTGCCCGCGCGCTGGCGATGGAGCCGGACATCATGCTGTTCGACGAACCGACGTCGGCGCTGGACCCTGAACTGACAGGCGAAGTGCTGCGCACCATGCGCCAGCTGGCCGACGAACACATGACCATGCTGGTCGTGACGCACGAAATGGGGTTCGCCCGCGAAGTCGCGCACCGCGTGATCTTCATGGACGAAGGCCGCATCGTCGAAGAAGCGCCGTCGGCGGAATTCTTCCGCGCGCCGCAGCACCCGCGCAGCCGGGAATTCCTGGCGCACATGCTGTAGGGCGATGGGGTGGTCAGTCCCGGCCGCCGCGCCGGGGCACGATCATCGGGCTGCCCGTTTCCGGATCGGGCAGCACCCTGCAATCCAGGTCAAACACCTGCTGCATCGCGGCTTCGGTCACCACCTGCCGCACCTCGCCCTGCGCGGCGATGCGGCCGGACCGCATCATCACCACCCGATCGGCATAGCGGAACGCCAGGTTCAGGTCGTGCAGCACCACCACCAGCGTGCGGTCGGCCTGGTGCAGGCGCGCACACAATTCCAGCAGGTCGATCTGGTGGCGGATGTCCAGAAACGTGGTGGGTTCGTCCAGCAGCATAATGCCCGCATCCTGCGCCAGCACCAGCGCCAGCCAGGCGCGTTGGCGCTGGCCGCCCGACAGGGTGTGCACGGGATGGTCGGCCAGGTCCGTCAGGTCGGTATCGGCCAGCGCGGCGTCCACGGCCTGGGCATCGGCTGGCGACCACTGCCGCAGCAAGGTCTGGTGCGGATAGCGACCGCGCGCCACCAGGTCGCGCACGCTGATCATTTCGGGGGCCACCGGATTCTGCGGCAGATAGGCCAGGCGCCGGGCCACCGCCTTGCGGCGCAGCGTGGCCAGGTTGGCGCCGTCCAGCCACGCCTGGCCCCGGGTGGGCGCCAGTGCGCCGCCCAGCACCCGCAGCAAGGTGGACTTGCCGCAGCCATTGGGCCCCACCACCGCCGTGAACGCGCCGGGTTCGACGGCCAGCGACAGGCCTTGCAGCACCGCGGTCTCGCCATACGCCAGATCCACATTCTGCAGTTGCAGCGCGGATGCGCCGGGGAAAGTGTCGTTCACGTCGAAGCCTTGCGCCATTCAAGCACCAGCAGGAAAGCCAGATAAACGCCGCCGATGCCGGCGGTCAGGACGCCCACGGGCAGGCCGTTGGGGCCGGCGGCGCGGGTCAGAAGGTCGGCTGCGGCCAGCAGCACCGCGCCGGTCAGGGCGGCCAGCAGCGGTTGCGGGCCGCTGGCGCGTACACAGCGGCGCGCGATCTGCGGCGCGGCCAGGGCGATGAACGCGATGGGGCCGGCCACCGTCACGGCGGCCGCGGCGGCCAGCACCGCCACCAGTGTTGCGGCCAGGCGGCTGCGTGCAGGCGATGCGCCCAGCGCCTGCGCCAGGTCATCGCCCATTTCCAGCAGGCGCAGCCGGGCGCACAGGGCCAGGCCCAGCGGCAGCAACACGGCGCAGGCCACGCTGATCAGCGCCACGTCGTGCCAGGTCTTGCCCGCCAGGTTGCCGTTCAACCAGGTGGCCGCCATATAGGCCTGTTCGCGCCGCAGGTTCGATAGCCCGTATTGCACGAACGCAAAGGCGATCGCGCCCACCGCGATGCCGGCGATGACCATGCGCTGCGGCGCGGCAAAGCCTGCGCCCGACCCGAACCAGACGCCGGCGGTGGCCAGCAGCGCGCCGGTCGCGGCGCCCCAGGCCACCGGCATCAGGCCGGGCCACACCATGGCCACGGCCACCGCGCCCGCAGAGGCGCCCGCGGTCAGCCCGATGACGTCGGGGCTGCCCAGCGGATTGCGGGTGAGGCTTTGGAACAGCGCGCCCGACAGGCCCAGCGCGGCCCCGGCCCCCAACGCCGACAAGGCGCGCGGCAATCGCACGGTATGCACCAGCCATTGCTCGACCGCGCTGCCGCCGCCCAGCAGCGCCTGCCACAGCGTGGCCCAAGGCAGGCCGGGGTCGCCCGTGCGCAGGGTGGTGGCGAGCAAGGCAGCTGCCATGACCAACAGGCTTGCGCCATAGACCAGCGCGCGCGGTGCCAGCGGCCAGGCCAGCCAGGACCCGGCGCGCAGCATGGGCGCAGACGGATGAACCGGGGCCAGGGGATGCCGGGTCATGCCAGGCTCCGGCCGCGGCTGCGCAGCGCGGCCAGCAGGAAGGGCGCGCCGATGAAGGCCACCACCACGCCCGTCAACAATTCCGCCGGGGCGCGCAGCAGCCGCGCCAGGATATCCGCCACCAGCATCAGCAGCGGCCCCAGCACCACGCAGTAGGCCAGCAGCCAGCGCAGGTCCGGGCCGGCGTAGCGGCGTGCAATGTGCGGCACGGCCAGGCCGACGAACGCAATCGGGCCGGCCGCCGCCGTGGCTGCGGCGGCCAGGATGGCCACGCACAAGAGTCCCAGCAGGCGATACAGCCCGGCGCGCAAGCCCAACGCCTGCGCCAGCGCCTGGCCCAGGGCCAGCAGATTGAGCGGCCGCGCCAAGGCGGCGGCCAGCAGCAGGCCGGCGCCGATATAGGGCGCCGCGCGCAGTGCGGCGTCCAGGCTTTGGCCGGCCAGCGACCCCACTGCCCAGAAACGATAGGCATCGAAGATATCGCTGCGCAGCAGCGCCACGGCCTGCACATAGGCGAACAGCACCGCGTTCACGGCGGCGCCAGCCAAGATCAGCCGCACGGGCTGCAGGCCGCGACCGCCGGCGCCGATCAGATAGACCGCCGCGGCGGCGGCCAGCGCGCCGGGCAGGGCGGCCCAGAAGGGGTGGGCGGGCAGGCCGCCCGCCATCAAGGCCGCCGTCACGATCGAGGCCGCCGCGCCCGCGTTCACGCCCAGCAGGCCCGGCTCGGCCAGCGGGTTGCGGGTCAGCGCCTGGATCAGCGCGCCGGCCACGGCCAGCGCCGAGCCGGTCAGCAAGGCCAGCAGGGTGCGGGGAATGCGCGAGGCCACCACCAGCGCGGCATAGCTGTCGTCGGGCCGCACCAGGGCCTGCCAGACGGCGCCGGCCGACAGGCCGCGCGAGCCCAGCCACAGGCTGGCCAGCGCGGCCG
>NZ_CADIJO010000014.1 GCF_902859705.1 Achromobacter deleyi | reverse complement strand
AAGCCACCAGGGCCTGGGGCCGGTCCTCTGGCGCCATGGCGCCGAACAGCAGCAGCGGCACGTTGTCGGTCACCGCGGCCCAGCAGGCGCCGGCGGCCGCGGCGCACTCGGCCGGGGCGCCGTGCCACACCGCGCGCAGCACGGCCCAATCCAGGACAGCCCAGGCAGCGGCGGCCAGCAGCACGGCCACCACGGCCGATCCCAACCAACGGCGCCAGGGGGGTGCACGGCGCGCATCCCCGCCCAGGAGCGGCAGGCCTGGCCGGTCGCCCAGGCGGGCGCCGTGGCTGTCGCCGGGGCCGTGGCGCGCATGGCGCGCGTTCCAGGCGGACAGGGCGCCGCCCAGCGCCAGCGCCAGGCCCAGGTACACGGCGACTGCCAGGGCAATGCCTTCCAGCGCCAGGCCGGTCTGCGTGATGGCGGTGTTGATCACGGCCATCAGTTCCTGGTAGCCGAGGGCAATCGCCAGCGTGCTGTTCTTGACCAGCGCCAGACACTGGTTGGCGTACGGCGGCAGGGCGACGCGCGCGGCGTAGGGCGCGATGACCCGGCGCAAGACGCTGGCCGGGGTCAGCGCCATGGCCTGGCCCGCTTCCACCAGGCCGACCGGCACCGCGCGCACCGAGGCGCGCACGATGTCGGCGATGTAGGCGGCATGGAACACGATCAGGCCGATGGCCAGCGCGGCGAATTCGATGCTGGGCTGCCAGCCCCCTTGCAGGCCCAGGCCGCGCCGGACGGGCAGATCGACCTGCACCGGCGGCAGCAGCGTCCAGGCCGCCAGGGCCAACGCCAGCGGCAGCAGCCACGTGGCGCCTTGGGCGAGCCGGCTTGAGCGGGATCCGACCTCGCGGCCCCACTGACGATGCGCCAGCCAGCCGGCCAGCAACGCGCCGACTGCCGCCAGCGCATACGGCAGCCAGCCGTGCAGGGCGGGCAGCGCCAGCCCGCGATTGGACAGCAGCACCGATGGAAATGGCTGCCAGGCCTGACGCGCATCCGGCAGGCGCAGCAGCAGGCCATACCAGACGAACAGTTGCAGCAGCACCGGCGTGTTGCGCAGCGGCGCGATGATGGCCGCGGCGGTGCGCGCGGCCAGCGGCTGCGACGACAGGCGCAGCAGCCCCAGCCCGATGCCCAATAGCGTCGCCACGGGGATGGCCACCAACGCCACCGTCAGCGTATTGACCAGCCCCGCGGCAATCGACATCCAGTACGGATCTTCAGGCGTGACCGGCAGCAGGCTTTCCGAAATGCGAAAGCCCGCCGGCTGGAACAGGAAGCCGAAGCCGCCGCGGATGCCGCGCGCCGCCTGCACGGATTCGATGTGCAGGATCAGCACGGCGGCCATGCCCCCCAGCGCCAGGGTCCAGGCCAGGGCGGGCAGCCAGCGCCGCAGGGCGGGGCTCCCGGGCAGGGCAAGGGTGGCGATCATGTCATTGGAACGGCGGCGAATACAGCAGCCCGCCCTTGTTCCACTGCGCGTTCAGGCCGCGCTCCAGCTTGAGCGGCGTGGCCGCGCCCAGGTTGCGGTCCCACACTTCGCCGTAATTGCCCACCGCCTTGATGACGTTGCGGGCCCAGCCTTCGTCCAGGCCGAAGCTCTTGCCGATGCCCGGGTCCAGGCCCAGCAGGCGGCGTACCTGGGCATCGGTGCTTTGCGCCTGGCTGTCGACGTTTTTGGACGTGATGCCCAGTTCCTCGGCGGCCACCAGCGCGTTCACCGTCCAGCGTACGATCGCGGTCCAGTTCGGATCGTCCTGGCGCACGAAGGGGCCCAGCGGCGACTTGTTGATGCGTTCGGGCAGAATGACGAAGTCGTCCGGATTGGCGGCGCGCGCCGCGCGGCTGGCGGCCAGCGTGGACGCATCCGACAGGTAGACGTCGCAGCGGCCGGCGTAGAAGGCCTGTTCCAGCTCCACCAGGTTCTCGATCACCACGGGGCGATAGGTGAGCTTGTTCTTCTTGAAGTAGTCGACCAGGTTCTGTTCATTGACAGTGCCCGGCTGTACGCAGACCTGCGCGCCATCCAGCTCGGTCGCGCTTTTCACGCCCAGCTTGCGCGGCACCAGGAAGCCCTGGCCGTCGTAGAACACGATGCCGGCGGACACGATGCCCAGGCCCGCGTCGCGGCCCGAGGTGATGGTGGTGTTGCGGTTCAGCACGTCGATCTCGCCGCCTTGCAGGGCCGGAAAGCGCTGCTGCGAACTGAGCGGCACGAAGCGGGTCTTCTCGGCATCGCCCAGCACGGCGGCGGCCAGCGCGCGGCACAGGTCGGCATCCAGGCCCGTCCAGCGGCCCTGCTTGTCGGCAATGGACAGGCCCGCCGAGCCCTGGCTCACGCCGCACACCAGTTCGCCGCGTTTCTTGATGGCGTCGACCGTGACGCCTGCCGTGGATGCGCCGGCATAAGCCAGCGCCGCCGCCACGCCGGCGGTCTTGAGAAGAGAGATCAACCGCATGCCGTTCCCGTATTCGTTGTATGCAAGAAAGGCATGAATTCTAGGGTGGCGCACCCGTGCGGCGAGCGACTATATGGTCATATGGTTATGAGAACTTAGCCTTATCCAGATTCGCGTCATATACCTAGAATCCGTCCATACCAAGTTGCATAGACGAAGAAGGTCGCGCATGAGCTGGCAGGACGAATTCAGGCAGTTGTTTCCCATCACACGCGACAAGGCCTACGCCAACATCGCCTACACCAGCCCCTTGGCGCCCAAGGTGGCCGCTGCGGTGGCGGACTTCTTTGACGGCATCACGCATGCCCGCAGCGACAAGCCGCAATGGCTGCGCGACGCGGCAGCCTTGCGCCCGCGCCTGGCCCGCCTGATCGGCGGCGACGCGCGCCGCGTGGCCTTTACCAAGAACACCACCGAAGGCCTGAACACCGTCGCGCAAGGCCTGGCCTGGCAAGAGGGCGACAACCTCATCGTCGACGACCAGGAACATCCCACCAACGCCTTGCCGTGGCTCAATCTGCGCCGCCGCGGCGTGCAGGTGCGCGTGCCGCCGTCGCGCGCCGGCCGCTATACGGTTGACGACCTGTGGCAGCACGTCGATGCCCGCACACGGCTCATCGCAGTGTCATGGGTGCAGTACGGCACGGGCCTGCGCACCGACATCGCCGAGCTCGGCCGGCGCTGCGCCGAACGCGACATCTGGCTGGTGGTCGATGGCGTGCAGGGCGCGGGCCTGTTGCGCGCCGAGGTCGATGCCTGGGGCGTGGATGCCTTTGCCAGCGGCGCGCACAAAGGCCTGCTGGGCCCCTTGGGCGTGGGCTTTCTGCATGTGTCGCCGCGCCTGCTGGATGCGCTGGACCCGCTCTACATCGGTCCGTCCGAAGTGACCACGCTGGGCAAGGACGGCCTGCAATGGCAAGTGGCCGTGTCGGACGCGGGCGATGCCCGCCGCCTGGAATCGGGCAACCTGAACTATCCCGGTATCGCCGGCCTGGCCGGCGCGCTGGATCTCATTGAATGGGCGCAGCCTGAACGCATCGAACCGTGGGTGATGGAACTGTCCACGGCATTGAGCGATGGTTTACGCGCACTGGGGCTGCAGGTAGTATCCCCAGCCGACGACGCCTTGCGCAGCACCACCACGGCCGTACGCGTGGCCGATCCGGCCGCCGCGCTGGCGCACCTGGCCCGCGAGGGTGTGGTGGCCAGCATTGTCGAGTATGGTTACCTGCGCCTGTCCGTCGGCGCCTACAACAATCACGGGGACATCGAACGCATCCTGCGCGCCGCGCGCGGGTTCGCCGCCTGATCCCCCCACCATCACGCATCTCAAGGAGAGACACATGACTGAAGCGAAAAAGCCCGACTGGCGGCTTGAAACCATTGCCGTGCATGGCGGCTACCGTCCCGACCCGACCACGCGCGCCGTGGCCGTGCCGATCTACCAGACCGTGGCCTACGCATTCGACGACACGCAACACGGCGCGGACCTGTTCGACCTGAAGGTCGCGGGCAACATCTACACCCGCATCATGAACCCGACGACCGACGTGCTGGAACAGCGCGTGGCCGCCCTGGAAGGCGGCATCGCCGCGCTGGCGCTGGCCTCGGGCCAGGCCGCGGTCACCTACGCCATCCTGACCATCGCCGAAGCCGGCGACAACATCGTCTCGTCCAGCACGCTGTACGGCGGCACCTACAACCTGTTCGCGCACACGCTGCCGCAGTACGGCATCACCACGCGCTTTGCCAACCCCAGCGACCTGGCCGCCTTCGAAGCGCAGATCGATGACCGCACCAAGGCCATCTTCGCCGAGTCCGTCGGCAACCCGCTGGGCAACATCACCGACATCGCCGCGCTGGCCGAACTGGCCCACCGCCATGGCCTGCCGCTGATCGTCGACAACACCGTGCCGTCGCCGTACCTGCTGCGCCCCATCGAACACGGCGCCGACATCGTGGTGCAGTCGCTGACCAAGTACCTGGGCGGCCACGGCACCAGCCTGGGCGGCGCCATCATCGACTCGGGCAAGTTCCCCTGGGCCGAGCACAAGGCCCGCTTCAAGCGCCTGAACGAACCCGACGTCAGCTACCACGGCGTGGTCTACACCGAAGCCTTCGGCCCGGCCGCCTACATCGGCCGCGCCCGCGTGGTGCCGCTGCGCAATACCGGTGCGGCGATCTCGCCGTTCAACTCGTTCCAGATCCTGCAAGGCATCGAAACGCTGGCGCTGCGCGTGGACCGCATCGTGGAAAACGCCGTCAAGGTGGCGCGCTACCTGCGCGAACACGCCAAGGTCGAATGGGTCAACTACGCCGGCCTGCCGGACCACCCCGACCACGCGCTGGTGCAGAAGTACCTGGGCGGCAAGGCGCCGGGCCTGTTCACGTTCGGCGTGAAGGGCGGCCGCGAAGCCGGCGCGCGCTTCCAGGACGCGCTGCAGCTGTTCACGCGCCTGGTGAACATCGGCGACGCCAAGTCGCTGGCGACCCACCCGGCGTCCACCACCCACCGCCAGTTGAATCCCGAAGAGCTGCAAAAGGCCGGCGTGCGCGAAGAAACCGTGCGCCTGTCCATCGGCATCGAGCACATCGACGACCTGCTGGCCGATCTGGACCAGGCCCTGGCCAAGGTGTGAACGGCATGACGATGATTCACCGCAGAAACCTGTTGAAGCTGGCCGCGGGCCTGCCCGCGCTGGCCGCAGCCCCGGCCATCGCGGCCCAGCCGCAAGCCGCCCGCGCCAAGACCTACGTGCTGGCGCACGGCTCGTGGCATGGCGGCTGGTGCTGGCGGCCGGTGGCCGACCGGCTGCAGGCCGCCGGTCACCGCGTCTATGCGCCCAGCTTCACCGGCATGGGCGACCGCGCGCATCTGCTGAACCCGGCCATCACCATCGACACCTTCGTCGAAGACCTGGTGCAGGTGATCCAGTCCGAAGAACTGAACGACGTCATCCTGGTGGGCCACAGCTTCGGCGGCATTCCGATCTCGGGTGTCGCAGATCGCATTCCCGAGCGGCTGGCGCACCTGGTGTACTTCGACTCGATCGTGCTGCAAAGCGGCCAGAACGCGTTTTCGGTGTATCCCAAGGCGGATGCCGATGCCCGCATCGCGGCGGCGTCCAAGGCCACCAACGGCCTGGCCGTGCCGATTCCCGATCCGCTGCCCGCGGCCTGGGGATTCAAGCCGGGCAGTACCGACGAAGCGTGGGTCAAGCGGCGCCTGACCGCGCATCCGCTGGCCAGCTACACCACGCCGCTGACGCTCAAGCATCCCATCGGCAACGGCCGCCCGCGCACCTACATCCACTGCACCCAGCCTGAACTGCCGGTGCTGGAAGAATCGCGCAAGCTGGTGAAGTCGCAGCCGGGCTGGAACTGGGTCGACATCGCGGCGCCCCACGAGGCCCACATCACGCACCCGGCGCTGTTGGCCGATCTGCTGCTGGGGCTGTCTTAAGCCCCGGGTTTAAGGCCTTTCCTCCAGGCCGAGGGCGCCACGCCCTCGGTGCGCAGGAACACCCGGCTGAACGCCGCTTGCGAGCGGTAACCCACGCGTTCGGCGGCATCCTGGATGCCCACGCCTTGCGACAGCAAGCGCCGCGCTACGCGCATGCGCAGCAATTGCAGCAATTGCGCGGGCGTGGTGCCGCTGTGCAGCGTGAAGCGGCGGTGAAACGTCGCTTTCGACATATGCACGTGGCGTGCCATGTCGTCCAGGTTCCAGTCGTCTTCGGGCCGCGCCAGGATGGCCTGGAGCAAGCCCGCCATGGCCGGGTCGCGCGCCAGCACGAACAGGCCGTAGGCCTGGCGGTCGTGGATGGCCAGATGCCGCAGCATGAAGAAGATCAGCATGTCCGTCAGGCGTTCCAGCACCACGGCCGACGCGCCGCCTTCGCGCGCGGTTTCGCCCAGGATCAGGTCGAACACCCCGCGCGCACCGGCATAGCGTGCATCGCCAGCGCGCAGCAAGAGGACGTCGGGCAGGGTGTCGGCCAGCAGGTCGGCCAGGCCGGGGCGAAACTGGAAAAAGCCGCAGGCCAGGCCGGTGCCATCGGGCTGGGCCGGGGCCAGCGGCTGCATCGCGCGGCAGGCGGGTGCGCCGGGTTCGGGCGGGTCCAGCGGGGTCAGCGCGTGCGGCACGTCGCGCAGGAAGAGCACGCCATCGCCCGCCGACAGCGTCAGCGGCGCCTGCTCGCCGCCCAGGTCGACGCGGCAACGTCCGTGCAGGATCAGGTGAAAGCTGGCGCGCGCCCGGCCGCTGGTGCTGGCCGTCCAATTGCCGCAATACTGGCCCAGGTGATACAAGCTGGATTGCACCTCCAGGCTGGACAGCAGCAGGGCGTCGACGGCGGCTTGGTCGGTGTTCGGGGGGGCAGTAGATGGCATGGTTATATGGGCATTGCTGAAAGTCGATAAGATCGAGCATCAGCTTGCGATCCCCGTGCATTGTCGCGCTTCGCGGTGCGGCCGCACAATCGTGTTTTCATCGAACGTCTTCCAGGAGACTCTCATGGCCCGTTTGACTGTCCACACCGCGCAAAGTGCGCCCGAACCCACCCGCGCCGCCCTGGCCGCGGCCGAGCAGGGCGCCGGCTACCTGTCCAACCTGCTGGGGGTGCTGGCCAACGCACCCGTCGCGCTCGAAGCCTACCAGACCCTGTCGCAGATCAACGCCCGCGCCGGGCTGACGCTGCAGGAACGCGAAGTGGTGCAACTGGTGGCCGGCACGCGCCACGGCTGCACCTTCTGCGTGGCCGGCCATACGGCGCTGGCCCGCAACAAGGCCAAGCTGTCGCCCGAAGTGGTGGACGCGCTGCGCGCCCAGGGCATCTTGCCCGACGCCCGCCTGCAAGCGCTCGCCGCCTTCACCGAAGCCGTCATCCAGACCCGTGGCCGCGTCAGCGACGAAGCCCTGCAAGCGCTGCGCGATGCCGGCTACACCGACGGCAATGCCCTGGAAGTCATCGTCGGCGTGGGCCTGGCCACGGTCTGCAATTTCGGCAACAACCTGGCGCAGACGCCGCTGAACGAGCAGCTGAGCGCCTACGCCTGGAGCGGCGACCGATGACGGCGCGCCAGCCTGATCGGCTGACGCCGGAACTCGCGGCCTGGCTGGACCAGCACGCCGGCGCGCTGGACGACGGCACCCAGGACCCGGCCAGCGTGCTGCCGCGCCTGGCCGCCGCTGGCCTGTTCCGCCAAGGCGTGCCCGAGGCCCTGGGCGGCCTGCCGGGCACCGACATCGGCGATGCCATCGAAGCCGTGTCCCAGGTGGCCGAACACTCCGTGGCCAGCGCCTTTGTCGCGTGGGGCCAGCGCGTCTTCATCGAATACCTGCTGCGCAGCCCCAACACGGTGCTGGCGCAGACCTGGCTGGCGCCGCTGCTGGCGGGCGAGCAGGCCGGCGCCACCGCGTTGTCGAACGCCATGAAATTCCTGAGCGGCATCGAATCGCTGCAGATCAGCGCCCGCCAGGACGGCGGGCAATGGCTGCTGGACGGCCGCATGCCCTGGGTCACCAACCTGCGCAAGCAGGGTTTCCTGGTGGCCGCTGCAGTCTCGGCGCCCGATGGCACGCCTGCCGTCGTGGCCTTGCCGCACGATATCGACGGCCTGGCGCGCAGCGCCGACCTGGACCTGCTGGCGCTGCAATCGAGCAACACCGCGGCGCTGGACGTACGCGGTGTGCGCATCGGCCCCGAATGGCTGATCCATCCGGACGCACGGCAATACCTGCCGCAGGCGCGGCCGGCCTTTGCCGGCCTGCAATGTGGCCTGTCCATCGGCCTGGCCCGGCGCGCGCTGCGCGCGGCGCAGGAAGCGGGGCAGGGCCAGGCCTCGCGCGGCATCCTGGGCGAACCGCTGCAAGCGCTGGCCGCCCAACTCGACGACCTGACCGCACGCCTCATCGACGGCGTGCGCAGCGAACGTTTCGTGGCCGAGCCGTGGCGCCTGTTCGAATTGCGCATCGGCCTGGCCGACGTTGCCAGCCAGGCGGTGCAGCTCGAATTGCAGGCCAGCGGCGGGGCGGCCTACTTGAAACCCGCGGGCGACGGTTTTGCGCGGCGCTGGCGCGAGGCCGCGTTCCTGCCCATCGTCACGCCCAGCCTGGTGCAATTGAAGACCGAACTGGCCAAGCGCCAGACGCGTCTGGCGGCCGAGGCCGCCGCGGCAGAGGGCAGCACATCGGCGGGCGCGGCATCGCGCAGCGCCACGTCCGAGGCCGCCCGATGACGACGCCGCCGCGTCCCGTGCTGCAAGCCAGCGGGCTGTCGCTGCGCTATGCCGGCGCGCCCGCCGACGTCTTCCAGGGCGTGGACCTTGCGCTGGACCGCGGCGAAGTGGTGGCGGTGCTGGGGGCCAGCGGCGCGGGCAAATCCAGCCTGCTACGCGTGCTGGCGGGCCTGCAAGCGGCCAGCACGGGTTCCCTGCTGATGGAAGGCGCGCCGCTGACCGGCGTGCATCCGCGGGTGGCCGTGGCCTTCCAGGACCCCAGCCTGTTGCCCTGGCTGTCGCTGGAACGCAATGTGGCCTTCGGCCTGGACTTCAAGCATCAGCCCGCCCTGAGCGCCGCCGAACGCCGCCTGCGGGTCGACCAGGCCATCGACGAAGTCGGCCTGGCGCATGCCCGGCAGTTGCGCCCGGCGCAGCTGTCCGGCGGCATGGCCCAGCGCACCGCGCTGGCCCGCTGCCTGGCGCGCCAGCCGTCGGTGCTGCTGATGGACGAACCCTTCGGCGCGCTGGACGAAGTCACCCGCGGCGAAATGCAGGCGCTGCTGCGCAAGGTGGTGGCCGACTTCCATACCGCGGTGGTCCTGATCACCCACGATATCGACGAAGCGCTGCTGCTGGCCGACCGCATCGTGCTGCTGGGCGGCGCGCCCGGCCGCATTCTGGGCACGTGGCCGGTGGACCTGCCGCAGCCGCGCGCCGACCTGTTGTCGGAAATGGGCGCATTGCGCCTGGAAATCCTGACCCGCCTGCGCGCCGCGCTGCGGGATGTACGCGGCCTGGGGCCGATCAACACTGAAAGCGCCAAGGAGACTATGGATGTGCCTTGAACACATGTCGCGTCGCGACTGGTTGAAACTCTCGGCCCTGCTGACCGTGGGCGGCGCCGCGCCGCTGCTGTCGGCCTTCAATGCGCGGGCGCAAAGCGAGCCCGACGCGCCCGTGCGCATCGGCTATCTGCCCATCACCGATGCGGCGCCGCTGCTGGTGGCGCACAACAATGGCCTGTTCGACAAGGCGGGCGTCAAGGCCGAAAAGCCCACGCTGCTGCGCAGCTGGGCACAGGTGATCGAAGCCTTCATTTCCGGCCAGGTGAACGTGGTGCACCTCTTGTCGCCCATGACGGTCTGGGCGCGTTTTGGCAGCCAGGTGCCGGCCAAGGTGGTGGCCTGGAACCACGTGGGCGGCTCGGGCCTGACGGTGGCCCCGGCCATCAACAGCGTCAAGGAACTGGGCGGCAAGACGGTCGCGATTCCGTTCTGGTATTCCATCCACAACGTCATGCTGCAATACCTGCTGCGTGAAAACGGCTTGACGCCCGTGTCGCGCAAGGACGCCGCCGTGGCGGCGAACGAGGTCAATCTGGTGGTCATGGCGCCGTCCGACATGCCGCCCGCGCTGGCGCAGAACCGCATCGCCGGCTACATCGTGGCCGAACCCTTCAACGCCGTGGCCGAAACGCTGGGCGTGGGCAAGGTGCTGCGCTTTACGGGCGACATCTGGCGCAACCATGCCTGCTGCGTCGTCTTCATGCACGAGCGGGACCTGCAACAGCGCCCCGAGTGGTCGCAGAAAGTGGTGGACGCCATCGTCCAGGCCCAGCTCTGGATTCGCGACAACCGCGAAGAGACCGCCAAGCTGCTATCCAAGGAAGGCATCAACCGCTACACGCCGCACGCCTTGCCGGCGCTGAGCAAGGTGCTGGCGCCGCCGCCGTCGGACCGCGAGCAGTACCTGGCCAGCGGCGCCATCCGCCATGCCGACTGGGACGAGCGCCGCATCGACTTCCAGCCGTACCCGTTCCCCAGCTACACCGAAGAACTGGTGCGCCGCCTGCGCGACACGCTGATCGAGGCCGACCGCGGTTTCCTGGCCAGTCTGGACCCGGCCCGCGCCGCCGCCGAGCTAGTCGACGATCGCTTCGTCAAGCGCGCCATCGAATCCGCGGGCGGCTTGCAGCGTTTCGGCTTCCCGGATTCGTACCGCCGGACCGAGACGGTGCAGGCGTGACGGCGGCTTCCGGGGCAACCCTGCCGCGCCGGCAAGGCCTGGCCGCGCGCTGCGGCCTGGGCCTGGCCGGCCTGGCGGCGCTGCTGGCGCTGTGGTGGCTGGGCACCGACGTGCTGGCGCCGGCCGGCGGCATGGCGCGCCGCTTCGCGCCGGGGCCGACGTTCGTCAGCCTGGGCGAACTCCTGACCGGGTCCGATCTGCCCATGCACGTGTGGGTCAGCCTGCGCCGCATCGCGGTGGGCCTGGGGCTGGCGTTGGCCATCGGCGTACCGCTGGGCCTGGCGATTGGCAGCTACCGGCGGCTGGAGGCGGCCGTGTCGCCCGCCATGCAGTTTCTGCGCATGATCTCGCCGCTGTCGTGGATGCCGATTGCTGTCATGGTGTTCGGCGTGGGTGACGACCCGGTCTATTTCCTGCTGACCTTCGCCGCGGTCTGGCCCATCGTGCTCAACACCGCGGCCGGCGTGCAGCAGCTGGACGCACGCTGGCTGCAATTGGCGCAAAGCGTGGCCGCGACGCGTTGGGAAACGCTGTGGCACGTGATCCTGCCGGGCGTGCTGGGCCATATCCTGACCGGTGTGCGGCTGGCCATCGGCATCCTGTGGATCGTACTGGTGCCTTGCGAAATGCTGGGCGTGTCGGCCGGCATGGGTTATTTCATCCTGGACACGCGCGACCGCCTGGCCTATTCGGAACTGATGGCCATGGTGCTGCTGATCGGCGTGCTGGGCTTCTTGCTGGATGCGGCCGCGCGCGGGCTGTATCGGTACTGGCGAGGGTAGGGCGGGGCGCCGCGCGGGTCTGCGGGCGCGTTGCCGCCCGCCATCGCGATGCATGAGCGCCCGGCGCGCCCGTTTCTTTTATTTGCGTGCGCTCTTGCCGCCTGCCGGGCAGACCACCCCGCGCAGCTTGCGCTGCACCGGGTCGCGCGCCACCGGCGCATTGACGATGCCGGCAATGGGGATCGATTCCACCAGCCCGCCATTGGCGTTGGGGCCGGCATAGTGCTGGGTCTCGGTGACCGTGTAGGTGTTGTTGCTGCAGTTCAGCGTGACGGGCTGCGTCACCGACCCATAGGGCTGGCCGTTGGCTTCCGAGACCCGCGGCTGGGCATAGAACCAGGCCACCGTCACCCGCATCACGAGCGGCCGCTCGGACAGCGCCGCGATCGATTCGCTGTCGTAGAACACGCCCGGCATGGCCTGCGAATCCACGGGCTGCCAGGCCGGCGGGGTGCCGAACACGATGCCTTCGACGCCGGGCGTGCGCGGCACGATGTTCACCGCGCAGGCATTGTCCGGAATCGGATCGCCCTCGCGCACCGTCACCGCCTTGCAGACGTCAGCCGGCTCGGCCGTCGCCTGGGCCCAGGCCGGCCCCGCCAGCAATGCCAGGACCAGGGTGAGATGCGCATGCCGTGCTGTCATGGGGCGTTCCGTGTGAGACATCGATATCGTTAGCACCCAAGTATAGAGGGGTGAGCCAAGCCCGGCCGGTCGCCCGCCCGGCCGCCCGGCCGCCCGAAGGCCGGGCAGCCCCCCGTGGGGGGCAGCAAGCGCGCAGCGCGCAGCGTGGGGGCTTACCACCCGGGGCTTGTCATCCCTGTATAGTCTCGTTCCGTTGCAGGCGTGTGTTCAGGCCGCCTGAATGTCGGGAGATGAGGCGATAGCGATGAATATCAGGGTGCTGGCCGGCGCGGCCGCCATCGCCGTGACCGGGGTGCTGGCCTACGGCTTGTATCAACAGATCCCGCCGGGCCAGCCGCTGGCCCGCAGTGAGGTCATCGGCGAGCTCGATGGTCCGCCGCTGGCCGGTTATTCGCGCACGCGCCTTTACCGCTTCGGCGCCCAGCAGTTCCTGACCGGCCAACTGATCGCCGGCCCCCGCGACATCGAACCGCTGCAGCAAGCCCCCGTGCTGGACGCCTTGCTGCCCACGCACGCGGACAGCCCGCTGCGCAGCGCTGCCGCCGCCCGAGAGGTCCGCAACCTGGTCTACGGGGGCCGCGACAACGGGCGCTACGCGTTGCTGGGTTCCATCGGCGGCGATACCGGCGTCAGCTTGATCGCCGGCCCGCAAGGCCAGACGCTGTATCTGGTGGCCGGCCCGTCGCGCGATGCCCGCCTGGGCGCGCCGGGCGCGGTGTCGGAAACGCTGCGGTCCGACGATCAGGGCGCCAACTGGCGCTACGAACCCGATGTGGCCCTGGGCCCGCCGCAACGCCACACCGCATTCCTGACCCCGACCCGCGCCGTGGCACTGCAAGACGGCCCCGACGGCGAACGCCTGCTGCACAGCGAAGACGGCGCGCGTACCTGGTGGGCCATCTCGCTGCGCGAACAGGTCTGGCCCGACGCGGCCCGCTACGACAAGGCTTTTCGCGAGCAGGCCGCCCGCGCCCGCGACGAAGACGACACCCTGGCCTATGGCTGGTCGCTCTATCCGCTGGCGCCCGACCTGGCCGTGGGGTGGAGCTGGCGCGAACGCGTCGGCAAGGGCACGGCCCAGCGCATCGAGACCCGCCGATTCGAGGTGCGCTTCCAGGACGGCGCTTCACCCGCCTTCCGTATCGCGGCGGCGCCGCCGCCGGTGCCGGCGCAGGACCCCGAGTCGCAGGTGCTGCTGGGCCAACCCGTTTTCGAGACGGCCGGCAACCGCATCTACCGCCTGGACGCGGCCGACAAGACCTGGCACGCCGTCGCCGCTACGCCCACCGTCCGCGGCGCACGCACCCGGATCGGCCAGGCCTGGTTCGGCCGCAATGGCTGGGTGGTCAAGACCTACGCCAGGCACCTGCTCTCGTTCGGCGACGACACCCGCACCTACTTCTACACCGGCGACCAGGGCCGCACCTGGCGCCCGTTCCAGCTGTCGCCCGACCAGGAACGCGGCCTGCTCGGACTGGACGCGGCGGGGACGGGGCTGCTGGTGCACGCCGAGCAGGGCGGCAAGACCGTCATCCTGCGCTACGCGCTGGACGACGCGGGTCGCGCGCCGTGACCTGGACGATACGGCCCGCCACCGACGCCGATCGCCCGGCGCTGCGCGCGCTGTTCCTGGCCTCGCGCCAGCGAACCTACGCCTGGCAGCCGGCCGGATCGTTCGCCTTGGCGGATTTCGACGCGCAGACCGATGGCGAACGGCTCGTGGCCGCGTTCGACCCGGCAGGCCGCCTGGCCGGCTTCGTCTCGCTGTGGGAGCCGGACAGCTTCATTCATCACCTGTACGTGGACGCCGCCTGGCTGCGGCGCGGGGTGGGGCAAGCCTTGCTGCGCGCCTTGCCTGGCTGGCCTGCTACCCCTTACCGGCTCAAGTGCCTGCGCCTGAATGTCGGCGCGCTGGCGTTCTACCGCGCCTGCGGCTTTACCGCCATCGGCTCGGGCGTGTCGGAAGACGGCGAATATGTCCTGCTGGAATCGGGCGGGGCCGCCTGACTACCGCATAGCGTCGCCACGGGCGGCGCTTGCAGGCAGCGCCCGCCTTACTCGGCCAGCACGTAATCCGGATAGCGCTTGCAGATCTCGGCCACCTGGCTGAGCGTGCCCGACAGATGCTCGCGCAGCGCCTGTTGCGCCCGGGGCGCGTCCTGCGCGGCGATCGCATCCAGCACCCGCTGGTGGTCGTCCATGATGCGTTCGGCCTTGCCGGCTTCGGGCAGGTGCAGGCGCCGCAGGCGGTCCAGGTGGCCGCTGTAGCGCTGCGCCATGTGCCACAGCCCGATCATGCCGGCCGCCTCGTGCATGTCGCGGTGAAACGCCTGGTCGGCGTCCATGAACTGCTGCGACTGGCCGCTCGCGTGGCTGACCCGCTGGCGCTCGATGCTGGCCTGCAGGCGCTGGATCAACAGCGGATCGGGCCGCTGCGCCAGAATGTGCGCGATTTCCAGTTCCAGTGAGCGGCGCAGGAAATGCGCCTGCCGAGCCGCGGCGATGTCGATGCGGCTGACCACCGTGGTGTGCTGCGGATAGATCTCGACCAGCGCTTCCTCGGCCAGTTTCATGAGGGCGTCGCGGATGGGCGTCTGGCTCAGGCCATAGGCCTCGGCCAGCGTCACGCGCGACAGCGGGGCGCCCGGCGCCAGCTCCAGCGAGACGATCTGTTCGCGGAGATGTTCGAAGACCTGCGGCGCGGCGTGTCGCGAGCGGTCCAGTCTGAGCTTTTGGCTGTGCATCAGGGCGAAATCAAGTGAAGGCGTGTGGAACGGGAGTGTAGCGGGTTTCTCCCTAGCTGACGCACTAATGTATTAGTGTTTAAATGGCCTGTCTACGATTCCGCCCCGTCCCTTTTCCCCTTGCTCCCGCCTATGAAACGCACCTACGAAAGCCTGCGCAGCGCCGCCTGGATGGCCAAAGACGATCTGCGCTCGTTCGGTCACCGCTCCCGCATGATGCAAATGGGCTATGCCCCCGAAGACTGGGTCAATCGCCCCATCATCGCCATCATCAATACGTGGTCCGACCTCAACCCCTGCCACAGCCACTTCAAGCAGCGGGTCGAAGACGTCAAGCGCGGCGTGTTCCAGGCGGGCGGCTTTCCGGTGGAACTGCCGGCCATTTCCGTGTCGGAATCGTTCGTCAAACCCACCACCATGCTCTACCGCAACATGCTGGCCATGGAAACCGAAGAGCTGCTGCGCAGCCATCCGGTCGACGGCGCCGTGCTCATGGGCGGTTGCGACAAGACCACCCCGGGCCTGCTCATGGGCGCCATCAGCGCCGGGCTGCCCTGTGTCTACGTGCCCGCCGGCCCCATGCTGCGCGGCAACTGGAAGGGCAAGATCCTGGGTTCCGGGTCGGACGCCTGGAAGCTCTGGGACGAACGCCGCGCCGGCAAGATCACCCAGGAACAATGGACCGAAGTCGAAGGCGGCATCGCCCGCAGCTACGGCACCTGCATGACGATGGGCACCGCCAGCACCATGACTGCCATCGCCGAAGCCATCGGCATGACCCTGCCGGGCGCCTCGTCCATTCCCGCGGCCGACGTCGGCCACATGCGCATGTCGGCCGAATGCGGCCGCCGCGTGGTCGACATGGTCTGGGAAGACCTGACCCCGCAGCGCATCCTGACGCTGGCCTCGTTCAAGAACGCCATCAACGTAGCCATGGCCATGGGTTGCTCCACCAATGCCATCGTGCACCTGGTGGCCATGTCGCGTCGCGCCGGCCACCCCGTGGGGCTGGACGACTTCGACGCCGCCAGCCGCAAGGTGCCCGTCATTGCCAACATCCGGCCCAGCGGCGACAAGTACCTGATGGAAGACTTCTACTACGCTGGCGGCCTGCCGGCGCTGATGTCGCGCCTTCAAGACCACCTGGACCCGTCCGCGCTGACCGTCACCGGCAAGACGCTGGGCGAGAACATCGCGGGTGCCGAGGTCTACAACGACGACGTCATCCGCAAGCTGGACACCGCCATCTACGACGAAGGCGCGCTGGCCGTGCTGCGCGGCAATATCGCGCCCGACGGCTGCGTCATCAAGCCCAGCGCCTGCGCGCCGCAATACCTGCAGCACACCGGCCCCGCGCTGGTGTTCGACGACTATCCCAGCATGAAGGCCGCGGTCGACGACGAGAACCTGGACGTCACCGCCGACCACATCATGATCCTGCGCAATGCCGGGCCGCAAGGCGGGCCGGGCATGCCCGAATGGGGCATGCTGCCCATTCCCACCAAGCTGGTGAAACAGGGCGTGCGCGACATGCTGCGCCTGTCCGACGCCCGCATGAGCGGCACCAGCTACGGCGCCTGCATCCTGCACGCCGCGCCCGAAGCCTATATCGGCGGCCCGCTGGCGCTGGTCAAGACCGGCGACCTCATCACCGTCGACGTGCCGGCCCGCAGCATCCACCTGAACATCAGCGACGAAGAACTGGCCGCGCGCCGCGCCGCCTGGACACCGCCGCCCAAGCGCTACGAGCGCGGCTACGGCTGGATGTATTCGCAACACATCCTGCAGGCCAACGAAGGCTGCGATTTCGACTTCCTGGAAACCAGCTTCGGCGCACCCGTGCCCGAACCCGAAATCTTCTGAACCTGTTTTCGCATCCGATCCCTGGAGCTTCCGACGTGTCCGACATGAATCCCGAAACCCGCGCCCGCCTGGCCGGCATCAGCACCGCCACGCTGTGCACCGCCTTGTTCAAGCGCGGCCTGCGCAACCAGTTCATCCAGGACGTGCGTCCGCTGAACGCCACGCTGCCCAACATGGTCGGCCCCGCGTTTACGCTGCGCTACATCCCCGCCCGCGAAGACCTGAACACCATCAAGGTGTTCGAAGACCGCGCGCACCCGCAGCGCGCCGCGGTCGAGACCTGCCCGGCGGGCGCGGTGCTGGTCATGGACAGCCGCAAGGACCCGCGTGCGGCCTCGGCCGGCTCGATCCTGGTCACCCGCCTGATGAAGCGCGGCGTGGCCGGCGTGGTCACCGACGGCGGCTTTCGCGATTCGCCCGAAATCGCCGAATTGGGCTTTCCCGCGTATCACAACCGCCCGTCGGCGCCGACCAACCTGACGCTGCACCAGGCGCTGGACATCAATGCCCCCATCGGCTGCGGCGACGTGGCCGTGTTCCCCGGCGACATCGTGGTGGGCGACCGCGAGGGCGTGGTCATCATCCCGGCGCATCTGGCCGACGAGATCGCCGTCGAAGCGGTGGAAATGACCGCCTTCGAAGACTTCGTCACCAGCCAGGTGCAGGACGGCGCGTCCATCCTGGGCCTGTACCCGCCCACCGACCCCGGCACGAAGGACAAGTTCGCCGCCTGGCGCCAGCAGCACGGCCGCTGAGGCGCCACGCAGCACACGCCGCCAGGCACTACCGACAAGGCCGTCGAGCCTTGGCCGGGCGGCGCTGAAAACGGGCCATGCACACGCCGACAATCCCGCCGGCGGCCCATGCCTGATTACATAGACAAGGCAGGAGACAAACCATGAACACGCAACGTCGCAGCGCGCTGGCCGCGCTGCTGGCAGGACCGCTGCTGGGCGCGCTGGCGCTGCCGGCCTTCGCCGCCGAGTGGCCCGCGCAAAAGCCGATCTCGTATGTGGTGCCGTTCACCGTGGGCGGGTCCACCGACGTGGTCGGCCGCGTGCTGGCGCAAAAGCTGGGCGACCGGCTGCACCAGAACGTCATCGTCGAGAACAAGCCCGGCGCGGCCGGCGGCATCGGCGCCACCTACGTGGCCAAGGCCGCGCCCGACGGCTACACGCTGTTCGGCGGCACCATCAGCACCCACGCCATCAACGCCAGCCTGTACAAGAACCTGAAGTACGACCCGGTCAAGGACTTCGAGCCCGTCTCGCTGATCGCCTACCTGCCCAACGTGCTGCTGGTGGACCCCAACCTGGGCGTCAATTCCGTCGCCGACCTGATCGCGCTGCTCAAGCGCGACCCCTCCAAGCGCACCTTCGCCTCGTCCGGCGCCGGCACGTCCACCCACCTGGCCGGCGAGCTGTTCGCCGGCATGATCGGCGTGCCGCTCACGCACGTGCCCTACAAGGGCACGCCGCCCGCCATGGTCGATGTGTCCTCGGGCGCGGTCACCTTCATGTTCGACCAGATGACCGCCGCGCTGCCGCTCTTGCAGACCGGCAAGCTCAAGCTGCTGGCCGTCACCACGAAAGACCGCATCTCGCTCGCGCCCGACGTGCCCACCATGCAGGAAGCGGGCGTGCCCGGCTTCCAGATGGCCTCGTGGCAGGCCGTCTACGCGCCCAAGGGGACGCCCAAGCCCATCCTGGACAAGCTCGCCGCGGAAATCGCCGTCATCCTGAAAGAACCCGACGTGCAGGAAAAGCTGGGCAAGACCATGGGCATGGAACTGGTCGGCAGCACGCCCGACGAACTGCGCGCCCTGATGGCCACCGAGATTCCGCGCTGGGCGGAAGTGGTGAAGAAGTCGGGGGCGACGGTGGAGTAGAAGAGGGGGGCGGGTAAGCTCGCCGCCAATCCCCCCGGTTATGCGGACATCCACGACGGTATCGTGGTGCTGCTGGATACGGCGCGCCAGGCGGCGGCGTGCACGGAAAGCCCGGAGGCTTTCGTTCAAGCGATCAACGTGCTCAATTGATCTTGATGTTGCGTTCCTTGACCAGCACCTTCCACTGCGCCGTTTCCTTGGCCAGGTGGTCGCGCAGTTCGTCGGGCGAGCCGCCGATGGATTCCGCGCCGATCGAATCCAGCGTGGCCTTGACCTTGGGCTCGTTCAGCGCCTGGCGCATGGCGGCGTTCAGCTTGGCCACCACTTCCGGCGGCGTGCCGGCCGGGGCGAAGGCGGCGAACCAGGGCATCAGTTCGTAGCCGGGCAGGCCGCTTTCGGCCACCGTGGGCACGTTGGGCAGGGCGGCCGAACGCTTGCTGGTGGTCACGGCCAGCGCGCGCAGCTTGCCGGCTTCGATGTGCGGCTTGGCCGACGTGATGCTGTCGAACATGTAGTCGACCTGTCCGCCCAGCAGGTCGGCGATGGCCGGGCCGCTGCCCTTGTACGGCACGTGCAGCATGTCGATCTTGGCCATCGACACGAACAGCTCGCCCGCCAGGTGGATCGACGTGCCCACGCCGGCCGAGGCAAAGGTGTAGTGGTTGGGCTGCGCCTTCGCCTTGGCGATCACGTCGTCCACGCTCTTGACGTCATTGCGCGCCGGGTTGGTGACCAGCACGTTCGGCACCACCGCCAGCAGCGAGATCGGTGCGAAATCCTTGATCGGGTCGTAGTTCAGGTCGGCGTACAGCGCCGGGTTCACGGCCATGCCGTTGGCCACGATCAGGATCGTGTAGCCGTCCGGCTTGGACCGCGCCACGCTGGCCGCGCCGATGTTGCCGCCCGCGCCCGCGCGGTTCTCGACGATGAACGAGGTATTGAGCTGCTTGCCCATCGATTCGCCCAGCGTGCGGGCGATGCTGTCCATTGCGCCGCCCGGCGGGAACGGCACGATCCACTTGACCGGGCGGTCCGGGTAGCCGTCGGCATAGGCGCCGCAGGCGGCGCCCAGCAGGGCCAGGCCCATGCAGGCCCGGGCAAGGTGTTTGAAGGCGTGGCGAATTGGCATGCTGTCTCCGTAGTGCTTGAATTATTGTTGTCGGCGCATCGGCCGGCAGGCCGTGCGCGCGGGGGTGATCGGGCAGGGGGCGGTCAGTTGCCCCTGCGGTAGAAAGTCAGTTTGTCTTCGTCCAGTTCCAGCCCCAGGCCGGGGCCGCTGGGGATCTCCATCTCGAAATCCGTGTAGCGCGGCGGGTTGGCGACGATGTCGTCCTTGAGCAGCAGCGGCCCGAACAATTCGGTGCCCCACGACAGGCGCGGCAGGCAGGCAAAGCCGTGGGCCGAGGCGATCGACCCTACCGAGCCTTCCAGCATCGTGCCGCCATACAGCGACATGCCGGCCGCGTCGCCCACTGCGGCGGTGCGCAGCATTTCATAGATGCCGCCCGATTTGGCGATCTTCAGTGCCAGCACGTCGGCCGCGCCCAGGCGGGCGATGTCCAGCGCGTCTTCGGGGCCGTTGATGGCCTCGTCGGCCATGATCGGCACCACGAAGCGCGCGGCCAGCCGGGCCATGCCGGCCAGGTTGGCGCGCGGAATCGGCTGCTCGATCAGGTCCACGCCGGCCGCTTCCAGGCGCGCGATCGCGCCGGCGGCGTCGGCCTCGTTCCAGGCCTGGTTCACGTCCACCGTGACGCGGGCGCGGTCGCCCAGCGCCTGCTTGATGCGCGACACGTGCGCCACGTCGTCGGCCACCGCACGGCGTCCGACCTTCAGCTTGAACGTATTGTGGCGGCGGCTCGCAAGCAACGACTCGGCTTCTTCGATGTCGCGTGCGGTATCGCCGCTGGCCAGCGTCCACAGCACCGGCAGGCGGGTGCGCACGGCGCCGCCCAGCAGCGTCGACACCGGCACGCCCAGGCGCTTGCCCTGGGCATCCAGCAGGGCGCTTTCCAGCGCCGACTTGGCAAAGCGGTTGCCGCGCGCCACGGTTTCCAGGCGCCGCATCGCGCCGTGGATGTTGGCCGCGTCCAGGCCTGCCAGCGCAGGTGCCAGATAGGTATCGATCGCCAGCTTCATGCCTTCCGGGCTTTCCTCGCCGTACGACAGGCCGCCGATGGTAGTGGCTTCGCCGATGCCCTCGATGCCGTCGCTGCAGCGCAACCGCACGATCACCAGCGTCTGGCGCTGCATCACCGCCATGGCCAGTTGGTGGGCGCGGATGGTCGGCAGGTCCACCAAGACCGCTTCGACCGAGACTATGCTTACCGGATTCATACTTTTTACAGCCAGTTTGAACAATAGGCCGCAGTATCGCTTGCGCGCAGAGGCAAAGTCCAAGACTATATCGGTCTCTATTGATACCTTTCAGGTCTGAATAAGCCATGCAACTCAGGCAACTTCGGTACTTCCAGGCGGTGGCAGAAGAGGGCAGCTTCACCCGCGCCGCCGAAAGGCTGCACATGGCCCAGCCCCCGCTCAGCCGCCAGATCCGCCAGTTCGAAGAAGAACTGGGCGTGGCGCTCTTCGAACGCACCACCCGGGCCTTGCGCCTGACCGAGGCCGGCCGCTTCCTGCTCGAACAATCGCGCCTGTTGACCGCGCGGCTGGACGAAGTGCTGGAAGGCACCCGCCGGCTGGGCCAGACCCAGCGCCGCTGGTTCGGCATCGGCTTCGTGCCGTCCACCCTGTATGGCTTCGTGCCCGAACTGATTCGCCAACTGCGCAGCGCCGACCCGCTGGTGGAAGTCGGCCTGGCCGAGATGACCACGCTGCCGCAACTGGAAGCCCTGAAGGCCGGCCGCATCGACCTGGGCATCGGCCGCATCCTGCTGGATGACCCGGCGATTGAACGGCGCGTGCTGATGACCGAACCCTTGATGGCCGCCGTGCCGCTGCACCACGCGCTGGCCGGCAGCGCCAGCGTCTCGGTCGACCGCCTGGCCCAGGAACCCTTTGTGCTGTACCCGGCCCGCCCGCGGCCCAACTTCGCCGACCATGTGCTGGGCCTGTTCCGCGCCGCCGGCCATGCGCCGCAGGTGGTGCAAGAGGCCAACGAATTGCAGACCGCCATCGGCCTGGTGGCTGCCGGGCTGGGCGTGACCGTGGTGCCGGCGTCGGTCGAACGCCTGCAGCGGCGCGACGTGGCCCACGTGCGCATCGACGCCGACGCGTTTGTTTCGCCGGTCATCGCCAGCTACCGCAAGGACGATAAATCGCCCTTCCTGGCGCATGCCCTGGCCCTGGCCGAGGCCTTGGCCAAGGGGTAACAAACCGTTTTTTGACGGTCCATCGCGGGCGGCGTTGGGGCACACTACGGCCGGGCTGAATGCTGGCAAGCCCATTTTCCGGCAAGTCTTCCGGCCTGCATCACCGAAATGCCCGAGAGAGGTAATGATGATCGTCACTATCCAGAACAAACCCAAGTGGCTGTTTTCGCAATTGGGGCAGTTGGTCATCGCCGTCGGCCTGCTGTCGCTGGTTTTCAACTACGCCTATCGCTACACGGTTGACCGCCACATCAATACCCCGACGTTCCACGTCGCCACCATCGTGCTGGGCCTGATTGCCTTTCTGATCATCCGCAGAGACTATGTGTTCGCGCTACACCTTCAGCGAGTGCGCGATACCCAAACCCAACGCAACATCCGCAACTATTCCTGGACGGGCTTTTCACCCGACGATTTCCAGAAGGTCTCGCAGATGTACGGCTACCGTGGCGAAACCGATTTCAAGCAGAAGGATTTCGGCAAGCGCTAGGAACGGTCAGGCCATTTCTCACATCGGATCTTGGGATCCATCAATTTTCCTGGAACGCTATGACACTGAAGAAAAAAGGCGACTACTGGTACGGCACCTCGCCCGAAGACATCAAGACCGAGATCGCCAAGTTCAGCCACGATGAATATCCCGCCACCCGCTACGCGCAATCGGTGTGCACCTGCGGCAACCGCACGTTCAATCTGGAATCCGACGAAGAAGCCGGCGTCGCCCAGCGCACCTGCGCCGAGTGCGGGGTCGTCCATTTCATGGGCGACAGCGCCGAATTCGCCGACGAGGCCGACCTGGGCGGCCATGTCTGCGTGTGCGACGAAGACACCTTCGAATTGATGTCCGGCGTGGCGCTCTATGCCGACAGCAACGACGTGCGCTGGTACTACATCGGCTGCCGCTGCGTCGACTGCAACCTGGTGGGCGTGTTTGCAGAATGGAAGTGCGAAGCCGGCGACGCGGACGCGTTCCTGGCCAAGGTCTGACTCCCTGCCTCGATCAAGCCGTCTCGCTGCCACGCCAACCACACCATGAAACTGAAGAAACTGCTGCCCAAGAACTTTGATGATTTGCTGGCCGAAGGCGATGTCGATGCCTTGAAGGCGGTATTCGCAGCGTGCAGCGTGGATGCCCGAGGCGGCTATTCCAAGCAGACCGCCTTGGCGTTCAATGAGTTTCCCGACGAACTCTGCCGCTGGCTGGTGGAGCAGGGCGCGGATGTTTCCGCGGCAGATAGCTACGGCGACACGCCCTTGCAGTCGCGCGCCGGGCATTGGCAGGGCCGGTTGGACATCCTGCTGGACCTGGGCGCAGACGTACATAGCGGCGAGGGTGGGCGCGGCACGGCGCTGCACAAAGCCTGCGGCGTCGGCCATGCGGACAACGTTCGCCTGTTGTTGCAGCGGGGCGCCAACCCTGACGCGCTGACGGCCGACGGCCTCACGCCGCTGGAATGGGCGCTGCAGCGCTGCAGCAACACCGGCATTGTCGGCATCGCCAAGGTGGCGCCCGTCATGCTGGCGGCCGGCGCACGCCAGACGCCGCGCATGGAAGCATTCATCACGCGGATCGGCACGCAGTTCGAATTCCATCGCGCCGGCTTCAATCGTGATTCGGTGGACGAGTACAGCGCCGCGCTCGATCAGCTGTACCGCCTGTTCGCCGTGGCCCCGGTCCCGCGGCGCGCCATGCACGACGGCCGTTCGCCCATCGTCGTCAAGGCAGGCGCCTGGCAAGACCAGCACGAAGCGCTATGGGACTTGCTGGTTCCTTCAAACGGGCCAGCGGCCACCGTGCAGGGCGAAGTGATCCGTCTTTCAGGCCGCATCGCCAACGAACTCGACGGCAACGGCGGCGTGAACTGGGACGCAGACTTTCGTCGCATGGTCGATGCGCTGCTCGGGCATCTGGGTTCAGGCACCTCGTTGCCTGCCGAACGGCTGGAGGCGGCCGCCGTCACCGCCAAAGCGATCAAGCAAAAATCGGGTGAGCCCGTACTGCTGTGCGAATTGGCGGTGCAATGGGTAGCGCGCAATCCGAAGCCCGTTGCCTTGCCTGCGGTGGATTACCGTCGGTAAGGCTGTGCGGCGATCTGGAGCATTGCGGCATGAGGGGGCTGCGTTGTGTGCCTATCGATCTTTCTTGCGGCAGGTCCACCCCTTGAATGTGAACGCCGCGTAGAACAGTTCAATCTCTTCAAACCCCGCCTCACGCAGTACCGCTTCGTCGTCGGCGGGGTCCAGCACCGGCAGTTTTTCCTTCATCGTCTTGATGCTGTTCTGCGCTTGTGCTGCCGGCACGCCCGCGGCCACCACGAAGGCCGCGTTGCGGGCCAGCCAGGCGTCCTGGCGGTCCAGCGGATAGCTGTGGTGGGCCACGATGAAGGGGGCGCCGGGCTTGAGCCGCCGGGCTACTTCCCGCACGGTTCTCAGCCGCTCTTCGTGCGGCAGGAAATGCAGCGTCAAGAGGCAGGTGGCGCCGTCGAACGGCCCGTCGGGGGCGTCGTCGATATAGCCTTGGTGCAGGGTGGCGCGCGGCGCCTGGGCGCCCAGCGTATCGGTTGCCTGGCGCAGCATCTCGGCCGATGGGTCCACTCCGTCCAGTTGCCAGCCCGGCCGTGTGTCGGCCAGGGCTTTCAATTCCAGCCCCCCGCCGGCGCCCAGTACCAGGATGCGACCGTTGTCGGGCACGTGTTCCGCCATCAGCAGGCCCACCATGCGGTGCAGGTCGCGCAGGCCGGGCACGTGGCGGGCAACGCGTTCTGCGTAGTCTTCCGAGGCGCCAGGGGAATTGGAAAAGGACATGGGGACTCCGGGGATGGGGCGCGTGAGCCATGACGGCAGGCGCATATCATATAACATATGATGTTGCGTGATAAGCGGCACGTCAAGAGACGGGATGGCCTGCCGGCACGGCGCTTTGGCGGTCGACAATGAAAAATGACCGCAGCGGATCACGCTGCGGTCATGTCATGCCCATCCGGTCAGGCCGCGATGGATAGCGGCCGCGCCGATCCTGGAAAGTCCGGCAGCGCAATGTCGCTATGGCCCGGCCGCACCCAGCGCACGCGTTCGCGGGTGGCGTCGATGCAGCCGCCCTGGTCGTAGACGCCCTGCGGATCGCGGATGCGCATCATGCGTTCCAGAATCGCGGCGGTGGCCTCGGGGTCGGCCAGCGTGTCATGCACGCGGGCCTTGACGACGTCTTCGTCCATGTAGCGCTTGCCGGCCGCGTCGGTGCGCAGGCCGTCGCGCCAATGGAAGATCTCGACGCACTTGGACGTCAGCGTGTAGGGCACGCCGCGTTCCCAGAAATTGTTGAACTGGCCGCCGCCCAGGTAGAACACCCAGGACCCCTCGTAGCCTTCGACGTCCGACGATTCGGCGTCGGGGTTGCGGAACCACAGGCGGTCGCCCGGCACGTAGAAGCGTTGCGGCAGGGGTTCGGCCAGCGAGCCGTATTCGTGCAGGAAGGTTTCGTGGAAACTGCCGGACATGACGGCGCGGGTTTCCCATTGGCGTTGCAGGCGCCGCGCCAGGTCGGGGTTGGCGCTGTGCAGTTCCTGTGCAATGCCCAGCACGGTGACGTATTCCGTCGCCCGGTAGCACGAGAACGAATACAGCTGGCCCGAGGCCTCGGGTTGCGTCGCCTTGCGCAGGCCGTCGATCAGCGAGCGCCCCGGCAGCACCGTGAAACCGCGTGCTTCGTCATAGGTGAAGTAGTCGTC
The DNA here is from genome assembly GCF_902859705.1 of Achromobacter deleyi. Taxonomy (GTDB): domain Bacteria; phylum Pseudomonadota; class Gammaproteobacteria; order Burkholderiales; family Burkholderiaceae_B; genus Achromobacter; species Achromobacter deleyi. Next base: position 147,539 of record NZ_CADIJO010000014.1, on the reverse strand, counting down.
GGGCCGCTCGGCATGTTCGGTGTCGAAGGCCAGCGCGGTCTTGCTGGCGGCCTGCACGATGTAACGGCGGATGCGCACGGCCGATTCCCATTCCGCCACGGTGGGGAAGGTGAAGGCGACGGGGCTGGCCAGCATGGTCAGCACGATCTCGCGGTCCAGGTCCGCCGCATTGGCGTCGGTGCGCAGGCTGAGCGCGCGGGCGATGCCGGTGGTGTCGTGGTCGGGCAGGTAGGTGGCGGCGAATCCCGCGTTCACCGCAGCGTGCACGCCCGGAACGGGGCCGGTCAAGAGATCGCTGTGGGAGGCGGCACGCAGGCCCAACCCGGACAGGAACTGCTCTGCCGCGTCCAGCGCGGCGGCGGCCTGGCGTGAATCGGGGACTTCGATGCGAATCCCGCCTGGGTGAGGCTGATTCGGCGACTGCTGGGAAGACGGCATGAAATACGAATCGAAAAGCGGCAGGAATCAGTATGGATCAGTGCAGGTCGGGCAGAGTTCCCATCAAGCTGCAAGCTGGCGTGAACAACTATTTCAGCACGCCAGCCAGGGGGATTTTCCTGCGGAAATCAACGACCTGGAACTTCCTGATTGTAGTGACGCGGCCTGAACGCCAGCTTGCAGCGATCTATCGGCAGCACGATAAAACTGTCAACGGATTGTCATGTTCGCCGTCAGTGCGATGACACGTACGCCGAGGCCGCAAATGCCGGCGGCACGGCGAATTCGGCGCGCATGCGCTTGACCTCTTCCACGGGGCTGCGCCCGAACAGGCGCTTGAATTCGCGGCTGAACTGCGACGGGCTGTCGTAACCGACGTCGGCGCTGGCGGCGGCCGCGGTGATGGCGTTGCGCACCATCAGCAACCGTGCCTGATGCAGCCGGGTGGACTTCAGGTACTGCATCGGCGACGTGCCGGTGACCGCCTTGAAGTGCACATGGAAGGCCGGCACGCTCATCCCCGCCTCGCGGGCCAGTTGATCCACGCCCAGCGCCTCCTTGAACGAGGCGTGGATGCGGCGCAGCGCCCGCACCACCTTGCCGAACTGCCCCTGCATCGTCAGCGCCGCGCGCATCGATGGCCCCTGGTCGCTCGTGAGAATGTGGAAATAGATTTCGCGCACCAGCGACGGGCCCAGGATCTGCGCCTGCATCGGCGAGCCCATGGCTTCCAGAAAGCGCAGCACCGAGGCGCTGAGCGGGCCGTCCATGGGGCTGGACAGCATGCCCTTGGGTTCGGCCGCCTTGAAGCCGCCAGCCTGATCGATCTGCAGCATCAGGTCGGCGGCCAGCTTGAAATCCAGGTGCATGTAGATGGCCAGCAGCGGTTCCTCCGGGCTGGCGTCGGTTTCCATCGTGAAGGGCACCGGCACGGACACCACCAGGCATTGCCGTTCGTCGTAGACATAGGTCTGCCCGCCGAAGTAGCCGCGCTTGCGGCCCTGGCACACGATGACGATGCCCGGGTCGTACAGCACCGGCACCGAGCTCAAGGGGCGGTTCGAGCGCAGGAAACGCACGTCCGGCAGCACGGTCAGGTTGTAGCCCTCTTGGGGCGCCAGGGCTTGCAGCAGGGTGGCCATGCGCTGGCGTTGCGCCGGAAGGGCCGCGGAGTCGGGGGTGGGGTGGTCGGGCATTGGGGGCACCGCGCGTGAGCTAGGTAAAAATATTCAGACCAATAGTTTTAGGCAATAAAACGAGACTATAGGCCATCGATTATTGATGTTGGCAATCCTATCATTCCATCCATACTTTTTCACCCCGATAGGACGGTAAACATCATGATCGACGTATTGAATCCCGCCGATGGCTCCCTGGTCGGCACCGCGCCCGACCTGAATGTGGCCCAGGTCAAGGCCGCCATCGACCGCACTTGCGCTGCGTTTCCCGCCTGGTCGCGCAAACTGGCGCGCGAACGCGGCGACCTGCTGCGCCGCTGGTTTGAACTGATCCGCGCCGACAGGGCGGCGTTTGCCGACCTCCTGGTCAAGGAAAACGGCAAATGCCGGGTCGAGGCCCTGGGCGAAATCGATTACGGCCTGGGCTTCATCGAGTGGTATGCCGAAGAGGCCAAGCGGGTGTATGGGGACACCATCCCGTCCCACGCCGACAATGCCCAGGTGCTGGTCGTGAAGGAACCGGCGGGGCCCACCGCCGCCATCACGCCGTGGAATTTCCCTTTCATGATGATCGCGCGCAAGATCGCGACGGCCCTGGCCGCCGGCTGCACCATGATCATCAAGCCGTCCGAACTGACGCCGCTGACGGCCTACAAGATGCTGGAATACGCCCGCCGCGCCGGCATTCCCGAAGGCGTGTTCGAGATGGTGACCGGCAACCCCAAGGAAATCGGCGAGCAGTTCACGGGCGACCCGCGCATCCGCAAGCTTTCGTTCACCGGCTCGACCGCCGTGGGCAAGCTGCTGGCCGCGGCCTGCGCCCGGGACCTGAAGAAAATGACGCTGGAACTGGGCGGCAATGCGCCGTTCATCGTGTTCGATGACGCCAGCCTGGAAGACGCCGCCACCGCCTTGGTGGCAGCCAAGCTGCGCAACTCGGGCCAGGTCTGCATCTCGCCCAACCGCATCTACGTACAGGACGCCATCCACGATCGTTTCGTGGCCGCGGTGGCCGAGAAAGTCGCGCGCATCCGGGTAGACCAGGGCTTGCAGGAAGACTTCGTGGTGGGGCCGATGATCAACCAGGCCGGCATCGACAAGGTCGCCGCGCTGGTCGACGACGCCAGGGCCGCTGGGGGGCAGGTCGTGCTGGGCGGCGAGCCGCACGCCAAGGGTGGCTTGTTCTATTCGGCCACGGTGCTGGCCGGCCTGGACGACAGCATGCGCATCGCACACACCGAAATCTTCGGGCCGGTGTTCCCCATCTACCGCTTTCACACCGAAGACGAGGTCGTGCAGCGCGCCAATGCGTCGGAATACGGCCTGGTCGCCTATGCGTACACCCGCGACCTGGCCAGGGCCTTCCGGCTGTCACGCAACATCGAGTCCGGCATGGTGATGCTCAATTCCGGTTCGGTCGGAACGGCCTCGGTGCCTTTTGGCGGGGTCAAGCATTCCGGCTATGGGCGCGAGGGCAGCTATTACGGGATCGAGGAATACGTCGAGGTGAAATATGTGTTGATGGCGGGGTTGGACAAGTAGGGGGCGGATGCATGGCGCGAGTTTGCCGGCAGGTCGCCAACTGCGATAAAAGGTTGGCATCTGCCGGAGCGACGCCCATGACCCCGTTGAAACAACCCGAAGACATCCCCCACGCCTTCCAGGCTGCGTGGAATCGCCACGACATGCAGGCGTTCGGCGCGCTGTTCCAGGCCGATGCGACTTTTGTGAACCGGTTTGGCCACTATGTGCGCGGCGTCGATGAGATCATCGAACTGCATGCGCCCATCCACGCCACGATCTATCGCGATTCCACGCTGGAGAACGAGCTGATCGACGTGGTGCCCATCGGCCAGGACGCGGTGGCCATGCATTTCTGGAGCCGCCTGGCCGCCGGCGCTGCCCACCCGGCCGGCGCGCACTCGGTCGATACGCTGATTCTGGCCGTCCTGACGCGGCAAGGCAGCGAGTGGCGCATCAAGGCCCTGGAAAATGTCACCCTGACAAATCCGCGTACGGGGCTGCCCGTGCTGCGTAATGGCCAGGGGACTTGACCGCTGCGGCTGTCAGGCGCCGATGTAGTTGTCGTCGACGCCACCGCGCATCATGCGCTGGGTTTCCTGGTTGTGCAGCCGGAAGCCGTCAGGGTTGTTCTTGATGGCGTCGAACGCGAACTCGCTTGCGCCAAGCAGCAGCATGGCGGGCGCCGAGCCGCCGGCCGCCAGGTTCAGGCAGAGCTTTGCCCCGGCGAACGTCACTTTCTGCATGTCGCCCTGGTCCAGGCCCTTGATCAGGTCCACGCCATTGTTGATGCCGTCGGCGACATTGGCGAGCGGGCCGGTGCCCATCGCGCCGACGATCTTGGCGCCGCCGGCGAACATGGCGCTGGCGTCGCCCTCCTGGTAGGCGCGGGCCGTGCTGACGAAGCTGCCGACGATGCCCATCTTGCTCAGGAACAGGCCGGTGGTCATCTTCGGAATGCCTTCTTTCATGAAGGTGTCGGCGACCTTGGAGGAGGTGTCCAGGGCCGTATCCATCTTCTTCAGCGCGGTGTCTGCCCCTTGCAAGGACGTCGGCGCGGTGGTCGTGGGCCGGAACAGGCTGCGGATACTGTCGAAAGGCGTGCTCATGGTGTCGCTTCCTGTTCAGGCGAAATGGGCCGGGCCCTGGGCAGGCGCCGTATCCGATCCGGGGGTTTTCGACGGCAGCAGCTGTTCGATGCTGCGGCTGGTGATGGCGGCGGCCAAGGCGTCCACTTGTTCGCCAAACGCGCTGAGTACATTGAAAAAGCCGTCTTGCGTCCAGCCGGCTTCGCCGGGTGTCCAGAGCAGGCGCAACACCAGCGTGCGGTCTTCAGGTTGCAGGCCGATGCTGCTGGGGGCCACCATGCCCGGAACCAGGTTGGCGGCCAACAGGGCAAGCAGTAGCGGGGCGGGCGTGGCGTCGTCAACCGCGCCGATCTGGCCCGACAGGATCAGCCCCATCTGGCCGGCAACAGGTTCGATGACGACGGGGGCGCCGCCCTGGGTTCGCAGTGCGAATGCGCCTTCATCGGTTGCGCCGATGGTAATTCCCATGGCGGCTTCCAACCGGGAAATCCATGCTTTCACGGTGCCAGACGTATTGGCGTCCATAGACCCTCCTTGTGATAGGTAAGGCCTTAGTAACGCAGGAGGGCTTGCGGTTCCGATGCGCCTCTAATTCTTCAGGCTCATGATGCCGCGACGCTCGTATGCCAATGGACCCAGAGGCAAGTCTGGTTCACTGCGCCCGCAGCAGATTCGGTGACCCGCCCGCCACCGGCTTGGCGTGCACGTTCGGCGCGCGGTAGACCAGGTCGCGCAGGGCCGCATGCGTCTGGGGCAGGTTGAAGGTGTCGGCGCCCGGCGCCAGGCGAAAATCATCCAGGCTGGCCGGCAGGCGTTGCACGGTGATCGACTGCACCGCGCAGCGCACGAAATCCAGCGATGTTTCGCACAGGTTCTTGGCCAGCACGGGCTGGTCGTCCAGCAGCACGAAGCCATCGGTCAGCACGGCTTCGCCCTTGTGCAGGGTGATGTCGGCGATGGGCGAAAAGCTGAGCAGCACGTCGACCCCCGGCACCTGGACGGCCTCGGCCTGGCGTTGTTGCAGCGCGATTCGCGCGCTTGCGTCCCAGCGGAACACGCGGGCCAGTTCGTCGCAGCCGCCGCCCAGGCGCAGCACCAGGCCGCAACCCTGGCCCAGGCCGTCGTCCCCTTGTTCGGCCAAGTTGGACCAGGGGGCGGTCTTCTTGAAGTCCCGGTCGGTGGTGGGGGTGAGTTCGGCGATGCCGACCTTGGCCAGCATGTCGGCCACCGGAATGCTTCTGACGGCCTTGGGCGGGGTGGCGTCCATCTGGTGGTAGGCAATGCGATTCAAGCGGTATTCGCCCGGCCAGACCGGAATCACCTGGTACGTCAGCTTGCCGCGCGGGGTCTGGAACAGCGGCCCCAGGTCGGGAATGTCGGCCTCGTGCTCGGCATGGCCGACCGAGATCGCGTAGCCGTCATCGGCCTTGTGATTCCAATGCATCATGGTGCTGCTTTGCTGCATGAACCGCATCCGCGTGGCCGGGTCATGAAAATCGCGTTTGCCCTGGGCATCGAGGTTCAGGGTGGGAATCACCAGCAGCGCCATGCCGTCCTGCCGCGCCTTGCCCAGCAGGGCGTCGATGCTGGCGCGGCGCTGGTCCATCTTTTGGTCCCAGGACGCTTCTGCGGACTCCTGTTCCGGTTGACCCGTCGGATGGGCTGACGCCGCCGCGTGGGCGAACACGGCGAGCAGGCAGGCGCGGGCAAGCAGGGAAGTCAACGGCATGGGATTCAGTCCTTTTGGCGGGGTTCGGCAGGTCGGGTGGCGGCAATCGCCTTGATTTCGATCACCAGTTCGGGCCGGGCCAGGGCCGCGACGCCCAGGATCGTCCAGGCCGGAAAATCCGAACGGATATATTTTTCCTTCACGGCGCGAAAGTCGGCCAGCTGCGCGCCCACGTCCACGTGATAGGTCACCAGCTCGACGACATCGGTGAAGTCCAGGCCCAGGTGCGCCAGAATGGCCTGAATGCGCTGGAACGCCAGGTCGGCCTGTTCCGCGGCCGATTCGGGAATCGTGCCGTCGGCGCGCAGGCCGATCTGTCCGGCAATGAACACCATGCCGTTGGCCGTGACGGCAGGCGAATACTGGAACAGGTCGAAAATGCGGTTGCCGCCGAACGTGGGGTCATCGTCGGGCAGGCGCAGGCGGTCGATGTGGGTCATGGGGGGCCTTGGTGAAGGGGGGCGGATTCATTCGGCCGTCGGTTTGAATGCATGGCGCCGAGGGGTATTTCTTTTGCGTTTTTGCGGGTGAATGCTAACCAAATTCAGGCGCGGGCATCGCAGGATTGATAAACACAACGTTTGTCGATGTTTCAAATTCCGCTGACGTTCCTGCGGATGCGGCCGCCATCGGCGCCCGATCGGCGGTGAAGATGCCGCGTCGTCGGTGCCGGGCGGGCGCAAGTGATTGAAGAAACTGCGGTCGATACGAGCTTGTCCCGTTGCCGGCGTTTGGCGGATACTCGTTTGTCGCCATTGCTGTACGGCCCCACGCACAGGAAACCCCGCCATGAGCCTTACCCCGTTCGAATTGCACGCCCATGTCGATGAAGACGGCTTCGTTGCGCTGGTCTGCCCCGATACCTATCAGGGGTATGTGCACGAAGACTGGACGCTTGCCCAGGTGCTCGAACGCTTTGTGCGGCAGATGAATGCGCAGACGCTGTTTGCGGCGTTTCCCGGGCCGGATCTGGCCGATGCGTCTTTGCGCATCGCGGATGCGGCGTCGCCGGGGGCAGCCTGGCGCACGGTGTCCGGCCTGGTGCGCGTGGGCGAAGGCGGGCTCTGGCTGACCGACTACTCGCAGCTGACCATGGCGGCGCAGTTCGACGATGAACTGCCCACCCGCGACGAACAGCTGCAACTACCCGTGGGGCCTGGGGTGTATCGGGTCACGTTGCGGCAGTTTGCGGTGTCGTACGAAGATGACCAGGACCCGGCTGCGGAACTGGTCATCCAGCCGGCGGGGGCAGGTGATGTCACCGCCCGCATCGACACCGTACCGTGGTTCGGTTAGGCGCCGGGCCGCATCAGCGGCGCATGTTCCGCCATCAATTCCGCGACCCACTCGATGAACACCCGCAGCTTGGCACTGACATGCCGGTTGGGCGGATAGGCGATGTACAGGGGCATGGGGTCCAGCTTCCAGTCTTCGAACACGGGCACCAATTCGCCTCGGGCCGAGTGTTCCAGGGCCATGTAGTCGGGCAACCACAATATGCCCATGCCGGCCAGCCCGGCTGCCAGGTAGGCATTGCCGTCGTCCATGGCCACGATGTAGCGGCCCTGGGCGTGCACGCTTTCGTCGCCGCGGCGCATGGCGTAGGGCAGGGGTTTGCCGGTGCGCGACCACAGAAAGCCGACGATGCGGTGATGGGAATCTTCCAGGTCGGCCGGATGCACCGGCTTGCCGGCGTGCTGCAAATAGCTGGGCGCCGCGTACACGCGCAGTTGCAGGTCGCCGACGCGGCGCGCGATCAGCGACTGGTCAGTGAGCTCGCCGCCGCGCACGACGCAATCGACGTTCTCGCCGATGATGTCCACCATTCGGTCGCTGACGCCCATGTCCAGCTGGATGTCGGGGTAGCGGGCATGGAAGGCGGGCAGGGCGGGCGCCAGAATCATGCGGGCGAGCGGGCTGGGCACGTCGACCCGCAGCCGGCCCCGCGGCACCGCGGCCGCGCTGGATAGGCTGGTCTCGGCGTCGTCCATGTCGGCCAGGAGGCGCAGCACGCGTTCGTAGTACACCGCGCCGTCAGCGGTGACATTGACCTTGCGGGTCGTGCGGTTCAACAGGCGCACGCGCAAGCGCGCTTCCAGCTGCTGCACCAGCTGCGTGACGCTGGTCTTGCTCATGTGCAGGGTGTCGGCCGCTTTGGTGAAGCTGCCGGTTTCCACGACGCGGGCAAATGCCTGCATGGCATCGAAACGGTCCATTGCCACTCCGGGGGCTGAGGGGGATTGTTTGCATTTTACAAACAGTGATGGGCAGGGTTGCGCGTTTATCGCGCGGCAAGGGGTCCGTAAAGTGCCTGCATGATCAATGCGGGCGGATGCCCTTGGGAGCAATTGAATGGCAACACGTGATGTGGTTTTTCCGGCAGGGCGCCAGGCGCTGTATGACCGCAACCGGTACTCGCCGGCCATCCGGTCCAACGGTTTTCTGTTCGTGTCGGGCCAGGTGGGCAGCCGCGAAGACGGCTCGCCCGAGCCGGACCTGCAGGCCCAGGTGCGGCTCGCGTTCGACAACCTGAACGCCATCTTGAAGGCGGCGGGCGCCACGTTTGAAGACGTGGTCGACGTGACCGTGTTCATGGTGGACCCGGCGTCCAGGTTCGAGACCATCTGGCAAGTCGTGCCGGACTACTGGGGCCAGGCGCCGCACCCGACGCTGACAGCGGTGGGCGTGACGTGGCTCTACGGCTTTGACTTCGAGATCAAGGTGATTGCGAAGCTGCCCGAAGGCGCGTAGCCGTGCGCGGATAAAAGCGGACAAGACAAAGGCGCCCCGAGGGGCGCCTTTGCCGTTGCGCGGGAAGCGGGGATTAACCGCGGGCGCGGGCCACGGCCTGGGCCAGGTCTTCCTGCTTGCGGATCAAGGCGGCCTCGACCTGGTCGCGCGGGGTCGTGGTGTCCTTGAGCGGAGCATCCAGGTCCGCAGCGCGCAGCAGCTCCATCAGGTCGCGCGAACGGGTCTGGGTGGACGGAATCGCGCTTTGGTCGACCAGCTTGCCCTTGACGAACTTGGAGACCGTGGTGGACAGCGTGCTGGTCTCGGTGAACGAGGCCTTGGCCAGTTTGCCGTCTTCGTAGCCGATGTCGGTCTTGTTCTCGTAGTTGTCGCGGATCTGGTAGAAAGCGTAGTTCTGCGAATCCGGGTCCGTGGTCAGGTTCAGCTTCTGGTCCAGCGACAGCGCGCGATGGAAGCTGGCGCTCAGCGACGACTGCTGCTGTTGCGTGATGGCCAGGTCGAACTGCGGGCGGCCGCTGCTGCGGGTGTTCTGCGAGGTCTGGTACGAGAACGTGTCCAGTTCGCGCGGCTGAGCCGGGTTGGACGCGACGGGTGCCTGGTTGACCGAGGCGGAGAAGTCGGCCAGGCCGGACAGCATGGTGCGGTGGACTTCAGCCGGTGGGCCCAGGCGGTTGGTGGCGCCCTGGGGCGACCAGGCGCCATAGCTGCGGTGCAGGTCCGAGAAGCCTTGCTTGAAGTACGACATCAAGGCGGCATCGCCTTCGCCGCGCTTCTGGGCGCTGTCGAATTTGGTGAGGTAGCTGTCGATGGCCGCGGATTGCTGCTGGGCGCTGCCGAACTGGGCGGGCTTGCTGACATCCACGTTGATCTGGGCGGAACCGGCCAGGGTCTTGACGGTCAGCGCGCGCTGGCCTGCGTCGGCCTGAAACTTGAAGCTGACCTGGTCCGGGCCTTCGGCGCCGACGGTGGCTTCCAGCGACACCGACGACAGGACGTTGGTGTCGATCTTGGACAACGCGCCGAGAGCCAGCTTGGGCGGCACCGACGCCAGGCCGTCAACGGCGTCCTGGAACGATTTGGACAAGCCGGCGATGGCATTGCGCTCGGCCTCGGTGAGCTTGGCGTCGCCCACGTCGATCTGCACGGCCAGGCCCTTTGCATTGCTGTCGAGCGTGATGTTGACCTTGGCGCCGCTGGCGGTGGTGATGCGCAGGGCCACCGAGTTATCCGCCTGGGCTTGGGCCTGGGGCCCATCCACGCCGTCCACGGCCGCGGCCGAGCGAGTCGCGGGGACCGATTGCGAGTAGTTGCCGCCATCGGTCTGGAAGCGCGACAGCAGCGCGGCGGCCAGGCCCTTGAACTGACCGGTCAGGGACGACGAGCGGACGTTGTCCGACATCAGCGACGACAGGGCGTCGGGTTCCTGCACCGGGTTGGCGGAAAGCGTGCTGGGCGAATAGGTCAGCACGCCGGTCGATTGCTGTCCCAGGGTGACCGAAGTGGACGCGGGCGGCTCGGGGCTGCGGTTGACGTTGGTAACGCGGGACACGCCGCTCGCCGGCGCTGGCGGCGCGATGACGAGCGGGGGCAGTGAAGAGGAGATCGTAGTCATGTCTGCGGTAATCCAGGCGGGCAACAGCTGCCCAGTGATCGTGCCGGGGATATTCAGAATGACTAACGGCAGGCGCGGCGGAAAATTAATGGGCCCGCGCGATTGATTATTTACCACTGCCGCGATTATCTTTGGCGGGGAAATAATGTCGACAAAATGCGTGCTTTCCAGAAACTGAATGCCGCGGATGCAAGCGCATGGATTACGCCGGTTCCGCGGTTATTGCCGGGCACGCCCGCGCGCTTATTTCACGACATAATTGCGCGCTTCGTTTTCGCCGGCCCATTTACGCAGCGCCGCAATGAATTCCGGGCAGACATTGCCATCGACGGTGGAACCGACAATGACGCTGTCTTTCATGCGCATCAGCACCTTGCATTCATAGACGCGCGAGCGGTTCTGCATGTAGCCGGTGCTGCTTTGCTGGAAAACCGGCGTGGCGGCCGTGGTGTTGCTGGCGGGAATCATGCCCACCACCTGCTGGCTGGTGCCGGTGACCACCCATTCCTGGTAGGGCGCGGTCTGGTAGTCGGACCATTCCAATTCCATCGTGTTGCCGACGGCGCGCTTCTTGGACGGTTCGCCCAGGGCGGCGATGGCGTCGTTGATCGAACGGCCTTCCATGTTGCGAGCCACGTTGACGCTGGGCGAGAACGACAGGCCTTCGCTGAAGACCTTGCCCAGCGACGGCAGGGACGAACTGCCCCCGGTGGGCATCGGGGCGCAGCCGGCCAGGCTGGCGGCGGCGATCAGGCCTGCGGCAAGCCGGAACGGCCGGCGGGGAAAGGCATTCAAGGGCGACGTCATGGTGTGCGGGCGATGCTCCGTTGCGGTCGGACGGGCGCGGCGGTTGGCCGGAGCCAGGGCGCGCAACGTGTTTGTTTCTCTTCGTGACAAGCGGGGGTGCGGCCGTCAGCCCTGTCAAGCCGGGAGGATGGCCGCAGGCTGACTGCCTGCTTAAGAAAAGTCCGCCATTTTTACCGGAAATCGGGGTCAGCTTCTTTCAGATTGCTGTGAAATTTGTTACTCAATATGCCTGGGGGCGGTTTGCAAGGGGGACGGAAGGCGTAACTCGCTTGTTAAGATCATGGCCGCCAAATCCACTCGATCCGGATAACGACGATGATGCTTGCCCGATTTGTTCCGATGATTCGCTCGGCCATTGCCGCGTTTGCGTTGATGGCGGGGGTATTTGCCCCGGCTGCGCATGCAGACACGCTGTATGGCGGCATCGCCACGGACGGCAAGCACGCCAAGATCTATTGGGCGCTGCCCGAAGACACGGGCAAGGAAGCGGAAGCGGCCGGGGTGGCCGAATGCCGCCGTGCCGGCGGCAAGGATTGCAAATCGCTGAGCTGGTTCTCGGACAGCTGCATGGTGTATGCGCGCAACCTCACGTCGAACGACCTGTTTCCCGGCAACAGCGTGTCGCCCGAACTGGCTGCCAAGAAGGCGATGCGTCGCTGCACGGCCGGCAGCCCGGACGGCAAGTGCCGCCTGGCCACGATGCCGCTGTGCGTGGGCCCGGGCTACAGCGCACAAGACCTGCAAGCCCCCAAGACCGCCACGCCCGCCCAGCTCGAAGCGCTGTCGGCCAAGCTGAACGACCGCGAGTACTGGGGCGCCATTGCCGAATCGAACAGCGGCGGCCTGTCGTATGCCGATGGCTATCCCAACGAAAAGGACGCCATCAGCAAGCTGCTGGAGTGGGAAGACTGCGAGGGCTGCACCAAGGTGCTGACCTACACCGATACCTGCGTGGGCCTGGCCTGGGCCAAGGGCAGCAAGGGCCGCGGCACCGGCTTCACGGCGCAGAACCCGGATCCCAAGGCGGCGCGCGATGCGGCCCGCGACGTTTGCAGCAGCAAGACCGGCGCGCCGAACTGCGTGGCCATGGTGCGTTGCTCGGGCCGGGCATACATCGACGGGTATGCGGGCTTCGAGGAAAAGCCCAATTGAGGCGCTGACCTCGCAAGCCAAGCCGGACAGAGGAAGCCGGATCCAGGAAACTGGGTCCGGCTTTTATTCATTCAGCCGTGCGGCCGCCTGCCGAACCACCCCCTGCAACCACCCCAGCGCCGCATCCCCCGGCGCGCGCCGGCTGCACACCATGTCGATGTTGAACGGGCCCGGGTCCACCTCGGGTGGCAAGGGCCGCAGGGTCAGGCCGTCGCCCGCCAGCCGCTGTGCGGCGCGCCGCGCCAGCGTGGCGATGAGGTCGGTGCCCTGCACGGCGTGGGGCAGGGCGACGATGTGGGCAAAGGTGCAGGCCACCCGGCGGCGGTGACCCAGCCGGGCCAGGCCCGCGTCGACCACGCCGCGGGCCGAGCCGTCGTCGCTGGGCGTGAAGAGCGCGTGGGGCAGGGCCAGGTAACGCGCCAGGTCCAGCTTGCGGCTGCGCAAGGCGGGGTGGCGCTTGTCGGCGATGCAGACGAAATCTTCCGTGTAGAGCGTTTCCTGCAGCATGCGCTTGGGCGGCGCCAGATGGCCGCCGATGGCGAGATCCACCGTGCCGTTGTCCAGCTGTTCGTAGAGGGCGGCGCGGTCCAGCCGCGCCACGCGCAGGTCGATGCCCGGCGCTTCGTGCCGCAGGGCGGCGACGATGTGGGGCACGATGACGACGTCGGCGTAGTCGCTGGCGGCCAGGGTGAAGCGCCGCCCGGATGCCGTGCGCGGCTCGAAGCCCGCGCCCTGCGCCAGGGCGGCGCGGATGTGATCCAGCGCGGCCGTCACCGCGGGCATCAGCGCCGTGGCCTTGGGCGTGGGCTGCATGCCGTCGGCGGTGCGCAGGAACAGTTCGTCCTGGAACAGCAGACGCAGGCGCCCCAGCGCGCTGCTGACCGACGGCTGCGCACGGTTGATGCGCTGGCCGGCCTGGGTAACGTTGCGGGTGTCGTAGAGGGCTTCGAAGGCGACCAGCAGGTTCAGGTCGACGGCAGATAGATTCATGCAATCAATAGTACGAATATCAATTATCGATTTCAACAATTCGATGCCGCGCGCCTACGATGGCCGTCAGAACTCAGACGCAAGGATGCGGCAATGCCCACTGTATTGATTACCGGAATCGAACCCTTTGACGGCGAAACGCTGAACCCCTCGTGGGAGGCCGTGCGGCGGCTGGAGGGCGTGCAGGTGGCCGGCGCCACGCTGGTGGCGCGGCAGCTGCCGTGCGTGATCGGCAAGGTGGTGGGCGTGCTGCGCCAGGCCATTGCCGAGACCCGGCCGGACGTGGTCATCTGCCTGGGCCAGGCCGGCGGCCGCAGCGACGTGTCGATCGAACGCGTGGCGATCAATGTGGTGGACGCGCGCATTCCCGACAACGAAGGGCGCCAGCCGATCGACGAGCCGGTCGTCGAAGGCGGCCCGGCGGCGTATTTCTCGACCCTGCCCATCAAGGCCATCGTGCGCGACCTGCGGGCCGCGGGCGTGCCGGCGTCGGTGTCGTCGACGGCAGGCACCTATAACTGCAACACGATTTTCTACGGCCTGGCGCACTACATCGCCACCGAGCAACCGGCGCTGCGCGGCGGCTTCGTGCACGTGCCTTACTTGCCGGAAATGGCGGCACACCATCCCGGCCAGCCCAGCCTGGCGCTGGACACGCTGATCGAAGCGGTCAAGATCATGGCGGCGACGACGCTGGCGGTAACGGCCGACATCAAGGCCGGCGGCGGCGCGCTGCATTGAGCGAGGTGACAGAGATGGATGCGTTCAATGACGCCGATGTGTTCGCGCTGGACGGCGTGCCGTTTCGGCATCGCCGCGTGCGGGTGGACGGCCTGGGCTACCACGTGGTGGAAGGCGGGGCGGGGCCGGCACTGATCCTGCTGGCGGGCTTTCCGCAGAGCTGGTACGCCTGGCGCCGCGTGATGCCGCTGCTGGCGCCGCATTTCCGTCTGTACGCGGTGGACCTGCCAGGCCAGGGCGATTCGGACAAGCCGCTGGACGGCTACGACACCCACACGGCGGGCGAGCGCCTGCGGGCCTTGTTCCATACGCTGGGCTTGACGCGCTATGCGCTGGCCGGCCACGACATCGGCGCCTGGATCGCCTACCCGTACGCGGCGCGCCATGCGCACGAGGTCGAACGCCTGGTGTTGCTGGACGCGAACATTCCGGGCGTGACGCTCAAGCCGGCCATCGAGCTGGGGCCGGACAACTGGAAGAGCTGGCATTTTCTGTTCAACACGGTGCCCGACCTGCCCGAAGCGCTTCTGGCCGGGCGCGAGCGGGTGCTGATTGAATGGTTCTTCAGCCGCAAGACGGCGAACAAGCCGGGCGTGTTCAGCCGCGAGGACATCGACGAATACGAACGCGTGTACCAGACGCTGGGCGGCCTGCGCGGCATGCTGGGCTATTACCGCGCGGCGCACCAGGACGCCATCCAGAACCGGGCGCTGCGCGAGACGCCGCTGACGCTGCCGGTGCTGGCGCTGGGCGGCGACCAGGGCAGCGCGCCCGACCTGTACCAGGCCTTGCAGCCGCTGGCGCGCAACCTGCAAGGCGGGGTGCTGGCGGACTGCGGCCACTATCTGCCCGAAGAGCAGCCGCGCGAGCTGGCGCGGCGCATGCTGGCGTTTCTGGCGTAGGGCACCCACCGCGCGCCGCACCCGCCGCAAACACCGCACCCGCGGCGACGGCGCGGCATTTCCACATTGCCTATCGGTATTTGGTGGCCGCCTGGCGCGCCCCTATCCTGGTTTTCACCAAGGAATCCAGGAGTCTTTCGATGGGCAGTCAACGTAGATCCGTTCTCAAGGCCGCGCTGGGCCTGGCGGCAGGCGTGGTCGTGGGCGCGGGGCTATTGAGCAACATGACGGGCGCGGCGCCCGCGGTCGGGGACGACGCCAACCGTTATCCAACTCGGCCGGTCAAGCTGATCGTGCCGATTGCCGCGGGCGGCAGCGCCGACAAGCTGGCGCGCACCGTGGCGCAGAAGCTCAGCGAGAAGTGGGGCCAAAGCGTGGTGGTCGAGAACCAGCCGGGCGCCAGCAGCGCGATCGGCAATGCGGCCGTGGCCCACGCACGCGGCGACGGCTACACGCTGCTGCTGGGCGGCGACGCCCTGTCGCTGAATGCGCTGCAGCCCGGCAAGCAGCACTACGACCCCGTGCGTGATCTGCAAGGCGTGACCAAGGCCGTCATCAACCCGCAACTGCTGGTTGTTCGGCCTGGGCTGGGCGTGACGACCTTCCAGGAATTCGTGGCGCTGGTGCGCCAGCGGCCCGGCGAGATTTCGCTGGCGTTGCCCGGTGGCAACGGCAGCCTGCAACACCTGGCGGTGGAACTGCTGAACGAGCGCATCGGCGCCAGGACCAACCAGATTCCCTATCCGGGGGGCGGCCCGGCCATGCTGGACGTGCTGGGCGGGCACGTGGATGCGATGCTGATCACGCTGGCCGCCGCCACCGAGAACGTGCGGTCGGGCAAGCTGGTGGCGCTGGCGGTCACCACGCCATACCGGTCCAAGGCGCTGCCGGAGGTGCCGACCATCCAGGAATCGGGCCTGGCGGATTACGCGGTGGAAAGCTGGCAGGGTTTCGTGGTGCCGGCCTCCACGCCCAAGCCGCTGGTGGATCGCATTCATCGCGACGTGGTGGCGGTGCTGCGCGAGCCGCAGACGGCTGCCTTGCTTGAAAACCTGGGGTTTTCGATTGCGGCGAGCACGCCCGAGGCGGTCGACCAGACGGTGCGCGACGATATCGCGACCTACCGCCGCGTGATCGCGACGGCCGACGTCAAGCTCGACTGAGCGAGGGGCGGGCGCGAAGTTCGGCAGCACGCTCCGGGGCACGCCCCGGGCGCGCCAGCGGTTTCATATCCATATCTGAAAGTCTTCTTTGTGTTGAGCGCCGCGGCCACGCAGCATAGAACTCCGTTCAATGCATACGGCACGACAACATGAAAACTCGCAATACCCCCGGCCTGTTCCTGCGCACCGCCGTCGCCCTGGCCCTGGCGGCCGGCGCCACCGCCGCCCACGCGGATGCCACGCTGGACAAGATCAAGGAACGCGGCACCGTCACCATCGGCGTGCTGGCCAACGGCGGCGTGTTCGGCTCGATCGACCCGAAGACGCAGGAACTGGTGGGCTGGAACCCGGACCTGGCGCGCGAACTGGCCAAGGGCCTGGGCGTGAAGGCCGAGCTGGTGCAGGTGCAAACCGCCACCCGCACGCAGTTCCTGATCTCGGGCAAGGTCGACCTGCTGATCGCGTCGATGGAACTGAACCCCGAACGCGCCGAGATCCTGGGCTACGCGCCCACGCCGTTTTTCCGGGTGGGCGGCGCGGCCGCGACCCGTCGCGACAGCGGCATCACCAAGTGGGAAGACCTGCGCGGCAAGCCCGTCTGCGTGTCGCAGGGCAGCAGCTTCGCGCGTCCCTTGCAGGCCGACTACGGCGCGGTGGTCAAGGGCTACAAGAGCTCGTCGGACTCGCTGCTGGCGCTGCGCGGCGGCCAGTGCGTGGCGGCGGTGCACGATTCGACGCTGATCCACCCCTTGTTGCGCAGCAACCCCGAATGGGCGGCCTACCACGCGCCCATCGGCAGCGAGGTCTTGCCGGCAAACTCGGTGGTCTGGACCCGCAAGGGCGAGGCCGACACCATCGCCGCGGTCGACAAGGTGATCCAGGGCTGGCACCGCACGGGCTGGCTGATCGCCACCGAGAAGCGCCTGGATATCGAGCCGGCGCAGCCGCTGCTGCAAGAGCTGCATGACAAGTACAAGCAGGGCAGCTGAGCCCGGTGAATGGCAAGCACGTGTTGGATAAGACGATGACCAAGCAAGCAATGAAGTGGGCCGCCGCCTTGGCGCTGGCGGCCCTGGCGACGACGGCGGCGCATGCCGACGCGACGCTGGACCGCGTCAAGCAGCGCGGCAAGCTGGTGGTGGGCGTGGACGGCGCCAGCCCGCCGTTCGGCGTACTGGACCCGGCCTCCGGCAAAGTCGGGGGCTTTCAGACCGAATTGGGCCGCGATATCGCCCAGCGCCTGGGCGTGGCGCTGGAAACGGTGCCCGTGACCGCGGCGACCCGGGTGCAGTTCCTGCAAGCGGGCAAGGTGGACCTGCTGATTGCCAACATCCAGTGGACCCAGGAACGCAGCGAGATCCTGAGCTACGCGCCCACGCCCTACAACCTGGTGGGCGGCGCGGCGATGGTGTCCAAGCGCAGCGGCATCAAGCGCTGGGAAGACCTGAAGGGCAAGGTGGCCTGCGTGTCGCAAGGCAGCAATTTCGCCAAGCCGCTGCAGGAGACCTATGGCGCGGTCGTGAAGGGCCTGCGCAACATTCCGGAATCGCTCCTGGCCCTCAAGGGCGGCAGCTGCGATGCGTCGGTGCACATCCAGCCGGCGCTGTACGAGACGCTGCACGGCCCCAACGGCAAGGAATGGGACGGCTTCGAGCTGGCCACGTCCGACCAGCTGATTCCGTCGCCGACGGTGATCTGGACACGCCGCAACGAAGCCGATACGCGCGCTTTCGTCGACGGCGTGATCCGCGACTGGCACAAGTCCGGCTTGCTGGTGCGAGAGGCGGAGAAATTCGGCGTGCCCGCCGACTACCTGAAACAGGCCCAGGCCGCCGCCCAGGCCGGCAAGTTCGACAGCGCGCCGCCCGAGGCGCAGGCCAAGCCATGACGGCCGACGCCGCATTGCTGGCCGCGCTGCGCGCGCGGCTGGGGCAGGACTGGGTGGCGACCGGGCCGGACGCCGCGCCGTTCCTGACCGACCATCGGCGTGTGCTGCACGGCCGGGCGCTGGCGGTGGCGCGGCCGGCGAATGCGGACGACGTCGCCGCCGTGCTGCGGCTGTGCCGCGCGGCCGGTGTGCCGGTGGTGCCGCAGGGCGGCAATACCGGCCTGATGGGCGGCGCCACGCCGGATGCCAGCGGCCGGGCCGTGGTGCTGTCGCTGGGCCGGCTGAATCGGGTGCTGGCCATCGACACGGACAACGACACCATCACGGTGCAGGCCGGCTGTGTGCTGGCGCAGGTGCAGGAGGCCGCCAGCCAGGCCGGCCGGCTGTTTCCGCTGAGCCTGGGGTCCGAGGGCAGTTGCACCATCGGCGGCAATCTGTCGACCAATGCCGGCGGCACGCAGGTGCTGCGCTACGGCAATGCGCGCGAACTGACGCTGGGGCTGGAAGTGGTGACGGCCGAAGGCGAGATCTGGAATGGACTGCGCGGACTGCGCAAGGACAACACCGGCTATTCGCTGCGCGACCTGTACATCGGCAGCGAAGGCACGCTGGGCGTGATCACTGCGGCCACATTGAAGCTGTTTCCCAAGCCGGCCGAGCAGGGCAGCGCGCTGGCGGGCCTGCCGTCGATCGAAGCGGCGCTGGCGTTCCTGGCGCTGGCGCGGCGACGGCTGGGCGCGCAACTGACGGCGTTCGAGCTGATCGGCCGCCCCGTGCTGGACCTGGTGGCACGCCACGTGCCCGAGCAGCCGCAGCCGCTGCCGGCGTTGGCGCAGCCCTGGTATGCGCTGCTGGAAGTGTCGGCCAACGAGGCCGGCGTCGCCGACGCCTTGCAGCGCCTGGCCGAAGCCGCGCTGCACGAAGGCGTGCTGGAAGACGCGGCGATTGCGCACAGCCTGCAGCAGGCCGCCGCGTTCTGGCGGCTGCGTGACGAGGCCATCGGCCTGGCGCAGGCGCGCGACGGCGGCAACGTCAAGCACGACATCTCGGTGCCCGTGTCGCGGGTGCCGGCGTTTCTGCAAGGCGCAGCGCAGGCGCTGCACGCACTGGACCCGGGCCTGCGGCCGATGGCGTTCGGCCATCTGGGCGACGGCAACCTGCACTACAACGTCTCGCACGACCCGGCCGGCCCGGTATCGCGCCTGTTCGAGCAGGAAGCCCGCATCCACGATCTGGTGCACGCCCAGGCCCATGCGCAAGGCGGCTCGATCAGCGCCGAACACGGCATCGGCCAGGTCAAGCGCGACGCCTTGCCCCATTTCAAGAGCCCGCTGGAACTGGCGCTGATGCGCCGCGTCAAGCAGGCGCTCGATCCCCTGAACCTGATGAATCCCGGAAAGGTCCTGTCATGACTGAACCCCTGTTTCCCGGCGTGTTCTCGCGCCGTCTCCGCGGCGTGGAACTGTCGCCCATCGCCGCTGCCGGCGCACGCGCCGCGCGGCTGGCGGCCGAGGGCCGCTCGATTGTCGTGCTGACCTCGGGCGAGCCTGATTTCGATACGCCCCAGGCCATCAAGGACGCCGCCGCGGCGGCGCTGGCCCAGGGCCAGACCAAATACACGCCCACCGCCGGCACCGCGGCGCTGCGCCGCGCGGTGGCCGACGACTACCGCCAGCGTCACGGCGTGGACGTGCAGGCCGGCAACGTCATCATCTCCAACGGCGGCAAGCAGGTGATCTATCTGGCCCTGGCTGCCACGCTGGACGAAGGCGACGAAGTGGTCGTGCCCACGCCGTACTGGCCGACCTTCCTGGATTCGGTGCGGGTCAACGGCGGCACGCCGGTGCTGGCGCCCACCGCCCAGGCCGATGGATTCAAGCTCACCCCCGACGGCCTGCGCCAGGCGCTGACGCCGCGCACCAAGTGGCTGATCCTGAATTCGCCCGGCAATCCGTCGGGCGCCGTCTATAGCCACGACGAGCTGGCGGCGCTGGCCGCCGTGCTGCGCGAGCATCCGTCGGTGCTGGTGCTGTGGGACGAGATGTACGAGGAAATCTGGTTTGGCGAGCCGCCGACGCATCTGTTGCGCGCGGCGCCCGACCTGGCCGGCCGCACGCTGGCGGTCAATGGCGTGTCCAAGGCCTACGCCATGACCGGCTGGCGCATCGGCTGGGGCGTGGGGCCGGCGGCGTTGATCGGCGTGCTGGAAGCGGTGCAATCGCAGGTGTCGTCCGGCCCCAGTTCGCTGGGCCAGGCCGCGGCGCTGGCGGCCTTGCAGGGCGTGGCGGACGATTTCGTCGAGACGGCGCGGCAGGCCTATGCGCGCCGCGCCCGCGTGGTGGTGGATGGCCTGGGCGCCGTGCCGGGGCTGCGCGTGGCCGTGCCGCAAGGCTCGTTCTTTGCGTGGATCGGCGTAGCCGGGCTGATCGGCCTGGCGCGGCCGGATGGCCACGTCATCGCTGATGACGGCGATGTGGTCGACTGGCTGCTCGACGCCGAAGGCGTGGCGGTGGTGCGCGGCGCGGCCTATGGCCTGTCGCCGTATCTGCGGCTGTCGTTCGCGGCGTCGGATGCCAAGTTGCAGGAAGCGGTGGTGCGCATCGGCCGCGCGGTCGCGGCGCTGCGGCCGGCCAAGGCGCTGGAGGCCGCTGCATGATCGAACAGGTACTGCAGGCCTGGGTGCATTTCTTCAAGCCCCTGGGCCTGAACTACAGCTTCGTGCTGGACCCCGGCGAACTGGCCGCGTTCGGCCATGGCCTGCTGGTGACGGTGCAGCTGTGCCTCTGGACCATTCCCGTCAGCCTCGCGTTCGGCGTGCTGATCGCTGCCGGGCTGACCAGTGGCCGGGGCTGGCTCGCGCGGCCCTTGCAGGCGTTTGTGGAACTGACCCGCAACACGCCCACGCTGGTGCAGCTGTACTGCGCCTTCCTGGTGCTGAACATGCTGATCACGCAGAAGCTGGGCGGCGGCAGTCCGATCACCCCGTTCATGTGGGTGGTGATCGTGGTGGCGCTGCACAAAGGCGTATTCCACGCCGAGGCGCTGCGCGCGGGGATCGAGGCCGTGCCGTCCGTGACGCTGGAGGCCGCGCGGTCGCTGGCGTTCTCGCGGCGCCAGATCCTGGCGCAGGTGCAGTTGCCGCTGGCGCTGCGCTTTGCCTTGCCGGCGCTGGTCAACAACCTGGTCGACCTGGTGAAGATGACTGCGATTGCTTCGGCCATCGCGGTGGGCGACGTGACGTATGAGTCGATCATGATCTGGTCGCACCGCGACAACGTGCTGGAACTGCTGCTCTTGATCCTGCTGTATTTCGGCCTCTTGACCTGGCTGGTGAGCGTGGGCGGACGCTGGCTGGAAACCCGTTTGAGGATGCCTGGTTATGGCCAATGATCTGGCATTGAATGCGCAGGCGTCCCGCCGCGCGGGCGGTTTCGGGCCGGGCGCGCTGCTGCGCGATCCGTGGTTCGTGCTGCTCCTGGCGCTGCTTGCGCTGGGCGCCGGATGGGCGCTGACGGACACCACGCCCGCGGCGGTGCGCTTTTTGTGGCAATGGTCGCCGGCGCTGCTGCGCGGGCTGGGCATGAACGTGCAGATCAGCGTGCTGGCGATGGCGCTGGGTACCGCGCTGGGCCTGGTGATCGGCGCGCTGTCCTTGTCGCCGTCGGTGCTGCTGCGGCGCCTGACGCGCGTCTATGTGCTGGCGTTTCGCAACGCGCCGATCCTGGTGCTGGTGTATTTCACGACCTACGTGTTTCCGTTCGAGCTGAACCTGGGGCGCTGGAACCTGCCGTTTCCCGATTGGATCAAGGTGGTGATCGGGCTGGGCCTGCCGGCCAGCGCCAATGTGGCCGAGATCTTTCGCGGCGCGATCCAGTCGATTCCCGAGGCGCAATGGGAGGCGGCGCAGTCGCTGGCGTTTCGCCGCACCCAGGTGCTGCGCATGATCGTGCTGCCCCAGTGCGTGCGGCGCATGCTGCCGTCGTGGATGAACCTGTACGCCAGCATCACCATGAGCACCTCGCTGGCCTCGCTGGTGGGGGTGCACGACCTGGTCGACACGGCCACGGTGGCCAGCAACACGGTGGCGCGCAGCGATTTCACCGTGCTGGTCTATTTCACGCTACTGGCGCTGTTTTTCGCCTATTGCTATCCCATCTCGCGCTGGACGCGCTACCTGGAGCGACGCTATGCGCACCACTGACACCGGCGCGCGCGCCGCCGCCGACACCCCGCTGGTCCGCCTGCGGGACGTGCACCTGGCCTTTGGCCAGACCGAGGTCCTGAAGGGCATCGACGTCGAGGTGCGGGCCGGCAACGCCGTTTCCATCATCGGCCCGTCGGGCTCGGGCAAGTCCACCATCCTGCGCTGCATCACCGGCCTGCTGCGCCCGCAACGCGGTGAAATCGAGGTGGGCGGCGTGCGGGTCGACGCCCTGAAATCCGAAAGCGAACTGATCGCGCTGCGCAAGCGGGTCGGCTTCGTGTTTCAGCAATACAACCTGTTCCCGCACCTGAGCGTGCTGGAAAACCTGGTGATCTCGCCCATCAAGGTCAATGGCCAGCCGCGCGCCCAGGCGCAGGCGCTGGCGCGTGAACTGCTGGCCAAGGTGCGCATGGACCACAAGGAAAACGCCTATCCGGGCGAACTGTCGGGCGGCCAGCAGCAGCGCGTGGCGATCGCCCGGGCGCTGGCGCTGCGCCCCGAGCTGATCCTGTTCGACGAGGTGACCTCGGCGCTGGACCCGGAAATGGTCGGCGAGGTGCTGACCGTGATCCGCGACCTGGTCAACGACGGCCTGACCTGCGTGCTGGTGACGCACGAAATGCGCTTTGCGCAGGAAGTCAGCGACACCGTGTACTTCACCGAGGCCGGCCGCATCGTGGAATACGGCCCGCCGGCCCGCATCTTCAGCCATCCCGACAGCGAACGCACCCGCGCGTTCCTGCAACGCACGTCGGCCGAGCCGCCCGCGCGGCGCGGGCAGCCCGACCCGATCGACGCCTACCTGACCTTTGATCCGCTGCGTCTTGCAGTGTGACCTTTTTTCCGACCTTCCGGAGAACCGCCATGACCACCGAGACTTCCGTTTCCCAAGAACGCCGCCGCCAGGTGCAGGACGCCCTGGCCGACATCCGCGGCCTGCTGGCCGCCGCGCCGCTGACCCGTGACCTGCTGGCCCGCGTGACCGAACGCCTGGAACAGCTGGCCGAGCAGCGGGCGCTGTTTCCCGCGACCGACTTCCCGCCGCCCGCGCCGGGGCAGGGCGTGGGCGCGTCCACCCGCTATCGCCTGAACCCGGACGACGGCGCGGGCGAACCGGCGCTTTACCTGAATTCGATCAACCCCGGCAAGACCACCTTGCCGCACAACCACACCACCTGGGCGGCCATCGTGGCGCTGTCGGGGCAGGAACTGAACCGCGTCTATCGCCGCAGCGACGATGGCTCGCAGGCCGGCCGCGCCACGTTGGAGCAGGTGCGTGAAGTGGTGGTGCAGCCGGGCCAGCCGGTGTCGTTCCTGCCGGACGACATCCACAGCATCCACGTGACCGGCGACGAACCGACGCTGCACTTTCACCTGTATGGCCAGCCGCTGGAAACCCTGTCGGGCCGCATCGGCATCGACCTGGCCACCGGCGAGATCGTGAACTACAACGCTACCCAGATGAAGCCCGGCCAGGAGCAGCGCGCATGAGCGGCCTGGACCAAGCCCACGTGCAGACCCGCCTGGTGCACGCCGGCAGCCCCGACCTGAGCGGCGGCGCCGGGCCGGTGAACGTGCCGGTGGTGCGCACCAGCACCGTGCGTTTTGCCGACACCGCCACGCATGCGGCGTTGAACGGCCAGCGCGCGGCCGGCGAGCGTGTCGCCACCTATGGCCGCCATGGCCTGGATACACATCAGGCCCTGGAAGCCGCGGTGGCGTCGCTGGAAGGCGGCTATCGCAGCATCCTGGCGCCGTCGGGCCTGTCGGCCATCGTGCTGGTGCTGCTGGCGACGCTGGCGCCGGGCGAACACGCGCTGGTGTCGGACAGCGTCTATTCGCCGCTGCGGCGGGTCGACAAGGCGCTGCTGCAGCGCTATGGCATCGAGGTGCAGTACTTCTCGCCGGGCCGCGACGATCTTGAAGCGCTGATTCGTCCCACCACGCGCCTGCTGTACCTGGAATCGCCCAGTTCGCTGCTGTACGAGGTGCTGGACCTGCCGGCCCTGGCCGCCACCGCGCGCCGCCATGGCGTGCTGGTGGCCACCGACAACACCTGGAGCGGCGGCCTGTACTACCAGCCGCTGGCGCTGGGCGCGAACATCTCCATCCAGGCCGCCACCAAGTACCTGGCGGGCCATTCGGACGTGATGATGGGCGTGGTCACGGTCGACAGCGCCGAACTGGCGCAGCGCATCGGCGCCACCTACGACGCGCTGGGCCTGGCGGTAGGCGCGGACGATGCCTACCTGACGCTGCGCGGCATCCGCACGCTGGACGTGCGCCTGGCACGCCATCACCAGAACGCGCTGAGCGTGGCCGAATACCTGTCGCGCCATGCCGACGTGGCGCGGGTGTTCTACCCGGCGCTGCCGGGCGACCCCGGCCACGCATTGTGGCAACGCGATTTCAGCGGCGCAAGCGGCCTGGTGTCGTTTGCGTTTCCGGCAGGGCAGCCGGGCGCGGCGGCGCGCTTCATCGATGCGCTGCGCTACTTTTCGATCGGCGCCTCGTGGGGCGGCTATGAAAGCCTGGCGCTGCAAGCCGCGCCCGAGCGCCTGGCCGAGCACAGCTTCTGGGAAGGGGCGGGCGAAGTGGTGCGCCTGCACATCGGCCTGGAGCATCCGCTGGACCTGGTGGGCGACCTGGACCGGGCCTTTGGCGTGGTGCGCGAGAGCCTGCGCCGCAGCGCCTGACGCATATGCAAATGACTCCGTGTCTTAAGGGTTTCTGATTATGTAGAAGCAATTACAACCTCTTTGTCCGGTTGTACCCCCGGGTACTAGAATTTGCCTTGTTCCACGGTCGGCGGCAGGGCATGTCTACTATTTCATCCATCGGTTCGGTACAGCTTTCCTTTGTGGCGCGGCGGCTGGACGCGGTACGCGAGTTCTACCGCGGCGCCATCGGGCTGGACGAAGTGCCCGCCCCGGGCGGCCAGCTGCTGTTCGCCCTGGGCGATGCGACCCTGTCGCTGTCGCCGGTGGCCGAGGTCAGCCGCGAGGTCAAGCCCGACTACCTGGCCATCAAGACCCGCGCCTACGACGACATCCTGCTGCGCCTGCGCAATGCGGGCTATCACCCCGTCTGTTCGCTGCCTGACGCCGGCCAGCGCGTCATGTACGTCAAAGACCCCTCCGGCAACCAACTGGCCTTTCTCGGCTAGGGCCGGGCAAGGCGTTTTCCGGTTCAATCCGGTACCTTCAGGCCCCAGCGAATCCATGAACTTCCAGCAATTGCGTTCCGTGCGCGAAACGGTGCGCCGTGATTTCAACCTGACCGACGTGTCGGAAAGCCTGCATACCTCGCAGCCCGGCGTCAGCCGCCAGATCCGCGAACTGGAAGAAGAGGTGGGCGTGGACATCTTCGTGCGCTCGGGCAAACGCCTGATCGGCCTGACCCCGCCTGGCGAACTGATCCTGCCGCTGGTCGAGCAGATCCTGCAATGCGCCGACAACATCCGCCATGCGGGCGCCGAATACGCCGACAGCCGCACGGGCGTGCTGTCGATTGCCGCGACCCATTCGCAGGCCCGCTACGCCTTGCCGCCGGTCATCAAGGAATTTCGCCAGCGCTACCCCGAGGTGGTGCTGCACCTGCACCAGGGCTCGCCCAAGCAGGTCTCGGAAATGCTGCTGGAAGGCGAGGCCGACATCGGCGTGGCGACCGAGGCGGTGGCCGATTATCCGGGCCTGCTGAACCTGCCGTGCTACCGCTGGAGCCACAGCATCATCGTGCCAAAGGGCCATCCGCTCAGCGCGCACGAGGGCGGCATCAGCCTGTCGCAGCTGTCGCGTTACCCCATCATCACCTATGGGCGCGGCTACACGGGGCGGGCGCACATCGACGAAGCCTTTGCGCGCGCCGGCATCACCCCGGACATCGTCATGACCGCGATGGATGCGGACGTGATCAAGACCTACGTCGAACTGGAACTGGGCGTGGGCATCGTGGCCGCCGTGGCCTGGGATGCCGAGCGCGATACGCGCCTGTGCGCCATCGACGCGCGCCACCTGTTCGAGATCAACCTGACCCGGCTGGCGATCCGCCGTGGCGCCTGGCTGCGCGGCTACGCGTTCCATTTCATCGAGATGTTCGTGCCGACGCTGACGCGCGCGGTGGTGGACCAGGCGCTCAAGGGCGAGGACTGAACGGCAAGGCCGTGCATCGGCCGCATATCCATAGACGCATTTCTACGTTGTCCGCGCCGGGGCGCGGACGTAGGCTGGTCCGGTTCTTCAACCTAGGAATTCCGGGCCATCCCATGAGCACTTCTTTGCACGCGGCCGCTGCCGCCACCTCGACTTCCCAAGACAGCGCGCGCGCCCAGGCCGTGCGCGACTTCATCGCCCAGGTCAAGGCCGTGGCGCCGGACCCGCGCCAGGCCACGCCCGACCAATTGGCCCGCGTGGCCACGTTGCTCGAAGCCCTGGGCCGCCGCCGCGAACTGTTTCCCGCCGACGCCTTTGCCGTGGTGCCGGGCCGCCCCACGTCGATCTACCGGCTGGCCGAAGACGTGGACGGCGGCTATGCGCTGTACCTGTCGCTGGGCGAAGCGGGCAAGGCCCAGCCGCCGCACGACCACACCACCTGGGCCATCATTGCCGGCGTATCCGGCAACGAGCGCAACGAGGTCTATGCCCGCAGCGCCGGCACCGAACCGGGCCGCGACGTGCTGACCCACGTGCGCCGCGTTGACGTGGGCCCGGGAAATTCCATCGTGCTGGGCCCGAACGACGTGCACACCATCGAACTGGTCGACGACGCGCCCGGCGCGCACCTGCACTTCTATGGCCTGGCGCTGGATCGCCTGCACGGCCGCGTGGTGTTCGAAAGCACCGCAGGCGGTGCGTACCGCACGTTTTCGCCGCCGGCCGCCATCTACCATGCACGCCTGTCGGCCGCGGGCCTGCAGGCCGAACTGCGCGGCGAAGCCGAAATCGCGGTGCTGGACGTGCGCGAGGCCGGCCGCTACGCCCGCCGCCACCTGCTGTACGCCGTGCCCGCGCCGTTGTGGCGCCTGGAAGTGCTGGCCGACCGCCTGGTGCCGCGCCGCGACACCCGCATCGTGCTGGTCGACGACGACGAAACGCTGGCGCACCAGGCCGCCGCCAAGCTGACGCGGCTGGGCTGGACCGATATCTCGGTGCTGGCCGGCGGCACCGACGCCTGGGAACAAGAAGGGCGCGAACTGTTCTCGGGCACCAACGTGCCCAGCAAGGCGTTCGGCGAAGTCATCGAACACGAGAAGCACACCCCGTGGATCGACGTCGATGAACTGCATGAGCGCGTGGCCCGCGGCGACGACATCGTGGTGGTCGACAGCCGCACGCCCGAGGAATTCCACAACTTCACGCTGCCGTTCTCGCACAGCCTGCCGGGCGCCGAGCTGGTCTATCGCATCCGCGAACTGGCGCCGGACCCCAAGACCTTCGTGGTGGTGAACTGTGCCGGCCGCACGCGCAGCATCGTCGGCGCCCAGACGCTGATCGACGCCGGCATTCCCAACCGTGTGGCCTCGCTGCGCAACGGCACCATGGAATGGCTGCTGTCCGGCCGCGAGCTGGCCTATGGCCGCCAGGCGGCGTTGCCGGAACCGTCGGCCGACAGCATCGCCGCCGCCCGCGAGCAGGCCCGCGACGTGGCGCAGCGCGCCGGCATCGGCTACATCGACGCGGCCACGCTGCAAGCCTTCGAGGCCGAGCAGGCGTCGCGCACGCTGTACAAGTTCGACGTGCGCACGCGCGAAGAATATGAAACGGGCCACCTGCCAGGCTGGCGCTGGGCGCCCGGCGGCCAGCTGGTGCAGGCCACCGACGAATACCTGGCCACGCGCCGTGCGCGCGTGGTGCTGGTGGACTGGGACGGCGTGCGGGCGCAGACCACCGGCGCCTGGCTGGCGCAACTGGGCGCGGTCGAGGTCTACCTGTACCAGCCGCCGGCCCTGGCGGCATTGGAACGCGGTGCGGAACCGCGCCGCGTACTGCGCCACCGGCCCGACGCGCCGGCCCTGCGCGCCCAGGCGCTGCAAGCCGCGCTCGATGCGGGCGAGGTGGACGTGTTCGACGTCGAATCGCGCCTGGCCTACGAACGGGGCCACGTGTCCGGCGCCCGCTACGCCGCGCCCGACCGCCTGCAGGAATTCCTGCCGACCGACACGCAGCGCGCCATCGTGCTGACGTCGCCCGATGGCGTGCTGGCCAGCGTGGTCGCGGCCGACCTGGCCTGGCGCACCGGACGGCCGGTGCGTTACCTGCTGGGCGGCACCCGCGCCTGGCAGGCCCAGGGCCTGGCGCTGGGCAAGGGCGCCGACGGCGTGCTGACTGGCGACGACGACCAAAGCATCAGCCCGTACCTGTTCGACGACCTGTCGGCCCGCGACCAGGGCTTTCGCGACTACCTGGACTGGGAACTGGGCCTGGTGGCGCAACTGGAACGCGACGGCAGCGCAGACATCCGGCTGATCGCATCCCAGTAATCAGGTTATGCCTACAAAGTTGTTCCTGACTGTAAGCTGAACACATATTCTCCGGATTCCCAGGCCTGTTCGCGCCTGCTTCCGGAGAACATGATGTCCCTATCCAAACTGCTGGCGGGCGCCTTCGCCGCGCTGGCCAGCCTGCTGGCGTTTCCCGCCACGGCGCAGCACGCCAAGTTCCTGGTCACCACCGAGTGGCTGGAAAAGAACCTGAACGACCCCAAGGTGCGCGTGGTCGAAGTCAGCGTCAACCCCGGCCTGTTCGAACGCGGCCACATCCCCGGCGCCAGCAACGTGAACTGGCACACCGACCTGGTCGACACCGTCAACCGCGACATCGCCCCGCCCAAGCAGTTCCAGGGGCTGCTGGAACGCACCGGCATCAACACCGACACCACCACCGTGCTGTACGGCGACAACAACAACTGGTTCGCCGCCTGGGGCGCCTGGATCTTCGACATCTACGGCATCGACAACGTGAAGATCCTGGACGGCGGCCGCAAGAAGTGGGAAGCCGAAGGCCGCCCGCTCTCGACCAGCGCGAAGACCCACGCCGCCGGCAACGTCCGCATCAAGGACGCCAACCCCGCGCTGCGCGCCCATCTGCAGGACGTGCTGGCCGTGGCCCGCAAGGACAAGCAGGGCGTGCTGGTGGACATCCGCTCGGCCGACGAATACAACGGCAAGATCTTCGCGCCCAACGGCGTGCCCGAACTGGCGGTACGCGCCGGCCACGTACCTGGCGCGGTCAACGTGACCTGGAGCAAGCTGGTCGCCGAAGACGGCACCTTCAAGTCCGCCGACGAGCTGCGCGCCATCTACCAGGCCGTGGGCGTGGATGGCACGAAGCCCATCATCACCTACTGCCGCATCGGCGAACGCTCCAGCCATTCCTGGTTCGCGCTGCGCAAGCTGCTGGGCTACGACGTACGCAACTACGACGGCTCGTGGACGGAATACGGCAACAGCGTCGGCTCGCCGATCAGCAATCCGTCCGGCACGGTATGGGGCAAGACGTAAGGTGAGCGTTCCGGGATACTCCGCGCCGCCGGGGACGGCGGCGCAGCATGATGCCGTGCCGTCGGCCCATGCGGCCCTGCGCTACACGGCCGCCGCCACGCTGTTGGCGGCGGTGTTTCTCGCCGCCTGGCAGCTCGCACCGCTGCCCGATGGCGGCCGCAACCTGTCGTTGTCGCTGCTGCTGGGCGCAGCGTTCGGCATCGTCCTGCAACGCTCGCGCTTCTGCTTTTACTGCATCGCCCGCGACGCCATCGAACGCCGCGACCCGCGCGGCGCCTACGCGGTACTGATCGCGCTGGCGGTCGGCACGCTGGGCTACCACGCCGTATTCGGCGCGTTCCTGCCGGTGCCTGGCCCCGAGCGTCTACCGCCCGGCGCTCACATCGGTCCGATCAGCCTGGCGCTGGTCGCCGGCGCCTTCACATTTGGCATCGGCATGCGAATCTCGGGCTCATGCATCAGCGCCCATTTCTATCGCCTGGGCGAGGGCGCACTGGCATCACCATTCGCGCTGCTGGGCGCAGCCGTGGGCTTCATGCTGGGTTTCGCCACCTGGAACACGCTGTACCTGGCGATGATCCAGGAAGCGCCGGTCATCTGGCTGCCCCGCCATCTGGGATACGGCGGCACGGCGCTGTTGCAATGCGCGGCGCTGGCACTGTTGGCGTTGACGCTGAGCAGGCTCGGCCGCGCAGGGCTGGGGACGACGGCACGGATTCCACCGACGTCTAACGACTCCGTGTCGCTGTCGGGGAACGCCCAATCCGGCAATGTGGCCTTGCCCCAAAGCGGCACCGTGCCACTCTGGCGCACCGTGCTGGAAGACCGCTGGTCGCCTGCCATCGGCGGCGTGCTGGTGGCCTTCATCGGCGTGATCGCCTACCTGCGCATCGCCCCGTTGGGCGTGACGGCCGAGCTGGGCAGCATGGCCCGCACGGCGGCCTCCAGCGCGGGCTGGCTGCCATCCCGCCTGGAAGGCCTGGACACGTTCGCGGGCTGCGCGACCGCGGTCAAGCAAGCACTACTCTCGAACAACGGCACATTCGTTCTAGGATTGGTGATCGGCGCCTGGGCAGCGGCTTTGGCAGCAGGCGCATTCCGGCCAAAACTGCCAGGCTGGCGGGAGGTGGCGCGTAACTTTACTGGTGGCGTCTTGATGGGGTGGGGCGGGATGACAGCATTGGGGTGCACGGTCGGGACATTGCTGTCGGGGGTGATGGCGGGTGCGTTGTCAGGTTGGATCTTCGGTGTGGCGTGCTTGGCGGGCATCTGGGTGGCGTTGAAGTTGCGGCCTAGTCGGTGATGGTTTGTCGCGGGTCATCGTGAATCGTGGCGTTATCTCTTCGTAGGTCGCCCCTGGCGGTGGTGGCTTGCTGAGTGGGCGCCCACGATTGCGGTCCGGAGCCTTCGCTCCGGACTGCCCCGTCGTCATCTTCGTCCGCCTTCGGCTCCCTTCAGATTCCCTCGGGCGCATCGAGGTTGCCCACTCAGCAAGCCACCACCGCCAGGGGCTACGTGCGTCTTGGTTTGTCGCGCCGCTCGACCCGTGGTCAGGGCATGAAATCTGCAGGGCCGCCAAGCCGCGGCCGCGCGGGCGGCCACGTTTGGCATTGCGGCGTTGGAAAGTGTGGCAGGGACGCTGCGCGCTTGTGGAGAAGAGAGAAAGACGAGTCGCGGCGTTTGCTCGCCACCACCACTGGCAAGAGCGCTTTTCTTGGCCAGCGCGCAGCGTCATCGTGACGACGCCCAACCACCGCGTAAGTTAGGCGGGGCCGCCCGCGCGGCCCCAACTGACGGGCCCCGCAAGTCTCGCCGCATTAGGCCACCGCAGCAGCGCCTCAAACCGCCGATATGTAGCTCGGGGCGCAGGGCATGTGTGGGGCGGGCAACCTCGATGCGCCCGAGGGAATCTGAAGGGAGCCGAAGGCGGACGAAGATGACGAAGGGGGGGGCCGCCTAGGTAAGTCCGGAGCGAAGGCTCCGGACCGCAATCGTGGGCGCCCGCCCCACACATGCCCTGCGCCCCGAGCGGCCCAAGAAGCACACCCTCACGCAGGCAAACAAATCTCAAGCAAGCCCCAACAACCCCTCACACAACCGCGGCGACTTCATCTTCTGCAGCCACCACTTCAACGCCTCCCCAGGCGCCTCGGCCCGCCATGCATACGCCACGTGTTCCGTCAGCGACATGCCTTCGTCCGTTTCGCACACCACCAGCACCCCTTGCGACAGGTAAGGCGCCGCCAGCGTCAGGGGCAGATACCCGCATCCCAGCCCGCGGATCTGCGCTTCGATCTTTGCCTGCATCGTCGGCATCACCAGCGTCGGTTGTTCCGCCAGGATGCCGCGCGACTGCGGCGGGAGATTGCGTGACGTGTCGGCTACGACTACCGCGCAATAGCGTGTGATGTCCGCGCGGCTCAGCGGTTGTGGGGCGGATGCCAGCGGGTGGTGCGCCGCCACGCAGAACGCGAACTGGGCCTGGCCCATTGCTTGGGATCGGTACGGGCCGGTCGGTTCGCCCGCCGCGCCGGCCCCGATCACCAGGTCTGCGCGGCCTGACGTCAGTGCGTCCCAGTTGCCGCTCAGCACTTCTGTTGAAAAGCGCAGCGTCGTCGCCGTTTCCAGCGCCTGGAATTCCTCGATCAGGTCGTACAGCGGGCGCCAGGGCAGCACCGCGCTGACTGCGATGCGCAGTTCCACTTCCCAACCGGTTGCGATACGTTTGACCCGGCAGGCCAGATCGTCCAGCGATTGGAGCACGTGGCGGCCGTCCTTCAGCAGCGTTTCGCCGGCCGGCGTCAGCAGCGCCCGGTGGCCCGAGCGGTCGAACAGCAGGACGTCCAGCCCGTCTTCCAGTTTGCGGATCGAATAGGTCACTGCCGACGGCACCTTGCCCAGCTCGCGCGCCGCCTTCGCGAAACTGCCGTGGCGGGCGATTGCGTCCACCAGCACCAGGAGTTCGGGGGTAATCGCTTGCATCGGGGAGGCTCCGGTTGATCGTTCAAATAAATTGAATGGTTCCGTCAAATCATAGCGTCAATTACCTGGGGCGGACCAGGCACAATTCTATTCATGCCGGTTTAGCAGCCAAGCCAGATGCAGCGATAGATCGATGCCAGCGGCTGCAAGACCATTCACTTAATTGCAACAGGGAGACCACTATGCTTACCATTCGCCGCAGCGCCGAGCGGGGCCATGCCAACCACGGGTGGCTCGACTCGTTCCATACTTTTTCCTTCGCCAACTACTACGACCCCGGCCACATGGGCTTTGGCGCGCTGCGTGTCATCAACGACGATCGCATCGCCGCCGGCCGCGGTTTCGGGACGCATGGCCATCGCGACATGGAAATCATCACCTACGTGCTGGATGGCGCCATCGCCCACAAAGACAGCATGGGCAGCGGCTCCACCATCCAGCCCGGCAACGTCCAGCGCATGAGCGCCGGCCGGGGGGTCATGCACTCGGAATTCAACCCGCGTGCCGACCAGGAAACCCACCTGCTGCAGATCTGGATCGAGCCTGACGTCACCGGCATTGCGCCGGAGTATGAAGAAAAGGCCTTTTCCGACGAGCAAAAGCGCGGTCGCCTGCAAGCCCTGGTGTCGGGCGATGGCATCGATGGTTCGATGAAGATCCATCAGAACGTGCGGCTGTATGCCGGTCTGTTCGACGGCGATGAGTCCGCCACGCTCGACCTGGCTCCCGGCCGCCGTGCCTGGGTCCATGTGGCTCGCGGCAGTGTCGTTGTCAACGGCATCGAGCTGGCGGCTGGCGATGCCGTCGCCATCACCGATGAAACCCGTGTCGCGCTGTCCGGCGGCAAGGATGCCGAAGTGCTTGTGTTCGACCTGGCGTAAAGCCGGCGGCCGGGCGGATTGCCGAGATCCGCCCGGCCTTGTTTTTCGCAATGCCGCGCCGGCGGTTCAGCAAAGAACCGGCCGGGCTTAAGATGGCCCCAGGGCCACCCTACAGGAGCGTATTCCATGTCCACCTTGTCCCAACCCGGCGAAAGCCAGATCGAAACCGTGGTGGTGCCGCGCACCAGCGACCTGGGCGGCTTCGAAGTCCGCCGCGCGCTGCCCTCGGCGCAGCGCCGCACCGTCGGCCCCTTTGTCTTCCTGGACCATATGGGGCCCGTGGAATTCAACGCCGGGTCCGGCATCGACGTGCGGCCGCATCCGCACATCGGCCTGTCCACCGTCACCTATCTGTACGAAGGGTCCATGGTGCACCGCGACGGCACCGGCAACACGCAGACTATTTTGCCTGGCGAAGTGAACTGGATGACGGCCGGCCGGGGCATCGTGCATTCTGAACGTTCCTCGCCCGAAAGCCGCCAGGCCTCGCAGCGCCTCTGTGGCCTGCAGATCTGGGTCGGCCTGCCCAAAGAACACGAAGAGACCGATCCCGGCTTTACCCATTACGGCCTGGATGCCCAGCCCGTGATCGAAGGCGAGGGCGTGCGCGCCCAGGTCGTGGCGGGCTCGTTGTTCGGCAAGACCTCGTCGGTCAAGACGCATTCGCCGCTGTTCTATGGCGACATGCAGTTGCAGGCCGGCGCGGTGACCGTGCTGCCGGCCGAACATGAAGAACGCGCGGCCTACCTGGCCACGGGTTCCGTGGAAGTCGACGGGCAGGTGTTCGAAAGCGGCCGCCTGATCGTCTTTGCGCCGGGCCGTCCGGTGCAGATCCGCGCCCGCACCGATGCGCGCTTTGCCGTCCTGGGCGGCGAGCCCCTCGAAGGGCCGCGTTTCATCTGGTGGAACTTCGTGTCCAGCAGCAAGGACCGCATCGAACAGGCCAAAGAGGAATGGCAGCGCAACCGCTTTGGCCAGACGGTGCCGGGCGACGAGACCGAGTTCATTCCGCTGCCCGCGCCGCGCGCGTGATGCCAACGTTTGCCGACGGTGCGTTCACGGCGGTGATGTCGCCGCCGGTTGGCGCGGACGGCAAACGGGCCTGCATTCCCAGCGTTACCAGGGATGCAGGCCCGTTTCGTTCTACGCCTGTGTCGGGCGCATTTTCATCAACACGAAGTTTTCTCCTTTGAAGACACGCCGGGGACCGCCGCGTTCCACCTGGTGGTGAAACTGGCGGCGTTCGGCCCGCTGGGCCGCTTGCAGGGCCTGGGCGAGGTTCGCCAGCCGGTGGGCGATCAGCAGCGTGGCGATGCGTTTATTGGCATGCTGGCTGCGTTCGGTCTGCACCTTGACGGTGATGCCCGTGGCCACATGAGTGGCGCGCACGGCCGACTCGGTCTTGTTGACGTGCTGGCCGCCCGGCCCGGACGAACGCGTGGTTTCGAAGCGGATTTCGCTGGATAGCTGGCTCGTCGGCATCTCGCATCGCAAGGCGCCGATGAACCAGTTCTTGCGGGCGTGGCCGGGGCGGTAGGGGCTGGCGCAGATCCATTGGATCGAACCTTCCCAATCGGCCGCCAGGCCTTCAGCGCCCGCGCCGTCCAGGCTCAGCAGCACCGACCGGTACGTGCCCGCCCTGGCGCCGGCTTCGGATTCCAGCATGTCGACATCGATGCCCAGGCCACGCGCTTCGCGCAGCAGGCAGGCCAGCGCCTTGGCGACCGCCAGGCAGCACTCGTCAGGCCCGTGGGCCGCGGAAAGTTGCAGCAGTTCCATCAGCAGCATCCTCCGCGCGTCTTGTAGGTCAGCACCGGGCGCAGCCTGGCCAGCACTGTGACCAGCCCCGCTTGTTGGAGGCTGTCGATGATGCTGTCCACGGGCTTGTAGGCCTCGGGCGCTTCTTCGTAGATCAGCTGCTTGTCCTGGCAGATGACGTGGCTGCCCAGCTTGGTGCGGCCCAGTTGCGCCGGGGTGTAGCGCTTGAACAGGCGGTCCTTGCACTCGCTGCGCATCCATTTGCGGCCGGCGCCATGCGCCAGCGAATACAGGCTGGCTTCGCCGGGAATCGGCGCCACCAGGTAGCTGAAGTCACCGCGAGATCCCGGAATGACGACCGGCCCGGCATCCGACGGCGTGGCGCCTTTGCGATGCAGCCAGCCGGCTTCGCCCTGGATCACCGACGGCGTCACCAGGTTGTGGTGCACGTCCAGCACCTGTTCGCCCTTGGCTCCCAGGCGGTCCAGCATGCGGCGCGCGATCAGTTGCCGGTTGGCTTCGGCGTAACGCAATGCGCCGTCGTGCTGGGCCAGGTAGGCCGTGCAGTCTGCGCTGCCTTGCGCCAGGCCGGCATGCCCATGCCGATGGATGTGGTCTTGCAGAATCGCGCCGCCCAATCCGCGCGAGCCGCTGTGCACCAGCAGCACCAGCCGTTTGACGTCCAGCTGCAAGGCCGCGACGGCCTCGGGGTCGTGGATCTCGTCGATGCGTTGCAGCTCGGCAAAATGATTGCCGCCGCCGATGGTGCCCAGCGCCTGCCGATAGCCCACGTCAGCGGGCGCCAGTTCGGACGCGAGCGCTTGCCAGCGGTCGTCCAGCTGGGCATCCAGGTTGCCCAGCTTTCTTTCCAGCTTGTCGGGCGCCGCTTTCCGAGCGTCGACGTCGGTCGACCACAGCGCCATGCCGCAGCCGATGTCGCCGCCGATCAGGGCGGGGTACAGGCGGCCAGTGGAAAAGAATGCTGCGCCCACCGGGTAGCCCCGGCCGGGATGCAGGTCAGGCATGCCGGCCACGCGGCGCATGCCGGCAAGTTCAGCGGTGGTGTGTAGTTGTTGGATCGCGTTGCCTTCGATCCAGGTCTCGTCCGAGGCGATCAACGTGACGCGCTCGGACAAGGTTTGAATGCAATTGCCCATGGTATTTCCAGATCAGATCATCCGGGGCTCCCTGGGCCGCGCGTCCTGCCAAGCGCAGGCGTGCGGATACCGCGCTCGGGCAGGCGATGGCCGTGCGGGGGCGAGGCGTATGGGAGACCCTGTGTGGCAGGTCCGGGCCAAGGCAATGCGAATGGATTGCTATGCGAACGTTGCCCGTCGCGTGGACGGGCGGGGCTGCATGCGCGGGTGGCATGCAGTGGCGACAGCAAGAAGAATTCGAACGGACTAGACGCGGCCTGCAGCGTGGGAAGTTTGTTGTTGCATCGTGTTTTGCATGATTTTTTTCCTCCTGTGCAGTTCGGTAGTGTGAGGGCGCGGGGCCCAACAGAGCGCCACTCTATCATCGATTGCCGCGAGGTGACGCATCAGCATGGGCAAAGCGCCGTCAATCTGGCTGCAGGCGTATGAATTGCGCCACAGTCGTGTCAGTTTCGTGCCAAGCGCGCAGCAGTATGATGCGCATCCCTGACTTGATAACAATAGGGATGGAGACATCATGCAACGCATTACCCTGAACGTCCTGCGCACCGTGGCCGCGCTGGCGGTGGTCCATGGCGCCGCCGCCGCGCAGGCGGCCGGCTATCCGGCCAAGCCCATCACCTTCATCGTGCCCTACACGGCGGGCGGCACCACCGATCTGGTGGCGCGCACCGCGGGCCAGAAGGTGGCCGAGAAACTCGGCCAGCCCGTCATCGTCGAAAACCGCCCCGGCGCGGGCGGCAACATCGGCATGGACGCCGTGGCCAAGGCCGCGCCCGATGGCTACACGATCGGCTTCGGCGCCATTTCGACCAACGCGCTCAACCCGTTCGTCTATCCGTCGATGCCGTTCGACCCCACCAAGGACTTCACCGGCGTCAGCATGCTGGGCGCGTCCACGGTCGTGCTGGAAACCGGCCCAGCCTTGAAGGTCGACAGCGTCAAGGACCTGGTGGCCTACGCCAAGCAGCATCCGGGCACCGCCTTCGGTACGCCGGGCACCGGCACGTCCATGCACCTGGCGGGCGTGATGTTCGATCAGCTGACGGGCGCCGGCATGCAGCACATTCCGTACAAGGGCAGCGCGCAGGGCCTGAACGACCTGTTGGGCGGCCATCTGCCGGTGATGTTCGACAACCTGCCGGCGTCCTTGCCGCACATCAAGGCGGGCAAGGTCCACGCCTTGGCAGTGACTGGCAGCAAGCGCGCGCCCGCGCTGCCTGATGTGCCGACGCTGGCCGAACTGGGCTACGGGGCGGCCGTGGTGGACCCGTGGTTCGCGGTGTATGGCCCGGCCAAGATGCCGGCGGACGTGACGGCCGCGCTCAGCGACGCGTTCCGCGAAGCGCTGGCGATGCCGGATGTGAAGGACAAGCTGGAACAGGCCGGCTTCATGCCGTACGGTTCGACGCCCGAGGAAGTGGAGCGCCTGACGCGCAGCCAGTACGAGGCCTTCAAGGCCTTGTCGCAAAAGGTGAAGCTGTCGGCCGATTGAGGCAGCGGCAGGGCGGTGGGCGGCGCGCGCCGCCGCCCACATGGTCGGTCACGTGCGGGCCGGCTAGCGGCCGCGCGCGAACACCTGTTCGCGCTGTTCGGCCAGCGTTTCGCGGCGGATGAAATCGCGTACGAAGTCGTCGGCCGGGTGGTGGTGCAGGTTGTAGGGCGTATCCCACTGCGCGATGCGCCCGGACGCCATCACGCCGATGCGGTCGGCGATGGCGAAGGCCTCGGCCTGGTTGTGTGTCACCAGGATGGCCGTGTGGCCCGTGGTCTTCAGGATTTCGCGCACTTCGAACGCCAGGCGTTCGCGCGTGTCCACGTCCAGGTTGGAAAACGGTTCGTCCAGCAGCAGCAGGTCGGGCGAGGGCGCCAGGGCCCGCGCCAGCGCCACGCGCTGCTGTTGGCCGCCGGATATCTCATGCGGATAGCTGTTGGCCGCGTGCGCCAGGCCGACCAGCGTCAGCATTTCCTCGACGCGGCGGGTGCGTTCGGTGCGTTCCAGGCGGCGCAGGCCGAAGGCCACGTTCTCGGCCACCGACAGATGCGGAAACAGCGCGTAGTCCTGGAACATCATGCCGACGCGGCGCTTTTCCGGGGCGACCTGTTCGGTGGGTGACGAGATGACGGTGCCGTCCAGCAGGATGCGGCCGGCGCGCACCGGCTCGAAGCCGGCGATGGCGCGCAGCACCGTGGTCTTGCCGCAGCCGGATTCCCCGAGCAGGCAGCCGATGTGGCCGGCGGGCAGGCCCAGGGTCAGGTCCTGCACCACGGGGCGCAGGCCCTTGGGGGTGTCGTAGGCCAGCGAGAGATGGTCGAGTTCAAGCAAATCGGGCACGGTGGTCAATGTCCCATTTTCAGATTGGTGCGCGCCAGCAGGATCACGGGCAACAGGCCGGCCAGCACGATGGCCAGCGCCGCGACGGCGCCTTCTTCGTAAGTGCCGCGGGCCGCTTCGGCATAGAGCCAGGTGGCGAGCGTGTCGAAATTCATCGGCCGCAAGAGCAGCGTGGCCGGCAGTTCTTTCATGGCGTCCACGAACACCAGCAGCGCGCTGGCGGCCAGGGCCGGGCGCAGCAGCGGCAGGTGAACGCGGCGCAGCGTGCCGGCCGACGTCTCGCCCAGCAGCCGCGAGGCCTGTTCCAGCGACGGCGGCACGCGGGCCAGGCCCGCTTCCAGCGCACCGGTGGAAATGGCCAGGAAGCGGATGGCGTAGGCGCATACCAGCGCGGCCATCGACCCCATCAGGAACAGGCCCGTGCCGCCGAACACCTTGGCCACCGCTGTGTCGATCCAGACGAAGGGCGTGAGCAGGCCGATGGCCAGCACGGTGCCGGGCACCGCGTAACCCAGGCTGGCAATGCGGGCGCAGGCGCGGCCCGGGTTGAAGCCGGCGCTTTCGCGCAGTGTGCGGCCGGCCCAGGCCACGATCAGACCGCAGACCAGCGTGACGATCGTGGCGCTGAAGGCGACGATGAGGGTGTTGCTCAAGCCGTTGAGCAACTGGTTCGAGACGCCGCCCACCAGGTGCAGGCGCTTGTAGGTTTCCACCACCAGGTACAGGGCCGGCGCGACAAAGCCGATCAGCACCGGAATCCACCCCAGCACGGCGGCCAGGGCCGCGGCCGGTCCGCGCAGCCGGCGCGGCTGCATGGGCCGCATGCGTTGCGTATTGGCGTAGCGCTGGCGCTTGCGGCCATGGCGTTCCAGCAGGATCAGGCCGATCACGATGGCCAGCATGGTCAGCGCGATCTGCGCGGCGCCCGCCAGGTCGGACCGCGTGACCCAGGTGGTGTAGACCGACACAGTCAGGGTCTGCACGCCCAGGAATTCCGAGGCGCCGATGTCGTTCAGCGTTTCCAGCAGCGCCAGGCTGACGCCCACCACGATGGCCGGCCGGGCCAGCGGCAGCGCCACCCGGAAGAACACGCCGTAGCGGCCGGCGCCGAGCGTACGGGCCGCTTCCAGCAGGCTGGCCGCCTGCGTCATGAACATGACGCGGGTGCTGAGATACACATAGGGATACAGCACGAAGCCCAGCACGAAGATCGCGCCGTAGATCGAGCGCAGGTCCGGCAGCCGGAACTGGCGCGGGCTGTCGTAGCCCAGCAGGGCGCGGATGGCGGTCTGGATCGGGCCGATCGGGTGCAGCAGGTCCAGGTAGGCGAAGGCGATGATGTAGGTCGGCACCGCCAGCGGCAGCAACAGCGCCCAGGTCAGCGCGCGCCGCGTCGGGAATTCGTAGGCGGTCACCAGCCAGGCGGATCCGGTGCCCAGCAGGGTCACCAGCACGCCCACGCCGGCCAGCAGCATGGCGGTGTTGGCCAGGGCCTGCGGCAGCACATAGTTGGCCAGGTGCTGCCAGTGCGACAGGTCGCCGCCCAGCGCCCACCACACCAGCGTCAGCACAGGCGCCAGCACGGCCAGGGCGATCAGGACCGCGCCGGCCAACCAGCCGGCGCCGCGTTCAGCCCAGCGCAACCGCAGCGGCCGGGGCAGGGAATCGGTATGCATGCTTCAGAAAGGGTGCTGCTTCAATAATGCTGCGGATCGGGCGCCGCGCGGGGCAGCGCCTGTAGCGTCAAGGCCTGCCGCCGCCCAATCCGGCGCGAATCCGGGTTTGGGCGAGGGCAGGCCTGAAGGCAGAAGGGCGGCGCCGAGGCGCCGCCGTGCCGTGTTTTAGTTGTCGAAACCGACCTTGTCCACCAGTTCGCTGGCTTGCTTGCGGTACTTGGCGATTTCGGTCAGGGGCAGGGGATCGACCTTCAGTTCGCCGAAGCTGGCGACCACGGGGTCGAGCTTGACGCCCTTGCGCACCGGGTATTCGTAGTTGGCCTGGGCGTACAGCGCCTGGGCGGGTTCGGACACCAGGAAGTCCAGCAGCTTGACCGCGTTGGCCTTGTTGGGCGCGTTGACCGCCACGGCGGCGCCGCTGACGTTCACGTGGGTGCCGCCGCTCTTGCTGTTGGCGAAGGTCGGACGGATCACCTTGATGGCGTCGCCCCACTTGCGGGCGTCGGTGCCGGCTTCGGCGTTCTTCATGTGACCGACGTAGTAGGCGTTGGCCAGGCCGATGTCGCAGATGCCGCCCAGGATGTCGCGGGCCACGTCGCGGTCGCCGCCAGCGGCCTTGCGGGCCAGGTTGGCCTTCACGCCGCGCAGCCATTTTTCGGTGGCTTCGGCGCCGTCATGGGCGATCATCGAGGCGACCATGGCGGTGTTGTAGGGGTGCTGGCCCGAGCGGATGCAGACCTTGCCCTTCCATTTGGGATCGGCCAGGTCTTCGTAGCGGAAGCTTTCCAGCTTCAGGTCTTTTTCGACATACAGCACGCGGTCGCGCAGCGACAGGGCGAACCACTTGCCGTCGGCGCCGCGCAGGTTGGCGGGAATGACCGATTCCAGCGTCTGCGACTTGACCGATTGGGTCACGCCGCCGTCCACCAGGTCGAGCAGGTTGCCGATGTCCACGGTCATCAGCACGTCGGCGGGCGACTTGGCGCCTTCGGCCTTCACGCGCTCGAGCAGGCCGTCTTTGACGAAGACGGTGTTGACCTTGATGCCGCTTTCCTTGGTGAAGGCGTCCAGCAGCGGTTGGATCAGCTTGGGTTCACGCGTGGTGTACAGGCTGACTTCCTCGGCGGCGTGGGCCGGGACGGCAAACGCGGCGGCGCCGGCCAGGGCCAGGGTGCGCAGCAGCGTTTTCAATTGGGGACGCATAGACATGAAAGGAACTCCGGCAAGGTCTGCAGCGGTCAAAGCCAGGGCGGGCCGGGCTAGTCCGCTGCTCAAAACGGTCTGCTAACGAAAATGATTATCAAATGAGAACCGCACAATAACAGGAAGTTTTAAGGCGTTCAACTGTTCGTAAGGCTTGCGATCAGACCCTTGATCCCCATCAATACGGCATAAGGGTATTACGGAATAATGAGAGCAATTATCATCGGGACCCTGTAGAATAGGGTCAACCCTAATAGTCTCTAGATACGACATGGCTGCTTTCAACACCGAGCGCGTGCTTAGCGTGCACCACTGGAACGACACCCTGTTTTCCTTTACCACCACGCGTGACGCGGCCTTGCGGTTCCACAACGGCCACTTCGTCATGATCGGCCTGGAAGTCGAAGGCAAGCCCCTGCTGCGGGCCTACAGCATCGCCAGCGCCAACTACGAAGAAAACCTCGAATTCCTCAGCATCAAGGTGCAGAACGGTCCGCTGACCTCGCGCCTGCAGCATCTGAAGGAAGGCGACACCATCCTGGTCAGCCGCAAGCCGGTGGGCACCCTGGTGGTCGACGACCTCAAGCCGGGCAAGCACCTGTTCCTGTTCGGCACGGGCACGGGCCTGGCGCCCTTCATGAGCATCATCAAAGACCCCGACGTCTACGAACGCTTCGACAAGGTCATCCTGGTGCACGGGGTGCGCTGGGCCAGCGAGCTGGCCTACGCCGACTTCATCGAAAAAGAACTGCCCAACAACGAGTTCTTCGGCGACGTGGTGCGCGACAAGCTGGTCTACTACCCGACCGTCACGCGCGAGCCGTTCCGCAACCAGGGCCGCATTACCGAGCTGATGGAAAACGGCAAGCTGTGCGCCGACATCGGCATTCCCCAGATCAACCCCGAAACCGATCGCGCCATGATCTGCGGTAGCCCGCATATGCTGGCCGACATCAGCGCCATGCTGGACAAGCGCGGTTTCGTGGTGTCCCCGGGCGTGGGCCAGCCGGGCGACTACGTGGTCGAACGCGCTTTCGTCGAAAAGTAAGCCGCGGCGGCGTTTGCCGTGGCAATGAAAAGGCGCAGCCCAGGCTGCGCCTTTTGCATTTGAGCCACATCTCCAACGCCGCTGGCGTCACGCCGGGGTGCGCGGGCCGCCACGCAGTCTTTCTGCGTTGGCCAGGTCGGCAATGGGCGAGAGCAGGGCGCGATCGAACGCTTGCAGGACCAGGCCGTTG
Source organism: Achromobacter deleyi (assembly GCF_902859705.1). Lineage (GTDB taxonomy): Bacteria > Pseudomonadota > Gammaproteobacteria > Burkholderiales > Burkholderiaceae_B > Achromobacter > Achromobacter deleyi. The sequence continues at coordinate 104,647 of NZ_CADIJO010000014.1, read as the reverse complement.
CGAAGGCGATGCGGCCAGTCGGCATGGGTCAGTGCCCCGCGGCCCAGCGACACCAGGTCCGCCTCGCCGCGATCGACCATCCCCACGGCTTCGCTGGGGGTGTGCAAGGCGCCGTTGGCGATCACCGGCACGGTGCCGTGTTGCCGGGCCAGCGCGGCAAGGCTGGGGCCGGCGCCAAAGGCCGGCTGCCAGGCTTCGAATTCCGTCGTATGCAGGTAATCGATGCCGGCGGCCGACAGCGTCTTGAAGATGAGCGCCGCCTCTGGCTCGCCGCCTGCCCACTTGTGGGTGAAGTCGTTGACCTTGCCTTGCGACACGCGATAACCCACCGTGAAATCGGCGCCGACGGCGCGGCGCACGGCCTGGATCGTCTCGACGCCCAGGCGCAGGCGGTGCGCCAGCCCGCCGCCGTAGCCGTCGGTGCGTTGGTTGGTGTAGTCCGTCAGGAACTGGTCGAGCAGGTAGCCGTTCGCGCCGTGCAGTTCCACGCCATCGAAGCCGGCCGCCTTTGCCCTGAGCGCCGCCTGGGCGAAAGCCGCCACCGCATCGTTCACTTCCGCCAGCGACAGCGCTTCAGGCAGCCGGTAGGCGCCTTCCCCACGATAGAAGCTCATCTGCATGCCTTTGGGCTGCACCGCTGACGGGCCTTTGGCGTTCGGTCGATGGGGATTGCCTTGCGAAATGGCGCCGGCATGCATGAGTTGGGCAATGATGCGGCCGCCGCTCGCATGCACACGATCTACCACGGGGCGCCATGCGTCGCGCTGCGCGTTGTCGGCCAGGCCGGGCTGCAAGAGATAGCCCTGGGCGTAGGCCTGGTCGGTGTAGACGCCCTCGGTGATGACCAGGCCGAACCCGCCGGCAGCGAAATCGCCGTAGTAATCCGCCATCTGCGCGGTGGCCCGGCCATCGGCCAAGGCACTGACCCGCGTCATCGGTGCGACGGCCAGGCGGTTCGCCAGCCGCAGCGCGCCGATCGCAACCGGGTCGTAAAGCGTCGACGTGGCCATCTCAACGACCCTCTGCGTGGGGGACGACCGCGATCGCTTCGATTTCGATCATCGCATCGGGTGTGTAAAGGGCGCGAATCTCGGCGATGGTGTCGGCCGGGTAGGGCGCCGCGAAGAATTCGCGGCGCAGCGTCACGACGTCATCGAAGTGGCCCATGTCGGTCACGAAAATGGTGACCTTGACCACATCCTTCAGGCTGGCGCCGCCGGCTTCGAGCGCCCGGCGCAGGTTCGCAAAAGCCTGCCGCCCCTGTGCCAGGAAGCCGCCCTGGACGATCTTGCCGTTCTCGCCCGCGCCGGCCTGGCCCGAGATGAACAGCCAGCCATTGGCCTTGATGCCTTGCGACAGCAGGAAGGGTTCGTAGGGGTCAGGCTGGGTGGTGACGCGTTCGATCATGATTAGTTTCTCTCATTTATCAAGTCCGCCGACGATGGCGGGTAGAGAGAAGATAAGGGAGTGGAATCCGCCCGACAAAGGTTCATTTATCAAGCATCAGGTGAGATAATTTCATTCATATCAACACCGGTCCCAGCCTCATGCATCGACGATTCCTGCCCCTGTCAGCGCTACGCGCCTTCGAGGCCGCGGCCCGCCTGGGCAGCTTCAAGGCGGCCGCCGAAGAACTCGCGGTCACGCCCACGGCCGTCAGCCACCAGATTCGAGGGCTTGAACAACAGGTCGGCGCGGCCCTCTTTACCCGGCAGGTCCGGCGCGTCGCGCTTACCGATGCGGGCACGCGCCTGTACCCGGTGCTGCGCGATGGCTTCGACGCCTTCCAGGCGGCGCTGGAACGGCTGACCGAAGCCCGGCAGCGGCCCCAGGTGGTCATCTCGGCGACCAACGCGTTCACGGCGAAATGGCTCTTGCCAAGGATGGGGGCGTTTCGCCGCGACCTGGCGGGTATCGACCTGCAAGTCCAGGCCTCGGACGAGATCGTCGACCTGCGTTCGACGGCGGTCGACATTGCCATCCGCTACGGCCGGGGGCCGTATCCCGGCCTGACCGTCGAACCGCTATTCACAGACCGCTTTGCCCCCGTTGCCAACCCGCGGCTGGGTGTGCGCACAATCGAAGACCTGGCGCGTTGGCCGCTGATCTACTTCGAATGGCGGCGGCAGCATCCGCACAATCCCACCTGGGAGCGCTGGTTTGCCCAAGCCGGGCGGCCCGAGGCATCGCCCGCGGGCGAGCTGCGGTTTTCGGATGAAGGGCACGCCATTCAAGCGGCCGTCGCGGGGGAAGGCATCGCCTTGGTCAGCCAGGCGCTGGTCGCCCAGGAACTGGCGGCGGGCCAGCTCCATCAGCCTTTCGGGCCGAGCATCGACGGGCACACGTACCACGTCGCTGTCAGCGCCGAGCGAGCGCTGTCGCACGGCGCGCGCGCCGTGCTGGAATGGCTGAAGGCGCAGGCGGCGGGGTGACGCGCTTATTCCGGCTGGATGCCGGCCTTCTTGATGATGTCGCCCCACTTCTTCGATTCGGCCAGCTGGAACTGCGCCAGTTCGTCCGGCGTGGATGAGGCCGGATCGGTGCCGGTCTGGGCATAGAACTGCTTGGCCGGCGCGCTCTGGGTGGCCTTGACCAGCAGTTCGTTCAGGCGCTTGACCACGTCGGGCGGCGTGCCGGCCGGCGCGTAGGCGGCGAACCAGTAGCCCATTTCGTAGCCCGGCACGCCGGATTCGGCGATGGTGGGCACATCGGGGGCCAGCGGCGAACGCGTCAGGCCGGTGACGCCCAGCGCGCGCAGTTTGCCCGACTTGACCTGCGGCAGGCCGGTGGCGGTGTCGGTGATCATCATGTCGATCTGCCCGCCCAGCAGGTCGGTCACGGCCAGCGGGTTGCTCTTGTAGGGCACGTGCAGCAGTTGCACGCCCGCCATCTGTTGCAGCAGTTCGCCCGCGATGCGGCTGCTGGAACTGCCGCTGCCGAAACTCAGCTTGCCCGGCGACTGGCGCGCCTGCGCCAGGAAGTCGCCCACCGTCTTGGCGGGCGAGCCGGGGTTGACCACCATGATCTGGCCGCCCTTGCCCAATAGCGAGATCGGGGCGTAGTCCTTGACGGGGTGATAGGTCAGCGTCTTGTACAGGTGCTCGTTGGCGGCGTGTGTGGTGTTGGTGGTGATCAGTACCGTGTAGCCGTCGGGCGCGGCGCGGGCCGCGGTGGCGGCGCCGATCATGGCGCTGGCGCCGGGCTTGTTCTCGATGACCACCGCCTGGCCGGTCTGCTCGGTGACGCCCTGGCCGATGGCGCGGCCGATCTGGTCGGTGGCGCTGCCGGCGGCAAACGGCACGATGAAGGTGATGGGCTTGGCCGGAAAATTCTGGGCCAGGGCGGTCAGCGGCAGGGCTGCCATCAGCAGGGCCAGTCGGCTCTTGAGGGGAATGCGCATGGGGTTGTCTCCTGGGTGTGTTTTTTTATGGGGTGGGGCGTAAAGGTCAGGCGGGGGCGGGGCGGTCGCCCGGGATGTCGGGCAGCCGGTCGGCCAGCGCGGGGCTGACCAGGACCGTCATGTCCAGCAAGCGGAAAGACAGGCTCTTGCCGTGGGCGTCCAGGTTCAGGGCGTCGTTGACGCCGCCGTCCAGCACGCCTTCCAGCACGAAGTTCATCGCGTGCAGGGTGGGCAAGAGGTAACGGGTGACGCGCACCGGGTGGCGATAGGCGAACCAGGCGGCCACGCGGGCCTCGGTCACCTGCTCGGCCAGCACGGCGTGGCACTCGGGGTCCCAGGCGATGAGGCTCAGGTTCGAGATGTCGCCTTTGTCGCCGGACCGGCTGTGGCCCAGGCGGTACAAGGGCACGGCCACCCGGGGCACGGCCACGCGGGACTCGGTGTGGGGCGCGGCCGCCCCGGATGCGGTGGCAGGGTTCATTGTGCGATCTCTTCCAGGAAGCGCCAGCCGCTGTGCACGGCGTCGCGGGGGATGGTGCAGGACACCATGTTCAGGCGCGGGCGCAGCGCGGTGCGCACGCCGCCGCCGCCGGCCGGGCCGCAGGTGTACAGCGCGGTCACTTCGCGCAGCACGCGTTCGGCCACCGCGCGGTCGGCATGTTCGCCGGCCATGCGCAGGCGCACGTCGCGGCCGTGGCCATCGGCTTGCGCGCCGCGCAAAGCGCCGGCGTCATCGTCCAGGATGCTGATGGCGCCGATCAGGTCGGCGCGCAGGCGCAGGGCCGATCCCAGGCGCTTTTGCACGATGTCGGCGGCCAGCCGGGCGCGCGCTTCGGCCTGCACGCCGGCATAGGAAATCTCGGCCTCGGCCAGCCAGCCGCCGTGATAGCAGACGTTGACCTTCAATTCATCGGGCCGCGCATGGCCGGTGATGCCGCGCACGGCCACTCGGTTGCCGCCCAGGTCCTGCACCTGGGCCTGGGACAGGTCGGCCACGACGTCGGGCGTCAGGTAGCGGGCCGGGTCATGCACTTCGTACAGCAGCTGTTCCTTGACCGTGCGCGCATCCACCGCGCCGCCGGTGGCGTCCGCCTTGCCGATGATGAATTCGCCGTCGGCCTGGATCTCGGCGATGGGAAAGCCCGCCGCGTGCACATCGGGCACTTCTTTCAGGCCCGGCACGCAGAAGTAGCCGCCGGTGACCTGCAGGCCGCATTCCAGCATGTGGCCGGCCATGGTGGCGCGGCCCAGCCGCGGCCAGTCGGCCAGGTCCCAACCGAAATGCGCCAACGCCGGGCCCAGCGTCAAGGACGGGTCGGCCACGCGGCCGGCCACGACAATCTGCGCGCCCGCGGCCAGGGCCTGGGCGATCTCGGTGGCGCCCAGATAGGCGGTGGCGCTGACCACGTCGACGCCGTCCAGCGCCGCACCCAGCCGCTGGCGCAGCAGGTCGCGCTGCGCCGGCGATTCCAGCGCGTCGCCATGGATCACGGCGATACGCGGGGCGGGCAGGCCCTGGCGGGCGGCCAGTTCGGCAATGCGGCGGGCCGCGGCGACGGGATTGGCGGCGCCGAAGTTGCTGACGATGTTGATGCCATGGCGCAGGCAGTCGGCCAGCACGGGGGCGACCAGGTCGTCCAGCAGCGGCTCGTAGCCGCGCTGCGGGTCCTGGTTGCGCGCCAGTTGGGCCAGCGCCAGCGTGCGCTCGGCCAGCGTTTCGAAGATCAGCGTGCCGCCGCCCCGGGCGGCCAGCGTGCGCACCACGGCGGCGGCGCCGTCGCTGCGGTCGCCGGAAAAACCCGAAGCGCAGCCGATGAGCAGGGGATTGGAAGGCATAAAGGGTCCAGGCAAGGCGCGGCGGGCAGCAAGCTCGGCGCGCAGGGAAAACCGGACCCCACTATAGGCAGCGCTTGATCATCAGTAAAATAGAAATATCGGATCAATTCATAAAGAAAAGCCATGAATCTGTCTGCCCGCCAATTGCGCGCGTTCGTGGCCCTGGCCGACGAAAAGCACTTCACCCGCGCCGCCCAGCGCTGCCACCTGACCCAGCCGGCCTTCAGCGCCCTGATCCGGCAACTGGAAGACAGCGCCGGGCTGCGCCTGTTCGACCGCAACACCCGCAACGTGGAACTGACCGCCGAAGGGCGGGTGCTGGACGCCTCGGCCCGGCGCCTGCTGGCCGACATGGATCTGGTCATGGAAGACCTGCGCGACCATGCGGCCCGGCGCCGCGGCCGCGTGGCGCTGGCCGCCTTGCCGTCGCTGGCGGCGGGCTGGCTGCCGCAGTTGCTGGCGCAGTTTCGGGCGCAGCATCCCGGTATCGCGGTCGACCTGCGCGATGCCTTGCTGGACCCGTGCCTGGACATGGTGCGCGACGGCCAGGTGGATTTCGCGGTGGCCTCGCGGCGCCCGGACATGAGCGACCTGGACAGCGAATTCCTGCACGCCGACCGCTATTTCCTGGTGTGCCGCGCCGACCACCCGCTGGCCGGGGCGGCCCGGGTGCGGCTGCGCGATATTGCCAAATATCCGGTGATCCAGCTGGCGCGCGGCAGCAGCGTGCGCAAGCACCTGGATGCCGCCTTTGGCGCGGACGCACCGCCGCCGGTGTTCGAGGTGGAACACCTGGCCACCGTCACGGGGCTGGTGCGCGCCGGCCTGGGCGTGGCGGTGGTGCCGGCGATGACCCTGTTCCATTTCGGCGGCGCAGACCTCTCTATCGTGCCGCTGGCGGGCAAGGCGCTGCTGCGGCCGCTTTATCTGGTGTGGCGCCAGGGGCGCAGCCTGCCGCTGGCCGCGCAGGCGCTCTATGACTTGCTGTGGGCCAGTCGCGCGGACATCGGCGGCGCACCGAAGGTTGGGTAAGATGGAAGGTTCCGGGGTTTCGCAAAACCCTATTGCCGATTAAAATCCGATAGTTGTAGCTTCTATCCGTCACCCAAGGATTCCGCCCATGAGCAAGCAAATCATCCATACCGACGCCGCGCCCGCCGCCGTCGGCCCTTACTCGCAAGCGGTTGCCGCGACCGGCACCAAGACGGTTTACCTGTCCGGCCAGATTGGTCTGGAGCCCGGCACGGGCGACCTGGTTTCCGAGAACTTCGACGCCCAGGTGCGTCAGGCGTTCGCCAATATGGAAGCCGTGGTGGCAGCCGCCGGCGGCACGCTGAACGACGTGGTCAAGCTGACCCTGTTCTTGACCGACCTGGGCAAGTTCACCGCCGCCAACGCCATCATGGCCGAACTGATTCCGCAGCCGTTCCCGGCGCGCTCGACCGTTGGCGTGGCCAGCCTGCCCAAGGGCGCGCAGTTCGAGGTCGAAGCGATCCTGGTCCTGTAAGGCCAGACCACGCGCGATTTGCCAGGGGTTTCATCCCATATGCCGGCCGCGGCCGTGGCATCCAAGCGATCCGGCGCCGAACCCAAAGGCGCCGGCAAAGCCATGACGGATACGGAGCGCAAGCTGCGTAACCTGGGTCTGGTGCTGCCCGAGGACTTCGTGCTGCACCTGCCGCTGCGCTACGAGGACGAAACCCGCATCGTGCCGATCAGCGACCTGCGGCCGGGCTTTCCCGGCCAGGTCGAAGGCGAGATCACCAAATCCGAGGTCCTGTACCGGCCCCGGCGCCAGCTCACCGCCACCTTGGTGGACGACAGCGGCGAACTCCAATTGCGCTGGCTGAATTTCTACCCCAGCCAGCAAAAGCAAGTCAGCGTGGGCAAGCGGCTGCGCGCGCGCGGCGAGGTCCGCGGCGGCCTGTTCGGGCGCCAGATGGTGCACCCGCGCATGACCAACGCCGACGCGCCCCTGCCCACGGCGCTGACCCCCGTCTATCCCACCACCGAAGGCCTGCCGCAACTGACGCTGCGGCGCGCCATCGCCCAGGCGCTGGATCGCGCCGACCTGTCCGACACGCTGCCGCCCGAAGCGCTGGCGCGTTACGACCTGCCGCCGTTCGAGCCGGCGATCCGCGCGTTGCACACGCCCGCGCAGGGCGAATCCGAATCGGCGCTGCTCGAACGCGTGCATCCGGCCTGGCGCCGCATCAAGTTCGACGAATTGCTGGCCCAGCAGCTGTCGCTGGCGGCGGCCCGCGCCGCGCGCCGCATCAAAGAGGCCGAGGCGCTGCCCGTGCGCAACGAGGCTGGCGGCCTGGTCGACCGGCTATATCAGGCGCTGCCGTTCAAGCTGACCGGCGCGCAGCAGCGGGTGGTGGCCGAGATTTCCGCCGACCTGGCCAAGTCCTACCCCATGCACCGCCTGTTGCAGGGCGACGTCGGCAGCGGCAAGACGGTGGTGGCGGCCATTGCGGCGGCCCAGGCCATTGCCGGGGGCGCGCAGGTGGCGTTGATGGCGCCCACCGAAATCCTGGCCGAACAGCATTTCCGCAAGCTGGTGTCGTGGCTGCAGCCGCTGGGCGTGAACGTGGCCTGGTTGAGCGGCAGCCTGACCGCCAAGGCGCGCCGCGAGGCCGCGGCTGCCGCGGCCGATGGCAGCGTGCAACTGGTGGTGGGCACCCAGGCCCTGATCCAGGACCATGTCGAATTCCATCGCCTGGGGCTGTCCATCGTCGATGAGCAGCACCGCTTCGGCGTGGGCCAGCGCCTGGCGCTGACCCGCAAGGGCGAAACGGTGCGCGGCCGCATCGTGCCGCATCAGCTCAACATGAGCGCCACGCCCATTCCGCGCACGCTGGCCATGACCTTTTTCGCCGACCTGGACGTGTCGGTCATCGATGAACTGCCGCCGGGCCGCACGCCGGTGCTGACCAAGCTGGTGTCCGAGGCGCGGCGCGAGGAAGTCATCGCGCACATCGCCCAGGCGGCGCGCGGCGGGCAGCAGGCCTATTGGGTCTGTCCGCTGGTCGAGGAAAGCGAGGCCCTTGAACTGCAGACCGCCGTGGACACCTACGAGGGCATGCGGGTCGACCTGCCGGACCTGCGCATCGGCCTGGTGCACGGCCGGCTGCCGCAGGCCGAAAAGGCGGCGGTGATGCAGGCCTTTCGCGAAGGCGAGGTCGACCTGCTGGTGGCCACCACCGTGATCGAGGTCGGGGTCGACGTGCCCAACGCCTCGCTGATGGTCATCGAACACGCCGAACGCTTCGGCCTGGCGCAGTTGCATCAGCTGCGCGGGCGGGTGGGGCGCGGCACGGCCGAATCGGTCTGCGTGCTGCTCTACCAGACGCCGCTGTCGCAGGTGGCGCGCGAACGCCTGCGCGCGATGTTCGAGACGTCCGACGGCTTTGAAATCGCGCGCCGCGACCTGGAACAGCGCGGCCCCGGCGAATTCCTGGGCACGCGCCAGTCGGGCATGGCGCTGTTGCGCTTTGCCGATCTGGAAACCGACGCCGCTATTGCCGAAGACGCGCGCGATGCCGCGGTGTGGCTGCGCGCCGAACACCCCGCTGCTGTCGAGACGCACCTGGCCCGCTGGATGCGGGGCAGGGAAGACTTCCTGCGCACATGACGCACGCAGCCACCATGACCTTCCCATTTTCCAGCGCCGCCCGCCGGGCCGGCGCCCAACCCCTGGGGGCGTAGTCCACCATGACTCTGACCGAACTCAAATACATCGTAGCGGTGGCCCGCGAGCGGCATTTCGGCCGGGCGGCCGAGGCCTGTTTCGTCAGCCAGCCCACGCTGTCGGTGGCGATCCGCAAGCTCGAGGACGAACTGGGCGTGACGCTGTTCGAACGCGGCGGCGCGGAAGTGGGCGTCACGCCCATCGGCCAGCGCATCGTGGCCCAGGCCCAGAAAGTGCTGGAAGAAAGCGCCAGCATCAAGGAAATCGCGCGCCAGGGGCATGACCCGCTGGCCGGGCCGTTGCGGGTGGGCGTGATCCACACCATCGGACCCTACCTGCTGCCGCGCCTGGTGCCGGTGCAGATCGGCCGCACGCCGCAGATGCCGCTGCTGCTGCAGGAAAACTTCACCGTGCGGCTGGTCGAACTGTTGCGCCAGGGCGAGATCGATTGCGCCATCATGGCCTTGCCGCTGCCGGAAGCCGGGCTGGTGATGCAGCCGCTGTACGACGAGCCCTTCGTGGTGGCCGTGCCGCAAGACCATGAACTGGCGCAGCGCAAGGCCATCGACGCGCAGGACCTGAAGCAGCAGACCATGCTGCTGCTGGGCAGCGGCCATTGCTTTCGCGACCAGGTGCTGGAAGTGTGCCCCGAGCTGTCGCGCTTTTCGGCGGCCAGCGACGGCATCCAGCGCACTTTCGAAGGCTCGTCCCTCGAAACCATCCGCCACATGGTGGCCGCCGGCATCGGCGTGACCGTGCTGCCCGTGACCGCCGTACCGCAGCCGCCGCCGTCGAACAGCCTGCTGCGCTATCTGCCGTTCGAAGGCCACGTGCCCGAGCGCCGCGTGGTGCTGGCCTGGCGTCGCAGCTTTCCGCGCCTGGCGGCGATCGAGGCGCTGGCGCAGGCAGTGTACGAATGCGAGCTGCCGGGCGTGCGGATGCTGTCCGACGAAACGGCGGCGGTGCAGGATTGATCCGGGCGTTGTTTGCGTTCGGTCAAGCGATCGCCAAGTCGTTGATTGGCATGCGTTTTTGCCGCGAAATCGCAGGTTTCGCGGTGTTATCCTAGTTTTGTCCACCCACCCCTCAGGGAGCTAGCAATGGCAAAGACCTCCAAGAAGACCTCCATCAGCGCACCGCGCATCAACATCGGTATCTCGGACAAGGACCGGGCCGCGGTGGCCGGCGAATTGTCCAAGCTGCTGGCCGATTCGTACACGCTGTACCTGATGACGCACAACTTCCACTGGAACGTCACGGGCCCCATGTTCAACACGCTGCACCTGATGTTCATGACGCAGTACACCGAAGAGTGGAACGCCCTGGACAGCATCGCCGAACGTATCCGCGCCCTGGGCCACTACGCGCCGGGCACGTACCGCGAATATTCCAAGCTGTCGTCCATCGCCGAACCGGAGTCCGTGCCGGAAGCCCTGGAAATGGTGCGCCTCCTGGTCAGCGCCAACGAGTCGGTCGCCAAGACCGCCCGTTCGGCGTTCGAGAAGGCCGATGCCGCCAACGACCAGCCCACCGCCGACCTGCTCACGCAGCGCCTGGACGTGCACGAAAAGAACGCCTGGATGCTGCGCAGCCTGCTGCAGTGATCCCCACGGCGCCCTGACCGGCGCCAATGACGAAAAAAAGCCCCCGGCGCCGCAAGGCGCCGGGGGCTTTTTCATATGCGCGCCGTGATGATTCCTCGCGCGCGCCATTCACACTGCCGCGCCGGGGATAAATGGTCAATAGGTTTTGATTTTTCCTGATACACGCCTGGGACGATATTTTTCGGTAATTCCGACGCGATCAGTGACTTGAAGTTGCAATACCGCGCGGTCTCCCGGGGCATTTACAGATAACCCCTGATTCCATACTCATTCCTTGCGGTTTTATTAAATCAAGATAAGAAAACGACTTTATATATTTGCTAACAAAACAAACGATCTAATCTATTTCAATTTGTACGGATAAAGCCATTGTCTGAGGGATTTCCCCCGGTTTATTGCAATATTTCCGATTTATTTCCACAGCGATGAAAACCTTTAGAAAGAAATTCGCTGTCTGACCGGCCTACCATTCGTTGGCTCGTTCCCCACACGTATAACGGGGTATCGAGATGTAATTAATTCTGAGCAACGCGTCCTCCCCAGGCAGGGAATAGTCATTCGATTCCATATCGATTAATCGGTTCCTGGGGGTCGGTCTTTTTATGTACTCGACACGACGAAAACAGTGAGGTCCCCCGTGGTAAAGAGAATCGCAGTGTGCGGTCTTGGATATGTCGGCCTGCCCGTGGCCGTGGCATTTTCCAGGCGTTTTGATGTCGTCGGCTTTGATGTGGACAAGCGGCGGATCACCAGCCTGAAGCAGGGAGAGGACTGGACAGGCGAAATCGAACGCGATGCATTGCTGGCTTCCCCCATGCAGTTCACTGATCAGGTCTCCGAGCTGGAAGGCTGCGACTTTTTCGTCGTTGCCGTGCCGACGCCCGTCGACGAGAAGAACAATCCCGATTTTTCCCTGCTGGTGCGCGCCTGCCGTTCGATCGGCCCCGTGCTGCGGCCGGGCTGCATCGTGGTCTTCGAATCCACCGTGCACCCCGGCGCCACCGAGGAAATCTGCGGACCGGAACTCGAAAAAGTCTCGGGCCTGCGCTGCGGCGTCGATTTCAAGCTGGGTTACAGCCCCGAACGCATCAATCCGGGCGACCGCGAGCATCCGCTGGAGAAGATCGTCAAGATCGTGTCCGGCCAGGACGAGGAATCGCTGGAAACCATTGCCGGCGTCTACGAGCAGATCATCGACGCGGGCGTGCATCGCGCCTCGTCGATCAAGGTGGCCGAAGCGGCCAAGGTGCTCGAGAACACCCAGCGCGACATCAACATCGCGCTGATGAACGAGATGTCGAAGATCTGCGATCTGGTCGGCATCCGTACCTCGGAAGTGCTGGCCGCCGCCGGCACCAAGTGGAATTTCCTGAAGTTCACGCCCGGCCTGGTCGGTGGCCACTGCATCGGCGTGGACCCGTACTACCTGACGTCCAAGGCCCAGGAACTGGGCTACCACCCCGAAGTCATCCTGTCGGGCCGCCGTATCAACGACGGCATGGCCAGCCACGTGGCCTCGCGCGTGGTGCAGACGCTGGCCCGCAACGGCCGCCTGAACGCCTCGACCCGCGTCGGCATCCTGGGCATGACGTTCAAGGAAAACGTGCCGGACATCCGCAACTCCAAGGTCGTCGACCTGTATCAGGCGCTGGGCAACTACGGCATCACGCCGGTGGCCTGCGACCCGATGGTCGATGCCGAGCAGATGCAGCATGAATACGGCATCAGTCTGGTCGATCGCGACCAGTTCCGCGACATGGACGTGCTGATCCTGGCCGTGCCGCACCGCGAAACCATGGACACCATCTGGGAAGACCTGCCGCAACTGGTCAAGGCCGACGGCATGGTGTGCGACTTGAAATCTGTGCTGGACAGCCGCCGGCTTCAGCCCGGCCTCGTGTACTGGACGCTCTGAGTCCAGCTTTTGCGTAACCCATCAACACAGGAGAGGCCCGGAATGACCGCCTTTACCATCGCTCCGATTGGCACCTGCCGCATCCACACGCCGCTACGCGATGCCGTGGGACGCTACCCGATCAAGCAACAGCTCGGGCGCAATTACGGTTTCGTGCACACCAGCGCCGAGGCGCTGCAGCAAGCCCGCTTCATGTTCGGCCAGACCGAGATTCCCGCCGACGTGCAGCGCCTGATCTTCCGCCCGTCCAATGGTGAGCAGGCCCGCCGCGGCGTGCACAAGCCGGCCGACCTGTACATGGTCGAGCTGTCCTCGCGCAAGCTGCTGACCATTGGCGCCCACCCCATCCAGTCCAACTACCTGGTGCGCTTTTTCAGCGAATTCTTCGCCGACCGCACGCGGACCCGCGCGTTCTGGTCCCAGGCCACCGAAGAACGGCTGGCCGAGCGGCGCGAATGGCTGGAGCGGGACCCCGTCTTCAAGAGCCTGTCGCCGGACAACCGCGAACTGCTGGCCCGCATCGTCAAGCGCGAGCAGACGGACGAAGAGATCGAACAGCAGATGCACGAGCTGGTCGACCTGCTGGGGCGCGACAAGGTCGTGTTCGTCACGCACGTCAATGCGATGACGCCGGACAATGTGCCGATCGAACAGCGCGCGCAGCTGATATCCGCGGTGACGGCCAGCGCGCAGCGCATCGGCGTGCCGTGCTATGACCCGACGCCGCTGATGAACAAGATCGGCCAGGCCGACGCCATGGAAGACGGCGGCCTGGACCTGACGCACTACACGCCGCTGTTCGCCGAGCGCCTGTACACCGAGTGGTACAAGACCTTCGTGCGTCCGCGCATGAGCGCTTCGACGCCGCAGCCGTCAGTGCCCAAGCTGAGCGCCGACGAAAGCGCCGAACGCATCGAGAAGATCTGGGATTCGGGCGACCTGCGCGAAGCCTCGCGCCGCCTGCGCGACGTGCTGCGCCGCCACCCGGGCCTGCCCGACCACACGCTGCTGTTCGCACGCATCCAGGAAGAACTGGGCGACTACGAAGGTTCGCTGGCGCTGCTGGGCAGCGCGGACGGCACGCTGGCCACCGGCAGCAAGGCCGAACAGATCCTGATGCGCAACCACTTCAAGATGGGTCGCCACGACGTGGCGCACTCGCTGGCCGCCGGCCTGCTGGGCGACGAAATCGAGACCCCGGAAATCGTGCGCATCGCGGCCATTTCCGCCGGCCACCTGGGTTTCGTGGACGAGGCCCTGGGCAACTGGAAGCAGCTGTTCCGCATTTCCTCGCCGCAAGACGCCACCGCCACGGAAGCGGCCGACACCGTGCTGTCGCTGCTGCAGGCCGGCAGCGACATGGATGCCACCTTGCGCTGGGTCCATGAAGTGCGCGAGGCCATTCCCGCGCACGGCCGCAGTTTCGCCACGCTGTGGCGCGACCGCCTGATCGCCGGCGACCGCGCGGGCCTGCGCGCCTTGGCGTTCGAATCGCCCACGCTCAAGGAAGTCGAGGCGCTGGAGCTGGTCAAGGAAGCCACGTGGCGCGGTTGCATCATGGCCGCCGCCGCACTGGCCGTGTCGTGCAAGCTGGCCGATGCCCAGCAGGAAGACATTTCGGCATGGCTGGCCACGCAGTCCGCAGCCTGGGCCGAAGAGGGCGCACAGGCGCTGGAAGAAGGCCGCCTGCGCGATGCCGCCGAGCGCATCTGCGCGCATCGCCTGCTCAATCCCGATGCCTTGTCCGGCGTGCGGGCGCAGCGCGCCTTCGAGCGTGCGATGCGCCTGGGCGTGCGGGCCGCGCTGGTGGCGGGCAACCACAAGGAAGTGATCGACCTGACCGACATCGCGCTCGATACCCAGGTCGACTTTCCCGAACTGCACGCCATGCGGGGCCGCGCGGCCGACGCGCTGGGCGACAAGAAGACCGCCATGCGCCACCTGGAACAGGCGGCCGCCAACGAGTCCGCGCCGTTCAGCACGCAGTTGCACTTTGCCCGCGTGGCGTTCAACGGCGGCTGGTTCGGCGAGGCCATCGACGCCTACAAGATGGTGCTGGCCCATGCCTCGGCCGACCAGAGCGCCAAGGAAGAAGCCGAACGCCAACTGGGCAGGCTCGGCCCCCGCGCCATCCGCGGCGCCCGGGAAATCCTGTCGGCCGGCGATCCCAAGGCCGCCTGGACGCTGCTCGAGCGCGTTGCGCAATCCTGGCCGGGCATGACGGAAGTCGACCACGAAAAGCGCCGCATCCTGGCCGTCATGTACGCCGAAGCGCGCGGGCTGGAGTCGTCCAGCACCACCGAGCGCCTGGCGCTGGGCGAGCGGATTCTGCAGCTGGTGGCCGATGATCCCATCGGCCTGCGCCTGGCCGCCGTCGGCGCCATGCGTCTGCACCGCTTCGAACAGGCCCTGCCGTACTGGCGCGCCCTGCAGGAACGTTCCGACAACCCGGCCCAGTACGATCACTACATCCAGCGCTGCCAGGTGTGGATCGACAAGGCCAACCGCAGGAAGGCCGCATGAATCCGCCACTGATCACCGAGCGCGAGAACGCCGATTCCGAATTGCAGCAGGTGCAGGCCCGGCTGGAAGAGATCGTCGCGGCATCGGGTCGGGTCCAGGTCGCGCAGGACAACCTGGCCGCCGCCCAGGCGCTGGCGCGCGGCCACATGGCCGATCCCAAGGTCCGTTTCCTGCTGCTCCGGTTGAAAGAGGCGGGGGGCCTGAACGAGGGCATGTCCGAACAGTGGGCCACGCTGCTGCGTGAATGCCCCGATGACCTGGAAATCGTGCGCTACCGCGCGACCCGCCTGGTCAAGGAGCGCCACGTCGAGGATGCGCTGGCCCTGGTGGACCGGCACCTGCCCGCGTCCGCCGAAAGCCCGGCCCGGCTGTTCGCCCGCGCCAAGCTGCTGAACGACATCCGCGCGTACGAGCAGTCGGACGAACTGTTTCGCCGGCTGATCCTGCAGCACACGGACCGCAACATTCGGGTCGAGTTCGCCAAGCGCCTGCGCAAGCGGGGCCTGCTGGCAGACGCCTTTGATGTCATCTCGCCTGTGGCCAAGCACCTGGCGCCGGGCAGCAAGGCCGCGGAACTGGCCAACGGCCTGGCCAGCGACTACGCCTTCTACCAGCGCCTGGAGCCCGAGGCGGCTCTGGCCGGCAAGGACATCCGGATCGTGTCGATGAAGCACGCCATCCTGCATTTCCGCAACCGGCAGATTCCGGAATACTCGCCCGACAAGCCGGTGTCGGTGGCCCTGGTGACGGGCAGCCTGGGCCCGGGCGGCGCCGAGCGGCAGCTGACGCGGCTGGCCGGCGAGCTGGCCCGCATGGCGGACGCGCCCAACCCGCGTCCCGTCGATGTGCCGATGAAGCCGGAGAAGGTCGAAGTGCTGGTCAAGCAGCACACCGAGCCGGCCGGCTCGACCAAGAAGCAGGGCCTGGATTTCTTCCTGTCCGTGTTGGTCAAGGCGCAGATTCCGGTCACGGAAATCAACAAGCTGCCCGCGATCTCGGTGGCCCACCAGTCGGTGCCGGACGGCAGCCTGACCCGCCTGCTGGAGCAATTGCCCCCGCCGGTGCACTACGGCGTGACGCGGTTGGCGCCGGTGTTGCGCGCCAGCACCTTCGACGTGGTGAGCCTGTGGCAGGACGGCACGTGCCTGTTCGGCGCCCTGGCGGCCCTGCTGGCGGGTGCACCGACCATCCACCTGGTGTTCCGCGGCCTGCCGCCGAACATCCGCAAGGACCGCTTCCGCGAAGAGTATCCCGAGCTGTACCAGGCGCTGGCCCAGGTGCCCGGCGTGCATTTCGTCAGCAACAGCCGCAAGGCCGCCGAAGCCTACGCCGAATGGCTCGGCATTCCCATCGTGCGCTTTCACGTGCTGTACAACGGCGTGCCGGACCTGGCCACGGATGCCGCGATTACGGACCAGGAAAAGTGGGAGGCGTTCCAGGCCAGCACGGCCGACGCCACGGAAACCATCGGCGGCGTGTTCCGCCTGGAACCGGACAAACGGCCGCAGCTGTGGATCAAGCTGGCCGCGCTGTACCTGAAACAGCGGCCACAGGCGCGCTTTGTCATCGTCGGCGATGGCCGGCTGCACGACAACATCGTGGCGCTGGCCGAAGAGCTGTGCGTGATGGACCGGCTGCTGCTCGTCGGTCTGTCGAACCACGTGGGCTACTGGTATTCGCAAATGGATGCCAAGGTTCTGCTGTCGCGCTACGAGGGCCTGCCCAATGTGCTGATCGAGGCGCAGTTGCTGGGCGTGCCCGTCGTCTCGACGCCGGCCGGCGGGGCAGGGGAATGCTTCGAGGAAGACCAGACGGGGCACCTGCTGGGCGACGTCGAGCATCCGGACCTGCACGAAGCCTGCGACAAGGTTGTATCCATCGTGGACCGCGTGCGCGCCGATGAAAGCCTGAAAGCGCAAAGCCGCCACCGGGCGCAGACCCTGTTTTCGCTGGAGGCCATGCTGGCCAAGTTCCTGAGCCTGTGCATGCCGGTCATGGCGGTGTCGGACAACGACGAGTGCATGGAACTGCCGCCGATGCGTCTGATGCAGGCCTGATCCCTGATCGGCCGCCCGGCTGACCCTCGTTCTGAAAAAAAGGAAGTTATGCAAATGAACGTCCCGGCCGCGGGCCCGCGCCGCTTTGCGGCGCCGGCCTTGCTGCTGATTACCATCCTGACACTGAGCGGCTGCCAATTGCCGCGTTCCGGGCCCATGCTGGCCGAGATGACGGGCGCGCATGACGCCAAGGACGTCATCGTGATGCCCGCCTCGCGCGAACTTGCGCGCGAGAGCCGGGTGCCGGACGTGTCCGATTTTCCCGTGCGCTACCGCGACCTGACCGAGGCCGGTTTCGACAGCCTGGTGCCGGGCGACGGCATCAACGTCAAGGTCTGGGAACGCGGCGGACTGGGCGTGTTCGCGGCGGACCCGTCCGGCGTGAGCGACCTGGGCAACCAGGAACTGGACCGCAACGGCAATGTGTCCTTTCCCATCCTGGGCAAGTTCCAGGCCGGCGGCAAGACGCTGGGGCAGTTGCATGACGCCATCGTGGCGCGCCTGAGCCGCCTGGTGGCCGGCGCCGACGTCAGCGTGACGCGCGCGGCCGACGCGCGCGGGCAGATGGTGACGGTGCAGGGCAACCTGACCAAGCCGGGCATGTATCCCATCACGCAGACGTCCCAGCGGCTGAGCAGCGCGCTGGCGCAGGCTGCGCCGGTGCAGACCAATCCCGAGCAGCTTGTCGTCAGCCTGCGGCGCGACAACCAGGTGGCCTCGGTGCGCCTGTCGGACATCTACCGCAACCAGAACAACGACATCCTGCTGCGTTCGGGCGACGTCATCACCGCGTACGAATCGCGCGAATTCCTGACGGTGCTGGGCGCGGCGGGCAACCAGGGCCGTGTGGCCATCAGCAAGCGCAATTACAGCGTGCTGGACGCCCTGGCCGATTCCAAGGGCCTGGACGACCAGACGGCGGACCCGCGTTCGGTGTTCCTGTTCACGCCCGCGCAAGCGGGTGCGGAGGGCAAGCCGGACCTGCTGCCCGTGGTGTACCAGTTTGACCTGACGCGTCCGGAACAGGTGGCGCTGGCCCGCGAATTCACGGTGCGGGAAGGGCAGGCCATCTATATTTCCGATGCGCCGTTCACCCAGGTGCAGAAGGTGCTGTCCGCGTTCCGCGTGACCATGAGCGCCGGCTTCAGCGCCACCCGGGCCATCGATTCGAATTCCGGCGGCTCTTCGACCGGCGTCAGCCAGTAGTGCGTCGATGAGTAACGAGGATCGGATCAAAGGATGGCGCGCGCGCAAGAAAGACAGCAGCTACGCGGTGGGTTCAGGCGTCGATGCCTGGCGCCTGGACCCCGCCAAGCTGTTCGAGGCCAAGGCTGAGCCGGCTGTCCTGCTCAAACCCTTGCTGGCGCGCTTGCAGGGCGAGCCGCACGACTCCGTGGCCGCCCGGCGGGCGGTCTACGAGGCCGTGCAGGCCGAGCTGGACGCCGAGATCGAGCGCGGCAAGGTCGACGAGGCGCTGGCGGACTTTTCCCGGCGGCGCCTGCGCATCATCGTGCGGCTGCTGGAACAGGACATTCGCGCGGGCATCGAGGTGTTCGCGCCGGGCTATATGCCTGCCCGGCTGGTGGCCGAAGACCAGCGCCTGGCCGACGCCCAGGCGCGGCGCGAGCAGCGGCGCAAGCAGGACGAGGCGCGCGACGCGCGGCGTCATGCCTCGCGCAACGACATCGCGCTGGAAATGGAGCTGCCCGCGGGCGAGGCCGGCGACCTGGCAATTCTGCAGGACCGCCTGCGCGGACTGCATGCCGGCCATCATCCGCGCATCATCGGCCGCGGCTGGCCGGGCGGGCGCACGCTGCTGGCGCTGTTCGTCTACCAGCTGAACGTGATGCACGGCGAAAGCCGGATCGCGCTGCTGTGGGCGCTGGTGGGGCCGGTGGTGCTGCTGACGTTGATTTCGTCGCTGTACATCCTGATGGGCACGCACTACATCCTGGGGATGGACGTGCAGACCTTCTCGCTGCTGGGCGCCACGACCTGGATCATGTTCCGGCAGATCATCTTTCGCAGCAGCACGGCCTACGTCTCGGCGCGCGGCCTCTTGAACTTCCAGGGCGTTTCGCCCTTGATGTGCGCGCTGGTGCAGGCGCTGCTGTACGTGTCGGTGTACCTGGTGGTGTTCGGGGTGCTGATCACGGCGGGGCATGCGCTGGAGCTCATCACGCTGCCCAAGAGCTGGCCGGGCTTCATGCTGTTCGTGGTGCTGATGGCGTGCTGCGCGGCGGCGATGGGCCTGTTGTTCGGCGCGATCGCGACGTACTGGCACTTCTTCCTGCGGCTGGCGCCGGTGATCGAGCGCTTCCTGCAGATTTTCTCGGGCGTGTTCTTCGTGTCGGAACAGCTGCCCGAGAACCTGCGGCCCTGGATGCTGTGGCTGCCGTTCGCGCATGGCATGCAGTTGCTGCGCTCGGCCTATTTCGACGCCTACACGTCGACGGACGCCAGCCTGGGTTACTTCCTGACCAGCCTGGTGTTCCTGATGGCGGTTGCGCTGGCAGCGGAACGGCTGGCCCGTCCCAACATCCAGCCCATGTGAGGAACGACGATGATTCATCTCAATGGCGTGACGGACGATCCCAAGGCCTTCGGCAGCCGGCAGGCGCTGCTGGCCCAGGCGCATCTGGACATTCCCGTCGGCCGCTATGCCTTGCTGTCGCCCGCGCCGGAGCTGCATCGGCAGATCATCGATCTGCTGTGCGGCCTGCGGCCGCCGCGCCAGGGCTTTGTCCATCACGA
The DNA here is from genome assembly GCF_902859705.1 of Achromobacter deleyi. GTDB lineage: Bacteria > Pseudomonadota > Gammaproteobacteria > Burkholderiales > Burkholderiaceae_B > Achromobacter > Achromobacter deleyi. The sequence goes on along the minus strand of NZ_CADIJO010000014.1, from coordinate 84,864 downwards.
CGGCAACGTGTCCTGGGCGATCGGGCGGCAGGGCTTCATCCGCGGCAAGGCCAGCGGCGTCAGCATGATCGAACTGGTCAGCCAGATGTACGAGCTCGATGCCGATGCCACCTACGAACTGGTGGCGGACCTGATCAGCGAGCCGAAGGTCCTTTCCCGGCCGATGGAACATTGGCCGCTGTTTGCGCGGCAGGAGTTTTCGTTCGCGCTGGCCTTGGCGCCAGCGTTCGACGTCTACGTGATCGAGGGGGCCATTCCCTTCGAGCCCTGCCGCTTCACCCGTCTCTGGCTGGCGCTGTTCGAAGAACGGCTGATCGGCAGGACGCTCATTCTTTCCAGTTACCGCCAGAATCAGTTGGCGGACTATTGCCTCAAGGGCCTGATTTATGAACGAAGCGCACTCCGCATCGAAGACGACCTCGACCAGTGCATCCAGAAGTTCCCTCCGCGACGATCAAGAAGCGATTCAGGAACAGGCGACGACGTCCTCGGCGGATTCGATGAGGGACAGCTCGGGTTCTGAGAGCGGGTCCGAGATCGAACGCCGGCGGCGCGAACGGCAGGCGGCGCTGATCGAGCGCCGTCGCCGTCGCTGGGTCAATGTCTTCATCGTCATCGCCCCGGTGGCCCTGGCCCTGGCGTACGTGCTGTGGATCGCCACGCCGCGCTACGAGGCCGAATCGCGCTTCTTCGTGCAGTCCGGGTCCGGCCAGCAGGGCGGCGGCGCCATGGCGGCCAGCCTGCTCACCACCGGCAATTCGGGCGGCATGCTCGGCGGCTTTGTCGACGGCTGGGCGGTCAGCGATTTCCTGAAGTCGCGCGACTGCATGCGGCAGCTGGACAAGAAGGTCGGCCTGCGCCATTACCTGTTGAATGCGGGCATGGACCCGGCCAACCATCTGTCCGAGGATTCGAGCGAGGACGATCTCTACCGCGCTTACCGCGCCTCGGTGCAGGTGTCGTTCAACGCGCTGGAACAGATCGACGTGCTGCGCGTGCGGGCCTATTCGCCCGAAGACGCCGAAACGCTGTCCAAGGCCCTGATCGGCTTGGCGGAAGAGTTTGTCAGCACCATGAACGAGAAGGGCGTGGCCGACAAGCTGAAGGTCAGCGAGGAATCGGTCAGGCAGGCCGAACAGAAGGCGCTGGGCGCCCGCGAAGCCTTGACGTCGTGGCGGACCACCCACGGCAATATCGACCCCACGGCCACGGTGGCCATGTTGCTCAACCTGTCCAGCCAGCTGGAAGGGGAACTGAGCAGCGCGCAGATCAACCTGGACAAGATCCGTGCGCTCGACAACAAAGACCACTTCATGCTCAAGCCTGCCGAAATGCAGGTCGTAGCCTTGAAGAAGCGGCTTGCCAGCGTGCGCCAGCGCTTGAGCGGCGACGGCAACACAGAGGCCAAGCAGCTGAAGTCGTACGAGGCGCTGCGCAATACGCAGGCTTTCGCCGATTCGAACCTGACGCTGGCGCAGCAGTCGTACCAGCAGGCCGTGACCGACGCCCTGCGCTTGCAGCGTTATCTGTCCATCATCGCCCAGCCGGTGTCCACCGACCGGCCCAGCAGCCCGCGCACGTCCGTGCTGCTGCTGCAGGCGCTGGCGCTGGGCTTCGTGCTCATGTTCGTCCTGCGCGCGGCGATGGCCCTGCTACGAGGATTGCGCCATGGTTGATACGACGATAGAACGCCCCGCGCCAGCTGCCAAAGCCCGCCCCGCCGCGGACGAGGCCACCGGCCACCTGCGGGAGGTCATCGAGCAGGTCCTGCAGGCGGATGACACAGCGCCGGTCCTGGCCGAGCTAGGCCCCGCGCTGGCGCGCGTGGAGGACGGTTGGCGCGACGCGCGGCGCCTGCTGGTGTCGCCGCTGGTTCGGGCCGGTCGCCTGGATCGGGCGATCGCCGTGCTGGAAGCGCTGGTAGAGGTCTATCCCGCGCGCACAGACGACCGCCGCATGCTGGCCAGCCTGCTGGGCCGCACACAACAATGGGACCGCGCCATTGCCCAGGCGGATGCCGCCGCCGCCATCGCGCCCGACACCGGGGCGCTGCAGGCGGTACGGATACAACTGCGCGTGCAGGCCGCGCAGATCCCGCAGGCCGCCGAGGTCGCACGCCAGACCCACGCGCTGGCGCTGGCCGACCCCGGTGATGCGCATTGGTGGATGCTGGCCTATTCGCGCAGCGGTGACTCCACGGCGGCGGCGGACATTGCCGCGGCCTTGCAGGCCGGGGACTTGCCGAACGCGCGCGTGGCGACCGTGGCCGTACGTGCGCTGCTGGACGACGATCGGGCCGAGGCGGCGATCCTGCTGGGCAATGCAGCGCTGGCCGCCAGCCACGATGTCCCGGCGCTGCGCGCCTCGCTGGGCCTGGCGCACCTGCGCCGGGCCACGGAAGACGACCGCAAGATCCACGCGTTGGCCCATTTCGAGGCGGGTTTGCAGGCGGCGCCCGCCGACGTGCGGCTCTTGACGCTGTACGGCGAGACCTTGCTGCGCGCCGGCCGCTACAAGGAAGCCGTGGCGCCGCTGCGCCAGGCCATCGACCTGGCGCCGGACCTGGAGCAGACCCAGGGCCTGTACGCCCGGGCGCTGCGCTACACGCTGCAATACCAGGAAGCCGCCGACCAGTTGCTGCGCCTGGTCGAGAAGTCCCCCGACAAGACGCTCTGGCAACGCGCCGCCATCGGCGCGCTGTCGCAAGCTGGCCGCAAGCCGGAAGCCGAGGCCTTGTTCGAACGCTATGTGGCGCAACGCGGGCAGAAGCTGCCGCCGACGTTCCAGCAGGCCCTGGATGAACTGGACCAGAAGCTGGATTCGGCGCCGATTCCGCAGGCCCGGCTGGATTGGGCCTGGTCGCTGCGTGGCGACGCCACGGCCGACCGCGTGCAATGGGAGCGGCGCGCGCGCTGGGGCCACCTGGTGGATCACCTGCTGTTCGATTGGCTCGAATGCCGCGAAGACAGTGTCGAGGAAGCCATGCAGGTGCTGGGCGAACTGGACACGGGCGAACGCTTCTTCGCGCCGCTGTTGGCGGCCGGCCGGGGCGTGGTAGTGGCCACGGCGCACGTGGGCCCCATGTATGCCGGCCTGATGGCGCTGGAACTGCTGGGCATCCCGTCGCGCTGGCTGGCCACCGCGCCCAGCATTGCCCAGAGCAGCTATGCCGCCGCCCTGATTTCCACTGCCGACCAGACCGAAGCGCAGGTCGCCAAGGCCTGCATGCGCGCGCTGGGATCGGGCAATGTGCTGTGCCTGGCCGTGGATGGCGCCGCCAACCCCGCCGCGCCGCGCACCGACTTCGCCGGGCAGTCGGTGACCTATTCCAGCTTCGCGGCCCACCTGGCGCATCGCCAGGGCGTGCCGTCGGTGTTCTACGTGCCGCGCTGGGAAGACGGCCATGTGGCCTACACGCTGGAAATGCTGCCTGCGGTCGAGCCGGGCGAAGACGCCGATACCTATGCGCGCCGCTGGCAAGAGGCCTATTTCAAACATCTCAGGGCGCATGTGGCCGGTCCGCCGGAGAACCTGCGCCTGAGCGGCGGCATCTGGCGCCACGTACAGTCCGCGGACCGGTCCGCGCAGCGTTAAGGAGTGAGAATGTCCATGAAATCAACAACGAACCGGGCGGGCTATCGCAGGCTCTTGCGTATGTTGTCCTGGGTGCCTGTTCTGGGCGTGCTGTACGGCGGCGCGGCGGCCGCCAGCGAGTCCTGCGCCAGCCCGGATGAGCGCTGCGCCTTCGTCTCGGCGCTGCTGCAGCAGCGCGAAGGCTACGGCGCCAAGGCCACGGGCGGCCTGGGCGGGCGCTTCATCGAGGTCACGTCCGACCAGGATTCCGGGCCGGGCACGCTGCGCGCCGCGCTGGCGCAGGCCAAGAAGGGGCCCACCTGGATCCGCTTCGCGTCCGACATGACGATCGTGCTGGACTCGCAACTGCGCGTGCCGTCCAACACCACGATCGACGGCCGTGGCAAGCATGTGGCGCTGATCGACGACGGGCTGGGCGTGTATGGCAGCAAGAACGTCATCCTGACGCACCTGACCATCGATGGCCGCCTGAACCGCCTGACCCAGGCCGTGAACATTGCAAATGACAGCCGCGACGTGTGGGTGGATCACATGGATCTGTCGCGCATGTCGGACCGCCTGCTCAACGTGAAGAACGGGTCCACCGACGTCACGATTTCCTGGACCAAGTTCCACAATTCGAACAAGGTCATGCTGCTCAACAACATCACGTCCAAGGACCTGTTCGCCAATTACGAACGTGATTCCATCGCCCGCGTGACGCTGCACCACAACTATTTCTTCAACACCGTGCAGCGCAACCCGCGCGGCCAGTTCGGCACGTTCCACCTGTTCAACAACCTGCTCGAGAACTGGGACTTCTACGGCATGAGCTTCAGCCTGGAGGCCAAGGCGCTGGTGGAAGGCAACATCTTCAACAATGACGCCAAGCGCCAGTGCGTGGAGCCGGAATTCTTCCCCACGGTGGAAGGCGTGAAGGTGAACTACTGCCGCTACATTCCGACGGCCGCCAAGCGCAGCGCGCTGGACAACGGTGCATCGGACGAGGGCGCCTACCAGGAACGCAAGGCGCAGCACGGCTACACGCGCGACTTCAAGGCGTTCCTGCGCCTGAAAGACAACCTGTACCTGGGGGATGCGAAGCCGGTGCTGCAGGATTACCGCCCCGAGGCGGCGCCGACGCCGCCTTACTGCTATGGGTACGAGAAACCCTCGGCCGAACTGGCCGACCGGATCCGCAAGCACGCCGGGAACACCAGCGGCGATACGCCGCTGCCCGCCTCGCGGACGGGCGCCGGCTGCGGGGGCTGAGCCGGCGGCGGGGTCAGGCCTGCTGCGACAAGGGGCGGTCCAGGATCGGGGCGATGCGTTCGGGTGGCGGGGATACCCGCCACGAGGCGCGGCGGCGCAGCGCGCCAAAGAGCTTGAGCCCTTGCGGCCAGTCGCCCAGGCCGCTGTCCGCATTCAGATGGCCGGCGCCGGGCACCACGACGACCCGGCTGCCCCAGTCTTCGGCGAAACGACGGGCGCGTTCGAGTCGACAGTAGGGGTCGTTGTCGCTGGCCACCACCACGCTCTGAAAGGGCAGCGATTGCCGGGGCACTGGCGCAAAGCCGCGCAGGCAGTCGGGGGCATCGGGCCGCTCGACGTCGGCGGGCGCCACCAGCAGGGCGCCGGCGACCTTGGCGCGCAGCGGCACCGGCAGCGCCGCGCTGATCAGGCAGCCCAGGCTGTGGGCGATCAGCAGCACCGGGCTGCGGGCGCTGTCCACTTGGGCGGCCAGGGTGGAAATCCATTCCGCGCTGACAGGGTTTTCCCAGTCACGCTGCTGCACGCGCGCCGCGTGCGGCAGCAGGGCGGCCCAGCGCGATTGCCAGTGTTCGGGTCCGGAGTTTTTCCATCCGGGGACGATGATCGGTTGGAGTCTCATGGCGGCCATGATGCCGCGCGGCCTTAGTAACGCAAACGAATAAATCGTCTTTTGCATATACGGTAGGGGGCATAAGGCCGGCTGCCCGCCGAGCCGCCTTTGTATGCGGCACTGCAATAACGAAACGTCGCCCAAATCGGGTCGGAACCCCTCCAAAAGGGGCTATTTTTCAGTGTATGCTTGCCGTGCTTATGCAAAGTAACGGGGCGTGACCAACACTTTTCCGGCTGTCCGCCCGGCTTACAAACCAACGACTACAAGCCATTCGAGGAGTCCACTCATGAAGCAAGTATTTCGTCTGACCCCGGTCATCGCGGCGCTCGGCGTCGCCGCCGGTCTGACGTTCGGCGCGGCAGCGCAGGCGCAGACCATCAAGATCGGCGTGGTAGGCCCCACCACCGGCGCGGTCACCCAATATGGCGACATGGTCCGCGAAGGCGTGGACACCGCGGTGGAACGCATCAACGCCGCTGGCGGCGTCAACGGCAAGAAGCTCGAAACCGTGGTCATCGACGACGGCTGCGAACCCAAGCAGGGCCCGGTGGCCGCCAACCGCGTGGTCAACAGCAAGATCGGTTTCGTCGTGGGCCACGTGTGCTCGGGCGCCACCATCGCCGCCGCCGACATCTACAACAACGAAGGCGTGGTCATGGTCACGCCCTCGGCCACCTCGCCGGCCCTGACCGACGGCAAGAACTACGAGTTCATCTTCCGCACCATCGGCCGCGACGACCAGCAAGGCCCCGCCGCCGCCAAGTTCGTGCTGGAAAAGCTCAAGCCCAAGAAGGCCGCCGTGCTGCACGACAAGCAGTCGTACGGCCAGGGCATCGCCACCTCGGTCAAGAACGACCTGGAAAAGGGCGGCGTGCCGGTTGCGATCTTCGAAGGCATCAACGCGGGCGACAGCGACTACTCCGCCGTCATCACCAAGCTCAAGAGCCAGGGCGTGGACTTCGTCTACTACGGCGGCTACCACCCTGAAATGGGCCTGCTGCTGCGCCAGGCGGCCGAGCAGGGCGTGAAGGCCAAGTGGATGGGCCCCGAAGGCGTCGGCAACCCCGACATCAACGCCATCGCCGGTGACGCCGCCGAAGGCATGCTGCTGACGCTGCCGGCCGACTTCACCCAGAACGCCGCCAACGCCGAGATCGTCAAGGCCTTCACCGCCAAGAAGCGCAACGCCAGCGGCGCGTTCCAGCTGACCGCCTACACGGCCACCCAGGTCATCGCCGACGGCATCAAGGGCGCCGGCAGCGAAGACCCGTCCAAGGTCGCCAAGTACCTGCACGCCAATTCGTTCGAGACCCCGATCGGCAAGGTGTCCTGGAACAAGCAGGGCGACCTGACCAACTTCCAGTTCGACGTCTTCGTCTGGCACAAGGACGGCTCCAAGTCGGTCTACAAGTAAGGACCTGACGGCGCGTTCCGGGGTGTTTTCCCTGGGGCGCCCGCCCAGCGCCTGACCCCCGAACCGGGCCGGAAGCACAGTCTTCCGGCCCGGTTTTTCCGTGCGCGCCGCCCGCCGGGAACCGATGCCAGATTCCGTGGGTCGAACGCCGCTTGCGCGGTTTTGCGTAGAATGCGGCCAAATCGACCCCTCACTTTCTAGTCCGGACACCATGACCAAGGCATTGCTAGTCGAAGACGATCCGAAGCTCTCGCGCCTGATCGCGCAGTTCCTGGAGCAACACGGGTTCAATGTCGCCCAGGCCTACCGCGGCGACCATGCGGTAGAGGCTTTCCGCCGCCACGACCCGGCCATCACCATTCTTGACCTGATGCTGCCGGGCCGCGACGGCCTGCAGGTCTGCCGCGACCTGCGCGCCTTTTCCTCGGCGCCCATCCTGATGCTGACCGCCCGCGAGGACGACCTGGACCAGATCCTGGGCCTGGAGTCCGGCGCCGACGACTACGTCATCAAACCGGTCGAGCCGCGCGTGCTGCTGGCCCGCATCCGGGCGCTGCTGCGCCGTCACAGCCAGCTCGAGGAACCGCCGGAGCGCCTGGAATTCGGCCCGCTGGTCATCGACCGGCGCACCCGGGCGGTGGTGCATGCCGGCGCCGAGGTCGACCTGACGACCATGGAATTCGAGATGCTCTGGGCGCTGGCCAGCCAGGCCGGCCAGGTGCTCACGCGCGACGACCTGCTCAATGCCGTGCGCGGCATCGAATTCAACGGCCTGGACCGCAGCGTCGACGTCTGCGTCAGCAAGCTGCGCCGCAAGCTGGACGACGACCCGCGCGATCCGGCGCGCATCAAGACCGTGTGGGGCAAGGGCTATCTGTTCTCGCCCAAGGCGCACGAGGGCAGCGATGATTAAGTTTGTCCTGCGGCTCTTCGTGGTGCTGGCGGTGGGGTTCGTGATTTCCAACGAAGTCGTGGACCGATCGGCCAACTACCTGTTCGAGCCGGTCAGCGACGCCTACACCCGCGAGTCCGTGCGCGGCCAGATCCACAGCCTGGTGCTGGAACTGTCCAAGGTCGAGCCCGGGGCCCGCGCGGCCCACATCGAGCAGCAGCTGGCGCCGTACTACGGCCTGGGTCTGCGGGTGTTCAACGCCTCGGACTACAACGCCAGCGACAAGGAACGCCGCATCGCCGCCCGCGGCGATTTTTTCATCCGCGACAAGATGCAGACCTTCGTGGCGGCCATTCCCGGCCCGGGCAACCAATGGCTGGAAGTGAAGCTGCCGCCCGAGCCGTCGTTCGGTCCGTGGGTGATCGCGGCGGTGTACTCGGCCCTGGGCCTGCTGCTGTGCGCCTTCATGCTGGTGTGGGCGCTGCCCATCTGGCGCGACCTGGAAGCCCTGAAGACGGCCGCGCTGCGCATGGGGCAGGGCGATCTGCAGGCCCGTGCGCGCCTGTCGCGCCATTCCAGCATCGGCAACCTGGGCGACACCTTCAACCTGATGTCCGAGCGCATCGGCGCCCTGATCGGCAACCAGCGCGAACTGACCAACGCTGTCTCGCACGAGCTGCGCACGCCCATCGCGCGGCTGACGTTCGAGCTGGACATGATCGGCCGCACCGAGGATGCCACCGAGCGCAAGCGCCTGATCGACGACATGAAAAGCGACGTTGCCGAGCTGGACAGCATGGCGTCCGAGCTGCTGATGTACGCCCGCCTGGAGCACAAGAGCGACGGCGTGGCGTTGCAGGCAGAGGATGCGCGCAGCTGGCTGGATTCGGTGGTGCAGCACGCCGGTTTCGAGGCCGGGCAATCGGGCGTGCGCCTGGAGGTCGTGCTGTGCCAGGTGGGCGAGGTGCACCTGCACCCGCGCTACATGACGCGGGCGCTGCTGAACCTGCTGCAGAACGCCATCCGCTACGCGGGCGGCCGGGTGCAGGTCAGCCTGATCTCGCCCGCGCCGCGCGAATACGTGCTGATGGTCGACGATGACGGCCCCGGCATCCCGCCCGCCGACCGCGAACGCATTTTCGAGCCCTTCATCCGCCTGGACGAAAGCCGCGACCGCGTCACCGGCGGCACCGGCCTGGGCCTGGCGATCGTCAATCGCGTGGCCCGCTGGCACAACGGCACCGCCGAGGCGGCCGACAGCCCCTTGGGCGGCGCGCGGTTCATCGTCAGCTGGAAAGCGGCGTAACGTAAACAAACTTCACAATCTGCCGCCGCAATCTTCACAAACTCCCTACAAAGCGGGAAAGATCGACGCGGCGACCCTGACTAGCATGACGGCAGTTCTCCAAAGAGGAATCGCTGCCCGTCATGTTTTCGCTCACCCGCCTGGCCGCCGTCGCCATGCTCCTGATCGCCGCGGGCGGTTGCCAGGGCATGTCCCCGGCCGCGCCGCCCGCCATCGCCCAGGGCGACTACCCGGCGGTGGTGGCGTACCTGAAGCAGCGCATCCCCCATGAGATGGGCGCGCAGCGGGTGCCGGGCCTGTCGATCGCCATCGTCGATGACCAGCGCATCGTCTGGGCCAGCGGCTTCGGCTATGCCGACACCGCCCGCCATCGCAACGCCACCGGCGACACGCTCTACCGGGTCGGGGCCATCTCCAAGGTCGTGACCGCCGCCAGCGTGCTGCGCGCCGCCGACGACGGCCGCCTGTCGCTCGATACGCCGGCCGGACAGGCGCTGCCGCAGTGGGAATTCGAACCGCGCCGCACCGCCATGCACTGGATGGGCACCTATCCCTTCACCGCCCGGCGCCTGTTGGCGCTGCGTCCGGACACGCTCGAAGACACCATGGGCCGGGCCCGTGCAGACATGGGCTATGCGCTGCTTGGCGACATGGTGGCGCACGTGGCCGACGAACCCTTTGACACCTACGTGCGGCGCACGCTGCTGCAGCCGCTGAACATTCCCCGCACCGGCTTTCGCCTGGCCGTCGAGAACGACGAATCGCGCGAATTGCGCGCGGCCGGGTATCGCCGCGGCGTGCCGTGGCGCGAAACGCCGCAGTCCAACGAAGCCGCCGAAGGCCTGTGGGCCAGTTCGGCCGAGATGGCGCGCTTTTCCAGCATGTTGTTCGCGGGCGGCACCTACGAGGGCCGTCGCGTCCTGAACGATGAATCGGCCAGCGCCGTGCTGAACCTGGAAACCGTGGGCAATGGCCTGGACCTGGAGTGCCGCCTGGCGCTGTCCTGGCTGGCCGCGCCCTGCGACCAGGACTACATCGCCGGCGATTCGCTGCGAGAACACAGCGGCGCCACCGAAGCCTTCCATGCGCGCTGGCTGCTGGCGCCGCGCGACAAGCTGGCCGTGCTGGTGATGAGCAACGCGGACACCTCCGAGCCGCTGGTGGCATCGGTGTCCAGCCTGGCCATGAACCTGATGCGGCAGGCCAAGCACGGCCCGGCACAGCAGTAGCCCTGCGCCGCGATCCGCGGCGCATTCCGAGTTTCCCCTCAACCTCGTTTCCTGGAAGTATTTATGAAGCGATATCCCCCTCTGTCCTCGTTGTCGCGCCGCGCCGGCGCCTTGTGCCTGCTGGCTTGTCTGCCCGCGGTATCGTCTGCCGCCGGTGAGCTGGTCGCCGACAACTCGGTCTACAGTTCGCGCGGCGCCAGTTCGCGCGGCATCGACGTGCCCACCGGCACCGACAAGCCGGCGGACGAATGGAAGTTCTACGGCACCCTGGGCGTGGGCTATGCGCCGCGCTACAGCGGCAGCGATGAAAGCTCGGCGCTGCCGGTGTTCGGCCTGGGCATTCGCAGCCCCGGCGGCTTCTTCCTTGACACGGCGCATGGCCTGGGCTGGGAAACGCAGGCGCTCAGCAGCACCTTCCGTTTCTATGTCGCGCCCAGCGCCTCGCGCAAAGACCACAAGAGCGGCTTCCAGGGCTCGAACAAACTGCGCGGCCTGGGCGACATCAAGAGCCGCGCGCAGATCGGCATGGATGCCGAGACCACGCTCGGCCCGGTGACGCTGTCGGCGACCGTGGCGCATGCGTTCAAGAAGGGCGACGACCGCGATGTGGGCAGCGCCTACACGCTGTTCAACCTGGGCGCCAGCACCACGGTGTACGAAGGCTCGGCCGGCTCGGTGTCGCTGGCATTGACCGGCAACTTCGGCGACGGCAACTACATGCGCACCTGGTATGGCGTGAGCGACCGCCAGTCGCAGAAGTCGGGCTATCGCCGCTACAACCCCAAGGGCGGGCTGGAAAGCGTGGGCCTGGGCGCCACCTGGGCGCTGCCGCTCAGCAAGGAATGGTCGTGGTCGGTCATGGCCGAAGCGCGCCGCCTGTACGGCGATGCGGCCGACAGCCCGATCGTGAAAGACCGCAACCAGTATTCGGTCGGCACCGCGGTGACTTACACCTACTAAGGGAAAGCGCCAGCCCCGGGAGGCGGGGAGGGGAAGGGCGGGCCCGGCGGCGCGAAGCCGCCGGCACCCGCAGAGAAGGACTTACAGCCCTTGCACGCGGCGGCCGGTGTCGGCCTCGAACCAGTGCAGCGGGTGGCGGCCATCCGGGCCGACGTTGACGCGGTCGCCGACCTTGGCCGACGACTCGGACAATTGGCGGGTGGTGCAGCGCACGACCAGGGTGGTCTTGCCGCAACGGCAGTGCACCAGCTGTTCGGAACCCAGCGTTTCGACCATTTCGACTTCAGCCGGCACGCCTTGCGTGTTCAGCAGCATGTGCTCGGGGCGCATGCCCATGATGACCTTGCGGCCGCGCACCTGCGAAGGCACTTGCAGCGGCGAGATTTCCAGCGCCGAGCCATCGGCGGTCTGCACCGTGCCGTCGCCGGCCACGTTCACTTCCATCAGGTTCATGGGCGGCGAACCGATGAAGCCGGCCACGAAGGTGGAGGCAGGCTTCTCGAACACTTCCATGGGGGTGCCGATCTGCTCGGGCACGCCCTGGTACATGACGATCATGCGGTGCGCCAGCGTCATGGCTTCGACCTGGTCGTGCGTGACGTACAGGCTGGTGGTGCCCAGGCGGCGGTGCAGCTTCATGATTTCAAGGCGCATCGCCACGCGCAGCTTGGCGTCCAGGTTCGACAGCGGTTCGTCGAACAGGAAGACCTTGGGTTCGCGCACGATGGCGCGGCCCATGGCCACGCGCTGGCGCTGGCCACCCGACAGGGCGCGCGGACGGCGGTCCAGCAGGTGGCCCAGTTCGAGGATCTGCGCGGCGATGTCGACGCGCTTCTTGATTTCGTCCTTGGAGAACTTGCGGATCTTCAAGCCGTAGGCCATGTTCTCGAACACGGTCATGTGCGGGTAGAGCGCGTAGTTCTGGAACACCATCGCGATGTCGCGTTCGGCCGGCTCAAGCGTGTTGACGACCTTGTCGTCGATCACGATCTCGCCGCTGGTCACGGTTTCCAGGCCGGCGACCATGCGCATCAGCGTGGACTTGCCGCAGCCGGACGGGCCGACGATGACGATGAATTCGCCGTCTTTCACATCCATGTCGATGCCATGGATGACCGGCACGTTGCCGGCGTAGGTTTTCTTTACGTTGCGAAAGCTGAGAGTAGCCATGAGTTATTCGTATTCGGAGTCGTTGTCGGGTGGGCTTTAGCGGGCAATAGTTACTTTTCAGTATCTACCAGACCCTTGACGAACCATTTCTGCATCAGGATGACCACCAGCGCCGGCGGAATCATGGCCAGCATGGCCGTGGCCATGGTGATGTTCCATTCGGTGACGCTGTCGCCGCCGCTGATCATCCGCTTGATGCCGATGACGACGGGGTACATGTCTTCCTGCGTGGTCACCAACAGCGGCCACAGGTATTGGTTCCAGCCGTAGATGAACTGGATCACGAACAGCGCGGCGATGCTGGTCTTGGACAGCGGCAGCAGCACGTCGCGGAAAAAGCGCACGGGGCCGGCGCCGTCGATGCGCGCGGCTTCGATGAGCTCGTCCGGCACCGTCAGGAAGAACTGGCGGAACAGGAACGTGGCCGTGGCCGACGCAATCAGCGGCAGGGTCAGGCCCGCGTAGCTGTTGAGCAGGCCCAGGTCGGCCACCACCTTGTAGGTGGGCGCGATCCGCACTTCGACCGGCAGCATCAGCGTGACGAAGATCATCCAGAAAAAGAACATGCGGCCGGGGAAGCGGAAATACACCACCGCAAAGGCCGACAGCAGCGAGATCGAGATCTTGCCGATGGAAATCGCCAGCGCCATGATCAGGCTGACGTACATCATGCGGCCCACCGGCGCGCCGGACGAACCGCCCGACGAGCCGCCGAACAGCGCCTGCATGTAGTTATCGACAAAGTGCGGACCGGGGATCAGCGACATCGGCGCCTGCGCGACTTCCTGGGCGGTCTGGGTAGACGCGACGAAAGTGACGTAAAGCGGAAATGCCACCATCGCCACGCCGCAGAGCAGAATGACGTGGGCCAGAATATCCAGCCAGGGACGGCGTTCAACCATTGTTATCAGCCTCGAACAAGATCAGTACTGCACTTTGCGGTCGACGTAGCGGAACTGTACGACCGTCAAGGCAACCACAATGAACATCAACACCACGGACTGCGCCGCGGACGAACCCAGGTCCAGGCCACGGAAGCCGTCGCTGTATACCTTGTAGACCAGGATGGACGTCGACGTGCCGGGACCGCCCTGCGTGGTGGTGTCCACCACCGCGAAGGTGTCGAAGAACGCATAGATGATGTTGACCACCAGCAGGAAGAACGTGGTGGGCGACAGCAGCGGGAACACGATGCTCCAGAAGCGGCGGGCGGGGCTGGCGCCGTCGATCGCGGCGGCTTCGATGAGCGAGCGCGGAATCGATTGCAGGCCGGCCAGGAAGAACAGGAAGTTGTACGAGACCTGCTTCCATACGGCGGCGATCAGCACCAGCATCATGGCCTGGTTGCCGTCAAGGCGGGGGTTCCAGTCCACGCCCGATTTACGCAGGGCCACGGCCAGGATGCCCACGGAAGGCGAGAACATGAACAGCCACAGCACGCCGACGACGGCAGGCGCCACGGCGTAGGGCCAGATGAGCAGCGTCTTGTACAGCCCGGCGCCGCGGATCACGCGGTCTGCCATGACGGCCAGCAGCAAGGACACGCCCAGGCCGACCACCGCCACGAGGATCGAGAACACGGCGGTGACACGGAAGGAATCGAGGTAGGCCTGTTGCGAGAACAGTTCCATGAAGTTGTCGAAGCCGACGAACTCGGACGACAACCCGAAAGCGTCTTCCAGGCGCATGGACTGCCACATGGCTTGTCCGGCGGGAAGGAAGAAGAAGACCACGGTAATGATGATCTGCGGCAGGAGCAGCAGATAGGGCAAGGTCTTATGCCCGAAGACGACACGTTTTTCCATAGGGGGGACCTAATGGGTACTCATGAAAACACGATAGGCTTAAAGCCCCAAATTGACCAGGGCTTTAAGCCTCGTTCGCTGCAGCCGGGGATCATGCAAGTCCCTGTCGCGCAAGGAAAATATTGCGGGCAGGGCGCGTGCGGACCCCCGGAAAGGGCGTTACTTTACACTCTTCTCGAACTTTTCCAGCAGTTCGTTGCCGCGCTTGACGATGTTCTCGGCGCCATCCTTGGCCGCAACCTTGCCGGACACGATGCGTTCGATTTCAGCGTCTTCGATTTCACGGATCTGCGGCAGGAAGCCCAGGCGCAGGCCACGCGATTGCGCGGTGGTTTCGACGTTCAGCTGCTTGACGCCGACTTCGGTGCCCGGGTTCTTGTCATAGAAACCGTCTTTCTTGGTCAGCTCGTAGGCGGCCTTGGTGACCGGCACGTAACCGGTCTGCTGGTGCCAGCGGGCGGCGATTTCGGGGCTGGCCAGGAACTTGAAGAACGCGGTCACGCCCTTGTAGGTTTCCGGCTTCTTGTTGGCGAAGACCCACAGCGAAGCGCCGCCGATGATGGTGTTCTGCGGTGCGCCTTGCACGTCGGCGTAGTAAGGCACGGTCGAGGTGCCGAATTCGAACTTGGCGTTCTTGGCGATGTTGGCGCGCAGGCCGGACGAACCGGTGATCATGGCGCACTTGCCGCTGATGAACAGCGAGTTCGGCTCGTCGCCGCGCCCGCCGTACATGAAGATGCCTTCCTTGCCCAGCTTGGCCAGGTTTTCCAGGTGGCGCACGTGCAGCGGGGTGTTGATGGCGATGCGGGCGTCCAGGCCGCCGAAACCGTTGTCCTTGGTGGCGTACGGCACGTTATGCCAGGCCGAGAACGTTTCCAGCTGGACCCACGACGGCCACGAGGTGGTGTAGCCGCATTCCTGGCCCGCGGCCTTCAGCTTCTGGCCGGCGGCGGCCAGCTCTTCCCAGGTCTTGGGCGGCTTGTCGGCGTCCAGGCCGGCCTTCTTGAAGGCGTCCTTGTTGTAGTAGAACACCACGGTCGAGCTGTTGAAGGGCATCGACACCAGCTTGCCGTCGGCCGACGAGTAGTAGCCGGCCACGGCGCCGATGAATTCCTTCGGATCGATCGGGTTGCCGACTTCTTCCGACATCTGCTGCACCGGCTTGATGGCGCCCTTGGCGTACATCATGGTGGCGGTGCCGACTTCGAAAACCTGGAGGATGTCCGGGGCGTTGCCGGCGCGGAACGCGGCGATGCCGGCGTTCATCGATTCACCGTAGTTGCCCTTGTAGACGGCCTTGACCTGGTAGTCGGGGTTCTTCTTGTTGAACTCTTCGACCAGGCCGTTCACGCGGTCGCCCAGCGCGCCTTCCATCGAGTGCCAGAACGTGATTTCGGTAGCAGCCTGCGCGGAAGCGCCGGCAAACGCCGCCATGACGGCGGCAAAGGTGAGGGCAATTCGGTGGGATCGCATGAGAGGTTTCCTCCAGTTGGGCGTGTATCGCGCACGGGGTTGTCCGGGCGCGGAAAACACGTCACCTTATGAATTGTTTGTGACAAAACCGTGACTTTCACATCACTTAAAACGCCTGTCAAATTGCGCGTTTTAGGCGCGAACGAACATTTTCTTTTTTTTCCAGGGGTAGCCCCTCGGTTTACAATCGCATCCTATGAAAAACGAACTTTCGATTGCGTTCATCGGCGGGGGCAACATGGCCTCCGCTTTGGCATCCGGACTGGCCGGCAAAGTATGCCCCGCCGGCAGCATCCATGTCATTGACATTAACCAGGATTCCCACGCTGCCTGGCAGGCCCGCGGCATGACCACCGCGACGGCCCCCGGCGAGGCCCTGGCGGCCTGCCGCGTTTGGGTGTTCGCGGTCAAGCCACAGAACATGAAAGACGTTGTGGCTTCCACGCGTCAGTGGTTGCGCGACGACACGTTGGTGGTAAGCGTGGCGGCCGGCATTCGCGCCGATACGCTGGCCGGTTGGCTGGGCGAGCCGGGCGCGCCGTGGCGCCGACTGGTGCGCTGCATGCCCAACACGCCCGCGCTGGTCGGCGCCGGCATCACGGGCCTGGCCGCGCTGGACGGGGTGGGGCAGGAAGATCGCGAATTGGCCGCCACGTTGCTGGGCAGCGTGGGCGAGGTGGTCTGGGTGGCCGACGACGCCGCGCTGGATGCCGTGACGGCGCTGTCCGGCAGCGGCCCGGCCTATGTGTTCCTGTTTCTCGAAGCCCTGATCGCGGGCGGCCAGAAGGTCGGCCTGACCGCCGAGCAGGCTCGCCAGCTGGCGCTGGGCACGTTTGCCGGCGCCACGAAACTGGCGGCGGAATCGTCCGACCCGCCTTCGGTCCTGCGCGAACGGGTCACGTCCAAGGGCGGCACCACCGCCGCGGCGCTGGCCGCGTTCAATGCCGCGGGCTTTGCCGGCATCGTCGAAGACGCCATGGCCGCGGCTGCGCGCCGCTCGCGCGAGCTGGCCGAGGAGTTCGGCAAATGAACCAGGCGGTCTCGCGCTTCGCGCCCATGAGCCGGGCGCAGTTCGGCATTGCCGTGCTGTGCATGCTGCTGGTGGTGGTGGGCTCGAACATCCTGGTGCAGGTGCCGCTGAACGACTGGCTGACCTGGGGCGGCCTGTCGTACCCTGTCGCGTTCCTGGTGACCGACGTGCTGAACCGCCGCTTCGGCCCGGCCGCCGCCCGGCGGGTGGCCTGGTTCGGCTTTGCCGCGGCGCTGGCGGTGTCCGTGTGGGTGGCCTCGCCGCGCATCGCGCTGGCCTCGGGCCTGGCGTACATCTGCGCGCAACTGGTCGACATCCAGGTGTTCGACCGCCTGCGCGACCAGCGCTGGTGGCGTGCACCGCTGGTGTCCGGCGTGCTGGGCGCAGTGCTGGATACCGCCGTGTTCTTCAGCGTAGCCTTTGCCGCCACCGGCGCGCCGTGGGTCACCTGGATGGCGGGCGACCTGGCGGTCAAGCTGGTGGTCAACATCAGCATGCTGGCGCCGTTCCGAGCGCTGATGTGGAACCTGGCCAAACCGGCCAACGCCTGATTTTATTTTCGAAAATCACGCTGGATTATTAACGCGATAATCATTATCCGTAAGACTCGCGTAAGTACTGTATGAAAACGCGAAATCAAACGGCGTATTAATGATTATTCATATAAATCATCTAACCTGATTCTCGCGCCGGCGCCAGTGGCTTTCCAAGGCGCCGGGCGGATTTCTCCTGTGATTTCACGCACTTGTCGCACTAATGCGTCACGATTAAAAGTTTGCCGTGAAATATTGGGGATTACACGCAGTGACAGTATGTCTGCTTGCTTCCAGAATACCGCCCACACTGTGTTTTTGCCCAAGAAGCCGGCGACGGGCGATGCGGATTTCGGGGTATCCACCTGATAAGCCGGGTCGAACAGAGCCGCTCACAACCTTGCTGGAGAACTCCGCATGAAGTTTCTGCATCGCCTTACCCCGGTAGCTATGGCATTCGGGGCGCTTGCCCTGGCAGGTTCCGTGCACGCCGCCGATACGATCAAGATCGGCATCCCGCAACCCATGACGGGTCCCAACACCCAGTACGGCGACCAGATCCAGGCTGGCGCGCTGACGGCCATCGAGACCATCAATGCCAAGGGCGGCGTCAAGGGCAAAAAGCTCGAACCCATCCTGATCGACGACGGCTGCGAACCCAAGCAGGCCGTGCCGGCCGCCAACCGCGTGGTCAACTCCGGCGCCAAGTTCGCCGTGGCCCATGCGTGCTCGGGCGTGACCGTGGCCGCCGTGAACGTCTATGAACAGGAAGGCATCGTCGGCATCACCCCGGGCGCCACGTCGCCGCTGGTCACCGACACGATCAAGCCGCATTACTTCTTCCGCACCATCGGCCGCGACGACCAGCAAGGTCCGTACGCTGCCCGCTACATCGCCAACACCCTCAAGCCCAAGAAGGTCGCCGTGCTGCACGACAAGCAGACCTACGGTTCGGGCGTGGCCACCCAGGTCAAGGACACCCTGACCAAGGAAGGCGTGAACGTCGCACTGTTCGAAGGCATCAACGTTGGCGACAGCGACTACTCGGCCATCATCACCAAGCTCAAATCGGCCGGCGTCGACCTGGTCTACTTCGGCGGCTACCACCCCGAACTGGGCCTCTTGCTGCGCCAGTCGCGTGAACAGGGCCTGAAGGTCCAGTTCATGGGTCCGGAAGGCACGGCCAACCAGGACCTGGTGGCCATCGCCGGTCCGGCCATCGAAGGCCTCCTGGTCACGCTGCCGGCTGACTTCACCAAGCTGCCGGGCAACGAAAGCATCGTCAAGGCCTTCAAGGACGCCAAGCGCGATCCGGACGGCGCCTTCCAGATGCCGGCCTATGCCGCCGTCCAGATCCTGGCCGACAGCATCACCGCGGTGGGCGAAGACCCCGCCAAGGTGGCCGACTATATGCACAAGACCACCTTCAACACCGGCATCGGCAAGGTCGAGTACGACGCCAAGGGCGATCTGAAGAACTTCGAGTTCGCCGTTTACAAATGGGACAAGAACGGCAAGAAGACCCAGCTGTAAACTCCCGCGATTGTCGCCGGCGCGGTTGCCGGCGTGAAGGGCCTGTCGTTGTCGTTGTGCCGTAATCCGCGTAGCGATGCGCCAAAAGCGCTGTGCGGCCGGCAGACGCTGACTACAGGCCCTTATAAAATACGCCCAGGTTTCCGGCTCCGGGTCTCTCTACCGGAGCCGGAACTATTTGGAGCAAGAGAAATAATGTCCGACCTCATACCCCAACTTACCCAGCAATTCTTCAATGGATTGTCTCTGGGCGCGATCTACGCGTTGATTGCCATCGGCTACACAATGGTCTACGGCATCATCGGTATGATCAACTTCGCTCACGGCGAAATCTACATGATCGGCGCCTATGTCGGCCTGGTCACCTTGACGGCCATCGGCACAGGCAGCGGCCTGCCGGTACCGTTCATCATCGCGGCCATGCTGCTCGTGGCCATTACCGTTACCGGCATCTACGGTTTCTCGGTCGAACGCGTGGCGTACCGCCCCGTGCGAGGCAGCCCCCGGCTGGTGGCGCTGATCTCGGCCATCGGCATGTCGATCTTCCTGCAGAACTGGGTGGCCCTGGGCCAGGGCGCGCGCGACATGGCCGTGCCATCGCTGGTGTCCGGCGCCGTGCAGTTCCACATGGGTTCCGATTTCGATGTGACGGTGCCGTATTCGCGCATCATGATCATCGTGGTGACCGTGGTGCTGATGGTGGCCCTGACGCTGTTCATCAAGTATTCCCGCATGGGCCGCGCCTCTCGCGCCTGCTCGCAGGACATGCACATGGCGAACCTGCTGGGCATCGACACCAACCGCGTGATCTCGTTCACGTTCGTGATGGGCGCGATCCTGGCGGCGGTGGGCGGCGTGCTGATCGCCATCACCATCGGCAAGCTCAATCCCTTCATCGGCTTCCTGGCCGGCATCAAGGCCTTCACGGCGGCGGTGCTGGGCGGCATCGGCAGCATCCCCGGCGCCATGCTGGGCGGCGTGTTGCTGGGCCTGGCCGAAACGTTCGCGGCAGCCTATATCTCGTCGCAGTACAAGGACATCGTGGCGTTTTCGCTGCTGGTCCTGATCCTGCTGTTCCGTCCCACCGGGCTGTTGGGCAAACCTGAGGTGGAAAAAGTCTGATGTCGAACAACAACCTGAAAAACGCCACGATGGCGGCGGTGCTGACCGCTGTCATCGTCACCCCCGTCTTCGGCCTGCAACTGATCCGCCAGGGCGCCCGCACGTCGATGGAATCGCACTGGTCGCTGGTGGCCCTGGCCGCCGCGGTCGTGTTCGTGTTCCAGCTGTTGCGTCCCTGGATCGCCAAGCCGTTCCAGAAATTGAAGACGGGCCTGCCGACGCTGCCGTCGGCGCCGGCCAAGAGCAACAAGCTGCTGATGTTCCTGATCCTGGCGGTGGCGGTCACCTGGCCGTTCTTCGCCGGCCGCAGTTCGGTGGACATCGCCACGCTGGTGCTGATCTACGTGATGCTGGGCCTGGGCCTGAACATCGTGGTGGGCTTTGCCGGGCTGCTGGACCTGGGCTTCGTGGGCTTTTATGCCGTGGGCGCCTATACCTACGCCTTGCTGTACCACTGGGGCGGCTGGAGCTTCTGGGAAGCGCTGCCGTTCTCGGGCGCGATGGCCGCGCTGTTCGGCTTCGTGCTGGGCTTTCCGGTGCTGCGCCTGCGCGGCGACTACCTGGCGATCGTGACGCTGGGTTTCGGCGAAATGATCCGCTTGCTGCTGATCAACCTGAACACGCTGACGGGTGGTCCGGACGGTATCTCGGGCATTCCGAAGCCGTCGGTGTTCGGCCTGGAAATGACGCGTCGCGCCAGCACGGAAGGGGGCACGACGTTCCATGACTTCTTCGGCCTGACGTTCCAGAACCAGCACATGGTGATCTACCTGTACATGATGGCGCTGCTGCTGGCGCTGGTGACGCTGTTCGTTTCGACGCGCCTGATCCGCATGCCGGTCGGCCGCGCCTGGGAAGCGCTGCGCGAGGACGAGATCGCCTGCCGTTCGCTGGGCCTTAACCCGACCCGCATCAAGCTGTCCGCGTTCACGCTGGGCGCCACCTTCGCCGGTTTCGGCGGCGCGTTCTTCGCGGCCCGCCAGGGCATGGTGAACCCGGAATCCTTCACCTTCATCGAGTCGGCGCTGATCCTGGCGATCGTGGTGCTGGGCGGTATGGGGTCGCAGGTGGGCGTGATTCTCGCGGCCATCCTGCTGACGGTGCTGCCCGAGCTGGCGCGCGAGTTCGCCGAGTACCGGATGCTGATGTTCGGTCTGGTGATGGTATTGATGATGATGTGGCGTCCGCAGGGGTTGTTGCCCATGAAGCGTCCCCACGTGGAGCTGGCTAAATGAGCGAGGCATTGCTGAAGGTATCCGGACTGACCATGCGATTCGGCGGCCTGTTGGCCGTGGATAGCGTGGCGTTCGAAGTCAAATCCGACGAGGTGTTCGCCATCATCGGCCCGAACGGGGCCGGCAAGACCACGGTGTTCAACTGCGTGGGCGGTTTTTACGCCCCGACGGCGGGCGATATCGTGATGGACGGCAAGTCCATCACGGGCCTGCCCAGCCACAAGGTGGCGCGCCACGGGCTGGTGCGCACGTTCCAGAACGTGCGGCTGTTCAAGCAGCTGACGGTGCTGGAAAACCTGCTGGTGGCGCAACATACGCAGGTGGAGTCGCGGCTGCTGCCGGGGCTGCTCAAGCTGAAGTCCTACCGCCAGTCGGAAGCCGATGCGCTGGCGCGCGCGGCGCAGTGGCTGGATTTCATGGGGCTGCGCGAGTATGCGAACCGCGAGGCGGGCAATCTGGCTTACGGCCACCAGCGCCGGCTTGAGATCGCGCGCTGCATGATCACGAAGCCGCGCCTGTTGATGCTGGACGAGCCGGCGGCGGGCCTGAACCCGCAGGAAAAGCGCGATCTGCAGTCGCTGATCGACCAGCTGCGCCGCGAGTTCGGCGTGGCGGTGCTGCTGATCGAGCACGATATGAGCCTGATCATGGGCATTTCGGACCGCATTCTGGTGATGGAGCACGGCAAGCCGATTACGACCGGCACCCCCGAGCAGGTGCGCAACGACGAGCGCGTCATCAAGGCGTATCTGGGGGAGGAATGATGCTTAAGCTGGAAAACATACACACGTTCTACGGCGCGATCCAGGCGCTGAACGGGGTGTCGGTGGATGTGAACAAGGGCGAGATCGTGACGTTGATCGGCGCGAACGGCGCCGGCAAGACGACGTTGCTGATGACGGTCTGCGGCAATCCGCGCGCCAAGGAAGGCAAGATCACGTTCGAAGGCGAGGACATCACGAACCGGGATACCCACCACATCATGCGCAATGGCATCGCCATTTCGCCGGAAGGGCGGCGGGTGTTCAAGGACCTGACGGTGGCCGAGAACCTGATGATGGGCGGCTTTTTCCTGAAGCGTGACGAGATCCAGGCAGGGATCGATCACGTGTATGGGCTGTTTCCGCGGCTGAAGGAACGCGCGGCGCAGCGGGCGGGGCTGATGTCGGGGGGCGAGCAGCAGATGCTGGCGATCGGGCGGGCGTTGATGACGCGGCCGCGGTTGCTGCTGCTGGACGAGCCTACGCTGGGGTTGGCGCCGCTGGTGATTGCGCAGATTTTCGACATCATTCGCGAGATTCGGGAGCAGGGGGTGACGGTGTTCCTGGTTGAGCAGAATGCCAATAAGGCGCTGCAGGTGGCGGATCGCGGATACGTGTTGGAGAACGGGCGGGTGGTGCTTCAGGATACTGGGGCGAACTTGCTGGTGAACGATCAGGTGCGGAAGGCTTATCTGGGCGGCTGATCTTTTTGCTTTTGGTTTATTCCCCGCGAAGGGAAATTGGGCGTATCTCGTGAGAGTGCGCCTTTTTTTTTGTTTGCTGGTTTCTTCGTAGGTCGCCCTGGGTGACCGGCGTACCCCGATCGCGCGCCAACGATTGCGGTCCGGAGCCTTCGCTCCGGACTTCCCCTTCGTCATCTTCGTCACCGCCTTCGGCGGTTCCTTCAGATTCCCTCGGGCGCATCGACGGCGCGCGATCGGGGTACGCCGGCCACCCAGGGCTACGGGTTTCGAGGTTTGTGGCGCTGCTGGACCGAGGGGGTGCGTGGGGGATTTGCGGGGCCCGCCGGGACCGGCCGCGCGGGCGGCCGGCTCCCGGCATACGCGCCGAGGGGCGTCGTGGCGTAGTCGCTGCGCGCTTGTGCTGTTTTGGGGGCTTGGCGAATGGCGTGCAACGGTGGAGGTTGCTGGGGCAATTCGCGTTTGGATGGGGCGGTGGCCTGCGGCCGGCTGGGCAGGCTGGCCGCTTGCGTAGCGGGGCGGGCGCGGCCTGCGTTTGGGCGCAGGCCGGCTTGTTGGTCTTGCGTCAGGCCGCGATGCGGTGCTCGGGCTGGTCGGCGAGGTAGTGCGCTATCGCGGCGCGAGCGAGGGCGTCTATCGAGTCGGTCAGCGTGATGCCCAGGCTGGGGCGCAGCGCGTGGGGGACGGCCAGGGGGAGTTCGGTGCAGCCCAGGACGACGGCGTCGGCGCCGCGGGCTTTCAGGCGGGCGATGCCGTCGGCGGCGGGGGCGTAGGCGGCTTCCAGGCGGTTGCCTTTGACGGCGCGGATCGAGGCCATGCAGTAGCGTTCGACTTCGTCGTCGTTGGGGACGATGCACTCGTAGCCTTCGGCTTCCAGGTGGCGTTGGTACAGGCCGAGCTTGAGCGTGGCGGCGGTGCCCATGAGGCCGATGCGGCCTTTGGGCAGGCCGAGGCGGCGCAGGTCGTCGATGACGGCGCGGATGATGTGCAGGACCGGGCGCTGGGTGGACGCGGCGATTTCGTCGTACCAGAGGTGGGCGGTGTTGCAGGGGATGGCGATGAGCTGGGCGCCGGCGCGTTCGAGGAAGCGCACGCCTTCTACCATGTAGGGCAAGGGATTTTCGCCGCCGGCCATGTAGGCGCTGGAGCGATCGGGGATGCGGGGATCGTTGCGCAGCAGGGTGGGGATGTGTTGCTGGTCCGCGTCGGCGGGGGTGAGCGCCGCGAGGCGGAGCGCGAAGGCGGCGCCGGCCATGGGGCCCATGCCGCCCAAAACACCCAGGTAACAGCCCTGGGAATAGCTATTCACTTTGTTGACTCCAAGGTATTGCATTCCCGGGCGACAGAACCTGGCCCGGGCGTTCGGTGCCGGTTCGTTCCCCGTCCCAGACGGGTTTGCCGTTGACCCACACGTGGTGGATGCCGCGGCTTGCCTGAATGGGAGCTGAAAAAGTGGCCGTGTCTGTGACGTTGGCGGGATCGAACAGCACCAGGTCAGCATGATACCCCTCGCGCAGCAGGCCGCGCCCGGCCAGGCCGTATTGGGCGGCGGCCAGGCCGGTCATTTTGTGGATGGCGGCTTCGAGGGAGAGCAGGCGTTGTTCGCGCACCAGGGTGCGCAGCACGTTGGTGAAGGTGCCCCATTGGCGCGGGTGCGGATGGGGGTCGAAGGGCAGGCCGTCGGAGCCGACCATGGTCAGCGGATGGCTGAAGATGCGGTTGACGTCGGCGGGGTCCATCAGGAAGTAGATGGCGCCGGCGGGGGCCAGGCGGGCCAGGGCGGCTTCGTCGTCCAGGCCGAGTTCGGCCATGACGTCGCTGAAGTCGCGGCCGGTGGCGGCGGGGTAGCCCTTGGACCAGGTGATCATGGTGCGGCTGGCCAGGCGGGCGCGGTCCAGCCGCAGCATGGTGGAGGTGGCCGGGTAGGGGTGGCAGTCCAGGCAGACGGGCTGGGCGGCGGCGGCGCGGCTGATGAGGTCCAGGGTTTCGCGGCTGCGGCCGTGGTTGCGTTCGCCGGCCAGCTTGTGGTGCGAGAAGACGACGCGGCAGTCGAGTTCGCGGCCGATGAGCAAAGCCTCTTCCATGGCCGGGACGATGTGGTCGGCTTCGTCGCGCAGGTGGGTGGCGTAGAGGGCGCCTGGGCGGCCGCGCAGCGGCTGGCAGACGTCGATGATTTCGTCGGTGGGTGCGGCGCTGGCGGGCGGGTAGAAGGTGCCGGTGGAGACGCCGAAGGCGCCGGCGTCCAGGGCTTCTTGCAGCAAGGCGCGCATGGCCTGGCGTTCGGCGTCGTTGGCGGCGCGCGAGGTGTCGTCCATGACGGCGACGCGCAGGGTGGTGTGGCCGACGAGCGGGATGACGTTGACGGCGGCGGGGGTGTCGGCCAGGGCGTCGATCCAGGCGCGGAAGGTGGGGTAGCGAAACAGCTCGGTGGGGCCGAGCAGGTCCAGCGGCTGGGGGATGTCCTGGCGCGACAGGGGCGCCAGGCTGACGCCGCAGTTGCCGGTGACCACGGTGGTGATGCCCTGCGAGACCTTGGGCAGCATGTCGGGGTGCGCCAGCAGGTAGCCGTCGTCGTGGGTGTGCGAGTCGATGAAGCCGGGCGCGAGCGCCATGCCGGCGGCATCGATGACGCGCGCGCCGGGCGGATGGTCGAAGGCGCCCACGGCCACGATGCGGCCGTCCCGCACCGCCAGGTCGCCCGGGCAGCCGGGGCCGCCCGTGCCGTCGATGAGCGTGGCGCCCGCCACGATGAAGTCGGCCTGCAAGGGCTCAGGGGCCTTGCGGGATGAAGCGGCGGGGGCGCGATCGGTCATTGATGTGTCGGTCATGGGCGGTGGGGCGGGGTTCAGTCCAGTTTCTCGATGCCGGCGGATTCGATGATCTGCTTCCACTTGGCGGTTTCGCGGTCGATCAGCTGCTTGAATTCTTCGGGCGAGCCGGTGGCGGGCACGGCGCCCAGGGTTTCCAGGCCGGTGCGCACTTCGGGGGCCTGCAGGGCTTGCTGGATGTCGGCATTGAGCTTGGCGAGAACGTCGGGCGGGGTGCCCTTGGGGGCGACGACGCCGCCCCAGGCCACGGTTTCATAGCCCTTCAGGCCGGCCTCGTCCAGGGTGGGCACGTCGGGCATGAGCGACAGGCGCTTCAGGCTGCTGACGCCGATGGCGCGGACCTTGCCGCTCTTGACCAGCGGCGCGGCTTCGGACGTGTTGACGAACAGGTAGTCCAGGCGGCCGCCCAGCAGGTCCTGGATGGCGGCGGGGCCGCCGTTGTAGGGGATGAACATGACGTCGACTTTGGCCATGCTCTTGAACAGTTCGCCGCCCATGTGGCCGGTGGTGCCGACGCCGGATGCCCCGTAGGACAGGCGGCCGGGTTCCTTACGGGCGCGGTCGATCAGGTCCTGCACGCTCTTGACGGGGGAGTCGGCGGGCACGATCAGGGCGTTGTACAGGTCGAACATGTGGGCGACGGGGGCCAGGTCCTGGTCGACGTCGTAGGGCAGGCGCTTGAACAGCGAGCGGTTGACCGCCAGCGTGTTGATGTTGCCGTAGCCGACGGTGTAGCCGTCGGCGGCCGCGCGCTTGACCAGGGCGATGCCGATGTTGCCGGCGGCGCCGGGGCGGTTTTCGACGACCAGGGTGGCGCCGGTGTTCTTGGACAGCTGGGTGGTGATCAGGCGCGACAGCACGTCGGGCGAGCCGCCGGCGGCGGATGGCACGATGAAGGTGATCGGGTGGTCGGGATAGGCGCCGGCCAGCGCGCTGCCGGCAAAGGTGGCGGTCAGTGCCAAGGCGGCGAGGCTGCGAAAGACAGAGCGTTGCATGGTGGAAATTCCCCTTGTTTTGTTGTGTGGAGGCGGGCAGATTAGCACCGGGTTTGCCGCAGTGCGTCATCGAAAAATGTCGAAAACCTATAATCCGCCGTTATCGATGGTTGTGATGTCCAGGGCCCGTTCGAGGTCCTGTCGAGAGAACCGGTGCAAGGGGAAAAAATGGATGTGGACGCGTTTGTCGACGAGGTCGGGCCCAGTGCCGGCCGGCCGCTGAACCTGCGCCAGATCGAAGTGTTTCGCGCGATCATGATGGCCGGCTCGATCAGCGGCGCGGGCCGCATGCTGCACGTGTCGCAGCCGGCCGTGAGCCGGGTGCTGGCGCTGACCGAAAGCCGGCTGGGCTATCGGTTGTTCGAGCGCGTGAAAAGCCGCTTGTCGCCGACGGCCGAGGCGCGGCGGCTGTATGCCGAGGTCGAGCAGGTGTATGGCGGCATCGAACGGGTGAACGACCTGGCGGCCAGCCTGGGGCAATCCGGCGCGGGCATGCTCAAGGTGGTGGCCAGCGCCAGCTACGGGCAGCGCCTGGTGCCGCTGGCGCTGGGGCGCTTTCGCGACCGCAATGCGGATGCGCGGGTGGACTACCGCAGCGTCACGTTCGATGAACTGGCAGCGTATTTCCTGTCGGGCCAGGCGGATATCGGCATTTCGATGCAGCCGCCCGACCATCCCAACCTGACGTCGGTGAAGCTTGCCACCGTGCCGGTGATCTGTGCGCTGCCCAAGGGGCACCCCTTGGCCGAGCACGAGGTGGTGCATCCCGAAGATTTCGTGTCGGCGGCCTGGATCGGCTATCCGCGCGATACGCCGCTGGGGCGCGCGTTGCAGTCGTTCTTCGGCGCCGGGCCGGCCTGCGCGGCGGCGGTCGAGGTGCATTCGCCGGTCACGGCGTGTTCATTCGTGCAGCAGGGGTTGGGGCCGGCGCTGGTGGACGCCTGGTGCGTATCGCCGGACCAGACCGAGCACATGGTGCTGCGGCCGATCGCGCCGGCAGCCAGCGTCGAGGTGTGGGCGACGCACTCGAACCTGAGCGCGCCGCCCTTGCTGGCGCGGCGTTTCCTGGCCGCCGTGAAGAAGGTCCTGGAAACCGCCGCGCCGGTCTGATTACTCCAGGCCTTCGGCCTTGAGCGCGGCCATGACGCCGCTGTTTTCCTGCATGCGCGCAAAGAACGCGGCCAGGTGGTCTTGCCCCGACAGGTCGACCTGCTTGGCGTGTGCCCAGCGCAGCACCACGTACAGGTAGGCATCGGCCACCGACGGCTCGGCGCCGGCCAGGTAGGGCTTCTTGGCGAGCTGGGCGTCGAGCAGGGCGAACAGGCGCGTCAGCTGCTTGGACGCCGAGGCGGCCAGTTCGCGCTGCGGACCTTCGTCATTCAGGTAGCGCTGCGCGCCGAAGATCATCGAGAACGTCTTGTGGATGTCCGAGTTGATGAAGCCCAGCCAGCGGCGCACGTCGGCGCGCGAATGCGCCGAGCCATCGCCCAGCAGCTTGCTTTGGGGGGCTTGTTCGGCCAGGTATTCGAGAATGGCGATGTTCTGGGTCAGGGCGAAGTCGCCATCGACCAGCGCAGGCACGGCGCCCAGCGGATTGACCTTCAGGAACTCGGGGCCCTTCAGTTCATCGCGGCTGAGCTTGTGGGTGTCGTAGGGCTTGCCGATCCATTCCAGGACGATGTGGGACGCGAGCGAGCACGCGCCGGGCATGTAGTACAGTTTCATGTAAGGTTGACTCCTTGGAGAAAGAGCGGAAGCCGCCGCTCTTTGCGCCTATGGTACGCCACCGCCACGCGCCGTTGCGTACCGCTGCACCCCACACAGCCGCCGGAGACGTCCATGCCGCAACGCCTATCCGCGACTCGTCGCGCCTTGTCCACTTTCACCTTTGCCCTGGCGGGTTCCGCGTGCTTCGCGGCAAGCACCTGGGCCACGCCTGTCAAAAGTCCCGATCAACCCCCCGCCGTGGCCGCGCAGGTCACCGTCGTGGTGGGCGGATTGTCCAGCCCCTGGTCGATGGCGTTCCTGCCCGAAGGCGGAATGCTGATCACCGAACGCTCTGGCCAGCTGCGGCTGCTGCGCACGCCGGGCGGCCTGTCCAAGCCCCTGACGGGCGTGCCCAAGGTGGCCGCGCAGGGCCAGGGCGGGCTGCTGGATGTGGCGCTGTCGCCGGATTTCGCACAAGACCGTTATGTGTATCTGTCGTATGCCGAGTCCGACGGCAAGCGCAGCGGCACCGCGGTAGGCCGCGGCAAGCTGGCCGCCGATGGCAGCGGACTGCAAGACTTCAAGGTGCTGTTCCGCCAGGAACCGAAACTGTCCGAGGGCCAGCATTTCGGTTCGCGCCTGGTGTTCGACGGCAAGGGCTATCTGTTCATTTCGCTGGGCGAGAACAACCAGCGCCCGACCGCGCAAGACCTGGACAAGCTGCAAGGCAAGGTGGTGCGCCTGAAGGTGGACGGCTCGGTGCCGGCCGACAACCCCTTCGTGGGCCAGGCCGGCGCGCGGCCCGAGATCTGGTCGTACGGCCATCGCAATCCGCAGGGCATGGCGCTGAACCCCTGGACCGGCGCGCTCTGGGAACACGAACACGGGCCGCGCGGCGGCGATGAAATAAACCTGGTGCAGCCGGGCAAGAATTACGGCTGGCCGCTGGCAACCTACGGCATCAATTATTCGGGCCAACCGATCCCCGAGGCCAAAGGCGAGACGCTGCCGGGCATGGAGCCGCCGCTGTACTGGTGGGCCAAGTCGCCGGCCATCAGCGGCATGGCGTTCTACAACGCCGACCGCTTTCCGGCCTGGCGCCATTCGCTCTTCATCGGCGCGCTGGCGAACCAGAACCTGATCCGCCTGACGCTGGATGGCGACAAGGTGGTGGCCGAAGAACAGTTGCTGGTCGACCGCAAGGCGCGCATCCGCGATGTGCGCCAAGGGCCGGACGGCTATGTGTATGTGCTGACGGATGCGTCGCCGGGCCAGCTGCTGCGGTTGGCCCCGGCGCCTACGGGAGGGTGATCGCCATGAAGACCTATGAATTGATCGGTTCGCCGGGCTGCGGTTCGGCAGTGGTCGAGGCGGCGTTGGCGCTGGCCAATGTGCCGCACACGCTGACGGACGTGCCCTACCTGAAGCCGGGGGCCGAGCGCGACCGGCTGCTGCACCTGAATCCGCTGGGCCAGGTGCCTACGCTGATCACGCCTGATGGCGAGGTGATGACGGAAAGCGCGGCAATGGTGCTGCACCTGCACGACGTGGCGCCGCAGGCGGGCCTGGCACCCGAGGCCAGCAAGCCGGAGCGCGCGCATTTCCTGAACCTGCTGGTGCGGCTGGTGGCGGCGGTCTACCCAACCTTCACATTCGGCGATGACCCTGCGCAATGGACCACGCCGGGCGCGCCAGCCGATCTGCTGCGCGAGCGCATCCATATGCGGCGGGCCGAGCTGTGGCTGGAACTGGAACGCCAGGCCGGCACGCCGCACATGCTGGGCCGCCGCTTTTCGGCGCTGGACCTGTACGTGACGGTGATGACGCACTGGCGTCCGGGCCGCGCCTGGTTCGAGGCGAATTGCCCGGCCCTGAGCGCGGTGGCGCGTCAGGCGGCGCAGGAGCCGAACGTGGCGCGGGTGCTGGCGCGCAATTTCCCGCCGTTGACGGAGTAGCGTTTCGGCGTTCGGCAGCGGCGGTCCGCGCCGCTGCCGGTATTTCATTGATCGCGCGGTTTTGCGCTACGCCTTGGTGCGGCGCTTGCGCGAGCCATGGGCTTCGCGCAGCGCGATGTACACGCCGCTGCCGGCGATGAACAACGCGCCCAGGTAGGCGTAGGCATCAGGCGCTTCGCGCCAGAAGATCCAGCCCAGCAGCGTGGCCCAGATCAATCCGGTGTAGTCGAAGGGCGCCACGACGGACGCGGGCGCGATGCGAAAGCCCTGCGTGATGAGCGCCAGGCCCAGCGTGCTGAAGAGCGCCACGGCAGCGAAGTACGGCAGGTCGGCCAGAGCCGGCGTGTGCCACACCCACGGCAGCCCGACGGCGCTGCACACCAATTGCCCCGCGACGATGTAGAAGGTGGTGGTGAGCATGCCCTCGCCATGGCTGATGCCGCGCGCGGTGATCATCATGACGGCGTAGAGCAGCGCGGTGGTCAGCGGCAGCAGGGTGGCCGCCTGGAAGGCGTCGGTGCCGGGACGCACGATGATGAGCACGCCGGCAAAGCCGGCCAGCACGGCCAGCCAGCGCTTGGCGTCGACGCGTTCTTTCAGGATCAGCACCGACAAGGCGGTGACGAACAGGGGCGCGGCAAAGGCGATGGCGGTGGCCTCGGCCAGCGGCAGGGCGCGCAACCCCAGGTAGAAGCAACAGGCCGAGACGACGTTGATGGCGCCCCGCGTGAGGTGCAGGCCGGGGTGCGCGGTACGCAGTACGCGGCGTCCGCCCAGGCCGATGGCGAGCGCGGTGACGAAGGGCAGCGCGATGAGAGCGCGCAGGAACAGGATCTGCAGCGGGTTGTAGTTCGTGCCGAGCCATTTGGCGTTGGCGTCGCTGAGCGTCAGGAAGAAGATGCCGCCGATGACGCAGGCGATGCCGGCGGCGGCGGAGTGATTGCGGGTGGCGGGAAAGACGGTGGTGGAAGACATCGGGGTTCAGCGGGGGCGGCGGTGTTGCAACCGCCTGGGGTGATGCGGGGCAGGTGAATCAGCTTTGGGCGCGATAGGCGGCCAGGGCGACCATGGCCCAGGCGGCAAGGAAGGCGGCGCCGCCCAGGGGGGTGATGGCGCCGAGCCAGTGGGTGCCGGTGAGGGTCAAGGTGTAGAGGCTACCTGAAAACAGGACGATGCCGATGAACATGACGATGCCGGCGGCGGACAGCAGGGGGGAGCCGTAGCGGGCGCCGAGCAGGGCGATGATGAAGAGGCCGAGGCCGTGGATGAGGTGATATAGCACGCCGGTTTGCCAGACGGAGAGCAGCTCGGGGGTGACCAGGCGCTTCAGGCCATGGGCGCCGAATGCGCCGGCACCTACGGCTACCAGCAGGTTCAGGGCCGCTAGGACGGTTAGCTGGCGGTCTGTCATGCTTTTTCCTTTTTTCTGGGGGGCTGGGCTTTGGGTTCCTATGATAGGCGGAAATGTTGTTTGTTTTTTTTGGGCTTGCGTTGGGGAGTGCTTCGTAGGTCGTCCGTCGGGCGGCGTGTCTCGGTGGCGGGCGCCCACGATTGCGGTCCGGAGCCTTCGCTCCGGACTTCCCCTTCGTCATCGTCGTCCGCCTTCGGCTCCCTTCCGATTCCCTCGGGCGCATCGAGGTTGCCCGCCACCGAGACACGCCGCCCGACGGACTACGAGTGTCTGGGTGCGTGGCGGAGCTAGACCGAGTGGGGTGGGCGAGGGGTGCGGGGCCCGCTTCGTGCCGGCCGCGCGGGCGGCCTTACGAAGCTTACGCATTGTGGGGCGTCGGGGCCGTGTGCGCTGCGCGCGGGTGGGGAGCGAGTGGGAGGGGTGTGCTTCTTGGTGCGCTTGATGCTGTGCTCGATTGGCGGCTAGCGTGCGTCTTGTCGGCTTCTCTTTGGCAGTGGAGCTGATTGGTGAAGGTGCCGCGGCGAATTTGCCGCGGCGGTTTGAGGGGAGTTAGTCCACCGTGAGGACGGCGCGGCCTACGACCTTGCCGGCGCGTAGCGAGGCCAGGACGGTGTCGGCGTCTTTCAGGGGGTGGCGGTGGACGGGCATGGGGGGGACTTTGCCGGTGCGGACCAGGGTCATCAGTTCGCGTAGTTCGGCGAGGTTGCCGACGTAGCTGCCGATGATGGAGAGGGCCTTCATGGGGATGAGGGCGATGGGCCAGGACGAGGCGCCGCCGAAGAGGCCGACGATGATGAGTTTGCCGCCCTTGGTGAGGAAGTCGAAGGCGAGCGAGGTGGTGGCGGGGGCGCCGACGAGGTCGATGGCGGCTTGCAGGGGTTTGCCGCCGGCGGCCTTGAGGATTTGCTGGGCGGCGTCGGGGGCGGCGCCGTCGATGGCGGCGAGGGCGCCGGCTTTGAGGGCGGCCTGGCGTTTGGCGGGGTCGATGTCGACGATGATGCCGCCTTTGCCGCCCAGGGCCTTGATGAGGGTGAGGCTCATGAGGCCCAGGCCGCCAGCGCCGAAGATGACGACGGGGTGTTCGCGGTAGATGGCTTCGCCGATTTTCTTCAGGGCGGAGTAGGTGGTGAGGCCGGAGCAGGCGTAGGGGGCGATCTGGGCGGGGTCGAGGTCGCCGATGTCGATGAGGTAGCGCGGATGCGGCACCAGGATGTGGTCGGCGTAGCCGCCGGCGCGGTGTACGCCCAGGCAGGCGGGGGCGGTGCAGTGGTTTTCCTGGCCCGCGAGGCAGGTGGCGCAGGCGCCGCAGCCGATCCAGGGGTAGACGAGGTAGTTGCCGCCCGGGGCGGCGCCCTGGGCGTCGGGGCCGGCGGCGACGATGCTGCCGACGGTTTCGTGGCCCATGGTGAGCGGCAGGGTGACGCCGCGGTCTTTCAGCGACAGGGTACGGCCCTGGCCGAGGTCGTAGCCGCCTTCCCACAAGTGAATATCGCTATGGCAGACGCCCGCGGCGCGGACCTTGAGCAGCACCTGCGTGCCTTGCGGCGCGGGGGTGGGCGGGTCCATTTCCTGCAGGGGCTCGCGGAAGTTGACGACGCAATAGCACTTCATGATGTCTCCTCGTGGGATGGGCTTATTTTTTGACCAGGGGGCATTCGCTGTCGGCCAGCGACACGAACACGTTGTCGCCGGGCACCGTGGACAGGATGCGGTAGAAGTCGCCGGGGTATTTGGAGTCGGCCGGCTTTTTCACTTCGACCAGATACAGATCCATGATGACGCGTCCGTCTTCGGGGCGGATATGGGCATTCTTGATCAGTTTGGTGGTGATGGGCAACTCGCGCATCTTCTGGTTGACGGCGGCGCCGTCGAAGGTGCCGGCGGCCTGCGCGGCTTGCAGGTAGTGGGTGGTGGCGACGTAGCTCAGGGCCTGCACGATGGAGGGCGGGCGGGTGACGCCCATTTTCTTTTGCCAGCGGCGGGTCCATTCGCGGGTGTCGTCGTCGGCGTCCCAATAGAAACCGGTGGGAAAGGTCAGGCCCTGGGCGACGGGCAGGCCCATGGCTTGCACATCGTTGATGAAGGTCAGGAAGGTCAAGAGGCGCTGTTTGCCGCCGGTCAGGCCGAATTCCTGGGCTTGCTTGATGAGGTTGACCAGGTCGCCGCCCGCGCTGGCCAGGCCGACGACGTCGGCCTTGGAGGATTGCGCCTGCACCAGGAACGAGGCGAAGTCCATGGCGCCCAGCGGGTGGCGCGTGCTGCCGACGACCTTGCCGCCGGCAGCCTCGACGAAGCGGCTGGCGTTGGCTTCGAGCGATTTGCCGAAGACGTAGTCGGTGGTGATGAAGTACCAGGACTTGCCGCCGCTGTCGACGACGCTTTTGACCACCGCGTTGGCCAGGGCGTAGGTGTCGGGCGCCCATTGGGTGCTGAGGGGGCTGCATTGCTTGCCGCTGAAGTCGCCCGCGAAGCCGCCGCTGATGAGGGCGGTGCCGCCTTTTTCGCGCGCCACGCCTTGCGCGGCCAGGCCGGCCGAGCTGGCGCCGCCGTCCACGACGGCGACCAGCCCCTGGGTGTCGAACCAGCGCCGCACCAGCGCCGAGGCCACGTCGGCCTTGTTCTGGTTGTCGGCGCCGATGACCTCCACGGTCTTGCCGGCCGCCTTGCCGCCGAAGTCTTCGACGGCCATGCGCACGGCCATTTCCGAGCCCAGGCCGCCCAGGTCGGAATAGATGCCGGACCGGTCGTTGGAGACGCCCAGCCGGGCGACATCGCTTTGGGCCTGCGCGGCGCAGGTGGCGAGCAAGGCGGCCGCGGCCGCCCACAAGGGGTTGATACGCATCTGTCTGTCTCCACGGTCCGCTCGGCGAACCGGCGTGTGCATTGTTGGAATTGACGCGAATACGACGGCAGCGCGCCGGTGCTCCAGCCGGCTGAATTTGTTTGCTTGTTAAGGAATAAAAATTCCTGTGCAAGAAGTTAAATTTTCATATGTGAAAGGTCAATGGGTGGATTGCCTAGGTGGGGGCGTGCGCGGGCCGCTTGCCGGGCGGAGAACACGGCAGGCCAAAGAAAGGAAGGCGGGGGGAGGATGTGGCGGGCGGAAGCCTTGCGCGACGGCTGTCTTCAAGGGCTGGCGGGCCGCGCCGCCCGCCCTTGAGCACGGGGGATCAGGTGCCGCGCCGCACCAGCGTCGATTTGCCGAACAGGCTTTCGATCAGGTCCACGGCCAGGTCGGCCGTCTTGTTGCGCACGTCGAAGGCGGGGTTCAGTTCCACCACGTCCAGCGAGCGCATGAGACCGGTGTCGGCGATCATTTCCATGCACAGCTGCGCTTCGCGGTAGGTCGGCCCGCCCATGACGGTGGTGCCCACGCCGGGCGCGATCTCGGGGTCGAGAAAGTCGACGTCGAAGCTGACGTGCAGGTGGGTGTCGTCGTCCAGCCCGGCCAGCGCGGCCTGCATGGTGGCGCGCATGCCCATTTCGTCCAGGTAGCGCATGTCGAACACTTCCAGGCCGGCCTGGTGCACCAGGCGCTTTTCGCCGTCGTCGACGCTGCGGATGCCGATCTGGCGTACCCACGACGGATCGATGTCGGGCGTCTGGCCGGACATGCCGGTGATTTCCGCGGGGCCGTGGCCGCACAGGCAGGCCACCGGCATGCCGTGGATGTTGCCGGTGGGCGTGAGCGTGTTGGTGTTGAAGTCGGTGTGGGCGTCCAGCCACAGCACGCGCAGTTTCTTGCCGGCGGCGCGGCAGTGGCGCGCCACGGCGCTGATCGAGCCGATGCCCAGGCAATGATCGCCGCCCAGCAGGATGGGCAGGTGGCCCTGGGCCAGCGCGGCGTACATGGCGTCGTGCACGGCCTGGTTCCAGGCGGTGACCTCGGCCAGGTGGCGGTAGCCGTCCACGGGCGGTTGCCAGGGGTTGGCCGGGCCGTACAGGTTGCCCTGGTCGGTGACGGTAAAGCCCTGGGCTTCGATGACCGGCCCGATGCCGGCCACGCGCAGCGCTTCGGGGCCCATCGAGGCGCCGCGCGCGCCCGCGCCGATGTCGGTGGGGGCGCCGATGAGGGTGACGTGGGTGGGCAAAGCGGGGGTGTTCTGCAAGGTCTGGCTCCGTGAAGCTGGGGTCAGGGGCGCCCAGGGTGGGCGGCGGTGCCGTCGAGTGTAGCGCCGCTGCGTGTAGACATTGCCATGGCGATGGCCGGGCCTTTGCCGGTGGCGCGGCGGGGCTGCGGCACAATAGCGCCGAGACCCGCATCGATCCCCGGGCGGGTGCCCGATCTTTTTTCGGACGACTTCATGTTCCAGCAATCCCTGTTCCTGACTTTGGCGCGCCGCGCCGTGGCCGCGCTGGCCCTGGCCGGGCTGACCGCCCTGGCGCCGGCCCAGGCCGCCGACAAGCCGCTGCGCATCGGCGTGATCGCCAGCGTGGCCAATGCCGCCACCGAGCTGGCCATCGCCGAGGCGCGCAAGGCGGGCCTGGAAGTGCAACTGGTGGAATTCAATGACTGGGTGCTGCCCAACATTGCGGTGGCCGACGGCTCGGTGGACGCCAACTTCTTTCAGCACGAGCCTTTCCTGGAGCTGTTCAACGCGCGCCGCGGCGCCAATCTCAAGCCCATCGCGTACGGCTATTCGACGACCATCGGCCTGTTCTCCAAGAAGCTCAAGAAGGGCGAACCGCTGCCCGACGGTGCCACCATCGCGGTGCCCAACGACCCGGTGAATACGGGCCGCGCCTTGCTGCTGCTGGAATCCATCGGCCTCATCAAGCTCAAGCCGGGCGTGGCGCACCAGGCCACGCTGCAGGACGTGACCGACAACCCCAAGCGCCTGAAATTCGTGCAGATCGAAGGCTCGCAATCGGCGCGCACGTTCGACGACGTGACGGCCTCGGTCACCTACACCACGTTTGCCAAGCAGGCCGGCCTGGATGAAAAGGACGGCCTGGCGTTCGACAACAAGGACCCCGCCAACGTGCGCCGCTACGCCATCCGCTGGGTGGCTCGTCCTGACCGCGCAGAAGACCCGCGCCTGTTGAAGTTCATCGCCATCTACCAGCAGTCGGCCGAGGTCAAGGCCAAGCTGCGCAGCCTGTATGGCGACCTGATCGCGTTTCCCTGGTAGGGGCTGGCGGGCAGGGCGTGCTGGCGTGGCAGTCGACGGCAGCGCTGCTCGTGACCGCGCAGTAGGGCTTGGCAGGCCGCAGGGGCAGGGGGCGTCTTGACGATTCTTGGCATTTGAGTTGCAGATTGAAACGTATACTTGCCGCGCTTTGCCGCCCTGCGTCCGAGACGGCGCGGGATGCCAACGCGGCCAGTGCGCGCCGCCTTTCCCGACTGCGAACCCATGCGACTCGTTTCATCGAATGACGCTTTGATTTCGCCGCAGCCGCGCGCCGAGGCAGGCCGTCCGCAGGCTGCGGACCCGCCGCCGGCCGATGCCCAGGCGCGGCACGCGGATGACGCCCAGGCTGCGGAACTGCAGCGCTTGCGCGAGGTGGTGGCGCGCTACGAAGCCCTGTTCCAGAACGCACCCGTGCTGATCAATGCCTTTGACGGGCGCGGCCAGTGCGTGCTGTGGAATGAGGCCTGCGTGCGCCGCTTCGGCTGGACCCGCGACGAAATCAACAGCTACCCCGAACCGCTGGCGCTGTTCTATCCCGATCCCGAAACCCGCGCCCGCGTGGTGCAGAGCGTGGGCCCCACGCCCGACCAATCGTTCCGTGAATGGCAGCCCCTGGCGCGCACCGGCGAACGGCTGTCCGTGCTGTGGTCCAACGTGCGCTTGCCGGATGGCAGCGTGGTGAATATCGGCATGGACATGACCGAGAACCGCCGCAACGAGGCCGCGCTGGCGCGCCTGGCCAAGGTGGACGACCTGACCGGCTGCTGGACTCGCGCGGAGATCCTGCTGCGCCTGCAGGCCATGCTGGAAGCCGCGCGGCAAGGCGCGCGCCACACCGCGTTGATGCTGGACCTGGACTATTTCAAGCAAGTCAACGACCGCTACGGCCACCTGGGCGGCGACGCCGCGCTGCGCCATTTTTGCAGCCAGCTGCAAGGCTGCCTGCGCGAAGGCGACGCGGTGGGGCGGTTGGGCGGCGAGGAATTCCTGGTGCTGCTGGCCGATGCCGACGCGGACGTCGCGCTGGCGGTGTGCGACCGCTTGCGCGCGGGGCTGCGCCAGCATCCGGCCAGTGTCGACGGCCATGCGGTGGTGCTGTCGGCCAGCGGCGGCATCACGCGTTTTTTGGCCACGGATGCCAGCATGTCGGACGTGCTGCGGCGCGCCGACCAGGCGATGTACCGGGCCAAGCGGGCCGGGCGCGATTGCGCGGTAGTGTTGCCGGATTAGACGTCGGCGGCCAGGGCGCAAGAGGGGGTTGCGCGCGGGCCGATAGGGGAATCAGGCCGTGGCCCGGCTGCCCGCCGCGCGGCGGCCATTCAGGCGCCAATGCAGCGCCAGCGCGGCCAGGGCCACGGCGCCGGCGGCCGCCAGGCCCAGGGTGTCAAAGCCCGCATGCGTATACAGCGTGCCGGCCACTGCGGTGCCGACGCTGGCGCCCAGGTAGGTCGTGCAGGTGTTCAGGCCCAGCACCGCGCCGCGTTCGTCGGGGCGGGCGCGCGACAGCAGCAGTACCAGCAGGTTCAGGCTCAGTTGCGACGCGGCGCCCCACAGCACCGCAATGGCCAGCACGGCGGCCAGCGCGTGCGCAGCGGGCAGAAGGCCCAGGTACACCAGCGCAATCGCGGCCAGCGCCAGCGGCAATGCGCGGCGCGGCCCCAGCCGTTCGATCAGCGGCGCGCCAACCAGGCCCGCGAACAGAAAGCCCGCGCCGTAGGCAAAGGCGATGAAGCCCACCTGGCCCGCCGACAGGCCCAGCAGGGTGCGCACGTGGTCCGCCAGGAAGGCGTAGACGCCGTAGAACGCGGACGAGAACGCGAGGCAACCCAGCAGCAGCACCGGCACGTCGCGGTACGACAGCGGCGCCAGCAAACGCATCAGGCGCAGCGGCGCAGGGTGGGCGCTGCGGCGTTCGGGCAGTCTGTACAGGCCCGCGAGCGCCACGGCGGCGCACAGCGCCAGCACCGCGTAGGTGGCGCGCCAGCCCACGGCATCCGAAATCAAGGCCGACAGCGGCACGCCCGCCACCAGCGACACCGACCAGCCCGAGATGACGCGGCCCAGCGCGCGGGTCTCCTGGCCGGGCGCGGCGACCAGCGAGGCCGAACCATACGCGGCCGGCAGGATCACGCCCGCCGCGGCGCCGGCCAGGGCCTGCGCCGCGGTCAGCACGATCCAGTGGGGCGCGCAGGCCGACAGCAGCAGGGCGGCGATCAGCGCGATCATGGCGCCCAGCAGCGCGCGGCGGATGCCCCAGCGGTCGATGCGGGCGGCCAGCAGGAAGGCGCTGGCCGCCGTGGCCGCGCCGTAGGCCGAAATGGCGGTGCTGACCGTCAGCGGCGTGCTGCCGAACGAGCGCGCCACGTCGGACAGAATCGGGCTCAACGCCAGGCCGTTCGAACCCACCACGCTGACGGCGAACATCAGGGCGGGAATGGCGGCGGGCAGGGGAGCCTTGCGAGGGGTGTTGCGGGGAGCGTTGCGATTCAGCATCCGCGGAATTTTATTGGAATAAAATAAGGGTTAACACCGATAATCCCTTATCTCATCAAAGTTCGAATGCCGTTAGGCAGAACCCGATTCCAATGCCCGATCTCGACGACCGCGACCGAAAACTATTAACGCTGCTGGCCGATGACGCCTCGCCGAGCTATGCCGATCTGGGCAAGCAACTGAACCTGTCGGCGCCCGCCGTGCACGAGCGCGTCAAGCGCTTGAAGCGCGACGGCCTGATCAAGGGCATCGCCGCCAAGCTGGATGGCGCGCGCATCGGCCGCCCGCTGCTGGCGTTTGTGCACGTCGATACCAACAACTGGAGCATCACCCAGCAGGTGCTGGGGCTGGCCGAGCTGACCGAGGTGGAAGAGATCCACACCATCACGGGCAAGAGCGCGATGCTGCTGAAGGTGCGGGTGCGCGACACCCAGGCGCTTGAGGCGCTGTTGGCGCGCATTCACCAGATCGACGGCATCACCAACACCACCAGCGACATCGCGCTGACCAGCTATCTGGAACGAGGGCCGCTGCCGGACGACGCGGACTGAGCCCGCCGCAGCCGCAGGCGCGTGATTTCCGACGGTGCGCCCAGGCGCTTGGGCGGGCCCCAGTAGCCGGTGCCGCGGCTGGTGTAGACCCACATCCTGCCCTGGCGGTGCAGGCCGGCCGTGAACGGCTGCTGGAACCGCACGAAAAAGCCCCACGGAAAGAACTGGCCGCCATGTGTGTGGCCGGACAGCTGCAGCGTGTAGCCCAGCGGCTCGGCCGCGGCCGCGCTGCGCGGCTGGTGCGCCAGCAGGATCTTGGGCAGGGCATCGGCCGGGGCGCCGGCCAGCGCGGCCTTGGGGTTGCTGCGCTGCTGCGGGTCGAAGGCGCCGGCGCTGTAGTCGGTCACGCCCGCCACCACCACCGGCAGGCCGGCGGGGTGGATCACGGCGTGTTCGTTCATCAGCACCCGCAGGCCCATGCGGCGAAATTCCGCCACCCAGGGCGTGGCGCCTGAATAATATTCATGGTTGCCGGTCACCAGGTACACGCCGAAGGGGGCGCGCAGCTGCGCCAGCGGGCTGGCCTGCGCGGCCAGTTGCTCGACGCTGCCGTCCACCACGTCGCCCGTGATGGCGATGACGTCGGGCGTTTCGGCGTTCACCGCGTCGACGATGGCCTGCACGTAGCGTTTCTTGATGGTCGGGCCGACGTGGATGTCGCTGATCTGCACGATGGTGAAGCCGTCCAGGTCGGCCGGCAGGCCTTCGATGGGTACGTCCACCGTCACGACCTGGGCGCGCCGGCGGGCGTTGTAGAAGCCGACCAGCGTGGCGGCCAGCGCCAGCGCGGCTACTGCCAGTGCGCTTATCCGCCGCAGGTCGATCCAGGGCAGGGCAACGCCCGTGGCCAGGTCGATCAGCCAGGCGGCCAGCAGCAGCACGTCGCGCAGCACCGTCAGCACGAACAGTGACGAAAACAGCCCCATGGCAATCAGCCCGACCCAGGCGATGCGGTCGCCCCAAGGCGGATGCACCGACGAGCGCCCCAGCATGCCCAGCGGGATCAGGATGCACGACAGGATCAGCAGCAGGATGGCGGTGGCGGCGCCCGCACCGGCGAATCCGGCATCGGGGATGAGGCGGGCGCCGACATACACGTGGGCAAGGGCGCCCAGGGTCAGAAAGCGCAGGAAGAATGACGATTGGCGTAGGGACACGGGCGGTGGGGCGCGGGCCGGCCAGGCAGCCGGCCCGCGAATAGCAGAGGAACTGCCATTCTATGCTGGCACCAGCAGGTCGGGCCCGACCTCGCTCAGCCGGTTCACGCCCAGTATGGCCATGTTGCGGTCGACCTCGGCGCGCAAGAGGCCGATGGCATGGGACACGCCCGCCTGGCCGCCGACCGCGGCGGCATAGTTGAAGGGGCGACCCACGAACACGAAACGCGCGCCCAGCGCCAGCGCCTTGAGCACGTCGCCGCCGCGGCGCACGCCGCTGTCCATCATCACGGGCATGTCGCCCGCCGCATCCACTACGCCAGGCAACGCGCGCAGCGGCGAGATGGCGCCGTCCAGCTGGCGTCCGCCATGGTTCGACACGATGATGCCGTCGGCGCCGTGCTGCCGCGCCAGGCGGGCATCGGCGGGGTGCAGGATGCCTTTGATGATCAGCGTGCCCTGCCATTGGCGCCGGATGCGCGCCACGTGTTCCCAGTTCAGGTGGTCGCGCGCGCTGAAGTCGCGTAGCACCGAGGCCGACACGATGGGCGCGCCGCGCGTGGCGAACGAATTCTCGAAATGCGGCATGCCGTGGTTGAGCAGCGTGCGCAGGAAGGTGCCGGCCAGCCAGCGCGGGTGCGTCAGGCCGTCCCAGGCCAGGCGCAGGCTGGGCTTGAGCGGCGTCGAAAAGCCGGTGCGCACGTTGTTCTCGCGGTTGGCGGACACCGGAATGTCCACGGTCAGTACCAGCGTTTCGTAGCCGGCCTGGGCCGCGCGCGCCACCAGCGCGTCGATGCGCGCGGGGTCGCCGGGCAGATAGGCCTGGAACCAGGTGCCGGGCGCTTCGCGGATCACGTCTTCCAGCGCGATCAGCGCGGTGCCGCTCAGAATGGCGGGAATGCCCTGTTCGCGCGCGGCGCGGGCCTGCACGATGTCGCCGCGATAGGCCGACAGCGCGCTGATGCCCATGGGGGCGATGCCGAACGGCGATTCGTAGCGGCGGCCGAACAGTTCGGTGTGCTGGCTGCGGCCCGAGACGTCCACCAGTACGCGCGGCTGGAAGGCATAGCGGCCGAAGTCGTGCCGGTTGGCGTGCAAAGACTGATTGTCTTCGGCCGCGCCGGCCACGTAGCCGAAGATGGGGCGCGGCAGGCGGCGGCGCGCGGCGGCCTCGAAGTCGTCCAGCGACAGCATGCGCGACAGGGCGCGGGAAAGGCGAGCGGGCGTATCGGACGAGGCGGGCAGGGTGGCCATGGCAAAGGGGCGGCTGAAACCCCCCAATCTACCGACCCGCCTATATCGTATAAAGCGAATAAATATGGAATACCTATTTCGCTTTTATTGAAGTACTTGGCTTAACCCCGTACTTTCAACGCTGCACCGGCAGCGCCAGCAGTTCACCCATGCGCACCGGGCCGCGCACCGACGGCGTGTCGGCCCAGCGCACCTTGCCCGGGCCGAACAGCACGATGGCGGTCGAGCCCAGCTTGAAGCGGCCCATCTCGGCGCCTTTTTCCAGGTGGATCGGCGCGCGTGCGGCATCGTCGTAGCGCACGGCCTTGACGCGGCGCTTGTACGGCGTGACCAGGCCCGCCCACACGGTTTCGATGGACGCCACGATCATGGCGCCGACCAGCACCACGGCCATCGGGCCGTGTTCGGTGTCGAAGATGCAGACCACGCGTTCGTTGCGCGCGAACAGGCGCGGCACGTTGCGCGCGGTGAGCGGGTTGACCGAGAACAGCCGGCCCGGCACGTGGATCATTTCGCGCAGCGTGCCGGCCACCGGCATGTGCACGCGGTGGTAGTCCTTGGGCGACAGGTAGATGGTGGCGAACTCGCCGCCCTGGAACGGCGCGGCGCGATCCGTATCGCCGCCCAGCAGGTCGGCCAGGCCGTAGCTGTGGCCCTTGGCCTGGAAGATGCGGCCATGCTCGATGGCGCCCATCTGGCTGATGGCGCCGTCCGCGGGGCACAGCACGCCGCCGGGTTCGTCGTCCAGCGGCCGTGCGTCGGGCTTGAGCGCGCGGGTGAAGAAGTCGTTGAAGCAATCGTA
Organism: Achromobacter deleyi; assembly: GCF_902859705.1. GTDB lineage: Bacteria > Pseudomonadota > Gammaproteobacteria > Burkholderiales > Burkholderiaceae_B > Achromobacter > Achromobacter deleyi. The sequence continues at coordinate 41,957 of NZ_CADIJO010000014.1, read as the reverse complement.
GGCCAGCGCGTCTTCCTGTTCGGCCTCGCGCATGTCCACGCCGTACTTGCGGACAAAGCGCGAGATCATCCAGTTCTTGACCGCGGGTTCCCGGCAATCGGAGGCGACGCCGAAGAAGCGCGACACCAGGTGATGCGGCGCAAGATACTGGCTGGCAAGGAAGATTTTGTCTTTGATCGGCATCTACGAGCGCTAAAAAACGCGTCCCGCGGACAGCGGGACGTGGGTGGAGGTTGTCGCGCGCAATCTGCGGCAGCTATCACCGCGCGCGCGTGCAATCGGCGGGATTGTAACGCGTTAAACCGCGAATGGATCGCCCATCGGGCAGGGGCTGCGCGGCCCCTCGAACCGCCCGATCGGCATGGCGTATCAGGCCGCGGCCTTCGCCGCCAGCTTGGTCTTGTAGAGCCATTCCTTGTAGTCGTCCAGGTCGCCGTCGAACGGGCTCACGCGGCCATCGGCCACGATGATGAACTGGTCGGTGGTGGCGCGCAGCAGGTGGCGATCGTGCGACACCAGTACCAGCGTGCCTTCGAACTGCGCCAGCGCGGTGGTCAGCGCTTCGCGGGTTTCCAGGTCCAGGTGGTTGGTGGGCTCGTCCAGCAGCAGCAGGTTGGGGCGCTGCCAGACGATCAGCGCCAGCGCCAGGCGGGCTTTTTCGCCGCCGGAGAACGGCGCGATCGAGCTGGTGGCCATGTTGCCGTTGAAGTTGAAGCTGCCCAGGAAATTGCGCAGTTCCTGTTCGCGCACGGTGGGCGCGATCTTGGTCATGTGCCACAGCGGCGATTCATCATGGCGCAGCATCTCGACCTGGTGCTGGGCGAAGTAGCCGATCGACAGGCCCTTGTTGAATTGCGTGTCGCCCGCCAGCGATTGGAGGTCGCCCGCGATGGTCTTGATGAAGGTCGACTTGCCCGCGCCGTTGATCCCGAGCAGGCCGATGCGCTGGCCCGCCTGCAGCGAAAAATTGATGCCCGACACGATGATCTTGTCGGACACCGCGCCGCTGTCTTCGTCGGTGTTGCGGTAGCCGGCGCTGACCTTGTCCATGGTCAACAGCGGATTGGGTGCGCGCAGCGGTTCGCGGAACTCGAACGAGAATTCCGCGGCCGCGCGCAGCGGCGCCACTTCTTCCATGCGGGCCAGCGCCTTGATGCGGCTCTGCGCCTGGCGCGCCTTGCTGGCCTGGGCCTTGAAGCGGTCGATGAACGATTGCAGGTGCGAGCGCTGGCGCATCTGCTTTTCCATCATGCCCTGGGCCAGTTCCAGTTGCGCGGCGCGCTGGCGTTCGAACGACGAGTAGTTGCCCGAGTAGCGCTTGAGCTTGCGCTCGTCGATGTGCACGATGACGTTGACCACGCCGTCCAGGAAATCGCGATCGTGCGAAATCACGATCAGCGTGCCCGGGTAGCGCTTGAGCCAGTCTTCCAGCCAGATGATGGCGTCCAGGTCCAAGTGGTTGGTGGGTTCGTCCAGCAGCAGCAGGTCGGACGGGCACATCAGCGCTTGCGCCAGGTTCAGGCGCATGCGCCAGCCGCCCGAAAAACTGGTCAGCGGCAGGTGCATCTGCGCCTGCGTGAAGCCCAGGCCCGTCAACAGCTGTTCGGCGCGCGAGTGCACCGTGTAGGCATCGGCGTCGGCCAGGGCCGCGTAGATGTCGGCCATGCGCAGGCCGTTCTCGGTGCTTTCGGGTTCGGCTTCCAGCGCGGCCAGTTCGGCTTCCAGCTTGCGCAGCGTGACATCGCCGTCGATGGCGTATTCGATGGCCGGGCGGTCCAGCGCGGGCGTTTCCTGCGCCACGTAGGCCATGCGCCAGCTGGCGGGGTAGTCCAGGTCGCCCTGGTCGGCGTGCAGCGTGCCGCGCAACAGGCCGAACAGGCTGGACTTGCCGGCGCCGTTGGCGCCGATCAGGCCGATCTTGTCGCCGGGGTTCAGCAGCAGGTCGACCTTGTCGAGCAAGGGCTTGACGCCGCGCATGAGTGAAACTTGTTGGAAGCGGATCATGAATCGTGGGGCTGGGGGTGGCGCGACAGGCGCGCGACAAGGCTCCCGCCACAGCTCGCGGCGCAAAAAAAGGAACCTGGAGAAATCGTGCGGGCGGCGCAGGCCGGACGGGCTGGCGGCGTACGGAGGACCCCGTACTTGCCATCGAGCGGCGGATGCCACGCGTGCCACGCGCGAAAGGCGGACGAGGCAGCGCCTGTCCGATCGTGGGCGGTATTGTAGCTGGCTGTGCGAACGCGCGCTTTACGCGTCGGCGGCGGCGATGGCGGCGGCCAGGGCCAGCAGGCGTTCGGCCTCGGCGGCGTGCAGGTTTTCGACCAGCGCGCCGTCCACCACGGCCACGCCCTGGCCGGCGGCTTGCGCCGCGCGCCAGGCGTCCAGGCGCTTGCGGGCGCTGGCCAGTTCGGCCTCGGTGGGCGCAAAGGCGGTGTTGGCCGCGGCGATCTGCTTCGGGTGGATCAGCGTCTTGCCGTCAAAGCCCTGGTCGCGGCCCTGGCGGCAGGCGGCGGCAAGGCCCGCGTCGTCGTCCAGGTCCAGGTGCACGCCATCGAGCACCGCCAGGCCGTGGGCGCGCGCCGCCAGCACCGCCATCGAACGGGCCAGCAGGGTCTCGTGGCGGTCGGGCGTATGGCGGGCGTGCAGGTCTTTGACGAGATCGGACGTGCCCACCACGATGGCCGCCAGGCGTGGGTGGCCGCTGGCAATGGCGTCCTGCCGCAGAAAGCCCAGCGGGGTTTCGGCCATGGCCCACAGTGGTAGCGTGGCGGGCGCGCCGGCGGCGTCCAGGGCCTGCGCCAACGCTTCCAGTTGCTCCACCGATTGCACCTTGGGCAGCAGCACCGCATCGGCGCCGGCCTGGGCGATGGCGCGCACGTCGTCCCGGCCCCAGGGCGTGTCCAGCGCATTGACGCGCACGACGCATTCGCGCCGGCCGTAGCCGCCTGCGCGCAAGGCGGCGGCCACCTGTTCGCGCGCCATGGCCTTGGCATCGGGCGCCACCGCGTCTTCCAGGTCCAGGATCAGCGTGTCGGCGGGCAGGCTGCGCGCCTTGTCCAGGGCGCGCGCATTGGCGCCGGGCATGTAGAGGACGGAACGGCGGGGGCGGGCAGGCAGGGACATGGCGCGAAAAATGAAAGAAGGTTCAGGGCTTGCTGTTGCCGACGATCTGCACTGGCATGGTGCACACATAGCCCACGCCGTAGACGGTGCGGATGCCCATGTCGCCGCCGGCCTGCGCGCGCAGCTTGCGGCGCAGGCGATGCATGTGGGCGTCCAGCCGATGGGTGTCGTAGGCCTCGGCGCTGGCGCCCAGCGCTTCGACCAGGCGGCCGCGCGACAGCGGCAGCGGCGCGGCCTGGATCAGCGCGCCGATCAGGCGGCTTTCGGTATCGGTGATGTCGACCTGGATGCGCTTGGGCGATACCAGCACGCGGCGGGCGGGATCGAAGCGCCAGGTCTCGGCGGCGGGGGCTTGCGGATCGGTGGCGGGCACCACGCGCAGGCGCCGCGACAGCGACACCAGCGTGGCGCCCAGCTCGGCCAGGTTGACGGGCTTGGTCAGGTAGTGGTCGGCACCCAGGCTCAAGCCAGAAACCTTGTCTTCGCTGAGCAGGCGGCCGGTGAGCATGATGATGCCCATCGACGGATAGGTGGTACGTAGATGCGACACGCGCGCCAGGCCATCGCCGTCGGGCAGCATGGCGTCCAGCACCAGGATGCCGGGGGTGACGCTGAGCAGCAGTTGGTCCAGTTCGGAAAGCGTGCCGGCGGTCAGGATGGCTTCGCCCAGGCCGAGATCGTGGATGTACTCGGCGATGGTGTCGCGCCAGTCCCCGTGATCGTCAACGATGATGATGGTCACGGCGCCGGGCGGGTCAGTACGTGAGGCGCTCCGAGGGCAAACACGCTTTGCGCTCCTTTCATGCTACGGCTTCTTATTGGTGTGGGTGGGTCCGCATGGCGAGGGCGCCGGGCCGGACGAGGCGCCATCTGGCTGATCCCCTGCGGGCGCTTCGCGGGAGAATATCATTATCGCCGTTGCGGCGGCGCAGCGAAGCGCGGCGGGGGGATCGCGGCCTGACGCATGCAGGCCGACTCGACGTGGGTGGTCAAAAAATGACCAGCCCCTGCGGCAGCGTCGCAACGGCCACCAGCCGGGCCTGCGCGTTGTTTTTATCCACAGAAACTGTGGATAAAAAACCGCGACAAAAAGTTGTGCACCGTCGGGGTCGGCATGACCGGCATGCGCGTTCGCGCCCGCGCGAATCAGGCCGCCGGCAAGGCGGGGTCCGACAGGTATTCCACCGGCACGCCTTGCGGCACCTTGCGCACGCGGTCGCGCTCGATGCGCGGCGGTGCAAAGCGCGTCTTGCGCGCCGCCGCATTCTGCAGCAGCACCGACAGTACGGCGCCTTTGTCCTGAATCCATTGGGTCTTGCCGCGCAACAGCTTCATGGCGTTTTCTGCGGTTCCCAATTTGTAGGACATGGAATTGATCTGCACCGAGGTCTTGCCATTGAAGGCGGATTCATCCTGCTCGGTCAGCGCTGCGGCGTCCAGGTTGCTGCTTTCATGGTCGATGCGGTAGATGAACTTGAGCTGGCTGAACGGGTCCAGCACGACGACGAGCTTGTCCGAGCCCGAGACGTCGGACAGCATGCCGATGACCATCGATTCGACCAGCTGGTTGCCCCGTTGTTCTTCGGTGTAGATGAAGATGCTGCGGCGGTTGTGCCCGAGCGGCGCGGGCGGGGCGAGGGGAGAACGATCCATACCTGACTTGAAAAGGGCGGGACGGGCGGTGGAAAAGCTTGCCCCGCTGCACTGCGTTAACGGCGCCAAGCCGTGTGAACTTGAGCGCCGGCCAAAACAAAGAACAAATCGCCGCGGCTACGGCGCGCGGCGCAGGCGAGCCATGAGGCGCGCTTTGGCGGCGGGCCAGTCCTCGTCGAGGATGGCGAAGTAGACCATGTCGCGGGCGCGTCCGGACTGCGCGATCAGGTGCTTGCGAAACACCCCTTCCTCGACGCCGCCGATCCGCAGGATGGCCTGCCGGGACTGCGTGTTGGTCGCTTCCGTTTTGAACACGACCCGCATGATACCAATTGTTTCAAAGGCGTGCTGCAATAACAGCCACTTGGCTTCGGTATTGGCTCCCGAGCGTTGGCTGGCCGGGGTGAGCCAGGTGGCGCCGATCTCCAGGCGCTTGTGCGCCAGCGCAATATCCATATAGCGGGTGGTGCCGATGACCTGGCCGTCGGCGCGCCGCACGATCACAAACGGCAGACAGGCGCCCGCCGCCTGGCTGGCCAGCGCGCGTTCGACGTAGCGGCGCATGTCGGCGGCCGATTCGACGGGTTCGGGTTGCAGGCGCCACAGTTCGGGATCCAGGCCGACGGCAGCCAGCGCATCGGCATGGTCCAGGGTCAAGGGTTCCAGTCGCACGATCTCGCCAATCAGCGTGACGGGCTGCAAAGGGGGCAGGGCAGACATGAAGGGGGGGCTCCGCGTAGGCGCCGCCAGCAGGCGCGGGCCGCAGCGGCCAGACCCGGGGCGCCGATGGATTCTACGCCTTGCATGGCGCTTGCCGAAGCCCGCGCCCGGGCGCAGAATTTCGCGCATGAAAACAGACGTGATTGTCCTGGGCGCCGGCATCATCGGCGTCAGCGCGGCGCTGCATCTGCAGGCCCGCGGCCGTTCGGTGACGCTGCTGGATCGGCGCGGCCCGGGCGAAGAAACCAGCTATGGCAACGCGGGCCTGATCGAACGCGCCAGCGTCATTCCCTATGCCTTTCCGCGCGACTGGCGCAGCTTGCTGCGCTATGCCGGCAACCAGACGCCCGACGTCAGCTACCACCCGCGTTTCCTGCCGCGCATCGCGCCGTGGCTGCTGCGTTATTGGTGGCATTCGGCGCCGTCGCGGCTGGCGCGCGCGGCGGCCGCGATGCTGCCGCTGATCGAACGCAGCGTGGCCGAGCACGACGCGCTCAAGGATGCGGCGGGCATCGGCGGCCTGTTCCGCCGCAATGGCTGGATCGACGGCATGCGCACCCAGCAAAGCCTGGACCGCGCCGCCGCCGAAGCCGCCGCGCTGGCGCCGTATGGCCTGGACTACCAGGTGCTTGACCGCGCGGGCCTGGCCGCGCTGGAACCGTCGCTGTCGCCGCGCATGGTCGGCGCCATTCACTGGCGCGATCCCGTCAACGTGTCGGACCCGGGTGCGGTGGCGCGCGGCTACGCCGCGTTGTTCAAGCAGCGCGGCGGCGTGCTGGCGCGGGGGGACGCGCGCAGTCTCGAAGCCGTGTCCGGGGGCGGCTGGCGCGTGCGCGGCGTGACGGGGCAGGTCGAGGCCCGCGACGTGGTGGTGGCATTGGGGCCGTGGTCGCCCGACGTGCTGCGGCCGCTGGGTTACCGCATCCCCATGGCAGTCAAGCGCGGCTACCACCAGCATTTCGCGTTGGAAGACGGCGCGGCCCTGTCGCATCCGGTGGCCGACATCGACAGCGGTTTCGTGGTGTCGCCCATGACGCTGGGCCTGCGCCTGACCACGGGCGCTGAATTCGCGGCGCGCGACGCGCCGCCTTCGCCCATCCAGATCGCGCGCACACGGGCGCTGGCGGCGCAGTTGCTGCCGTTGGGCGAGGCGGTGGAGAAAACGCCCTGGATGGGCTGTCGGCCCTGCATGCCGGACATGCGGCCGGTGATCGGGCCGGCGCCGCGCCATCCCGGGCTATGGCTGGCGTTCGGCCATGCGCATCACGGCTTCACGCTGGGGCCGGTGACCGGCAAGCTGCTGGCCAGCCTGGTCACCGGGCAGGAACCGGACATGGACCCTGCGCCTTATGCCTTGAACCGTTAGAGGCAGGACGGCGGGCGGGGTAGCGGTGCACTACGCCGCCCGCCGTCGTTCCGGCAGCGGCGTAGTCCCGCCGCGCGCGCGTATCAGGCGCCGAGCTTCTCGCGGCGCTGGCGCACGGCCAGGGCCAGCATGTCCAGCACGGGCAGCGTCTGGCTCCAGCCCAGGCAGGCGTCCGTGATGGACACGCCGTGGCGCAGCGGCTGGCCGGGTTTGAGGTCCTGGCGGCCTTCTTCGAGGTGGCTTTCGATCATCACGCCGGTGATGCGGGTGTCGCCCTGGGCGAGTTGGGCGGCGATGTCGCGGGCCACGTCGACCTGGCGCAGGTGCGACTTGTTGGAGTTGGCGTGCGAGCAGTCGATCATGACCTGTTCGCGCTGGCCGGCGGCACGCAGCACGGCGCAACAGGCGTCGACGCTGGCGGCATCGTAGTTGGGGCCTTGCTTGCCGCCGCGCAGGATGACGTGGGTGTCTTCGTTGCCGCGGGTTTCGAAGATGGCGGCCATGCCCATCTTGGTCATGCCCATGAAGGCGTGCTTGGCGCTGGCGGCCACGATGGCGTCGGCCGCGATCTGCACGCCGCCGTCGGTGCCGTTCTTGAAGCCCAGCGGGCAGCTCAGGCCGGAACTCAGCTGGCGGTGGCTGGGGCTTTCGGTGGTGCGTGCGCCGATGGCGCCCCAGGCGATCAGGTCGGCGATGTACTGCGGGCTGAGCAGGTCCAGGAATTCGGTGGCGATCGGCAGGCCCAGTTCGCTGATGTCCAGCAGCAGCTCACGGGCGCGGCGCAGGCCTTCGTTGATGCGGAAGCTGCCATCCAGGCGTGGGTCGTTGATGTAGCCCTTCCAGCCGACGGTGGTGCGCGGCTTCTCGAAGTACACGCGCATGACGATCAGCAGGTCGTCCTGATACTGGTCGGCGGCGGCGCGCAGTTGGCGGGCGTATTCCATGGCCTGGCCATGGTCGTGGATGGAGCAGGGGCCCACCACCAGCACCAGGCGGTCGTCTCGGGCGTGCAGTACGTCGGCGATGCGGGCGCGGCTTTGCTCGACCAGCGTCTGGATGGCGGCCGAGACCGGCAGCTCGTCCTGCAGCAGGGCGGGCGAAATCAGGGGGCGCACCGCGCTGATGCGGGTGTCGTCCGTACGGGTGTTGTCCTGGGTGGAGTCGGCCGTGCCGACCTCGCGGTCGTGCAGGGGGTCGTCGATGCGGGGGGTCAAGGGAAGCTCCGTGCCATAGATGCGGGGAAAGACCATCATTATCGCACCGGCTGGCATCGGGCCGTGCAAGCGGCTTCGTCCGTCCGGGTGACGGACCCCCTTGCCGCCCCAGGCTAATTAATAGTGACTAACCCGTCCTATCTGGCGGCGCAGTCGCGGAAGATGCCTTAGCATTGTCGGAACGCCTTCCAGCAAGCGGCTGGAAACGCCCGCCAAACCGCTCCACCCTCTAGGACCCGCGCGATGCCCAAAACCGACGCCGGCGCGACCCGGCGGATACTCCTGGTGGAAGACCACCCCGTGGAACGGGCCTATCTGCAGAACATGCTGCTGGCGCTGGGTTACCGGCGGGTCGCCGGGGTGGGCAGCAGCACCGAAGCCGTCAGCGCGCTGGCGCGCCAGGCCTACGACGTGGTGCTCAGCGACATCGTCATGGGCGAGGGCGACGGCACCTTGCTGCCCAACGAACTGCGCCGGCTGGTCGACGGCGGCCGCCTCAAGGTCATGCCGCCCATCATCTGGATCAGCAGCCTGACCGACGAACTGCTGCAATCGCATGTGCGGCTGGCACTGCAAGCCGGTTGCCCGTCGTCGCAGGCGCTGTCCAAGCCGGTATCGCGCACCGCCATGCAGCATGCCATCAAGGCCGCGCTGCACAGCATCGACCACGACCCGGCTTCGCCGCGCCAGGCGGCGGTGCGGCGCGACGTGCTCGAAGCCGAGCTGGGGCAGGCGTTGGCCTCGGGCGTGGGCATGAGCGTCGTCTTGCAGCCGCAGGTCGACCTGACCACGGGCCGGGCGGTCGCGGCTGAAGCGCTGTCGCGCTGGCATCACCCCACGCTGGGCGCCATATCTCCGGCCGACTTCGTGCCGGCCGCGCATCGGCTGGGGCTGGACCAACTGCTGTTCAACCGGGTGACCGACCGCGTGATCGAGGTGCTGGCCGCCATGCATGCCGAGCACATCGCGGTGCCCATTGCCATCAACGCCTCGGCCTCCACCTTGTGCGCCCCTGACTTGCCGGCCCTGCTGGAGCAGCGCGTGGGCCAGGCCGGCCTGCCGGCGCGGCTGGTGAAAGTGGAACTGACCGAAGACGAGCCCGTCACCGACTGGCTGACGCTGTCGTCCGCCTTGAACCTGTTGCGGGTTCGCGGGTTTGAACTGGCCATGGACGATTTCGGCGCGGGCATTGCCTCGATGCGGCTGTTTTCCGCCATGCCGTTCACCGAACTGAAGATCGACCGCGACTTCATCGTGCACATGCACCGCGAGCCGGCCTCGCGCGCGGTGGTGGCCGCCGCCATCGAAATGGGCCGCGCGCTGGGCCGCCGGGTGGTGGCCGAAGGCGTCGAACAGGAACGCGACCTGCAACTGCTGCGCGAGCTGGGCTGCACGTTCGCGCAGGGTTACGGCATATCGATGCCGCTGGCGCCGGCCGATTTCATTGAATTCTGCCGCCAGCACTGAGGGCGGTGAATGTCGGAAAAAAAGCCACGGGTTCGGCGCCCGTGGCTTTTTTCAAGGCTGAGGCCGGGGCGCGGCCGTCAGAGTCCGGCGACGTCGATGTTGCCCGGGTAGTCGACCGAAAACTTCAGCGTCGTGTCGCGCGACTTGCCCGGTTCCAGTTCCCAGTTCCAGGCCAGCACGCCGTCGTCTTCGCGCTTGATGTCGCGGTCGGCCGGCGACAGCAGCTTGACCTCGATCTTCTCGTTGCGCGAGACCGGCAGGCGGTCCTTGAACGTGATCTGTTCCTTGGTGGCCTTGTTGTTCTTGACGGTGATCTTGTATTCGTAGGTCACGCGCTTGCCGTTGCCCGAAAAGCCCGTGCTTTCGGTAAAGCGGTTGACCAGTTGGCGCTTGATGGAAATGCCATCGTCGGCGCCCATCGCCAGTTCCACTTTTTCGCCGGGCATCACGGCCTTCATGGCGGATGCCGCCACGAAGGCATCATCCAGGAACGTATTGAGCGTGCCCGCCAGGAACGGGAATTCCGTGTTGTTGTTGGCCTCGGCCGTCAGGTAGGCGGTTTCGCGCAGCGCCGGGGTCGACTGGTATTGCAGCGTCGCGGGCAGCTTGGCGGTCGTGATGGCGACGCGCTGCACGCTGTTGTCGGACGGCAGCGTGGCGGGCGTGCGGATCTGGAACGATGCGCTGGTGGCGGCGGATTGCACCTCGGCGGTCGAGACCTTGGCCGCTTCCGGCTCGGGCGCTTCGAGGGAGTAGGCGGCTTCGTCCTGCACCGACTTGGGCGCGGGCCGGGCGCGCTCGCTGCGCATCAACGGCGCCGCGGCGGCCACGGGCGCGGGCATCGGCGGGGGCGGGGCGGCCACATCGATGATCCACGGGATCAGCTTGGGCGCGCCGCCGCCCAGCGACGGGCGGGCGGTGGACAGGGTCAGCTTGACGTTGTTCCAGTCTTCGCCGGTGTTCTGGCGAATGACGCCGAAATAGCCCAGGTCGACGCTGCGGTCGGCCGGGCGCAAGCGGGCGTCGTAGGCGGGCGTCCAGCGGGCGCCGGCCACGGCATACGACACGTTCAGGTCCAGCTTGCCGGCGCGGGCCAGGGTCACGCGCAGCGTCACGGTCTTGGTGCGGCGGTTGAGCTGGCCTTGCAGCTGGCCCAGTTCGCCTTGCGCGGCGGTCAGTTGGCGGTCCAGGTCTTCGCGCTGTTCGGCCACGCGGCGCAGGCCGGCCAGGGTGCGGTTGAGCGTGTCGGCGCTGAGCGCCTGGATGGCCTTCAAGTCTTCCAGCGTGGGGCGCGGGCCGTCCTTGGCGGGTTCGGTGGCGCCGCGTTGCATCATCGCGACCAGCTCGCGCTGGTTGTCCAGCACGGCGGCTTCGTCGTCCAGCGCGGCTTGCTGGCCCTGGATCTTGCGGACCTGTTCTTCCAGCTGCTTGACGCGTTCGTTGGCGGTGTCGACCTGGTAGGCGTCGCGCACCTTCACATCCAGCAGCGTGGCCTGGCCGGTGCTCTTGGCCGACACTTGCAGCGAGTTGTCCTGCAGGGTGGCGGGCAGCTTTTCCAGCACCAGTTCGTGCTCGCCCGCGGGCAGCTCGCTGCTGGCGCTGCGGGTGACGACCGCGCGGTCCTGGTAGACCGTGACCGCGCCGATGGAAGAGGCCAGGCCGGCGGCAGCGGCAAAGCCGGGAAGCGAGGCGAAGGCAAGGGCCAGGAGAGTACGTTGCACGAGAACACCTTTAGGCAGGTTGAGCGGGTCCGGCGGGTATTGCTGCCGGGCCGGCGCCGCGGTAGCGCGCAATGTACAGGGAGCCGCGCACATCGGGTTTACAGAAGGTGACAAAAGCGACAGGGCTATACCGCCCCGATTTCCGTCCCAGTTTCAGGCACCCGCAACCGGTTCGGGATGCGCCAGTTGGCGCAACATTTCGACGGCATTGCGCGCCGCGATGGAGCGGTCATGGCGCCGGTAGGCCATGTCCAGCAACGCGTGTGGCGCGTCGCCCTTGATGGGGCGATATTCGATGCCCTGCGCGCCCATGTGGCGCATGGCGGCGGGCACGATCGAGATGCCCACGCCGGCCGCCACCAGGCTGACGATGGACGCCATCTGCGGCGCTTCCTGGATGACGCGTGGCGCAAAGCCGGCGCGCAGGCAGGCGTTCTGGATGGCGTCGTACAGCCCGGCGCCGATGGGGCGCGGGTACAGCACGAAATCTTCGTCGGCCAGCGCCGCGATGGGCACGCTGCGTTTGCGGCTGAGCGGGTGGTCGGGGGGCAGGGCGATCAGCATGGGCTCGTCCAGCACGCGTTCGGATTCGAATTCCGCGTCCAGCACATAGGGCGGGCGCACGAAGGCCACGTCCACCGCGCTTTCGCGCAGGCCGCGCAGCAGGCTCTGGGTATTGCTTTCGGTCAGCGTGATGCGCACGTCCGGATAGCGGTCGCGGTAGGCGCGGATGGCTTGCGGCAGGTAGGGGTGGAACACGGCCGACGCGGTAAAGCCCACGGTGATCGCGCCGCGTTCGCCGCGGCCCAGGCGACGTGCGGTGTCGATGGCGCGATCGGCGCTGGCCAGGATGGCGCGCGCATCTTCCAGGAACTGGGCGCCGGCCTCGGTGAGTTCCACGCCGCGCGGCAGCCGCAGGAACAGCGGCGTGCCGATTTCCCGTTCGAGCTGCTGGATCTGCTGGCTGAGCGGGGGTTGGCCGATGCCCAGCCGGGCGGCAGCGCGGGTGAAGTGCAGCTCTTCGGCTACCACCGTGAAATAGCGCAGGTGTCTCAGTTCCATTGTTTTAAAATATAGCGAGTGCCGGTTTCATATATTGGACATATGCAGGGGAAAAGTCTACCTTGAATGCACGGGCGGTTGCCCGGCGTTTTTCGAGAATTCCGATGTCCACCCCTACAGCAGTACCCGCGGCCAGTGATGCCGGCCAGACGCAGGCCAGCGCCCAGGCGGATGCCCGCGCCGCGACGGCGTCCTCCGACTATCTGGCGCGCGGCACACCCGCATTGCGCCGCGCCCAGTGGGCCTTGTTCGCGGCCGGCTTTTCCACTTTTTCGCTGTTGTATTGCGTGCAGCCGCTGATGCCGCTGTTCACCCATTCGTTCGACGTGTCACCTGCGCAGAGCAGCCTGGTGCTGTCGCTGTGCACGGGTCTCCTGGCGGTGGCGATCTTCCTGGTGGGCCTGTTTTCGCAGGCGCTGCCGCGCAAGCGCATCATGGCGCTGTCGCTGTTTGCCTCGGCCGTGCTGGGCACGGTGGCGGCGGTGGCGCCCGACTGGCACAGCCTGCTGGCGCTGCGCGCGTTGCAGGGCGTGGCGATGGGCGGGGTGCCGGCGGTGGCCATGGCGTACCTGGCCGAAGAGGTCGAACCCGACACCCTGGGTTTTGTGATGGGCCTGTATATCAGCGGCAGCGCGTTCGGCGGCCTGTCGGGCCGGGTGATCACCGGCCTGGTGTCCGACCATTTCGGCTGGCGCGCGGCCATGGGCACGCTGGGCCTGCTGGGCATCGTGGCCGCCGTGCTGTTCGTGTGGCTGCTGCCGGCCTCGCGCCGCTTCACACCGCAGCGGGCGCGCGGCTGGGCCGGGGTGTTCGGCGACGTGCGCGCGGGCATCGGCGCGCACCTGAAGAACGGCCCGCTGTGCGGCCTGTTCGCCATGGGCGGGCTGCTGATGGGCGCATTCGTCACCGTCTACAACTACGTCGGCTTCCGCCTGCTGGCGCCGCCGTTTTCCCTCAGCCAGACCTTCATCGGCTTCATCTTCGTGGTGTATCTGGTGGGCATTTTCGCGTCCACGTTCTTCGGCCGCCTGGCCGACCGGCACGGGCGCGGCGCCATGCTGGCGGCCGGCACCGGCCTGGCGCTGGCGGGCTTGCTGCTGACCTTGTCGGACGCCTTGCCCGTGCTGATCGCCGGCATCGTGGTGTTCACCTTCGGCTTCTTTGCCGCGCACGCGGTGGCCAGCGGCTGGGTCGGCCAGATGTCGCGCGGCTACAAGGCGCTGGCGGCATCGCTGTACCTGCTGGTGTACTACGTGGGCTCGAGCGTGCTGGGGTCGCTGGGCGGCCAGTTCTGGACCGGCGGCGGCTGGCCCGGCGTGGCCGCCATGGCGGGCAGCCTGCTGGCCGGCGCGCTGTGCATCAGCGCCGCCCTGTACTGGCGGTCGACGCGGGCCGCCCCGGCGCCCGTGGTCGGGCGCGGGGCATAAGCCAGGCGCCGCGGTCAGGCCAGCGTGCGGCTGGGCACTTCGGCCGCCAGCGTCGCGTCCATGCCCTGGCTCAGCGCGGCCAGCAGCAGGTGCGGCTCCAGGTTCAACTGGGCCAGCAACACGCTGCATTTGGCCAGGCGGGTCAGGTCTTCGTGTTTCAGGCCCACGAGCCATTGACAGGCCTTGGCCGAAATCTGCAGGCCCGCCAGCGCCTGCAGGTTGCCGGTACGGGCCAACCGCTGCAGGAGCAGCAGATACATCAGATTGGTTTCGTGGATGTCGCGCAGAAGTTCGGCGGATCTCGGCATCGGGTGCCCCTTCCTTACTTCGTTGAATCCGCGGTCCGGCGGTTGCACGGACCAGGAACAAGCAAGGCGCGAGGCGTCCTCAGCATGGGCGTCTAGTCAAGCGGTGAAAAGCTTGCGGCCGGTATGGTTTGTCGATCATATTTAAGCGATCAAATGCCGTCAGTAATGGATTTCCCTGTGCCCGCGGCGGGCATATCGATATAAATTAAAAAAGACTTATTCTCATTTATAATGCCGGGCAAGTCGGACGGCGCTGGCATGCGCCCGCCGTGTTGTTTCCTACCGAACCGAGGCCCGTGATGACGTTATCTTTCCAGGCGCCCAATTCCTTGCAGCGTGAACACGCGGCCCTGCTGGCCGCCTACGGCCAGGCCCAGGCGCGCTGCAGCCGCCTGCTCAGCGCGCAGGCCCAGCGCATCCAGCACCTGGAAGCCGAGGCCATGCGCCTGCGCGCCGCCGTGATCCAGCGCGACACCGCGCTGGAATGGGCGCGCCAGGACCGCGCCGCGCTGGAAGGCGCGATTCCCGGCCTGCCCAGGCGCGTCGCGCTGGCGCGGCGGGTGACGCAATTGATGGAGCGGGTGCAGAGCCTGATGCGCGAGCGCCTGGCCTGGCAGGACCGTGCGGCCCAGGCGCGGCTGCGCCCGCTGGACACGGCCTTTGAACCGGCGGCGCGGCCCGCCGTGATTGCCGCGGCGACGCTGCGCGAAAAATCCGTGCTGTGCGTGGGCGAAGACGCGATGGCCCTGATGCTGACGCGCAAGGTCGTCGAAATGGCCGGCGGCCGCTACCTGGGCCATTGCGGCGGCGAGGGCGCCGATGGCGACACGCTGGAAGCCAGCCTGGTGGCGGCGGACCTGGTCATCTGCCAGACGGGCTGCGTCAGCCACGGTGCCTATTGGCGCGTGAAAGACCATTGCACCCGCACCGGCAAGCAGTGCGTGCTGGTCGACAAGCCCGAGGCCTTGACGGCGCTGGGGCTGGCGCGGGAAAGCGTCGAGTCGACCCGCTGACCGGCGGCCATCCGCGCAAGCGCCGACCCGCCGAATCGTCGGCCTGCTGATCCGCGCGATTGCCTCGCGCTGTTGCCTCGAGTTACCTAGGGTTTCCGCTGCCGGGCCGCGCTCGCAATACTCTCGGGAGAGCCCGAGGGAGAATCCATGCTGACCCAGCGAGACCGCGTAGCGCACCCGTGGACCGACACGCTTGCGCGCCTGGAAGACGAACGGATCATGCTCCAGCGCATTGTCGCGGGCGTGCCATTGCCCGAGGTGCTGGCGCATGTGCTGCACGCGATCGAGGCGCAGTCCAGCGTCGAGTTGCGCGCTTCCATTGCCCTGATCGACGAAACCGGCCGCCTGCTGCTGCACGGCGCCGCGCCCAGCTTGCCGGCGGCCTTCAACGCCGCGGTCGACCGCGCCCTGATCGGGCCTGGCGCGGCCTCGTGGGGGCAGGCCGCCTACACCGGCAGTCCGGTCTATGCGGAAGACATCGCCAGCCATCCCGCCTGGGAAGCCTGGCGCGAGCAGGCCTTGGAGCATGGGTTGCGAGCCTGCTGGTCCACGCCGATCAAATCGCCCGATGGCCGGCTACTGGGGGTGTTTTCCAACTACTACGGCACGCCGCGCTCGCCGTCCGCGCACGATATCGACGCGATCGCGGTGGTCACGCGCAGCGCCGCGCTGGCCATCGAACGCCACCTGACCGAACTGGCGCTGCGGCGCAGCGGCGAACGCTGGCGCGCCATGTTCGAAGGCATGCAAGAGGCTTTTTTCCTGAGCGAGGCGCTGCGCGATACGCAGGGCAACATCGTCGATTTCCGTTTCATCGAGGTCAACCCGGCTTTCGAGCGCCAGAGCGGCATGAAAGAAGGCGACACCCTGGGCCACACGCTGCGCGAAATGATCCCCGGGGTGCCGGGCCGCATTATGGACGCCTTCGCGCAGGTGGTCGAATCCGGCGAGCCCGCGCAGTTTGAATTCGCCGTGCCGGGTCCGCGCCCGGCCTGGTACGAGGCGCGCGCCCGCAAAGAGGGCGCTGACCGCATGATGGCGCTGTTCCTGGATGTCACCGCCCGCAAGACGGCCGAAGCCGAACTCTGGGAAGGGCAGCACCGCAAGAATTTCCTGATGGCGCTGGGCGACCGCCTGCGCGAACTGCCGCAGCAACAGGCCATCGAACACACCGCCTGCGAAAGCCTGGGGCAGCACCTGGCGCTGGGCATGGCGGCGGTGCTGGACTGGGCAGGCGAGGGCGCCGAACCGGTGGTGTCGACCTGCTGGCGCTGCCATCCGGGCCGCGACGATGGCCGCGGCGTGCCGGGGCCGGACCTGTATACCGATGCGTTCTACGACGCGCTGCGCAACGGCCGCACGACCTATCTTGAGCCGCTGCTGGCGCAGGCCGACGGCGAGATCCTGCCATCGGCCATCGTGGTGCCGACCGGCCGCTGGGGCCGCCAGGGCGGCGCGCTGGTGGTGCGGCCGGCGGCCGACAGCCGTTTCAAGCGCGGCGACGTGGCCTGTATCGAGGAAGTGGCCGAACGCATGTGCGGCGCGGTGGAACGGTCCCAATACGCCCGCATGCTCGAGCAGCGGGTCGAGCATGCCATCGCCGAGCGCGACCGCATCTGGCGCCTGTCGCCCGAGCTGTTGGCGGTGATCGACGGCCAGGGCCGCTACGTCAGCGTCAACCCGGCCGTGCGGCCGATCCTGGGGTGGACACCCGAGCAGTTCCTGGCCATGGGACTGCGCCAGCTGATCCATCCGGACGACTACGACGCGACGCGCAACGCGTTGGCGCAGGCGCGCAGCGCCGACGCGCCGCAAGGCGTGCGCCACCTGGAAAACCGCGTGCTCAAGCGCGATGGCGGCTACGCCTGGATCACCTGGAGCATGTCGTGGGCGCAAGACAGCCTGTACATGACCGGCCGCGACGACACGGATCTGAAATCGCAGGCCGAGACGCTGCTGGAAACCGAGAACGCGCTGCGCCAAGCCCAGAAAATGGAGGCGGTGGGCCGGCTGACCGGCGGCATCGCGCATGACTTCAACAACATGCTGCAAGGCATCACCGGCGCGCTGTACCTGATCCAGCGCAAGCTGGCGGCCGGCACGCCCGAGCAGGCCGTGCGCTTCATCAATGTGGCCATGGAATCGGCCAATCGCGCCGCCCACCTGACGCAGCGGCTGCTGACGTTTTCGCGCCGCCAGCCGATCGATCCGCAGGCCTTCTGCGTGGCCTCGACGCTGCAATCGATGGCCGACCTGTTCCATCGCTATACCGGCGAAGGCGTGTCGCTGGCGTTCGACCTGGAACCGGGCCTGTGGCCGGTGCGCTGCGACCGCAACCAGTTCGAGAACGCGCTGCTGAACCTGGTGATCAACGCGTGCGACGCCATGCCGGATGGCGGTGTGCTGACGGTAGCGGCGCTGAACACGCGGCTGGACCGGGCCTTTCTGCGGCCCTATGGCGGCGTGCAGGCGGGCGCCTTCGTCGAAGTGTGCGTGACCGACATCGGCTGCGGCATGACGCCGGATGTGCTGGCGCACGCGTTCGATCCCTTCTTCACCACCAAGCCGCTGGGCGAGGGCACGGGGCTGGGCCTGTCGATGATCTACGGCTTCGCCAAGCAGGCGGGCGGCGTGGTGACGCTGGACAGCAAGGTGGGCGTGGGCACCTCGGTCAGGATCTTCCTGCCGCGCCACGAAGGCGCGCTGGCCGATGCCGCGGCGCCCGGCCCCGAAGCCAGCCCGCCTGGCGAGCGCGCCCGCCAGGCCGTGGTCGTGCTGGTGGAAGACGATGCCAATGTGCGCGAGATGGTGCGCGAAAGCCTGGCCGAGCTGGGCATGCGGGTGATCACGGCCAACGATGGCGACGCGGGGCTGGAGCGCGTGCGCGCCACCCCGGATATCGATCTGCTGGTGACCGATGTCGGCTTGCCGGGCCTGAACGGACGCCAATTGGCCGACGCGGCGCGCGCCACGCATCCCGACCTTAAGGTGCTGCTGATGACGGGCTATGCCGAAAGCGCGGCGCGCGGGTCGGGCTTTCTGGACAGCGGCATGGAACTGATCGTCAAACCCTTTGCGCTGGATGTGCTGGCCGCGCGGGTGCAGCGCATGCTGGATCCGATCACGGTAGAGGCGCCCCGGGCAACGCCGACGCTGGGGTGACCGGGTTTCAAGCACCGGTAAAAATTGCCTGCCCGGGCGCAGGCGCCAGGGCGACGGGCCGGTGGGCATGGCGATTGCTGTAAGGACAGGGCAACTCAAAAAGGAGCCTGTCCATGAAAATCCGTGCCTTGACCCATGCAATCGTAGTGGCCGCTTTCACCGGTGCCGCCAGCCTGGGGGCTGCCGGCGCCGCCCTGGCGCAATCGGCTTCGCCCACGGCCCCGTCCACCACGCCGAACGACGGCACCGCGGTGCAGCCGAACCGGCCCGTGCCGCCGGGGCAGGCTGCGCCTGCGCCCAACGCCGCGCCCAACACCATGACCACGCCGCCCAACCTCGACAAGAACGCGGCGCCCGCGTCCGACAAGCGCAGCGGCGAAATGCCCACCCGCCATCGCGAGGCCAACGACAACGTGCCGCGCACGCCGGCAGCCGGCGCGACGCCGCCGCCCGGATACCCCAACTCTGGCGGCAGCAAATAGGCAGTCGGGCCCTGCCACAGGGAACAATGCCCACCCGCGAGGGTGGGCATTTTCTTATCGGCGGCCCGACATCACTCAATGCTGTCGACGCAATTCGGCGGGGGGCAGGCGTAGCTGGCCGCGGTACTTGGACACCGTGCGGCGGGCCAGCACGATGCCGTTGCTGGCAAGCTGCTGGGTCAGGGCGACGTCAGACAGCGGCATGGCCGGGTCTTCGGCGTCGATCAGTTCCTTGATCAGCGCGCGCACGGCGGCGGCCGAACAGGTGCCGCCGGAGTCGGTGGCCAGCTCGCGCGAGAAGAAGTGGCGGAACTCGAAGACGCCGCGCGGCGTCACCATGTATTTGCTGACCGTGGCGCGCGAGACCGTGGATTCGTGCATGTCCAGGTCGTCGGCCACTTCCTTGAGCATCAGCGGGCGCAGCGCCACCTCGCCATATTCGAAGAAGGTCTGCTGGCGCTTGACGATGGCCTCGGCCACGCGCTGGATGGTGGTGTAGCGCTGCTCCACATTGCGCACCAGCCAGCGGGCTTCCTGCAGTTCCTGCGCCATGGGGCTGCGATCGTCCAGCCGCGCGCGGCGAAACAGGTCGGCGTAGACGCGGTGCAGGCGGGCCTGCGGCATCGCGCTGCGATTGGGCACCACGCGCCAGCGCGAATGCCATTTGTCCACGAACACGTCGGGCACCACATACACCGGCGCTTGCATGTCGTAGCGGCGGCCGGGCTTGGGGTCCAGCCCGCGAATCAGCGCGCAGGCGTCGCGCAGGGCGTCTTCGGTGCAGTTCAGCGCACGGCGCAGGCCTGCGGCATCGTTCTTGGCCAGACGTTCGATCTGTTCGGCCACGATGCGCAGCGCCAGCGTGCGCAGCGGCGCACTGACGCCGGGCGCGGCGGCCAGTTGCAGCGACAGGCATTCCTGCAGGTCGCGGGCGCCCAGGCCGGGCGCATCCAGTTGCTGCACCAGGCGCAACGCGGCCAGCCATTCGCCTTCGTCGGGCGGCGGCGTGAAATCCGGGCTCAATGCGCTGCACAGGTTGGCCAGCGGGGTGCGCAGGTAGCCGTCTTCGTCCAGCGCGTCGATGATGAATTCGGCCAGCAGGCGGCCGCGCGGCTCCAGCCGGTAGTTGCCCAGGTCCGCCGACAGTTTTTCACGCATCGACACCGGGGCGCTGGCCCATTGGCCCAGGTCGTGGTCTTCGCCGTCTGAACGCGCCGGCGTCGGATAGTCGCCGGAGTATTCCGGCGCGGCCGGGGTGTCGGCGGCGGCGTCGTTGTCGCGGTCCGGCGGGTCGCCCGCGACGGCGGTTTCGATGGGCGGCTCGGACGTCATGGCGCCGCGTTCAGGTTGCGCGGGCGCCGGGTCCGCCACTTGCTCATCGGCTTCCTCAAGGAAGGGATTGGTGGCCATCGCGAGTTCGACCGCGGTCGTGAATTCCAGCGCCGACATCTGCAGCAGCTTGACCGACTGCTGCAGGCGGGGCGCCAGCGTCATCTGCTGGCGCAGGCGCAATTCTTGCATCGGATGTCCCACGCTTGCCTCCCGGAAAAACGGGTGCCGCCAGACGACGGCTCATCCTGGTACACATGCAAGAACCATGCCTGCCTGGCCCCAGGGCGAAAGCGCGGGGCGAGGGCGGCGTGCGCCCGTCCAGGGTTACAAAACGGCGGTAAGAATTCCGCGGGGTGCGTCCCCGAGGCCCGTGGGTTTGGCGCCGTCTAGGCGGCCGCCGGCCCGCCCTGTTCTTTTTCGTAGACGTCCAGCCGGTTGTAGAGCGTCTTCAGGCTGACGCCCAGGGTCTCGGCCGCCAGCCGCTTGTCGCCGCCGTGGTGGGCCAGGGTGGCCAGGATGAAATCACGCTGCGCATTGCCCAGGGCGGTACCCACCGGCACATTCAGGGCGCCGTCCTTGAACTCGGCGCGTTGCGCCGCGCGCGGCCTGGGCAGCGCAATGTCCAGCACATCATCGGACAGGATGTAGGCGCGTTGCACGGCGTTGCGCAGTTCGCGCACGTTGCCGGGCCAGTCGTGCTGCGCAATCGCATCCAGCATCGGTTTGGAAAAGCGCTTGTGGGTGGCGTGCTGGCGGTTCAGCGCATCCAGGAAGCGTTGCGCCAGGATCAGGGCATCGCCCGTGCGTTCGCGCAGGGGCGGTACGCGCAGCGGAATGACCAACAGCCGGTGCAGGAAGTCCTGCCGCAGCCGCCCGTCGGCCACCGAGGCGGCGGGGTCGCGGTTGCTGGCGCAGATGATGCGCACGTTGGCGCGCAGCAGGTCGGCGCCGCCCACGCGCTGGTAGGTGCCGGCTTCGAGCACCCGCAGGAAATGCACCTGCATGTCGGGCGGCATTTCAGTCACTTCGTCCAGGAACAGCGTGCCGCCGCTGGCATATTCGAAATAGCCGGCGTTCTGCGCCACGGCGCCGGTGAAGCTGCCTTTTTCGTGGCCGAACAGTTCGGCGTGCGCCAGCGAGCCGCTGATGGCGCCGCAGTTGATGGCCACGAATGGCCGGTCGCGCCGTGCGCTGGCATCGTGGATGGCGCGGGCCACCACCTCTTTGCCGGCACCGCTTTCGCCGACGATGAACACACTGGCATCGGTGCCGGCGGCGAGGCGCAATTGCGTGGCCAGCTTTTGCATGACGGGGGACAGTCCGGAGACGTCCAGGGGGTTGATGTCGGCAGTCGCGGCGTCCTTGCGGTCGCCGACGGAACGATCAGGCATGCGGGTATCCTCGGCCCCACGGGGCGTGGGTGACAGGCCGATGGTAGAGGGGCAGGCGGCGGCGGTTGCGACCAGTTGAAAGCAATCGAAAACTTTAGTGGATCGTATCGAATATTTACGTCCGGCCGGCACAGAGTGGCTATGCTCGAACTTGGCCGGAAAAAGGGCCCGGGCGCCGCTCGGGCTGCCGCGCCTCGGAGCCGTCATGCCTCACCTGCTGATCGTCGAAGACGACGACGCTATTCGTGAAACCTTGGCCGAGATCGGCCGCGACAGCGGCTTCACGGTGGCGCTGGCCGCCAGCGTGAAGGACGCGCTGATCCAGCTCGAACGCCAGGCGCCCGACCTGGTGCTGACCGACGTGCGCCTGCCCGGCGGCAGCGGCATGGACATCTTCAAGAACGTGGCCGTGGCCAGCGCCGAAGTGGTGGTGATGACCGGGCACGGCACCGTCGACAACGCCGTCCAGGCGCTGCGCCTGGGCGCGACCGACTACCTGACCAAGCCCATCTGCATGGATCGCCTGAACGAGATCCTGACGCGGGTCGTGGCCAATGCCGGCGGCGAACGACCGGGCACGCCGTTCGAAGAGCCGGGCCGTTTCGGCAAGATGTACGGCTCGTCGCCACCCATGCGCGAGCTCTATCGCCAGGTCGGTCGCGTGGCGCCCACCGATGTCACGGTCTTGCTGATCGGCGAAAGCGGCACGGGCAAGGAACTGGCGGCCCACGCCATCCACGAGCTCAGCCGGCGACGCCAGCGGCCGTTCATCGCGGTCAATTGCGGGGCGATTTCGCCGCACCTGATCGAAAGCGAAATGTTCGGTCACGAACGCGGCAGCTTTACCGGGGCCGACCGCCAGCACAAAGGCTACTTCGAACGCGCCGACGGCGGCACGCTGTTCCTGGACGAAGTGACCGAAATGCCGCTGGACCTGCAGGTCAAGCTGCTGCGGGTGCTGGAAACCGGCCAGTTCATGCGGGTGGGCACCAACCGCGAGATCGGCTGCGACATCCGCATCATCGCGGCCACCAACCGCAACCCCGAACAAGCCGTGCAGGAAGGCAAGCTGCGCGAAGACCTGTATTACCGCCTGAGCGTCTTTCCGCTGGAACTGCCGCCGCTGCGCGAGCGCGGCGACGACATCGCCTTCCTGGCGGATCGCTTCCTGCAGGCCCAGAACCAGGACGTCGGCAGCCACAAGGCGTTTTCCGCGCGTGCCAAGTCCGCCCTGGCGCAGTACGAATGGCCGGGCAATGTGCGTGAACTGAAGAATTTCGTGCGCCGCGCCTTCATCATGGCCGAAAGCGACGAACTGGACGTCGACCTGCTGGCGCCGCAAGTGTCGCCCGGCGGCGACCTGGCCGCGGGCGGGCAGGTCACGGTGCCTGTGGGCGAGACCCTGGCCGAGGCCGACCGCCGCTTGATCCTGGCCACGCTGGAACGCTGCAAGGGCGTCAAGAAGCAGGCCGCGGCGGTGTTGGGCATCAGCCCCAAGACGCTCTACAACCGGCTTGAAGAATACGCGGCGGCGGGCTACGCGCTGCCGGGCGAGCCGCCGCCGTCGTCCTCTTCCTCGGCATCGCGTTGATGCGCGACCCAGCCGCCGCTACACAGGGCGACGGCGGGCGCGCTGCGCGCGCTTACTTGCCGTAGCGGGTCTTCAGGTCCGCCATGCAGGCGTCCTTGGCGTTGCCCGACATGGCATCGCACTTTTCCTTGCCGACCTTGTAGTCCGCCTCGTTGCGCGTCTTGGCCGCATCATGATTGGCTTCGGCCTTTTCCTTGCCGGCCTTGGCGTCGGCGCGGGCCTTGTCGCGCGTGGCTTCGGCCTGCTTCTGGCAGACGTCCTTCTGGTTGCCCTTCATGGCGTCGCACTGCTTCTTGTCCATCTTGTATTGGTTGTCGATCTGCTCGCTGCTGCGCACTTGCGTCGTTTGCGCCGCCACCGGCAGCGCCAGGGCCGACAGGCACAGGGCCGCGGCGGGAATGAGCGTGAGGGACAGGCGGGTCTTGGACAGATTCATGGATCACTCCTTTGGATTGGAACGGCCGATGATTGGTCGTTCCGCACGGGTCCTTTAGCAAGCCGCGTGCCCATGGCAGCCAGGAACGCGGCTTGCGCCAAAGGGGCGAGCGCCGGTCCGATCCAGGCGGCGCGGCGCCAGGAGAAAACCATGAGCCAGCCAGATGCCAGTACGACCTCGAATGAGACCCAGGGCAAGACCCCCGGCAATACCGACCCCAAAGCGCCGCGGGATGACGACGACGCCGCTCGCCGCAGCGGCCAGTTCGGCAGCGACAAGCCGGGCGCGGAACAATCCGGCGCGCCCGAGCGCCCGGCCGACAAGACGCCGCATCCGAAAGGGCCCGAGTATGAAGAGGGCGGGCCGTATCCCGGCACCCGCAAGCCAGGCAACTGAGGCGTTCAGTCCTCGTCGGCGCCCAGCCGGAACAGCAGTACCACGCAGTGCAGCGCCGCCAGGCCCACCAGGCCATAAGCGACGCGCGCTGCCGTGGCAGACGGCAGTACCCGCGCGAACACATCCAGATTGACCGCGGCGATCAGGCCGCAGTTGACGCCGCCGACCACCAGCGCGATCAGGGCGATCCAGTCCAGCGGCGCCAGGGCGCGCCGTCCCGCCGCGTTGCGCGGGGCGGGCTCGCCTTGCGCGGCCGCCGCTTCGTCGTCTTCGCCGTATGCGTACATGTCCCGTTCCTTTGCCTGCCGCAGGTAAATCCTGCCCGGCCTGGCGTTTATTGCGCGTCTGACGACGCGGCGTCTTGTTCCGCGGGATGGGCCGCACCCCTGTGCCCTGCGCTTACGTCTGGTCACCTGATGGCCCCCTCAGCAAGCGGCGTGCCGCGTCGGCCCGGCGGGCATGGCAGTTGCTGCCCCTGGTTCATGGCCGATGGCGGGCCGTGCCAGGGCGAGGCGCCGGCCACATCCATGGCGCAATGAACCCGCCGCCGTGGGGCGGCCAAGGAGACGGACATGAACAAGAAGAAAATTTTGCAACGCCTGGCCGCGATTTGCCTGTCGGGTGGCGTGGCGGCGTCCTGGGCGGCGGTGGCCGCCGGGTTGTCCGAGGCCGACAGCCATTTCCTGCAGGCGGCTGCGGCGGCCGATGCCTTTCAGGTGCAGGCGGCCGGTCTGGCGCGTGAGCGCGCCGCCAGTACGGAAGTGCGTACCTTCGCCGCCAAGATGCAGGCGCAGCACCAGGAGGACGGCGCGGGGCTCAAGCGCCTGGCCGCCAGCAAGCAGGTGACGCTGCCAGACCAGCCCGAGCCGGCCGACCAGCGCACGCTGGAAACCCTGGCCGGCAAGACCGGTACGGAATTCGACGCGCTGTATACGGACCAGGTGGCGGTCGCCGCCCACGCCAAGACCGATGCGCTGTATCGCGATGCGGCGCGGCAGGCCGGCGATGCGCAGGTGCGCCAGTTCGCGGCGCAGGCCGGGCCCATGCAGGCCGACCACCTGACGCTCGCGCGCGCCTTGAAACGTGATCCCGCCGCGCGGCAGGACCAGATCCAGCCCGCGACCCGTGGCGAGCCGCCCGCGGTATCACCGGCCGCGCGCGAGGCGCCGGCTTCGGTGGCGCCGGAGAAATAGGCGGGCAGGCCGGGCTTGGCGCATCGGGCTGGTCGTGTCAGGCACGCCGCTTGCTGTGAGGACGTCGCCCGCGCCACCCGGCGTTGGCACTCCATCCATGTGAGAAAGGAATTGCCATGAACAAGGATCAAGTGAAGGGTCGTGTCAACGAGGCCGCGGGCAAGGTGAAGGAAGTGGCCGGCAAGGCCACGGGCAGCACGTCGACGGAAATCAAGGGCGCGGCCCAGAAGATCGCCGGCAAGACCCAGGCGGCCTACGGCGACGCCAAGGAAAAGGCGCAGAAGTAAACGCTGCGCCTTGCTGCGGGACCCCATGGGCGCCGCGCCATCGATGGCGCTGCGCCCATTGTGCGTGGCGCGTCGTCGTCTTTACTGCTGCCGGCCCACGATGACGCCGAACAGGAACGCCGCGCCGGCCACCAGGCCGACTGCCTGCCAGGGACGCGCGTGGATGTATTGCTCGGTGCAGTCGATGGTTTCGCGCACCATGTCGTGCGCGGTGTCGGACGCATCGCGCAGGCTGCGGCGGGTGTCGCGCAGTTGGTCGGCCAGGCGCGTCTTGAGCGCTTCCAGATCGGTGGCGGTCGCGTCGCTGAGCGTGGCCTCCAGGTCGTCGATCCAGCTTTCCGGATGGCGACGCCGTCCGCGCGCGCCGCGGTCGTCGGGGCCGTGCTCGGGGAAGTCCGAGGGCAGGGGAGTATGGTTGTTGGCCATCGATAGCTCCTGGGTGGGCGTTGGGGGAATGTCCTTTTTACCCAGCAAGCGCCGCGCCTGCCATCAACGCCACATCCGCTTTCAATTCTGACGGCTGCCGGGGCCGCCGCCGGCCTCAAGGCTGCCTGGCGTCAGGCCTTATCCAGGAAAGCCAGCAAGCGCCGTTCGTCTGCGCTCAAGCCGCGCGGGCCGGCCGGCGCCGGGGCGTGCGCGGGCAACTTGCCAGCCAGGTAGGTGTCGACGATCAAGGGATGCACATAACAGGCGCGGCACACGGCCGGGGTGTTCGCCAGCCGCTGCGCCACCTGCTTGATGACTTCCACCACCTCTTGTCTGGCCTGGCGTTCGTCGACGAACGGCCGCCGTTGCAGCGCGGCGTAGGCCAATACCGACCCGGCCCACGTGCGGTAGTGCTTGGCGGTGAAGTCGGCCGCGCCGGCCTCGCGCAGATAGGCGTTCACCGATTCGGAATCGACCGCGTGCGGATTGCCGTCTTCGTCCAGATACTGGAATAGCTGTTGGCCGGGAATGTCCAGGCAACGCTTGATGACGCGGGCGATGCGCCGATCGGTCACCGTCACGTCGTGTTCGACGCCGCTCTTGCCGCGAAAGCGAAAGCGCAACCGATCGCCCCGCACCGTGGCGTGGCGCCGCGTCAGCGTCGTCAGTCCATACGACCGGTTGGCGCGCACGTATTCGCGGGCCCCGATGCGGATCAGCGTGTCGTCCAGCAATTGCACGACCACGCCGATCATCTTGGCTTGTGCCAGGCCCGCCATCCGCAGGTCGCGCGCCACCTGGCGGCGGATGCGCGGCAGGCTCGCGCCGAACTCGCGCAGGCTGCCGTACTTGTCGGCATCGCGCTGCTGCGCCCAGGCCGGGTGATAGCGATATTGCTTGCGGCCGCGGGCGTCACGGCCGGTGGCTTGCAGATGGCCCCAGGCCAGCGGGCAGATCCAGACGGCCTCGTAGGCGGGCGGAATGGCCAGGGCACGGATGCGGTCCAGTTCGGCGGCGCGCCGGATGCGCCGGCCCGTGGTGTCCAGGTAGTGGAAGGTCGCCGCGTTGACGCGCACCCGTGAGTACCCGGGGCGGGTGTCATCCATGTAGACCAGCTTGCCGTCGACAGGGGGCGCTGCCCCGGGGGGCTTGGGGCGTGCGCTGGGGGATTGTCCGGTGGATGTCGTGGCGTGTGCCCTGGGTGGTGCCATGTCGGCCTCCTGCAAGTCGCGGCAGGACCTTAGCAAGCGGCATGCCCGTACGCGCAAAGCCGCCCGGGCACGCCACTTGCTGTCAGTGGCGCGACAGGCAACAAAGGAGCGTTTGCATGGCGAAGACACTACAGGACTTCACGGTCGCCATCCTGGTGGTGGATGGCTTTGAACAGGTGGAACTGACCGGGCCGCGTGACGCGCTGCACGCCGAAGGGGCGCGCACCGTCATCGTGTCGGCCAGGCGCGGGCCGGTGCAAGGGATGCATCACAACGACAAGGGCGACCGTTTCGAAGCGGACCTGATCTTCGCCGAGGCGAGCGCCGAGACGTTCGATGCCGTCCTGCTGCCGGGGGGTGTCGTCAATGCGGATGAGATCCGGCTGCATCCCAAAGCGCGAGAATTCGTGCATGCGATGCACGAAGCGGGCAAACCGCTGGCCGTGATCTGCCATGGCGCCTGGCTGCTGATTTCCGCCGGCCTGGTCAAGGACCGGAAGATGACCAGTTGGCCCTCGTTGGCCGACGACCTGCGCAATGCGGGCGCCGACTGGGTGGATGAAGAGGTGGTGGTGGATGGCCGGTGGATCAGCAGCCGCAAGCCGGACGACATTCCCGCCTTCAACCGCGAAATCCTGCGCGTGTGCGCGCTGGTGCGCCATTGAGTGGCGCCGCGGTGCC
This sequence comes from Achromobacter deleyi, assembly GCF_902859705.1. Lineage (GTDB taxonomy): Bacteria > Pseudomonadota > Gammaproteobacteria > Burkholderiales > Burkholderiaceae_B > Achromobacter > Achromobacter deleyi. Next base: position 14,295 of record NZ_CADIJO010000014.1, on the reverse strand, counting down.
GGGTACGCGGGGCCGGAGGGTTCCGGCTTCGCACAAAGCAGCACCTTTACAGGAGAGTGCCATGTCTGCCGATCTATACCTGCATGTCCCGCCCAAGCCGGAACCGATTCCGCCGGGCTCGCCGCCGGGCGATCTGCCGGTCGATCCCGATACCGATGAGCCGGAGGTGGATCTGCCGCCGCTTGAGCCGCCGGTGAAGGAAAAACTCGCGCGTGTCCATTGATACGCGTCAGTCCACTCGACGTACCCACCAAGAAAAAAGGATGAAACCATGTCCACCATTTTGCTGATCATTCTGATATTGCTGCTGGTAGGCGCCGTGCCGGCGTGGCCGCATAGCCGAGGCTGGGGCTATTACCCCAGCGGGTTGCTGGGGATCGTGGTCATCGTCCTGATCGTGTTGCTGCTGACGGGCCGGATATAGCGGCCGCAGACGCCTTGCCTGGCTGACACGCCCGCTGTCGCGGCATCAGGCGCGCCGGGCCGTCGGCCCGGGCGCCTGCGTGGCCGCCAGCCGACCGCGGTGCTTGAGCCGGCGGCGGCTGATCCAGATGACCAGCCCGGTCACGAAGAACAAGAGCGGCAGCAGGCCCAGCACCGCCGTCAGGATGCGGCTGGGCAGTCCGAACAGGCTGCCCGAATGCAGGGGGAACATCACCGCCAGCAGGCGTTGGCCGGCCGTGCCCGACAGGGGATCGGCCGCCGACACCAACACGCCGCTGCGCATGTCGATGAACAGGCGCAGCGTGCCGACCGGCTGCCAGTCGTCCGCGCGGCGCATGCGGGCCTGGTAGACGCCATTGGCGGCATCGCGCCTCAGCATCACGAGCGTGGCGGTGGCGGGCGCCGCTTCGCGCGCCTTTGCGGCCGCGCCATCCCAACCCACTTCCGTTTCGGCAGGCGCCAGCGGCGCCAGCTTGGCCGTGCGCGCGTCCACCGGGACGCTCATGACGCTGGACACCAACTGCCGGCCCAACTGCGGCAGGCCCATGAAAAAGCCGCTGCCCGCAACCACCAGCAAGAAAATGGCGGAAATCAGGCCCGCGGCGCGGTGCAGCTCATAACTGGTGCGAAACGCGCCGACCCCGCGCGTCACCGATACCGAACGGCGCCAGTGGCCCGGACGCGGCCAGGCCAGGTAGACACCCGCCAGCAATAGCACCACCCAGGCCACCGCCAGCCAGCCCAGCACTTCGCGGCCGGTCTTGCCTTGCAAGAGCGTCATGTGCCAGCGCAGCAGCAGGGGCATGACGTGGGCGCGGTCCAGCGACACCGCGTCGCGGTTGCGGCTGGCCAGCAACTGGCCCGAGCAGGCATCCACGCCGGCCTCGTTGTCGGCCGTGGAGGCGTGCTTGAACTGCACGCGGTAGCTGTCGGCACCGGATTCGGGCAGGGTGATGGCATTGACCGCCGCACCCGGCCAGGCCTGCTGCACGGCCTGCGCGGCGGCAGACGGCGGCAAGGGCGTGGCGCAAACGCCCGCACGGTTGCGCAGCATGGCCGAATTCAGCCAGCCGTCAAGTTCATGGTCGAACGCCAGCAGGCTGCCCGAAAGGCCGGCCAGCACCAGCACCACGCCCAGGATCAAACCCACCCAGCGATGCAGGGTGGACAGGGCAGTGCGCAGGGTCTTGCGGTGCTTGGCTTTCATGACGCGATCAAGGGCGGGACAGGCAGGTGGCGCGCAATTGTACCGAGGCGTAATATTCGCCGGCCTGTTTTTTGGCGGCCGGTGCAATCACGCGCGGTGCGCCGCAGCAGGCACCCTCGACCCGCCGCGTTCCTGACCGCATTTCCGACCGCATTCCGACCCGCAGCAACATGAAGATCCCCCTCCTGATCCTGATCGAAAGCGTGCATGACTTCCTGCCCGCCATCGAAGACCGCGGCTTTCGCTGCATTCTTGCCACCACCCCCGAACAACGCGCCCGCGCCATCCGCGAACACGCCGACGAGATCCGCGTGGTGCTGACACGCGGCGCGACCGGCTTTCATGCCGACGAAATGGCGGCCTTGCCCAAGCTGGAGTTGATCTGTTCGCTGGGCGTGGGCTTCGAGAACATCGACGTGGCCGCGGCGCGGGCGCGCGGCCTGCGGGTCACGCACGGCCCCGGCGCCAATGCCACCTCGGTGGCCGACCACGCCATGGCGCTGCTGCTGGGCACGGCGCGGCATTTGCCGCAGGCCGACGCCTGGGTGCGCCAGGGGCACTGGAATGGCTTCATGGGGCCGCAGGTGTCGGGCAAGCGCCTGGGCATTCTGGGGCTGGGCACGATCGGCCTGGAAATCGCCAGGCGCGGCGCGCTGGGCTTTGGCATGACGGTGGGCTACTACAACCGGCGGCCGCGTCCGCAGAGCGGCTACACGTACTACGACAGCCCGCTGGCGCTGGCTGCCGAGTCCGACTTTCTGGTGGTGGCCACGCCCGGCGGCGCCGACACGCGCCATCTGGTGAACGCGGCCGTGCTGGAGGCGCTGGGGCCACAGGGCTATCTGGTGAACATCGCGCGCGGCAGCGTAGTCGATACCGACGCCCTGATCGCGGCGTTGGCCGAACGCCGCATTGCCGGCGCGGGGCTGGACGTGGTGGAAGGCGAACCGGTGGTGCCCCCGGCGCTGTTCACGCTGGACAATGTGGTGTTGACGCCGCACAGCGCGGGCCGTTCGCCCGAAGCGGTGTCGGCGACGGTGGCGTTGTTCCTGGAAAACGCCACCGCGCATTTCGGCGGCAAGCCGGTGCTGACGCCGGTGCCGGGTTCGCAGGGCTGACCGGCTGGCCCGCGCGGAGCAAGCCGTTCGCGCGACGCCGGGTGGCGGGCGGCTCTCTGTGCGAGAGCCGCGCGGACCTTAGTGCGAGAACATGATCGGCACGGTCATGCTCTTCAGGATGGACGCGGTGGCGCCGCCCATGGCCCATTCGCGGAACTTGCTGTGGCCGTAGGCGCCCATCACGATCAGGTCGGCGCTGTAGTCGGCCGCTGCATTCAGGATGGTGCTGCCGACGCCCACGCCCTTGATGTCGCGGCGCACATGGTCGGGCGCCGGCATGCCCTGGGCGATGCAATAGGTGGCCAGGTCTTCGAACGGCGCGGCTTCGCCCTTGCGGGTGGCGGCGCCTTCGTCCATGGTCAGCACCACCAGGTGCGAGGCCGAACGCAGCAGCGGCGCGGCGTCCGCCAGGGCGCGCGCGGCTTCGCGGCTGCCGTCCCAGCACACCAGCACGCGGTCGCCGATCACCGGGAAATCGCCGCTGGACGGCACCACCAGCACCGGGCGGCCGGCCGTCAGCAGGGCCTGTTCGACGAATTCGGTTTCGTGGGCGGCCTCGACGTCCTCGCGGTTTTCCTGGCTGACGACGATGAGATCGCTGGTACGGCCATACAGCGCCACCGTGGCGCTGGGGGTGTTGTCACCGGCGCGCACCACGGCCGGCACATCCGCGTTGGCGGCGGCTTCCAGGAAGGCGTTCTGCACCGCGCCGCGGTTCTGCGACTGCAGGTCGCGCATCACGCTCAGGGTCTTGGACATCAGCACGGATTCGCCGTAGTAATACTGCGGCGGCGCCGAGCTGGCGTAGATGCCGACCAGTTCGGCCTTGTGGCGCTGGGCCAGCGCCAGCGCGACCTGCGTGCGGCGGGCGCAATCGAACCCGTGGTCCAGGTGTACGGAAATGCGGCGATACATGGCGGCCTCCTTTTCAGCGCGACAGGCCTTTATCGTTGCGCGTTCCGCGCATTCCGCCCTTGACGCAGGTCAAGGCGCCCGCAGTTAGGCGGGGCCGGCGCAAGCGCCATTCAGGCCTGCTGCACCCGTTCGCGCAATTGCCTGACCTGGCGCGCCTGTTGCGCGATGCGGTCCAGCGGCCCCGCCAGGGTGGGCGCGGCCGCCGCCAGCGCGGCGGGCACCGCCAACTGCCGGATATCGGTGGCGGGCGGCGCGTCCTGGGGATGCAAGGCATGCGCCAGCGCCTGGCCGTAGTCGCGCAGCACGGGGGCGGCGGCGCTGTCCGGCGCCAGCGCGGGCTGGATTTCCAGCACGGTGCCGGCCGCGGTCACGCGGCGCATCGCGGCCAGCAGGTTCACGGCAGTATCCACATTGCGGTCGCGGTGCACGGGATTTTGCTGCAGGCGTTGCAGCGAGGCCTCGGCGTTGTCGGCCGACAGGCAGGCCAGGCGCCGCAGGCCGACGATGTCTTCGGCCGCGCCCGCGCCGCTCTTGTCGCGGGTCAGCGCCAGAGTGTAGGCGGCATGGCGGTCCAGCGCGCGGCTCAAGGCGCCGGCCAGTTGGCGCGGTTCTTTCTCGGGCCACACCAGAAAGCCCACCAGCAGCGCCAGCACACCGCCCAGCACGCTGTTGAAGGCGCGCAGCGCAGCCAGCATGGGCTCGTAGATGTCGGGCTGCTGGATATGGCTGACCAGCACGAACTGCGAGGTCAGGAAAAACGTGAACAGCGCGTAATGGATGGTGCGGGCCGCAAAGGTGCCCAGGGCGATCGGCAGCACCGCCAGCGCCACCGACAGCGGCGTGGTCAGCAGCAAGCCCAGCAGCGAGGCGCCGATGGCGCCGGCCACGCTGCCGATCACGCGTTCGACGGTGCGCTGCCAGGTGGTGGCGAAGTAGGGCTGCAGGATGAAGACCAGCGTCAGCGACATCCAGTAGCCGTGGTTGACGGCAAAGGTCTTGGACAGCGCCACGGCGATGGTGGCGCCGATGCCCACCCGCAGCGCGTGGCGGAACGCGTCGGATTCGAAGCGCAGGTTCTGCCGCAGGCTGCGCCACGCCGCGCGCGCGGGGGAATCGGCGCGGGCGGCCAGCGCCGGCACGTCGGGCGCGCCGTCACGGTCGAACAGCGCCTGCATGACCGACTGCGCGTTCTGCTGCAGGCGGTCCAGCACCGGCACCATGGTGGCCAGGTCCGGGGCATAGGCCATGGCTGCGCCGCGCAGCTCGTGCAGGCCGGCGCCGAAGTGGGCCAGCCGTTCGCGCAGGCATTCGGCCTGCTTGGCGTCGGTGACGTCGGACGTGCTGGCGATGGCGTTGGCCACGCTGGCGTAGCGGTGGAAGGTGTGCGACAGGTTGGCGCCCGCGCCCCGGCCCAGCCAGCGCGGCGCGTTCGATTCCAGCAGGTCGGCCGCCGCCACCAGTGCGATGAAGCTGTCTTCGGCGTTGTCCAGCAGATAGAACAGCTGCTGGGCCCGGGCGCGGCGCGAAGGCCGCGCGTCCTGCACTTCGCGGATGCGGCCGCGGGCGGCTTCCAGGGCGGCGCGCAGGGCGCTGCGCTGGGCGCGGGTGACGGCGCTCCAGGCCTGCGGACCGCCGGCGGGGGCCAGGCCGGAATACATGCGCGCCAGGGCGTCGCCGAAATCGGCCAGGCCGCGATAGCAGTGCGCCACGGCGTGGGTCGCGTCTTTCCAGGGGCGGCGGCGCCAGACCAGTGCGGTCATCAGGATGGCCCACAGCGCGCCGGCCACGAAGAACAGCGTGTACGACAGGCTGGCCGCCAGCGTGGGCGCCGGCAGTTCGGCCGCCACCACGAAGCCGGCCGACAGCAGCGTGCCGACGATGGCGGCCGCCGGCCCCAGCACCCGCAGCAGGCCGCCGAAGGTGCAGCAGACGAAAGTCAGCGGCAGCAGCAGCCACAGGTGGCCGGCGCTGGCGCTGGCCAGAAAGCAGAACAGGGCGCCGATCAGGCCCAGCGCCAGCATCGAGCCCGCCCGTTGGCGCAGCGGCCCGCCGGGGTCGCCAAAGCAGGCCCAGAACGCGGCAATCGCCGTCCAGCCCAGGCGCGGCTCGTGCGCCAGCACGGCCAGGATGACGGGCGCGGCGCTGATGGCCGCCGCTTGCAGGGCGTCCAGCCACAGGACATTGCGCGCCGAATTGCGCCAGCGGGAAAGCAAAGTAGTCACGCGGAAAGCCAAAAAAAACGCAACGCTACCATGTCGACAAGACAAAAAAATAATGAATTTTCAGAGCGTCCGATTATTGGGATTTTCATGAATCATCAGGCATAAATACTACTGGTTACATATGTGTGACTTTGGCGCCGCAAGCGCGCACAATTGCCTGGAATAAATGTGCGAAATCGCATAAAAAAACATTGGCGATCGAATAGCGAATGCGCTGGGTAAGTAACGCTAGGCAGTCAATAACCCTGCAAGCCGAATGTGAATACTCATGTCCAATGTGCCTCGGTCTGCGCCCGGACAGCGCAGGCCGTACTCCGGGGCACTTAAGGAGCAAACATGACGCCAAATCACGAGGCTTCCACAAGCTCGGTGGTCAGCGACGACGAAGTCGCTGCCATGATTACCGGCAAAGATGGCCTGCGGGTGCTGCTGCAACCCCAGGTGGATTTATTGACGGGCCGCATTGTGTCGGCCGAGGCCTTGGCGCGCTGGCAGCATCCGCGCCTGGGTATTGTCATGCCTGCCGAATTCATTCCCGCCGTCAATCGGCTGGGGCTGGACCGCACCCTGTTCGAACGGGTGGCGCAGCGCGTCATCGACATGCTGCAGACCATGCGCCGAACCGGCATGGCGATACCGGTGGCGATCAATGCGCCGGCCTCGACCCTGTCCGATGAGCGCTCGGTCGATTTCCTGCTGGCACGCATCCATGCCGCGGAATTGCCGGCGTCGCTGCTGCGGGTCGAGCTGACCGAAGACCAGCCCATCAAGGAACTCGAAGCCCTGCGGGCCACGCTGGCGCGGCTGGAAGAGGCCGGCTGCGAGGTCAGCCTGGACGATTTCGGTACCGGCCATGCGTCCCTGAAACTGCTGTCCGCCATTCCGTTGTCCGAAGTCAAGATCGACCAGTATTTCGTGACCCGCATGCGCCGTAGCGCAGTGGCGTTCGAGGTGCTGCGCACGGCCGCCGAGCTGGCCACCCGGATGGGCTGGCGGGTGGTGGCCGAGGGCGTCGAGAACGTGGCCGACATTCCGGCCTTGCGCGCCGCGGGCTGCCGGTACGGCCAGGGCTATGCGCTGGGCCGTCCGATGCCGCTGGACGATCTGATGATGCGCCTGCGGGTGCAGCGCGACCGTGGCGAGCCGCTGGCCGCGCCGGCCAGCTATGCGTCGGCATGGCTGGACGCCTTCGATCCGCAGGACGCCGAAACCGGCCTGCCGGTGCACGTCACCACGCAATAGGGCAGGCCCAATCAGGGTCTGACCCGCCTGGCCCGGCCGCCTTTTCTACCCCTCGCATCCCTAAATTACCGGGGCCGCAACGGCCTGGCCGGGGCCCGCCGCGTGGCCGGCCCGGGCGGCGCCGGGCTTGGGCACGCCAGTTGCTACTCCCTGTGTGGCGGAATGGTTCCGCCGACTAGGAGACTTGCAATGGCAAACCCGAATCAGCCCGACCAGCAAAAGCAGCCCCAAAAGCAGCAGACGCAGGAAAGCCCGAAGGATCGTGACCAGCCAGGTCAGCAACAGCCCGGCCAGGGCGGCCAGCACATGGACAAGGACGGCAAGCCGGGCCAGCAGCCCGGCCAAGCCGGCCAGCAACGCCCGCAGACGCAGCGTTGATGCGCTGACGACGTTTAGGGCCTATTAACGGGCCCTGGTGAGCCCGCGTTGCGGCGACGGCCGGCAGGCGCAGGGTGAGTGGCGGCGATGCCCGTGCGGGGAACCCTGCGCGGGCATCGCCGTTTCTGGCTCGGCCATGAGGCGTAGCCGGGCCGCCGCGTGACGGGGGCCTGGTTTGGCCTGCATTGGGTTTGCATTTGGCCTGCATCCTGGCCTGCATCGTGCCCCTGGTGGCCGTGTACCGGTAGCGCCGCATGCCTTGCGCCGCGGCGAGCCGGTCGGTAAGGTGCAGGCAAGGCCGCCCGTTCCTTGCCGCGACGCGCCCGCGTTGCGGCCACCGCCACAGGATCCCCGATGAGTCTTCAATCCGCCGCGCCGCGCCGCCGTTCGCCCCTGGGCATGGCCTTGGCCATTGTTGTGCTGCTGGCCGCCGTGCTGGCGGTGCTGGCGCTGGCCGGCACACGGCTGGTCGAACTGCGCATTGCCAATATGCTGGGGCCGCGGGCACAGGTGGGCAATGTGCAGGTCGGTTTGCGGCAGGTGGTGCTGACCGACGTCAAGATCGCGGGCACGGGCGACGCGGCGCCGGCCAGCGCGCGGCGCGTGGTGGCCGAACCCGAATGGATGTCGTTCCTGCAGCACGAGGCGGTGTTTCGCAAGGTCACCATCGAGGGCTTCGATTTTGCCGTGCTGCGCACGCCGGATGGCGACATGCAGATCTCGCCGGCCTTGCAGTCGGCGCTGCGCGAGGCCGACAAGGCCAATGATCCGTCGCGCCGCAAAGACCCGATCCGCGCCGATGACATCGTGCTGACGGACGGGCGGCTGGACTTCCTGGATGCGGCGATTTCGAAGCCGCCGCACCGCATTCCGTTCAACCAGGTCACTGCGCGGCTGCATCCGCTGGTGCTGCCGGCGGACGGCCAGCGCAGCGAGATGGAATTCAAGGGGTCAGTCGAAGACAACCGCAACGGCGCCGCCACCGTCACGGCGACCGGCTCGCTGGAAGTAGGGGGCACAGACGCCGACATGAAGGTGGCGGTACGCAATATGGATATTCGCTATGCCGCGCCGTATCTGGCGGAAAACGGCGCGGGTTCACTGTCGGGCGGCGCGATGGACCTGGACATGCAGACCTCGATCGCCAAGCGGCAATTGAAGGCGTCTGGCGTGGTGGCGCTGCATGGCTTGAAATTCAGCGGCGATGGCTCGCTGTTTTCGTTGCCGCGCAAGGCGGTGCTGGCGGCCATGGAAGACCCCCATGGCGCGCTGCGCATGGAATTCAGCCTGTCCGGCAGCCTGGACAATCCCAAGTTCTCGGCGTCGCGCGGGTTCGCGGCGCAGATTGCGCGCGGTGTCGGGCACGTGCTCGGCGTGGGGGCCGAAGGCGCGGCCAGCGGCGTCGCCGGCGCCGTCAAGGACGTCGGCGACGCGATCTCGGACCTGTTTTCGCCCGGCTCCGACAAGCGTTGATCACCCGCGCAGGGCCGGCGCGACCCTCAGAACCGGTAGTTGGCGCTCAGTTCCACGCGGCGGCCTTCGCCCAGCAACCATTGGGTCTGGTTGTAGTAGGCGGTTTCGGCGTATTGGCGGTCGAACACATTGAATGCCCGTAGCGCCAACGTCAGGTCGCGGCGCGGCTCCCATTGCAAGGCCAGGTTGGTGGTGGTGTAGCCCGCCATTTCCAGGGTGTTGGCGGCATCCGCGAAACGCCGGCCCACGTAGCGCACCCCGGCGCTGGCGGTCCATTGCGGCGCAAATTTCCAGCTGACCCAGGCATTGGCGACCCGTTCGGGCACGTCGGTGGGCACATTGCCTGCCCGCGACACGGCCGTGCCGTTGACCGATTCGCTGAAGTCGTCATAGCGCGCCCGCAGCACGGCGGCATTCAGGTCCACCCGCCAGGCCGGGGTCAGTTCGACCCCCAGCGTGGCTTCCAGCCCGCGCGACGATTGCTCGCCCACCTGGATGCGCAGCGACGGATCATTGGGGTCGCGCGTCACCAGGTTGTTCTTGCGGATATGGTAGGCGGCCAGGGTCCATTGGCCCTTGTTGTCCCAGAACGTCTGCTTGACGCCCACTTCCACCTGGCGGCCCTTGGACAGCTCGAAATCCTTGTTGGCCGGCGACAGCAGCAACAGGCTGCCGATGGGGTCTGCGGCCTCGGCGTACTGGCCATAGACCGACAGCGTGGGCAACACGTCGTAGACGGTGCCGATGCGCCAGCCGACATTGTTGAAGGTGGTGTCGAACGCCGTCTGCCCGGCCACCAGGTCGCGCCGCTTCAGGTCGATGTGGTCGTAGCGCAGGCCGCCCAGCACCGACCAGCGTTCGGTCAGCATCAGGCGATTTTCGGCGAACAGCGCGTATTGGTCGGCCGTGTTGCGGTAGCGCGGCGTGGTGCCGGCGACATTGATGAAACGGCCGTGGTCGACGTCGTACGGGTCCACCAGCGACGTGCCCGAATAGGGTGAATTGTTGGTGTGCTTGAGCGAGGCGTGGTTGAGCTCGACGCCCACCGCCACCTTGTTGGCCAGGCCGAACAGATGGCCGTCGAAGCTGGCGTCGGTGACCGTGCCGACCTGTTGCTGGTCGTGGCGGATGTCGGTGTAGGCGCTGCGCTGGATCAGGCCGCTGGCCGGCTGCCAGGTGTAGTTCTCAGCGTCGCGGTAGTCGCGGTCGCTGCCGATGTAATAGACGCGGCTGCGCACGCGGGTGGCGGGGTTGGGCGTCCATTCGGCCTTCAGTTCGGTGCGGTTGTCGCGATAGATGATCTTGCTGTCGGCCACGTTGTAGTTCTTGCCGCGCAGGCTGTAGTCGATGTCGCCGTTGATCAGCGGCGTGCCGAAGTAGCGCGTCGGTTCCTGCCAGGCATAGGCCTGGGTCAGCGTGAAGTTCAGGTCCGGCGACACATCCAGCCGCAGCGCGGCCGTGACGGCGAAGTCGCGTGAATCGCCCAGGCTGATGCCCGAATTGCTGTGGTTGCCGCTGATGTCCAGCCGGTACGACCATTTGTCGTCCAGCGCGCCGCCGCTGCCAAAGCCCAGGCGCTGCGTGTCATGCGTGCCGACGGTGGTCTGGATCTCGTTTTCGATGGGGCCGCGGGTGGGCTTCTTGGGAATCACGTTGACCACGCCGCCGATGGCGCCTTCGCCATACAGCACCGAGGCCGGGCCGCGCAGCACTTCGATGCGGTCCACGGCCCAGGGGTCGTAGATGAACGTCTGGCCGACGCCGCCGAACTGGCGCACGCCGTCATACAGCTGGGCTACGGAATTCGAATCGGTGAAGCCGCGCGACGACAGCGACGAGCCGCCGTTGCCGGGATGGCGCATGGCGCTGATGCCGGCCGCCTGCGTGATGGCGTCGGTGACGTTGACCGCGCCGCGTTCGCGCAGTTGTTCATTGCTGATGACGTCGATGCTGGCGGGCGTGTCGAACGGCGTCAGGCCCAGCAGCGTGCCGGTGCTGGCCTGTTCCAGCAAGGTGGCCGACGGCGCGTCGGCCGAGACGGAAATGGCGGGCAGCGTGGCGACACTGCGCGAGGCGGCTTGCGACGGTGTGGCAGACGGGGCTGCGGTGGGGGCAGCCGTTGGGGCATTGGTGGGGACGGCCGTGGCCGGCAGCGTCTGCGCGTGCAGGGCCGGCGTGAAGGCGAGCGCGGTCCAGACGGCCACGCGCCGTTTCAGGACGCGGCGCGTCCTGGGGCAAGTAAAAGACATGGAATTTCTCGGTATGCCAAAGAAGCCGCACGGCGTGCGGCGAAGCGATCAGCTGATAACCGGGAAAAGAGGCGGGGCGCGGGCGCCCAGCGGCGGGCCGGGCGGGAATCCTTCGGCGACGGCCGGCGGGGCACGCGCGGCCAGCGGATGGGCCATGACGGCCGTGCTGGCCAACAGCGGCGCGGGCGAGGGCGGCAACGCCACCGCCGCCAGCATGGCGCCCATGGGGCAGGCGGCGGCCTGGGCCGCGTGCCGTTCGTCGGGGGCATCGCTATGTTTGGCGGGCCCGGCGACCCAGATGGTGCCGGCGGCCGAGCACAACTGGATCAGCGTGCCTTGCTGCGCGGCGGGCATGAAGCCCTGGGGCACCATGGCCTTGAGCGCGAACAGCGCCAGCACCAGCCACAGCGTGGCGGTGTTGCGGGCGAAGGGCAGGAACGGGCGGCGCATGGTCGGCGCCCATTCTAGAAGGTTTTGCGGGCGCGGTGGCACCGGGCGCGGGGGGCGGCCTGCGACGCATCGCCGCAGGCCGCCGCGTTCACGTCGGCGTCACACCGTCCTGGCGGCCCAGAATGCCGTGCGCACGCCGGGCGCTGCCGCGATGCGGGCGGTGACGCGGTCCAGGTCCAATTCGTCGACCGACGCTTCGCTCAGCGCGGCCTCGATCTCGACCTCGTTTTCGCCGAACTGGTCGATCTTCAGTTCAGAGAGGGGCAGCTGTTCTTCTTCCAGCACGTCTTCCAGCACGGTCATGGCGGCCTGGCGCTGGTCGACATGCGCGATGACGTGGATGACGGTGGTCACTTCCGTGGTCTGCGCGTCCACCGGCTGGCGGTTGACGTAGCTGACCACCGGCCGCAGCAGCGTGTTGGCGGCCAGTACGAACACGGTGGCCGCCAGCGCTTCGAGGATCAGCGAGGCGCCGGCGCACGCGCCGATGGCGGCCGAGCCCCACAGCGTGGCCGCCGTGTTCAGGCCGCGGATGCTGCCGCCTTCGCGCATGATGGCGCCCGCGCCCAGGAAACCCACGCCGGACACGACATAGGAAATGACGCGCGCGCCGCCGTCGGGGCCGCCGACGCGAAAGGCCATGTCCACGAAAATGGCCGCGCCCACGGCCACCAGGGCGTTGGTGCGCAGGCCGGCCGTGCGTTGACGCACCTGGCGCTCGAAGCCCACGATGGAGCCCAGCACGAAAGCCGTGGCCAGGCTGATGAGCGTGTTGGCCAGCGTCAGCAGCTGGATGTTTTCGAAGTTCTTCATGTTGTTCTACTCGAATGCAGCGTGTTTTTTTACGAATACGGCGGGGCCAAGGGGTGACCGATGGGCGCCGGCCGGGCCGGCGCCCTTCAGGGCAATTGCCAGACCGACAGCGCCGTCAGCACGAAAGCCAGCAGCCAGATCAGCAGCAGGGCGGCTACCCGCGCGACAAGGAGGCATTTGTACGGGTCTTTCATGACAGTCTCCTTTCCGTCATTCAGGCCGGCAGCACGGCCAGGCTGGCGCCGGCCTCGTTTTCCCAGTGCACGCGGCGCACGTCGGGGCTTTGGCCCAGCCGCAGGGCGACGGCGTTGAGCAGGCCGCGCAGTTGCGGCGGGCACTGCAGCGTGACGATGGTGCTGGCCAGTTGGCCGGCATCCGCACGCGAGATGCGCACGTTGAGCACGCGCAGGTCCAGCGCTTGCAGCTCGTAGTACAGCTGCTTGCGCAGCGCGTTCAGGGTGTCGGCCAGGCTGACGATGGTGAACTGGTAGGTGGGGGTGGCAGCCGGTGCGGCGGGCGCGGCGGCGTGGCCGGCGCCACGCAGGGCGGCGGCCCCATCCAGGAAGGGGAGGAGTTTCTTGATGCGCATGGTCGTCTCCAGGGGGAGTACGGTGGAAGGTCCACATGCAGGCGCCGCCTGGCCGGCGCGGCGCGGGCGCAACAAAGCCCGCGGTATGCGTCGGTAAGGGGTATTCGGGGGAGGGCTGCGGCCTGGGCAGTGCGTGCATCGCACGTTGGCTGTCCGGGGCCGAATGCCGTGTCCTGGCTTTACGCAGGACTTGGCAGATGATGCTGCGAAGAATCCTGCGTCAAGCGGCGCGAGCAGTCGTGTATCGACTACATCCGTCGTTGTCCACAATGATCTCGGGGTGGTTGAAAGTGCTGCGATTATAAATAGGCATTAGGGAAAACACCAAGAAAAAAATGCAGCGTGGCGGTTCTTTTTCGGAGGCCCCGTGGCGATGCCTTGAAGACGCTCGCCACGGGGGCCGCCCAGCGGCGGTTCAGGGCGTGCCGGCGTAGTACTGGCTCAATGCCTGGACCTCGGCATCGGTCAGGCGCTGCGCAAAGGCCCGCATCACGCCCACATCGTCGTTCTGGCGCGAGCCATTGCGAAAGGCGTTGATCTGGTCGACGAAATATTCCTTGGGCTGGCCGGCCAGCCGGGGCAACAGCGGCCCTTCGCCCAGGCCGCGCAGGCCGTGGCAGTTGGCGCAGGCGGGCAGGGCGCGTGCGCCATCGCCCGCCTGGTCCAGCTTGCGCGCCGCTTCGCCGCCGACGTCGCCCACGTGCAGCGGCGGGCCGGCCAGGCTGCCGTAGTAGGCCGCCAATTGGCCGATTTCCTGCTCGGTCAGCGCCTGGGCGATGCCGTTCATCAGCGGCACCTTGCGCGTGCCCTGGCGGAAATCGGTCAATTGCTTGGCCAGGTATTCGGGCGTCATGCCGGCCAGGTTGGGGAAGATGCCGCCCAGCGGCGTGATGCCGGCCTGCCCGTGACAGGCGACGCAGGCCTGCACTCCGGCAGCCGGCCTGCCGGTGGCGGCCAACTGCTTGCCGAGGGCGGGGTCGGCGCCTTGCAGCATGCCTTCCCAGGCGGGCCGGGAGGCGCTGAAATCCAGCGCGCTGCGGCCAGGCACGGGCGTGGGCGCGGCGGTCGGGGCACTGGCAGTCGGGGCGGCCGTCGTTCCTGTCGCTACGCCGGCAGGTGCTGCGGGGGGCGCGCCGGAAGCCGCGGGCGCCGCAGTTGCAGGCGCGGGCGCCGGTGTCGCGGCCGGGGCCGCTGC
>NZ_CADIJO010000013.1 GCF_902859705.1 Achromobacter deleyi | reverse complement strand
GTGGTGCAGCAGGTGCAGACCCCGATGCCCCAGCCCGCCCCCCAGGCCGCTGCGCAAGCCGCCGAGGCGCCAGAGGCCTTCGGCGACATCACGCGCGGCCTGCTGGCCGCCCAGGCCGACGGCCGCCGCGCGGGCGCGGCGTTGCCGGTGCTGGGCCCGGTGTCGACCGCCGCCTGGAACCGCTACGTGGACAGCTTCACCCGGCCGATCCCCGAGTGGTTCACCAAGCGCGTGCAGACCAACAACACCAATTAGCGTTCTTCCGTTCCGGAGTCGCGATCATGCCAGCCCCTTCTTCTTGTCCTGCGTTTCCCCTGCGGCAGCGTGGCAGCATGACGGTGGCCATCGTATTCGCGGTCATCGTCGGCCTGGTGCTGCTGGGCGTTGCCCAGCTGGGCTATGCCTATTACATGAAGCGGGAAATGCAGAAGGCCTCGGACCTGGCAGCCCTGTCGGCGGTGCAGGTACTGGGCATGGGCGCGCCCGCCGATTGCACGCGGGCGCAGGCGGCCGGCCAGACGGCCGTGCTGGCCAACGTGCCCAATATCCTGGACACGTTTTCCGCGGGCGACGTGACCGTGGAGTGCAAGGTGTGGGACAACACCCGCGCCGATCCCACCGGCATGTATGTGTTCGATCCGGCCAGCGGGCAGGTGCCGAACGCGCTGCGCATCACCATCAACAAGACTCTGACCAGCCTGATTCCCAGTTTCTCGGGCGGCACATCCGGCGGCACGGCGGTGCAGGTGGTGTCGGTGGCGGCCAGCACGCAGCCGGTGGCGGTCTTCACCGTCGGATCGCGTCTGTTGCGCTTGCAGAAAGGCGGCCTGCTGTCGCAGCTGCTGTCCACCGTGGGTGCGTCGCCCGCACAGCTGGACATCCTGGACGCGGCGGGCCTGGCTACCGTCAACATCACCCCGTCCGGCCTGCTGGAAGCGCTGGGCCTGCCGGTGTCGGTGGCGACCGGCGTCGGCACGCCGTCGCAACTGGCGGCGCTGAACAACCTGACGCTGGGCCAGTTGCTGCAAGCCACGCTGACTGTCATGAACAAAGCCGGCAACACCGCCGGCGCCAGCCTGGGGCTGCTGAGCAACGCCATCAACGTGGTGCTGAACGTGATGCCCGTGAATCTGCCGGTCAAGCTGTTCGGCGACGGCGGCGTGCTGGACCTGAACGTGGTGGGCGGGGACATCAACTCGGCCCTGCAGGCCAACATCAATGCCCTGAACGTGCTGGAGGCCGCGCTGGTCATCGCCAACGGCCAGAACCTGGTCAACCTGGGCCTGAACGTGCCGTTGCTGGGGGTGCAGTCGCAAGTGCGCATCGTCGAGCCGCCGACCATCGGCGTGGGCGGCGTGGGCACGCAGGCCACCAGCGCCGGCATTCGCGTCTACCTGCGCGCCAACACCAGCAACATCCCGCTGCTGGGGCCGCTCTTGGCCAATACGCTGGGCACCAAGGTCGACCTCCCGGTCATCATCGACGTCGCGCAATCCACCGGCACCGTGTCCAAGCTGTGCCAGGCACCCCTGACCCAGCAGCAGGCCACCATCGATGTCACCTCGTCGGTGGCCAACATCTGCCTGGGCAAGTTCCCGGGCATGTCGTCGGCCACCGACAACGTGCAGGCCAATTTCCTGTCGATCACCAACAGCTGCCAGCCCAGTTCCTTCGCGGCGATCCAGCGCTACCAGGTGCTGAACGTGCTGGGCATCCTGCCGCTGACCGCCAAGGTGACATTGCCGATCTTCAATTCGACTGCGCCGGTCTCGGTGACGCTGACCCAGCCGCCATCGGCCAATTCCACCGCTACCGTCAATGCCACGTCCATCAACCTGGGCGCATTGGCCTCGAACCTGGCCGATGCGCTGATCGGCGGCATTCTGGGCGACCTGGTCGGCACTGGTACGCCGTTGACGTCGGATCAGCGCACGGCGCTGGCCACCGACCTGGTGGGTGGGGGCGGCAACAACCCTGGCAATTCGATCTCGCAAGTGGTCAACAACATGCAGTGGTCGACCACCGCGCTCAATCAGCTGAGCCAGCGCCTGTCCACCGGTGGCCTGACCGGCGTGCTGGGCGGCACCTTGCAACTGGTGGGCAACATCCTGAATTCGCTGTTGCTCGCGCCCTTGAGCGATCTGACCTGCTCGCTGGCGATCGTGCCCGATGCCATCCGCCAATGCCGCGTCAACGCGGTGGCCTCGCTGGCGCTCAGCGGCGGCAACCAGATCGGCGGCGTGCTGTCGATCGTGGTGGCGTTGCTGCAGCCACTGCTGGGCATGCTGTCGACCCTGCTGCAGCAACTGCTTGACATGCTTGGCCTGAGCGTCGGCCAAACCGATGTATCGCTGCTGTCCGTGGACTGCGGCAAGCCCCGTCTGGTGTATTGATGATGAAGCCCTTGAACCCTGTCCCGCCCTGGCCGGCCCGGTGGTCGCCATGACCCAGAAATTCTCGCGCGAAGAATTCGACGTGTATGTCTGGGAGGGCACGTCCGATATCGCCAGCCGCGCCGAGCGCTGCCTGGTGGGCATGGACGTGTCCCTGGTGCGCGCGGATGCCGGCACGGCGTTTCCGCCGCCGCGTGATCCGACCCGGCCCGCCGTCGCGCTGGTGTCGGTGTCGGTCATGGGCGATAACCGTTTCAGCGGCTACGACTGGCTGTCGGTGCAGGCCATGCCCGTCATCTGGGTGGCCGCCGAGGCGCGCGGCCGCGATCCGCGGTACTACCCGCCCGAGTATTCCTACACGCTGCCGCTGGCGTTCACCACCACCGACCTGCGCAAGCTGCTGTTCGAGCTGCTGGGCACGCTGGACCAGGTCAACCGGTCGGCGCCGCGACGCGAGCAGCCGCTGATCGCGGTATCCGAGCCGATGCGGGCGCTGTTGGCCGAGGCCGACATGTTTGCCGACTGCCGCAGCAACGCGCTGATCCATGGCGAGACGGGCGTCGGCAAAGAGCGGATCGCACGGCTGCTGCACGACCATGCGGCCTGGTCCGACGGGCCGTTCGTGGCGGTCAATTGCGGTGCCATTCCCGAAGGCCTGTTCGAGGCGCATTTCTTTGGCCACGCCAAGGGCGCCTTCACCGGCGCGGTGGGCGCGCACAAGGGTTACTTCGAGCAGGCCAGCGGCGGCACGCTGTTCCTGGATGAAATCGGCGACCTGCCGCTGTACCAGCAGGTCAAGCTGCTGCGGGTGCTGGAGCAGAGCGCCGTGACCCGGCTGGGGTCGACGGTGGAGATTCCGGTCGATTTCCGCCTGGTGGCCGCCACCAACAAGGACCTGCGGGTGCTGGTGGGGCAGGATGAGTTCCGCGCCGACCTGTATTACCGGCTGGCCGTCATTGAATTGCGCATTCCCAACCTGGAACAGCGCGGCCCCGAGGAAAAGGCGGCCATTTTCCGCGGCCTGCTCGAACGCATGGGCTGCGAAGGCGAACCGCCGCCCTGGCTGATCGAACGGGTGGCGCGCACGCGCTATGCGGGCAACGTGCGCGAACTGTCCAACGTCGCCGAGCGCGTGGCGATCGTGCGGCGTCAGTTCAAGGCCTGGGACCAGCCGCGCATCGAACGCATTTTCGACCAGTTGGCCGAACCGCTGCGGGCCACGGGGGCGCTGGGCGGGGCGGGCGCCAATACCCAGTGCGAGCCGCCGGTATTCACCGACGCCGAGCGCGCCGAACGCGCCCGCATTCTGGCCGCGCTGGATGTGAATGGCTGGCGCCGGCAGGATACCGCCAATACCCTGGGCATCAGCCGCAAGGTGTTATGGGAGAAAATGCGCAAACTGCATTTGGGCGGCGGCCAGGGGGAAACCGCCGACGGCATTATCGAAGCGTCCTGATGGGTATGGGGCGCGCAGTATGCCGGTATTTTCAATGCGGTTTTCTGGGCGGCCATATAACGCGCAATAGGGAATCCCCCTTAGCGCACGACATTATCTGGGCGTGCTATGTAAGTGCGTCTGCTTCAAGCGAAATAAATTGCTATAGTTCCGCAACGATTTTTTTGGGGAAGGCATGAACGTCCACTTTATCCGTGCCGCTGCGCGCATGGCGCTGCTGGGTACGGCCCTGTCCGGCCTGGCGGCATGCGCCAGCGCGCAATCCGAACCCCCGCGGCCCACGGTCCAGCAGGTCGAGGACAAGCAGGCCGCGTCCACGCCGGTGACCCCGCCCGCGCCGGCGCCCGCCGCGCGCCCGTCGTCGACGGTGGCCGAGTTGCAGGGGTTGATCCAGAACCGCCAGGTTTCCGAGCTGCGTACGAGCTATAACGGCACGTACGGCGCCAGCCTGCTGTTCAAACCGGACGATCTGACCTATTACGTGGCCCTGTTCCAGCAGAAGGATTTCTGGCGGGTGCTCAAGACCCAATCCGACAAGCAGGCCGAAGCCACGTACCGGGCCTTTGCCGCCCAGTCCGTCGACCTGGCGGAAGTGGATATCAAGCGCATCAAGCTGCAGGCTGAATACACCCACGCCGAAAAGCTCCTGGCCAGCCGCAACGCCGAACTGAGCACGCTGCAGGCCGACCGCACGCTGCGCATGCAGCAGGAAGAGCAGGTTGCCGCCCGCCAGGAACAGTCGCGCCAGGAAGCCACGGCGTTGGCTGACCAGCAAAAGGACGTGCGCCAGCAACTGCGTGACCTGCAACGCCAGATCGACGCCTTGCAAGCCCAGCAGGCGCAGATCGGCCAATCTACCGCGGCCCCCAAGCGCGGCAAGTAAGCCAGGACACGTCAGCGCCTTGGCGCAGGCGAAAGCGGGCCCGCGGGCCCGCTTTTTCTTTGAATCGGCCAAAACCCCGTCGGCGGCATGGCCGTAAGGCTCAAGCCAGGGCTTTCTTGTATTCTGGCTGCCAACCCCCATATTCCATCCATGGCTCTCAAAGTTTTCGACCTCCAGTGCGAGCACGGCCACATTTTCGAAGGCTGGTT
Source organism: Achromobacter deleyi (assembly GCF_902859705.1). Lineage (GTDB taxonomy): Bacteria > Pseudomonadota > Gammaproteobacteria > Burkholderiales > Burkholderiaceae_B > Achromobacter > Achromobacter deleyi. Next base: position 178,162 of record NZ_CADIJO010000013.1, on the reverse strand, counting down.
CGGTTCGCACGAAGACTATGACGCGCAGCAGGCGCGAGGCCTGGTGTCGTGCCCCGTCTGTGCGTCGGCCACCATTACCAAGCGCCTGTCGGCGCCGCGCCTGAACGTGGCGCACCTGCACGCGCCCGCCACGCCGCCGGCGCCGCCGGCCGGGGCGTCGGATGCCGAGAAGATGTCGGCCTTGCAGGCCGTGGTCATGCGCCAGGTCAGGGCGTTGCTGCGCAACACCGAAAACGTGGGGCCGCGCTTTGCCGAGGAAGCGCGCCGCATGCACGAGGGCGACGCAGACGAGCGCCCGATCCGCGGCACGGCCACGCCCGAAGAGCGCGAGGCGCTGGCCGAAGACGGCATCGACGTGATGGCCGTGCCGGATTTCCTGGACGACGACCGCCTGCAATAAATGTGGGCCCCCACGCTGCGCGTTGCGCGCTTGCTGCCCCCCGTGGGGGCTGCCCGGCCTTCGGGCGGCCGGACATAAAAAAGCGCCAGACCCGTGAGGGCTGGCGCTTTTTTGTACCTGCTGCCGGCTTAGTTGTTGACGCGGCTGCGGTATTCGTTCGTGCGGGTGTCGATTTCGATCTTGTCGCCGATGGCGCAGAACAGCGGCACGTTCAGTTCGTAGCCGGTGTTGATCTTGGCCGGCTTGGTCACCTTGCCCGACGTATCGCCGCGGACGGCCGGTTCGGTGTAGGTGATTTCGCGGACGATGGTCGTGGGCAGTTCCACCGAGATGGCGCGGCCGTCGTAGAAGACCACTTCCACGGGCATCGCTTCTTCCAGGTAGTTCAGGGCATCGCCCATGCTTTCGGCTTCGATTTCGTACTGGTTGTACTCTTCGTCCATGAAGACGTACATCGGGTCGCCGAAGTAGGAGTACGTGCACTCCTTGCGATCCAGTTGGACGACTTCGAACTTTTCGTCGGCCTTGTAGACCGATTCGCTGGCCGAGGCGGTCAAGAGGTTCTTGAACTTCAGCTTCACAACAGCGGCGTTACGGCCGGACTTGTTGTATTCGGCCTTCTGGACCACGAGGGGATCCTTGCCGACCATGACCACGTTGCCGACTCGCAATTCCTGAGCGGTTTTCATCGATAAAACTCCGGGGGGGATGGGTGCACTCGCCGTGCTAGCAAAAAGCCGCAACGCCCCTTTGCAGGGCCCGCGAGTCAATCACGTTGATAACGTGTCAACGGCGACAGCTGCCTGACCTGGCCAGCGTTCTCGGCTTCATGCACACCCCGGGAGGCGACATAGTTGAGGCCCGGTAATTCCTGGGCGACTCAGAAAACTCTCTATTCTAACGTTTCTTGGCTAACTCTGCGCAAAAACCAGCCAGATTTTCCGCCAGGTCCGGCAGGGCGGCCTGCGCGAGGTCCCAGTCGCGGGCGCTTTGCGTCCAGGCCGGCCAAGTGGCGGGCGCCAGGGCGTCGGCCAGGGCGCGGGCCGTGGCTTCGGGGTTGGCGGGCAGATTCCAGGCGCGGATCAGTGCTGCGGCGGTTTCCGGGGCCGGATAGCGCGCCAGCCAGGCCTCGAGCTTTTCCAGGTGAATGTTTTCTTCCTGGGGGTAGATCTGCCAGACCAGCGGGCGGGCGGCCCAGGCGGCGCGCACGAAGGAATCTTCGCCGCGCACGAAATTCAGGTCGGCGCACCACAGCACGCGGTCGTAGTCGGGCTGGGCGACGAAGGGCAGCCGCGCCACGGCCGGGCCGCCGGGTCGTGCGCTGGCGGCTTCCAGGCCGGGCGCCACGCCCTGGGGCGCCAGCAGCAGGGTGGGAACGGGATCGTCGGCCAGGGCCTGGACCAGGCCGTCCAGCGGGGCGCTGGGGTAGCAAAACAGGGACACCGTACGGGCGCCTGTGCGCCGCTGCGACAGCAGCGCGTCCGACACGCCCAGGCTGCGCAGAAAGGCGTCCTGCGCGCCGGGATCGGCCTGGAAAGCGTTGCGTTCGGCCGACAGGGCGGGCTCGCGCAGCAGGCCGCCGGTGGCGGGCGTGAATCCGGGAAAGAAGAAATGCTTCACCAGGCCGTCGGGCCGCTGCGATGGCAAGCCGTGGCAGCTCTCGACCCAGGCTTCGGCGCTGAGATATTCCAGATTGATCCAGACCGGATGGGTGCGCCGCATGCTGTCCAGGAACCCGGCCGGGGGATCACAGGCAAAGGCCTCGATCACCACGTCGCGGGCCGCCAACGTGGGGTCGGGCGTGTCGGACCAATGCACGATGTCGATGCCCTGGCAGGCCTGGCGTGCCTGGTCGGCGGCAATGCCGGGCTGGATGCGGGCAAAGCTGGCCAGGTCGTCGACCCACAGGCGGACGTCCCAGCCGCAGCCGTGCGCGAGGCGGCGCGCCAGCCGCCAGCAGACGCCGATGTCGCCGTAGTTGTCGACGACCCGGCAGAAGATGTCCGCTTGCATGGCCGTCGATCAGTGGAACTTGGCGGGGGCCGCTTCGGCGTCTTCGGGCAGTTCGGCGTGCACCAGTTCGCCCAGGGGGTTGGGGAAGTAGGGCGCGCCGCAGTCTTCGCAGTATTCCGGCGGCAGCACGCCCGGAATGCGGCGCACGTCGTTCACGCCATATTCCTTGAGCAGGGCCGCGATTTCGTCGACCACGTCGGGCTGGCCTTCGTCGCCGGGCAGGTCTTCTTCGCGGCCGTACAGCGGCCAGACGCAGCCGTAGTAGACGTCGTTGCTGTTGCGCGCCGTGAAGCTGATGCGGTATTCGTCCACGCGGTTTTCACCGCAGCCGGCCACCACCGCGCGCAGTTGCGAGGCTTCGAGGCTGACCGCGCCTTCGAGCCAGCTGATGGCGGCGCGCAGCGACAGCGGCCGGACGCGACGGTCGGCTTCGCGGTTGCTGACGTAGTAGGCGTCGGGCAGCAGCGATTCAAAGCCGCAGCCCGGCAGCAAGGCGGCCAGCGTGGGCTGGGCCTGGGCGGCCCATTGCTCCTGGCAGGCGTCGCGGCTGGCGTCGGCCTCGCCGATCTGTTCCTGCCAGCGGAAGACGGGCGCGAATTCCGGCACCGCCACTGCCGCCACGATGTAGCGCGTGTCGGCCAGCATGTTGGCGGTTTCGGCTTCGGTGTTCAGCGTGGGCTTGGTGGTTTCGGCGCCGAGGGCTTGCGAACCCAGGCGTTGCAGCCACTGCCAGGTTTCGGAGAAGGTGCGCGGCATCTGGTCGACGCTGACCAGCCACGGCATTAGCGCCGTGCGGGCCTGGCTGGACAGCACGTGACCGTGCAGCTGGGCCAGCAGCGCCTGCTGGGCGCTGGCGGACACGGCGCCGGTGGGAATGGCGTAGCGGGTCCAGGCCACGATGGGCGCAACGATCAGCAGCACGTCGTAGCGCACGCCGTTTTTCTCGATCTTCATCGATTCGGACAGGGTTTCGGCCTGTTCGATCAGGACTTCGTAGGCGCCCACGTCGCTTTGGGCGAGATGGTCCAGGGCGGCCTCCAGCGGGGCGTCCTGGCCTGCCTTGAGCAGCTTCGGAATCGCTTCGCCAAGCTGGTTCTCCCAGAACACGTCTTCAACGCGGCTGCCCGAGCGGTTGAGCGACTGGGCAAGGGTGACCAGACGGGTGGCATCGCGGTTCATGCGGGGAGCGGATTGGCTGCGGGATCGGGCCATAACTTCGGGGGCGTCCAGTAAGTGTGTAACGACGTAGTTTAACGCCCGCCACGGTCGCGGGCAGCAGGGGCGCGCGGCAAGGCCGGCAGCCGGCCAGGCGGGCGCGGCGGCAGGACCTTCACCACCGTCGCCGCCTGACCGGTGTGTGCCGAATTGATGCTGTTCGGGCAACAGATTATCCCTTTGGCGGGGGTTTATTGCCGAACGGAATCGGCCGACAATCTTTCCATCGACATGATTTCCTGGAGTCACCGCCATGCGCTGGCCTACGCTTTTCGTTTCCCATGGTTCCCCCATGCTGGCCGTGGAGCCCGGTTTGACCGGCCCCGCGCTGGCCGCCTGGAGCCAAGCCCAGGGCCGCAAACCGCGCGGCATCCTGGTGGTTTCGCCGCACTGGATGGGCCAGGGCCTGGCCCTGTCCACCCGCGACCAGCAGGTGGCCTGGCACGATTTCGGCGGATTTCCGCCCGAGCTCTACACGCTGCAATACGCCGCGCCCGGGTCGCCGGAACTGGCCGCGCGGGTGCAAAGCCTGCTGGCCGAGTCCGGCATCGCCGCCGACCGCGATCCGCGCCGGCCGCTGGATCACGGCGCCTGGGTGCCGCTGCGCTATCTGTATCCCGAGGTCGACGTGCCGGTGGTACAGCTGTCGCTGGACATGGGGCGCGACGCGGCGGCGCAGTTCGAGCTGGGCCGCGCCCTGGCGCCGCTGCGCGACGAAGACATCCTGATCATCGGATCGGGTTCGCTGACGCATAACCTGCGCCACGTGCGCATGCCGCAGGACGCGCCGCCAGTGCCGTATGTGCCGGCATTCCAGGACTGGTACGCGCGCCACCTGGCCACCCACGACGTGCCGGCGCTGCTGGACTGGCAGGCGCAGGCGCCGGGCGCGTCGCAGGCGCATCCGCACGACGACCACCTGATGCCGCTGTACGTGGCGCTGGGGGCGGGCGGTGCACAGGCCACGCGGCTGACCGACGAGATCTCGTACGGCGCGCTGGCGATGGATGCCTACGCGTTCGACTAGGGCGTGGCGTGCGCCCAGCCGCTGAGTGGCGCAGCGGCTCGGCGCCTCTACGCCTTGTTACGCCCCGCAGGTTGGAAACGACTCTGCGACTATGCATAATGGCTGCCGCCCGCGCTCGCGGGCGTTTCCTTGTGTTGGACGCATGCCGGCGCCGCCGGCGGGGAGATAAAGATCGTGAAAGCGCCTATCGTGGCATCCGCATGCCTGGCCATCGCCGCCCTGTGCCTGGGCGCCTTGCAGCCCGCCTGGGCCGAAGACGTGCCGGGGTCGAGCGACCATCCTGCGCTGACGCGTTTCAAGGGCGCCGAGATCCGCGCCTACGAACGCAAGGACTACGACGAAGCCTTCATGCCCAACCAGCCGATCGCCCAGGAATCGGCCGCCAAGGGGTTGCAACTGGAGGGCAAGGTCACGCGCATTTCGTATCGCATCAGCGGCGGCAAGTCGGCGCTTGAGGTGTACCGCAACTACCAGGGCGCGTTGCAGTCGGGCGGCTTCAAGACCGTATTCGAGTGCAAGGGCGACGACCAATGCGGCAGCGACTTCCAGTCGTTCGTCATCAACGGCGGCAAGGTCAGCCCGCCCGGGAAGGGCGATGCCGCGTTCGGCGGCAAGTACTACGTGGCGCTGGCCAAGAAAGAAGCGCCGTCGGGCGACCTGTATGTGTTCCTGGACGTGATGGAAGACAGCGCCAACCAGATCACGCCGGTCTACGTGCAGGTGGTCGAGACCAAACCCATGCAGACCGGGCAGGTCCAGGTGCTGGACATGGCCGCCATGCAGAAGTCGCTGGCCGAATCGGGCCGAGTGGCCGTCTACGGCGTGTACTTCGATACCGACAAGGCCGAGGTCAAGCCGGAATCCAAGGCTGCGCTGGACGAAATGGGCAAGCTGCTCAAGGCCAACCCCAACCTGAAGGTCTACGTGGTGGGCCACACCGACAACCAGGGCACGCTGGCGCGCAACCTGGATCTGTCGCAAAAACGCGCGGACGCCGTGGTCAAGGCGCTGGAGGCTGACTACAAGATTGCCGCCGCGCGCCTGTCGCCGCGCGGCGTGGCCTCGCTGGCGCCGGTGGCGGCCAACGACGCCGAGGCCGGTCGCGCCAAGAATCGCCGCGTCGAGCTGGTCAGCCAGTAGTGCGCCGCATGGCCTGAACCTCGCGCCGGCGGGCGTACACAAGCCATGAAAAAAGCCCCTGGAACCTTGCGGTTCCAGGGGCTTTGTCTTGCCTGCCGGGTGCGTGTGCGGGCGCTTAAGCGGCCAGCAGCTGGCGCAGCACGAAGGGCAGGATGCCGCCGTGCTGGTAGTAGTCGACTTCGATCGGGGTGTCGATGCGCAGCAGCACGGTGACGTCCTGCTTGGAGCCATCCTTGCGGGTGATGGTCAGCGTCACGTCCATCATCGGCTTGATGCCGTTTTCCAGGCCCGAGATGTCGTAGGTCTCTTCGCCGGTGATGCCCAGCGACTGCACGCTGTCGCCGCCCTTGAACTGCAGGGGCAGCACGCCCATGCCGACCAGGTTGCTGCGGTGGATGCGTTCGAAGCTGCGGGTGATCACGGCCTTCACGCCCAGCAACTGCGTGCCCTTGGCCGCCCAGTCGCGCGACGAGCCGGTGCCGTATTCTTCGCCGCCGAACACCACGGTGGGCGTGCCGGCCGCGACGTACTTCATGGCCGCGTCGTAGATCGACATCTGTTCGCCGCTGGGCTGGAACAGCGTTTCGCCGCCTTCGAAGCGGCTGCCGTCGGGCAGCGCGGGAATCATGAGGTTCTTGATGCGCACGTTGGCGAAGGTGCCACGCATCATGATTTCATGGTTGCCGCGGCGCGAGCCGTAGCTGTTGAAATCGGCCTTCATGACGCCGTTTTCCTTGAGCCACTTGCCTGCGGGCGAGGTTTCCTTGATGGAGCCGGCCGGCGAGATGTGGTCGGTGGTAACCGAGTCGCCGAACACGCCCAGCGCGCGGGCGTTCTTGACGGTGGGCATCGCGCCCGGGGTCATGCCGAAGCCATCGAAGAACGGCGGTTCGGCGATGTAGGTGGAATCAGGCCAGTTGTAGGTGTCGCCGTTGACGCCCTTGATGTTTTCCCAGAGTTTGCCCGGGTTGCTCTTGACCTGGCCGTAGTTGGCCTCGAACGCCTTGGGGTCCAGGGCGTACTTGAGCAGCGCTTCGACTTCTTCGGTGGTGGGCCAGATGTCGCCCAGCCAGATGTCGCCGTTCTTGCCACGGCCGACGGGTTCGGTCATCAGGTCGCGCGTGACCGTGCCGGCCAGGGCGTAGGCCACCACCAGCGGAGGCGAGGCCAGGAAGTTGGCCTTGATGTTCGGGTGGATGCGCGCTTCGAAGTTGCGGTTGCCGGACAGCACGGCCGAGCAGATCAGGTCGTTGCTGGTGATGACGTCGTTCAGGTCGGGCGTCAGGTCGCCGGCGTTGCCGATGCAGGTGGTGCAGCCGTAGGCGGCCACGTCGAAGCCCAGCTTTTCCAGGTAGGGCAGCAGGCCCGTCTTGGTCAGGTATTCGGTGACCACGCGCGAGCCAGGGGCCAGCGAGGTCTTGATGTGCTTGGGCACCTTCAGGCCGGCTTCGACGGCCTTCTTGGCCAGTAGGCCGGCGGCCAGCAGCACGCTGGGGTTGGACGTGTTGGTGCACGAGGTGATGGCGGCAATGAGGATATCGCCGTTCTTGACCTTGGTGCCCGTGCTGGTGGTGAAGGTCTGCTGCAGCTTGTCGGCGGGCTGGTTGAAGCCGTTTTCGGCCACCGGCTTGGAGAACAGGTCGATGAACGTGTTCTTGACGTTGCCGATCTCGATGCGGTCTTGCGGGCGCTTGGGGCCGGCCAGCGACGGGGCGACGGTGGACAGGTCCAGCGTCAGCAGCTTGGTGAAGTTGATGTCCTTGGCGGCGGGCACGCCGAACATGTTCTGGGCCTTGAAGTAGGCTTCGAACGCGGCGATTTCGTCTTCGGTGCGGCCGGTGCCGCGGAAGTAGTCGATGGTGCGGCCGTCGACCGGGAAAAAGCCCATGGTGGCGCCGTATTCGGGGGCCATGTTGCCGATGGTGGCGCGTTCGGCCACCGACAGGCTGGCCGTGCCTTCGCCACAGAATTCCACGAACTTGCCGACCACTTTTTCACGGCGCAGCATTTCGGTGATGGTCAGGACCAGGTCGGTGGCGGTGACGCCGCCGCGCAGCTTGCCCTTGAGTTCCACGCCGACCACGTCGGGGGTCAGGAAGTACACCGGCTGGCCCAGCATGCCGGCTTCGGCTTCGATGCCGCCCACGCCCCAGCCGACCACGCCGATGCCGTTGATCATGGTGGTGTGGCTGTCGGTGCCGACCAGCGAGTCGGGGTAGTAGACGTTGTTCTTCTTGTCCTGGTGCACGCCGCGCGCCAGGTATTCCAGGTTCACCTGGTGGACGATGCCGAAGCCCGGGGGCACCACGCCGAAGGTGTCAAAGGCCTGCATGCCCCACTTCATGAACTGGTAGCGCTCTTGGTTGCGCTTGAATTCCAGCTTCATGTTCAGGTCCAGCGCATTCTTGGTGCCGAAGTAGTCGATCATGACCGAGTGGTCGACGACCAGGTCGACCGGCACCAGGGGCTCGATGCTCTTGGGGCTCTTGCCCATCTTGTCGGCCACCGAGCGCATGGCGGCGATGTCGGCCAGCAGCGGCACACCGGTGAAGTCCTGCAGCACCACCCGGGCGACCACGAAGGGAATTTCGTCTTCGCGCTTGGCGTTGGCCTGCCAGGCGGCCAATTGGCGCACGTGTTCTTCCGTGACCTTCTTGCCGTCGCAGTTGCGCAGCACCGATTCCAGCACGATGCGAATGGAGACCGGCAGACGCTGCACATCGATGCCCAGGGACTTGCCCAGCGCCGGCAGCGAATAGTACTGACAGGACTTGTTGCCGATCTTGAAATTCTTGAGTGTGTCTAGGGTGTTGTGCGGCATGATGGACTCCGTGGTTTCGCCCGCGTAAAGCCGGCATTTTCAGGCGTTTCGACGCGTTTGTCATTGTAGGCGACAGCGGCGCGGTCTGGCTTGTGTCTTATATCTTATATAAGACTTGAAGGGCACGTCAAAGTTCCTTGGCGGCGTCTGGTCCTGGCCATGCCCGGCAATCCGGGGTCCGGCCTGGGGCGCCCAAGGATCTGGCGCCTGCCCAGGGCTGCATGCCCAAAGCGCTACTTTGGAGCAGGCGCGCCATCCCTGCAAGTCCCCCTTTTTTTAACAAAGAAGTCCTACAAGTGCATGGCGGGGCGGGGTCAGGCCAGGAAATCGCGCAGCAGGGGTTCCAGTTCTGTTTTCAGGAAGTCCACCAGGGCGCGCTGGGCCGTGGACGGGTAGGGGGTGGGCGAGGTCAGGATATAGAGCTTGTCGCCCGGCCCTTCGGCCTGGTAGGCCTGCAGGACCGGGGCCAGCCGTCCGGCCCGCAGGTCGGGCTGCACGATGTAGGCCGGCAGCAGTGCCACCCCGGCGCCGTCGCGGGCGGCCTGGGCCAGGAAGGGGAAGTATTCGGATTGCAGGCGGGGCGCCAGCTTGGTGTCATAGACCTGGCCCTTGCGGTGCAGCCGCAGCGTCACCTGGGGCTTGGGGCCGGGCGGGGCCAGGAAGTCCAGCCGGCCCAGGTCGCGCGGGTGCGCGGGGGCGCCCAGCCGCGCCAGGTAGTCGGGCGCCGCGCACAGGTGCCACTTGATGCGGCCCAGTTCGCGTGCCACGTAATCTTGGGGTGGGGTCGAGATGACCCGCAGCGCCACGTCGATTTCGGACGAAATGAGGTCGCTCACCCGGTTCGAAAACAGCACCCGCAGGCTTAGACTGGGATGGTCCAGCGCAAAGCGCACCAGCAGCGGGCGCAAGGCTTCCAGTTCGCCCAGGCCGGTAGGCAGGCTCAGGCGTACGTGGCCGGTGGGCTCGGTGCCCAGCTTCTGCAGGGCGTGGCGGGCCGATTCGACCTCGCGCGCCATGCGGGCGCCGTGTTCGTACAGCACCGTGCCTTCGTGGGTCAATTCCAGTCGGCGGGTGGTGCGCCGGATCAACTGGGCGCCAAAGGCGCGTTCCAGCTTCTGCAGGTTGCGGCTCACGTGCGAACGCGTCACGCCCTGGCGCAGCGCGGCTTCACTCAGCGTGCCGGCTTCCACGATGGTCACGAACAGCTGGATCAGGTTCAGGTCCAGGGCGGGCAGGGCGGCCATGGCTTGCCTCATTGTTGCCTGTCAGGAAACATAGTTTAGTCATATCAAGGCATTGTCGCGGAACAAGGCCATTGATATTCTCAAATCAAACACAAGGAGACACCCCATGCGGCAAACCATGTTCCGCGCCGACCTGTACCAGGGCCAGCGCATCCTCGTCACCGGCGGCGGCACCGGGCTGGGCTACGCCATGGCCCGGCAGTTGGCGGCGCTGGGCGCCACGGTGCATCTCTGCGGCCGCCGCCTGGCGGTGCTGGAGCAGGCGGCCGAGGCGCTGCGGCGCGATTTCGGCGGCCAGGCCCATGCCCATGCGGTGGATATCCGCGACGCCAGCGCGGTGGACGCCATGGTGGCCGGCATCTGGGCCGACCACGGCGGGCTGGATGCCCTGGTCAACAATGCCGCCGGCAACTTCATCAGCCCCACCGAAAAGCTGTCCGAGCGCGGCTTCAACGCCATCGCCGATACGGTCTTTCGCGGCACGTTCTACATGACGCAGGCCGTGGGCAAGCGCTGGATCGCCACGGGCGCCTCGGGGGCGGTGGTGTCCATCGTGGTCACCTGGGTCTGGACCGGCTCGCCTTTCGTGGTGCCGTCGGCCATGTCCAAGGCCGGCATCGACGCCATGACCAAATCGCTGGCGGTGGAATGGGGGCGTCGCGGCATCCGCCTGAACGCCATTGCGCCTGGCGTCATTCCCACCGAGGGCGCGTCGGCCCGGCTGCGGCCCAACGACACCGGCACCGACGCCCTGGTCAAGCAGAACCCCATGCAGCGCCTGGGCCAGGACCAGGACATCGGCGAACTCGCCGCCTTCCTGCTGGCGCCGGGCAACGACTGGATCAATGGCCAGACCATCGCGTTGGACGGCGGCGACTACCTGGCCAACGGCGCGTACTTCAAGCAGTACTTCGAATGGACCGACGACGACTGGGCCGCGGCCCGCGCCGCCATCGAGGCGCGCAATGCCGAAGACAAGGCGCAGCGTTCGGCGGGCCGGGCATGAGGGCGTCGGATCATCGCGCCACGGCGCCCACCGCATCCTTGGGCGCCGGGCAGATCATCGTCGGCGATTGCGTGCTGGACCGCGCCACGCTGGCGCTGCGCGGCGAACAGGTCGCGGCCGGGCTGGCGGCGAGGGGCGTGGGCGAAGGCGACGTGGTGGCGGTGCTGCTGCGCAACGGCATGCCCTACCTGGAAATCATCCAGGCCTGCAAGCGCCTGGGCTGCTATTACTGCCCCATCAACTGGCACTACACGCCTTCCGAGGTGGCCTTTCTGGTGACCGACAGCGGCGCCCGGCTGCTGATCGCCGAAGCCGACCTGTGGCCGGCGGTGCAGGGCGCGTTGCCCGCTGACCTGCCCGCCCTGCGGGTGGGGGCGGCGGGCGCTGCCGACGACTACGCCGGCTGGCGCGACGCGCATGCGCCCTACGACGGCCCCGTGGTGGCCCCGCGTGGCCACATGGCCTATACGTCGGGCACCACCGGGCGCCCCAAGGGCGTCGTGCGCGAACCGTTTCCGCTGGATCAACTGCCGCAGCGCCTGGCGGCCGTCGAAGCCGTGGTCGAACAGGCCTACGGTTTGCGCGCCGGTTGCCGGGCGCTGCTGCCCGCGCCCATCTACCACAGCGCGCCCAGCGTTTTCGCGCAGGTGGCGCTGCGGGTCTGCGACACCCTGGTGGTGACGCCGCGCTTCGATCCCGTCGACGTGCTGCGTCTGATCGAACGGCACCGCATCGACACGATCTACCTGGTGCCCATCATGTATGTGCGCCTCTTGAAACTGGACCCGGCAGTGCGCGCGTCGTTCGACCTGTCGTCGCTGCGCTTCGTGGCATCCACCGGCGCGCCGTGCGCACCGGCGCTCAAGCGCGCCATGATCGATTGGCTGGGGCCCGTCATCCATGAAACCTACGCGTCCAGCGAGGCCGGCATGGTGACCGCCATCGGCTCGCAAGAGGCCCTGGCGCGGCCCGGCAGCGCCGGCCGGCCCATCGGCGGCGCGCAGGTGCGCATCGTCGGCGACGACGGCGCCGCGTGCGCCCCGGGGCAGGTCGGCCGCATTTTCGTGCGCCAGCCGGCCTATGCCGATTTCACCTACCGCAACCACCCCGAGGCCCGCCGCCGCGTCGAACTCGACGGGCTGATCGGCCTGGGCGACCTGGGCTACGTGGACGAAGACGGCTATCTGTTCGTGTGCGACCGGGAATCCGACCTGGTCATTTCGGGCGGCGTGAACATCTACCCCGCCGAAATCGAACACCACCTGATGCAGTACCCGGGCGTGGCCGATTGCGCGGTGTTCGGCGTGCCCGACGACGAGTTCGGCGAACGCCTGCTGGCGCTGGTGCAGCCTGCGGCCGATGCCCACGTGCGGCCCGAAGACGCATTGCAGTGGCTGGCGGGGCGCATCGCGCGGTTCAAGGTGCCGCGCGAACTGCGCCTGCAGGCGGCCTTGCCGCGCGACGACAACGGCAAGATCGCCAAGCGCCGCCTGCGCGACACATTCTGGGCCGGCCAGGAAAGGAAGGTGTAGCGCGCGGCCCATGCATCACCACAAGCGCAAGCCCATATTGCGCATCGAACAATGACACTGGGGAGACAACCATGTCGAGGATGATTCACGCGTTCGGCCGCTGCGCGGCTGCCTTGTTGCTGTGCGCCGCCGGCACGTCGACCGCGTTGGCGGCGTTTCCGGACCACCCGGTCAAGCTGGTGGTGCCGTATACGCCGGGCGGGTCGGCCGACCAGTTGGCGCGGGTGCTGGCCGAAAGGCTCTCGCAGGAACTGGCGCAGCCTGTGGTGGTGGAAAACAAGCCGGGCGCCAACACCATGATCGCCGCCACCCAGGTGGCGCGGGCCCAACCCGACGGCTACACCGTGTTCCTGGCCAGCAACGCCAGCATGGTGCTCAACCCCATGCTCTACCAAAAGATCTCGTACGACGCCGCGCGCGATTTCCGGGTGCTGTCGGTGGTGGCGGAATTGCCGCTGGTGGTGGTGGCCAACAACGACGTGCCGGCCGCCACGCTGGCGCAATTCGTCGACTACGCGCGCGCCCGGCCGGGCAAGCTGAACTATGCATCGGTCGGCATCGGCAACCCCTTGCAACTGGCCACGGAATTGTTGAAGTCGCGCACCGGCATCGACGCCGCGCACATTCCGTACAACGGCAGCGCGCCTGCGCTCAGTTCCCTGATGAGCAACGACACGCAGTTGATGGTCGACGTCATCAGCACGTCGCTGCCGCTGGTGCGCGACAAGAAGATCAAGGCGCTGGCGGTGACCACCAGCGAACGCCTGCCCGTGCTGCCGGACGTGCCCACGGTGGCCGAAAGCGGCTTTCCGGGGTTTCGCGCGGCCACGTGGTTCGGCCTGGCCGTGCCCAAGGCCACGCCGACGGCCGAAGCCGCCCGCCTGCAAGAGGCCGTGGCGGCGGTGATGCGACAGCCCGACTTTCGCGACCGTTTCCAGGTGCAGGGGCTGGTGATCCAGGCGCCGCGCGGCCAGGCCGAGATCGATGCCTACGTGGCCGAAGACCGCGAGCGCTGGGGCGCCGTGATCCAGGCCAACCACATCAAGCTGGATTGACGGCGGGTCCGCGTGGCGCTGCGTCAGGCCAACAGCGCCGGCAGTTCCGCCACCGCGAATTCCAGGAAGCGCCGCAGCGCCAGCGGCGCCCCGCGGCGGGCAGGCATGACCGCGTAGATGCGGGCCGGCGCCGTCTGCCAGGCGGGCAGGATCTGCACCAGGTCGCCCTTGGCCAGCGCCCCGGTGCACAGGTAATGCGGCAAGAGCGCCACGCCCAGGCCGGCGCGCGCCATTTCGCGCAGCGCCGCCAGGTTGCTGCTCAGGCAGCGCGGCAGGTATTCGACCGATTCGGCTTCGCCAGCCGGGCCGACGAAGTGCCAGCTTTGCGGGCTGTCTTGCGTGGCGTGGGCGAGCAAGGGCAAGGTGTTCAGGTCGCGCGGGTGCCGCGGCGCGGCCAGGGCCACGCCGGGGGCGCATACCAGGATCAACGGCACCGGCGCCAGTTCGCGCGCGACCAGCCGCGAATCCGTCAGCGACGCGCCCTGGGCCCGAAAGGCCAGGTCGTAGCCTTCGCCCACCAGGTCGATGATCTGGTCACGGGTATCGAGCAGCACCCGCACGCCCGGATGCTTCAGGCAAAAGCGCGCCACCAGGTCCCCCACCAGGGTCACCGCCAACGCCGACGGTGCGGTCATGCGCAGCAGGCCGCTGGGCGTGTCGCCCATCGAGGCGGCCAGGTCGAAGGCGCTGCGGGCCTCGCGCGCCATGGCCAGGGCATGCACGTAGATCTGTTCGCCCATGGGGGTGAGCGATACCCGGCGGGTGTTGCGCTGAAGCAGCCGCATGCCCAGGCGCGCCTCCAGTTCGGCCACGCGCCGGCTCAGTTTCGAGCGCTGCATGTTCAGCACGCGGGCCGCGGCGGAAAAGCCGCCTTTCTCCACCACCTCGCTGAAAAGCAGAAGATCGTCGAGGTGATGGATGTAGGTGTTCATGGGGGTTTACGCGAAGGATTGTCCTGCTTAACAGGACAATTATTCCTGAAATCCGACTCTACTGTGCGCAGGGCAGAACCCATAAGCTTGGCGCCAGGTAATAAAACCAGGCAGCACATCCTTGACCCTCCGTCTCAGCCCTCCCGTCACCCCCTCGTTTGAACCTGTGGGCGACGCCTGTTCCATCCGCCAATTCCGCTACACCGATTTCCCGCAGGGCATGTCGCCCCTGGTGCTGGTGGACCACTTCGTCATGACCGGCCCGACATTCGCGCCGCATCCCCATGCCGGCATGTCGGCGGTGACCCTGCTGCTGGAAGACACGCGCGGCGCCATGCGCAGCCGCGACAGCGTGCACAACGACCACGAAATCCGTGCCGGCGACCTGCACTGGACGTTGGCGGGCCGCGGCATCGTGCACACGCAGCAGCCGGTGGGCGAGGCTCGCCTGAACGGCCTGCAGATGTTCGTGAACCTGCCCGAAAAGCTGAAATCGCTGGCGCCGGACACCTCGCTGCTGCGCGCCTGGGAAATGCCGGTGATCCAGAACGACGCGGGCCGGGTGCGCGTGGCCTCGGGCAGCTACGGCGGTTGGGACGCGCCGCTGGCCACTCCCGAGCCCTTGCTGGTGCTGGACGGCTGGCTGCGGCCGGGCGCCTCGCGCCTGGTGCCGCTGCCGGCGGGCTGGAATGCCTGGCTGTATGCGGTGCAGGGCGAACTGGGCGTGCGCGCGCGGCACCAGACCACGCCTGTCGCGCCGGGTGCGCCCACGCCGCCTGCGTCGAGCGGTTCGCGGGCGTTGCCCGCCACGGGCAGCAAGCGGCCGGCGGCGGCCATCAAGAGCGTGGTCGACCCCGACTTCGCCATCCTGCCCGCGGGGGCGGCCTTGGCCGCCTCGGCGGACAGCGACGGCATGCTGTTGCTGATCGCGGGCAGCGCGCCGGCGCACTTCGTGCTGGTGGCGGGCCGGGACATCAACGAGCCGGTGATACAGCGCGGCCCCTTCGTGATGTCGAATTCGCGTGCGCTGTCGCAGGCGATGGCCGCCTACGAAGCGGGGGAATTCGGCCAGCTTCGCCAAGAGGCAAGCGTACGGGGCTGAGCGCGGGCGGGTCTGACAAGTTACTGAATAGAAAGCGGAAATCCGGTCTGCGGCCGTTGTGCGGCTGCAACAATTGGTGATTTCTATATAAGGGACGCAATGAGAATGATTCCTTTTTATCTAGAATCTAGCTCGCACTTGCGATTCCCTGCTTCTTGCGAAGCGCCCGCCTATTGATATCCCCATATGAAACTACGAACTCTTGCGTGCGTGGTTGCGGCCTTGCCGTACACCGTCGCCCATGCCCAATCCGCCGCGCCCGCCGCCGACGCCAACAGCCCGGTCGTGTCGATGGAAGCGATCAAGGTGGAGGCCAGCGCCGACGCCTCGGCCGGCGGCCTGGCCCAGCCTTATGCGGGCGGGCAGGTGGCGCGCGGCGGCCGGATCGGCGTGCTGGGCACGCAAGACATCATGAGCACCCCGTTCAGCGTCACCAGCTATACCAATGAGCTGATCCAGGACAAGCAGGCGCGCAGCGTCGGCGACGTGCTGCAGAACGACGCGGGCGTGCGCGTGGCACGCGGCTTCGGCAACTTCCAGGAATCGTATTTCATCCGCGGCTTCATCCTGAGTTCGGACGACGTGGCCTACAACGGCCTGTACAGCCTGCTGCCGCGCCAGTACATCGCCACCGAACTGTTCGAACGCGTGGAAGTGCTGCGCGGCGCGACCGCCTTCCTGACGGGCGCGGCGCCCAACGGCGGCGGCATTGGCGGCGTGATCAACCTGGTGCCCAAGCGCGCGCCGAACGATCCGCTGACCCGCATCACCACCGGCGTGTCCAGCGGCGGCCAGTTCCAGGTGTCCACCGACATCGCGCGCCGTTTCGGCCCGGACGACAGCACCGGCATCCGCATCAATGCGGCCCAGCGCAGCGGCGACACGGCCATCGACGACGAACATTCCCGCACCAGCCTGGTGTCGCTGGGCCTGGATTGGCGTTCGGCCGATACGCGCCTGTCGGCCGACATCGGCTTTCAGGAAAACAAGCTCAAGCGCGCGCGGCCGAACATCAGCGTGGTGGGCCTGAAGGACCATGTGCCGGCGCCGCCCGATGCCAGCTCGAACTATGCGCAGCCCTGGTCGTATTCCAATGAACGCGACTGGTTCGGCACGGTGCGGGCCGAGCACGATTTCAGCGACAAGCTGACCGGCTGGGCGGCTTTTGGCATGCGCCGCAGCGACGAAGCGAATTCGCTGGGCAACGTCACGTTGACCAACGCGTCCACGGGCGCGGGCAATTTCTACCGCTTTGACAACACCCGCAAGGACAGCGTCAATACGGGTGAAGTCGGGCTGCGCGCCAAGGTGCGCACCGGCCCGGTGGGGCATGAATTCGTGGTGTCGGCGTCTTTCTTCGACCTGAAGAAAAAGAACGCCTACATCATGGACTACGCCAATACGTTCCCGACCAATATCTACGACCCGCAGTCGTATTCGCAGCCTGCGTTCAGCGCGGGCGCGCTGCGCGGCAACGATATCGATGATCCGGCGCTGCAAGGCCGCACGCGCACCAGCAGCTACGCGTTTGGCGACACCCTGTCGTTCCTGGACGACAAGGTGCTGCTGACCCTGGGCATCCGCCATCAGCGCCTGTCCTCGCGCAGCTATGCCTACAACACCGGCAAGGAAAACGGCGCCTACGATCAGAGCCGCAATTCGCCGGCCGCGGGCCTCGTGTTCAAGGTAGCGCCCAGCGTGTCGCTGTATGCCAATTACATCGAGGCGCTGGTGGCTGGCGATACAGCGCCCAGCGTCGCCAACGGCAAGCCCGTGCCCAACCAGGGCGAAAGCCTGGCGCCGTACGTTTCCAAGCAGAAGGAAATCGGCGTCAAGTACGACGGCGACGGCCTGGGCGCGGGCCTGGCGCTGTTCTCGACCGACAAGCCGCGCGCTTCCTACGATGCGTCGAACAAGTTCACGGCCTCCGGCAAAGACCGCCACCAGGGCGTGGAGCTGACCGTGTTCGGCGAACCGATCAAGACCGTGCGCGTGCTGGGCGGCCTGACCTTCCTGGATGCCAAGCAGCGTTCCACCGGCAACACGGCCATCGACGGCAACCGCGTGATCGGCGTGCCGCGCTTCCAGGCCAACCTGGGCGCAGAGTGGGACATTCCCGGCGTGCAGGGCCTGGCCGTGGACGGCCGCGTGGTGTACACCGGCGCGTCCTATGCGGATGATGCCAACACGCTCAAGGTGCCCGGCTGGACGCGTTTCGACGCCGGCCTGCGCTACATGATGGACGTGGACGGCCATGTGGTGACGCTGCGCGCCCGGGTCGACAACATCGCCAACCGCAATTACTGGTCGTCGGTGGGCGGCTACCCCGGCAACGGCTACCTGGTGCTGGGCGGCCCGCGCACGTTCTCGCTGAGCGCCAGCATGGACTTCTGATCGGTCCTGGTCTGCACCGGATCGCCGGTCTGCCTGAGGCGGACCGGCAAGACAGAAAAGCCCTGGTGGTTCAATGAACCAGCAGGGCTTTTCCGTTCTACGTCATCAACCAGCCACCTGCCACATCCAGCACCTGCCCGGTCACGAAGCGCGCCTGGTCGGATGCGAAAAAGAGGCAGGCATCGGCCACTTCTTCCGGCGTGCCCAGGCGGCGCAGGGCGGTGACGTCGGCCACGGCGTCATTGATTTCCTTGGGCACGCTCTTGAGCAGCGGCGTGCTGATGCGCCCCGGGGCCAGGCCGTTGACGGTGACGTCGTATTCGCCCAGTTCCGCGGCCCAGTGGCGCGTCAGGCCCAGCAGCGCCGCCTTGGTGGCGGCATAGTGCGCGGCGACGATGTCGCAGTAAGCCTTGCCGGCCACCGACGACATGTTGATGACGCGCCCCTGGCGCTGCTTGACCATGTGCGGCGCGGCCAGGTGCGTCATGTAGAAGACGCTGTTCAGGTTGACCGCCACCACCTTGTCCCATTCGCCGGGCGTCATTTCCCAGACCTTCAGCGCGCGGCCGTCGGTCTTGGGCGAGATGCCCACGTTGTTGACCAGGATGGTGGCCGGCCCCAGCTCGCGGGTGATGCGGTCATACGCCGCCTGGCATTGCTCGAAATGGGCGACGTCGGCCGGCACGAAGGCCACCGCGTGGCCGCGTTGCTTGAGCGCTTGTTCGTAGGCCTGGCCGGTCTGGGCATTGAAGTCGATCAGCCCGACCTTCGCGCCTTCGGCCAGAAAGCCTTCGACGATGGCCGAGCCGATGCCGCCCACGGCGCCGGTGACGATGACGACCTGATCGGTGAAGCGCGCGCTCATGCCTGCACCTGCAGCATGATCTTGCCGATGTGTGCGCTGCTTTCCATCAGAGCGTGGGCCTCGTTGGCGCGCGCCAGCGGGAACACGGCGTGGATGCGCGGCAGGCACTGGCCTTGTTCCATCAGCGGCAGCACCTTGTCGGCCAGCGACTGGGCAATGGCGCCCTTGTCCTCGTCGGACCTTGGACGCAGGGTGGACCCGGTGAACGACAGCCGCTTGGTCATGATGGGCAGGGCGTCGATCTCGGCCTTGCTGCCTTCCAGGAAGGCGATCTGCACCAGGCGGCCATTCACGGCCAGCAGGCGGATGTTCTTGTTGATGTAGCGGCCGCCCACCATATCCAGGATGACGTCGACGCCGGCACCCTGCGTGGCTTCACGAACGTCGGCTTCGAAGTCGGTATTGCGGTAGTTCAGGGCGTGGTGCGCGCCGGCCGCCAGGCAGGCCTGGGCTTTTTCAGCGTTGCCGACGGTGGTCCAGACCTCGGCGCCAAAGGCGCGTGCCAGCTGGATGGCCGTGAGACCGATGCCGCTGGAGCCGCCGTGCACCAGGAATTTCTCGCCGGCCGCAAGGCGGGCGCGATCGAACACGTTGGTCCAGACCGTGAAATAGTTTTCGGGAATGGCGGCGGCCGCCAGCAGGTCCAGGCCGCGCGGCACCGGCAGGCAGTGGCGTTCGTCGGCCAGGCAGTATTGGGCGTAGCCGCCGCCGGGCGTCAGCGCGCAGACCTTGTCGCCTACCTTCCAGCGCGTGGCCTGGGGGCCCACGGCGATGATGGTGCCCGACACTTCCAGGCCCAGGTAGGGCGACGCGCCGGGCGGGGGCGGGTACGAGCCGGAGCGTTGCAGCACGTCGGGGCGGTTGACCCCGGCGTAGGCGACTTCGATCAGCACCTGGCGGCCGGTGGGCGATTCCATGTCGCGTTCGGCCGGGCGCAGGCAGTCGGGCGGGCCGCCCTTGCCGTGGTCGATGAATGTGCAGCGTAAAGACATAAAGGACAGGTCCTTGAAGAATCAGTGGCCCAGGTAGGCCTTCTTGACGTGGGGGTCGGCCAGCAGCTCGGCGCCGGTGCCGGTGCGCACGATGGCGCCGTTTTCCAGCACGTAGCCGCGGTCGGCCAGGCGCAGGGTGCGGAATACGTTCTGCTCGACCAGCAGCACGGTCACGCCGTGCGCGGTGACGTCGCGGATGATGTCGAACATCTGCTGCACCAGCAGCGGCGACAGGCCCAGCGAGGGCTCGTCGAACACCAGCAGCTTGGGGTCGGCCATCATGCCGCGCGCAATGGCCACCATCTGCTGCTCGCCGCCCGACAGCGAGCCGGCATACTGGCCCAGGCGTTCGCGCACGCGCGGAAAGATCTGCAGCACTTCTTCCAGCTTGCGCTGCACGATGGGGCGGGCGGCGCGTTTGTACGAGCCCATCAGCAGGTTGTCTTTCACGGTGAAGTGCGGAAACAGCTGGCGGCCTTCGGGAATCATGGTGATGCCCGCGTCGACGATGTCGAAGGGCGGGCGGTTGGTCAGGTCCTGGCCTTCGAATTCCACGCGGCCCGTGGTGGCGCCGATGACGCCGCACAGGGTCTTGAGCGTGGTGGTCTTGCCGGCGCCGTTGGCGCCGATCAGCGTGACGATCTCGCCGGCACGCACCTCGAAGTTCAGGCCGTTGAGCACCTGGCTCTTGCCGTAGCCCGACGAAAGATCCGAAACCTTAAGCATCCTGGTACTCCTTGCCCAAATAGGCCTCGATGACGGCGGGGTTCTCGACCACGTCCCTGGGCGCCCCGCTGACCAGCACCGCGCCTTCGTTCAGCACGATGATGCGGTCAGACAGCGCCATGGTGGCCTGCATCATGTGTTCGATCAGCAGCACCGACACGCCCGAGTCGCGGATGCGGCGGATCATCTGGATGGACTTCTCGATGTCGGTGGGATTCAGGCCCGCCATCACTTCGTCCAGCAGCAGGATGCGCGGCCGGATGGCCAGGGCGCGGGCGATCTCCAGCCGCTTCATGCCGCCCACCGTCAGGCTGCGGGCTTCGGTGTTCAGGTACTTGAGCAGGTCGGTTTCCTCGGCCACCTTCAGGGCGATCTGTTCGGCCTCCTCGCGGTCAGCGGTGCGGATGAAGGCGCCCAGCATGATGTTTTCCAGCACCGTCAGGCCCGTGAACGGCTTGGCGATCTGGAAGGTGCGCCCCAGGCCCTGGTGCGCGAACTCGTCCGGCGTGCTGCAGGCGACCCAGTTGCCCTGCGCATCGCGCATCGACACCGCGCCCTTGTCCGGCGACAGAAAGCCGGACAGCAGGTTGAACACCGTGGTCTTGCCGGCGCCGTTGGGGCCGATCATGCCCAGGATCTCGTGCTGGTTCAGCGTCAGCGACACGTCGTTGGTGGCGCGCAGACCGCCGAAGCTCTTGAACAGCTTGTCGGCCTTGAGCACGGGCTGGTCATTGCGCACGGCATCGTGCAGCCGGGCCGGCTCGTTCAGCTTGCGTTTGGCCCGCGGCGTGCCCAGGTAGGGCAGCCGCGCCAGCGCGCGTTCGATGGCCGGGCCGAAGGCGCCGGCCAGGCCGCGCGGAATGGTCAGCACCACCGCCACCAGGATCAGGCCGTAGATCAGCCCGTGCATGCCGTTGCCCACGCTGGACAGCCAGCCGCGCGCCAGTTCAGCAATCGGCAGCACCAGGAAGGTGCCGGCGATGGGGCCGGCCACCGTGCCCAGGCCGCCGATCAGGGCGAACATGGCGACCTGGATCGACAATTCCAGCGAGAACGCGGAGCTGGGGTCGACGAAGGTCAGGTAGGTGATGTGGAAGGTGCCGATCACGCTGGTCAGCATGGCCGAGACCACCGCGGCGATGATCTTCACGCGCACGGTGGGAATGCCCACCGCCAGCGCCGCATCTTCGCGTTCGCGGATGGCGATCAGGTAGTGGCCGATGCGCGATTTGCGGATGTACCACGACACCCAGGTCACCACCAGGAACAGGCCGAACGCGATGATCACGTAGTTGATCTTTTCGCGGAACACGATCCAGGCCCAGCCGATGTTCAGCGGCAGGCTGATGCCGCTGGAGCCGCCGGTCCAGCTTTCTTCGTGGATGACCAGCAGCCGCACCACTTCCAGGATGGCGATGGTGGCCAGCGCGAAGAATGGCCCGCGCAGCCGCAGCGTGGGGTAGCTGATCAGGATGGCCACGGCCGCGGAAATGGCCGCGCCCGCCAGCATGCCGAACCAGGGCGAGATGCCGAAGTTCTGCGTCAGCAGCGTGGCGGTGTAGCCGCCGATGCCGTAGAACACCGCGTGACCCAGCGACAGTTGGCCGGCGTAGCCGCCGACGATGTTCCAGGCCACCGACAGGGCGGAAAAGACGAACAGCAGGACGAACAGGTTGGTCCAGAAGGGCGTGCCCAGGACGACGGGCACGATGAACATGACGATCAGCAGGATAAGGCTGACGTAGGCTTTGGGGCTTCGAAAGTCGGGAAACACGTCTCGCTCCTTGTGGCTCTGATCACTCTGTGCCGACGCCGAACAGGCCGGTCGGTCGCAGGACAAGGATCAAGAGGAAGATCCCGAAATAGACGACCTCTTTCAGGTCGGGGGCGATGTAGTAGCCGGCCAGCGTATCGACGATGCCGATGATCATGGACCCGGCCACCGCGCCGTACAGGCTGCCCAGGCCGCCCAGCACCACGATCACGAAGGCGGTCAGCACGAAGTAGGTGCCCACCGTCGGGAACACGGGGTACTGCGGCGCCAGCAGGCCGGCCGCGATACCGACGAAGGCGGTGCCCAGGCCGAAGGCAATGGCATATACGTTGTTGACGTTCACGCCCATCAACGTGGCGGCGTAGCGGTGCTGCGCCACCGCGCGCAGCGCGCGGCCCAGGTAGGTGCGGTGCATGAACAGGTGCAGCAGCACGGCCAGGCTGATGCCCACCACGAAGGTGATGAGCTGGCCCGTCACCATGGAATAGGCGCCCACGTCGATGGCGTTGGTGCCCAGCTCGACCGGCGCACGGTAGACATTGGCGCCGAAGATCACCAGGGCCAGGTTCAGCAGGATGGTGGACACGCCCACCGTGGCAAAGATCTGGATGTGCTGGTCGGCGTTAAGCAGCGGCTGGATGATGCCCTTCTGCGTCAGCGCGCCCAGCGCGAACAGGATGACCGCCACCGGCACCAGGCCGATGTACGGATGCACGCCGAACTGCGCGGCGATCAGATAGACCAGGTACATGCCGATCATCAGGAATTCGCCGTGGGCGAAGTTCACGACGCGCACGACGCCGAAGATCAGCGTCAGCCCCAGGCTGATGATGGTGTATGCGCCGCCCAGCAACAGGCCGTTGATGACCAGTTGAATGAAGATATCCATGGTGCAACCTCTTGGAAAGGGGAGCGCCCCGGCCCGGCGGCCGCGCCGGCCGGGCCGGGGCCTGCTGGCCCCGGTGTTACGCCAGGCGCCCCCGAGCGCCTGGTTGCTGGCAAGTTGTCGTGCTTGTTATTTCTTGAAGACAGGCTTGCCCAGCGCGAGGTTGCTCGGGGCGATGGTGACCAGCTTGCCGTCCTGCCACTGCATCACGTAGAACGTGGATGCATTGTTCTGGCCGTCTTCGCCGAAGTCGAAGGCCCAGCCGTTGGCGGTCTGGCCGGCGGGCTTCTTGTAGGCCAGCACGGCGGCGCGGATCTTGTCCTTGTCGGTGGACTTGGCCGCGGCGATGGCTTCGAAGAAGGCCTTGGCGCCGACGTAGTTGGTCAGGCTGTGGCCGGATTGCGGATCGCTCTTGTAGGTGGACTTGTAGGCTTCCAGGAACTTGTCCAGGCCGGGCGCGCCGGCCGGGTTGATGGACGATTGCGGGAAGTCCAGGTCGAACACGCCGTTCATGTCGGCGCCCACGGCCTTGGCGGTGTCGGCCAGCGAATAGCCACCGCCCGCGCCGATCACGACCTTGGGCTTGAAGCCCGCGGCGCGCGCCTGGCTGAAGAACAGGATGGCGTCGTTCTGGTAGGCGGTCTGCAGCACGACGTCGACCTTGGCGCCCTTCAGGCGCAGGATCAGCGACGACAGGTCGACCGTCTTGGCGGAGTAGGGCAGCACTTCGGCCACGGTGTAGCCCAGTTCCTGGGCACGCTTTTTCTCGGTGGCGGCCACGTCGGTGCCGTAAGGCCCGTCTTCGTGGATGATGCCGATCTTGATGTCCTTGGGGTTCAGGCCCATGCCGGGCGCGATGGTCTCGTGCAGCGCGTTCACCACCGACACGCCGTACAGCGCGGTGTTGGGGTTGCTGCGGAACAGGTACTTGTAGCCGCGCGTGGTGATCTTGTGGGCGGTGGCGCCCAGTTCGAAGTAGGGCACGCCGGCCAGTTCGGTGACGGGCGAGGCGGCATACGAGACGCCCGAGGCGTAGCTGCCGAACACGCCGACCACGTTGGACGAGATCAGGCGCTTGGTCTCGGACACGGCCTGGGTGGGGTCGACGGCGTCGGCCTTGATGATCTGGATTTTCTCGCCGTTGATCCCGCCGGCGGCATTGATTTCATTGACGGCCAGTTCCAGGCCGCGATAGCTCTCCTGGCCCAGCAGCGCCAGGGCGCCGCTGAACGGGAAGAGGGCGCCTACTTTCATGTCGGCCGCTGCGGTGCCGCTGACCACGACGCCGCACAGGCCCAGCGCGATGGCGAATTTATTGAACTTGAACACTGTCTACGCTCCTTTGTTGGTATGGGATGCGGACTGTCTGCTGCTGCGTCCGTCTTTTTAAATATATGATATATGTGCCGGCGGGGGGTGGGAACCTCGTCCTGGATTCTAGTGCCGGACTTGCAAGGCTGAATCGGGGATTTCCCTCAAGCCGCATGAATAAAGCGTTTGCGGGCAATTGGCTCCTATGGGGAGGCGTAAATTCCACCCTTCGGACGAGGCTTATGGGACCACTTCCCGACAATTCCTCCGGCAAGAAACTGGCCGTTTTGATCATATATCCTATATGATCAAAAGGCGTTTCACGAAAAGAATCCAGGAGACATACGCATGTTCGAGGAAGTGGATTTCGCCGGAAAAAGGGTACTGATCACGGCCGGCGCCGATGGGCTGGGCATGGAAATGGCGCAGGTGTTCCACCGCGCCGGGGCGTCGGTGCTGGTGTGCGACGTCAACCGCGACCGGTTGGCCGCGCTGCCGGGTGAGTTGCCCGGCGTGCAGGCGGTGTACGCCGACGTGTCGGACGAAGACAGCGTGGCCGCGCTGTTCGCCGCCGTGCGCCAGACGCTGGGCGGGCTGGACATCCTGATCAACAACGCCGGCGTGGCCGGCCCCACGGGCTTTGTCGAAACCCTGTCCAAGGCCGATTGGGATCGCACCCTGGCCGTCAACATCACGGGTCAATTCCTGTGCGCCCGCCAGGCCATCCCGCTGCTCAAGGAATCGCGGGCGGGCGTGATGATCAATCTGTCGTCGGCCGCGGGGCACCTGGGGTTCGCCGGGCGTTCGGTGTATTCGGCGTCCAAGTGGGCGGTCATCGGCTTCACCAAGTCGTTGGCCATTGAACTGGGCGGCCACGGCATCCGCGTCAACGCGATCCTGCCGGGCGCTGTCGAAGGGCCGCGCATCCGCGCCGTCATCGCCGCCAAGGCCAAGACGCTGGACAAGCCGGTGGACGAGATCGCGGCGCTGTACGAAAACCAGGCTGCCCTGGGCCGCATGGTCACGGCGCGCGATATCGCCAACATGGTGCTGTTCAATGCCAGCGAGGCGGCCCGCAGCGTGACGGGCCAGGCCATCGTGGTGGACGGCTTCACGCAGAAGCTCTACTGATGGCGGCCACCACCGACCCGCGCGACGGGGCAGATCGTCGCGGTACCGACCCTGAGTTTGCTGGCCGCCGCTGCGCGGCCATCATCGGCACCGGACTCATCGGCCAGGGCTGGGCCATCGTGTTCGCCCGCAAAGGCTGGGACGTGCGCCTGTACGACGTCAATGCGGCCATGCTGGGCGAGGCCAGCGCCCTGATCCGCCGCCAGCTGGACCAGCTGCAGGCGCACGGGCTGCTGCAGGACGCCGCGGCGGCCGCTGCGCGCATCCACGTCGCCGACAGCCTGCAGGATGCGCTCAAGGGCGCGAGCTACATCCAGGAAAACTCGCCCGAGACGCGCGAGATCAAGCGCAGCCTGTTCCCCTTGCTGGATGCGGCGGCCGAACCCGACGCCATCATTGGCAGTTCCACATCCAGCATCCCGGCCAGCGAATTCACCGAGGACCTGCCTGGGCGCCACCGCTGCCTGGTGTCGCATCCGGTCAACCCGCCTTACCTGATTCCGGTGGTGGAACTGTGCCCGGCGCCCTGGACCAGCGCGGACACGATGGCGCGCGCCCGCGACATCATGCGGGACATCGGCCAAAAGCCCGTGTCGATGACGCGCGAGATCGAAGGCTTCATCCTGAACCGCCTGCAAGGCGCCTTGCTGCACGAGGCCTTCCGGCTGGCGGCGGCCGGCATCGCCAGCGCCGAGGACATCGACGCCACCGTGAAAGACGGCCTGGGCCTGCGCTGGTCGTTCATGGGGCCGTTCGAAACCATTGACTTGAATGCCCCCGGCGGCATCGCCGATTACTGCGGCCGCTATGGCGGCCTGTACCAATCCATCGGTGCCACCCAGGCCGAAAGCGTGGCCTGGGAGGGCGCGCTGGTCGATGCCCTGTCGGCCGAGCGGCGGCGCCTGCTGCCCGATGAAGACCTGACGGCGCGCCGCTATTGGCGCGACGAGCAATTGATGCGCCTGATGCGCCACAAACAAAGCAACGGAGACGAAATTGGCTAAACCCAAACAGAAAGTCGTGATCACCTGCGCCGTCACGGGCGCCATCCACACGCCCAGCATGTCGCCGCACCTGCCGGTCACTGCCGACGAAATCGCCGAAGCCGCGATCGGCGCGGCGCGCGCGGGCGCGGCGGTGCTGCACCTGCACGCCCGGGACCCCGAAACCGGCAAGCCGTCGCAAGACCCGGAGTTGTTCAAGCCTTTCCTTGAGCGCATCAAGGCCGAGACCGACGCCATCATCAACATCACCACCGGTGGCAGCCCGCACATGACAGTGCAGGAACGCATGCGCCCGGCCACCACCTTCAAGCCCGAGCTGGCGTCGCTGAACATGGGGTCGATGAATTTCGGCCTGTTCCCGATGCTGGGCCGCTTCCAGGACTTCAAGCACGACTGGGAACGCGAGCATCTCGAAAACAGCCGTTCGCTGATCTTTCGCAACACGTATCAGGACATCGAATCGATTCTTGAGCTGGGCAACGCCAACGGCACCCGCTTCGAATTCGAGTGCTACGACATCAGCCATCTTTACAACCTGGCGCACTTCGTGGACCGCGGCCTGGTCAAGTCGCCGCCGTTCATCCAGTCGGTGTTCGGCATCCTGGGCGGCATCGGGCCGCACCCCGAAGACCTGATGCACATGAAGCGCACGGCCGACCGCCTGTTCGGCAATGAATACGAGTGGTCGATCCTGGGCGCCGGCCGCAACCAGATGCCGTTGGCGACCATCGGCGCGGCCATGGGGTCGAACGTGCGGGTGGGGCTGGAAGATTCGCTGTGGATCGGGCCGGGCCAGCTGGCCGAGTCGAACCGGGTGCAGGTCGAGCGCATCCGCACCATCCTGGAGGCGCTGAATCTGGAAGTGGCCACGCCGGAGGAAACCCGCGCCAAGCTGGGGCTCAAGGGCGGTGACAACGTGGCGTTCTGAGGCGGGAGGGAAGGCCCCCACGCCGCGCGCTATGCGCTAGCTGCCCCCCAAGGGGGCGCCCCCGCCTTGGGGCGGCCCGGCGGCGGAAGGGAAGGCCCCCACGCCGCGCGCTATGCGCTAGCTGCCCCCAAGGGGGCGCCCCCGCCTTGGGGCGGCCCGGCGGCGGAAGGGAAGGCCCCCACGCCGCGCGCTATGCGCTAGCTGCCCCCCAAGGGGGCGCCCCCCGCCTTGGGGCGGTCCGGCGGCGGAAGGGTAGGCCCCCACGCCGCGCGCTACGCGCTAGCTGCCCCCAAGGGGGCGCCCCCGCCTTGGGGCGGCCCGGCGGCGGGGGTGTTCTTATCGGCAGCTTTTCACGCGTGGCGGCGCAATGCGTCTGCGAGAGTCTTGATGTCCAGCGTGCGATCGAAATTGGCGGCGTGGCGGGCCTTCAGGGTCAGGTCGGCCGCCAGCGTGAGTTCGGCGTCGGTCGGACTGGCGGCGCCCAGCGCGTGCAGCGTAGTGGGCAGGCCCACCTGGTCGTACCACTGGGTCAGCGTGGCCAGCATGCCGTCCTGGCGGTCTTCCAGGTCCAGCTGCACCAGCAGGCCCACGGCCACTTGCAGGCCGTGCAGCGCGGTGGCCACGCCCGTGATCTTGGGCAGGCCGCGCGTAAGCGCGTGGGCGATGGACAGGCCGCCGCTTTCGAAACCCAGGCCGCTCATCAGGATCATGGCTTCCACCACGCGCTCGAACGCGGGCGTGGGCGCGCCGCTGCCGGCGACGGCCAGCGCGTCGGGGCCATCGGCCAGCAGCGTGCGCAGGCAGCCGTCGGCGATCAACTGGGCCGACAGCAGCGGGGCGCCGTCATACATGTTCCTGCCGCCGTTGCGGGCGCATTGCTCGGCTTCGAACTTCTTGGAAATGGCATCGCCCAGGCCGGCGCGAAAGAAGTGCGCGGGGGCGGTGGCGATGATGGCGGTGTCCACCAGCACGATGGTGGGGTTGAACAGCATGTGCTCGACCGCCAGGAGGTTGTGATGGGCGTCGTACAGCACGTAGTTCTTGCTGGTGGGCGCGTCGTTCGAGGCCACCGTGGGCACGGTGACCAGGTGGCAGTGCGCGGCCTTGGCCACGGCCTTGCCGGCGTCCAGCGACTTGCCGCCGCCCACCGCGATGACCATGTCGATGCCCGCGGCCGCGGCCTGGGCGCGCAGCGCCGCGATGGCCTCGGGCGTCAGGTCGCCTTCCACCAGCAGCGGCGTCAGCGTCACGTGGCGCGCCGCGCACAGTGCTTCGATTCTTGGGCCCAGCACGCCATGGACGTAGCGGTCGATGACCAGGGCGGCATGGCGGCCGAACAGGGCGGCGTAGTCGCCCAGGGTGTCCAGTGCGCCCGCTCCCTGGATATAACGGCCGGGAGCGCCAAAAATCTTCAGCATGGGATCTTCCTATTTGCGGGGCCCGGGCGGGCGGTAGTCGAGTTCTTTTTCGCGTTCGACCAGCCAGTCGATCATGATTTTTCCGCCCCAGACCAGGTCGGCCTGGATGGCCTTGGCGGCCGCTTCCGAATCGCGGGCTTCCAGCGCGTCGATCACGGCTTCGTGGCGGTGCTCGTTTTCGGAGTAGTCCAGCCCGGCCGTCTTCACATGGAACACCTTGAGGATGGGGCCGGTGATGACCCAGAACGATTCCACGGTGTTGCGCAGGATGGGCTTGTTGCTGGCTTCGAGGATGGCGAAGTGGAACTTGCGGTTCAGGTAGCTGGCGCGCTTGGGATCGGTCGACGTGCAGGAGATGAAGTCCTTCTGCAGGGCGATCAGGTTGTCCAGCTGCTTGCGGGTGATGTTCTTGGCGGCTTCGGCCGCGCCCATGCCTTCCAGGTGGAAGCGGATCTGCTGGATTTCGCGCAGCTTTTCGGAATTGACGTAGGGCACGTACACCGCGGTGGCGGCCTGCATTTCCAGGCCCTGTTCGCTGATGAGGCGGAAGATGGCCTCGCGCACGGGCGTGATCGAGACGCCCATTTCCTGGGCCAGCTCGCCAATGATCAGACGCTCTCCGGGTTCGTACTGCCCATTGATGAGGGCATTGCGGATTTCGTTGTAGACCTTGACGGAGAGGTTCTCTTTCTTTACCGGTTTAAGGCTGGGCATGACGGTTGGGGCTTGCGGGTTCGAGGGAATGGGCCGGGGCCGGAAAACAGCGCCCGGCTGAATTCTAGCCCGGCCTAGCCAATTCGAGCGCGATGGGTATATTATATATCATATATTCTAACGACGTAAGGGAACGTCATGCGCCAGGACCGGGGAGCCCCAACCGAAGGGGAAATCCGCATGCTGCGGGAAAAGGCCCGCTACATACGGCTGGAGACAATCAGGCTGATCGAAATCGCCAAGGTCGGGCACTACAGCTCGGTCTTCTCGTGCGCCGAGATCTTTGCCGCGCTGTACTACGACGTGATGCGGCTGCGCCCGGGCGAGGCCGCCTGGCCGGACCGCGACCGCTTTCTGATGGGCAAGGGCCACGCGGCGGTGGGCTTGTTTCCCGTGCTGGCCGACCACGGCTTCATTGCCCGCGAACTGCTCGACGGCTATACCCGCCTGGGCAGCCCGCTGGGCGACCACCCCGACATGACCAAGGTGCCGGGCGTGGATTTCAGTTCGGGGTCCATCGGCCACGCGCTGTCCAACGGCGCCGGCATGGCGGTGGGCGGGCGCATGAACGGGCGCGATTACAACGTCTTCGTGATGCTGGGTGATGGCGAGATGCAGGAAGGGCAGGTCTGGGAAGCCGCGCTGTTCGCCGCCCACCAGCGGCTGTCGCGCCTGGTTGCCATCGTCGACCGCAACGGCTATCAGCTCGATGGCAAGGTCGATGACGTGATCGGCGTGGAATCGCTGAAAGACAAGTGGCAGGCCTTTGGCTGGGAGGTGCACGAGGTGGACGGCCATGACCTGTCGGCCCTGACCACGCTGCTGCGCCGCCTGCGCGCCGACGAGACGCGCGACAAGCCGGCCTGCGTCATCGCCAAGACCATCAAGGGCAAGGGCGTGGGCTACATGGAAACCGAACCCGGCTGGCATCTGGGCTACCTGGCGCCCCAAGACGCGCAGGCCGCCATCGACGAAATCATGACCCGCGAGATCTGAATGGCACAGGCACAGATAACTTCCCCCGATTCCTGGCAGTACCGCGCGCTGAATGCGGTGAACCCCGGGCTGTCGTATCTTTCCGACGCGCTGATCGACCTGGCGCAGGCCGGGCACCCGGTGGTGGCCGGCTCGGCCGACCTGCAGTATTCCAATGGCCTGAACCGCTTTGCGTCGGCCTATCCCGACCGCTACGTGCAGTTCGGCATTTCCGAGCAGAACATGGTGTCGGCGGCGGCCGGGTTGGCCACGACCGGACTGATGCCCTTCGTGGCCACGTTCGCCTCGTTCCTGGGCCTGCTGTGTTGCGAGCAGATCCGCATGGACGTGGCCTATACCCGGCTGCCCGTGCGCCTGATCGGCCACCACACGGGCATCAGCCTGGGGTTCTACGGCACCTCGCACCACGCCACCGAAGACATTTCCACCATGCGCGCCATTGCCGGCCTGACGGTGGTGTCGCCGGCCGACGGCCCGCAACTGGCCGCCGCCATCAAGGCGTCGGTGGACTGGCCCGAGCCGATCTACTTCCGCATCGGCCGGGGCCGCGACCCGCAGGTGTACGAAGACGGCACGCCGTTCACGTTCGGCCGCGCCATCACCCATAGCACCGGCACCGACCTGAACATCATCGCCTGCGGCATCACGCTGCATGCGGCGCTGGAGGCCGCCGCGCGGCTGCGCGAAGACGGCCTGTCGGTCGGCGTGATCGACATGCCCACCGTGAAGCCGCTGGACCGCGAGGCCGTGCTGGCCGCCGCCGGCCAGGCGCGCGCGCTCTTGACGGTGGAAGAACACAACGTGATGGGCGGGCTGGGGTCGGCAGTGGCCGAAGTGCTGGCGGACGCCGGCACCGGCACGCGGCTGCGGCGCCATGGCATCTACGATGAATACAGCCTGATCGCCCCGCCCACCACCCTGTATGCCCATTACCAGCTGGACGGCGCCGGCATCGAGGCCGTAGCGCGTGAATGCATCCAGCGCTAGGGCATTGAGATAAAGACATGGAGACAGCAATGAAGGAAATCAGCGGCAATACGCGCTTGTTCGGCATCCTGGCCGACCCGATCTACCACGTGAAGACGCCGCAGCGCATGAACGAGCACTTCGCGCGCATCGGCTTTGACGGCGTGTGCGTGCCGTTCCATGCGCGGCCCGACAACCTGGCCGAGGTGGTGGCGGGCCTGCGCCGCCTGGAAAATCTGGGCGGCCTGATCGTCACCATGCCGCACAAGGCGGCGATTCTGGCGCTGGCCGACGAGGCCACCCCGGTGGCGCGCAAGATCGGCGCGGCCAACGTGGTGCGGCGCGAGGCCGACGGCCGCCTGGTGGCCCATATGCTGGACGGCGAAGGCTTCGTGCGCGGCCTGCGCACGGCGGGCGTGTCGCCCGAGGGCAAGAGCGCCTACCTGGCCGGCGCCGGCGGCGCGGCCAACGCCATCGGCTTTGCGCTGGTGCAGGCGGGCGTGTCGCGCCTGACCATCGCCAACCGCACGCCGGCCAAGGCCGAAGACCTGAAGGCCCGCATCCTGTCGCTGCATCCGCAGGCCCGCATCGATGTCGGCACGGCCGACCCGTCGGGCCACGACCTGGTGGTCAACGGCACGTCGCTGGGCATGAAGGAAGACGACGCGCTGCCGCTGGATGTACAGCGCCTGACGCCGGACCAGTTGGTGTGCGAGGTCATCATGCAGCCCAAGGACACCCCGCTGCTGCGGGCCGCGCAGGCGCGCGGCTGCAACGTGCACTATGGCGCGCCGATGCTGGCCGGGCAGATCGAGCTGATGGCGGAAATGATGGGCGTGGCGCCCGCCGCCCAAGCCTGACCCCGCGGAACCTGACGATGGGCGATTACGACTTCATTATTGCGGGCGGCGGCACCGCCGGCTGCATCCTGGCCAACCGGCTGTCGGCCGACGGCCGCCACCGGGTGCTGATGCTGGAAGCGGGCCATGAAGCCCGCAGCATGTGGATCGGCATTCCGGCGGGCTTTTCCAAGCTGCTGGTCAACCCGGACTACAACTGGCGCTTTGCCACCGAACCCGAAGACAACGTCCAGGGCCGCACCATCGCCGTGCCGCGCGGCAAGGGCGTGGGCGGTTCGACGCTGATCAACGGCATGATCTACGTGCGCGGCCAGCCGGCCGACTACGACGGCTGGGAAGCCGCGGGCGCCACCGGCTGGGGCTACGGCCAGGCCGAACGGGTATTTCGCAAGATCGAACATTACGAACCCGGCGACGCTACCCGGGGCAAGAACGGGCCGATGCATCTGGAAGAAGTGGCCGAGCGCTTTCCGGTGTCCGACGCGTTCTTGCGCGCCGCCCAGGAAGACGGCCTGCCGCTGAACCCGGACTACAACGGCGGCAAGCAGGACGGCGTGGGCTATTACCAGGTGCTGCAGCACCGCGGCCGCCGCTGGAGCGTGGTGGACGGCTACCTGAAACCCGCCGCCGGGCGCAAGAACCTGACGGTGGAATGCGGCGCGCACGTGACCCGGCTGCTGTTCGAGGGCCAGCGCTGCGTAGGCGTGGCCTACCGCCAGAATGGCCGCGAATTCACCGTGCGGGCCCGCCGCGAGACGCTGGTGTGCCTGGGGGCGGTGCAGTCGCCGCAACTGCTGGAATTGTCCGGCATCGGCAACCCGGCGCTGTTGCAGTCGTTTGGCATCCCGCTGGTGCATGCGCAGCCGCAGGTGGGCGAAAACTACATCGACCACTTCGCCACGCGCATGAACTGGCGGGTCAAGAATACGGTGACGCTGAACGAGATGTCGCGCGGCTGGCGGTTGGCGCAGCAGGTGGCGCGCTACTACACGCAGCGCAAGGGCATCCTGACGCTGGGCACGGGCCTCGTGCTCGGCTTCATCAAGAGCGCGCCGGACCTGCCCGCGCCCGACGTGCAGTATTTCTTCGTGCATGCCAGCTACGCCAACGCGGCCGAGCGCATCCTGGACCGGCATCCGGGCATGACGCTGGGCGTGGCGCAGTTGCGGCCCGAATCGGTGGGCACCATCCACATCAAGTCGGCCGATCCGCTGGCGGCGCCAGCCATCCGGCCGAATTTCCTGTCGGCCCAGGTCGACCGCGACAGCCTGGTGGGCGGCATGCGGGTGGCGCGGCGCATCGTGCAGCGGCCGGCGTTGCAGCACTATGTCGAGGCCGAACTCAGCCCGGGGCCGGCGGTGGAAACCGATGCGCAATGGCTGGACTTTGCCCGCCGCAACGGCCAGACCATCTATCACCCCATCGGCACCTGCCGCATGGGGTCGGACGCCGCCGCCGTGACCGACGTGCGGCTGCGGGTCAATGGGGTGTCCGGCTTGCGGGTGGTGGATGCCTCGGTCATGCCGAAGATGGTGTCCGGCAATACCCAGGCGGCGGTGATGATGGTGGCCGAGCGCGGCGCCGAGATGATCCTGGAGGACGCCGCGGCCGCCGGTTAGCCGTGGCGGCTGCGGTGCAGCGTCAGCTTGCCTATGCGGTCCCAGTCCCAGGCGATGCCCAGGCCGGGTTCGTCCGACGGGATGGCGCGGCCGTTCTCGATGCGCATGCCGCGTTCGGTCACCATGTCCAGCTGCGGAATGTATTCCAGCCAGCGGCTGTTGGGCACGGCGCAGCACAGGGCCACGTGGATTTCCATCAGGAAGTGCGGGCACACCGGCACGTTGTAGGCCTCGGCCATGTGCGCCACCTTCAGCCAGGGCGTGATGCCGCCGATGCGGCCTACGTCCACCTGCACGATCGAGCAGGCGTCGCTTTGCAGGTAGTCCTTGAACTGCGACAGGCTGTAGAGCGATTCGCCGACAGCGATCGGCAGGGTGGTGGACTCGCTCAGGCGGCGGTGCGCCTGCACGTCGTCGGCGTGGATGGGTTCTTCGAACCAGGCCAGGTCCAGCGGTTCGAAGCAGCGGGCCCGGCGGATGGCTTCGGGCAGGGAAAAGCCCTGGTTGGCGTCCGTCATGATGTCCCAGTCCGGGCCGACGGCGGCACGCACCGCGGCCAGCCGCGCCACGTCTTCGGCCACGTGGGGCTTGCCGACCTTGAGCTTGGCGCCGCCAAAGCCGGCTTCGCGCGCCTTCAGGGCTTCTTCCACCAGCTGCGTCTCGGTCAGGTGCAGCCAGCCGCCTTCGGTGGAATACAGCGGGATATCCGCCTTGGCGCCGCCCGCCAGCTGGTGCAGCGGCAGCTTGGCGCGGCGGGCGCGCAGGTCCCACAAGGCGGTGTCGATGGCCGCCAGCGCGATGGACGTCAGCGCGCCGACGGTGGTGGCGTGGACCCGGTACATCAGGTCGCGCCAGATCTGCTCGATGTGCTCGGCGTCGCGCCCCAGCAGCAGCGGCGCCAGGTGGTCGTCCAGCAGGCGCACCACCGACGAGCCGCCGGTGCCGATGGTGTAGCTGTAGCCGGTGCCGGTGACGCCGTCGGCATCCGTGATGCGCACGATGGGGGTTTCCTGGCGCTCGAAGCTTTGCACGGCGTCGGTGCGTTTGACCTTGGGCTGCAGGTCGACCTGCAGGATATCGACGGAAACGATGCGGGCCATTCCGGGTTCTCCTGGTTGGGGGTCAGCCGCCGACCTTGGCGACTTCCTGCGGCAGGTCGACGCCGTGGAATTGCTTGTAGATGGTGTTCAGTTCGCCGTTCTTCAGGTTGGCGCGCACCCAGTCATCCAGCTTGGCCTTGAGCGCCGGTTCGTTCTTGCGCATGCCGATGGCCAGCATGTTCAGGCGCATCACGAACTTCGATTCCATCTGCTTGGCGGGCGCCTTTTCATTGATGGTGCGCAAAAGGGCGGGGGCGGTGGCGAAGATGTCGGCCTGGCCGCTGACCACGGCCGTGATCGAGGTGGCGTCGTCGTCAAAGCGGATGATCTGCGCGTCCTTGGGGGCGATCTTGGTCAGCTCGGTGTCGTTGGTGGTGCCGCGGGTGGAAATGACCTTCTTGTTGGACAGGTCGGCCGCGCTGGTCAGCGTCATGCTCTTGGGGGCGCCCACCACGGCCAGGATGGCGGCGTAGGGCACCGAGAAGTCGATGACCTTCTGGCGTTCGGGCGTGACGGACATGCTGGAGATGACGATGTCGGCCTTGTTCGTCTGCAGGAAGGGCACACGGTTGGCACCCGTGGTGGGCACGATTTCCAGTTCCACGCCCAGGCCCTTGGCCAAGAGGCGTGCGGTTTCCACGTCGGACCCGGTGGAATTGAGCGCGGCGTCTTTCATGCCGTAAGGCGGTACGCCCAGGTCGATGGCCACGCGCAGCTTCTTGGCCTTCATGATGTCGTCGAGCTGGTCGGCGTGGGCGGCGCCGGTGGCGGCCAGCGCGCCGGTCAGCGCCAGGCCGATGAAGGCGGCGCGCAGGCGCGGCGGGAATACGGGCTTGTTCATGCAGGTGTCTCCAGTGTCTTGGTGTTGTGGTTATTGCTGCGAGAGGGCGGCGGCGTTACAGGCCGCTGCCCAGGAACTGCCGCAGTTCCGGCGTGGCGGGGGCCGACAGCATGCTGGACGGCCCCTGTTCCCAGACCTGCCCCTGGTGCATGAAGATGACCTTGTCGGCCACTTCGCGCGCAAACGCCATCTCGTGCGTGACCAGGATCATGGTCATGCCGTCGGCGGCCAGGTTTTCCATCACCTTCAGCACTTCACCGGTCAGTTCCGGGTCCAGTGCCGAGGTCACTTCGTCGAACAGCATCACCTTGGGCTGCATCGCCAGCGACCGGGCGATGGCCACGCGCTGCTGCTGCCCGCCCGACAACTGCTCGGGATAGGCGTCGGCCTTGTCAGCCAGGCCGACGTGTTCCAGCGCCTGCATCGCCTGCTCGCGTGCCTGGGCGGGTTTCACGCCCTTGACCGAGC
This sequence comes from Achromobacter deleyi, assembly GCF_902859705.1. GTDB lineage: Bacteria > Pseudomonadota > Gammaproteobacteria > Burkholderiales > Burkholderiaceae_B > Achromobacter > Achromobacter deleyi. The sequence continues at coordinate 141,682 of NZ_CADIJO010000013.1, read as the reverse complement.
GCGGCGCCAGCGTGATGTTCTGCAAGGCCGTCATGTGCGGGAACAGGTTGTAGCTCTGGAACACGATGCCCACGTCCTTGCGCAGCGCCCGCAGATCCAGCTTGTCGCTGTCGTGCAGCGCATGGCCGCAGACGTGGATGGTGCCGCCGTCGGTGGTTTCCAGGCGGTCCATGCAGCGCAGCGCGGTGCTCTTGCCCGAGCCGCTCTTGCCGATGATGGCCGCGACCTCGCCGCGGTTGACGGAAAACGACACGCCGCGCAGCACGTGGGTGCCGCCAAAGCGTTTGTGGACCTGGTCCAGTTCAACGACGGGTTGCATTCAGTCTCCTTTCCAAAGAACGGCTCCAGCGCGACAGCGGGTAGCACATGAGGAAGTACAGGACGGCCGCGCAGCCGAAATACACGAAGGGCTGGAAGGTCGAGTTGTTCAGGATCTTGGCGTTGTAGGCCAGCTCGGCGTAGCCGATCACCAGCGAGGCGATCGAGGTGTTCTTGATGATCTGCACCAGAAAGCCGACGGTGGGCGGGGTGGCGATGCGCAGGGCCTGCGGCAGCACCACCTTGGCCATGCGCTGCAGCCGCGACAGCCCCAGGCATTCGGCCGCTTCCCATTGGTTCTTCGGCACGGCCTGGATGCAGCCGCGCCAGATTTCGCCCAGGAAGGCGCTGGCGTACACGGACATGGCCAGCGCGGCGGCGGCCAGCGCCGACAGTTCGCCCAGGCCGAACAGGCTGGGCCCGAAAAAGCACAGGCCCATCAACACCAATAGAGGCGTGCCCTGGATGACCTGGATGTAGCCGGCGGCCGCCAGGCGCAGCGGCTTGCGCGGCGCCACCCGGGCCAGCGCCAGCAGCAGGCCGGCCGCGCCGCCGCCCACGAAGGTCCAGGCCGACAGCTTGATGGTGCCCCAGGCGCCCTGCAGCAGGTACAGGGCATGTTCGTCGGGAATGAAGAAAGCCATGGCGCGGGTCCTTACAGCGGCGTGCCAAGCTTGCGCCGGCGCGGAAACACGATCTGCGCCAGCAGCCAGAAACCCAGGCGCATCAGCCACGACAGCGCCAGGTACACGCCCCACAGCACGATGAAGACTTCGAAGTTGCGATAGGTGTCGGACTGGATGCGGTTGGCCACGCCCAGCAGTTCCTCGGCGCCCACCGCCGACATGATGCTGGAGGCCAGCATCAGCAGGATGAACTGGCTGGCCAGCGACGGGTACACGCGTTCGACGGCCGGGCGCAGCACCACGTGCCAGAACACCTGCGGGCGCGACAGCGCCAGGCATTCGCCGGCTTCGAGCTGGTCCTTGGGAATGGATTCGATGCCGGCCCGCATGATTTCGCAGGTATAGGCGCCGATGTTGATGACCAGCGCCAGCACCGCGCCGGTCATGATCGACATCGTCAGTCCGGCGCTGGACAGGCCGAAGATCAGGAAATAGGCCTGGATCAGGAGCGGCGTGTTGCGGATCAGCTCGACGTAGCCACCGGCCAGCGCCCGCAGCCAGCCCAGCCGGCTGTTGCGTGCCAGGGCGCACAGGGTGCCCAGCACGAAGCCCAGCACCGTGGCCAGGAAAGACAGCTTGACCGTGACCCAGGCGCCTTGCGCCAGCAAGGGCCATTGTTCGAGCACGGACGCGAAATCAAACGTGTAGTTCACAACGTCACTCCTTGGGCCGGCTGGCTGCGCGGGCCGATCAGGCCGCGCGGGTCAGCGGCAGGCAGGACGGGCCGATGGGCTCGAACGCCTTGTAGGTCAGGATGAATTCGCGGTGCCCCAGGTCTTCGGACTTGCTGGGCGCGCCGTTGGCCACTGCCGCAACCTGGGCGTGGATTTCCTCGGCCACTTCCTGCAGCGTGCCGCGGCCTTCCAGGATGCGGCCGGCGTCCACGTCCATGTCTTCGCCCAGCGCGCGGTAGGTGTCGGGGTTGGCGCAGACCTTGATGACGGGCGACACCGCCGACCCGACCACCGAGCCGCGTCCGGTGGTGAACAGGATCACGTGCGACCCACAGGCGATCAGCTCGACGATTTCGGCGTTGTCGCTGATGTTGGGAAAGCCGAAGCGCGGTTCGCCGTCGGGCACCACGTCCAGCAGATACAGGCCGCCAAAGGGCGGCACGTCGCCCGGCTTGATGATGCCGTCGATGGGCGAGGCGCCGCTCTTGGCGTAGGCGCCCAGCGATTTTTCTTCGATGGTGGACAGGCCGCCGTCGGCGTTGCCGGGGGCAAAGCTGCCGTGGCCCATGATGCTGTAGTAGCGCGCGGCCTTGTTGACGCAGGCCACGATTTCCTCGCCCAGTTCGGGCGTGGCGGCGCGGCGGCGCATGTGGAATTCGCAGCCGACCAGTTCGCCGGTTTCTTCGAAGATACAGGTGGCGTCCTGGGCGATCAGCATGTCGAAGGCGCGGCCCACCGCCGGATTGGCGGTGATGCCGCTGGTGCCGTCCGAGCCGCCGCAGATGGTGCCCACCACCAGTTCGTTCCAGCCCATCGGCACGCGCGTCTGCTGAGCCAGCTGCTGCGCGGTGGCGCGGACCCAGTCGCGGCCCGCCGCCACGGTGCTGCGGGTGCCGCCGCGCTGCTGGATGGTCAGCGTGTGCACCGGCCGGCCGGAATCGGCGATGGCGGCTTCCAGCTTGCGCTTGTTCATGCTTTCGCAGCCCAGCGACACGAGCAGCGCCGCGCCCACGTTGGGGTGCGTGGCGATGGCCGTCATCATCTGCTCGGCATAGGCGTTGGGGTAGCAGCCGGGAAAGCCCACCAGGTGCACCTGCACGTCGCCGGTCAGGTTGCGGAAATCCAGCGCAATCTCGCGGGCCACGTGGTGGGCGCATTCCACCAGGTAGGCCACGACGACCACGTTGCGTATGCCTTTGCGGCCGTCGGCGCGCGGGTAGCCCTGCAAGGGCGGGGTCAGATCCGTCATGGGAAAACCTCAGTGCCGGTCGGTGAAGGCGTGGCCTTCTTCCAACGTGTAGGTGGGGGTGTAGTCGCTGTTCAGGTTGTGGGTATGGATGTGGTCACCGGCGGCGACGGCGGTGGTCAGGCTGCCGATGACGGCGCCGTACTTCAGGATCTTTTCGCCGGCCGGCATGGCGCGGCGCGCCAGCTTGTGGCCCAGGCCCAGCGGCGCAGGGATGACGGCGGTGCCGGCTTCCAGCTGCACACAGGCGCCGGCAGGCAGGGCGCTGCGCACGATCAGGCAGTTGTCTTCGGGGGAAATCAGCAATAGCTGAGGGTCCAGGGTGGCTTGTCTCGTCATGATTTTTTAGGAATGATTGTTTTGCATATAAAAGCAATTTTCATATCCTGGGTCAACATTGGTTTTCCCGAATCCTGGAGAATTTAGGGAAAATTCGGGTAATTACCGATGGGTGCAGGCGTGTGCATGCTTGCTGCATGCTAAATTTCCCGTGTATTGTGTTTTACAAATGAAATTTAATTTTCATGAGACAAATCCGGCGTTTGCCCATCGGGCGACGCCGGGCCGCCTTACCCACCCAAGAGAAGAGACATGACCCTACGTTTGCAAGACAAGCGCGCGCTGGTCACCGCGGCCGGCAACGGCATCGGCCGCGCCAGCGCCCTGGCCCTGGCCCGCGAAGGCGCCCAGGTCTGGGCTACCGACATCAGCGAAGCGGCGCTGGCCGACCTGGCGCGCGAGGCCCGGGAGGCGGGCCTGACCGGCCTGCACACCCGCGTGCTGAACGTGCGCGACAACGCCGCGGTGGCCGACTGCGCCCGCGAGACCGGCGCGGTGGACGTGCTGTTCAACTGCGCGGGCTTCGTGCACGCCGGCAGCATCCTGGAATGCGAGGAAGCCGATTGGGACTTCAGCATGGACCTGAACGTCAAGGCCATGTACCGCACCATTCGCGCCTACCTGCCGCTGATGCTCGAGCGCGGCGGCTCGATCATCAACATGGCCTCGGCCGCATCCAGCGTGAAGGGCGTGCCCAACCGCTTCGTCTACGGCGCCTCCAAGGCCGCCGTGATCGGCCTGACCAAGGCGGTGGCCGCCGACTTCGTGGCGCGCGGCATCCGCTGCAATGCCATCTGCCCCGGCACCATCGAATCGCCGTCGCTGCGCGACCGCATCGCGGCCCAGGCGCGCCAGCAAGGCAACGACGAAGCCGCGGTGCGCGCCGCCTTCGTGGCGCGCCAGCCCATCGGCCGCGTCGGCCGCGTGGAAGAAGTGGCGGCGCTGGTGGTCTACCTGGGCAGTGACGAATCCGGCTTCACTACCGGTACCATCCAGGTTATCGACGGCGGCTGGTCCAACTGACCGGCCGGCATCTTTCATTCCATTCCAAGGATTACGCATGAAACTCGTACGCTACGGCCAACCCGGCCAGGAAAAACCCGGCCTGATCGATGCCCAGGGCGCCTTGCGCGACCTGTCCGGCGTGGTCGGCGACATCGATGCCGGCGCCATCGCCCCGGCTTCGCTGGCCAAGCTGGCCAAGCTCGATGCGGCCTCGCTGCCGCGCGTGGACGGCGCGGTGCGCTACGGCTGCCCCGTGAACGGCGTGGGCAAGATCGTCTGCGTGGGCCTGAACTACGCCGACCACGCGGCCGAGTCCGGCCTGCCGGTGCCCGCCGAACCGGTGCTGTTCCTGAAACCCAGCTCGTCCATCACCGGCCCCAACGACCCGGTCATCATTCCGCGCAACTCGGTCAAGACCGACTGGGAAGTCGAGCTGGGCATCATCATCGGCAAAAAGGCGTCCTACGTCGAAGAAAGCGACGCCCTGGACTACGTGGCCGGCTATGCCGTAGTCAACGACGTATCCGAGCGTGAATACCAGATCGAACGCGGCGGGCAGTGGGACAAGGGCAAGGGCTGCGACACCTTCGCCCCGATCGGCCCGTGGCTGGTCACCCGCGACGAAATCGCCGACCCGCAGAACCTGGACATGTGGCTGGAGGTCAACGGCCACCGCTACCAGAACGGCAGCACCCGCACGATGGTGTTCGGCGTGGCCACGCTGGTCAGCTACATCAGCCAGTTCATGACGCTGCAGCCTGGCGATGTCATCAGCACCGGCACGCCGCCGGGCGTGGGCCTGGGCCAGAAGCCGCCGGTCTACCTGAAGGCGGGTGACGTGATGCGCCTGGGCATCGCCGGCCTGGGCGAACAGCGCCAAGCCCTGCAGGCCTGGTCCCGGGTCGAATAAAATCCGGTTCCAACCCTGAGCCCGCCATGACCGCAACCAAGAAATCCGCTTCCGCACGCGCTACGTCCAAAACCGCAGGTCTGGCCGATTCGTCGGCGGATTCGTTGGCAGACGTGCCGGCCGACCTGTCGGCCGAACCCCAGGGCGCGCAACGCTACGCGGCGCCCGCCCTGGAAAAGGGCCTGGATATCCTGGAAGCGCTGGCGGCCAGCCCGGCCGGCTATACGCTGGCCGAGCTGGCCCAGAAGATCGGCCGCAGCGTCAGCGAGATCTTCCGCATGGCGGTGACGCTGCAGCGGCGCGGTTTCGTGCAGGTCGACGAAAACGACCGCTATTCGCTGACGCTCAAGATGTTCGAGCTGGCGCACCGCCAGCAGCCGCTCAAGTCGCTGGTCAGCGTGGCCCTGCCGCTTCTGCGCGAGCTGGCCAACCGCGCCCGCCAGTCGTGCCACCTGGCCGTCTACCAGGGCGGCAGGGTGGTGGTCATTGCCCAGGTCGACAGCCCCGAGCGCTGGTCGTTCGGCCTGAAGGTGGGCGTGATGATGGGCCTGACCGACACGTCGTCGGGCCACGTGCTGCTGGCGTTTCGCGACGAAGTCGAGCGCACGCGCATGCTGGCCGCGCACATCAAGGTCGAAGGCGAACTGGAGTCCGATCCGGGCGAACTGTTTTCCATCCTGGCCGACGTGCGCAAGGACGGCTGCGCCTGCATGGCGAGCCGCCAGATCCGCGGCATCACCAACGTGGCGTTTCCGGTGATGGGCGTGGGCAACCACGTCATTGCCGCGATCAACGTGCCGCACATCGAACGCATCGACCAGAAGGAATCGCCCAGCATCGCCCAGGTGCAGGAGATCGTCGGCAACGTGGCCAAGCGGCTGTCGACGCTGATGGGGTACAGCGGCTACCTGCCGGAACAGGCGTAGGCGACAGGCGCCCGGGCTACACCGCGTACACCACGCGGTGAGCCTCGGTGGGCAGGGGCAGGTCCCAGCGGTGCAGCATGGCCGTCAGCGTCTTGTTGGACAAGGACGTGTCGCGCCGGGTGTTGCGCCGCAGGAGTTCCGCGCGGGGCTGCTCCAGGTACACCAGTTCCACCTCGGCGTGGTAGCTGTACAGCAGATCCAGCGTTTTCTTGCGCATCAGTTCGCTCAGGTTGGTGGCGTTCCACACGAACGGCTGGCGGCGGCGCAGCAGGTCTTTGGCGCGATCCACCGCCAGGTGCGCGACCTTGCCTTCGTTCTTGCCGTGGGCCAGGCCCAGGGCTTCGCGGGCGTCGTCGAACGACACCACCGGCAGGTCGGGGTGATGCCTGGCCACCCAGCTGTTCTTGCCGCTGGCCGGCAGGCCCGACATCACGATGACCTGTGAACCGGGCTCCTGGAACAAGGCGTAGTCCGGGTGCACCTGCGCACCGCGGAAGTAGCTGACGGCGGTATGCGCGTCGGCAAAGCGGCGGGGCTGGCCGAAACAGGCTTCGTCGCGGGCTACCTCGCAGAACAGCGCGATGTTGTCCAGCACCTTGCCCTGGTCGGCGCAGACGCGGCCGCGCATGTCGGCTTCGGCCAGCATCGCCAGCAAGCGAATGTCCAGCTGCCACGACAGTTCGCGCACGATGAATTCCGCCGACTTGCCGCGGCGCGATCCGGCCAATGCGTAGAACGGCACCTGGTGCACGCTGATCAACCGGCAGATGGCTTCGCGCACCGCGAACGGCACGCCTGCATCCCACAAGGCGATGCGGGCGTCGATGGCGCCCTTGCGCGAATGGCCCGGCTGGCCGATGGCGCCCGTGACCGGGTCGATCACGGTGGTGCTGTGCTTGGCCATGTCGTGCAGCAGCGCGGCCAGGAAGACGATTTCCTGGTCGCCGCGGCTGGCCTGGCGATACTGCGGCAGCGCCAGCAAGGCCTCGACCACCATCTGCGTATGGGTCCATACATCACCCTCGCCGTGGTAGCGCGGGTCTTGCGGCGTGGTCTTGGCCAGCTCCAGCGCCGGAAACGCCGCCAGGCAGGCCGCGAAGTCCGGCTGTTGGCCGGGGGCGGGCGTCAGGGCCCGCAGGTGTTCGTAGTTCATGATGCCTCCGACGAGGGTTGGGCGGCCGCGCGCAGGGTGTCCCAGTCGACAGCCGGCTGGCTGGCGTACAGGTCCACGCCCGGTGCGAGCAGGTTGGGCACGTAGGGCTGTTCGGAATGGTGCTTGTCGGATTCCAGGATGGCCTGCACGAAATCCGCGCGCACCCACTTGTAGCGGGCAACGGTCTGGTCGCCGGCTTCGACCTTGATGTACAAGCCTTCGGACAGGTCCGACTTGTCGCATTGCTTCCAGGCCATGGGCAGGTCGAGGCCTTCGCGCCGCAGCGTCGCCTCGAAGGCGTCGCGCCACTGCGCGGTCTTGGCCAGCGATGGCCGCAGCAGCGCCTTCAGGTCGGCCAGCCGGGCCGGCGCGAGGCCTTCGAACAGCACCGGCACCGACAGCACCGGGCCGCCGGCCAGCAGGTCGCGGCGCGCCCGGGTCGACAGGAATTCACCGGTCTGGCGATCCAGCACGTCGAATTCGAAGAAGTGATGCGGCAAGGCGTCGTAGAACACCGAGTGTTTCTTGGACATCGTTTCGCCGTACATCACGTAGCGGTCTTCCAGGCGTTGCAGCAGCCAGTCGGCATGGGCCTGCGCCCACGCCTTGATGAAATTGAACTGGCGTTCGCGGCCGCCGCCCACCAGATAGTGGCCGCGCGACTGCAGCAGCAGTTCACCGGCCGGGCTGAAGCTGATGCCGGTGTTGGCACCGTCCAGCTTTTCTTCCACCACCAGGAACTGGCCTTGCAGGTGGCGGTAGGGCACGTGGTCGTGGCCCTCGTCGCCGTCCTGCAGGCGCGAGCCTTCCAGGTGCGGGGTGCGGGGGTAGCGATAGAGGTCGAAGGATTGCGCGTGCGCGCGCGGATCGGGCGTCATGGAACTTCTCCAGGCAAAGTGGGGAAGCCGACGACGCGGTCTTACGGGGGAGGGGAAGCGAGTGTGTGTTGCGCTTTCCGGAACCGCGCCTGCCGTGCGAGGGGCTCAAGACGCAGGCGTCGAGCCGCAAAGACGGACAGGCAGACCGCGATTACCCGGAAAGGGAAGTCGTCGGCGATTAGGCGAATTGACGGATGGCAGACACGGTTGCACTCGGAAAGAGAGGGGTGAAGAGAAGAAGCTTGAAAGCAGGTCGCAATCCTAAGGGCGCGTAAGGCGGAGTGTCAATACCGCGCGGCGCAACTGTTGTCTGCCTGACACGGCGTGCCAGGTGTCAGGCCGCCTCGTGGATCGGATACACCGTGTGCACCGTGCGCCCGCGCGCGTCGATGGCGACGGTGACCGGCATGTCGCGCACCTCGAATTCGTAGATCGCTTCCATGCCCAGGTCGGCGAAGGCGACCACGCGTGCCGCGCGCACCGCTTGCGATACCAGATACGCGGCGCCGCCCACCGCGCACAGGTAGGCGGCGCCGTTGTCCCGGATGGCCTGGATGGCGAGCGGGCCGCGTTCGGCCTTGCCTATGGTGACCAGGAGGCCGCTGGCGGCCAGCAGCCGTGGCATGAACTTGTCCATGCGGGCTGCGGTGGTGGGGCCGGCCGGCCCCACTGCTTCGCCCGCCACCGGGTCGACGGGGCCGACGTAGTACAGCGCGCGGTTTTGCAGGGGCACGGGCAGGGGGCGGCCTTGAGCCAGCAGATCGTCCATGCGTTTGTGGGCGGCGTCACGGCCGGTGAGCAGCTTGCCGGACAGCAGCAGGGTTTCGCCGGCCGTCCAGGTGCCCACTTCGGCGCGCGTCAGGGTATCCAGGTCGACCCGCCTGCCGCCGCTGGCCGGCAGCGTGTCGGGGATGCCGTCCCAGATGGCGGGGTCGGATTCGGGCAGCGCCGCCGGCCCGGTATCGGGCATGTGGAACGTCAGGTAGCGGGTGGCGGCGCAGTTGGGCAACAGCGCCACGGGCAGCAGCGCCGCATGGGACGGGGCGGTGGCCACTTTGACATCCAGCACCGTGGTATCGCCGCCCAGCCCCTGCGCACCGATGCGCAGCGCGTTCACGCGCTGGTAGACGTCTCGCCGCAGGTGTTCTTCGGGGTTGCTCGGGCCTCGCGCCAGCAGGTCCGGCATGTCGATGGGCGTGAACAGGCTGCGCTTGGCCAGCGCCATGGCCTGTTCGGGCGTGCCGCCCACGCCCAGGCCCAGCACGCCGGGCGGACACCAGCCCGCGCCCATGCCGGGCAGTTGCGCCACCACCCAGTCGACGACCGAATCGCTGGGCGTGAGCATGGCGTAGCGCGCCTTGACGTCGCCGCCGCCGCCCTTGGCGACCACGGTCAGTTCCAGGCCGTCGCCTTCCACCAGTTCGACGTGCAGCACGGCCGGTGTGTTGTCGCGGGTATTGCGGCGCAGGCCCAGGGGATCTTGCACCATCGAGGCGCGCAGGGGATTGGCGGCGCAGCCGTAGGCGCGTGCGACGGCGCGGTTGGCCAGCGCCTGCAGGCTGGGCGTGGCGCCCGGGCCGTCGGCGCGGATGCGCACGTCCATGCCCATGCGGGCATAGACGTGCGCCACGCCCGTATCCTGGCAGACCGGGCGGCGCGCCCGTGCGCTCATCTTGCTGTTGACCAGCAGCTGCAGCAGCGCATGGCGCGCGGCAGGCGCGCTTTCCCGGTCGTGGGCGGCCTTCAGCGCCCGCACGAAATCGGCCGGATGGGTATGGCTGACGGCCTGCAAGGCCTGGGCGATGCTGGTTTCGATGTCGGAGGCGAGCAGGCTGCGCATGGCGTTTCCGGTCTATTGCAGTGTGATGCCGGCCTGCTTGATGACGCCGGCCCAGCGCTTGCCTTCGTCGGCGGTGAACTGCTGGAAGGCGGCGGGCGCGTATTGCGCGGCGGGCAGCATCTGGATGCCTTGTTCGACCATCTTTCCCGTGAAGTCCGCGTCGGCCAGCGCCTTCTGCCACGCGCCGTACATCGTCTGCACCACCGCGTCCGGCGTGCCCTTGGGCGCATACAGGCCATACCAGGTGGAGACCTGGAAGCCCGGCAGCGCCTGGGCGCCCATCGGCGCCACGCCCGGGAACTGGGCCATCGGGGTGGATGAGGTCAGGCCCAGCGCGCGCACCTTGCCGCCCCGCGTTTGCGGCAGCGCGGTGTTGGTCTGGTCGAACATGGCGTCGACCTGGTTGCCCATCAGATCGTTCAGCGCCGGGCCGGCGCCCTTGTAGGCAATGGGCGTGATGTCCATGCCGGCCTGGCTGGCGAACATGGCAGCCACCAGGTGAGACGTGGACCCGACGCCCGCGTTGCTGAAGTTCAGCTTGCCGGGATGCGTCTTGCCAAAGGCGATCAGTTCGGACACGGAGCGGTAGGGCGACGATTCGCCCACCAGCAGCACCAGCGGCGTGTCGGGGAAGCGGAACACGGCCTGGAAGTCTTTGGTCGGGTCGTAGGGCAGGCGCTGGTACAGCGATGGCGCGGCCGCCATGTAGCCGATATGGCCGACCAGGAAGGTGTAGCCGTCGGGCGGTGACTTGGCCGCCTTGGCGGCGCCGATGGTGCCCCCGGCGCCGCCCACGTTCTCGATCAGGATGGTCTGCTTGAGTTCCTGCGCGACGCGATTGGCGATGTTGCGCGCCATGGCATCGGTGGGGCCGCCGGCCGCGAACGGCACGATCCAGGTGATGGCGCGGGTGGGATAGGGGTCTTGCGCATGCGCGCCCTGCGTCAGGACGAGTCCCGTCGCGGCGGCGAATGCCGCCAGCCAGTTCTTCATGGTTTGTCTCCTTGGGGTGTTTTTTTATTTGGGGGAAATGGCGCCGCGGGGTCAGGCGGCGCCGGGTGTCCGATGGGCACGCATGCGATCGACCATGGCGGGCGCGGCACCCAGGTAATGCGCGGGATTGCACAGGCGTTCGATGTCGTCCGCGGCCAGTCGCTGCGCGATGCGGGGGTCTTCGCGCAGCACGTCGGCCAGGCGGCGGCGCGAGGTGGCGGCCGCGCGGCAGGCGTCGTAGACCACGTCGTGCGCCGTCTGGCGGCCGATGTGCGGGGCCAGGCCCATCATCACGGCCTCGGCCACGATCAGGCCGCCGGACAGGTCCAGGTTGCTTGCCATGCGGCCGGTGTCCACCTCAAGGCCGCCCAGCATGAAGCGGGCCTGGCGCAGCGACCCGGCGGTCAGCACGAAGGCTTCGGGCACGGCCGTCCATTCGATATGCCAGGGGCCGGTGGCGCGCTCGAAATCCTGCAGCATGGCGTCCAGCGCCAGGCCGGCGTGCTGGCGCACCGTCTTGGACGCGGCCCACATCAGTTCGCACGAGATCGGGTTGCGCTTTTGCGGCATGGTGCTGGAGGCGCCGCGGCCCTTGACGAAGGGCTCGAAGGCCTCGCCCAGTTCGTTGGTCATCATCAGCATGATGTCGACGGCGATCTTGCCCAGGGAACCGCAGACCAGCGCCAGGAACTGGACCGTCTCGGCCAGGCCGTCGCGCGCCACGTGCCAGGTGACGGGCGCGGCGCCCAAGCCCAGCTCGTGCATCAGCGCGGCGTGCACCGCCAGGCCCTGGTCGCCCAGCGAAGCCAGCGTGCCGGCGGCGCCGCCGAACTGGCCGATCAGCACGCGCGGGCGCAACTGCGCCAGGCGCTCGCGGTGGCGCCGCAGCATCAGCAGCCAGACCGCGGCCTTGTAGCCGAACGTGATGGGCAAGGCGTGCTGTAGATGGGTGCGGCCGGCCATGGGCGTGTCCCGGTATTGCAGCGCAAGGCCGTCGAGGATGCCGTCCAGCGCGGCCAGGTCGGCGTCGATGAGCTCCAGCGCCTCGCGGACCTGCAGGACCGTGGCGGTGTCCATGATGTCTTGCGTGGTGGCGCCCCAATGCAGGTATTCGCCCTGCGGACCGCACTGGCGCGACAACTGGTGCACGAGCGGCAGGATGGGGTAGCCGACGATCTCGGTTTCGGCGCGCAGTACGTCCATGTCGATGGCGGCGGCGTCGGCGCGGGCCTCGATGGCGTGGGCGGCCTCGGCGGGAATCACGCCCAGGCGGCCCTGCACGCGCGCCAGCGCGACTTCCGTTTCCACGTAGCGCCGCACGGTGGCGGCGTCGTCGAACACCGACCGCATCGCGGCGGTGCCGAACATGTCTTTGAACAGCGAGGAATCAAGCACCGAGACAGCCATAAATGTACGCTCTTAAAAAGTTGTACGTACATTTAAGCAGGGCCGTTGGCGGGCGTCAATTCCGGGGAATACCCTCGTGCCGGGGCGCCCGCGGGGCAGCAGATAGAATGGAGCCTGTCTTCAAGCCGCCCCTTTCCATGTCCATCACGCTGTACACCCGCATCTCTGAAGAATTGGCGCGTCGCATCGCCAACGGCCAGTACGCCGTGGGCGCCTTGCTGCCTTCCGAGAACGCCCTGGCCGAAGAATTCGATGCCAGCCGCCATACGTTGCGGGCGGCGTTGCGGCAGTTGCAGGACCTGGGCTTGATTGCGCGCCGAAGGGGCAGCGGCACGGTGGTGACGGCGGCGCGGCCCAAGGCCGGATTCAGCCAGTCGTTGCGGTCGCTGGAAGACCTGGTGCAGTTGGCGGCACGCACGCCGCGCAACATCCTGCAGGTGCAGGAGATCGTGGCCGACCTGGAACTGGCGGCCCGCCTGGGCGTGGGTCCCGGTACGCGCTGGCTGCGGTTTTCATCCACGCGGGGCACGCCCGGACAGCCGCCGGTGGTATGGACCGAACTGTACGTCGATGCCCACTACAAAGGCGTGCGCAAGCTGGCGCGCCAGCATCCGGACAGACTGGTGTCGGACCTGATCGAAGAACACTATGGGCGCCGCATCGCGTCGGTCGAGCAGACCATATCGGCCTGCGCGATGCCTGCCGCGGTGGCGCGCGACCTCGAAGTGGCGCCGGACTCGCCGGGGCTGTTCATCCTGCGCCATTACAAGGACCAGGCCGGGCAGATCGTGGAAGTCTCGTGCTCGCATCACCCCGCGGGCCGCTACGAGTTTTCGACCACGCTGATCCGCGAGCACTGAGCCGCGCGGCAGGCTTGCCGCGGCGGTCGCGGTGGCAGGGCGCCGCCGCCTGCTGTCATGCCCGGGCTACAGCCGCGTCACTTGCAACACCGCGTCGGCAAATGCCTTGGGCGCTTCCTGCGGCAGGTTGTGGCCGATGCCGCCGGTGATGTCGCGGTGCTGGTACTTGCCGGTGAACTGCCTGGCGTACGCGGCGGGGGGCGGGTGCGGCGCGCCGTTGGCGTCGCTTTCCAGGGTGATGGTGGGCAGGGTAATCCTGGGCGCCACCGCCAGGCGGCGTTCCAGCTCGTCGTAGCGCGCTTCGCCCTGGGCCAGGCCCAGGCGCCAGCGGTAGTTGTGGATCACGATGGCGACGTGGTCGGGGTTGGCGAAGGCCTTGGCGCTGCGCGCGTAGGTGGCGTCGTCGAAATCCCATTTGGGCGAGGCCAGTTTCCAGATCAGCTTGTTGAAGGCGTCCAGGTTGGCGGCGTAGCCGGCCGCGCCGCGTTCGGTGGCGAAGTAGAACTGGTACCACCATTGGAATTCGGCTTCGGGCGGCAGGGGCTTGCGGTTGCCTTCCTGGCTGCCGATCAGGTAGCCGCTGACCGACACCAGCGCCTGGCAGCGTTCGGGCCACAGCGCGGCCATGATGTTGGCGGTGCGCGCGCCCCAGTCGAAGCCGGCGATGACGGCCTTGGGGATCTTCAAGGCGTCCATCAGCGCGATGATGTCGACGGCCACCACGGCCTGTTCGCCGTTGCGGGCGGTGTCGGCCGACACGAAGCGGGTCGAACCGTAGCCGCGCAGGTGCGGCACGATGACGCGATAGCCGGCGGCGGTCAGTTGCGGCACGACGTCGATGAAGCTGTGGATGTCGTAGGGCCAGCCGTGCAGCAGGACGGCGACCGGGCCGTTGGACGGGCCGGCGTCGACATAGCCGATGTCCAGGTCGCCTGCGCGGATCTGGCGGATGGCGCTGAACGTGGTGCTGGCGGCCGATGGCGTGCCGTTGGCGGTGGATGGCGCGGCCAGCGCCTTGGCGTTCAGGCCCAGGTTCAACAGGCTGGCGCCGGCCAGGGCCGAGGTGGTGCCGAGCAGGCGGCGGCGTTGAGTGTCGATGGGGTCGGGCATGGTGGGGGGCTCCGGAAGGGGATGGGGTGCAGGGACGTTGTAGCCAGCCGAAGGACGCGAAGGGTGTCGCAATGTACGGGCCGAAGGCGCGGATACATAACGACGTAAATCTCTTGCCTGGCTGGGGTCCCACGGGGGCGTGAAGGGGCCTTGACCCGCGCATGGTTGTGCATTCCGCCCGGACTTGGCATGATCCGCGCCATGGCAACGGCACCCGCTTTCCGCTCGACCTCTTCTCGCCCCGGCCGCACGGTCTTGCGGCTGGCGCTGGGGCTGGCCGCGCTGGTGGCGGCGGCCTATGCGGCGACCGCCGTGATGGAGATTCCGCCGCCCCAGCAATTGCTGCGACTGGAGGTGTCGGCGCCGTCGCGCCGCGGCGATCTGTTTCCGGTTCGTGAGGTGGCGGCGCCCGCGCAAGCGTCCACGTTGCCGTCCCGCCCGCTGCCCATGCCGGCAACCGTGCCCTGGAAGGGCGGCGAACGGCCATTCGCCGAGTTCCTGCCAGGCACCGCCACCAACGCGTTCGTGGTGCTGCGCGATGGCGAAGTGGCCTACGAGTGGTACCGGCCGGGCGTAAACGCGTCCACCCGGCTGTCGTCGTGGTCGATGGCCAAGTCTGTCGTGTCGCTGCTGGTGGGCCAGGCGATTGCGCGCGGCGAAATCCGCGAAGACGACCGCCTGACCGCGCTGCTGCCCGAGCTGGCCGGCGCGGGCGACTACGACCGCATCACGCTGGGCCAGTTGCTGGACATGGCCTCGGGGATCAACGTGGCGGAAAACTACCGGCCGTATTGGCCTTTTACTGGCACGGCCCGCATGTACCTGACCCGCGATCTGCCCGGCTACGTGCGCACGCATCGCGAGATGCATTTCGTGCCGGGCAGCCAGGGCGACTACCGCAGCATCGACACGCAATTGCTGGGCATGGTGCTGACCCGCGTGACGGGCCGGCCGCTGGCCGACCTGCTGGCCGAACGCCTGTGGCAGCCGATGGGGGCAGAGACGGCCGCGACCTGGAACCTGGATACGCCGGGCGGTACCGAAAAGGCGTTCTGCTGCCTGAATGCCACGGCGCGCGATGTGGCGCGCATCGGCCAGCAGGTGCTGGACGCAGGAAGCGGCCACAGCGTCATCCCCCCGGCCTGGGTGGCGCGCATCGCCCGGCCGCCGACGCATCCGGTGGACGGCTGGGGCTACTCGGCGCAGTGGTGGCAACGCGATCCGCAAGGCAGTCCGGACTTCGCGGCGGTGGGCATCCACGGCCAGTACCTGTACATCGATCCGGCCAGGCGCGTGGTGATCGTGAAGCTGAGCGACTACGGCGAGAACCAGGACGAAAAGGAAACCTACGACGCGCTGCGCGCGATTACAGGATCCCTGCCGTCAACGCCTTGAGCGTGGCGGCCGCGCGGGTCGAGCATTCCAGTTTTCGGAACACGCTTTCCACGTGAGTGCGCACGGTGCTGGGGCTGATGTTCAGGGCGCGCGCGGCTTCTTTGTTGCTGGCGCCCAGGCTGATCTGGCGCAGCACGTCCAGTTCGCGTTGCGACAGCGACGAGGCCGCGCGGCGCGGGGCGGCGCTGGCGTCGCCGCCGGCCGCGGCGATGGCGGCTTCGGCAACCATGGTGTCGTAGCGGTTGGCGGCGGCGTCCTGGCGCAGGATGCGGGCGGCATCCGGCAAGGCATGGGCGGGCCGCCACGGGCGGTCTTCCAGCAGGGCCTGCAAGGCCACGGTGGTGGCCAGCACCCGCTGCGGCAGGGTCAGTGCGGCGCCAGATGCGCCCCGGAAATAGCCGCTGCCATCCAGCCGTTCGTAGGCGTAGGACGCCAGGTCGGCGGCCTGGCTCAGGCCCTTGATCTGGCGCGCGGCGCGGGCGGTCCAGTAGGGCATCAGGCGCAGCTGTTCCCATTGGTCGGGCGTGAGCGGGCCGGGCGTGTCCCACAGCCGGTTCGGCAAGGCGGCGCGGCCGATGCCGTGCACCAGGGCGGCGGCCTGCAATTGCGCCTGCGCGTCGCCATCCAGGTCGAGCCGGGCGGCGGTCCGCACGGCCAGCGCGGCGACGCGGCGCGAGTAGCCGGCCAGCCACGGCAGCTTCAGTTCGGCCACGTCGGCCAGCAGGGTCAGGGCCGCCGGGGCGTCGGCGCGGCCGTCGGCCAGGCGCCATTGCGAGGCATCGGGCGGCGCGGCGTCGATGTCGTCCAGCCAGGCCGGCCCGTGCTGCACGGCCAGCGCGGCGATGTCGGCCGGATACTTGGCGCCGGCCTGGCGCCGCAGGAAGTCCAGGGCGCTGTCGCGGCCATGCGCGCGGCTGAGAATTTCCAGGTCGCTGGCGGCGTTGACGATGAAGGCTGCGCGCGAGACGTCGGCGCCGTCCAGCGCTTGCGGCATGCCCTTGCCGTCGTAGCGCTCGAAGGCGTGGCGCAGGCCGGTCACGACCGCTTGCGGCATGCCCAGGCTGACGGCGACGTCGCCCGAGATCTCGCAGTGGATCAGCGCCAGCGGCACGATCATCGATTGCGTGCGCGCGTCCAGCGGCGGCAGGGTCTGCGCCATCATGGCTTCGCGCGAGGCGATGTCGTCGCCCAGCAGTTCGGCAAAGCCGCCGGCGTTGGCGGTGCAGCCGGACCAGCGCAACAGAGCCACGGCGCGGGCATGGTTCTGTCCGGCGTCGTCGGCGCCCAGCGCAGCGGCCAGCAGGCCGGCCAGACAAGCGGTTCGGCGCGAGTGGTCGGTGGCGCGGCCCATGCTCAGGTCGCCGACGAACGCCATGGCCAGCACGGCGTCGGTGAGTTCAATGGCGCTATCGGCGGTCATGGGGCGGGCGATGTGAGGGAAGGGCGCATCGGTCAATCAACCGATACCGGGGCGAAGGCGGCAAGACGACACTGGCATCCAGCTAACGCCGCGTCGGTGTTCGGCACCCAAGCAAAAGGAAATTCCATGAAGCGCCATATTATCGCAGCGTCCCTGTTGGCAGCCGGCCTGTTGGCCGGCGCGGCATCGCACGCCCAGGCCGCCCAGCCTTCCGTCGTGATCGTGCACGGCGCCTTTGCCGACGGCTCGGACTGGGCCAAGGTGGTGGCCCTGCTGCAAGCCAAGGGCGTGCAGGTGCAGGCCGTGCAGAACCCGCTGGAATCGCTGGCTGGCGACGTCGCCGCCGCCAACCGCGCCATCGACAACCAGCCGGGCAAGGTGGTGCTGGTCGGCCACTCGTGGGGTGGCACCGTCATTACCGAAGCGGGCAAGAACGACAAGGTGGCCAGCCTGGTCTACGTGGCGGCCTTTGCGCCCGACGCCGGCCAATCGGTGGCCACGCTGACCGACGGCACGCCCAAGGCGCCGGGTTCGGACAGCATCGCGGCCGACAGCCATGGCTGGCTGAGCCTGTCGCCCAAGGGTCTGGCGCGCGACTTCGCGCAGGACGTGCCGGCCGAGCAGGCGAACGTGATGGCGGCGACGCAGGGCCCGATCAAGGCGTCGGCCTTTGCCGAACCCGTGTCGGTGGCGGCTTGGAAAACCAAGCCGTCGTACTTCGTCGTCAGCCAGCAAGACCGCATGATCCTGCCGGCGCTGCAACGCCAGATGGCCGCCCGTATCAAGGCCAAGGTGACCGAGCTGCCGACCAGCCACGTGCCGCAGCAATCGCGCCCGGCGGATGTGGCGCAGGTGATCCTGGACGCGGTCGCCAGCGTGAAGTGAGCGCGGGCCGCGAAGGCGCCCTAGAAGCCGGACGCGAGCTGCTTGAGCGAGTCGATCTTGAGCACGTACAGCTCGCCGCGCCGGTCTGAAATGGTGCCTTCGCGCCGCCACTTGGAAAAGATGCGGCTGAGCGTTTCTGCCCGCATGCCCAGCTTGACCGCGATCTGCGAATGGCTCAAGGGCAGCACCACCGGCTGATTGGCCTGGGGCTTGCCCGCGCGCAGTACGTATTCGGCCAGCCGCTCTTCGGCGGAACTGGACGTGAGCCAGTCGATCTGGTCGGTGTGGTGGCGCACCAGGTTGGCCGCGTGCGACAGGACGCGGCAGGCAAAGCGCGCGTCGTCCTGGCACAGCTGGCGAAAGGCGTCGCCCTGCAGCAGGCAGCCATTGCCCGCGGTGCGGGCGCGCACGCTGTGCAGGTGGCGCGGCGCGGCTTCGAACAGCGCTAGCACCGACAGCCAGCCGCCCGGCCCGACGTGGCCGAAGACCTTGTCGCCGCCGTCGGCGGTGTAGCGCAATCCCTGTACCGACCCTTCGCACACCAGCAGGCACGAGGTGGCCGCCTGGCCTTCCGAGAACAGCGTGTCGCCCGGCTCGAACCGCAGCCAGCGGCTGCGTGCGGCCAGCGCGGCCAGGGCGTCGTCGGCAACGCCGCCGAACCAGGGATGCCGGCGCAGGGCGTCGACCAATAGTGACTGGGACGAATTGACAATAGTCATTTGAGGCGGCGGGGCAGGCGCTTAGAATTAAATAAGATTGATTCTTATTTGTAATGGTACCACCACGGCGTCCGGCCAGCCCGGCGCCCGCCCGCACATCGCTTCCTCCCATGGCTATCTCATTTCTGCGCAGGGCCGCATTGGCGGCGCTGTTCCTGTTGCCGGCTGCCGTCCCGGCGGCCCCCGCGGCTCCGGTCGCGTTCGTCGACATGCTGGGCAATCCGGTGTCGCTGGCCGGGCCCGCCCGCCGCGTGGTGACGCTGCCGATGCCGGCCGGTTCATTGATGATTTCACTGGACGGCGGCGTGGCGCATCTGGCGGGCATGCATCCCAACGCCTACACCCTGATGCAGGGCGGCCTGTTGGCGCGCCTGTTTCCGGCGCTGGCCCAGGTGCGCACCGACATCACCCGGTCAGGCTTTGCGCCGAACGTGGAAACGCTGCTGCAGATGCAGCCGGACCTGGTGTGGCAGTGGGGGCACATGGGCGACGACCTGATCGCGCCCTTGCGCAACGCCGGCCTGCCGGTGGCGGCGCTGGTGTACGGCACCGAGGCGCGCAGCCGTGAATGGATCCGGCTGATGGGCCTGTCGCTGGGGCAAGAGGCGCGCGCGGCGGCGCAACTGGCCTGGCGCGAACAGGTGCGCGGCGAGATCGCCGCGGTGACCGACCGGCTGCCGGCGGGCCAGCGCCCGGGCGTGCTGTACCTGGCGCGCTATGCGCCGCAACTGCGGGCGTCGGGTGCGGGCACCAGCTTCGATGACGACATCCGCCTGGCCGGCGGGCGCAACGTGGCGGCCGCCATCGGCAGCGGGCAGACCATCAACATCGAGCAGATCATGGCCTGGGCGCCGGACGTGATCCTCTTGAACAATTTCGAGCCGGGCCTGACGCCCGCGATGCTGTACCAGGACCCGCTGTTCGCCGATATCCCGGCGGTGCGGCATCACCGCGTCTACAAGATTCCCGCGGGCGGCTACCTGTGGGACCCGCCCAGCCAGGAATCGCCGCTGTACTGGCAGTGGCTGGCGCTGCTCTTGCACCCGGACCGCTTTGACTGGCCGCTGCGTGAGCGCATCGCGCAGGCCTATCGGCAACTGTACGGCTATCAACCGGACGCGCGCGCCATCGATGCCGTGCTGCACGTCGACCAGAACCACGGAGCCGCCGGCTATGACCGCCTGCGTTGAGTCTTCCCCGACGCGCCTGGCCGCGCCCAGCCGGCGCCTGGCGTGGCCCTGGCTGCTGATGCTGGTGGCATTGCCGGCGTCGGTGCTGGCGGCGCTGTGCGTGGGCCGCTATCCGTTGCCGCTGTCGCATGTGTCCAGCGTGTTGGCGGGGTTGGCGTTGCCCGATGGGCTGACGCACTGGCTGCCGGCGGTCAGCAGCGCCGAACACCGCGTCGTGTTGCAGGTGCGGCTGCCGCGCGTGCTGCTGTCGGTGCTGGCCGGGTCCAGCCTGGCGCTGTGCGGTGCGGCCTTGCAGGGCGCTTTCCGCAATCCGCTGGTGGGGCCGCAGATACTGGGCATCTCGTCGGGCGCGGCGTTTGGCGGCTGCGCGGCGATTCTGCTGTTCTCGTCGCTGTGGGCGACGCTGGGGCTGGCCTTCGCGGGCGGCCTGCTGGCGGTGGCCATCGTGTACCTGCTGGGCCGCACGCAGGGCCGTACCACCATCCTGATGCTGGTGCTGGCCGGCGTGGTGACCAGCGCGTTCTTCTCGGCGCTGATCTCGCTGGCCACGTATTTTGCCGACCCCAACGACAGCCTGCCGGCCATCGTGTTCTGGCTGATGGGCAGCTTCGCCACCGCGTCCTACGTCAAGCTGGCGGCGGCCGCGCTGCCGATCGCGCTGGGAATGGGGCTGCTGTATGCGCTGCGGTTCCGGATCAATGTGCTGTCGCTGGGCGACGAGCAGGCCAGCGCCATGGGCATCGCCGTCGAACCGCTGCGCTGGGTGCTGCTGGGCTGCGCCACGCTGGTGGTGTCGGCCAGCGTGGCGGTGTCGGGCACGGTGGGCTGGGTGGGGCTGGTGGTGCCGCACATCGCGCGCATGCTGGTCGGCCCCGATCACCGCGTGCTGCTGCCGGCCAGCGCGCTGCTGGGCGGCACCTACATGGTGTGGGTCGACACGGTGGCGCGCAGCGCCACCAGCGCCGAGATTCCGCTGGGCGTGATCACCGCGCTGATCGGCGCGCCGCTGTTCGCCTGGCTGCTGCGCCGCACGCAGGGCAGGGGGGCGCACCATGCTTGAACTGGAAAGCCTGGCGGTGCAGGCCGGCGGCCGCCGGCTGCTGTCGGACCTGTCGCTGCGCCTGCCCGCTGGGCACATCCTGGCGGTGCTGGGGCCGAACGGCCGTGGCAAGACCACGCTGCTCAAGACCGTGCTGGGATTGCAGCCCGCCGCGGCCGGACGGGTGCGCCTGCAAGGCCACGCGGCCTACGTGCCGCAGCGTACCGACGCGCTGTTTGCCTACGACGTGCTGGCGATGGTGACGATGGGCCGCGCCCGCCACTTGCGCTGGTATGCGTCGCCCGGCCCGCGCGACCGCGAGATCGCCTACGAATGCCTGCGCGCCGTGCGGCTGGAGCACCTGGCCGAGCGGCCGTTCCAGGCCTTGAGCGGCGGCGAGCAGCAACTGGCCTGCATTGCGCGCGCCATGGCCAGCGCCAGCCCCGTGATCGTGCTGGACGAACCCAGCGCCGCGCTGGACCTGCACAACCAGGACATCATCCTGTCGCTATTGCGCCGCCTGGCCCGTGAACAGGGCCTGACCGTGGTGTTTTCCACCCACCAGCCGCAACACGCGCAGCACATCGCCGACCAGACCCTGCTGATGCACACGGATGCCTGCGAGGTCGGACCCACGGCGCAGATGTGTACCGACGAACGCCTGTCCCGCCTGTATCGCCTGCCCGTGCGCGTGGCCACGCTGGCGGGTGAGGGCGGCCAGGTGCGCGGCGTGATTCCCCTTTTTCGCTGAGTGAACATGCCCCCCATCGTCTACCTGAACCACTGGAGCGGCAACGGCCCCGCCGCGCTGACGGGCGGCGAATCGCCGCGGGCCGAGGCCCGGCCGCTGTACGAGCTGGCGCAATGGGACCTGACCCGCGTGCGGGCGCTGCTGGTGCCGGCCAATGTCGACCAGCGCTTTCTGCTGACGCAGCGCGACCGGCTGGAAGCGTATCTGCTGGCAGGCGGCGCCATGGTGTTCAACGGCCACGTGGCCTATCCCTTCCTGCGTTGGCTTGCGCCCTTCGTGCCGGGCGCGGCGCGCGGCCTGGACGGCCTGCGGGTGTATCGCGCGGCCGATCATCCCGTGTTCGACGGCGTGCAGGGCGAACACCTGACCTTCCGTCGCGGCGTGGCCGGTTTTTATGCGCGCGGCGGCAATCCGCCGCCCGAAGGCGCGCAGGTGCTCAATACCTTGGGGCCCGATGCCCTGCCGGTGGACTGGGTGCTGGCGCTGCCGGGCGGCGGCCGCCTGCTGGCGCATGCCGGCAACGACCTGTGGATGTATGCCGGCAGCACGGATACCGCCGGACGCATCGTGCCGCAGTTGTTCGCCTGGTTGCACGGGGATTCGGCATGACGCGGCGCACGCCTTTGATCGCGGCGCTGGACGCCGGCACCTACTACCACGACCGCACGTTCCAGACGCCGGACCTGGCGCCGTATTTCGGCCGCCGCATCTACCTGCCCGAGCTGGACGACGCCGCGCTGGCCGATTGCGACGCGCTGATCGTGTCGTGCCGCACCCACCCGGACCTGTTGGTGGCGCAGCGCGCGCGCTTTGCCCGCTTCCTGGCCGCGGGAAAGACGCTGGTGGCGATGGGCGAAACCGCGTCCCACCGCTGGCTGGACGGCGTGCAGTGGACCGATTGCGAAGTGAATTTCTGGTGGTGGAAAACGCCGGGCGCCGATTCCGGCCTGCGCGTGGCGCGGCCCGAACATCCGCTGTTTTCCTATCTGACGCTGGCCGATGCCACCTGGCACCAGCATGGCACCTTCACGCCGCCGCCGGGCGCGCTGTCGCTGATCGACAAGGCGGGCGCCGGCTCGGTGCTGTACGAAGACACGCGCAGCACGCCGGGCCGGCTGATCGTGACGTCGCTCGACCCGATGTACCACCACGGCAGCTACTTCATGCCCGCCGCCAGCCGTTTCCTGCGCGGCTTTCTGCCCTGGCTGAAAGATTCCACTCCCGCCGCCTGAGGCGGCCCCGTTTCGACCCTTGGTTGTCTTCGTATGCCACGTCCTTTCCCGCTCTCGCCCCTTGCCCGCGCTCTTTTCCTGGCCGCCGCGGCCGCCGGTACGCCGGCCTTTGCCGCCGACACGCCGCAATTGCCCGCCATTCAGGTCACCTCCGACAGTCCGGCCGATGACGGCCGCCTGCATGCCCTGGGCGCCACGCCCGCGCCTGCCACGATCGACCACAGCGTGACGCAGTCCGTCACGGTGATCGATCGGCAGGACATCGACCGCATCAACACGTCCAGCACGCTGGACCTGCTGGGCCGGGTGCCCAACGCCACCGTCAGCCGCAGCGGCGGCATTGCCGGCACCGTCTTCCTGCGCGGCCTGAACACCAACGACATGCGCGTGCCGATGTTCATCGACGGCGACCGCTTCCGCGGCCGCAACACGCTGCAGTTCATGTTGATCAGCCCCACCGAGATCGAGCAGGTCGAGGTGGTGCGCGGCCCGGATTCGTCGCGCTTTGGCAGCGACGGCCTGGGCGGCCTGATCAACTTCGTCACCAAGCGCGGCCACGGCAATTTGACCCAGCCGTTCAGCCTGAACGGCGGCGAGGCCTCGGTGACCTACAACAGCAACGGCCACGGCGTGCTGAGCAACGTGGCGGTGGAAGGCGCGGGCGACGGCTTTGACCTGCGCGTCTACGCCACCGGCCGGCGCGCCAGCAACTACGACAGCGCCACCGGCGAAGTGCCCAACAGCGACTACCGCGGCGCGGGCGGCGGCATCGTGCTGGGCTACATGCCCGACGCCAGGCAGCGCATCGAAGCCAGCGCACGTGTCGCCTACGTGAAAGACGGCGCCGCCGGCACCGTGCCGGCCTACCCGGCCAGCAGCAGCCGGCGCGACCCCAACCGCGTCAAGCAAGGCCGCCTGGCCTATACCGGCGAATTCGACGGCGTCATCCGCGACCTGAAGGCCAGCGTCTACGTCAACGAATTCAACACCGTGCAGGCCACCCACAACCAGACCAACCCGGCGCGGGTGGTCGACAGCCGCACCAATGTGATCGGCCCGGTGGTGTATGGCGGCAGCGTCGCGGCCACCGTGCCTTGGGCCCAGACCAACACCACGTTCGGCCTGGACTTCATGCACGAACGCCGGCCGGGGTCGGAAAGCCGCAGCGACACCACCGTGGTCCGGCCCAACGGCACGTCCACCACCACCAGCACCGCCTACACCAAGGGCGGACCGAACCAGTACCAGACCAACGTCGGCGCCTTCGTCACCACGGAATGGAAGCCCGCGCCCAAATGGACGCTGACGGCCGGCGGCCGGTTCGATTGGTTCCGCTCTGACGTGGACCTGGACGCGCTGCCGTCGCCCAACCTGCTGCCGGCCTTCAAGGCCGCGCAGAACAACACGCAGACCGCCACCACCGGCAGCCTGGGCCTGTCGTACCGCGCCACCGAAGTGGTCGAGCTGCTGGGCAGCGTGGGCACGTCGTTCCGCATGCCGTGGACGTCGGAAATGTTCAGCGCCGGCTACACCGGCACCAGCTACACCATTCCCAACCCCGCGCTGAAACCCGAGCGCGGCACCACCGTCGAAGCGGGCACCCGCCTGCATTTCGACACCGCCACCGTGGGCCTGACGGCGTTCCGCAGCGACTACCGCGACTTCCTGGAAAACGCCACGACGACCTACCAGGGCCTGCCCGCCACCCAGCGCCGCAACGTCGGCCAGGTGCGTATCCAGGGCGTGGAATCCGACTGGCGCTGGCAGCTGACGCGCGCCGTCAACCTGTACGGCAACGCCAGCTACCTGCATGCCACCAACCGCAAGACCGACCGGCCGCTGGCCTCCATTGCGCCGCTGAGCGGCCTGGTGGGCCTGCAGTACGTGGGCGCCAACGAGGCCTATGCCCTGAGCGGCGAGGTGCAGTGGGCCAAGGGCCAGAGCCGCTACGACGCCCGCACCGAATACCCGGCGGCGGGCTTCGGCGTGGTCAACCTGTATGCGCAATTGCAGCTGGACAAGCTGGGGCTGCCGCAGGCGGGCAACACCCAGGTGGTGGTGGGCGTGAACAACCTGTTCGACCGCGCCTACCGCACCGCCGCCACATCGTCGAACGTGGCCTATGCCATGACGGACCTGAACCCGTTGCTGGAACCGGGCCGCAGCTTCAGCGTGACGCTGCGCACGCGCTTCTGACGCGATCACCGCCGGCCGCCGCGCGCGGCCGGCATTTTTCCTGCTTTTCTGGAGACAGACTCATGACCATCCCGACCATTCCCGCCGGCAGCGTGCTGCGCGTACAGGGCGAAGAAGGCCCCATCCCGATTCCGTTCGACGCCGTGATGGCCTACCACGGCCATGGCGCGCTGGCCATGCTGGCGCTGGTGTTCCAGGGCCTGCGCGGGGCGCTGGCGCGGCTGGAAGCGGGCGGTGACCCGGTGCCCAGAAGCGAACTGAGCGTGGTCAGCGGCCACCCCGGCCCCGGCGTGCGCGACGCGTTCGAATTCGTGACGCGCGCCGTCACGCGGGGCTGTTACCGGGTGGACCTGTCGCTGCCCGAGGCCCGCTACAGCGCCGCCGCCGACAAGTCGTACAGCTTCTGGCTGCGGCGCGGCGACCGGGCCGTGCAGGCGGTGTTGCGCGAAGGCGTGCTGCCGCCGGAATTCTTCGCCTTGCTGGGCAACCCGGCGCCAGAGGCGCAGCGTGAGCATGCGGCCTTGCGGGCGCGGATCGCCGAGCGGGTGCTGGCGCAGGCGCCGGAGGCCTTGTTCGTGTTCGGGGAAGGGCAGCTGTAACGGCAGGGGGCAGCGGCATCCCAGCCGGTGGACTGTCCCCAGATTACTGATCTATCCTTTCAGGGAACCGTAAGCATCCGGCCCGGTCCATAGCAACGGGCCTGCCGTCGGCCGGCCCGCTTACCGGATCGAGGAAGACCCCCATGTTTGGATTTGGAATTGCCCTGGCCGTTCTTGGCGTCGTATGCCTGCATGCGGCCTACGGCACGCATCGCGCTGGCTGCGATCGGCGCGACACCTATGCGCTGGCGGGGCTGGGTGCCGTGGCGGCCAGCGGCAGCGCGCTGCTGCTGGTCTAGGCTCCGCCGCCACGGTCAGCCGTGGCGGCGGCGTCTGATCACCAGTAGTACTTCACCGATGCCACCACCGTGCGGCCATTGCCGTACATGCACACGCCGTACGACTGGCAGCCGCTGACGTACTGCTTGTCGAACAGATTCGCCGCATTCAGGGCGAAACGCCAGTTGGGCATCTCGTAGTGCAGCCCGGCGTCATACACGGTGTAGCTGGGGATCTTCAACGAGTTGTCCGACGCGCCCGCGGCCGAGCTTTGGTAGCGCACGCCCGCGCCCAGGCCGAAGCCTTCCAGCGGCCCGGTGCGCCAGGTCCAGTCGCCCCACAGCGAGGCCATCTGGCGCGGGCGGGGAATGTCCACCGGCCACTTGCCTTCGGTGCCGTCGTTGGCCTGGGTGATCTTGACGTTCTGGAACACGTACGCGCCGACGATGGACAGTTCAGGCGTGATCTTGCCCACCGCGCTCAATTCCACGCCCTGCGACCGCACCGCGCCCGTCTGCACATAGGTGCTGCTGGTGGGGTCGGCCGGGTTGGTGGTGACGACGTCGGTCTGCTTGATCTGGTAGACCGCCGCGTTCAGCGTCAGGTTCTTGCCGTCGGGCTGCCAGCGCAAGCCGGCTTCGACCTGCTCTCCCTTGGTGGGCTTGGCCCACGAGCCGTCGGCCAGGCGGGTGTTGGATACCGGGTTGAACGACGTGGCGTAGCTGACGTACGGCGACAGGCCATAGTCGCCCAGGTAGGTCAGGCCCACGCGGCCGGTGAAGGCCTGGTCCAGTTGCGAGGCGCGGGTATCGGCTTCGCGGTCGGTCTGTTCGGTCTTGGCCCAGTCCTTGCGGCCGCCCAGCGTCAGCACCCAGCGGTCCCATTTGATCTGGTCCTGCGCGTACAGGCCCACCGAATTCATGGTGGTATAGGTGTCGGTGCGCGGGTAGGCGTTTTCGCCGTAGAAGATCGACCGGTTGATCGGCGTGTAGACGGGGTGGTACAGGTTGAGCGACGGGGCCAGCGCCAGCCATTCGCTGTCGGTGGTGGACTGGCGGCTGTATTCCAGGCCGGTCAAGAGCGTGTGCTCCAGCGCGCCGGTGCGGAATTTGGCCTCGGCCTGGTTGTCGACGTCGAAGCGGCTGTAGTTGAACTGGAAGATGCCGGCGTAGCGTGTCATCGACTGCATGGTCGGATCGCTTTCGTCCAGGCCGCCGCCATAGACCGAGCGGTCATTCAGCTGCAGGTGCATCAGGCGGGTGTTCTGGCGCAGCGTCCAGACGGAATCGAGCTTGTGCTCGAGCGCATAGCCGACCGACCACTGCTTCTTGTGGTAGTAGTCGAAGTCCGGTTCGCCGGTGTAGAGATCGCGCGAGATCTTGCCGTTGGGGTTGCTGATGACCGTGCCCTGGGCGGGCAGGAAATTGCTGGACGTGTCGCCCCAGTCTTCCAGGAAAGTGGCCGACAGGGTCAACGTGGTGGCGGCGCTGGGCTGCCAGCGCAGCGACGGGGCGAAGACCACGCGCTGGTCCTTGTTGGGGCCCGACTGCGCGTTGCCGTCGCGGCCCACGCCCAGCACGCGGTACGACAGCGTGCCGTTCTCGTCGAGGGTGTCGCCGATGTCGAAGCTGAGCTGCTTGCGCGCGTAGTTGCCGACCTGGGCTTCGATTTCGCGCGTGCGTTCGCCGTTGGCCAGTTTGCTCTGCACGTCGACGATGGCGCCGGGGTCGCCCTGGCCGTACAGCACCGAGGTCGGCCCGCGCAGCACGGTGATGCTGTCGATCAGGTAGGGGTCGACCCGCCAGCTGGCCAAGTTGAGCGTGTTGGGTACTTGCAGGCCGTCGACATAGGCGGTGGGCGTGAAGCCGCGCAGCGCCGAATACCAGTCCGAACGGTTGTCCGAGCCGTAGCTGGAAAAGCCGGGCACGTAATGCAGGGCCTGATTGATGTCGGTGGCGCCCGTCATCTCGACCTGCTGCGCGGTGACCACGTTGATGGTCTGCGGAATCTCATTGAGCGCGGTGTCGGTCTTGGTGCCCGTGCGGCTGCGGCGCGCGACCAGGCCTTCGACGGCTTCGCCGCGCGCATCGCCATAGACGGACACGGCGGGCAGCGTGGCGGTGTCCGAGCCGGGCTGCTGCACCACGGCGGTATTGCCATTGATCCTGGCGGCCAGCCCGGTGCCGGCCAGCAGCCGGTCCAGCGCCTGTTGCGGCGTCAAGGTGCCGTTGATCGCGGGCGCGCGGCGGTTCTGCACGGCCTCGGGCAGGTAGTAGATCTGCAGGTTGGTCTGGCGGCCCAGCTGCAACAGCGCCTGCGCCAGCGGCTGGGCGGGGATGTTGACCTTGACCGCGCCGGCGGCCTGGGTCCGGGCCTGCGCGTGGGCGGCGGGCGGCGCCACGGCCAGCGCGGCGGCAACGGCCAGGGCAAGGGGAGCGAGGGCGGCGGTCAGGGGGGCAGTGCGGCGTAGGGCGTAAGGCCTGGCGGGGGTCACGGTCACGATGGGCTCATTGGGGGCGGCGGATCGGGGCGATCCGGCCGACGGGTCATGCGGGGCAAACCCCGCTTACTGGCTATGAGCGAATCGGCGGGCAAACCCCGTAATGATTCTCAACTCAAAATTGATACTAGTTGTATCAATGGGCTGCGATGTCGCTGCCGCCATCGGCGCGCGGCACGATGCGCACGGGGATCAGCGCGGGCAGGGCGGCCAGGAAGCCGGCGGTGTTGTCCACGTCGAACACGCCCGCAATGCGGATGCCGCGCAGCGCGGCGGCCACGCGTATCGGCTGGCTGCGATAGCGGGTGATCTCGTCCACCACCTGCGCCAGCGGCACGTTGTCGAACACCGCCTTGCCCTGGCGCCAGGCGGTCAGCGAGGCGACGTCGACGGATTCGACACGCAGCGCATCGCCGCGATGGGCCACGGTGACACCTTCACCGGCGGTCAATTGCGCCAGCTGGCGGTCCCACCATGAACCGGTCGAGACTTCGACCGAGCCGGATTCGACGGCGACCGTCAGCCGTTCACGGTCGTAGCGCACGTTGAAGCGCGTGCCGGTGACGCGCACCCGGCCCGCGGCGGTGTCGACGATGAACGGGCGCGCCGTGTCGTGCGAGACCTCGAACATGATCTCGCCTTCCTGCAAGGCCACGTGGCGTTCGTTGCGGGTATAGCGCACCTCGGCCTGGGTGGCGGTGTTCAGCGTCAGTACCGAATCGTCCTGCAGCGCGACCTGGCGGCGTTCGCCGCGGCCGGTGGCGTAGCGCTGCTCGAACAGGGTGTCGACCGGCCACCAGAGCGGCCAGGCCACGCCGGCTGCGGCGGCGGCGCCGGCCGTGGCCAGGCCCCAGGTCAGGCGACGCCGTTGCGGCGAGACTGCGCGCGGCGGGGCGGGCTTGCGCGTGGCGTAGGCGCGCAGGTCCTGGTCGGGCACGGCCTGGGTCAGGCGCCAGACGTCCAGCATTTCCTGGTAGGCGCGCTCGTGCGCGGCATCGGCGCGGCGCCAGGCCTCGAACTGCCGCCGTTCGCCGGCCGTCATCAGGCCGCCCTGGTCGCGGGCGAACCAATAGGCCGCGGCGTCCAGGGTGTCCCCAGGCAGGTTCGAAACGTCAGAGTGGTCCATGGTGTTCCCGTGCCGGCATCAGCGCATCGCGCCGTGCCCCATGGGATTAGACAATCTGGCGGCGAAAGTCCGTAATCTCATCGCGAATAGGCGTGCAGGCGGGTGTGAAGGTGCCGCATGGTGCGGGTGAGGTGCTTTTCGACGCTGCTGACCGACAGGCCCAGGTGCGCGGCAATCTCGGGCACGGTCCAGCCTTCCAGCCGGTGCCAGGCGAATACCGCGGCGCAGGGTTCGGGCAGCTCATCCAGCGCCTGGCGCAGCGCGTTGGACAACTGGGCGGTGCGCGCGCCGGCCTCGGGGCCGTCCTGAGTAGGGAGTTCGTCTTCGTCCAGGTCTTGCAGCGGGATGGCGGCGGCGCGCTGCTGCTTGTGATGCTGATTGACCAGCCCGTGGTAGACGCTGCGATGCAGGTAGGCCCGCGGATTGCGGATCGCGGACACATCGCCTTCCAGCAGGTTGGCAATGGCGTCGTGGGTGGTGTCTTCGACGTCGCCCGCCGCGTGTCCCTTGCGCTTCCATGTGCCCAGCAACTCGCGATAGTAGGCGAGCCAACCGTGTTCGGCAGGGCGGGTCCGGCGCATGCGGGGGCATCAGGTCAGGGACGAAACCGCGGATTATTGCAAATAAAAATTATTCTTGTAAAGCCAAGGGCAGGCGGCGGTGGCGCCTGTCCTTGGCGGTGGGGCGGAAACGGCGGGCGCCCGCGCGGCGCCCGCCTCCGTCCCCGTCAGTGCGCCCGGCTGTGTTCGGCCGTCAGTCCGCGGCCGCGTTGGCGGGCGGCTTCGCGTTCGGGCGTCGGCAGGTACACCGCGCACAGGAAGTTGGCGCCCGCGATGATGGCGAACATCAGCGCCATCGGCTGCCAGGTCAGGCCGAAGGTGTGCGCCACCCACAGGCCCACCAGCGGCGTGGTGCCGCCGAAGATCGCGCCGCACAGCTGGAAGCTGAGCGAGATGCCCGTGTAGCGCATCTCCACGGGGAAGGCCAGCGGCAGGTAGGGGGCCAGCACGGCGTAGTAGGCGCCGATCAGGAAGATCGCCGTGAGAATGCCGATGGCGATGTTCTGGATGTCGCCGGTCAGGATCAGCATCATCATCGGCACGGCCCACAGGGTGGACAGCGCGGTGACCCAGATCAGGAAGCGGCGTTCGCCGATACGGGTGGCGATGTACGAGGCAATCGGAAAGCTGATCAGCTCGACCACGCCGGCCCAGGTCACCACGTCCAGGATCTGGCTGCGCGTGATCTTCAGGTAGGTGGTGGTGTAGGTGATCATCAGGGTGGTCACGAAGTAGAACCCCGAGATGCCGAGCAGGCACAGGCCGATGCCCAGCAGCAGCGCGCGCTTGCGTTCGCGCAGTACCAGGCGGATGGGCGCGGTGGTCTCCTTTTTCTGGGCCTTCAGGCGGGCTTCGAGTTCCGGGCTTTCGTTGACGCCGCGGCGGATGATGAAGGCCACCAGCACCAGTACGCCGCTGATGATGAACGGCAGGCGCCAGCCCCAGGACAGGAAGTCTTCCTTGGGCAGGTCGGACACCAGGCGGAACACGCCGGTGGCCAGGATCAGGCCGATGGGGCTGCCGTATTGCGGCGCCGACGCCAGGAAGGTGCGCCACTTGGGCGGCGCGTGTTCGGCGGCGATCAGCACCGCGCCGCCCCATTCGCCGCCCACCGCGATGCCCTGCACCAGGCGCAGCGCCACCAGCAGCACAACGGCCGTCAGGCCGATGGAATGGTACGAGGGCAGCAGGCCGATCAGCGTGGTGGCCACGCCCATCAGCAGCAGCGTGATGACCAGGCTCTGCTTGCGGCCAAAGCGATCGCCGACGTGGCCGAACAGCACCGCGCCGACGGGCCGCGCAAAGAAGCCGATGGCAAAGGTGCCCAGCGAAGCCAGCGTGCCCATGAAGGGATCATTGGTTGCGAAGAACACATCGCCGAACACCAGGGCGGCCGCCGTGGCGTAGCAGTAAAAGTCGTACCACTCGATCATGGTGCCGAAGAAAGCCGCGGCCGCGGCGCGGACGGGCTGCTTGCGGCCTGTGGAGTCGTTCATGGAAGGAATTCCCCTTGTTTTTTCGCGGCCGCCGAACCGGCGCCGCGCTGTCTGATAACGGCGTTGACGATAGCAACTACTGGCTATATCTTGTATAGCCACAATCCGTTCAGACATAGGTCCACTTCATGAAGGAAGTCCTGCTCGCCGATCTGCTTGCCGGGTCCCTGTCGCGCGAGTCCGACGAGCCGCTGCAAAAGCAGATCTACGACATCGTGCGGCGCGGCGTGCTGGACCACACGCTGGTGGCGGGGCAACGGCTGCCGTCGTCGCGCGCGCTGGCCACCGACCTGGGCATATCGCGCATCACGGTGACGCTGGCTTACGAAAGGCTGATCGCCGAAAACTACCTCAGTGCGCGCGGCGGCAGCGGCACCTTCGTCGAAAAAACCGTGGACCGGCCGCTGCTGCCGCCCGAAACCCCCGAACACGTGCAACGCCATCGCCCCGGCCTGTCGGCGCGCGGCGAAGTCATCGCGGGTGGCGCGGGCGGCCTGGCGCAGCACACCGGCGCCTTCGTGCCGGGCGTGGCCGATGCCAGCCTGTTTCCGTTTCATATCTGGCGCCGGCTGGTGTCGCGGCATCTGGGCAAGTCCAACCTGGCGCTGTCCGGCTACGCCAAGGACGGCGCGGGCTTCATGCCGCTGCGGCTGGCGATTGCCAATTACCTGCGCCTGGCGCGGTCGGTGGTGTGCGAACCGGAACAGGTCATCGTCACCGCAGGCACACACCAGTCGGTGGACCTGTGCGCGCGCCTCTTGACCGAATGGGGCGACAGCGCGCTGGTCGAAAGCCCGTGCCACTGGGCCTTTCCGCCGGTGCTGGGCGCGGCCGGCGTGCGGGCCCATGCCGCGGTGGTGGACGAGCAGGGGCTGGACCTGGCCGCCAGCAAGCTGCCGCGCCGCGCCCGCCTGCTGATCACCAGCCCGTCGCACCAGTACCCCACCGGCGTGGTGATGCCGCTGGCGCGCCGGCTTGAACTGTTGCAGGCGGCGCGCGCGCGCGGGCTGTGGGTCATCGAAGACGACTACGACAGCGAATTCCGCTACGACGGCGCGCCGATTCCGTCGCTGCAAGGGCTGGACGCCGATGGCCGCGTGATCTACATGGGCACCTTCAGCAAGACCATGTTCGCCGGCCTGCGCATGAGCTACATGGTGGTGCCGCCGCAAGTGGCGGCGTCGTTCTCGCAGGCGGCCGCCAGCATCTACCGGCCGGGCCAGCTGCACTTGCAGGCGGCGCTGGCCGACTTCATGGGCGATGGGCATTTCTCGCACAACATCAAGCGCCTGCGTACCGAGTACGCCGGCCGCCAGGCGGTGCTGCGCGAGGCGCTGGCCGCGCGCGTGGGCGATGCGGTGCAACTGTCGCAGGCGCGCGCCGGCCTGCACGTGTATGCCCGGTTGCAGCCCAAGGTGCAGGTGGCGCGGCTGGCGGATGCCGCTCGCGAAGAAGGCATCGTGCTGGGGCAGCCGGCGTACCTGCCCGATGCCGCTCGCCATGGCCAGCCAGCCGTGGTGCTGGGGTATGGCGGCGTGCCGTGCGAGCGCATCGATGATGGCGTGATGCGCTTTGCGCGGGCGTTGGCGCGCGCCACGGACGTCAAGCCCGCACGCCGCGGCAAGCGTTGATCTGTTTGCGCCCGTGCCGTCGCACGGGGGCGCGTATCGTGGCGGATTCTTTCCGCCGCGACACGCGCCGCTGCCGCGCCTACAGTTCGCCCAGCACCTCATCCGCTGCCGCCAGCAACAGGTCGGCATGCTCTTGCCCGAAGGGCAGTTGCGGCCGCAGCTTGAGCACGTTGCCATGCAGGCCGGTGGCGCTGAGCAGCACGCGGCGTTCACGCATCAGGTTGACGAAGCGGTGGGTTTCTTCCTTGGCCGGTGTCTTGGCGGCGCGGTCGCGCACCAGTTCCACGCCGATGAACAGGCCATCGCCGCGCACGTCGCCGATCAGCGGGTGGCGTTCGGCCAGCGCCCGGAAACCCTCGCGCAGATACTGCCCGGTGCGTGCGGCGTTGGCCTGCAGGCCTTCTTCCTGAATCACCGCCAGCGTGGCCTGGGCGGCGGCGCAGGCCACCGGGTTGCCGCCGAAGGTGTTGAAGTAACGGGCCTCGCGGCCAAAGCGTTCCATGATGTCCGGGCGCGACACCATCGCCGCGATCGGGTGGCCGTTGCCCATGGGCTTGCCCATGGTGACCAGGTCCGGCACCAGCCCATGGCGTTCAAACCCCCACATCTTCGAACCCGTGCGCGCAAAGCCCGCCTGCACTTCATCGGCAATGAACAGACCGCCCGCGTCGCGGATGGCCTGCACCGCCGGCGCCAGAAAGCCTGCCGGGTCGCTGTAGACGCCGTCGCTGGAAAAGAGGGTGTCCACCAGCAGCGCGGCCGGGCGGATGCCATGGCGGCGCATGTCGTCGATAGCGGCCTGCACCTGGGCGGCGAACCAGGCGCCCAATGTCGCCGGGTCCTGCCGGTAGGTGTCGGGGGCGGCCACGGTGCGGGTGTCCAGGCCCAGCGGCACGGCCTGGCCCAGCGACGGCGACACGGCCGCCACCGCCGAGGTCACGCCGTGGTACGCCAGCTGCGTGACGATGACGCCGGTGCCGCCGGTGTGGCTGCGCGCCACGCGCAGCGCCAGGTCGTTGGCCTCGCTGCCGGTGCAGGTGAAGATCACCTGCGACAGCGGTTCGGGAAAGGTCGCCAGCAGTTGTTCGGCGTAGTCCAGCACGCCGTCGTGCAGGTAGCGGGTGTGGGTGTTCAGGATGGCGGCCTGCTCGGCAATGGCCCGCACCACGCGCGGATGGCTGTGTCCGACCGACGCCACGTTGTTGTAGGCATCCAGGTAGCGCTGGCCGTCGGCGCCGATCAGCCACACGCCTTCGCCGCGCACGATGTGCAGGGGCTGGTCGTAGAACAGGCGGTAGGACGGGCCCAGCACGCGCTGGCGGCGGGCGATCAGGGCGCGTTCGGCCTCGGGCAGCGCATCGGCGGCCGCGGGGTCGAAGGCATTGAGCATGGCTTTGTCTCGGCTCATGTGAAACTCTCCATCGGGGTCAGGCTGGCGGCCAGCAGGATGTCGCTGGCCTGTTGCCGCGGCATCGTGTCCAGCCGCGCCAGGCCGGTCCAGGCCTGGCCGTTGTTGCGCAGGATGTATTGGCGGTTTTCGGGATGCTGCTCGGCGCGCCAGCCGGTGATCGCCACCGTGATGAGGTGGCGCGCGGCGATCAGATCGGGCAGCAGGGCGATTTCGGTGTCGGTCAGGGGCAGCGCCTGGTGGTAGCTGGCCACGCAGTGCCGCAGCGCGGGCGATAGCGGATCAGGCGCGTCTTGCAGCAGATAGGCGCCGGCCACGGCCAGGTCCTGCACCAGCGGCGCGCGCACCATGTCGCCAAAATCCAGCAACGCGGCGATGCGTTCGGGGTGAGCCGGTTCGACCATCACGTTGTACGGATTCAGGTCGTTGTGGATCACCTGGCGCCGCAAGCCTTCAAGCGCCGGCTGGGTGTGGCGGATGAAGCGGTCCAGGTGGCGTTCGGCCAGGGCGCGCCGTTCGGGTTCGGCAATGCGGGGCAAGAGGTCGGCCAGGCGGTCGGCGTGTTGCAGGTCCCACAGCAGTTCGTGGTCGGCCATGGGGTGGCTGAAATTGGCCAGCGCCAGATCGAACTGCGCCAGCGCGCGGCCCAGCGCCTGGTGCTGCGCGGGGCTGCGGGCCACCTTGTACAGCGGCACACCATCGATATAGGTGATCAGCCGGATGGCGCGGCGGGCGCCGTCTTCGTCCTCGTGCCAATGCACGTAGTCGCCGGCCACGCCAGGAATCAGGCGCGGCACCGGCGGTTCGCCGCCGGCCTGCATCAGGCACAGCTGCGCCTGGGTATGAAAGTCGGTGACGGCAGGATCTTCGGCGGGGTGCGTGGCCTTGAGCACAAAGGCCGCGCCATCCGCGCACTGGATCAGGAAATTCTGGTCGCGTTCGCTGGACAGGATGCTGGCGCGGGCGGTCAGCCCATAGCACGACAAGGCCAGGGCCTCGGCGTCGGCCAGGGTCAGTTTCGGGGGCTCGGCGGCGAACAGCGCCTGGCCGGCGCTGGGGCGGGTGCTGCGGTTCATGCCTGGCGCTCTTCCAGTCCGCACCATTCGGCGATGAACAGCGCGATGGTCTGGGTGACCTTGCGCACCGATTCCAGGTTGACCGCTTCGTCGTAACCGTGCGGCATGCGGCATTCCGGGCCGTAGACGATGGCCGGCGTGTCGGCATACAGGCCGTAGAAGCGCGCGTCGGTGGCGGCGGACGTGGCGTACTCGCGCAGCGGCTCGCCAAACACCTGCTCGTGGGCGCTGCGCAGCGCGGCTTCGACGTCGTCGGAATCCTTCAGCTCGTAGCCTTCGGCCATGAAGCCGTGGTAGATGACCTTGGGCGGATGCTTGGCCAGGAACGGGTCGCGCGCGGCGGCCTGCGCCACGAAGGCTTCGATCTCGGCGCGCGCCTCTTCCAGGCTCTGGCCGGGATACACCGCCACCCGCATGTCGAAGGTGCACCAGGCCGGCACGCTGGACGGCCAGTCGCCGCCCGCGATCTTGCCCAGGTTGAAGCGGATGGGGTGCGGGTGGTCGCAGAAATGGCGGTGGTCGCATTTGCGGCCGTTCCAGCGCGCTTCCAGTTCGTCCAGCGCCTGGATCAGGAAGATGGCCTTCTGGATGGCATTGGCGCCCGCGCCGGTGAACGCGGCCGACGCATGCTGAGGGTCGCCTTCGACCTGCACCTGGAACCACATCGGCCCGACCTGCGCGCGCATCAGCATGGGCAAGAGCGGTTCGGGAATGAAGGCCGCATCAGCCCGGTAGCCGCGCGCCAGGCAGGCCAGCGCGCCGTTGCCGGTGCATTCTTCTTCCACCACCGATTGCAGGAACACGTCGCCCGCGGGGGCCATGCCCAGGCTGGCCAGGGCGTCCATGGCCGACAGGCAGGCGACCAGGCCCGACTTCATGTCGCCCGCGCCGCGACCGTGCATCCAGCCATCGACGATGGCGGGGTCGTACGGATCGCGGCTCCATTGAGACAGCGGGCCGACCGGCACCACGTCGATGTGGCCATTCAGGATCAGCGAACGGCCTTTCAGGCTGCGGGCGCGGTGCGCGCCGACCACGTTGTAGGCATTGTCGTAGGACACCGCCACCGGCGAAAAGCCCGGCAGGTGGGCAATGGCATCGACGTCGATCTTCCAGCGGTCCACGCCGTAGCCGCGTTCGGCATAGCGCGCCGCCATGAAGTCCTGCGCGGTGGCTTCTTCACCGCGCTGCGACGGCAGGCGCACCAATTGCGCGGTCAGTTCGGTCTGGGCCGCAAAGCCCGCGTCCACGGCTTGGATGATGCGCTGCCGGAGCGCCGGGGTCAGTTCTGGCATGGATGTGCTCGAGGTTGACTGGGATGCGAGCCATCGTAAAGAGAATTGGATCGGTCAAAAATAGCCAATCCGGGTTATTTCGTATAGCCACTTTTGGGGCGGGCTGGTGATGCGACAACGGTCATTGCGCCGCCGGGCGCCGAGGGGCGGCCCGGCCGGGCCGCCCGCGCCGGCCTATTGGCGGGCAATGCCCGCGTTCGCGATGGCCTCACGCCACTGCGTGTCGCTCGCCTCGACAAAGCGGGTGAATTCGGCCGGGCTGGCAGGGGCGCTGACCTTCACGCCCAGCTCCTGGAAGCGCGCCTGCACATCCGGCTGCGCCATCACTCGGGCAAAGGCCTGGTTCAGGGTGTCCACGACCGGGGCTGGCGTGCCGGCGGGGGCGAACAGGCCGGTCCAGAAATAGAAGTCCATGCCCTTCAAGGCCGCGGTTTCCCCGGCCGAGGCCATGTCCGGGTTGCCGATGTCGCGGTCGCGGCTCATCACGCCTACCGGTGTCACGCGGCCGCTCTTGACCAGTTCCAGCAGGGCGGGCAGGCCGGACACCGCCAGGTCGACCGTGCCGCCGATGACGTCGGTGGCGATCTTCGAGGCGCTGGCATACGGAATGAAGGTGATCTCGGTGCCGGTCATCTTCTTCAGGCTTTCCATCGCGATGCTTGGCAGCGAGCCGACCCCAGTGGCGCCGTAGGTCAGCCGGCCGGGTTCGGCGCGGGCGCGCCGGATCAGGTCGTCGAACGAGCGCACGCCCAGCTTGGGGTTGGCCACCACGGCCAGGCCGCTGGTGCCCAGCGGCGCCACGGCCTGCAGGTCGCGATAGGTGTACTTGGCGGAGGCCTGCACCTGCGGTGCGATCACCACGTCCGACACGATGCCCATCAGCACGGTGTAGCCGTCCGGCTTGGCATGGACGGCGCGCGTGACGCCGATGATGCCGCCTGCGCCGGCGATGTTCTCGATGACGATGGTCTGGCCCAGTTCCTGGCCGAGCTTGGGCGCGACGAGGCGGGCAAAGGCGTCTACCGAGCCGCCGGGGGCGTAGCCCACGATCAGCTTGATGGGTTGGGTGGGGTAGGTCTGCGCGGCGGCGGGGGCCGCGCCGATGGCAAGGGCCAGCGCCAGCGCGGGCAGCGTGAAGGGGTTCATGGTTGTCTCCTTGGGGTGTTGTTATGGGTGGTCGTTATGGGTTTTGTCGTTATGGGGCGCTATGCGCCGGGTCGTGGGTTTGAGGATTCCAGCCACGCCCGGACGCGCTCGAACACGTCGTCGCTGTTGCGGTCCATCATGGGCAGGTGCGAATTGCCGCGCACGCCCTCGGCGGGCAGGTCGATCACGCTGACCGGCGTGGTGGCGCGGATGCTGTCCAGGTAGGCGTCGGCCTGGCGTCGGTAGTTGATCCAGTGCGAGCCGGACGCTTCAATGAAGTCGCCCCACACATGCAGATGGCGCGGCAGCGGGCCGGCCGGGCTGGGCGCGGGCATGCCGCCGGGCTCTACGCCCACCACCGACTGCACCAGGCGCGGCCGGCGCCGGGCAATCTCGGCGGCGAACCCGGCGCCCTGGCTGTGCGCCACCAGGTGGCAGGGGCCAACCTGATCGACCAGCGCCTCGTAGGCGGCCAGGATCATCGCTTCGTGGCCCGGCCAACGCGGCACCCACTGCTTGGCGAAGCGGTCGAAGCTGTCGCAGGGAAATTGCTGCCCGGGAAAGGGATGGCGCGGCGCAGGCGCGGGTTCGTAGCTGGGGCCCAGGCGAAAGGTCAGCCAGGCTTCGCGCTTGGTGCGAAACACCGGCGCTTCGCCGTAGACCTCCGGGTATCGCGCCCAGGACGAACGGCCGCGCTCGACTGCGTCGCTGACCAGCACGTCGTACCCCGCCTGCAGAAAGCGCATCAGCCAGCCCGGCCGGCCGTCCGGCGTGTCTTCCCAGGTGCAGCCGGTCATGCCGCCGCCGTGCCACAGCAGCACCGGATGCGGGTGGCGCGGCTGCGCCAGCCGGAAGGCCTGCACATACATCTGGCCGTAGACCTGTTCGCCGTTCGGGTCGACCTCACGGGGATGGCCGTTCAGCACCATGCTGCGCTGTTCGACGGGCAACCCCGTCACGGTGGCGGTCTGGCCGCCGACAAAAAATGAGCCCACGGATTTCAGGCGGATCGCTTCGCAAGGCATGACAGGTCCGGTTTTGATGACGGGCGTAGCTTGCGATTCGGCCTATAGTTACGTCAATCGAATAAAAATCAAAGATTATTGACTTATGGGAATCAATTACGACATCGAGGATCTGCGCGCGTTCTGCACCCTGGTGCGCGCCGGCCAGTACACGGCAGCGGCCTCGCAGCTGTGCATCACCACGTCCGCGCTCAGTCGGCGCGTGGCCAAGCTGGAAGACCGTATCGGCGGCAAGCTGTTCGAACGCACCACGCGCCGCGTCGTGGTCACCCCCATTGGCCGCACCCTTTATGAACGCGTGCTGCCCGCCGTCAGCCGCCTGGATGCCTGCTTGCTGGAAGCGTCACGCGCGGCGCTGGGGCAGGGCGGCAACCTGGCGGTAGGCACGGTGGCGTCAGTCGGGTATTCCGTGTTTCCCAAGGTGTTGCCCGCGTTCTACGCCGCGCACCCGCACACCTACCTGTCGATCCGCGATGCCAATGCCACCGTCGTGGCCAAGCTGGTGGAAGACGGCGAGGTCGAATTCGGCGTGACGACGGTGGTGTCGTTTCCGCAATCGCTGGTGATCGAGAAGGCCGCGGTCTATGGCTACAACCTCGTGTACGCCAAAGGCTCGGCGCTGCGCCCGAGGCGCCGCACGCTGACGTGGACGCAGGTGTCCGCCTTGCCCGTGGTCGGCCTGCACCCCTTGAGCTCGACGCGCTTGCAGATCGACAGCGTGCTGCACGCCAGCGGCATTGCCTTGCCCTGGAAGATCGAGGTCGATCAGCTGGCCACCATGGTCGGCCTGGTGCAGACGGGGGATTTCGTGGCGGTGATGCCCGGCCTGTTCGACGCGGCGGGCTATGGCTTGCAATCGGTGCCGGTGGGCGGACCGGATATCGTCCGAGATATCTACCTGGTCAGGCGTCACGACGTGAGCCTGTCACCGGCGGGGCAGTCGTTGCTGGGGTTGATTCGGGAGCGGTTGGGGGCAGGGTAGGGGGCGCTCAGTCTTGCCAAATGCTCGCGGCAAGGGGTTTATCTTTCACCGGTTTAAGTCCAGAGTATTGAGGGTTATGTTGGACTTACAGAGTTAACTCTTCAAATCATGGATTTAGGCTTCCATACTTCTCGTGAGCTCGTCCAAATGTTGTGTGAACGCTTGCGCAAAGAGCGTTTGGCCCAACAATGGACCCAAGCCGATGTTGCTGCACGTGCTGGAATTTCCGTGAATACGGTGTCCAACTTGGAGGCGGGAAAAAGCGTGGCATTTGAAAAGTTGGTCTGCGTGGCAATATTGTTAGGTCGGAGTGACGAGATGGCCGCGCTGTTCAAGCCTAAGCTCAACTGCCTACAAGATATTCTTCGTTATGAGCTGGGTGCGGGTCGGCAACGTATCAGGAAGAAGATCAGCTTGAGGAATACAAGAGCTTAAATATGATCCGTGATACGAGGCAGTGCAGCCACCCAGTTGATTCAATCGTCGCGGGCGCTGAGTACTGCTCGGTGGCTACGGACGAAAGCCCGCAAGGATCGGCGCGATCCATTCCTGGCCACCCCCGTTGTCCCAGGGGCCGTTCTCTCGTCCACCGTAAAGCTCCTGGCTACCGGTCACCGTCTTGACGCCTTGCGGATGGTGCGCGGCGTCGAGAAAGGCGTTCACCGCGTCGCGCAGGCCGGCCTCGTCATGGGGCGGCAGCGAGGCCAGCGCATCGTCAAGCGAATAGCGGATGTCGGCAATGACGCATTCGTAGCGGACGGTCGCCGTTTTTTGTCCGGGCAGCGCAGCATTGGGCTTGATCGTCTTGGAAAGGACCTTGCAGCTTGATTGTGAAACGAGTGCCCGCTGTAGACGCAGGGCCTCGATCAACCGTTCCTTCAGCGCCTGTGGCTCGGTGGCATTCAGCAGCGCTTTCACCCGAATTTCCGCCGTGCGTCGGTACGCGCCTTCCCGCATGTTTTCCACGTTGCGCAAGACCTCGACGCGGATGGGCAGCTTGTCGGGATAGAAGCGCTTCGTGTAGGCATCCAGTTGGCGCGCGCTGTTCATGTCGTCGTGGATGACGTAATCGAGGTAGAGCTGCCCGATCTGTTCGGGCGTCAGCGATTGTGCTGCCGCGGGGGCGATGGGCAGTAGAGATACCCAGCCGAACAACGCAGCGGCGACGGCACGGGGAAAGCTCTGAATCAGGCGCATGGCGGACGAGGGCTGGGCGTTTGGGGACGGGCCGCAGTCGCCCTGTCGATCAAGTGCGCGGCAAGGCGTAGCGATGCCATTATGCCTGCGCCGGGGGAGGACAGCGCCGATTGGCGGCTGACCGCTATCACTTGGCGGGTGCGTGAGCGCGGCCGAGGCCTGCCGGTGAGATGCTTCACATATGGCGGACCGACCGGCGCAATGCAGCGTGGCGCGGCCGGCGCCACTCGTTCTCTTACCTGGAATTTGCGGCCATGTTGATTGATGAATCGCGCGCTCCCCTGATGTTTCTCCGGTCCCAGGGGGAATCGGATACTCCTGTCGAGCAGCAGTTGCAGCGCTTGCTCGACCAGGGCCGGCCGTTCGTGCTGGTGATGGATCATTCCCCCGACGACCACCACGATGAAACCGTGGAGGAACGCCGCGAGAAAGCGCTGTTCTTCAAGCGGGTGAAGGAGCAGATGCGCAGCCTGTGCCGCGGCATGATCGTGCTGGAGCGCGGCAAGCCGACCCCGGCGCCGATGCGCCTGGCGGCGGCGGGGGCCAGCAAGGCGTTCGGCTTCAAGGTGGGGTTCGTGGATGACGAGGACGCCGCGACCCGGCTCGGCAGGGAGTGGATGGGGGGCGCCTAGCTGGGGGCGCCTATCTCACCAACCGTTCCCGATACACCGCTGGCGTCTCTCCGAACGCGCGGCGAAACAGGTTGATGAAGGCCGTGGGGGTGGAATAGCCCAGTTCCAGCGCGATGGTGGTGACCTGGGCGCCGTCGGCCAGCCGTTCCAGCGCGCGCAGCAGGCGGGCGCGTTGCCGCCAGGTCGAGAAGTTGAAGCCGGTTTCCGTGACGAAGCGTCGGCTCAGGGTGCGCGAACTGACCGCGCCCCAATCGGCCCATTGCTCCAGGTCGCGCGCGTCGGACGGGTCGTCGATCAGCGCGCGGGCGATGCGTTGCAGCCGCGGTTCCTGCGGCATGGGCAGGCCCAGGCTTTCCACGGGCAGGTGGCGGATTTCATCGAGGATGACCGCGGCCAGGTGTTGGTGGGCGCCGGCCAGGGGGACCAGGGGCCAGGTGCTGGCGCGCAGCACGGCTTCGCGAAGCAAGCCCGACACGCGCAGCGTGCAGGGCTGGGCCGGCAGGTCGGCGCACAGGGCTTCGGTGACGAAGGCGCTCCAGCCGTGGAACGGGCCGTGCGAACGGGCCCAGTGGGCCTGGCGCGGCGGCAGCCAGACGGCGTGGATGGCCGGCACGACCCAGACGCCGCTGTCCAGCCCGACCGACAGCAGGCCCTGCAGCGAGCCAAACAGCTGGCCGCGGGAATGCTGGTGGGGATCGGTGGCAAAGTCGGTGTCTTCGCAGCGGCCGGCCACCACGAACAGGGTGGGGCCATCGGACCGGTCGACCAGGCTGCGGTCGATGGTGAGGTCGGCCATGGCGGATCAAAACGATTTGTTGGGGCTGATAGTCTAGCCAAGCCAGCAAGCGGTGTCGATCAGCCCGCCAGCGCGGCTTCCAGTTTGGCCTTGAGCGAGGTGGCGGCGGCGGGCGCGCGGGCCAGGCCGGACTGGATGAAGGCGTGCGCTCGCGCGGTGTCGCCCAGATGCTGGGCGATGCGCGCGTAGATCAGGGTCTTGGCGGGGTGGATGGAATCGGGATCGGTGCCTTGCACCAGCCGTTCGCAACTGGCCGGATAGCTGTCGTGCTGCGCGAAAAACGCATGGCCCACACGGGCCCATTCGCTGACGATGAACTCGACGTTTTCTTCGGCCTGCGCCAGGTCCGCGCCGTAGGCCCAGCC
This sequence comes from Achromobacter deleyi, assembly GCF_902859705.1. Classification (GTDB taxonomy): domain Bacteria; phylum Pseudomonadota; class Gammaproteobacteria; order Burkholderiales; family Burkholderiaceae_B; genus Achromobacter; species Achromobacter deleyi. The sequence continues at coordinate 98,397 of NZ_CADIJO010000013.1, read as the reverse complement.
ATAGGCTTCGCCCGGCGGCGGATCGATGCGGTCGCGGAACACACAGTGCGATTCCTCGATCTCGGCCGGCGGCACGAAGGCGCCGCCTTCGCAGGGCAGGAAATCGTAGTGTGCACCCAGGTTCAGGTAGCAGGCCTTGCCGCCGCTGGCGCCCTGGACGTTGAAGACATGGATGATCGGGCCGCGGATGCGGCGCAGAGTCTGGCCCGTGCCTTCGAAGCCTTCGGTTTTCAGGACGGGAATCAGGTGCTGGGTCAGCAACTTGAGAAATGCCGCGCGGGTGACGGTCGCCATGTCGGGGCCTAGGCTGGAGAGGTAGGATCGGATTGAACCGCATCCCGCGCCGGGCCGTGTGGCAAATCATGACAGTTGAAACCAGTCCGGAACGCTCGAAGCGAACCGTGGGCGGCAGGGCGCCGCGACAGGTGGCTTGCCTGCGCCGGGCGTTGCCAACGCCCTTCGGGAACGATATATGCTGGCAGACAGACGCTTTTGAAAGGAGCGGCATCATGGCGACGCGAACCATCTGGAAAGGGGCGATTTCGTTCGGGCTGGTGCATATTCCGGTCGGCCTGCACACGGCCAGCACCGAATCCGGCGTGGACTTCGACTGGCTGGACAAGCGGTCGATGGACCCGGTCGGCTACAAGCGCATCAACAAGCGCACCGGCAAGGAAATCGACAAGGACAACATCGTCAAGGGCGTGGAGTACGAAGACGGCCAATATGTCGTGATTTCGCCCGAAGAGATCGCCGATGCCTATCCGCGCACGACCCAGACCATCGAGATCCAGCAGTTCGTCGATGCCGCCGACGTGTCGTTCGTGTACCTGGAACGGCCTTATTACGTGGCGCCGATCAACAAGGGGCAGAAGGTGTATGCCTTGCTGCGCGACACCTTGGCCAAGTCGGGCAAGATCGGCATCGCCAAGGTGGTCATCCAGACCAAGCAGCACCTGGCCGCGCTGATTCCGCTGGGCGATGCGCTGGTGCTGAACCTGATGCGTTGGGGCGACGACGTCAAGTCCACCGACGAGCTGGACCTGCCCAAGGCCGGCGCCAAGGCCACCACGCCCAGCGCCAGCGAGTTGAAGATGGCGCGGATGCTGGTGGACGACATGTCCGGCGCCTGGGACCCCGAACAATACAAGGACGAGTTCAAGTCCGCGGTGATGGGGTTGGTGGCCAAGAAAGTGAAGGCCGGCAAGACGGAAACGGTGGTCGAGCCTCAGGAAGAATCGCCGGCCTATGCGGATAACGTGATCGACTTGACGGAGCTGCTGCAGCGCAGCCTGAAGGGGAAATCGGGCGGCAAGTCGGCGCAGGACGCGCCGGCAAAATCGGGCCGAAAGGCGGCGTCAAAGAGCGCGAAAACGGCGGCGCGTAAAACGTCCACCAACACGGCCGCCAACATGGCTACTAAGACGGCCACTAAGACGGCCACTAAGACGGCTACTAAGTCGGCCACTAAGACGACATCCAAGGCAGCCACAAAATCCGCCGCGAAGTCCGCACCCAGGACGCGCAAGGCGGCTTGACGATGGCGGGCACCGACACCCTTGCCAAGTACCGCGCCAAGCGCAATTTCGACGTCACCGCGGAACCCGCGGAAGGCGGCGAGGCGAACGAGGCGGCGCGCGCCTTTGTCGTCCAGAAGCATTGGGCCAGCCACCTGCACTACGATTTCCGGCTGGAACTGGATGGCGCCATGAAAAGCTGGGCCGTGCCCAAGGGCCCCAGCTTTGACCCTGCCGTCAAGCGCATGGCGGTGCAGGTCGAAGACCACCCCATCGCCTACAACCAGTTCGAAGGCCAGATTCCCAAGGGCCAGTATGGCGCGGGCAAGGTCATCATCTGGGACGAGGGCACCTGGGCGCCGGTGGGTGACCCGGCAGATGGCTATCGGCGCGGGCATCTCAAGTTCGACCTGCACGGCGTGAAGCTGCGCGGGCGCTGGGCCTTGATCCGCATGAAGGGCAAGGACTCGGACAAGCAGCCGCCGTGGCTGCTGGTGAAAGACCGGGATGACTATGCGCGCGATGCCGACGCGTTCAGTGTCGTGGACGAACAGCCCGACAGCGTGGTGCCGCTGCGCAAGGCGCCTGCATCGAAGCGCGCATCAGCCACCGCGCCCCGCCTGCCAGGCGAGGCGGCCGACTGCCCCAAGACGCTCAAGCCGCAATTGGCCACCCTGGTCGAAGGCGTGCCCGATGCCGCGCCCGACTGGCTGTACGAAATGAAGTTCGACGGCTACCGGCTGCTGGCCCGCGTGGACGATGGCGACGTCAAGCTGTACACCCGCAATGGCCACGACTGGGGCCCCAGGCTGCCGCACCTGGTGCAGGCCTTCAGCCGGCTGCCCGTGCAGAACGCCTGGATCGACGGCGAAATCGTGATGCTGGGCGATAACGGCGCGCCCAGCTTCCAGACGCTGCAAAATGCCTTCGACGGCGAACGCACGGGCGGCATCGTGTTCTACGCGTTCGACCTGCCGTATGTGGCGGGCCGCGACCTGCGCCAGGAGCCGCTGCGCGTGCGCCGCGGCTTGCTGGCGCAAGTGATGGATGCGGTCGATGACGATGCCTTGCGCTTCAGTGAGGCGTTTGACGCCGCACCGGCGGACCTGGTGGCGTCGGCCTGCAAGATGGGCCTGGAAGGCATCATCGCCAAGCGCCTGTCATCGACGTATGTCTCGCGGCGCAGCGACAGCTGGATCAAGCTCAAGTGCGGCCGCCGCCAGGAATTCGTCGTCATCGGCTACACCGACCCCAAGGGGGCGCGCGTCGGGCTGGGCGCCTTGCTGCTGGCCTATCACGGCGACGACGGGGCCTTGGTCTACGCCGGCAAGGTCGGCACGGGTTTCGACGACTCGGGCCTGGCCGCGCTGCAACAACGCCTGGCCCGGTTGGAAACCGCCAAGCCCGCCGCCCACGTGCCGGGCAGCGGCCGCGATACGCATTGGGTCAAGCCCCAGCTCGTGGCCGAAGTGTCGTTCAGCGAATGGACCGGCGCGGGCCATGTGCGGCATCCGGTCTTCCAGGGCCTGCGCAAGGACAAACCGGCGCGCGCCATCACCAAGGAGACACCCGTGAGCGCAACCGCTGTGAAAGCCGATCGTACGGCCGGCAAGCCTGCCCGGGCTAAGGCCGCGAAAACGGCGCCCGCCAAGCGATCCGGCAAGGCCACAGCCGGCAAGCTGACCCATCCCGAACGCATCATCGACGCGTCCACCGGCCTGACCAAGCTGGACCTGGCGCGCTACTACGCGCTGGTCGCGCCGCTGTTGCTGCGCCACCTGAAGGCGCGCCCGGTGTCTTTCCTGCGCGCCCCGGACGGCATCGAAGGCGAACGGTTCTTCCAGAAGCACCTGGAAGCGCCGATGCCCGGCGTGCGTGCGCTGCCCCAATCGCTGGACCCCGGCCATGCGCCGCTGGTGGAAGTGCCCACCGCGCGGGCGGTGCTGTCCGCCGTGCAGATGAACGTGGTGGAATTCCATACCTGGAACGCGATCAAGACGGCCATCGACAAGCCGGACCGCATGCTGTTCGACCTGGACCCCGGCGAAGGCGTGCCCTGGAAATCGGTGCAGCGCGCCACCCATCTGCTGCACGTGATGCTGGACGAGATCGGCCTGCAAAGCTGGCTCAAGACCAGCGGCGGCAAGGGCCTGCACATCGTCGTGCCGCTGCGCCGGCAGTACGACTGGGATACGGTCAAGGCGTTTTCGCAGGCCATCGTGCAGCACCTGGCCAAGACGCTGCCCCAGCTGTTCGTGGCCAAGAGCGGCCCGAAGAATCGCGTCGGCAAGATCTTTGCCGACTACCTGCGCAATGGCTTCGGCGCGACCACGGTGGCGGCCTGGTCGGCCCGCGCGCGGCCGGGCATGGGCGTCTCGGTGCCGCTGGCCTGGGACGAGCTGGGCGATGTGCCCGCCAGCGACAAATGGACGGTCGCCAACATCCACACCCGGCTGGACGTCGGCGATACGCCCTGGGACGACTACCGGCCGCAGGCGCTGGGGGCGGCCATGAAGGCCATGGGGTTCAAGCCGGACGGCACCTGACCGCCGCCGCCGCCAAAAAAATCGGGGGGAAGCCGGCGCATGCCGGCTTCCCCCCGAGGCTTTCCAGGGAAACAGTGCCTGTAGGCTTACAGGGCCTGCATCTCGGTGTTGGCGTTGCGGGCCGGTTGCGCGGCGGCCGGCGCGGCCGGCTTGGGCGCAGCGGGCGGGTTCACCGCCGGCACGGCCGTATTGGCTGCGGCGCTGTCCGTCACCGGCACTTCCACGTACGGCAGGTGCAGCGTCTGGCTGGTCATGGCGCGAATCTGGTTGGTCAGCGCGGGGCTGTCATTCAGCTTCTGGCCATACGACGGGATGATCTCCTTCAGGCGCGTCTTCCAGCCGGCTTCCATCTGCTGCGGGAAGGCCTTGGCCAACAGATTCAGCATGATGGGGGGCGAGGTCGATGCGCCGGGCGAAGCACCCAGCAGCGCGGCAATGGTGTTGTCCTTGTCGGTCACCACTTCGGTGCCGAACTGCAGGATCGGGCCCTTTTCCGGATCGCGCTTGATGACCTGCACGCGTTCGCCGGCCGTCACCAGGCGCCAGTCTTCACGCTTGGCCTGCGGGAAATACTTCAGCAGCTGGGCGTGGCGGTCTTCGTCCGTCAGGCGGGCCTGGTTGACCAGGTACTTCACCAGGTCCAGATTTTCCAGCCCGACGTCGACCATACTGGTGACGTTGTTGTGGTTCACCGACGAGAACAGGTCGAACGCCGAGCCTTCCTTCAGGAACTTGGTCGTGGCCAGCGCGAACGGGCCGAACAGCACCACCGGCTTGCCGTCGAGCTTGCGCGCGTCCAGGTGGGGCACCGACATCGGCGGGGAATCCGTGTCGGCCATGCCGTAGGCCTTGACGTCGTGGCGTCCGGCGATGGACGACGCGTCAAACGCCAGGAACTGGCCGCCCACCGGGAAGCCGGCGTAGTTCTTCGATTCGGGAATGCCCGACATCTGCAGCACCTTCAGCGAAGCGCCGCCGGCGCCGATGAAGACAAAGCGCGCCTTGGTGGTGCGTTCCTGGTTGGTCTTCAGGTCCTTGACCGTGACGTTCCAGGTCTTGTCGTCGTTCTGGCGCAGGGCGGTGACTTCATGCTGCAGCTGCAGCTTGAAGTTGGGGTTGCGCTGCAGGCCCTGGGTGAGCTGGTTGGTGATGACGCCGAAGTTCACGTCGGTGCCCAGCGGCATGTAGGTGGCGGCAACCTTCTGGTTGGGGTCGCGGCCTTCCATCAACAGCGGCGCCCATTGCTTGATCTGGGCGGCGTCGGTGGAATATTGCATGCCGTAGAACAGCGGGCTCTTGACCAGCGCGTCGCGGCGCTTGCGCAGGTATTCGATGCGGTCATCGCCCCACACGAAGCTCATGTGGCCCGTGGGATTGATGAAGTCCGAGGGCTGGCCCAGGCGGCCGGCCTTGACCTGATGCGCCCAGAACTGGCGCGAGATCTCGAACTGTTCGGCAATGTTGATGGCGCGCTTGATGTCGACCGAGCCATCGGGCATTTCGGGGGTGTAGTTCAGTTCGGCAAAGCCCGAGTGGCCGGTACCCGCATTGTTCCAGCCATTGGAGCTTTCCAGTGCCACGCCGTCCAGGCGTTCGAAGAGCTCGACGTGCCAGTCCGGCTGCAATTCCTGCAGATAGGTGGCCAGCGTCACGCTCATGATGCCGCCGCCGACGAGCACGGCGTCGACCGGCTTGTCGTTCTCGGCTGCCGGGACTGACCGCTGGTGCAGCGGCCAATAAAGAAACAGCGCCGCCGCAATGACCAGCAATGCAGCCAGGCTGCCCACGATTTTGAGGAACTTTCTCATGGGTTAGAGACCTTTTGGTTCAAAGGATTATTTTTTTCTTATGGGGACTTACAGGTAGACAGGGGTGGGCACCTCCGTGGCGGTCAAGCACGCGAAAGGCCGCCCGGGCGTCTGGGAACATGCGCCGGGATCAGGCAATCGGGCAAAAGTGGATCAAACGCCGACCGGGCCGGCGTGGGGTGTCGCTGCAGCTTGGAATGAGGGCAGGCTGGCCAGAGACTAGACGATTCTCGTTCCGTCTAGGGGAATACCCCGATAAAGCGTGGTGGTTTCCCAGGGGCGCGATTGTATACAAGCTTGCAGTCGACCACGAACGCCTCTCACACGCTTGACACTCTGTAGTACGGTCGTACTATATTTAGAAGTACGATCGTACGGCAGATTGCCGTGCGACGGGTAGTCACTTCAGGAGTGCGGATGATGGAAAGTCAGACATTGCCGGGCAAGGCGATCGTGCTGGGTGTGGGGGCGGAACAGGGGCTGGGCGCGGCGCTGGCACGGCGCTTTGCGGCGGCGGGCCGGCATGTGCTGGTGGCCGGGCGCACCGCAGACAAGCTGGAACGAGTGGTGCAGTCGATTCGCGGCAGCGGCGGCAGCGCCCGCGCCGTCGTGATGGACGTGACGCGCGAAGACGATGTGCGCAGTGTGTTCGACCAGGCCATGGCCGACGACGCCGACGGCGGGCCGGCCGACCTGGTGGCCTACAACGCAGGCAACAACCAGCCGCTGGATCTGTTGACGATGGAGGCGGCCACGTTCGAGGCCTTCTGGCGCCTGAACTGCTTTGGCGGATTCCTGGTGGGGCGCGAGGCGGCGCGGCGCTTTGTGCCGCTGGGACGCGGATCGATCCTGTTCAGCGGTGCGACGGGCGCGCTGCGCGGCATGCCGAAGTATGCGCACTTCGCGGCCAGCAAGGCGGGCCTGCGCATGCTGGCCCAGAGCATGGCGCGCGAATTCGGACCGCTGGGCGTGCACGTGGCGCACGTGGTGATCGACGGCGGCATCAATGGCGAACGCGTGAAGACGCGCTTTGCCGACATGGCCCGGGCGCGTGGCGAAGACGGGCTGCTCGATATCGCGGCCATTGCCGATGCCTTCTGGTATCTGCATCAGCAGGACCGGACGGCGTGGACGCACGAGCTGGACCTGCGTCCCTACAAGGAGACCTTCTGATGATGAAGCTCGTTGGTCCCTGGTTCTCTGGTCCCACCCGCCGCGTGGGCATCACCCTGAAACTGCTGGGCATGCCGTTCGAACACGTGCCCCTGCATGCCTACCTGCAACGTGACCAGGTGCGCGCATTCAGCCCGATGGGCAAGGTGCCCGCGCTGGTGCTGGACGACGGCCGCACCTTGTACGACAGCTCCAACATCATCGACTACCTGCACGAACTGGTTGGGCCCGAGCGCGCCTTGCTGGCTCCGGCGGGCGCCCTGCGGCACGACGCGTTGCACCATATCGGCATTGCCAACGCCATCTACGGCAAGCTGGGCAATCTGTATGACGAGTCGCTGCGCCCGCCGGCCGCGCAACTGGATGACCTCAAGACACTCTGGACTGCGCAGGCCACCACCGGACTGGGGATGATCGAAGCGGCCGTGGGCAAGGGTTGGCTGGTCGGCGGCGCGCTGTCTCAGGCCGATATCTTTGCTGTTATCGTCTATCAGACTGCGGCGCTGGCCGTATTGCCGGACGTCGTGAACGCCAGGGCCTACCCCGGGCTGAATGGCCTGGCGCAACGCGCCATGCGGCTGCCGGCTTTTGCCGAGACAGTGTAGGCAGGGCGGGCGCCGGCCGATGGCGCAGGCGGCCGGCGCCAATCACCATTACGGATTCATGGGACATTCACAAGCAGATAAAAAGGCCAGCCGGGACAGGATTCTCGAAGCCGCCTCGCGGCAGTTGTGCGAGCACGGGCTGGACAGCGTATCGGTAGGCGACGTCATGAAGGCGGCTGGCCTGACCAAGGGCGCGTTCTACGCGCACTTCGAGTCGCGCGACGCCTTGCTGGCCGAAGCCGCGACCCGTTCGATGCAGGCGGGGCAGTCCAAGCTGGACCGCCTGTTCGAGGGCGGGCGGGTGCCCTCGTTGCAAGTCCTGGTCGATGTGTGGCTGGACCCCGAGCATGTGCGCAACCCCAGCGCCGGCTGCGGCGTGTGTGCGCTGGCCGGCGAAGGGCGGCACGCGGGGGCGCCCGTGCAGGCGGTGATTGCGCGGCAGTTCGAGCAGAACGTGGCGCAATTTGCCGCTGCGCTGGGCGGCGGGGCGCAGGCAACCGACCGCGCCGCCGCCATTTTCACGGCCATCGTGGGCGCGGTCAGCCTGGCCCGGGCGGTGGGTGACGAGGCCCTCGCGGCCCGCATACTGTCCGACGTCCGCGCGCTGGTGCTGCGCTGACGCCGGGCCGGCTTCAGTCGATGCGCGCGCCCGAGATCTTCACGGCCTGCGCCCACTTGGTGACTTCGTGGTCGACGAAGGCGCGGAATTCCTCGGGCGTGGACGGCGTGAACTCGCTGCCGGCGGCGTTCATCTTTTCCTTGGCCGTCGGGTCCGCCATCACCGCGCGCATGTCGGCCGAGATCTTGTCGATCAGAGGTTTGGGCGTGCCCTTGGGCGCAAAGAAGCCCGACCAGGGCGGCGCGTCATAGCCGGGAAATCCTTGCTCGGCCACCGTGGGGTAGTCGGGCGCGATCGGGAAGCGCTGCGCGGTGGTGACGGCAATCACCTTGAGCTTGCCGCTCTTGGCATACGGCTGCACGGCGGGCAGGCCCGTGATGCCGACCTGGATCTGGCCGCCCAGCAGGTCGGTGATCATCGGCGCGCTGCCGCGGTAGGGCACGTGGGCCAGCGTGAAGCCGCCCTGATTCTTCAGCAGTTCCATGCCCAGGTGCGAGGCGGTGCCATTGCCGTCGGACCCATACGAATACTGGTTGCCGTCTTTCTTGATCAAGGCGATCAGTTCGGTCAGGTTCTTGGCCGGCACGTCGTTGCCCACGACGATGGCGTTGGGGTAGAGCGTGGCCTGGGTGATGGGCTCGAAGTCCTTGCGCGGATCAAAGCGCATGTTCTTGTACAGCGACGTGTTGATGCCGTGCGATCCCGTGACGCCGAGCACCAGGGTGTAGCCGTCGGGCTTGGCCCGCGCCACGTATTCAGAGCCCAGGTTGCCGCCCGCGCCAGGCCGGTTCTCGACGATGACGGATTGCCCCCATTTCCTGGACAGCCCTTCGGCCACGAGCCGTGCGGTGATGTCGGTGGCGCCGCCCGCCGGGAAGGGCACGATCAGGGTGACCGGGCGGCTCGGAAACTTGGCGATGTCTTCGTCGGCCATGGCGCTGGCGCCGAGCGTCAGCCCCAGCGCGCCCGCCACCAAGGGCAGGGCGCCCGCGGCCTTGAGCAAGGCGCGGCGCGTGCCCGCGACGGCCAGGTGTGTTTTCCCCGTGTTCATTTTTTAAATCCTCTGTGCTTGATTCACTACAGAAAAATGGGCCCCGCTATATTGCGGTGTACCCGCCGTCCACGCGCACGTCCGTGCCCGTGATGAAGGAAGCGTCCTTGCCGATCAGGAACAAGGCCGTTTGCGCGACTTCGTCGACTTCGCCCAGGCGGCCGGCCGGATATCGGCGCGCCAGGGCCGCGCTGGCGGCTTCGGCGTCGCCGTAGCGGCGCAGCACCCGGCTGGTCAGCACCGCGCCGGGCGACAGGCTGACCGAGCGGATGCCTTCGGCCGCGTGGTCGATGGCGATGGCGCGCGTCAGGGCGTGCAGGCCGGCCTTGGTGGTGCTGTAGGCACCGCGTCCGGGCGCGGCCACGCTGCCCAGTTGCGAGGAAATGTTCAGGATGACGCCGCTGCGCGCACGGCGCATGGGGGCCAGGGCCCACTTGCTCATCAGCCATGCGCCGGTCAGGTTGATGTCCAGCGCCTGCTGCCAGTCGGCCAGCGCCAGGTCGCCGATCTTGTCGCCAGGCGTGACGACCGCGGCGTTGTTGACCAGTACGTCCAGGCGCTGCCAGCGGGCCAGCACGGCGTCGATGGCCGCGCGGGTCTGGCCGGCATCGGCGACGTCGCAGGCCAGGGGCATCACGCGGTCGGACGCGGCGCCCGCCCGTTCGGCCAGGGCGGCGGCGTCGCGATCGAGCAGCGCCACGCAGGCGCCGGCGTCCAGGCAGCGTTGGCCGATGGCCCAGCCGATGTCGCCGGCCGCGCCGGTGATGGCCACGACCTGTCCGGCTAGATCATGGAATTGGCTCATAGTGCTGCGGCTCCCAGCGAGGCGCCGCCACAGACGTACAGCGTCTGTCCGGTAATGGCGCCCGCTTCTTCGGACAGAAAGAAGGCGATGGCGGCGGCGGCTTCCGTGGCCGTGACGAGCCGCCCCAGCGGCAGGTCGACGCGCGGCGGCGCGCCGCGGGCGGGGTCATGCAGCATGGGCGTGTCCACCGCTGCTGGCGCCACCACGTTGACCGTGATGCCGCGGCCGATCAGTTCGGCGGCCAGGCTGCGCGCCAGTCCCACCTGGGCCGACTTGGTGGCGGCGTAGGCGGCGCGATGGCTGCGCCCCAGCATTGCGCGGCTGGCCACCAGCACGATGCGGCCCGTGCGGTCGAGCAGGCTGGCGCCCAGCCCGTTGACAAGGGCAAGCGGCGCATTGACGTGCAACTGCCACATCAGCTGGGTATCGCCCGGATGGGAGTCGAACGCGCCGCCGCTGCGCACGATGCCGGCGCAATGGACGAAGGCGCGCACCCGCTGCGGCAGGCGCGGGTGCAGTGCCGCCAGCGCAGCCGTATCGGCCAGGTCGCAGCGCAGGTGGGTGTAGGCCGGGTGGGCCGCGCCGGGCCAGTCCTGGCGGTCGACGCCGCAGACGGGCCAGCCGGCGGCCAGCAGGCGTTCGGCCAGCGCCCGGCCTATGCCGGACGCCGTGCCGGTGATGATCGCAACCCCATCGGTAGCCATCGCGACACCCTATTCGTCCAGGGTCGTGAGTTGCTTTTCCAGCGCACGCATCGACTCGTAGCCCATCAGTTCCATGATGTCGTCGATGCCGGCCAGCAGGTCGGGCCGGTCGGCGGGCACGCCGGTGGCAATCACGTCCTGCATGACGGCCAGCGCCTGGCGCATGCCGTGGATGGCGGCGGCCGGCAGCATGCGCGGCAGGCTGATGCGCTTGACGCCGATCTCTTTCAGGCGCGGCAGCGGGATCAGCGGCGTGGTGGGGCGGTTGCGGATGCCAAAGCCCATGTTGATGCTGATCGGAATGCCGGCGGCATCGACCAGGCGCTTGATGTCGTCTTCGTTGCGTACGGCATCGGGGAAGATCATGTCGGCGCCGGCGGCGGCATAGGCGCGCGCCCGCTTGACCGCGCCGTCGATGCCTTCCACGGCGATGGCATCGGTGCGCGCGATGATGACGAAGTCGTCGTCGCGGCGCGCCAGGCAGGCCGCCTCGATCTTCTTGACCATCTCGGCCTGGCTGATGACGTCCTTGCCCGGCATGTGGCCGCAGCGCTTGGGGCTGACCTGGTCTTCGAGGTTGACGCCGGCCACGCCGGCTTCTTCAAAGAGCTGCACGGTGTGAAAGACGTTCACGGGGTTGCCATAGCCGGTGTCGGCGTCGGCCGTCAGCGGAATGGAGACCGAGCGTGCAAGGTGGCGGCAGTGCGTGACGTTTTCCGCCAGGCCCATCACGCCGATGTCGGGAATGCCCAGCAAGGCGTTGGAAACGGCGGCGCCGCTGGTGCAGGCAGTCTTGAATCCGGCCGCTTCGGCCAGGCGGATGCTGTATCCGTCGTACACGCCGGGCGAGACGATGAAGGGTTCGTTCTTCAACAGTTGCCGAAATCTATTGCGCGGATTCATGTCTTGCTGCTCCAGGGCTGTCAGGCGGCCGGCACGGAGAATCCCGATAAGGTCGGGGCCCGTTCGGCCAGGTGTTCGAAAAGGTGTTGGGCGGCGCGTTCGATATGCGAGCGCATGAGCGATTCGGCCAGTTCGGGATCGCGTGCGCGGATGGCGCGCAGGATCTGCCAGTGTTCGGCGTAGGCGTCGTCCTTGCGTTCCAGTACGGTGCCGGAATGCCGGCGATAGACGCGCAGCAGGTGATACAGGTCGCCGCACAGGCTGTTGATGATGCGCTGGTTGCCGGAGGCCAGCACGATGCGTTCGTGGAAGTCGAAGACGCGCGGCGCCGCACCGCCTTCCTGGCGGCGGGCCACGCGGTCGTCTTCGAGTTCGCGCAGCAATTGGGCGATTTCCTCGTCGGACATGCGGCGGGTGGCCAGGTTGCACGCCACTCCTTCCAGCGCCATGCGCATCTGGAACAGTTCCAGCGCTGATTCGGCCGACAGCGTGACCACGCGCGCCTTGATGTAGGGCTCGCGGGTGATCAGCTGGATGCCTTGCAGGCGCCGCACGGCTTCGCGCACGGGGCCGCGGCTGACGCCGAATTCCTGGGCCAGCGAGACCTCGTTGATGACACTTCCCGGCGCCAGGCGGCCCTGGTAGATGGCGTCCAGCATCTTGTCGAAAACGGCGTCGGCCAGGGGGCCGGAGGCGTCTTCCTTGATGGTCTGAGCGGGGGTTGGCGTGTTCATAGTGTTAACAGATTAGAGGGTGTGATTGTAAAGTGTCAACTCTTTTTGGGTCTGGGTAGCAATGAGAGTTGGCGGCAAAAAGTGAATATCTGTCGTCCTTTCAGGCGACGTTACTCCTGATTTATAGGGAAAGCCCGGGTAATAACAGGCCGTTAGGGCAGATGTCAGGCAGCGGCACACAGAGGTGAAACTGTTGACTTGGCCGCGTCCGGCGTTTCGTTGAACCAGGTCATAGTGTTGACACTATGGAAGATGTGGTCTTAAGATTATTGCAGCTTGAATTTTCTCATCCGCCATCATGATTCAGATTCTTTCCAGCGCCGGCCGCCCGTTGCGCTACGTGGACCTGGCCGCCGCGGCGCGCCAGGGCAACCACGATCTGCACGCGCAGCCCTACGTGATCCGCATCCTGCTGGAAAACCTGTATCGCCATCGCCATTGGGGCGACGCGGTGTCCACCGGCGAAATCGATCGCCTCTGGCAATGGCAAGATCACGTTGGGGCCGACCTGGCCCTGCACGTAGCCCGGGTGATCCTGCCCGACTCCAGCGGCCTGCCGGTATTGCAAGACCTGGCCGCGCTGCGCGATGCGGTGGCGCGCGCCGGGGGCGATGCGGCGCGCGTCGATACGCGCGTTCCGGTGGACCTGATCGTCGACCATTCGCTGCAGGTCGATCATTGGGGCGATGCGTCTGCCGTGGGCCGCAACCTGCGCCGTGAGTTCGAGCGCAACGACGAACGCTACCGCTTCCTGAAATGGGCCCAGCAGGCCTTCAAGGGCCTGCGCGTGGTGCCGCCGGGCCTGGGCATCATCCATCAGATCAATCTGGAATACCTGGCCAGTGTGGTGGCCACGCGCCGGCGCGATGACGGTGCATGGGCCTACCCGGACTTCGTGATCGGCGGCGACTCGCACACTCCCATGGTCAATGCGCTGGGCGTGCTGGGCTGGGGCGTGGGTGGCATCGACGCCGAAGCGGCGTTGCTGGGGCAGGCCTACACCTTTCCCATCCCCGACGTGGTCGGTGTGCGCCTGGCCGGCAAGATCGCGCCGCCCGCGCTCACCACCGACGCCGCGCTGCTCATCACGCAGCGGCTGCGCCAGGCCGGCGTCACTGGCAGCATGGTCGAATTCTTCGGCCCCGCGGTGGCGGACCTGGGCATCGCCGAACGCGCCACGATCTCGAACATGGCGCCGGAATACGGCGCAACCTGCGGCTTTTTCCCCGTCGACGCGCAAGTCCTGGCCTACGCCCGCATGACGGGCCGCGCGCCCGAGCAGGTGCGGCTGATCGAAGACTACGCGCGGGCCAACCAGCTGTGGCGCGATGCCGACAGCCCGGTGCCGGCCTACCGCCGGGTCATCGAGATCGACCTGTCGCAGGCCTGCTCCAGCGTGGCGGGACCGCGCCGCCCGCAAGACCGCCAGGCCTGGCCGGATGTTCCCGCCGATTTTCGCGGCCGCCTGACGCAGCCCTTGAACGCAGGCGGCTTCGGCCTGGCGCAGGCGCCCGCCCGCGCATCGCGCGACCAGCCTGGCCATGGCTCGGTGGTGCTGGCGGCCATCACGTCGTGCACCAATACGTCCAACCTGGCCGTGATGCTGGCAGCCGGCCTGGTGGCCCAGAAGGCCTGGCAGCAGGGGCTGACCCCGCCGGCCTGGGTCAAGCGTTCGCTGGCGCCGGGCTCGCGTGCCGTCACCCGCTATCTGCAGGACGCCGGCCTGCTCGAGGCCTTGCAGGCCCAGGGCTTTGACGTGATCGGCTATGGCTGTACCACCTGCGGCGGCAAGTCCGGGCCCTTGACCGAGCAAGCCTCTGCCGCCATCACCGAGCACGGGCTGGTCACGGCCGCAGTGCTGTCCGGCAACCGCAATTTCGAGGGGCGCATCCACAAGCTGGTGCGCGCCAACTACATCGGCTCGCCTGCCATGGTGGTGCTGTATGCATTGGCCGGACGCATCGACATCGATTTCGCGCGCGAGCCGCTGGGCACCGGCCACGATGGTTGCGAGGTCTACCTGGCAGACGTCTGGCCGACGCCGCAGGAAATCGAAGACCTGCTGCCGCATGCCGCCAATCCGCGCCTGTACGCCAAGGTGTATTCGGACGAGAGCATGGACAGCGCCATCTGGCGCGAGCTGCCGGCGCCGAGCGGCCTGCGCTTTCCGTGGGACCCGGACTCGCGCTACCTGGTCGAGCCTCCGTTCTTCCAGCCGGGCGGCGGCGATGCGCTGCAGGACCTGGCGCGCGGGCTGCGGTCGGCCTACGCGCTGGCCGCGTTCGGCGATTCGCTGACCACCGACCACATCTCGCCCAGCGGCGAGATTCCCGCCGATACGCCGGCCGGCCAATACCTGACGCAGGCGGGCATTGCACCGCGCGACTTCAATACCTATGTGGCCCGGCGCTGCAATCATCATGTGATGGTGCGGGCCACGTTCGGCAATATCCGCATCAAGAATGAACTGGTGCCTGGCGTGGAGGGCGGCCATACCCGTCACTTTCCCGACGGTGCGCCCATGACGATCTTCGATGCGGCGCAGGCCTATCGCACTGCCGGCCATGCGGCCATTGTGCTGGGCGGCAAGGACTACGGCATGGGCAGCAGCCGCGATTGGGCCGCCAAGGGGTCGGCCCTGCTGGGCGTGAAGGCCGTGATCGCGGAATCGTTCGAACGTATTCATCGCGCCAACCTGGTCGGCATGGGCGTGCTGCCGCTGGCCTTCGAGGCCGGCCAGGGTTGGCGCGCGCTGGGGCTGGACGGCAGCGAACGCTTCGAGCTGGGCAATGTGCAGGCCGGCATCCTGGCGGGGCAAGCCATCGACGTGACGGCACACGGCGCGGACGGCCGGGTGATCTCCTTTCACGTGCGCGCCCAGGTCCTGACCGATGCGGAACGCCAACTCATCAGCGCCGGCGGCATCCCCGCCAGCGTGTTGCACCATTTCTTAAATGCGCCGGCCGCAACCGCCGGGGCCTGAGCAGGAAACGCCAACCATGCTGGATCTCGTACTTATCAACGCAAGACTGATGCTGCCGGGGCAGGGCCTGACCGATGGCGTGCTGGGTGTGCGCGACGGGCGCATCGTCCTGATCGCGGCGCCGGGCGATGTGCCGCCGGCACGCGAAACCATCGATTGCCAGGGTCTGTGGGTGTTGCCGGGCCTGATCGACCCGCACGTGCATTTCGGCTTCGGGTCGCCTGAAACCGATTTCGAGACCGAGTCGCGCTTTGCGGCACTGGGCGGCACCACGTCGGTGCTGTCGTTTCACCGGTCGGCCGACATCCGCCAGTCATTCGATGCCGTGCGCGATCGCGCGCTGGCGCAAAGCTGCGTGGACTTCGGTTTTCATTTCGGCATCACCAGCCACCTGCACGTGCAGACGCTGGAAGAGATCTCGCGGCGGTTCGGCGTGTCCTCGTACAAGCTCTACATGATGTACAAGGGCGCGGCGGGCCTGTCCAAGGGGTTCACCGATATCGACGACGGCCTGTTGTATTCGGCGTTGAAGGCCACCGCCGCGATTCCGGGCGCCATCATGGGCGTGCACTGCGAGAACGTGGAAGTGATCCCGGTGCTGCGCGACCCGCTGCGCGAGGCCGGCCGCGACGACCTGAAGGCCTGGAACGAGCAAAGCCCTGATTTCCTGGAGGCCGAGAACGTGCACCGCGTGTGCTATTTCGCCAACAAGCTGGGCGCCGCGGTCAACATCGTGCACCTGAGCAGCCGCGAAGCGCTGGACGAGGCCCGGCGCCACCGCCGTACGCCGGGCGCGCCGCCTATCTACGTCGAGACCTGCCCGCAATACCTCTTCTTGAACGACGAGTCGCCGGCCGGCACGTATGCCAAGGTCAACCCGCCGGTGCGTGGCCAGGCGGATGTGGAAGCCATGTGGGAAGGCGTGCTGGATGGTTCCATCACCACTATCGGCACCGACCACGTGCCGCGCAAGCGCGCCACCAAGGACACGGACATCTGGGCCGCCAGCAATGGCTTCCCGGGCACGGGGCTGATGCTGCCGATCCTGCTGCACGAAGGCTATCACCGCCGCGGCGTGCCCCTGGACACGCTGATGAAGGTAGCCGCCGAGAACAGCGCCCGCATCTATCGGCTGCCGTCCAAGGGCAGCATCGAGATCGGCAAGGACGCCGACCTGGTGGTGGTGGACCCCGACCTGGAACGGGTGGTGGACCCGGCCACGCTCGAATCGAATTCGGACTATTCGCCTTACGAGGGCATGACGCTCAAGGGCTGGCCGGTACGCACGCTGGTACGCGGCCGCACCGTCGCCCTGGATGGACGCATCACCGACCAGGCGCGCGCCGCGCCTGGCGGCCGTTATCTCAATCGCCTTTGACCTTTGACGCAGGAACCGACATGAGTGAATCCACCAAACGCATCTGGGACGACTTTCTGACCGAGCGCGACAAGCAGGTGCTGGCGCAGGCCGGCTACGGCAAGCGCGGCGGCTTCGGCAAGCGCCCGGCGCTGTTCATCATCGACGTGCAGTACAACTTCTGCGGCGACAAGCCCGAAGACATCCTGGAAGGCCTGAAGCAGTACCGCACCCATTGCGGCAGCGAGGCCTGGGAAGCCGTGCAGCACATCGTTCCCCTGCTGGAACTGGCTCGCGACAGGAACATTCCGGTCTTCTACACCGAGAGCGGCCGCCGCGCCGACCTGCTGGACAGCGGCGTTCAGGTGGGCAAGAACCACCGCGGCGGCGAAAAGACCGTGCTGGCCGAAACCCACGCCACGCAGACGGTGGAACCCCTGGCGCCGCGGCCGCAGGACATCCGCATCACCAAGCAGAAGCCGTCGTGCTTTTTCGGCACGATCTTCATGAGCCACCTGAACTTCCTGGACGTGGATACGCTGATCCTGGTGGGCTGCACCTCGTCGGGCTGCCTGCGCGCGACCACGGTGGACGCCTATTCCTACAACTTCAAGGTCATCATTCCCGAAGAGTGCGCGTTCGACCGCTTCCAGGCCAGCCATGCCATGAGCCTGTTCGACCTGAACTGCAAGTACGCCGACGTCATCCCCAGCGGCGAAGTGCAGGACTACCTGCGCGCGCTGCCCGCACCCGCGGCGGCTTGAGCCATGAGCCTGGCCGACACGTCCGCCTTGCCGGTGTACCTGCTGACCGGGTTCCTGGGCAGCGGCAAGACCACCTTGCTGTCGCGCCTGGTGCGCAGCGCCGCGTTCCAGGACACGGCGGTGGTCATCAACGAGTTTGGCGAGGTCGGCCTGGACCACCTGCTGGTCGGGCAGGCCAACGATAGTGACATCGTGCTGCTCGATTCCGGTTGCCTGTGCTGCGCGGGCAGCGGCTCGCTGGCCGAGACGCTGGAATCGCTGTATTACCGCCGCAAGCGCGGAGAACTGCCGGCGTTTGCGCGGGTGGTGGTGGAAACCTCGGGTCTGGCGGACCCGGGGCCGGTGATCAACACGCTGGCGTCGGACACGCTGATTGCCCGGCACTACCGCTTCGGCGGTGCCGTCGCGACACTGGATGCGGTGCATGGCGTCGAGTCGGTGCAGGCCTACCGGGAGGCGGCTACGCAGATCGCCATCGCCGACCGCATTGCCCTCACCAAGACCGACATCGCCGGCCCCGCGGCGATCGACACCGCCCGGCAATTGCTCGCGTCGCGCAATCCCACGGCGCGGGTGCTGGAAACCACGCCCACCGCGCTGGACCACCAGGCGCACGATCTGTTCGACGGACTGACGGCCGGCCACCTTGAGGCCGTGCCCGCGCAGGCGGCAGGCCTGTCCACGCCCATTGCTCATGTGCTGCGCTACGGCATTGCCTCATATCTATGGCGCCAGCAGGGCCCGCTGGGCTGGGACCGCTACGCCGCCTGGGTCCGGGCGATGCAACGGGATTTCGGTGACCGCCTGCTGCGGGCCAAGGGCCTGCTGCGCTGGACCGACGGCACGATCCGCGCGGTGCATGGCGTGCATCACCTGTTCAATGCCCCCGAGCCCCTGCGCGTCGATGAGGGCGCGCGGCAGGTGGGGGCGATGGTGATCATTGCCAGGGACGTGGCGGCAGACGATCTGGCCGAGGTGATGCGGCTGCTGGATTGATGGCGGCCGCGCCGCTGCGTATCGTCCCCGCGTATCGCACGGCTAGGCACTGTTCTCCGACAGCCGCGCACTGCCTTCGATGTTCGCGGGTTCGTCGCGGCGCGTGCCAATACCCCGCCACTGCGCAACAATGCCCATCGTCACGATCACCGCCGCGAGTATCGCCGTGTACAGCACCTCGTTGCGGTACGTGCCTTCCAGCACCATCGTCACCAGCGCCGCGATGATGCAGACGATGACCAGGTAGGTCAGCCACGGAAACAGCCACATCTTGAATTTCAGTTCCACGCCCTGTGCCTGCAGGCGCTGGCGCATGCGCAGCTGCGAGCAGGCGATGGCCAGGTAGACGAACAGGGCGATGGTGCCGGTGGCCTGCATCAGCACGTCGTACACGTCCATCTTGGACGTGGCCATCATCCATACGGCGACGAAGGCGAAGACGCTGGAAATCAGCACGCCGACATAGGGCGTGCCGGTGTCGCGGCCGGTGATCTGCATGATGTGGTGGGCGTCGCCGCGTTTGGACAGCGAATAGAGCATGCGCGAGGCCGTGTACAGCGCCGAGTTGAAGCAGCTGCACACCGAGGTCAGCACGATGAAGTTCACGATCAGCTGCGCGTGCGGAATGCCCAGCGCGTCCAGCGCCACGTTGTAGGTGCCGTGGGTGGGGTCGGTCAGGGCGGGCGCGTTATAGGGCACCAGGCACACGACGATGAAGATCGACCCCACGTAGAACAGGCAGATGCGCCAGACCACCGAGCGCGTGGTCTTGATGATTTCGCGGCCCGGGTTGGCGGATTCGGCGGCGGCGACGGTGACGATCTCGGCGCCGATGAAGGCGAACATCACGCCCAGCAGCGCCACCACCACGGCCTTGGGCCCGTTGGGCATGAAGCCCTGGCTGGTCAGGTGCGACCAGCCGTTGGCATTGCCCCACGGCCACACGTGCACCAGCGCCAGGCTGCCCATGATGAGGAAGATGACGATGGCCACGACCTTGATGAGGGCGAACCAGAATTCGAATTCACCGTAGTTGCGCACGTTCAGGAAGTTGACGACGATGAGCGACACGGTGACCAGAAGGCCGTAGCCCCAGGCCGGCACCATGGGGAACCAGCCGTGCAGGATCTGGCCGGCGACGTAGGCTTCCCAGCCCATCAGCAGCGCCCAGAAATACCAGTAGAGCCAGCCGATGGTGAAGCCGGCCCAGCGCCCGATGGCGCGGTCGGCGTAGGTGGAAAACGAACCGGTGTCGGGCTGGGCCACGGCCATTTCGCCCAGCATGCGCATGGCCAGGATGACCAGCAGGCCGCCGCCGATGTAGGCCAGGATGACGGCCGGGCCGGCCAGCGCGATCTGCTTGCCCGAGCCCACGAACAGCGCCGCGCCGATGACACCGGCGATGGACATCATCGTGAGATGGCGCGATTTCAGGCCGCCTTTGAGTTCCGTGTTGGGGGTATTGGCCAACGTCTTCTCCTCTCCGAATGGCAGGGGCCATGGCGTGTCCGCCATCGGAATGGAAAAGAGGCCTGTCCCCAGCCGGTTTATCGCTATTGGTTGTGCGAAAGAGGATACGTCAGCGGCTGGGCGCGCAGGCACCCGAGCCACGCTCTGTTGCAAGTGCAAGAATTTTGTTGCTGGGCCGGCGTGGGGGCGTGTGTCTCACGCGTGGGCCGGCCCAGGCAGACTTGCTGCGGACTCAGGGCGCGACGGGCTGCGGGTCGGGAAAGCGCCACGAACCATTCAGGATCTCGTCACCGGGCTGATATAGCCTGACCGTGTAGTTCCAGCCCGGCATGATGGGCAGGCAGTTCGCGATCTTGCCGTCGCAGCCGCCGAACTGGATGAGGATCGAGCCGTCGCTGCCTTGCTTGGCGGTGAGGTTGTTCAACGAATAGGCGTCGTACGGGTTCTTCTGGAAATAGCCTTCGGCGTTGTAGACGCTGACCGACCAGAAACTCTTGACCGGCACCTTGTCGACCTTGAGCCGGTATACGACCTTGCCGTCGTTCTGCGCGATCTTGCCGTTCAGGTAGGTGGCGTCCTTGGCGGGGTTGCCGCCCCAGCCGGCCGCGGTGCCCAGCAGATGCTGGATCGGGTCCACCGTGGCCGCGGTGCCGAAGGCGCGGTCGTAGTTCGGCATGGTGGCGGCCAGCACCAGCAGGGCGTCTCGCACCTTGTTCTGGCTGGTCGGGTCCCACTTGGGCACGGTGAAGGCGCCGGGCTGGGTCTGGCTGACCTTGATGGCGTCTTGCAGCGCGTGCACTTGCGCCAGGTCCTTTGGGTCGGCGGGGTCGACCAGGGTGCGGATGGCAACGAACACGTAGCGGGTGCCGATATCCTCTTTTTTCAGCGTGTGGGTGCCGGCGCCGTAGAACACGGCGGGAACATAATGGTTTTCGTCGACGACCAGGGTCGACATGAAGCGCTTGCCGGCTTCGGGCAGCGTGATCGTGACGGGGCCGGCGTCCAGGTCGAAGACGGCCTGCGAATACAGCGTGTCGCGATTCATGCGGATGACGTTCTGGGCATCGATGGCGACCATGGCGCGGCTGTGCACGAATTTGCCCAGGCCGCCGTCGGCCACCATCTTGCCCAGGTACAGGTCGGACTCGGCGCGGGCGAAGTTGTCGACCGTGACCCGGGTGGCCGCGTCGGGCGCGGGCTGGGCGTGGGCGCTGGCGATGGCGGCCAGTGTCAGGGCGATGATGCGGGGCGCGAAGGAATGCGACATGGGAAGGCCTCTGGAATGGGAAATCGCCGCGAATGTACCCTGGGGGTCTGGGCGAAAACCGTGGAAAATGCACGGACGAGACAGATCGCCATGAACAATGAGACGTTGCTGAGGGAGGCCCCATGAAGTACAGCAGCAGGATGCTTGCGGGATGGCTGGGCGGCATGTTGACCGTCATCGGCCTGTCGGGCGGCGGGGCCGCGCAGGCGGTCACGCAGAACACGGTGTTGATGCAGGCGATTGCGCGCGAGATCGCCCACAGCGACGAGCTGGCCGGCATCGATTGGGTGGAAGTGACCGCGGTATTCGGCGTGGACGGCGACGGCGACGTGAACGAAAGCTATGGCTACGCCTACGACCGCGCGGGCCAGCCCCACGCCGTGGCCTTTCTGGAAGACCCCATCGAGCGCGAAGTGCAGCGCTACCGCGAGTGGCTGCGGCCGCAGGCGGACAAGGGCTTCATCAAGATGCTGTTCCAGTTCAACCGCGACACCCGCCGCGCCAACGCCGATTTTGAATACGACGATCCGCATCGGTGGCAGGTCACGCCCGCCAATATCGATACCATTACCGAAACGCTGCGGCCGTCGCTGGGCGACTGACGCCGCATTGCATACAGCCCCCATGGTTGCGCCGACCCGACCTTGCCATGACTGAACACGCAGACGCTTTCCCGGGCAGCCCGGACGCGCCCATCATTGCCTACGACACGTTCGAGGCCGCCAATCTGTTCCTGGCGGCCGGGCGGACGCGGCAAGAAGTGCTGGCGCGCATCGGCCTGACCGAACCGCAATGGGACCGCCTGCACGGCATCTACAAGTGGTTTCCGTATGCCGGGGATGACAGCGCCCGGCGCGCGTATTTCAAAGGCCTGGACGACAGCGAGATCTACCGCCGGGTGCTGCCGCCGCGCTGGAAGGTGCCGCCGGAAGACGCGGCGGTATTGCGTGGCACCTGGCACATCCGCGAGGCGGTGCGGCGCAACCCCTATATCGGTCCGTTCGCCGATTGTGGCTGGCCTGCCACCTGGATCGCGGCGCACCCGGAAGCCTCGCTTTGCGGCTATATCCACGATGGCATGACTGTGTATTTCAATGGCCGCGCGCTGACCGATCGCCAGGGCCAGGCGCTGGCCGTCGATGCGCCCAGCTTCGAGCCAGTGGGCGGGCGCTGGCTGCGCGACAGGAATCACCTCTATGGCCAGGGGGAATTCGGCTCGCGCCCGACCCCGTACTGGTACGTGGTGGACGGCGCCGACCGCGCCAGCTTCCAGGCGCTGAACCTGCGCTACGCACGCGATGCGACGCGGGCCTACTACATCACGGGCAAGACGATCCGTACGAAAAGCGCCGAGGCGTTCGAGGTCGTGCCCGAGCTGCGGCTGAATTACCGCGACGTTGCGCGCGAACCCTTGTTCGACGTCAGCGTCATCGCCCGCGACCGCGAGGCGGTGTACTTCTACGGCGCCCGCCTGAAGGGCGCGCGGCCCGAGGCCTTTCGCGACCTGGGGCATGGTTATGCCACCGACGGCGCGACCGTCTGGTATCTGGAAGCCAAGCAGGTGTTGGACGGCGCGGATGCCGCGACCTTCGTCGTGCCAGGCCCGGGCGAACCCGGCGTGCAGGGCCGCTCAGGCCAGCGCGCCGCCAGTGACCGTCACCGGCCTTATGCCCGCGGCGTCGCGCTGGCCCCGGCGCAATGCGTCGAAGACTGGCGGGCCTACTTCGAAGCCAGCCCTGACCTGCACGACTGGTGGTGGCACCGCCTGGCGCGGGGCGGCTGAAGGCGCGGACAAGGGCTGTCAGCGTAGCGGGACATCGAAATCCACGGGCACCGTCTCGACCGGGCCGGGCAGGGTGGCGTCCAGCCGCGCGACTGTCCCCTGGAAGAAAACCGCCATGACGGGCGGGCCGCCGGTATTGTCCAGGGCCATGGCGCCGGTCTGGCGCAGCGCGCGGCCGGTGGCATCGGCCGCGGTCAGCACCATGGGCGACTGCACGTAGGGCAGCCTGGCCGGGTCCAGCAGCACCAGGTTGTCGCGGACGGTGACGCCTGCCACGGAACCGTCCACGGGTAGCGCATGGCGTTCGAACGAGATCATGCGGGTGACGGACAGCCGGCCCTTGGCGCGCACGGGCGCCACGGGAAATTGCCGTGGGTCGAAACGGATGCCGTCTTCCACCCGATCATAGGCCTGGCCTTCGCGCACGTTGATCGGCTTGCCCCGCGAGTCCAGGAAGGTGACGGATACCGCGCGGTCCAGCCCGAAGCGCGTGGCCGGGGCAATGAAGCGGTCGCTCAGTACGTCGGGATAGCCGAAGCGGATGACGGGTTGGCCTTCGCGTTCGATACGCGCGGTGGTGAGGCGGGCGGCAACGTCCTGGCGCGACAGTTCCTGCGGGCGGTCGGGGGCCACGTGGTCGTAGACGGAGCCGGCCAGCGCCAACGGCGTCAGGTCCATGTTGCGCAGGGTATGGCCCAGCGGCAGCACCGACGTCGCCAGCGGCCGCGTCAAGGTGGCCCCGCCTGGCACCATCAGCGTGACGCGCACCCGGGCCACCTGGCCCTGGAAGGCGTAGCGCGCCCGCAACTGGCCGCCGGTTTCACGGAAACCCGCCCGGTCCAATAGCGTGGCGGTGTCGGGCACGGTGAGCGTGCCGGCGGCGGCCTGCGCGCTCAGGTGGTCGAATGCCTGCACGCGGGCATCGAGCGGCGTGGCGCTGCCCCACAGGCGCACGTGATTGAACAAGGGCTGCCCGCCCGCATCCAGCGCCTCGATCAGCACCGCATTGCTGTTGAAGCCCTGCGGGCTGACGCCGTCGGCCTGGGTGACGCCGATCTCGACGCGGTGGCCGTCGATGGACCGCAGCGTGAAGGCGAAGTCGCCCAGCGTGCGCGGCTTGCCGAGGTCGGCGGGCGTGAAATCGGCGTGCGGCGTGGACTTGGGCAGCGCGATGGTGAGTTCGCCGTCCAGCGATTCGGGCGTGCGCAGCGCGCCGGCCGGCTGCGACAGCGTCAGCGCCTGGCCTTGCTGGCCGACCGAGATGGTCACGCCGCTGCGTGCGGGGGCGTCCAGGGCGATGTCGCCGCCATCCAGGAAGCGGACCTTGCGCCAGGTGTAGGTGTGCGGATAGGGCAGGGCAAAGGGTTCCACCACGCCGATGTCGCCGCGTTCGTCCAGCGCGCCGACCACGCCGGCCGCGAACACGTCGGCCATGCGGCCGGTGTCGGGGTAGTCGTTGACCGCCTGAAAGGGCGACCCTGCATGCAAGGTCTGTGCCGGCGGCTGGCGCAGCATGTCTTCGCTGCGCCATTGCTGGTGCAGGATGAACAGCATTTCGGTCAGCGCCTGGCGGGTGGGGGCGTCGGCAACCTGCGCTATGCGGGTCTGGCGCGCCTCGGTGACCACGGGCGTGGCAGGCACTGCATGGGCGGGCAGGGCCAGGCCCAGGCTGGCGGTCAGGAGCAGACGGGCAAGCGTGGGGCAAAGGCGGGTCACGGTGTGCGGTCCTGGCGGGTTCCGATCAGGGATGCCTATTGTATTGATTCGAGCCAGAGCGTCCGGCGGGCCCCGCGCGTCACGGGGAAACCCGATATAAAACTTTGCATAGCCTCCATGATCCAGCGTTATGCGTGATACCAGGGAGGGGCGTCTTGATGATAGGGAATAGTCAGTGAAATCAATGTGTTAAGGCGTATTCGAAAGAGCCGTGAGTAACGTGGCGCGAGGGCTTTGGAGCCATTTCGGATTTGCGCCGACGCATGCATGATGGGGTCTTCCGCCAGGCGCGCCGTAGTGCGCCTGCCCATGCGTTGGAACTTCTGATGACCTTCGATCTGACCCTGCACAACGGCCGCATCGTCACGGCCGAGGCCGACTTTGTCGGCGACATCGGTATCGTCGATGGCGCCATTGCCGCCATCGCGGCGACGCTACCGCCGGGCCGGCGCGCCATCGATGCGACCGGCCGGCTGGTCATGCCGGGCGGCATCGACAGCCATTGCCACGTGGAACAGCTGTCCAGCATGGGCGTGCTGTGCGCCGACGACTGGTACACCGCGTCCGTGTCCGCGGCGCATGGCGGCAACACCACCATCGTGCCGTTCGCCGCGCAGCATCGCGGCCAGTCGCTGCGCCAGGTTGCCGATGCCTATGCCGCGTCGGCCGCCGAGAAGTCGGTGATCGACTACAGCTACCACCTGATCATTTCGGACCCCACGCCCGAGACCCTGAACCGCGACCTGCCCGAGCTGATCCGCGCGGGCATCACGTCGTTCAAGGTCTTCATGACCTACGACAAGCTCAAGCTGGACGATCGCCAATTGCTGGACGTGTTCGCCATTGCCGCACGCGAAGGCGCGCTGCCGATGGTGCATGCCGAGAACAACGACGTGATCAGCTGGATCGCGCGCCACTTGCTGGCGGCCGGCCACACCGCGCCCAAGTACCACGCCGTCAGCCATGACCCGATCGCCGAAAGCGAAGCCACGCAGCGCGCCATCAGCCTGGCCGCGGTGCTGGAAGTGCCGGTGCTGATCGTGCACGTGTCGACCCAGGGCGGCGCGCAGGCGATCCATGCCGCCCAGACGCTGGGCGCGCCGGTGTACGGCGAGACCTGCCCGCACTATCTGCTGCTGACCGCCGAGGACATCGACATCCCCGGCGTCGAAGGCGCCAAGTTCTGCTGCAGCCCGCCGCCGCGCGACCCGGTGTCGCAACATGCGTTGTGGCAAAGCCTGGACAGCGGCACGCTGGCTCTGTTGTCGTCCGATCACGCGCCGTACCGCTACGACGAATCGGGCAAGCTGCCGGCCGGCGACGCCACCACGTTCAAGCAGATCGCCAACGGCCTGCCGGGCCTGGAAGTGCGCATGCCGCTGCTGTTTTCCGAAGGCGTGCGCAGCGGCCGCCTGACGCTGCAGCAGTTCGTGGCGCTGACCTCGACCAACCATGCCCGCATGTATGGCCTGTACCCCAGGAAGGGCACGCTGGCGGTGGGCGCCGACGCCGACATCGCGATCTGGGACCCGGAAAAGACGGTGACCCTGCGCGCCGACGACCTGCATGACGCCGTGGGCTACACCCCCTACGAAGGCCGCCAGGTCACCGGCTGGCCCACCACCGTCATCAGCCGCGGCGAGGTGATCGTGGACGACGGCGTGCTGCAGGCCGCGCGCGGCCGTGGCAACTTCATTGCCCGCGGCCTGCCCGCGCCGCTGCAGAAAGCGCGCGAGATCAGCCCGCGCGCCGCGCTGCTGCGCAAGATTTTCCCGGCCGAGATCACGTCCTGAAGGACGGCGCACGGCCCTCGAACCCCAGCGATACCCCCCCGGAGACTGATATCGTGAGCAACACCCAACCCCCGCGAAAAATGGACCTTGCGGTCGCCCAGATGGGCGCCGTCAATCTGGCGGACACCCGTGCGGTCGTCGTGCGCCGCCTGGTCGACATGATGCGCGAGGCCGCCGCCCGCAAGGCCGAGTTCGTGGTCTTTCCCGAACTGGCGTTGACGACCTTCTTTCCGCGCTACTGGATGGAAGACGCCGAGGCGGTCGAGCGCTATTTCGAAAAGACCATGCCCAACGCCGACGTGCAGCCGCTGTTCGACACGGCGCGCGAACTGGGCATCGGCTTTTACCTGGGCTATGCCGAACTGACGCCGGAAGGCCGCCAGTTCAATACCGCCATCCTGGTGGACCGCCAGGCCAAGATCATCGGCAAGTACCGCAAGATCCACCTGCCGGGCCATTCCGACCACAAGCCGGATGCGCCGTTCCAGCATCTGGAAAAGAAGTTCTTCGAAGTCGGCGACCTGGGTTTTGGCGTGTGGGACACCAACGACGTCAAGATCGGCATGTGCCTGTGCAATGACCGCCGCTGGCCGGAAACCTACCGCGTGATGTCGCTGCAAAGCGCCGAGCTGATCGTGCTGGGCTACAACACGCCGTCGCTGAACATCCACTGGAACGAGCCCGCGCACCTGCGCACCACCACGCACGAAATCGTGCTGCAGGCCAGCGCCTACCAGAATGCGGTGTGGGTAGCTGCCGCCGCCAAGTGCGGCTTTGAAGACGGCCACCACATGATCGGCAGCTCGATGATCGTGGCGCCGTCGGGCGAGATCGTGGCGCGTTCCAGCGGCGAGGAAGACGAAGTGATCACCGCGCGCATCGACCTGGCCATGGGCCAGACGTTCCGCGACCACGTCTTCAACTTTGCCAAGCATCGCAGCCCGCAGCACTACAAGCTGATCGTCGAACGCACGGGCGCCGGCGACCCGCTGCCCGTGGCGGAAATCAGCTAGGCCGGCGCCAGGCTTCGTGCCGTGTCACCCTACGCCCTAGGCCCGCTGAAGAATGGCCTGCGTCATCGCAGGCAGTTCTTTTTTGACGATCTGCGAAAACTGCGTCAGGAAGGCCTTGGCAATCGAGGGCGGCGGTTCGATGCGGGAATGCGACACGTGCACGAACAGCGGTATGGCCGGTTCGATGCGGCGCACCACCAGGCCATGCATCAGGGCGTCGGTCAGGCCGTAGGAATCCACCAGGGCGATGCCCACGCCCTGGCGCACGAACGAGCAGGCCGTCTGCGACGAGCGCACTTCGATCGCCGGCGTCAGGATATGGCCCTGCGGGTCCAGGTGCTCGAACAGGGTTTCGCCCAACGGCGTGTCGCGGCTGTAGCCCACCAGCATTTCACCGGCCAGCATCGCCGGGGCAATCACGCTTTCGCGGGCCAGCCGATGCCCCGCCGGCAGGACGCAGACGATTTCGCCGTGCGCCAGTTCGGTGGTGATCAGGTTGGGGTGTTCGGGCTTGAAGATCGAAATGGCGATGTCGGCATAGCCCAGCAGCAGCTGCGGCAGCAGGGCATCCATGCCCAGCGGCCGGTAGCGGATGCGCACGCCGGGGTTGCGGGCGCAGAACTTCGCCGTGGCCGCGGGAATCAGCCATTCGCCGAAGCTGGGGCTGGACACCACGCTGACCAGGCCGCCGCCGTGGCCGGCCAGGCCGGCGGCCATGTCGTTCAGGCGGTTGACGCCGGCCTGAATGGATTCGACTTCCTGGAACAGCTTGCGCGCTTCCTTGGTGGGGTGCAGGCGGCCCTTGAAGCGCTCGAACAGCGCGTAGCCCAGCCGCAGTTCGATCGAGGCCAGCACGCGGCTGATGGCCGGTTGCGTCACATGCAACAGCCGGCCGGCCGCGCTCAGCGAGCCCGTGATCATGATGGCGTGGAAAACCTCGATCTGGCGCAAATTCAACGGCGCAGACCGGACCTTTCCGGGTAATTGAGACATGCTGCGTGATTTCCTCTTGACCTGGGCGCTACTCGGAATTCATCCGGCTCGCCTCTAATTGCAAGGATTCTACTCAATGGCGACGAATGCTCGCATCACCCTGGTAAACCCGAACTCCCTGGTCAAGGTCACCGAGGCCATTGGCCGCGCCGTCCTGCCATTCGGCCATCTGCCGCTGGATTTCCGCTGCCTGACGTCCACGGATGGCCCGGCCGGCATCCAGACCCAGGCCGAAGCCGACGCCAGCATCGCGCCCATGGCGCGCCTGGTGCGGCAGGAAGCCGCCGCCACCGATGCCTTCATCGTGGCCTGCTTCAGCGACCCGGGCTTGCACGGCTTGCGCGACCTGGTGCCGGTGCCCGTGCTGGGCATCGGCGAGTGTTCGGTGCTGACAGCCATGAGCATCGGCACCCGCGTCGGCGTGATCGCCATCGCCAGCGCTGCGGTGCCGCGTCACCTGCGCTATTTCCGCGCCATGGGCGTGGCCGATCGCATCTGCGGGGAACTGGCGCTGGACATGCAGGTGAGCCAGCTGGCCGACGCCGACCTGGCGTTCCAGCGTATGGCGGCGGTCGGCAAGACGCTGCGCGATGGCCACGGCGCCGACGTGCTGATCATGGGCTGCGCCGGCATGGCGGACCTGCGCGCCCGGCTGGAAGACGCTTGCGGCCTGCCGGTAGTGGAGCCGACTCAGGCGGCGGTGGCGATGGCGGTCGGCCGGGTGGCCGGCCGCGCCTGATTCGCCGCCCCTATGCCGCCTGCTGCACGTAGTGGCCGGCGGCCACCTGCACCAACTGCGTCACGACCGGGTTGTCGCCCACCTTGCGGATCGGGCTGGGAATGTCGCGCGCCGCGCGCACGCTGCGCTGGTGGCGCCGTGCCGGATCGGGCACCGGCACCGCCGATAGCAGGCGCTGGGTATACGGATGGCGCGGCCGGTGCAGCACTTCCTGGGTGGGGCCGATCTCGACGATCTGGCCCATGTACATGACGGCCACGCGGTGGCTGACCTTTTCCACCACCGCGATGTCGTGCGAGATGAACAGGTACGACAGGCCCATTTCGGCCTGCAGTTCCTTCATCAGCTCGATGACGCGCGCCTGCACCGACACGTCCAGCGCCGACACCGGTTCGTCGGCCACGATGATCTTGGGGTTCACGCTCAGCGCGCGGGCGATGCACAGCCGCTGGCGCTGGCCGCCCGAGAACTGATGCGCATAGCGGTCCAGGAACTCGCGCGGCAGGCTGACGCGTTCCAGCAGCTGGGCGGCGCGTTCGCGCCGTTGTTCGCGGGTATGGCCGCCATGCACCTTGAGCGGTTCGCTGACCAGGTCCCAGGCATGCAGGCGCGGGTTCAGTGACGCGTACGGGTCCTGGAAGATCATCTGGATGTGGCGCCGCATGGCCCGCATCTGGTCGGGGGACATATGCGTGACGTCCTGGCCATCCAGGCGGATCGAGCCTTCGGTGGGCTGCACCAGCTTCATCAACAGGCGCCCGGTGGTGGACTTGCCCGAGCCGGACTCGCCCACCAGCGCCAGGGTCTCCCCGGCGCGCAGGTCGAACGACACGCCTTCGACCGCATGTACATTGGCCACCACCTTGCCGAAGGCGCCGGCCTTGACCGGAAAGCGCTTGGCCAGGCCGGCCACTTGCAGCACGGGCGGGCGCTCGCGCACCGCAGCCTCGTCGGGGGACCCGTCGCCCAGCCGCGGCACGGCGGCCAGCAGGTCGCGGGTGTAGGGCTGGGTGGGCGCGTCGAACAGCGTGGCGGTGGCGCTTTCCTCGACCTTGTCGCCATGGCGCATGACCACCACGCGGTCCGCGATTTCGGCCACCACGCCCATGTCGTGCGTGATGAACAGCACGGCCATGCCGACCTCGCGCTGCAATTCGCGGATCAGGTCGATGATCTCGGCCTGCACCGTGACGTCCAGCGCGGTGGTCGGTTCGTCGGCAATCAAGAGCTGCGGCCGGCAGGCCAGCGCCATGGCGATCATCACGCGCTGGCGCATGCCGCCGGACAGGTCGCCCGGGTATTGCGTCATGCGGCGTTCGGGTTCCGACATCTTCACGGCGGTCAGCATGGCCTGGGCGCGCTGCCAGGCCTCGGCCCGCGAGATGTCCTGGTGCAGCAGATAGACTTCCGCCAATTGATCGCCCACCGTCATGACCGGGTTCAGCGAGGTCATGGGCTCCTGGAAGATCATGGAGATTTCGTTGCCGCGGATGCGGCGCAGGGCGGCTTCCTCCAGGGCGAAAAGGTCCACTTCGCGGCCGTCGCGCGGCACGAAGCGGGCGCTGCCCCGGGCGATGCGGCCGCCAGCGCGCTCGATCAGGCGCAGGATGGACAGGGCCGTCACCGACTTGCCCGAGCCGGACTCGCCCACCAGGGCCACCGTTTCACCGCGGCCGATGGTGAAGTCCAGCGACTTCACCGCCCGGTACGGCTGGGCGCGCGCGCCGAATTCCACGCACAGGTCCTGCACCGCCAGCAAGGTCTCGGTCTTGGGGCTCTCCGTCATGGGGCTCTCCGTCATGCTCGGCTGGGAAACACGCGCGGCGACATGGCGTCGATGTCGCGGCCGGCATAGTCGCGCTGCGCGACGGTGGCAATCGTCTGCGCCTGGGCGCGTTCGACTTCCTGCATGGCGCGTTCGATGTCGATGGTCAGCAGCTGGCCGTCCTTGACCACCTGGGCGCCGTCCACGTAGACGTCGCGGATGGCCCGGTCGCCCGCCGAATAGATCAGGCTGCGCAGCGGCTCGCGGCCGGGGCGCATGTAGGGGTGCGACAGGTCGACCAGCGAAAAGTCGGCCTTGCCGCCCACGGCGATGCGGCCGATGTCGTCGCGGCCCAGCATGCGCGCGCCGTTGACCGTGGCGGCGTTGAAGACTTCTTCGGTGGACGCCGCGCGGAAGTGGCCCGCCTGCAAACGGGCCACATAGCAGGCCAGCCGCATTTCATCCAGCATGTTGTGCGGGAAGGTGTCGGTGCCGATGCCGACGTTGATGCCGGCGCGCAGGTAGCGGCCCAGGTAGCTGAGCGCAATGCCGCGCCGCACGAACACCGTGGGGCAGTGCGCCACGTGCGCGCCCGAGCGTTGCAGCAGGCCGAAGTCGTCCGCGTGCGGCCAGTACAGCGCGCGGTGGTCGTTGAGGAAAATGCCGTGGCCGATGATCAGGTCGTCATCGAGCAGGCCCTGGTCGTCGAGCCATTCGATGGGCGTGCGGCCGTGGCGGCGCGTCATTTCGCCGAACTCGACCACGCTTTGCGCAGCGTGGATCTGCATCGGGATGGCCAGGCGGCGGGCCGCCGCCTGCGCTTCTTTCAGCAGTTCGGGCGAGCAGGTATCGACCTGCGACGGACACAGCATGGCGCCCAGGCGGCCGCTGGGATGGTTGATGGCGCTGTCGGCCACCGCTAGCGCCGCTTCGAAGGACTTGAGCGCGGCGGCTTCGTCCCAGGTGTATTCCACCGAATGGCCGTCGGTGGTGCGCCAGGCGGCCGAGCGGAACATGGGCCCCAGCACCCCGCGGATGCCGGCGGCTGCCACCACGTCGGCCCAGCCGGGGCGCGGCAACGACATGTCGACGAAGGTGGTGACGCCGCTGAGCAGCATTTCGGCCATGGCCACCTGGTTGGCGTACTGCGCGGTTTCGATGCCCATGCGGAACACCGGCATGTATTCGTACAGCGAGCTCTGGCCCAGCTTGTCGCTGCCCAGCTCTTCGAGCAGGCCGCGGTTACCCGGTTCGGACGAGGGGTGGCTGTGCACGTTCACCAGGCCCGGCATTGCCATCAGGCCGGCGCCTGGCACGACGCGGTCGGCCGGGCCGGCGTAGCCGGAGCCGGCGTGGATGACGGTGTTGCCGCGCATCACCAGGTCGGCGTTTTCGATGTAGACGTGCGAACCCAGCGCCTCGTCCCAGGCCACCAGGGTGGAAAGCTGCTTGAAATGGGTGATGCTGGCTTGATTGGTGTCGCTCACGACTGGCTCTCTGTGCTGCGGATTCATGAAAAAGCGGCGGCGCGGCTCGTGCCGCGCCACCGGATGCGGCTTACTTGAACTCGATGTCCAGGCCCTTGTAGGCGGCGGCGCCGAAGATGCCGTGCGCGCGCATGGGCTTGAGGCGCGGCCCGCCCACCAGGTACAACGAGTCGTGGTAAAGCGGAATCCACGCCACGCCGTCGGAGATCTTGGTCAGCGCCTTGGACAGGATCGCGTCGCCCGTCTTGGCGTCCAGCGCCTCGCTGCCTTCGGCCAGCCAGCGGTCGGTGTCGGCATCCTTCCAGTTCATGCGGTTGGGGGTGGGGATGCTGTTGGACAGGAAGTAGCTGTTCAGCGCTTCGCCGGTGCTCATGTAGCCAAAGCTCATGCTGAATTCATCGAATTCCTGCGTGGCCAGCTTGCCCCAGGCCGAGGTCGAATCGAACAGCTGCACGCGCAGGTCGGCGCCCACCTTTTTCATGTCGCCTTGCA
The DNA here is from genome assembly GCF_902859705.1 of Achromobacter deleyi. Classification (GTDB taxonomy): domain Bacteria; phylum Pseudomonadota; class Gammaproteobacteria; order Burkholderiales; family Burkholderiaceae_B; genus Achromobacter; species Achromobacter deleyi. Next base: position 65,314 of record NZ_CADIJO010000013.1, on the reverse strand, counting down.
CGGCTTCCATGATGTCTTTCCAGTAGCCGGTGATGCCGTAGTGCAGGATCGACAGTTTCTGGCCATCTTTGTAGCGGTAGCCGTCGGAATGCATCTTCCAGCCGGCCTCGTCCAGCAGCTTGTTGGCGGCGGCGGGGTCGTAGCGGTAGGCGTCGTTCGAGCCGGCGGGCGTGGCGGTGGCCAGCATGCTGGTGGCCGGCACGGCTTCGCCGAAGGTGATGGCCTCGGTCAGCGCGCGGCGGTTGATGGCCAGGTTCAGGGCGCGGCGCACGTTCACGTCGGCCAGCACCGGTTTGTCGATCTTGAAGCCCAGGAAGAACGTCCAGTAGAACGGGTCGGCCTTGCTGACGAACAGGCGCTTGTCGGCCTTCAGGTCCTTGATGGCCCACTGCGGCAGGTAGCGCGACAGGTCGGCCTGGCCGCTTTGCAGGGCGGTCAGGCGCGTGCTTTCTTCGGGCACGATCTTCCAGATGATCTTGTCGACCTTGGGCGTGGGGTCCTTGTAGATGGACGGGCCCCACTTGTAGCCGGCGTGGCGGGTCAGCACCACTTCGTTGCGCGGCGACCAGCTCTGGAAGCAGTACGGGCCGGTGCCGTCGAAGGCCTTCACGCCGTAGTCCTGCCCCAGCGCCTTGACCTGGTCGATGTTGATGACCGAGTGCATGTAGTGCGCCATCTGCTGCAAGAGCTCGTTGTAGGGCTTTTTCAGCTTGTAGACCACGGTGACGTCGTCGGGCGCGGTGATGCTGTCCACCGGGCCGGCGCGCCAGCGTTCCAGGCCCTTCGTTTCGGGGTTCAGCCAGCGCTCGTAGCTGGCCACCACGTCCTTGGCGGTCATCTTGCGGCCGCTGCAGAACGTCACGTCGTCGCGCAGGCTGAAGGTGTAGGTCAGGCCGTCCGGCGAAATGGTCCAGCTCTTGGCCAGCGCCGGCACCGGCGTCTTCATGTCGTAGTCCAGCCCGACCATGGTGTCGGCCGCCATGAACAGCACCTCGGCCGCGCCGCGCGCGGTGGTGCGGTGGGGGTCGTATTTGTCGGTGTCCAGCTCGCGCAGGATCAGTACGGTCTTGTCGGCCTGCGCCAGCGCGGCGGCGGGCGTGGACAGAAGGCAGGCCAATGCCAGCGGCGCGAGGGCCAGTCCCTGAGTGATCTTCATGTTGCGGTTTCCCCTGTGTGTTGGTGTGTGGTGTGGTCGGTCTTGCCGCGGTTCAGAACCGCAGCTTGGGATCGAGCGCGTCGCGCAGGCTGTCGCCCAGCAGGTTGAAGGCGAGCACGATGAAGAAAATGGTCATCGTGGGAATGGTCGAGATGTGCGGAAAGATCTGCAGGAACTTGCGGCCGTCGGCGGCCATGCTGCCCAGTTCGGCGAAGGGCGGCTGCGGACCCAGCCCCAGGAACGACAGCACCGAGCCCAGCAGGATGGTGTGGCCCAGTTGCAGCGTGGCGTAGATCATCAGCATCGACGAGCAATTGGGCAGCAGGTAGCGCGTGATCAGGTAGAAGTTGCCAAAGCCCATGGCGTGGCCGGCTTCCATGTATTCCTGCTTCATCACCACCATGGCCGAGCCGCGGGCGATGCGCGCCATGCCGGGAATGGCCGAGATGCCCAGCGCCAGCACCATGCTGGTGGTGCCCGGGCCCATCAGCGCCGACAGGCTCAGGCCGAACAGGATCGCCGGGAACGACAGCAGCACGTCCACGATGCGCATGATCACGCCTTCCAGTGGCCGGTAGTAGGCGGCCAGGATGCCCAGCAGGGCGCCCAGGCCCGACCCGCCGATCACCGCCAGCACGCTCAGGCTCAGCGTGGCGCGGATGCCGTAGATGATGCGCGACAGGATGTCGCGGCCCTGCACGTCGGTGCCCAGCAGGTAGCGGATGCCGTCGGCCGAGATCCAGCCCGGCGCCTTGCGGGCGATGGCCATGTTGGTGGAATAGGGGTCGTGCGGCGCCAGCCAGGGCGCCAGCAGCGCCACCAGCACGATGGCTATCACCGCCAGCAGCGACAGCAGCAGGATGGGGTCGCGGCGCAGGCGCGACGCAATGCGCGCCAGCGGCGTGGCCATGGCCTGGGGCGGCAGCCCGCCCAATGAAGAAGTGGTGCCTGCGCTCATGATTTGTTGCCTCGGGGATCCAGGTAGCCGTAGAGCAGATCCACGATCAGGTTGATGAGAATGAAGCCCAGCGCCGTCACCAGGATGGCGCCCTGGGCCAGCGGGAAATCGCCCGCGAAGATGGCGCCCACGGCCATGCGGCCCACGCCGGGCCAGGAATAGATCTGTTCGGTGACCACCGCGCCGCCCAGCAGGTTGCCCACCTGCAGGCCCACCAGCGTCACGATGGGCAGCAGCGCATTGCGCAAGGCGTGGCGCAGCAGCACGCGGCCTTCGCCCGCGCCCTTGGCGCGCGCCGTGCGCACGTAATCGCCGCTGAGCGTTTCGATGACGGCGGTGCGGGTGATGCGCGCGACCGGCCCGATCAGCACCGAACCCAGCGTCAGCGCGGGCAGCGCCAGCGATTGCAGCCCGGCCAGCGTCCAGATCGGGCCGTTGCGGCCGATGTACGGCAACAGGCCCGCGCCGCCCACGTGCTGCACCAGCAGCAGGCCGACCCAGAAGACCGGCAGCGACACGCCCACCACCGACAGCGTCATGACGAAGCGGTCGGTCAGCTTGCCGCGGCGGTAGGCGGCCAGCGTGCCCAGCAGGATCGCCAGCGGAATCGACCAGATCACGCTGGCCAGCATCAGCTCGGCCGTGGCGCCGATGGTGCTGCCGATTTCATCGATGACCGGCACGTTCGAGATCATCGAGCGGCCCAGGTCCAGGTGCAGCAGGCGCCAGACATACAGCGACAGCTGCTGGACGATGGACTTGTCCAGGCCCAGTTCCTGGCGAACCTGCGCCAGTTCGTCCGCCGTGGCGGTGGGGCCGGCGATCACCGCGGCGGGGTCGGCCGGCGCCACTTGCAGCAGCACGAAGCACACCACCACCACGCCCAGCAGGACGGGCAGCGAGATCGTGAAACGGTTGAGAATCTGCCGGATCATGCGTGGCCCGCGCCGGTGATGCGTAGGGTGGCGGCCGGCCCGAAGGGGGCGCGCCGTGCGGGGCAGGGGGGAACTGGTCTGGGCATGACTCAACCTCGTCTCTGTGGCGTCCAGGTGCTGGGGTGGGGCAAGAATGCCAGCGCGGTCCGGCGCCGGGGACCCAGGGAAATCCACTATGGGACGGGGCGCGCGGACGGGCTGCCGAGGTTTTCAAGTCATTGAATTGAAAAGAGTATTTCAGCCTTTTTGCGCGCCGGGGCCGAGGCTGCAATAACGGGGTGTTATGACGCCTGCCTAAAGATTGATAGCCGGCGGACGGCCTGGCGGCGGCCCAGCCGACAGCGGATCGACAGGCGCGGCGGTCTGCGGCGGCGCATATCCATAGTTGGAAACCTTCGTTGGCCTGCGCGGGGGGGCGCCGTAGCCTGTCTGCTGTGTCATGCGGGGCGTCGCGACACCGCGATGGATGATCGAGGCCGGCGCCCCGCGGTTCTGTGGAGCGTGTGGGGTGAAGTTCTCTCGATTCTGGACCCGGGTGCAACGCCTGGTGGTGGTTCTGATGCTGGGCATGGCCGGGTCCGCCCAGGCGGCCTATCCCGACAAACCGGTACGGCTGGTGCTGCCGCTGGCGCCGGGCGGGGCGATGGACGTATTGGGGCGGGGCCTGGCCGAGCGCCTGGGGGCGCTGTGGAAAGTGCCGGTCATCGTCGAGAACCGGGCCGGCGCCGGCGGCAATATCGCCGCCGACCAGGTGGCGCGGGCCGCGCCCGACGGCTACACCCTGCTGCTGACCGGCGACATGCTGGTGGCCAACCAGACCCTGTTCCAGGGCACCATCAATTACGACCCGATCAAGAGCTTTGCGCCCATCAGCATCGTGGCGGCCACGCCGCCGGTGATCGTGGTGCGGGCGGACTCGCCCATCCACGACATTGCCGGCCTGCGCCAGGCGGCCAGCCAGCAGGTCGTCAATATCGGCACCCCGGGCTACGGCAACAGCAACCACCGCGCGCTGACCCGCCTGCAGCAGCAGGTGCCGGGCACCGTGCAGCACGTGCCCTACAAGGGAGCGGGGCCGGCGGTCGTGGCGCTGCTGGGCGGCGAGATCGATGCCGCCATCGTGGCGCTGCCGGCGGTGTCCAGCCTGATCGCCAACGGCCAGGTCCGCGCGCTGGCGGTGCTGCAGGACAACCGCAGCGACACGGTGCCGCAGGTGCCGACTGCGGCGCAGGTCGGCCTGCGGATGGACGGCGATACCGGCTGGTTCGGCCTGCTGGCGCCGGCCGGCACATCGTCCGACGTGGTCAACGACGTCTGGCGCGCCGTGCGCGAGGCGGTCACCGAACCCGATTTCCGGGCCCGCCTGCTGGCCATCGGCTTTGAACCCATCGCCGACCAGCCCCGGGCCTTCGCCGACCGCATCGCCAGCGACGCCGACAAATTCCCGACGCTGCTGCGCGAAAGCGGCGTGGCGCTGCAATGACACGAACGAGACCGACATGCCCATTCTGAACATCGGCGATGCCGAACTCCACATCGACATCCAGGGCCAGGGCGACGCCGTGCTGGCCCTGGCCCCAGGCGGCATGCTGTCGCATCGTGAACTGTGGCGCGTAACGCGTGACGGCCGGCCGCGTGAGTATCCGGACCCCGTGGCGGCGCTGGCCAGCCAGTACCGCGTCATCGCCCCGGACCAGCGCAACGCCGGCCGCTCGCGCGCGCCGGTGCGGGCCAGCGACGGCTGGACGACCTACGCGCTCGATCACCTGGGCCTGCTGGATGCGCTGGGCGTGCAGCGGTTTCATGTGATCGGCTCGTGCATCGGCTCGTCGTTTGCGCTCAAGCTGTGCGAACTGGCGCCGCAGCGGGTCGTGTCGGCCATCTTGCAGCAGCCCATCGGCATTGCCGGGCAGGACGGCAAGCGCGGCGAATCGTTCGACCAATGGGCCGACACCGTCCGGGCGCGCGACTCTGGCGTGGACGACAGGGCGCTGGACGGCCTGCGGCACAACCTGTTCGGCGGCGATTTCGTCTTCAGCGTCAGCCGCGACTTCGTGCGGCGCAATCCGATTCCGCTGCTCATCCTGGGCGGCAACGACGCGCTGCACCCGCGCGCCGTCTCGCTGGAACTGGCGCAGTTGGCGCCGGCCGCGACGCTGGTCGAAGACTGGAAGGACCAGCCGCAGCGCTATCTGGATGCGATCCAGGGGTTTCTGGCACGGCATCCGGCATAGGGCGGCTCGGCCCCCGGGGGCCGGGTACCCAGAATCAAGTCGTCCAGCAACGTATCGCCGCCCATCTGGCCGCCTTTGAGCATCAATTGCAAGCCGTCGGCCAGCGGGTCGTCGGCATGGGCCAGGCTGACCGTGACGCCGGGCGCGAGCACGCTGTGAAAGCTCAGGCCCCACAGTTTCAGGGCCAGGGCGGCGTGGCTGGAGGTGTCGCCGCCGGCAATGCCCAGGCGCGTCAGGCGCCGCCCGGCCGCAGCGCTGGCGCGGACGATGTCGTGCACCAGCTGGCCCGTGGCGCGGGCCGTGGCGGCGGTCAGCTCGGGCGACAGCGCCGCCTGGGGGGCGTCGGTATGCACTAGCACGTGGCGGCCCTGGGCCAGCGCGGCGGCGGCCGCCTGCACGCGGGCGGCGGCGTAGGCGGTGTCGTCCAGCAGACGCGCCACCTGCAAGGGCTGGCGCTCATACAGCTGGCTGCTCGCCAACTGCCGCGCGGTGACCGGCGACAGGCTGCCGGCCACCACCAGCACGGGGCCGGCCGCGGGCGCAAGCGCGGGCGGGGTCAGCGCGGCGTCCAGCCCGGCTGCGCCGGTCAGCGCCTGCTGCACGCTGCTGGGCCCTACCGCCAGCAGCGGCTGGCGCGCGGCCGCACGCCAGATCAGGCGGCCGATGAGAGGCAGTTGGTCGTCGTCGATCACATCCAGCAGCACGGGGCCGGCGAGCGTATTCAGCTTGCTGTTGATCCATCGATCGATCTCGCCCTGATCGTCGCCTGGCCGCGGCCGCGGATAGGCGGTATGCGGCAGCGACGCGATATCGGGCAGGCCCTGGGCGCCCAGGTGCAGGCGCAGATCGGCTTCCTGCATGGGCGTGACCGGGTGCGCGCGCATGACGGGGTGGCGGTCGATCCGGTGGACGTCGGGCGCGGCGCCCGAGCGCGCATACAGATTGGCGAAGCTGCAATAGCGGCCGATGCCGGGTTGCCCGCCGACGATCGGGATGAATGGATTGGACAGATGGCGCCGCAGTTCGCCGACGGCCGCGCCGATGCTGCCGACGTGCGGCGCGCTGTCGAACGTCGAGCAGCACTTGTAGTGCACCACCCGCGCGCCGGTAGCCGCCAGGTACTGCCCTGCCGGCCGCAAGGCGGCGACCATGTCGGCCGGCGCCATGGCGCGCGCCGCGCCGGCGATGCCCAGGGCGTCCAAGGGCCCCGCGCGCAGCCGTTGCGCGGCCGTGGGCACGCCCAGGAAAAGCAGGCTGCGCCAGCCGGCCAGCGCCACGTGCGCCAGCGTGTCGGTCGCGCCGGTGAAGTCGTCGCCGTACCAGCAGACCTGGGGCGAGGGCGTGTCGGCGCGCGCCGCGGTCATGGCCGGGACCCGAAGAACGCCAGCGCGCGCCGCAGTTCGGGGGCGCTGTCGGCCACCGCCTCCAGGTCCTGCCCGGCGCGCGCCGCCTGCCAGGCCTGGCGGATGCTCTGGACGCCGGCCGCCGGCCCGTCCGGATGCGCGAGGATGCCACCGCCGGCCATGAACAGCAGATCGTCGCTGCGCACCGCGGCCCAGGTCGCCGGCACCGTGCCGGCCCATTGGCCCGACGAGAACGCCGGCATGACGGCGTCGTCGATGCCGGGGGTGAGCGGTGCCAGGCAATCGCGCGCGCTCTCGACCACTTCGGCATCCGTCTGCGAGAACTTGCCCTGCAGACCGTGCACATGCATGTGGTCCACGCCGGCCAGGCGCCAGAGCGTCTGGTAGGCCTGGAAGCCGATGCCCAGCAAGGGGTGGCGAGACAGCGCGCCATAGCCGTTGCGATGCCCGTGCAGCGCCAGGGGCGTGCTGCGGCGCAGGGTCTGGATGGCCGAATACCCGCACCAGTTCAGGCTGGCCATCACGCAGGTGCCTTCCTCGCGCGCGATCAGGTCGGCATGGCGCCGCATGGCGTCGGTTTCGTCGGTGATGTTGAAGGCAACCATGACCTGCCGCCCGGTGCGCTCGCGGTGCGCGCGCACGACGGCCATGACGGCGGCCACGCGCTGCGCCAGCGGGGCGTGCGTGGGGTTGGCGCACACTTCGTCGTCCTTGATGAAGTCCACGCCGGCCGCGCACAGCTGGGCAACCAGGTGCGCGGTCTGCTCGGGCGTCAGGCCGACGTTGGGCTTGATGATGGTGCCGACCAGCGGGCCTTGGGCTACGCCGGTCAACTGGCGCGTGCCGGCAATGCCCGCCAGCGGCATGTCGAACTGGGCGCGGTAGTCGGACGGCAGTTCCAGCTGCTCCAGCCGCAGCCCGGTCAGCTCGCCCAGGTCGTACAGATTGCCGCCGACGGTGGCGGCCAGGGTCGGCAGGTTGGGGCCGATGTTGGCGACTGGAAAGGCGATGCGCACGCGCGCCCGGCGCAGTGGCGCCGACCGCGCGTCCGCCTGGCGGTCAAGCCAGGCATTGGGCAGGCTGGCCGCTGCGGCGGGCGCCAGCGCCTCGACCGATTCCACCTGGGCGCGGGCGCGCGCGCGCAGCTCGTCGGTTTCGCCTTGCACGCGGGTAAAGGTGCCGCAGGATTGCTCGCCCGCCATGACGTCGGCCACGCGGGCCGGGTCCAGCGGGGTTTCGATCAGGTAGGTGGCGCGGATCAATTGGGTGTTCATGGCGCGGGCCGAAGGTCGAGGCGGAAGGCGGGCATCACAGCTGGTTCAGGTCGGGAAAGGGACGCACCGGGTCGCGGCCGTCCCAGTCCTGCGCGCTGGCGCGGATCAGGTCGAACAGGCGGCCCTTGGGGCCGGCCACCTCGGAAAGCTCGATGACCGTGCCCGGGTGGTATTCGGTGTCGAAGTAGATGAAGCGGCCTTTCTCGCCGACCTCGCCGCTCATCTTGGGCACGAAGCCCTGTTGCAGCAGCCGCGCCAGATCGGCGTCGTAGTCCTCGGTCCAGTAGGCCACGTGCTGCAGGCCGGTGCGGCCTGCCTGCAGGAAGTCGCGGTACATCGACGGCACGTCGTTGCGGGTCTGGATCAGTTCGACCTGCACGAAGCCCGAGTTGGCCAGCGCCACCGAGTTGTGCGGCTCGTGGGCCACGCCGTCGTAGCGGTAGTTCACGATGGGCACGGCGGGGTTGTAGAACCAGGGGCCGACGCCCAGCGTGCGGCTCCAGTAGTCCATGGCGGCCTCGATGTCGGGCACCACGTAACCGAGTTGGCGGATTTCGCCTAGAAAACGACTCATGACGGCTCTTTGTAAAGGAAGGGGCGGCCGCAGCCGCCGGGGGCTCAGGGAACGGATTTGAGAAAGCCGGTCGAAAACCAGGGGAAGGCCGCCACGATCACCAGCCCCACCAGCAACGCGCCGATGTAGCCCCAGATCGGGCGGATGCCGGCATTGGGGTCGACGCGGCTGATGGCGCAGGCGCCGTAGTAGCCCACACCGAAAGGCGGGGCGAACAGGCCGATGCCCATGGCGAAGATCACCACCATGGCGTAGTGGACTTCGTGCACGCCGGCCTGCGCCGCCACGGGAAACAGCAGCGGGCCGAACAGCACGATGGCGGGAATGCCTTCCAGCACGCTGCCCAGGATGATGAAGGCCACGATCGAGACCGCCAGAAAGCCGTAGCTGCCGCCGGGCATGCCGGCCATCAACCGGGCCAGGTCGCCCGAGAACCCGGATTGCGTCAGGGCCCAGGCCATGGCGGTGGCGCAGCCGACGATCAGCATGATGGCGCCGGACAGCGATGCGGTCTCGATCAGCATGGGCTTGATCCGCGCCAGGTCGAAGCGCCGGTAGAACACCAGGCCGATCACCACGGAATACACGATGCCGATGGTCGAGACCTCGGTGGCGGTCGCCACGCCTTCGACCACGGCGGCGCGGATCACGAAAGGCAGCGCCACGGCGGGCAGGGCGATGACGAAGTAGCGGCCGATCTCGCGCGGCGAGAAGCGCTGCGCCAGGCTCAGGTCTTCCCGGCGGTAGCGCCACCAGACCACCGAACACAGGGCCAGGCCCAGCACCACGGCGGGCAGCAGGCCTCCGGTGAACAAGGCGGCGATGGACACGCCGGTCACCGACCCGATGGTGATCAGCACGATCGAGGGGGGAATGGTCTCGGTCTGGGCGCCGGTGGCCGAGAGCAGCGCGACCAGGTCGCCGGGCTTGGCGCCGCGCTTCTGCATTTCCGGAAACAGCACCGGCGCAATGGCCGCCATGTCCGCGATCTTGGACCCCGAGATGCCGGACACCAGGTACATCGCGCCGATCAGCACGTACGACAGGCCGCCGCGCACGTGGCCCAGCAGGCTGGCCAGGAACTGGATCATGGCGCGGGCCATGCCGGTCATTTCGATCAGCGACCCCAGGAAGATGAACAGCGGCACGGCCAGCAGCATCAGGTGCGACATGCCTTCGTCCAGGCGTCCCACCATCACCAGCATCGGCGTATGGGTGGTCAGCGCCAGGTACGAGAACGTGGCCAGGGCGAAGGAAAACGCAATGGGCACGCCGGCAAACACGGTGGCGGCGACGATGCCGACAAAGAAGATCAGCAGGTTCAGCTTGCCCAGGCCCGAGAATACCGGCTGCGCCAGCCAGAATGCCGCGACCACGGCCGCCGCCCCGGCCAGCGCCAGCAGCATCTGGGACAGCGTCTGGGTGCGCAGCATCCGCAGCAGGGCGATGACCGCCATCAACCCCATGCCCACCGGAATGGCGGCGGCGCGCCACGCGTTGCTCAGTTCCAGCGCGGGCGTGATGATGAAGTGTTCTTCGTGGGCGTATTCGATGGCCGGCGCCAGGATCAGGACCAGGAACGCCAGCGAAGCGGCCAGCGCGCCCGCTTCCAGCTGCGCGCGGCGCGCGGGCGCGATGTTGTTGACCAGCGCCGTCATGCGCATGTGCTCGCCGCGGCGCAGCGCCACCACGGCGCCCAGCATCGACAGCCAGAGAAACAGGATCGAGGCCAGCTCGTCGGACCAGACCAGCGGGCTATGAAAGACATAGCGCGCAACGACGCCCGCGAACAGGACCAGGATCTCGATCAGCACGATGGCGGCGGCGGCCAGCTCGACCAGGCTGCCGAGCGCCGCGTCCAGCGCCTGGGCCGCGCGCCGCAGCGGATGCGCGGGCAAGAGCGGCGTGCTGGCGTGGGGAGGGGATAGCGAAGCCATGTCCGCGTCCTCAGGCGAGCTTGCCGACGGCCTGTTCCAGCAGCGTCCAGGCGTCCTGGCCAAAGCGCTGCTGCCATTCGCTGTAGAAGCCCGCGCGGCGCAACTGTTCGCGGAAGCTGTCGGCCGACGGCTGGTTGAATTGCAGGCCCTTGGCTTCCAGGTCGGCCTGGACCGAGGCGTTGAGCTTCTTGATGTCTTCGCGCTGCGCCAGGCCGGCCTCGTTGATGCCGCGCGCCACCACGGTCTTCAGGTCCTCGGGCAGGCCTTCCCACATGCGGCCGTTGGCAATGAACCAGTAGCCGTCCCAGATGTGGTTGGTCAGCGAGCAGTATTTCTGCACTTCGTACAGCTTGGCGACCTGGATGATCGGCAGCGGGTTTTCCTGCGCGTCCACCACCTTGGTCTGCAATGAGGAATAGACCTCGCTGAACTGCAGGCTGGCGGGGGCGGCGCCCAGGCCCTTGAACATCGAGATCGGCAAGGGGCTGACGGGCACGCGGATCTTCAGTCCGCCCATGTCCGCGGCGCTGGCGACCGGCGCCTTGCTGCTGGTGGTCTGGCGAAAGCCGTTGTCCCACATTTTCTCGAAGGCATAGAGCCGGCGCTGCGCGATGGCCGCCCGCACGTGGGCGCCCAGGGCGCCATCCATGGCGCCCCACACCTGGCCGTAGTCCTTGAAGGCAAAGCCCACGGCGTTGATCGCGGCCACCGGCACCAGCGTGGCGATGACCAGCGCCGACGGCGTGAAGAAGTCGATGCCGCCCGAGCGCACCTGCGCCAGCATGTCGGTGTCGCCGCCCAGCTGGTTGTTGGGGAAGATCTTGATGTCGACGCGGCCGTTGCTTTCCTTCAGGATGCGATCGGCCGCTTCCTGGGCGCGGATGTTCAGCGGATGCGTGACGGGCAGGTTGTTGCCGTACTTGAGCGAGTAGTCGGCCGCGCGGGCGATCAACGGGAAACCGCCGCCCAGGGCGGCTGCGGCGGGCAGGGCGCACAGGCGGCGCAGGGCACTGCGGCGGGTGAGCAGCTTCATGGTTGTCTCCAGAATCGTAGTTATGATGTTTTTTGAGGTGCCACAACAATCCGACTACCCTGCGGCATCCCGGACAATAGTGAACCGGCGCTATCATCGTCAAACCTGAAAAATGATGGGTTTTGATGTGAATCGAAATTCTCGAGAACGCAAGCTGGCCACCCTGGCCGATGTGGCGGCGCTGGCCGGCGTGTCCAGCGCCACGGCCGACCGCGTGTTGCACCGGCGCCCCGGCGTGCGCAGCAGCACGGCGCAGCGCGTGTTGAAGGCCGCCGCCGAACTCGACTATCTGCCCGAAGGGGGCCTGCAGGCGGCCATGGCGCCCGACCCCATGCGTCTGGTCATCCTGCTGCCGCGCGGCAGCAACCGATTCCTGCGCATGCTGGGCGACAGCGTGAGCTACGCGCACGAGCACGTCGCGCCGTTCAATGCACGGTGCCAGGTCGACTACGTGGAAAGCTTCAATCCGCAGGCCTTGGCCGAGGCGCTGGCCCATCATGGCAAGCGCGCCGACGGCATCGCCTTCATGGCGCTGGAGCACCCCGTGGTTCGCGAAGCCGTGGCCGCTCTGGCGCAGCGGGGCGTGCCCACGGTGACGCTGATTTCCGACCTGGCCAACAGCGCGCGCGTGGCCTATGTGGGGCTGGACAACCGCGCCGCCGGCCGCACGGCCGGCTACCTGCTGGCGCGCTTCATCGGGCCGCGCGCGGCACACGTGGCGTTGATCGCAGGCTCGCGCCATTACCGGGCGCATGAAGAACGCGAAGGCGGCTTCCTGCAGCTCTATGCGGAGCAGTTCCAGGCCATGCAGGTAGTCGACCTGCGCGAAGGCTATGACGACGCCCAGCGCAACTACGAACAGACGCGGCACCTGCTGGAGCAGTATCCGCAGCTGGCCGGCATCTACAACATCGGCGGCGCTTCGGACGGCGTTGCGCGGGCGCTGAAAGAAGCCGGCCTGCAGCACAAGGTGGTATTCATCGGCCACGGCCTGACCCCGGACACGCGGGCCTTGCTGATCGACGGCACCATGGACGCCGTCATCACGCAAAGCCCGGTCGAGGCCTTGATGAGCTGCGTGCGGATCTTCTGCAATGTGCGCGACAGACGCGGCGCGATGACCGGCGTGGAATTGAACCGCAGCCAGGTCGTCTTTCGCGAGAACCTGCCCTAGCCGGGGCGGCCAGGCGGTGCTGTTCGCATCATGGGGCTGGCTTCATGAGGCCGACATCATGGGGCCAGCTTCATGATGCCCGCTTCATGAGGTCTCGCTTCACGAGGCCGCCACGGCCTGCCTGGCCTGCCGCGTGACGCGTTCCAGCAGGCCGCTGGCCGCGCTGCCGGCCAGCGCAAACCCCACCGCCGCCCACAGCGCCCAGGTGGCCCCCAGCCGGGCATTCACGGCAAAGCATGCCGCCACGAAGGCCGCGCCCATCGTCTGCCCCAGCAGTCGGGCCAGGCCCGACAGGCCGCTGGCCACGCTGGCGCGATGCGCAGGCACGCTGAACATGATGAAGCGCTGATTGGGCGACAGGAACAGGCCAAAGCCCGTGCCGCACAGCGCCATGGGCAGCATCACCGCCCACATCGGCGCGCCGGCCGGCAGCGCGCTCACGCACCCAAGGCCTGCGGCCAGCAAGGCCAGGCCGATCAGGCCCAGCAGGCCGGCGGAAATCCGGTCCGACCACTTGCCCGAGAACGGCGCCAGGCAGGCGCCCATCACGGGCCACGGCGCGATCAGCAGGCCGACCTCGGCAATGTCGCGGCCCAGCGTCTGGTTCAAGAGAAAGGGCAGCGCCACCATGGCCGCGCCCTGGGCAGCGAACGCCAGCACGCAGATCAGCACCGACGTCGAGAACGGCGGCAGGCGCAGCAGGTCCAGCGGCACGATGGCGTGCGCATTGGCGCGTTCGCGCCTGAGCAGCAGCGCCCAGCACGCCAGGCCCAGGCCCCAGACCAGCGCGGCGCCCCAGTCCGGCGTGGCCACGCGTTCCAGGCCCAGCACCGCCAGGCCAAAGGCCAGTGCGCAAAGCACGGCCGCGCCCGCGTCCAGCGCCTTGCCGTCGCCGGGCCTGCGGGGCAGGTGGCCGCCGGCCAGAGCCAGTGCCACCAGGCAGAACGGCACGTTGACGTAGAACAGCCAGTGCCAGCTCAGCACTGTCAGCATGGCCGAAGCCAGCACCGGCCCGCCGGCCAGCGAGGCCGCTGCGATCATGGCGTTCAGGCCCATGCCCCGGCCCAGTTGTTCCTTCGGATAGATGGCGGTGACCAGCGCCATGTTGCAACCCATCAGCGCCGCGGCGGCCAGGCCCTGCACCGCCCGCGCGGCTTCCAGCGACCACAGCGACGGTGCCGCGCCGCACCACACCGAGGCCACCAGGAACAGCCACAGCGCCGGCATGAACACCCGCCGGTGGCCGATCTTGCCGGCCAGCGCCGCCAGCGGCAGCATCGTCGCCACCATGACCAGCTGATAGATCGTGACCACACCGATCACGTCCGCCGCGCTGACGCCCAGTTGCGTGGCAATCGACGGCAGCGCCGTGTTGGTCATGGACGTGTCCAGCGTCGCCATCGAGATGGACAGGGAGACGGCCAGCATCGCATAGCGGCGGGCGGCAGGCGTCAGGGGGGCGGGGGGAAGGGGAGAGGCAGACATGGGGAGAACTGGAAAACGGAGGGCAGGGCCCAAGTATGGAAGTCCCCAGCCTTGCAGGGAATAGCAAAATCTGTAAAGCAGCCTTGCAAATATGAAATACTGAAGGCGCATGAAACCGCGACGGAAAGACGTGAAGGGCAGGCATATGGTGAACAGATCGGAAGGCATGGCGCTGCTGGTGGCAGCGGTGGACCAGGGCAGTCTCAGCGGCGCGTCGCGCGTCAGCGGGATTTCACTGGCGTCGGTCAGCCGGCACCTGAGCGCGCTGGAAGAACGCCTGGGCACGCGGCTGCTGGTGCGCTCGACCCGGGCCCTGCGCCTGACCGAAGCCGGCCAGCGCTATTACGCCGAGGCCAAGCGCCTGTTGGCCGACATCGACGAACTTGAAAGCAGCATGCAGACCGACGCCGCCGAACCCTCGGGCCGGCTGCGCGTCACCGCACCGACGTTGTACGGCCGGGTGCATTTGCAGCCTTTGCTGGCCAAGTTCCTGATGCGCCACCCCAACGTGACGCTGGACCTGCACCTGCTCGACCGCCCGGTCAATCTGCTGGAAGAAGGCATCGACCTGGCCGTGCTGGTGGGCGAGCAGCCCAGCTCCAGCCTGGTCGCGCGGCGGCTGGGGTCGATCCGCTGGGTCCTGAGCGCCTCACCCGACTACCTGGCGCGGCGTGGCAAGCCCGCCAACCTGCACGACCTGGCGCAGCACGACGGCCTGGTCTACAGCCACCAGGCGAACGAAGAGATGTGGACCCTGATGCAAGGCGGCCAGCCCGTCACGGTGCGGGTGCCCACGCGGATGCGCTCGAACACGGTGGACGGCGTGGTGACCGCGGCGGCGGCCGGCGCCGGCATTGTCTTTGCCCCGGCCTGGGCCATCGCCGACCACGTCGCGGCGGGTCGGCTGGTGCCCTTGCTGCCGGAAGCGGAACCGCCGCCGCGGCCCGTGTTCGCGCTGATGACCCATCAGCGGCTGATGGCCAGCAAGGTGCGGTCGCTGGTGGAATACCTGGCCGGGCACCTGCGGGAAAAGGCGCTGAACGATCTGTAAGGCAGGCGGTGGCGGGCAAGCGGCTTACGACAGTCCCAGCCCCAGCAGCATCAGGAAAGCGCCGAACAGCACAAAGTGCGTCATGCCTTCAATGGCGTTGGTCTGCCCGTCGTTCAGGTTGATCGCCGCCACCAGCAGCGTGACCAGCATCATCAGGGTCTGCAGCGGCGTCAGGGCAATGTCGATGCGCTGCCCGGTGAACAGCGCCATCGCCTCCATCGCGGGCACGGTCAGGATCACCGTGGACAGGGACGCGCCCAGCGCGATATTGACCACCGACTGCATCCGGTTGGCCAAGGCGGCGCGCAGCGCGGTCAACATTTCCGGGGCGGCCGAAATGCCCGCCACCACCAGCGCCACCAGGCCCATGGGGATGTCCATACCCGCCAGGCCGCGATTCAGTGAATGGGACATCAGTTCGGCCAGCGCGCCCACCGCGGCGATGCCCACCGCCATGACGACGACCGATTGGCGCCGGTTGGGGTAAGCCGAGTCCGGCGACGGCGGGCGGATTTTCTTGTCGGGGTAGCTGTAGCTGAAGAAATAGCTGTGCGGCCCGGTCTGCATCCGCAGGAACACCCCGTACAGCAGCAGCATCGCCACGATCGTGAAGCTGCTGTAGGCGCGCCAATTGGCATCGGGAACCAGCTCGGGAATGACCATGGACACCGCCACGGCGGTCAGGATCATGACGCTGTAGGTGCGTGCGGAATCGTCGTTGTAAGACTGTTCACCGTGCTTGAAACCGCCGATCAGCGCCGCCACGCCCAGGATGCCGTTGATGTCGAGCATGACGGCGGAATAGATACTGTCGCGCACCAGGGTGGGCGAACCCGCCTTGGACGACACGATCGCCAAGACGATGACTTCCACCACCACCGCCGACAGCGTCAGGATCATGCTGCCATAGGGGTCGCCCACTTTGCGGGCAATGCGTTCGGCATGCCGCGCCACGCTCAGCGAGGCCGCCAGGATGGCGGCGATGAACACGCCCGTTTCGGCCAGCCCCGCCAGCCGGCCGACCTCGGCCAGGCGGGCGTCGACCAGGTAACCCGCGACGGCAATCGCGCAGGCCAACAGCAGAAATTTTTCCGACAGCAGAATCGATTTCATTGGCTAAGGGGCGGTCCGGGACAGGGTGAGGCTAGCACGGGCACGCGACTTGCTACGGTGCGTCGGCCATATCCGATGGCTCTCCAGGAGTGCATGCCATGCCTACCCCCTTGCTTGGAACCTATGCTGCCCCGCAGCAACCCGTGGTCACCGAAGCCGAACGATGCGCCCGCCGCACCCTGGAAGCCGCCCAACGGCTTCTGCATCCCGACCAGCCTCCCCTCAGCACGACCTCGACGATCGAGCTTGAGCTGGCGCGGTACGTCAAGGCGGCCTATGTGCCGCGCAAATCCGTCTGGGCGGACGGCTGAGCGGGGGCGTCACGACGGCGCCAGAAAGCGGGACGCCAGGTTGAGCAGCGTCAGCAGACCCGTCCCGATCAGCCACAGCATCACGGCCGGCCACAAGCGCATGAGTTGTGTGCGACGGGCCGCCCGTGGCGTGTCCGTCGGCGGCGCTGCCGCCTGAAGACAGTCGGCGTTGGCGGCGGCAAGCGGACGCAGCGGCGCCCCTGGCTGGGGCGACACCAGCGTATTGCCGATCAAGGTAGAGGACGAAGCAATTTCCGGGGAGATCACGGTAAATCCTGCCTTCGGCGTCGGTGCTGGCCCGCTGAGATGGGTGAAGGGGGATTGCCGGGGAGCAAGCACCGTGCCGTGATCGGTGGGGCGTTGCGGATTGTCACCAAGTTGAAAAAGGCCGGGCGGCATTGCGCCGCCACGGCCTGGCGCATGATGCCGCTATTTCTTGGCCAGGAATGCCGCCACCAAGGCGTTGGCATGCCCGTGCCCCATCTGGTGCTGGGTCTTCAGGCAATTGACCAGTTCCATGTGCTTGAGCGGGCCAGCCTTTTTCAGCACCTCCATCCAATGCGAGATGGGCTTGCCGTAGTTCTTTTCAATGGACGGAAAGTAGGACGCGGGTCCTTTTACCTGGGCTGTCTCGGCCATAGGGGCTCCTTTGATGGGGCTTGTCTTGGCCCGCAGGCCATTGTTCTGGTTCGGCATTCTGACGCAGTTGCCTGGCGCTGGCTAGCGGGGCATGCCACCCGCCGCCAAGGTGCAAGAGCAGCAAGAATCAGAGTGCCCGATGCCCCTGTTTTTCCTATTCTCTTCCCCATGGTTCCTGTGAAAGCCCACCCGCCTGCCATGGTCAAGACCTATACGCTGATCGGGCGCGACGGCCTGTCCTATGCGAGCGTCACGCCTGGCGCTTTCGGGGGGCATCGTGGCGGCAGGCTGTACGGACGCCTGGATTGTCGGGCGGCGTTGCGGGCGATTGCGCGCGGAGGCTATGCCAATCAACGCGTGTTCTTTGCCGACGAAGCGGCCGCTATTGCGGCCGGCTATCGGCCGTGCGCGGTTTGTCTACCGCGGGAATATGCGCGGTGGAAGCAAGACAGGCTGCGCTAGTCCGTTGGGGCGCCATCACGGCAACTGCCGCCGAACGCTATCAGCCCCTTGCCGCGGGTACTGGCAGCCCCATCAGATGGGAAACCAGCAAGCCGGCCGCCCGGGTCAACGGCCGGTTGGGGTTGGTGGCCAGGACCAGGTCGCGTTTGGCCCAGGCGTCGGTCAGCTTCACGGCCCGTAGCCTGCCCGGCTGCAGCCGGTGGGCGCAGGCGCCCGCGGGCAGCACGCCGATGCCCAGGTTGTTGGCGATCATCTCGGCCATGGCATCGAAACTTCTGACCTGGACGCGCAGGCGCAAGGGCCGTCCGGCCTCTTGGGCGGCCGCGCGGATCAGGTTCAGCAACGAACTGCCCCGGTTCAGGCCGACGAAATCGTAGTCCAGGCATGCTTCGAAGGCGATCTTCTTGCGCGCGGCGACCGGGTGCGACGCCGCGACCAGCAAGACCAGTTCATCCGTCTGGAAGGGCTGCACGTCCAGCCCGTCGGCGGGCACGCCGCCAACGAACACGCCAATGTCCGCAATGCCGTCGATGAGCGCCGGCACGATATCGCCGGACAGCTGCTCTTCGACTTCGACGTGGGTGTCGGGGTAGCGGGCCAGAAAGCGCGAGAGCGCGGCGGGCAGGAATTCCACCAGCGCGGACATGTTGGCCCATAACCGGATGTGGCCGCGCGAGCCGTTCGAGTATTCATCCAGTTCGTTGCCGAACAGTTCAAAGCCCTGGAACAGGCGCAGCGCATGTTGCAGGGCGATGTGCCCGGCCGGGGTGAGCCGCACGCCTTGTGAGCGGCGTTCAAGCAGCACGGCCTTGGCGGCGGCTTCGAAGTCGGCGATGCGGCGGCTGGCGGCGGAGAGCGCCAGGTTGCAGCGCGCGGCGCCTTTGGTCAGGCTGCCCGTCTCGGCGACGGCACAGAACAAGCGCAACGTAACAAAATCGACTCTGGCCGGATTCATCATCAACCCTTCGCGTTTTGCGAATTGATAATCTCGAAATAGCAATTCTGCGGCTGTTTTTACGGAGATAAAGTTTCAGTATTCGTAAAACAGCAAGGCAGGAAGCGATGATAGATCATTTAGACCACTTGGTATTGACCACCACGAACGAGCAGGCGTGCGTGGATTTCTACGTCGGGCTGCTGGGTATGACGCTGGAAAGCTTCGGCCAGGGCCGCAAGGCGTTCAAGTTCGGCGAACAGAAAATCAATCTGCACGTCAAGGGCAAGGAATTCGAGCCCAAGGCGCACCTGCCCGTGCCCGGCGCGCTGGACCTGTGCTTCATCGCCGCCGTGCCGCTGGACAACGTGATCGCCACGCTGACCGAACGCGGCGCCACGATCATCGAAGGCCCGGTGATGCGCACGGGCGCCCACTATCCGATTCGATCGATCTACCTGCGCGATCCCGATCTGAACCTGATCGAGATTTCCGAGAGGGTCCAGTGATGAACGCGCGCGTTCGAACCACGGTGGGCTTCGTCGGGCTGGGGCAGATGGGCAAGCCCATGGCCCTCAATCTGATCCATGACGATATCGACCTGCTGGTCACCGCCAAGACGCCCGAAGCCTATGGCGACCTGCGCGCACGCGGCGCCCGCATTGCCGACACGCTGCCCGATTTTCGGCATGCCGACATCGTCGTGCTGAGCCTGCCCGGCACCGACGCCGTGCGCGGCGTGTTGCAGGGCGAAGGCGGCCTGGCGTCGATCCTGAAGCCGGGCGCGATCGTCATCGACACGAGCACGATCGAGCACGGCGCCACGCTGCAATTGCACGACGATCTGGCCGATCGCGGCATCGGCTTTCTGGATGCCCCGGTGTCGGGGATGCAGGCGCGCGCCGAAGCAGGCACGTTGACCATCATGTGCGGAGGCGACCCGGGCCTGTTCGAAACGGTCAAGCCGCTGCTGCAGCGCATGGGCAATGACGTGCTGCACATGGGAACGGCCGGGGCGGGGCAGTTGGCCAAGCTGGTCAACCAGCTGCTGTTCGACGTGAACTGCGCGGCGCTGGCGGAAATACTGCCGATGGCTTGCCGCATGGGCCTGGATCCGGAAAAGGCGGCCCATGTCATCAACAGCGGAACCGGCCGCAGCTACGCCTCGGAATTCTTCCTGCCGCGCATTCTGCTGGGCCACTTCACCGATGGCTATCCGCTGCAAGCGGCCTACAAGGACCTGGTCAGCGCGGCGGAACTGGGCGCGCGGCATTGCATCCCGATGCCGGTGCTGGCGGCCGCCACCGCCACTTATCAGGCGACCCTGCTGCGCGGCCATGGCGCCGCCGACAAAGGCGCCATGGTGCTGATGTACGAGGATTTGCTCAACGTTCGTTTCAGGAAAGGTGCGCGATGAATTTTCACTCCCAGCTGTTGCAGCGGGCCGAACAAGGCCGGCCCCTGCGTGTGGGCATCATCGGCGCCGGCAAGTTCGGCTCGATGTACCTGGCCCAGGTGCCCCAGACCCCCGGCATCCACATGGTGGCCATTGCCGATCTGTCGCCCGCCAATGCGCATCGAAACCTGGAACGGATTCACTGGTCGAAAGAGCGGGCCCAGGCGCGCTCGCTGGACGAGGCCGTCAAACTGGGCACGACGTTCGTCGGCGACAACTGGCAGGCGATGATCGCGCATCCGAGCATCGACATCGTCATCGAATGCACCGGCAACCCGATCGCTGCCGTCGAGCACTGCCTGGAAGCCTTCCGGCAGGGCAAGCACGTCATCAACGTCACGGTGGAAGCCGACGCCTTCTGCGGCCCGTTGCTGGCGCACCGGGCCATGCAGGCCGGGGTGGTCTATTCCCTGGCGTATGGCGACCAGCCCGGCCTGGCGTGCGAGCTGGTGGATTGGGCCCGCACCTGCGGCTTTCCCATCGTGGCGGCGGGGCGCGGACACAAGTGGCTGCCCAAGTTTCGTGAATCCACGCCCGATACGGTCTGGGACCATTGGGGCGTCACCGCCGAGCAAGCGCGCATCGGCGGCATGAACCCGAAAATGTTCAATGCCTTCCTGGACGGCTCCAAGCCCGCCATCGAGAGCACGGCGATCGCCAACGCGACGGGGCTGCACGCACCCGCCAACGGCCTGAGCTTTCCGCCCGCATCGGTCGAACAGATTCCGACCGTCATGCGCCTGCGCAGCCAAGGCGGCGTGCTGGACCAGACCGGCGTGGTCGAAGTGGCATCGTCGCTGCATCCCGATGGCCGTTCGGTGGGGTACGACATCCGCAAGGGCGTCTGGGTGTGCGTCGAGGCGCCCAATGACTACATCGCCCGCTGCTTCAAGGAATACCAGGTGTTCACCGACCCGGAAGGGCGCTGCATGGTGCAGTACAAGAAGTGGCACCTGATCGGCCTGGAATTGGGCATCTCGGTGGCCAGCGTCGGTTTGCGCGGCGAACCCACCGGCGTGGCGCGCTGCTTCAACGCTGACGTGGTCGCCACCGCCAAACGAGACTTGAAGCCCGGTGAAGTGCTTGACGGAGAAGGGGGCTACACCGTGTTCGGCAAGCTGTTCCCGGCCCGCGACTCGGTGGCGCGGCGCAACGTGCCGCTGGGCCTGGCGCACGACCTGAAGCTGATCCGGCCCGTGCCCAAGGACCAGCCCTTGACCTGGGACGACGTGCGGATCGACGACACCCTGACCGCCTACCGCGTACGCAAGGAAATGGAGCAGCTGTTTCCGCAGTCCTGAACGCCCCTGAATGCGCGCAGCCGCACGAAAAATAGAAACAGGGCGCGGGGCCGCCCTGGCAATCCCCAAGAGGAGACAATCCATGAAGATATCGGCTCTACGAGTCGCGGCGACGCTCGCCCTGACCCTCACGCAACCGGCGGTCGCGGCGGACAACGACTATCCGCGCCGCCCCGTCACCATCGTGGTGCCCAGCTCGCCGGCCGGGTCCACGGACATCGTCGCGCGCCTGCTGGGCGAGCAGCTGACCAAGGGGCTGGGCCAGCCGGTCATCGTGGAAAACCGGCCGGGCGCCAGCGGCAATATCGGCACGGAATACGTTGCCCGCGCACCCGCAGACGGCTATACCCTGCTGCTGCAATACTCGGGCTATCACGTGGGTAACCCGGCGCTGTTCAAGGATATCCGCTGGAAACCGGCGGACTTTGCACCGGTCGCCCTGGTCATGCGCGCCCCGCATGTCATCGCCGTGAGCGGCAAGCTGCCTGTCAATTCCCTGGCAGAGTTGATCGCCTATGCCAAGAAGGACAACCGGGGGCTGTTCTACGCCTCGTCGGGCAATGGATCGATCCAGCACATCGCGGGGGAAATGTTCGGCAGCGCCGCCGGGGTGCCGATGACCCACGTGCCCTACAAGGGCGCGGGGCCGGTCGTGGCCGACCTGATCAGCGGCCAGGTCGATATGTTCATCACCACGCCGCCCTCGGTCATCAGCCAGGTTCGCGCCGGCAAGCTCAAGGCGCTGGCCTACGCCGGTTCAATGCGCAATCCGTCGATGCCCGAGGTGCCCACCACGGCGCAGGCGGGGCTGGCCGGCTACGAAGTGGAGTCCTGGTTTGCGGTCTTTGCGCCGGCAAAAACCCCCAGACCGGTGATCGACAAGCTGGCCGACCAACTGCGCAAGATCGTCGCCAGCGATGGCTACAGGAAGCAGATGGATGAACAGGGCGCTTTCGCGGCGTTCATGGGGCCGGACGAATTGGGTCAGTTCGTGGACCAGGAGCTGGCGACGTGGGCCCGGGTGATACGGGATAGCAATGTGACGACGCAGTAGGGGCGGGGGGCTGGCGGCGCAAGTTCGCCCGGCCGGCCCCGCCAGCGAACCGGGCGCCGCCACGCCCCGGGGGCAAGCGGATGTCAGGCGGGTTGCTCACTGATGGCGGATGCCTTGCCGCGCACGCTCACGGGCGATCCGAGTTCTGCCGTGAATGCCACTTCTATCCTGCACGGCTGGCCCATGTCCACGCCCTGCATGATGACGATTTCGCCCTCTTGCACTTGGCCCAGGTCGCGGAGCATGCCGGCGAAAGCCGCTGCCGCCGCGCCCGTCGCGGGGTCTTCCAGCACGCCGCCGATGGCGAACGCATTGCGTGCCTGGAAGCGCCGGTCGCCTTCTCTGAAAACGAATGCCACGGTCCCGATGCCATGCGTCTGCATGAAGCGGCGTCCCTCGTCCAGGTCATAGTCCATGCGCGCCAGCGCTGCGCGCGACTGTAGCGGGATGACCAGGTGGTCAAGGCCCGCGTGGGCAAGGCAAGGCGCAAGCGCGGGGTTCAGCTCGCTGGCCGCGTAGCGGAAGATTTTCAGCGCTTCGGCCAGCAGCTCGGGCTGGGCGATGGCGCTGCGTGTCGGGGGCGAGCGAAGCACACTCGTCCATTCGCCGTCCCGTTTTTCGGCCGCGACTTCGATCTGGTTGTGGGCCAACGACAGTGGGTACGTCGCCGGGCCGAAGGTCTGCCCAAGCACCGCACCCAACGCGATGGTTGCGTGTCCGCAGAAGGCCACTTCCGCTTCGGGTGAATAGTATCGGGTGAGCCACGAGCCGTCGCCGTTCGGACAGGAAAATACCGTTTCCGAGTAGCCCACCTGGGCCGCCACCCGCTGCATTTCCTCGGTGGGCGGCAGTTGGTCGGCCAGCACGACGCCCGCCGGATTTCCGCCGTGGCCGTCGCTCGTAAACGCTGCGATACGGTGAATGTGCATGCAAAGGTTCCTTGTTGTGGTGTGACGGGCAGGGATCGGTCGTTGAGGGTTCACGATGCCGGATCAGAAAGCTTATCAGGGTGGCGACGGCCGCACCGAGCGCCGCGCTGGCCAGACCGCTTGCGGCAAGCACCCGGGCCAGCGCGGCAGGCTTTCATCGTCAGAACGTGCCTCGCAGGGTCAGCATGACATTGCGGGGATCGCCGTATTGAATGCCGTTGACCAGATTGCCCACGGCGCTGTAGTAGGTCTTGTTGAAGATATTGTTGACGTTCAGCACCGCTGCCCAATTGCGGTTGAACTGATACTTCGTATAGGCGTTCCATACCGCGCGGCCGCCCGCCTGGACCGTGGTGGCCCCGAGTTGGCGGGACTGGCCGCTCTGCACGTTCACGCCGCCGCCCACCGTGAAGGCGTTCAAATCGCCAGGCAGCTGATAAGTCGTCCAGAGCCGGAAGATGTGCTTGGGGGTGTACCACGCGAAGGCCTGGCCTTCGCTGCTCTGGTCCTTGAGGTATTTGGTGGTGTTGAAGGTATAGCCGGCATACAGATTCCAACCCTGCGTGAGTTCACCGCTGATCTCGGCATCGAACCCCTGGCTGCGCACCTTGCCCGAATCGGTGTAGCAGTAGTAGTCGGCGGCGCAGGTCGGGCTGGAACTGAAATCGACTTGAGCGCGGTTGCTCTGGTCGATGCGAAAGATGGCGAACGCCGTATTGATGCGGCCATCCAGCAATTCCCCCTTCAGGCCCAGTTCGTAGCTTTCACCGACGATGGGCTTGAGCGCCTGTCCCGCGGCATTGACCTCGCTTTGCGCCTGGAAGATGTCGGTATAGCTCACATACGTGGTCCATTGCGGCGACAGGTCCAGGATGATGCCGGCGTAGGGGGTGAAGTGGGAGTTGGCCTGTTTCGTCTGGCCGTTGACGAGTACCCCGGCGCTGGTGGTATCGGTGGTCCAGATCCGGTCGGAGCGGCTGAATCGTCCCCCCAGCACGAGCTTCAACGGGTCGGCCAGTTGCAGCCGGGTCGTGCCGTAGAAGCCCAGCTCGCGGTTCGAGCCGATGCGCGCTTCGTCCGTGCCGGCACGCATGGCAGCCGTGGACGGCTCGGGCAGATCCGGATTGAAGTTGAAGGCGTTGAATGTCGCGTAGTTGACCAGGTAGGCGTACGACGTGTCGATCTTGCTATGGCCGTAGTTGGTGCCCAACACCACTTCGTGCGTGCGGCCAAAGGCGCGGAACTTGCCGGTCAGGTGCGCGTCCACACCCGAGGTATCGATGTCGGCCACCGTTCTTGCCGCGTTGACGACGCCGATCGGGTTCACCGGGTTGATGGCACGGCTGGAAGCGGTGTACTTCAGGTATTGATTTTCCTGCACGTAGGCGCCGGTCATCTTGAAACGCCAGTCGTCATTGAACGCATGCGTGAAGTCGGCGTAGAACCCCTGGTTCGAGGTTTCCTGGCGATTCCAGTCGGCCCCATAGCTGGTGGAGCGCTTGAAGCCCACCTCTTTGCCGTTGCTGTAGCGAGGCAGGCCCGAGATCGACGGGCTGCCACGCAGGTCTTCGTGGCTGTAGCCCAGGTTGAGCTGGGTGTACGGCGAGAAGTCGTATTCGATCGTGCCGTAGAAAGTGGTGCTTTTCATGTGCACCCGATCCACGAACGAGTGATTGTCCTGGTGATCGATGAGGGCCCGGCCGCGCAGGCTGCCGTCTTCGTTCAGGCGGCGGCTGGCGTCAAGCTGCATGCCGTAGCGGTCCCAGCTGCCGGCCTTGGCCTCGACTATGAAATAGTTCTCTGGCAAGGGCCGCTTGCGCACCAGGTTCACTGCCCCTCCGGGCGACCCCGACCCCTGCAGCAGGCCCGCCGCGCCGCGCAATACCTCGACGCGGTCATAGAAGGAAGTTCCGCCGGAATAGTTGCTGGCGCGGCCGTACATATTGCGCTCCAGCGGTACGCCGTCATACTGGATCACGCTGTTGTCGAAGCCGCGCGAATAGATGTATTTGCCGCCTTGCGGGCTTTGCTGCAGGGTCACGCCGGTGGTGTTTTCCAGCGCGTCGTACACCGAGGTCAGGTTCTGCTCGTCCAGGCGCTGGCGCGTGACCACGCTGACGGACTGCGGAATGTCGCGCAGCGTCTGCTCTCCCTTGCCGATGGTCACCGCCGGCGTGGTGTAGGAACCCGACCCCTCGGTCATCAGGCGATATTCCTGCCCCGTCACGGTCACGGGTTCGAGCGTGGTCGCGCCAGCGCCGGGCAGGCGCCGCAAGGCATAACCGCCGCTGGACAGCCTCACCCCCTCGAAACCGGTGCCGGCAAGCAAGGCGCCCAGGCCGCGCGACACGCTCCAGCGTCCATTCAGGCCCTGGCTCTGCAGCCCGCTGATCTGCGCGGCATCGAATGACACATTCACACCAGCGGCGCGCGCGAACTGGCTGAGCGCATGATCCAGCGGACCGGCGGCGATCGAGAAGGTGGATTCCCCTTCCTGCGCGGCCGCGGCGGACTGCGCCCGGGCCGTCGGGGCAACCCAGGCAAGCGTCGTGCCGCAGAGCATGCCGACGAGAACGGTGGACAACACGGTGGGAGCAGACGTCTGGCGCGCTGTCCTGGAGGTACGAACGGGGGTCATTGCGTAGTCTTGATAGGCCAAGTTGAAAGGTGTCTTTCCCTGTAGGCCGGTCGAAAACGCAAATCCCCTCACTTTTTCTGAAAAAAAGCGCTGCCTCCCAACACCGTCCCGAAAGGCCTCAGGCGGGTCCCACCGCCACCCAATAACGAGTCCAGTAGCGCAGCCGGATCGGCAGGGTCTGGGCCAGGAAGTTCAGGGCCTGGTCGGTGTCTTTCACGTGGTAGGTGCCGGAAACCAGCAGATCGGCGACCCCTGGGGCGCAACTGATGCGGCCGTGGCGATAGCGCGCCAGCTCGGCCAGCACGTCGGCCAACCGCATGTTCTTGCCCTCGATGGCGCCATCCAGCCACGCGTCGGCGGTGATGGCGGGATCGTTCACCCGACGCGCGCCGTGTCGGTCCAGCCGTACGGTCTGGCCGGCTTCGGCGATCAGCGCGACGCCGTCGTTGGCCCGCAATGCGACCGCATCCTGCTGCACGCTGACCTGGGCGCCATCGTCGTCCAGACGAACGATGAAGCGCGTGCCCAGCGCCTGGGCCGTACCAAACGGCGTGCGGACCAGAAACGGACGCTTGACGGGCGACGCGGTATCGGCGCCCGTCTGAATGGAGATCTCGCCGCGACGCAGGACCAGCAGCCGCTGTGCGCCTTCCATCCGTATGTCCACCGCGCTGTCGGTGTTCAGTACCAGCAAGGTGCCGTCGGCCAGCGTCAGGCGATCGTGCTGGCCCACGCCGGTGCTGGCGTCGGCCAGCACCCGTTGCCAGGGGGTGTGTTCACGCACCGTCCAGCCCATGCCGGCCAGCCCGCCAGCCAGCAGCAGGCCTTTGAGCAGGGTCCGACGCCGCAGCTGCCGGATATCGCGGGTGGCGCCCGCGGCCGTCAACGTGTCCAGCGCCAGGCCCTGCGGCATGGCCATGAAGTCGGCGTTCAGCATCTGCATGCGCGCCCACGCCCGCTCATGCACGGGCGCCGCACGGCGCCAGCGCTCGAACGCCGCACAGGTATCGGAATCGGCCGAACCGAAGTTCAGCTTGACGGACCAGGCGATGGCCTCGTCGACCACCGTGGCAGGTATCGGGGCAGCCTCGCTCACGCGTCACCGAACCGGTGGGCATAACATTGGCGCAACCCTGCCGCGATGTAGCGTTCGGCGGTGGCCAGCGAAACACCCAGCCGCTCGGCAATTTGCGGGCAGCGCATGCCGTCGAGCTGCGCCCACAGGAACGCCTGGCGCACTTTGGGCTTCAGGGCATCCAGCATCTGATCGATCTTGATGAGCGCTTCCAGCACCAGCATCCGGCTCTCGGGGGAGGGCGCCAATTCTTCCGGGGTGCGCGCCAACACCTCAAGCCAGGCGCGCTCGAGTTCCCGGCGGCGCCAGTGATCCACCAGCAGGCCACGAGCGATGGTGCTTAGATAGGCCCGCGGTTCACGCGTCTCGATCGCCGTCGACCGGCCCAACAACCGCACGAACACGTCGTGCGCGAGATCGGCAGCCTCGCTGGAATTGCCCAATTGCCGCCGCAGCCAGCCGTGTAGCCACCCATGATGGTGCGCATAGAGCGTCTCGACCTGGACGTGCGTCTTGGAAGGCATCGAACGTGAATTTAAATGATAACTATTACCTATTGTAGAGAGCGAAGGTGTTCCAGGCAAGACGCAGGCAAGGTTGCTTCCCGGGGGATGGGCTGCGGGAATGAAGTCCGCCTTTTCCCGGCAGCTGAATCTGGCAAATTCCGAACGTCCTGATCGTTAGCTTGCCTCGTCCGCATGTTTCGCCAGCGCTGCACGCAGCGCCTCCGGGATCGCCACACGCTTGCGCTCGCCGTCACCTGGAATGCATATGCCGGTGAAGCGCCCGACGAAGATCTCTCGGCCGCTGTCCTGGTACGCGTCCACTTGCATGTCGAAAGAGGCGCGGCGAATTTCTCGAACACGCACCCGAATCATGAATTCGTCTTCTGGCCAAAGCGCACCGCGAAAGTCCATCTCGAGGCCGCGGCACGGCGTGCCCACCCCGACTTCCTTCAGGAAGCTCCGATAGTCGGATTCGACCAAGTTGCCGTAGAACAGATTGACGGCGGCGAGCAGGTAATCCACGAACTTGCCCGTGTAGACCACGCCCGCGGGATCACACTCACTCCAGCGCACCCGACGGCGCACCACGAACGGCGTGCGACTCGCAACACTCTCATAGCTGTCGATAGTCATGATGCGCTCACCTCACTTTTCGTGGCGCCTGCGTTGCGCAGCGCTTCGTACAGTGCCGGGTAGGAAGATGCCAATCGCTGGTCATCCACGCGGCCTGTGCGAACCATGAACTGATAGACAAACGCGTGTGGCGTGTACTGGTCCATCCAGTCGCCGACTTTCTCGTACCAGAGATAGGAGCGCTCGGACGCACAGATCAGCTTCTCCTTCTCGGGACGACGCTTGTCTTCAAACGTCTTGAGCGCGACGTCCACATTGCCGTCGGAATCGCAGACGGCAGCAGCCAATGCGATCGCGTCTTCCATGGCAATGCGCGTGCCGGAGCCGATCGAAAAGTGCGCGCTGGTCTGCGCATCACCGATAAGCACCTTGTTCCCGCTATGCCACCGGTCGTTTCGCACAACCGGAAACTGGCGCCACGCCGAGTTATTGGAGAGCAATGGCGATCCATCGAGCTCGGGCGCAAACACCTTCTCGAAAAGTGCCTGCCGGGCCTGTGAATCCAGCTCTTCCATCCCGAAGCGCTGCCAGGTCGCATCGTCGCACTCCGCAACAAAAGTGCTGCGATCGTGCGTGTATGGGTAGTAATGCGCGACGAAGCTGCCGCCGTCATATTGCCGAAACACGAGAGCAGGCGAGACGAATGCCCGTCCGACACCGAACCATGCAAAGTGATTCGTCAAATGCGACCGTCGAGTGCCGAAACCGTGCTCATCCTCGGTCCGCACGACGGAATTGACGCCGTCGGCGCCGACGATCAGATCTGCATCGCCCAGGCCGAAATCCGAGAGCTGCGCGACCGATCCCAAGCGCACTCCGCCATGAATCTGCACTCCTTCCCCACGCGCGGCGGCTTGCAACACTTCCAGCAGGTCGATGCGTCGGATCGCGCCGCCTTTCGCCGGGCGCTCCACGAGCAGCGCAGTTTCCTTCACCGTGATGACCTGCCTGTCAGTAAAGGTCATCTTCTGGATCAGGGCGTCATGACTGGCCGCGTCGGCTGCGCGTAAGCTGTTTCGTCCAGAGTCAGCCATCACGACACCGAAGCCGAAGGTGGCGTCGGGCGGGTTCTGCTCCAGCACCACGACCTCCCAGTCCGGCCGGCGCTTGCGCACCAGCATTGCGAAGTAAAGCCCGGCAGGCCCCCCGCCGATGATTGCGA
The DNA here is from genome assembly GCF_902859705.1 of Achromobacter deleyi. GTDB lineage: Bacteria > Pseudomonadota > Gammaproteobacteria > Burkholderiales > Burkholderiaceae_B > Achromobacter > Achromobacter deleyi. Next base: position 35,926 of record NZ_CADIJO010000013.1, on the reverse strand, counting down.
TCTTCATGCCGCACTCCCTCCAATGATTCGAAGGGTGTCTTTGTCAAACTGCACGACCTCTCCGATCAAGCCGCCCGTCAGCGCGCCATTCCAGACCGCAGGTTTGAACCCTAACGCTTTGCGCGAGAACTGGATCTGCGTATCGGCTTCGATGCGCCAGTAACCCTTCGTCGGCCCGCTGACCCGCAATTCGTCACGCTGCCGAGCGTGCGCAACCAAGGCGGAAAATTCCTCGACATCCAGTACAAAGATCGTGGGCATCATGCGGACTCCAGCTCTTGGGCCAGCAGTTGGGCTTTGCGCTGCCACACGTCGTCGATGCAGCTCAGGGCCCCCGGGCGCTGCGAAAGCTCGACCGCAGCGTTGATGGTGCGCGCCGCGTCTTCTATGTCCAGATTGGTGAACGGTCGAGCTTGCCACGTGATCTCGATGGAGTAGCCATTCGGATCGAAGAAGTAGATCGATTCGATGACCTCGTGGCGAATCTGATAATTGAGCTGGATGCCGGCGGCTTCCACTTTCTCTTGGCAGGCGAGCAACTGCTCCCGACTGTCAACCCGCCACGCGGTGTGCGTCGCCTTGTAACGATAGTCTTGCCTGGGCTGGGCAAAATCTGGCTGATCCGCTCCGATGTAGTAGAAGAAAGCAATGGTGCTGTCGTTGCCGCTATCGAAGAAGAAGTGAAGGAAGTCCGCGTGATTGTCCGGCCCCCAGCCTCGCGCTGAAATGGCATGGACCAGCGGCAGTCCCAGGAGGTCGCGATAGAAATGTACGGTTTCCGCCAACTTCCACGTGGGCCGTGCCGTATGGTGGACACCTTTCAGAGGAAGCGATTTCACTGTGCTCATTGCATTTCTCCTTGCTTTGACGCCGCTTCCGCGGACAGCTTGTCGGTGATCAGTTGACGCAAGAGAACCTTGCTCAACTTCCCAGTCTTGGTCATGGGGAACTCTTCTACGCTTTCGATCCGCTCGGGCCATTTGTACTTGGCCAGGCCCTCTTCTTTCAGGAAGGCGCCCAGGGCCGCGACGTCGGGTGCCGTGCAACCAGGTTTCGGTTGGATGAACGCACAGACGCGCTCGCCCAGTACGGGGTCTGGCATGGCGCAGATCTGGACGTTCGTCACTGCTTCGTGTCGGCGAATCATCACCTCCACTTCTTCGCAATTGATTTTTTCGCCACCGCGGCTGACCACGTCCTTCGTGCGGCCTCGGAACTGGAAGTACCGAACGCCGTCGATGGTCTTTGCCAGCATCAAGTCGCCGGATCGATAGAAGCCGTCGGAGGTGAAACACTCTCGATTTCGTTCTTCAGCCTGGTAGTAGCCGTGGATGGTGTACGGACCCGCGAAAGCGCACTCGCCGTCAACGTCATCCTCGAAGATTTCTTGATCCGTGCCTGGCACGAACAACTTGACCCGGTCATGCTCGGAAACAGGACGCCCCACCATGTCGTCCTGCACGATCTGCGGATCATCGGCGCGAGTGAGCATGATCACCCCTTCGGTCATGCCGAAGATATGACGCACGGGTGCGCCAAAGATCTGACGCAGGCGCGGGGCGCCATTGGGGGCGATGACGCCGCGCAGACGCTCAAGCCGTAACGCTCCGGCGTCCAGTGCCGGCTGTATGCGCGCAAGTATCGCGCCAACGGAGATCCATGTCGGCTGATACGTCTGCAGTGTGTTCAGGAGATCGTCCGTGCTCATGCTCGGCGTGATGACCACGGTGCCACCGATCATGAGGAAGGGGCCGAAGCAGCAGCCCATGTTCAGGTTATGAACCATAGGCAACGGCATGAAGAGCGAGTCCTCACGGGTATAGCCGTTTACCGCCGCGACCGTCCGCATGTTGTACAGATATTCGCTGTGAAACCGCGGGATGATCTTCGGGACTCCTGTTGTGCCACCGGAGAGCTGAAACACCGCCACCTGCAGGGGGTCACGGGGCACCTGTCGCAGTAGTGCTCTGGCTTCTTCGAGCGCTATCCCATCAGCCAGCGGGTGCAGTCCCACTGCAGCACCACGCGTCTGTCCGCGCGCTTGCACGATCCATTGAACGGTCGATAGCCTTTCCTGCATCCGGGTGGCGAACTCGACATCGTCGAACTTCGGGTCGTCTCCCTGGACGAGATGCAACCGAGCTTCGGTCAGCTCACCCAGATACCCGATCTCGTGTTCCCGGTGCGCTGCCAAAGTGCAGACGGGAATAACCGCTGCCTTCAAACATGCAATGAAGAAAATGACCAGTTCGGAGCTGTTGCCGAGTTGGAAGAGGGCGCGGTCGAAAGGCCTCATGCCCATGCGCAACAGGGCGCCGCCCAGTCTGTCCGTAACCTCGTCCAGCTGGCGATAGGTATACGCGCGTTCAATGCTCTGGAGTGCGACCTGGTCAGGGTTCAGTGAGACGGCTCGGGCAAAGCCATCAACCAATGTCTCGTTGGTCAGAACGCCTGACTGTACGTAATGGCGTACCGTCTCAGCCATGGGATACACCACTCCCGGTAGCGCATGTAGAACTCCTTCTTTCACGATTCTTGTCTCCGCTTATTCGGCCACGATGCCCATTTGCTTGATCACGCCGCCCAGGAGTGCCTGCTGCTCAACAAGGAATGCAGACGCTTGCTCGAGGGTGGACACCTTCGGATAGGTTCCCAGGTTTCGAAACTGGGCAACCACTTCCGGCTCGGCCAAAGCCTTGTTCAGTTCGGCATTGAGCTTGCGCTGCACGTCGTCGGGCGTGCCTTTTGGCACATGCAAGGTGAACCAGCCATACACCACCATGCCCGGCACCGTATCCTTGGCGAGCGCAATGCCTTCGAGGCCCGGCAGCACGCTATCGGAGGCGACGGCAAGTGCCTTGATCTTTCCGCCCTTGATCAGGCCGATCAAGGGTGCGACCCCGTCGGTGTACATATCAATTTGCCCGGACACCACCGCCTGGAGTCCTTGCGGCGTTCCGGAAAATGGAATTTGCCGCACCTTCACCCCCGCTTTCGACGCGAGCAGGCCGGACGCCAGATCGGGCACTGAGGTTCGGGTTGGGCTGCCTATCGTTACCTCCTCCGGAGACTTCTTTGCGAGCGCCAGCGCCTCACCCAGGGTCTTCGGCGCAAAGTTTGGATTCGCGGTGAAAATCATGGGCGTAATGCCCACCGTTCCGATGGTGGCGAAATCGCGATCCATCGAGTACGTGGCCGTCTTGTATGTCAGCGGAGTGACCGCCGCCACCGCTGCCTGCGCAAAGCCAAGCGTGTAGCCGTCCGGCGCCGCCGCCTTCAAGGCGTTCATCATCACGATGCCTCCCGCGCCCGGCTTGTTCTCGACGATGATCGTCTGTGACAGCTTTTTCCCGAGGACATCTCCGATAACTCTTGCCATGACGTCAGGGGCGCTGCCCGGAACTGACGCCACCAGCAGCCGGATCGGCTTATCCGGGAAATTCGATCCTGCATGTGACGTAGGGGCGAAAGCCGCCGCGGCGGCCAGACAGGCCACCGAAAATCCGATTCTCAGCATGAATTTGTCTCCTGAATCCACTTGAGCGCCATGTTCGAAATGACGATGGTCGTCTCAGTTGTTTTGTGCCGAAATCCCGGCACTCCACCCATCCAAGTCTTTATGGTTGAAAAGTGCTCCTTTGCCAGGCGACCCAAATGACGCCTCGTTAGATGAACATCTACTGACTGGAGGCGATGCGAGGCCTCAGCCATTCCTGGAGATGGCGGCCCACGATGGCCTGGCCCGACTCCTCACCCTCCGCCAACGCCATCCCGTGGTGATTTCCGCGGACTTTGATGCGTTGCTTCTCCGTGCTTGCGATGGACGAATAGATCTCGTCCATGTCGCTTGGGAAGGCAGCCTGGTCGCCCGTGTATTCCAGCATCAGGGTCGGCAGTTCGAGCTCGTTACCAAATTGCTCGAAGCTGGCGCGCGAACTGATCCCTGACCAGGTGGACAGCCACGACTCGGGCGTAATCAACCGAGCGAATGCGACGCTTCCCATATTCGAGACGAACGGGTCCGCGCCCCAGAGAGAACCGATGGCGCGGTCGGAGCGGTCAAGAGACAAGTCCCAGCACCGCAGGTCAGCGTCGGTGCGCCACAGCGTGAGGATCGGTGTAAACGCTGCCTTGCGCCGCAAATCTGCCGACGCGCCATCGCCCAGCGCCTTCAGTTCCTTGCGCGACGCAGCGCGCGACTCCAGAAGCTGGCGAGCTTGGGTGTCAAGCCGAGCGACCCGTTCGCGCTGAGCCGCCCGATAGCCATCGACAAACGCTGCGTCGTAAGAGGACGAACTCGGAGGCATTCTGAATCCGTTGGTCTCGCTGAACGGATCAAACTTCGGATTGACCGAGAAAGGATCGTTCTCGTCATCGACGGACGGGTCGATCCCGTTCATGAGCAGCTTTCCCTGTCCGGGGTGTGGCGAGACGAAAATCAGAGCGTCAGGCGAGGGCATGTCTGCTTCTGCCAGCTTGACGGGCCGCCCGCCCGGCGTCTTGCTCAGTCGACGCTCAGGACTGCGAAGCGCCTGTTGCGCGTAGAAGCCGAAAAGCCCGGCGCCTCCAGATGTTCCCTGCAGCGTGATGTGCGAGAAACCGAGTTTTCGCAGGTGCACCATGGCTGCGGCCACATCGAGCAACGCGACTTCATGCTCAAGGCGCAGATCAGATCCGATCGCACGAGGGGCTTGGACCCAGCAGGCGGCGCCCGAGTCGAGCACGTCGGGAACCAGATAGGGAGTCCCCGAGAATTCCCGAGGATGCATCAAGCACACCACGGATTTCTCTTTGCCGGTCTGACTGTAGAGGAAACCAAGGGTGCGCTGTCCATCGGCAGTGCGCAAGGGATAGGGCCGCAGCGTGTACGGCCTGTCCATACGTTGGGGATTCCAGCCAGCGCCGCGCAGTCCTGCCGTCACCGCAGGTTTTTTGATCTCAGTCAAAGTTGCCTCACTCCGTAATTGACACCCAGTAAATTAATGCTAGGGTAAAATTGATAGACCGTCAATTAGGAGTTCGCCAGTGGCGACAAATGGTTCTTCCTCCCGCCGCGCAGCCGCCAGCCGGCCCGTTCTTGATACCGCGCAAACCCCCAGGCGGCGCGGCCGCCCGCCTAAGGCGGTACAAGAAAATCCGATTGATGCGCCCCTGATTTCCCGAGTTCAGATCATCGAGCGCGCAGTGCAGCTCACCAAGGTTGAGCCTTTGGAGGAGTTGTCGATCGTGGGCCTGGCGCGGGATTTCGGCGTGGCGTCGTCGTTGATCCATTACTACGTCGGCAGTCGGGATGGCCTCATCTCCGGCGTGGTCAACGAGTACTTCAAGAGACGGGTCGAAAGACTCGCCGCGCTAACCGGACAATGGCGCCACGACATCGAAAAGCACGCCCGGTTGAGCTATGCCTTCATGGTGGAGTACGGCGGCGTGCTTCGATATGTGATGGCACACAATCGATTTCGGCTGTTTCAGCAGGTCGAGCCCGGGCAAACGGACTATGGGCTGGTGTATCTCAACCGAGTTGCCGAGATTTTTCGCGACGCAGGGTATAGCCCTGAACACACCGCCATGGGTTACCACCTGCTGGCGCAGTACACGATGACAGCGGCGTACGCGCAGGTGAGTCGGCAGCTTCCAGCCTTGCATGCGAAATTCATCCGCAAACAGATTGAATCTGCATCGCCGCAGGAATACGCAGCGGCGCATTACATGCTTACGCCGTTCATCGAATTGGATGCGAACAAAAGCTTCGAAACCGGCCTTCAGATGCTCTTGGACTCGATGGAGCAATGGAAAGGACGGCCTCGCTCCCGCCCGGTTCGCAAATGAGGAGCCAGATGAAGCGCTCCCCCTGACCTGGCCCGCCCCGTTCCCGCCGCCCAGGGTATCCCCCAATCAAATTCCTCTTGCGGAAAATCAATAGCCTATAGGACACTTTGTGTCATAGCCGCATCCAAGCGGCGGACACAAGGGGAATGGCATGAAACGCAAGATCATGGCGGCCGCGCTGGCGTTGGCCGCGGGGCTGGGCAGCACGGCGCAGGCGGCTTTTCCGGATCATCCGGTCCGGCTCGTGGTGCCTTTCGGGGCCGGCGGCATCACGGACATCGTGGCGCGGCAGGTGGGCAAGGGCATGGGCGATGCGCTGGGCCAGAGCGTGGTGGTGGAAAACCGGCCGGGCGCGGGCGGGGTGATCGCCGCTCAGGTGGCGGCCACGGCGGCGCCTGACGGGTATACGATTTTCATGGGCACGGTGGGCACGCAGGTGGTGAACCCGCTGATCTACGCCAAGCTCAGCTACGACCCGGACAAGTTCGTGCCGGTGGGGCTGGTGTCCGGGTCGCCGTATCTGCTGGCGGTGCGTGGCGATCTGCCGGCGGCGAATTTCGGCGAGTTCGTGGCGTATGCCAAGGCGCATCCGGCCAAGCTGAATTTCGGGTCGGCGGGCACGGCCAGTTCGCCGCACCTGGGGCTGGAACTGCTGAAGCTGACGGCGGGCGTGGATATCGTGCACGTGCCGTTCAAGAGCGGCAGCGAGGCGGTCAATGCGGCCATCGGCGGGCAGGTGGATGTGGTCATGGACGCCAGCCCGGTGATCATGCCGCACGCGGCATCGGGCAAGCTGCGGGCGCTGGCGGTGGCGTCGGACCAGCGTTTGCCGTCGGCGCCGCAGGTGCCGTCGTCCAGCGAGGCCGGCGATGCCGCCTTGCAGATCAGTTCTTGGAATGCTTTTTTTGCGCCCGCGGGTACGCCGCCCGCGGTGCTGGAAAAGTTGAACGCGGCGCTGCGCCAGACACTGGCCTCGCCCGACCTGAAGGCGCGCCTGGCGGCGCAGGGCACGCAGCTTTACACCGGCGCGCCTGACGAATACGCGCGTTTCATCGCGGCCGAGAAGGCGAAGTGGGCCGAGATCGTGAAGCGCGCCGATATCAAGATGGATTGACGATGGCAACGTCCGAGACGAACCCGATGATGCCGCAGACAGAGACTATGCCGATGACGAACGTGTCCCACACAACCCCGGCCCTGCATCCGCTGGCCGGCAAACCCCTGGAACTGGCCGACACGCTGCGCTCGGGCAACGCCTGGAAGATCCGGCTGGCCTGCGGTTTCATGGGCCTGGCGCTGACGCGCCGAACCTTCGACATCGTGCAGGGCGATCTGGAAACCGAGGCCTTTGGCCGCATCAACCCGTGGCGCCAGGTGCCGGCACTGCTGACGCCGGAAGGCGAGTGGCTGGCCGAGTCGCAGGCGATCCTGTGGTATCTGGGGCGCGGCACGCCGTGGCTGCCGGAAGGCAGGCTGGAACAGGCGCAGGTGGCCAGCTGGCTGAGTTTCGAGCAGACGCAGCATATGCATGCGTACGCCCAGCCGCGGCTGTTGATCCATCTGCGCCGGACGGCGCGGGTGGACGACCCTGCCATGGTGCAGTGGCGCACCATCGGCCTGCGCGCGGCGGCCTGGATGGATGCGCACCTGGCGGGCCGCTCATTCCTGGTGGGCGATGCGCCGACCATCGCGGACATTGCGCTGTACCCCTACACCAGCATGGCGGACGAGGGCGGCTACGACCTGTCCGCCTTTACCCATATCAGTGCCTGGCTGGCGCGCATGCGCGCCTTGCCGGGCTTTACGCCGTTGTTGGAAACGGCATAGAAAGGAGTCGAGATGGCCGATACGATGCACTTGGGCAAGGACGAATTGATACAGCGGGCGCAGGCCGACATGCAGCGCAAGCTGGATACGCCGGACTGGACGCTGCGCGAACGCCTGGCGCTGACCTGCCGCATTCTGTTCGACGGCGGGCACGATTCGGGCCTGGCGGGCCAGATCACGGCGCGCGCGCCGGAGCCCAACCGCTATTACACGCAGCGCCTGGGCTTGGGCTTTGACGAGATCACGGCAGGCAACCTGTTGGTGGTGGACGAAGACCTGCAGGTGCAGGAAGGCGGCGGCATGCCGAACCCGGCCAATCGCTTTCACTCGTGGATCTACCGGGCGCGGCCGGACGTGAACTGCATCATCCACACGCACCCGCTGCATGCCGCGTCGCTGTCGATGCTGGAAGTGCCGCTGGAAGTCTCGCACATGGACAACTGCCCGCTGTATGGCGACGTGGCGTTCCTGAAGGACTGGCCGGGCGTGCCGGTGGGCAACGAAGAAGGCGTGATCATCTCGGGCGCGCTGGGCGACAAGCGCGCGATTCTGCTGTCGCACCACGGCATGCTGGTGGCGGCGGGCACGGTGGAAGAGGCCTGCGTGCTGGCATTGCAGTTCGAGCGCGCCGCGCGCATGCAGCTGCTGGCGATGGCGGCGGGCAAGATCCAGCCGATTCCACCGGCGCTGGGCCACGAGGCGCATGACTGGATCCTGACGCCCAAGCGTTCGCAGGTGGGTTTTGCGTATTACGCGCGGCGGGCGCTGCGCCAGCATCCTGACGTGCTGGGCTGAAACTCGACGAAGCCGTCGGTTTAGGGCATGCTTACCGGTCGTTACCGTGCCCTTTTCCGCCCATGATCGACCTGCCTCACCGTTTGCGCACGTTGCGTCGCCAGCAGTCCCTGTCCCTGGAACAGCTGGGCGAACGCACGGGCCTGACCAAAAGTTATCTTTCCAAACTCGAACGCGGGTTGAGCGAGCCGTCGATTTCGACCGTGCTGCGCCTGGCCGAAGCCTATGGCGTGGGGGTGTCGCAATTGGTGGGCGGGGGCGACGGCGAAGCGCAGGACGAGGTCGTGAGCCTGGTGCGCGTGGCCGACCGCGAGGTCCTGCAACGCCGCGGCCTGGGTAGCGAATACCACTACGAGTCGCTGGCCGGGCGCCGCAAGGTCAAGGCCATGGAGCCCTTCCTGGTGCATCCGCCGCGCGAATTCCCTGATGCCTCGGCGGTGTTTCCGCACCCGGGCGAGGAATTCCTGCTGGTGCTCAAGGGCGCCATCGAGGTGCAGGTGGGCGAACGCGAGTTCCGCCTGGATGCCGGCGATTCGCTCTATTTCGATTCCGAACTGCCGCATCGCATGCGCACGGTCAGCCGCGGCGCGGCCGAAGTGCTGGTGGTGGCGGCGCATTGATTTCCAAGGAAAGCGCTTTGAAGCACGATCAATCGCGGCTGGTCCGCATCGATGCCGGCCCCATGAAGAACCCGGTGCCGGGCAAGCCCAAGCGGCCGATATCCGGCGATGCGGCGTTTCGCACCGTGACGGCCTTTGAAGGCAACGCGGGCCGCGCCGAAGCCGGCGTGTGGGAAAGCACGGCGGGCAGCTTCCAGTCCAACACCACGGGCTACATCGAATTCGGCTACATCGTCGAAGGCGCGGCGCGCCTGGTCGACCCGGACGGCACGGTGCACGCGCTGACCGTGGGCGAGGCCTTCGTGATGCCGGAAGGCTATACCGGCCGCTGGGAAGTGGATACGTTCGTCAAGAAGATCTATTTCATCAGCCGCACGGCATAAGGCCTGGCTACGGCGGCGTCGGCCGCTGCGGATACGCCGACGTGCCGAAGGTATTGCCCATGCGGTTGCCGATGGTGGCCGGCGTGGGCAGGCCCATCTGGTTGGGCGGCTTTTGCGTGATGGCCTCGGACCCCAGCGTGGCCGGCGGCTTGGGCGCGGCGTCGGGCGCCATCTTCTGGTTCAGGCAGTCATACGACAGCGCGCGGTAGCCGTTGACCTCGGTGTCGATGCAGGCGCCGGGGGCGGGCTTGGGCGGGGTTGCCGTGGACGCGGCGGGCGCCACGGGCTGCGGCTGCGCCGGGGCTTGGGCCCAGGCCGCCAGGGGCGGGGCCGCCAGCGCCGCCAGCAACAGCAGGCAGGCGCGATCCGGAATCAGGCTGAATGGGCGCATGCGGGTTCCTTGGAAAAGGCCCGGCGGCCAGTTGCCGCCATGCAATCAGTATAGGGACGGATAAGGCCGCGCAGGTGACGTTTGCGTGGCGGCCGGACGGTGCGCGTGTGTGGCGTGTCACGATTACGTCATTCTCGCACCCTAGCATGGCGCCTTTCGCATCGAGGCGGACGCGCGGGCGTTCGCGGCAACGGCCATGCCTGGCAATTTTCCTACGTGTTGGCGTCGATGACCCTGGCCTGTCCGGCAGGCGGGGGCTGGATTCGGCGTGCCTGCCTGGCGCTGGGGCTGTGCGCCCTGGCCGGCGCGGGCGCGGCGCAGACGCCACCGCGCGAGATCGCGTTTGCCATCGCCGCCCAGCCGCTGGACCAGGCGCTGGCGCAGTACAGCCTGGCCAGCGGTTTGACGGTGCTGGTGGACAGTGCGTTGACGGCCGGGCGCGAGGCGCCCGCGGTGGTGGGCACCTATACGCCGGGCGATGCCTTGCGCCGGCTGCTGGCCGGTTCGCCGTTGGCGATCCGCTACGCCAGCCCGCATTCCTTTACGGTGGTGGCGGCGCCGCGCGAGATGGCGCCGGCTCGGCCGGCCAGCGCGGCGCGGCTGCGCGACACGCCGTATGCGGCGGCCCTGCAGGGCGCGCTCAAGCGTGCGCTGTGCAAGGGGCAGGGCGCCGAGCCGGGCGCCTACCGGGCGCTGGTCAAGCTGTGGTTCGACAAGGCCTGGCGCGTCAATCAGGTGGACTGGGTGGCCGATACCGGTTCGGCACCGCTGAACCGCCGGCTGGAAGCGGCGCTGCGCGGGGTGACGGCCGGGCCGCTGCCGGCCGGCATGGCGCAGCCGGTGACGGTGCTGTTGCAGCCGGCCGGCGCGGACGACTGCGGTGCACTGCGAGGAGACGGCCGTGCGGGATGACAAGCCGTCCGGCTCGCTGCGCGCGCTGTTCCTGGAGCGCTACAACGATTTTCGCAGCCAGCTCAAGCGCCGCCTGGGGTCCGAGGACCTGGCGCACGACGCCATGCAGGAAGCCTTTCTGAAGGTCAACGACATGCCGCCGGGCGGGTCGATCCAGCAGCCGGCGGCGTACCTGTTCCGGGTGGCGTTGAACATTGCCGAAGACCAGCGGCGGCGCGATTCGCGGCTGCTGACCGGGGTAGAGATTGCCGAGCTGATCGGCGGCACGGACGAGGCCGAAGACCCGGCCCGCATTGCGCAGGGGCGCAGCCAGATCGACGCCTTTCGCCGCGCGCTGCGGCAGTTGCCCGAACGCACGCAGCAGATGCTGATGGCGGCGCGGGTGCATGAGCTGCCGCACGCCGAGATCGCCAAGCGCTACGGGGTGTCGGAACGCATTGTGTCCAAGGAGCTCAAGCGCGCGCTGGAGCATTGCGGCAAGATGCTGGAGGCGGAAGCCGAGCCGGTGGCGCAACCGTCGGGCGCGCAGAAACCGGTGACACCGCAATCGGGCGTCAACCCGTCGGTCGCCAACCCATCGGCCACCCACCTATCGGCTGTACAGAAGGAAGGACCTCCATGGGAAACACCGCCATGGCGCTGATGATGATGCCGGGCCGCCGCAAGCGCGGCCCCACGCCCGCGGACGCCGCGCGGCAGTGGCTGCTGACGCTGACCTCGGGCCGCGCCACGCAGGACGACGCCGAGGCGTTTCGCGCCTGGTTGAGCGCCGATCCGCGCCACGAAGCCGCGTTCGCCGAGCAAAAGCGCCTGTGGCAGGGGCTGGGCCCGGCGGTGCAGGAAGAAATCGCCGCGGCTGCCGCGCGCCGTCCCCGCGTGACGGGCCGCCGGGCGTTCCTGGGCGGCGCGCTGGCAGCGTCGGCCGCCTATCTGGCCTGGCGTCCGCCGCTGGGCTTGTGGCCGGGGCTGGACGAGCTGGGCGCCGACTACCGCACGGCAACCGGCGAGCAGCGCCGGGTGGCGCTGGGCGATGCGCTGGAATTCGAGATGAACACGCAGACCCGGATCAACGTGCGGTCCGGGCCGCGCGACGGTGCGGTGATCGAACTGGCGGCGGGCGAGGCGGAAGTTCGCGTGGGCAGCGGGGCGGCCCAGGCGGCGCGCAGCGAACAGGTGATTGCCGGCGCCGGCCGCATCACCACGCGCCAGGCCGTGTTCAACCTGCGTTACCTGGATGGCGCGGCCAGCCTGTGCTGCCTGTCCGGCACCTTGCAGCTGGCGCATGCGCAGGGCAACTTTGATCTCGCCGCGGGCCAGGAACTGCGCTACGACGATGCGCGCGTGCTGCCGCCGACCCAGGTGGATACCGAGGCCGTGACGGCCTGGCGGCGTGGCTGGCTGGTGTTTGACCGGGTGCCGCTGGCCGACGTGGTGGACGAGATCAACCGCTACCGCCGTGGCCGCCTGGTGCTGCTGAACAAGCAGCTGGCCCAGCGCCGGGTGCAGGCGCGCTTTTCCCTGGCGCAGGTGGCGGACGCGGAACAGTTGATCCGTGACGCCTATGGCGCCGAGGTGACCCGGCTGCCGGGCGGGGTGGTGCTGCTGTCGTGATTGCATGAATTATTTATGACAGGGTTCCGGTCGGCATTTTTCCATCCGTCTGTCTTGTTCTAGGTGGCGAACACTCGCGATTGGAATAAGGAAGGACGATCATGCAGGCACGGATGGCGCAACGGGACGGCAAGGCAATCATGGCGCGCGCAGCAAGGCGTGGCCGTCCGCAATGGCGTCCGACGCCGCTGGCGCAGGCCGTTGCCGCGCTGCTGATCGCCGGCAGCTGGAGCAGCACCGCCCAGGCCCAGGCGCGGGCCTTCAGCCCGGGCTGGTTCGCCGACAAGAATGCCGTGCAGTCGACGGCGCAGCGCACCGGCCGCATGCCGGACGGCAGCCTGGCGGGCATCGGCAACGGCGCACGCCAGCAGGCCGAATCGCGCCAGCAGCTGCAGCGGTCGCTGGACAACCTGAACCGCACGGCGGCCGCCGTGGCGGCGCAGCAGGCGGCGCAGGCGGCGGCCCGTGCCGCAGCGGCCGCCAACGGCGGCAACGTGCCGGACGGCCTGGTCGAAGGCGGCCTGTGGGAAGCCCGCGGCGCGCTGGCCAAATGGGAAGGCGCCAAGGCGGCCAAGCCCAGCGAGGAAGGCGGCCGCCAGGTCGTCACCATCGAACAGACGCAATCGCGCGCCATCCTGAACTGGGACACCTTCAACGTCGGGCGCAACACCACGGTGCAGTTCAAGCAGGGCGCGGACGACGCGGTGCTGAACCGGGTGGTGGGCGCCAGCGCCAGGCCCAGCCAGATCCAGGGCGCCATCAAGGCCGACGGCACGGTGCTGGTGGTGAACCAGAACGGGGTGATCTTCACCGGCACCAGCCAGGTCAACGCGCGCAACCTGGTGGCTGCTGCGGCTACGATCACCGACACGCAGTTCAAGACCAAAGGCCTGTACGCCGACAACGGCGCGCAGCCGACCTTCACGGACGCGCTGGGCGGCATCGAGGTGCAAGCCGGCGCACGCTTGCAGACCGCGGCGCCCGGCTCGTCCACCACGGGCGGCGGCTATGTGCTGCTGGTGGGCAAGACGGCGGCCAACGCCGGCACGATCGACACGCCGTCCGGGCAGGCGCTGCTGGCCGCGGGCGACAGCTTCGTCATCAAGCGCGGGCAGGGCACGTCGGGCAACCTTGCATCCACGACCCGCGGCAACGAAGTGACGCCGGCCGGCACGCCCGGCCGCGTCGAGAACACGGGCCTGATCCAGGCGGCGCTGGGCGATGTGACGCTGACCGGCGGCGATGTCGCGCAGCGCGGCGTGCTGCTGTCGAGCACGTCGGTGGATACGCGCGGCACGCTGCACCTGACCGCGACGGGTACGGATGGCCGCGTGACGGTGGCCGAGAACAGCACCACGGCCATCCTGCTGGACCGCAGCGGCGCGCAGGCGCTGGACAGCCAGCGTGACGGCCTGCGCGTGCCGCCCGCAGCGCAGAGCGATGCGCCGCTGCTGGCGGCGGGCGCCGACCGGCGCGAACTGTCGCGGGTGGAAATCAGCAGTTCGGGCACGGTGGATTTCGCGTCCGGCTCGATCACGCTGGCCACCGGCGGGCAGATCGCGGTGCAGGCGGCCAAGCGCAGCCTGCTGCGCGAGGGCGCGGTGCTGGACGTGGCGGGCGCCGTGGGCGTGCCCGTGGCGATGGAAAACAACAACCTCAAGATCAACGTCCAGGGCAACGAGCAACGCGACGCGCCGGTCAACCGGGAAAGCGGCAAGCTCAACAGCAAGGACGTCTGGGTGGACGTGCGTGACCTGGTGCTGGTGCCGGCCGGCACCAACGGCTACGCGACGGACCGCTGGTACACGGCCGGGGGCTTGCTGGAAGTGAGCGGCTACCTGGGCACGCAGGGGCATGGCGTCAACGAGTGGATGGCGCAGGGCGGCAACGTCGAATTCACGGGCGGCGACGTGGTGACGCGCGCCGGTTCGCAGATCAACCTGTCGGGCGGCACGCTGGATGTGCAGGACGGCATGATCCGCCAGAGCTGGCTGCGCGGCGTGGACGGCCGGCTGTACGAGGTGACGCGCGCGCCGGGCGACCTGGCCTATACCGGGCTGTACCAGGGCTACGAGGCCAGCAGCCAGCGCTGGGGCCAGACGCGCTATTTCTACAACCCGCTGATTGCGCCGCAAGAACGCTTCGAGACCGGCTACACCGTGGGCCGCGACGCGGGCCGCCTCGTGATCGGCACGCGCAGCGCCGTGCTGGAAGGCGAGCTGATCGGCACGACGTTCCAGGGCGATCGCCAGAACGCGGCCGCGCAGGCCGGCCTGGATGGCTACCAGCAATCGCAGCGCGCCGTGGCGCGCGGCGCGCAACTGGTGGTGGGCACGTACACGCCTTACTACGACAAGCGCACCGGCGCGCTGCAATACGCGTTGGGGCGTGGCGACGGCACGGTCAACCAGGTGGTGCTGTCCGATCGCGTCGACGCGATCGCGGCCGGGCTGGACCTGGCCACCGCGTTGCCCGATGACCGCGCCGGCAAGCTGCTGCTCGATACCAACCGGCTCAATGGGGCGGAGCTGGGCGCCATCAAGATCGCCGCGGGCGATATTGCGGTGCGGTCGGACCTGGCCGTGGGGCCGGGGGGCGACATCACGCTGTTCGCGAACAACGTCAACGTGGACGCCGCGCTGACGGCCAACGCCGGCAGCATCCGGCTGGGCAATGTGCTCAGTCAGATCTCGTCCAGCGGCCTGGCGGATACGACCGCGGGCGGGACCACTGCCGACGACCGGCTGACGCTGGGCGCGCGGGCGCGCCTGGATACGTCGGGCCTGTGGGCCAATCTGGCGCTGGCGCCGGGGCAGACGGGGGCGCTTCCGTACCTGAATGGCGGCACGGTGTCGCTGCGCAGCAACCGCGATATCGATCTGCAGGCCGGCAGCGTGATCGACGTGGGATCGGGCGCCGCGCTGCGCGCCAAGGGCAAGCTGACCGGCGGCAAGGGCGGCAGTGTGACGGTGGAAGCGGTGCCGGGCGGTGCGGCGGGTGGCGGACGCGTGGTGCTGGATGCCGCGCTGCGCGGCTATGGGGTGGATGGCGGGGGCACGCTGGCGGTGACGGCGGGCAAGGTGGTGCTGGGCGACCGGCCGGCCGATGCCGGCGATGACGTGCTGGCGCTGGCGGCGCCGTTCTTCCAGCAGGGTTTTTCGCGCTACGAGATCACCGGCAGCGGCGGCGCGTCTGTCGCCGACAATGCGCGCATCGACGTGACGATGCCGGTCTACCGGCCCGTGGCCGACGCGGCCGGCTTGGCGACCGGTACGCCGACTGGCGCCGCCCTGGAAACCTGGCTGCCGCCCGTCTACCTGCACAACCCCGTGGCGGGCACGGTGACGCGGCGGCGCGGCGCCAGCCTGTCGCTGCAAAGCGGACGTACCGTGGCGCTGCCCGGGGCGGACGCCGATGCGGCGCTGACGATTGGCCAAGGCGCGCAGATCGCGGTTGATCCGGGCCAGGCCATCCAGTTGCGCGGCGCGGGCCAGATCACGGTGCTGGGCGCGTTGACGGCGGCCGGCGGCAAGATCGATATCCGCCAACTGCGCCTGGGCGACATCGACGTGGCCGAATCCATCGAGACGGCCGCGGGCCAGGTGCACAACCGGTCGATCTGGATCGGCGAGCAGGCGGTGCTGAACGTGGCCGGCCGCGCCGAGACCGGCGTGGACACGCAGGGCCGCCGCTATGGCGTGGCCGATGCGGGCGGGGTGATCGTGATCGGCGGCGAGCTCAATCACGACCGCGCCACGGCCACCTCGTCCGACGCCTATGTGGTGATACGCCCGGGCGCCGTGCTGGATGCGTCGGGGGCGAGCGCGGTGGTGGACGTGAATGGCGTGGGGCCGGTACAGCTGGACCGCAGCGGCGGCCGCATCGCGCTCAGTTCCTACAACGGCCTGTTCCTGGACGGCACCTTCATCGCGCGGGCCGGTGGCGCCACCGCGGCAGGCGGCGCGCTGGACATTGCGCTGGAAACGCCGCTGTACCGTTCGCAGGGCGACAATCCGTCCAACCCGGCCGTGCAGGTGCCGCGCGAAATGGTGCTGGCGGCCGGCGGCGGCAAACCGTTGGCCACGGACCTGAAACCGGGCGAAGGCGCCGACGCGTTGCGCTATGGCCAGACCCGCCTGGATATCGCCCGCTTGCTGGCTGGGGGCGGCTTTGACCAACTGGGGTTGCTGGCCAACGGCCTGATGTCGTTTGACGGCGCCGTGGACATCGCGGTGGCGCAAAGCCTGCGCCTGTATGCGGGCGCCTTCTCGCTGGCGCCGGACGCGGCCGCCACGACCCGTGTCAACCTGGCGGCGTCGCAGGTGCGGCTCTCGGGCCCCGGCAAGTACTACTCGACCAACGGCGTGATCCGGCCGCGCGTGCTGTTCGGCGATGCGCCGTCGGTAGCGGCAGGCGCGTTCACGGTGCACGCCACCGACCTGCTGGAAGTGGGCAACAGCCTGTCTTTCGGCACCCAGGGCACCATCAACCGCCCGGTGGGCGGCTTGCTGGCGGTGACGCGCACGGGCTTTGACCGTGTCACGCTGGCCAGCGGCGGCGACCTGCGCTTCCTGGCTCGCAACGACGACGAGCCGCGCACGCGGCTCTGGACCCGCGGCGACCTGGACCTGGTCGCCGCGCAGCTGTATCCGGTGACGGGCGCCGAGGCCGAGGTATTGGCCGGCTATACACGCAACCCGATCTCGAATGCCAATGTGTTCGACCCGACCCGCACGCTGCGGGTGGGGCGCGCCGGCGGCGCCGATGCGCCGCTGCCGGCGGTGCCGTATTCGGCGTTCGGCTCGCTGCGGCTGGCGGCGGCCACGGTGGAGCAGGGCGGCGTGGTGCGTGCGCCGCTGGGCGCCATCGTGTTGGGCGACGTCAGCGAAACCGTGGGGACGCGGCACCTGACGCTGCTGCCGGGCAGCGTTACGTCGGTCAGCGGCGTCGGGCTGCTGATGCCCTATGGCGGCACCACTGACGGCGTGGCGTACAAGTTCAAGGGCGCGGACGTGTCGCTGGTGGGAGCGGGCGGCGCCATTGGCGCGGGCAGCGGGGCGTCGCTGCGCACGGGCATCACGCTGGGCTTTCGCGACATGGACCTGTTGGCCGGTTCGGTGCTGGACCTGTCAGGTGGCGGTGAACTGACCGGCGCCGGCTTTGTGTCGGGCCGCGGCGGCTCGACCGATGCGCGCTATGCGCCGCTGGTGCGCAACAACCCTCAGGGCGGCTTCACCCTGCCGGGGCTGGCGGGCAACCCCGTCTACGCCATCGTGCCCGGGTCACAGCCGAACTACGCGCCGGTAGGCGGCGAAGCCGGCGCGTCCCAGTCTGCCTTGGGGCAACGCATCACGATCGGGGCGGGCGTGCCGGGCCTGCCGGCCGGCACCTATACGTTGATGCCGTCCACCTACGCCTTGCTGCCCGGCGCGTTCCGGGTCGAACTCAATACCGGCGCGGCGGCGGGCGCCGCCATGGCGCCGGCACAGATGCGCAACCAGTCGTGGGCGGCCAGCGGCCGATTGTCGGTGGCGGGCACGCAAGTGGCCGACAGCCTGGCAACCCAGGTGATCCTGACCCCGGCCAATGTGCTGCGCACCTATTCGCAATACAACGAGACCAGCTACGCCAGCTTCGTGCGTGCCGATGCGGCCACGCGCGGCGTGCCGCGCGCGATGCTGCCGGCCGATGCCCGCACCTTGCGCCTGGCGATCCACCGCGGCTCGGAAGACGGGCAGACGTTGCGCGTCGAAGGCCTGGCTGACTTCAAGCCGGCGGCCGGCGGCTTTGGCGGCGCGGCGGCCGTGGGCGGCAGTTTCGGCATGGAAGTCCTGGCCGCGGGCCAGGCGCCCACGGCGGGCTACGATGGCGCTTCGGTGCACGCGGATGCCCTGGCCGCGCTGGGCGCGAACCGCCTGGTGATCGGCGCATTGCCGGTGGTGCAATATGGCCAGGGCGGGCGTTTCTATACCTTCCAGGGCAATGCCACCGACGTGTTGATACGCGCTGGCGCGCAGCTGGCGGCGCCGGAAGTGCTGGTCTCGGCGCGGACGATCGAGATCGAGGCGGGCGCGGGCATCTCGACGCTGGGCCGGGGCGCGCCGTCGGCCGACTCGACCCAAGGCTACGCGTTCGAACCGGGCAGTGTCGGGCTGTTGGCCGTGTCCAATGGCCGCCTGGACGTGCTGGCCCCCGCGGCCACCGGCACGGGCTCGATCCGTATCGGCACCTGCGCGGCGCAAGCCTGCCAGGGCGTGACGCGGCTGTATTCCGAAGGCACCATCGCCGCCGCGACCAATGGCACGTTCGACCTGGGTGATCAGGTGCTGTACGGCACCCGCAATTTGACGCTGGCGGTCGCTGCGGTGAACGCGGGCACGGCCGACGCGCTGGCGCAGGCCGCCGCGCGCGGCGTGCTGCCGGCCGGGTTGACGCTGAACCAGTCGATTCTGGGGCGCTTGCTGCGCGGCGACACCAGCACGGGCGCCCCGGCGCTGGAAAAGCTGACGCTGACGGCGCGCGAGTCGATGAATTTCTACGGCACCGTGGCGTTGGACACGCGCGACCCGGTCACCGGCAAATACAGCCTGGCCACGCTGGCGCTGGGTACGCCGGCCCTTTACGGGTATGGCGCGGCGGGCGACGAGGCCAGCATCCGCACGCAGAACCTGGTCTGGAACGGCGCCACGCAAGCGCCCGGCGCGGTGGCGGCGGGCGGGGCGGGCACCGGACAGGGCGCGTTGCGCATCGACGCCGAACGCATCGAATTCGGCTACGGCCAGGGCACCCAGCCCAGCGGCCTGGACGACAACGCCCGCCTGGTGCTGGGCTTTGCCGGGGTGACGCTGAACGCCAGCGACCGCATCACGGCCAACCATCGCGGCAGCCTGGCGGTGTACGCCTCGCAGGGCGCCTACGTCAGTGGCAGCGGCTATACCTACAGCGGCGGCAACCTGACGCTGAATACGCCGCTCGTGACCGGCGCGGCCGGTTCGGTGAATCGCATCACGGCGGGCGGCGACGTGCGGCTGCTGGCCGCCGCTGGCGCGCAGCCGGCCGCGGTGCAGGACCTGGGCGCCGAGTTGAGCCTGGCAGGCGCCACGGTGCGCGTGGACGGCACGATCGTGCTGCCCAGCGGCAAGCTCACGCTGCAAGGGCGCGACGGCGTGCTGCTGACCGGCGCGTCGCAACTGGACCTGAGCGGCCGCGCCATCGCCTTCAATGACGTGCTGCGCTACAGCTGGGGCGGCGACCTGATCCTGGAAAGCAGCCAGGGCGGCATCCGCCAGGACGCCGGCGCGCTGATCGACCTGTCGGCCGTGGAAAACAACGCCGGCAGCCTGCGCGCGGTGGCGCTGGCGGCGGCCGATGGCCAGGTGGCCTTGCTGGGCCGCATCGTGGGCTCGGCCTCGGGCCATTACGACGCGGGCGGCACCGCCGTGCCGTATCGCGCCGGCAGCGTGGACGTGCGCGCCCAGCGCCTGGGCAACCCGGCGGCCTTGAATGCCGATTTCGATGCGCTCAACCAGCGCCTGAACGACGGCGGCGTATTCGGCGCACGCGGCTTCCAGATCAAGCAGGGCAGCCTGACGGTGGGCGACACGCTGCGCGCCAACGACATCAATCTTTCCATCGACGGCGGCAGCCTGACGGTGGCGGGCCGGGTGGACGCCAGCGGCGAACGCGTGGGCCGCATCCGCCTGGCGGCACGCGACGGCCTGACGCTGGCGGCGGGCTCGGTGCTGGACGCCCATGGCACGGTGCTGCGGGTGGACAGCTACGGCAAGATCATCGACGCGCCCAACCGCGCGATGGTGGAACTGAATTCCGGGCAGGGCGTGTTGACGCTGGCCGGCGGCGCCCGCATCGACCTGCGCCACGGCACCGCCGCCACGCCCGGCACGGCGGCCGGGCAGCACGACGGCGCGTCACGCGGCACGCTGGAACTGCTGGCGCCGCGCATTGACGCGGCGGGCAATGCCGGCATGAACGGCGGCGGGGCGCCCGGCAGCGCCGCCACGTATGGCGACATCGCCATCGACGCGCGCGGCCCGATTGCGATTGATGGCGCCCGGTCCATCACGCTGACCGCCATGCAGCGCTACGACGATGCCGACGTGGGCAACCCCGCCGACCGCATCGGCGGGCGTACCTACCAGATCATCAACCAGGCCTACCTGAAAGCCAAGCACGACGACAGCGTTGACTTCATGACCGACGCGCTGACCAACGCCGCCCTGATGAACGGCAAGCTGGCGGGCCTGAACAATGCCACCTACCGCGACGCCTTTCACCTGCGTCCCGGCGTGGAAATCATCAGCAAGACGGCGGACGGCGACCTGGTGGTGCAGGGCGACCTGGACCTGTCGGGCTACCGCTACGCCAGCGTCAACCCGCGCACGCCGTACACGTCGGTGTACGGCTCGGGTGAGGCCGGCGCGCTGACGCTGCGGGCCAAGGGCAACCTGGATGTCTATGGCAGCATCAACGACGGCTTTGCGCCGCCGGCCACTACGCCGGACGACGAGCATGGTTGGGTACTTACGCCCGGCGCGCAGCCGTTCGGCGGCGACGTGGTGCTGCCGCGCGGCGGCGTCCAGCTTGCCGACGGCACCGAGTTCCCTGGCGGCAAAACGCTGAACTACCCCTTGCCGCTGAAGGCCGTGAAGTTGGCGGCCGGCACCCGGCTGCCGGTCGAGGCCGTGCTGGACCAGGCGCTGCCGCTGGCCGCCGGCACCGTGCTGTCCGGCGATGTGCGCGACGCGTCCAACCAGTTGCTGTACACCGCGGGTTCGGTGCTCAAGCAGGCGGTGGACTTGCCGGCGGGCACGCGCCTGGGCGCGGGCACGCTGCTGACCGACGGCACGTCGCTGCGCGCCTTCACCTGGCCGGCCAACGTAGCGCTGCCCAATCTCTACACCACGCAGGGTTACGAGGCCAACGTGCTGCTGATGGAAGGCACCATCACGCTGCAGCAGGGCGCGCTGATTCCGTCGCAGGCCAAGCTGGTGTTCCCGGCCGGCACCGACTACGTGGAACTGCGTCCCGGCACGGCGGCGGACCAGCGGCGCAACTGGGCCGTGGCCCAGATGCTGCCGGCGGGCAGCCAGTCGTGGTCGGTACAGCTTGTCGCCGGCGCCGACCTGGACGCGGCCGATCCGCAGCGGGTGCTGACCGGCCCGGGCGCCGGCAAGCTGACGCTGGCCGACACCCACTACAACGCCAGCTTGGCGCAGGGCGGGGGCTGGGTCTGGGGTCCGGATGCCGATCAGTCGGGCTTTGAACCCGGCGCCCCGGTGCCCGACGACATGGCCTGGCTGTGCGACATCGTCGAAGGCTTGTGCGAACGCGGCGATTCCAGCGCGGTATCGGTCACGCCGCACACGCAGAATTTCAGCGTGCTGCGCACCGGCACGGGCGACCTGGACCTGGCCGCGGGCGGCGATATCAACCTGATGTCGGCCTATGGCGTGTACACCGCAGGCACCCAGTCACCCAATGTGGCGCCGGCCTATCAGTTGCCGCGCGGCCGCTTCGGCTCTACGGTGCTGGGCGACGATTATGCAAGCACCTACGAACCCTTCGTCACGGCCGGTTCAGGCTATCAGGCCTGGTATCCGGAAGCGGGCGGCAACCTCGGCCTGTACGCGGGCGGTTCGCTGCGGGGCGATGTCTGGGGCAAGACCGTGATTCCCACCTACGACGGCCGTGGCATCGAGCCCAGCGTCGGCGTCGGCAACTGGCTGTGGCGCCAGGGCACCGGCAGCGCCAATGGCGGCGACACGCCGACCACCTGGTGGATCAACTTCGGCAGCTACACCCGTGCCCCCACGGACTTCAAGGACCCCACGCCGCTGCTGGTGGGCTTTACGGGCTTTGGCGCGCTGGGCGGCGGCAACGTCAGCGTGCGCACCGACGGCGACGCCGGCAACATCGAGGCGCGCGGCTCGCTGGCCAACCCGCGCAGCCAGGGGCTGGTCGTGGCGGTAGGCAGCACCGGGCGGATCGGCGCGGACGGCACCATGACACTGACGGGCGGCGGCGATATCGACGTGCGCATCGGCGGCGCGCTGAATCCGACGCAAAGCGCGCGCGGCCAGGTGTCGTCCACCAGCGGCCCCAAGCCTTACTATGGCAGCCCCGCCATCGACCTGCAGGGCGCGCTGATCAACCTGCGCGGCAATGTGCAGTTCGCGGGCGCCGCGATCGGCGGGCTGGACCTGCAATATGGCAATAGCGCCGGCCTGCAGGACGCCAAGGAAAGCCGCGGCTACGACCCCTATACGTCGACGCAAGCCAGTGCCACAGGCGGCCTGGCGCTGATTCCGGGCGATGCCGTGATGCGTCTGGATACGCGCGGCGATCTGGTGGTGGGCGGCGCGGGCGATCCGGGCCGGGTGGCGTTGCAGAACAGCACACCGTTCCGGCTGCGCGACGGCACGCCCGTCACAGGGGGCGGCTACAGCTGGTTCTCGATGTGGACGGCGAACACCGCCATTGAATTGTCGAGCGCGGGCGGCAACCTGACGCCCAGCCGGCAGACTTCGCACAGTGCACAGGGCCTGTCTTTGCAGGTCGGACGCAACACGTCCGCGTCGGATGCGCGCTACCTGTATCCGTCGATCCTGCGCGCCACGGCGTATGACGGCAGCATCTATGCGGGCGTGTCGGCCGGTTACCTCAATTCCGAAGACTCTGGCCTGGCGTATTCGCTGACCCTGGCGCCGGGCGCGCGCGGCCAGCTTGAACTGCTGGCGGGCGATTCGATCTACGCGGGCGGCTACGCCATCAACCGTTCGGGGGCGGACCCGGCCAGTGTGGCCAATGTGCTGGCGCCGGCCTTCGCCGGCTATACCTCGCAGGGCACCAGCACGGCCGCGCTCAACAACCAGGGCGCCAACGGCATCGCCGGCGCCCGCAACTCGCACTTCCCGCTGTTCTATTTCGATGCGCCCACGGCCAGCGCCGCCGCATCCGACCAGGTCACGCGTCTATACGCCCGTGACGGCGACATCGTGGGGCTGCGCAGTGGCGAGGCCATCACGCTCATCGCAGGCCCCAACCTGGGGCAGGTCTGGTACGAAGCCGCGGGCCCGGTCTGGATGATGGCCGGCCGCGACATCGTGGCCTCGGGCACCGGCCCTGGCGTGCAGCAGGCGGTGCCGTCGACCAACGGCTATATCTTCGCGCTCGGCGTCACCAGCTCGGCGACGTCGTCCGGCAATCTGTTCGTGCACGGCGATGCGCACGACGTGTCGCGCGTGTCGGCGGGCCGCGACATTCTCTACAGTTCGTTCCAGGTGGCCGGCCCCGGCACCCTTGAAGTGTCGGCCGGCCGCCACGTGCTGATGGCCGACCGCGCGTCGATCACCAGCGTGGGGCCGGTGCTGCCGGGCGATCGCCGCCCGGGCGCATCGATCGCCGTGCTGGCGGGCGTGGGCGAGAGCGGTCCGGACTACGCGGGCTTCCTGGCGCGCTACCTGGACCCGTCGCGCCAGGCCGACGCCAGCCGTCCGCTGGCGGACCAGGGGCTGGCGTTCAAGACCTACGAGGCCGAACTGCTGCTGTGGCTGACGCAGCGCTACGGTTTTGCCGGCAATGGCGACGACGCACGGGCGTATTTCAGCGCGCTGCCGGCCGAACAGCAGCGCATCTTCGCGCGGCAGGTGTATTTCGCCGAGCTGCGGGCCGGCGGACGCGAATACAACGACAAGGCCAGCCCGCGCCAGGGCAGCTACCTGCGCGGCCGCCAGGCCATCGCGGCGCTGTTCCCCGAGACGGCGCCGGGCGCCTGGCAGGGCGACCTGACGCTGTACGGCGCGGCCGGCATCCGCAGCAGCTTCGGCGGCGACATCCAGTTGCTCACGCCCGGCGGCCAGCAGGTGTTCGGCGTGGAAGGCGCGGCGCCGCCCGCCAGCGCCGGCATCATCACGCAGGGCCAGGGCGACATCCAGCTGTATGCGCAGGGCAGCATCCTGCTGGGCCAGAGCCGGGTCATGACGACCTTTGGCGGCGGCATCACCGCGTGGTCGGCGCAAGGCGACATCAACGCCGGGCGCGGCTCGAAGACGACGGTGCTGTACACCCCGCCCAAGCGGGTCTACGACGCGGTCGGCAACGTCACGCTGTCGCCCAACGCGCCGGCCACCGGCGCGGGCATCGCCACCCTGGCGCCGCTGCCGGAAGTGCCGGCGGGCGACGTGGACCTGTACGCGCCGCTGGGCACCATCGACGCGGGCGAGGCCGGCATCCGGGTATCGGGCAACGTCAACATCGCCGCCTTGCAAGTGGTGAACGCGGCCAACATCCAGGCCCAGGGCGAAAGCCGCGGCGTGCCGGTGACGGCGGCGGTGAACACCGGGGCGATGTCGTCGGCCAGCGCGGCGGCGACCTCGGCGGTGGGCGCCGCACAGGAATCGGCGCAGCGCGCCCAGAACCAGGCGCGCCAGAACCAGCCGTCGGTGATCAATGTGCAGATCCTGGGGTATGGCGAGGAACCGGTGGCCGGCGCCGCCGTTTCGCCGCCCGGCCCAGCGGCGGCTGCCCCGCGCTACGACGCCGCCAGCGCCGTGCAGGTGCTGGGCGCCGGCACGCTGGATGACAGCGAGATGCGCGGGTTGACCGCGCAGGAAAGGAGCAAGTTGGCGATGTAAGGAGTGGGGCGCCGGGACGACGGCCGTGGCCGCTGTCCGCCCGGCGCCTTTGACGGCCGCGCGTGAAAGACCGTCGGCCTGTAATACGGCCTGTCATGCGGGCGTCACATGAACCCCAGGCAAAAAGCGCATCAGGGTCCGGCAAAAACCGGGCCCTGATTCATTTCTGCGCACCTTTTCCCCGGGCCGGCGCTGTTTCATGAAATTTTTCTTACAACGCGCAGTCCGTGCGGTCCCGGAACGTCTAGTAACAAGCAGAAGCTGTAGACGCGGGTATGCGGGCAGAAAACCGTAACGGGAATGTCGCAAGCGCACTGCACGGTAGCGGCCGGTGCCAGACCGGTTATCACACAAGGAACTGAGTGCATCGCTATGCATGATTTCGAGAGCAGGGTCGGCGCGCTGCGCGCCATGATGCGACGGGCGCCGGGAGCGATGGTGCTGGCGCTGGCCGCGGGCGCGGCCTGGGCGCAGCCGGCGCCGGCCGCGGACAGCAACGCGCGCCGCGTCAACATCAACGAATACATCGTGCGCGGCAACACCGTACTGGATGCGCGCGACATCGAAAAGGCCGTCTACCCCTACCTGGGACCGGACCGCACGCTGGCCGATATCGAATCGGCGCGCGAGGCCTTGCAGACCATCTACCAGGAACGCGGCTACCAGTCGGTGTACGTGGACCTGCCCGAGCAGCAGGTGGCCGACGGCATCGTGTTCCTGCAAGTGGCCGAGACCAAGGTGGGCCGGGTGCGGGTGGTGGGCGCCAAGCACTATTCGCCGCTGACGATCCGCGACGAAGTGCCCGCGCTGCAGGAAGGCGCCGTGCCCAACTTCAACCAGGCGCAGGCCCAGCTGACCGACCTGAACAAGGGCGCCAGCCGCCAGGTGGTGCCGCTGGTCAAGGAAGGCCGCGTGCCC
Source organism: Achromobacter deleyi (assembly GCF_902859705.1). Classification (GTDB taxonomy): domain Bacteria; phylum Pseudomonadota; class Gammaproteobacteria; order Burkholderiales; family Burkholderiaceae_B; genus Achromobacter; species Achromobacter deleyi. The sequence continues at coordinate 9,987 of NZ_CADIJO010000013.1, read as the reverse complement.
GGCACGATGGACGTGGACCTGAAGGTCGAGGACAAGAACCCCTGGCACGCCAGCCTGGGCCTGAACAACGACTACAGCGCCGACACGACGCGCCTGCGCAGCACGGCCTCGCTGGGCTATGACAACCTGTGGCAGCTGGGCCATTCGGTCAGCCTGACCTTCTTTACCGCGCCCCAGGAAACCGACAACGCCAAGGTCTGGTCCGGCTCGTACTCGATGCCGCTGGACAAGCAGTGGAGCCTGCAGTTCACCGGCTACAAGAGCGACAGCAACGTGGCCACCATCGGCGGTACCAACGTGCTGGGCAAGGGCTATTCGTTCGGCATGAGCGCCATCTACACGCTGGCGCCGCAGGGCGACTGGTACAACTCGCTGTCGGTCGGGCTGGACTACAAGAAGTTCGACGAAACCACGCGTTTCGGCGACAACGAAGACCGCATTCCCTTGAAGTACGTGCCGTTCACGTTCTCGTACAACGGCTACCGCTATTCCGAATCGTCGCAAAGCAGCCTGGGCCTGTCGGTCGTGGGCGCCAGCCGCTCGTTCTTCGGCATGGGCAGCGACTGGAAGGAATTCGACGACAAGCGCTATCGCGCCAGCCCCAGCTTCGCGCTGCTGCGCGGCGACGGCACCCACACGCAGAACCTGTTCGGCGACTGGCAACTGGGCCTGCGCGCAGGCTTCCAGCTGTCGTCCGGCGCGCTGGTGTCCAACGAACAGTTCTCGGCCGGTGGCAGCACCAGCGTGCGCGGCTACCTGGCCGCCGAACGCACCGGCGACGACGGCTTCCTGGGCTCGGTCGAGTGGCGCACGCCGTCGCTGGCCCGCTGGCTGGGCAGCAATGTCAATGAATGGCGCTTCTATGCGTTTGCCGACGCCGCCACGCTGCGCCTGCGCGACCCGTTGCCCGAGCAGGATTCCAGCTACTCGCTGGCCAGCGTCGGCCTGGGCACGCGCCTGCAGGTGCTGGACTGGCTGTCCGGCTCGCTGGACTGGGGCTATCCGCTCAAAGACGGCCCCAACACCAAGAAACACGATCCCCGCCTGAACTTCAGCGTACGCGCCAGCTTCTGAGCGCTCGCGAAACCGTATTTACCCCGGAGTCTTGACCATGCAACGCTTATTGATGCTCCTACTGACCGTGCTGGCCGGCGTCTTGCCGTCCGCCGCCCATGCCTGGTGGCAGCCTGACTGGCAGTACCGCAAGCAGATCACCGTCGACAGCACGCCGCAGGGCGCGCCGCTGGGCGGCGCCGCGGGCCGCACGCCGCTGCTGGTGCGCCTGCACACCGGCAACTTCTCGTTCGACGGCATCAACGAAAAGGGCGCCGACATCCGCTTCGTGGCGGGCGACGACCAGACCGTGCTGAACCACCAGCTGGAAGCCTTCGACCCGCTGCTGGGCATGGCGCTGGTGTGGGTGGACTTGCCCGAGCTGGCCGACGGCCAGCGCCAGGACATCTGGATGTACTACGGCAACCAGAAGGCCCCGGCCTCTGCCAACGGCCAACTGACGTTCGACCCCAACTACACGCTGGTCTACCACTTCGACGGCGCCGCCGGCGCCCCGCCGCGCGACACCACTGGCAACAGCAACAATGCCCAGACGCCGATGGCCGCTGCCGTCGACGGCGTGATCGGCCGCGCCGCGCAGTTCACGGGCGGCGCCCCGCTGATGCTGCCCGCCAGCCCGTCGCTGGCCGTGCCGGCCGCTGGCGCCTTCACCTTCAGCGCCTGGGTGCGCGCCGACCAACCGGCCGGCGAACAGCTGGTGTATGCCCGCCGCGATGCCGGCAACGCGTTCTTGATCGGTATCAACCAGGGCGTGCCTTTCGTGGAAGTGAACGGCCAGCGCAGCCAGCCCGGCCAGTCGCTGACCCCGGCCGCCTGGCAGCACCTGGCCGTGACGGCCGATGGCAGCCGCGTCACGCTGTATGTGAATGGCCGCGCTACCTCGTCGCTGGCCGCCAGCCTGCCGCCGCTGAACACGCCCGCCGCCCTGGGCGGCGACGTGCCGGCCCCGGCCGTGGCCGTGACGCCCGCCGCTGCTGAAGGCGCCGCTGCCAATGGCGCCGCCAACCCGGCTGCCCCGGCTGCCGACGCCGCACCCGTTGCTGCCCCGCACGTCTATACGCCGTTCGTTGGCGCCATCGATGAAGTGCGCCTGTCGCGCGTGGCCCGTCCGGCCGCGCTGATCCTGGCCGACGCGCTGTCGCAAGGTTCGGAATCGCGCCTGGTGGCCTACGGCACCGACGAAGAACAATCGGGCTTCGGCTTCGGCGGCCTGGGCTTCCTGCTCAAGGCCGTGCCGATCGACGCCTGGGTCATCATCGCCATCCTGGTGCTGATGATGGTGCAGTCGTGGATCATCATGATCCGAAAGAGCCGCAACGTGGCCCGCGTGGCGCGTGCCAACGAGCAGTTCCGCGAGTCCTTCGCCAAGGTCGGCCAACGCCTGGAACTGCTGGCCGACGACAAGAACCTGGCGACCCGCCTGGAACACGCTTCGCTGTGGCGCCTGTACCGCGTGGCCATCAACGAAATCCGCACCCGCCGCGAGCAGGGCGCCGACACCAGCTCGATCTCGGCCGCCACCATCGAAGCCATCCGCGCCTCGCTGGACGCCGTGCGCACCAAGGAAAACCAGTTGCTGGGCGCCAAGCTCGGCGTGCTGTCCAACGCCATTGCCGGCGGCCCCTACATCGGGCTGCTGGGCACGGTGCTGGGCATCATGGTGGTGTTCCTGGGCACGGCCATGGCCGGTGACGTGAACATCAACGCCATCGCCCCGGGTATGGCCGCCGCGCTGCTGGCCACCGCCATGGGCCTGTTCGTCGCCATCCCCGCGCTGTTTGGCTACAACCGCCTGGTCTCGCGCAACAAGGAGGTCAGCGCCGACATGCGCGTGTTCGTCGACGAATTTGTGACGCGCCTGGCCGAAGTGCATGGCGAGACCCAGGCCCAGGAAGCCGCCCACCACAGCGCCGCACGCGCGCCCGCCGCCCGCCCCGCCGTGCGCGAGCCGCAGCCCGCCGAAGCGTAAGGAGACGACCCCATGGCTTCCGTATCCGCTTCCCAGGACGATGATGATGACGCGCCCGTCGACGGCATCAACATCACGCCGCTGGTCGACGTGCTGATGGTCGTGCTGGTCATGTTCATCCTGACCGCCACGGCGCAGATCGCCGGCATCAAGGTGAACCTGCCCAAGGCCAGCTCGTCCATCGCGCTGTCGCAGCCCAAGACCAAGGCCATTTCCGTCAACGACGCCGGCCAGGTATTCCTGGACGCCTACCCGGTCACCCTGCCCGAGCTGGAAGACCGGCTGCGCACGGAGAAAGCGCTGAATCCCGATTTTCCGGTGATCGTGCGCGGCGACGCCGCCGTGCAATACCAGAAGGTCGTGGAAGTGCTGGATCTGCTGCGCCGCCTGGAACTGGCCCAGGTCGGGTTGGTCACCGGCAAGCCGAGATAGGGGCCGAGGCTACCGCCATGCCGCAACACGCATCCGATACCCCGCGCACCCCGCACCCCGCGCTTCGCTGGCTCAAGCTGGCGGCCGTGGCGGTGGTGTTGATCGCGGCCGCCTACGCGCTGTGGCGCTGGGCCAATGACATGGCCGGCGTGCGCCGCGACGCGCCCAAGGTCACCGCGATCATCCCGCTGCCCCCGCCGCCTCCTCCGCCGCCCGAACCGGAAAAGCCGCCCGAGCCCGAGCCGCCCAAGGAAGAGCCCGTGGCCACGCCCGAACCCGAGCCGCAGCCCACGCCTGAACCGCCCAAGCCGCAGGACGAGGCGCCGCCGCGCCCGGCCGACGACCTGGCCAACCCGATGCAGATCGACGGCGACGCCCAGGCGGGCAGCGACGCGTTCAACATCGGCGCGGGGCAGGGCAAGGGCATGGCGGGCGGTGGCGGCGGCCGCGCCGGCAACGCTACCTACAGCCAGTACCTCGCCTACGCGCTGCAGAAGATCCTGCGCGAAGACGAGCGCACGCGCAATCTGACCTTCCGCCTGCAAGCCAACATCTGGCTCACGGCCAGCGGCCAGATCACGCGGGTGGAACTGACCCGTTCCAGCGGCGATGCCGACGTCGATGCCCGCGTGGTGGCGGCGCTGCGCGCGGTGCCGGGCCTGGATGAACGTCCGCCGGCCTCGGCCAGCATGCCCATACGCGCATCGCTGACCGGCCGCCGCCCCTCCTGAAGTGCTGAATTGAACCGATCCTGGAGTGCCAAGAGAATGAAGTTCCAAATGAACCGGTTGGCGGCAACGCTGGCCCTGGCCGCGGCGGGCGCCGCCGCGCTGCCGGCCCACGCCGCGCCCGCCCCGTCCGAGAACGCCACCATCAACCTGATCCGCCTGCTGGTGCAGCAGGGCGTGCTGAAGGCGGACCAGGCCGAAGCCCTGGTGGCCCAGGCCGAAGCCGAAGCGAAGGCCGCGCGCGCCGCGCCGCAGGACCGCGGCGCGGCCGCAGCCCAGCCCGGCGACGTGCGCGTGCCCTACATTCCGCAGACCGTGCGCGACCAGATCCGCGACGAGGTCAAGGCGGAAGTGATGGTGCAGGCCAAGGAAGAGAACTGGGCCCAGCCCAACACCTTCCCCGACTGGGTGTCGCGCATCACCATCGACGGCGACGTGCGCGTGCGCGACGAATCGCGCCTGTACTCGGGCAACAACAGCAATGAAATCGTCGATTTCGCCAAGCTCAATGCGAAGGGTCCGTACGACCTGAACCGCAACACCAACAACAACTACCCGCCGATGCTGAACACGCGGGAAGACCGCCGCAACCAGCTGCGCATCCGCGCGCGGCTGGGCGTGCGGGCGGAAATCTCCGAGTCGTGGTCGGCCGGCATCCGCCTGGCCACCGGCAGCGACGACAGCCCGGTGTCCACGTCGCAGACGCTGGGCGGCGGCATGGGCAAGAAGGACATCTGGCTGGACCAGGCCTACCTGACCTACCGCCCGGCCAAGTGGGCCACGGTGACCGGCGGGCGCATCGCCAACCCGTTCGAATCCACCGACATGCTGTTCTCGAACGACCTGAATTTCGACGGCGTGGCCGCGATCTTCAAGCAGCCGCTGGAAGGCCGCGACGTGACCCTGTTCGGCACGCTGGGCGCGTTCTCGACCGAGTACGGCTCCAACGGCTGGAATTCGTCGTCGTTCTCGGAAGGCAAGAGCGAAGACAAGTGGCTGCTGGCCGCCCAGGCCGGCGCCGACTGGAAGATCAACCAGCAGAACAGCGTGCGCGGCGCGCTGGCCTACTACCACTTCGACAACATCGCGGGCAAGCGCTCCAGCGCCTGCTCGCCGTGGGCTGGCCAGGAAAACTGCGACACCGACTGGTCGCGTCCGGCCTTCATGCAGAAGGGCAACACGCTCTTCCTGCTGCGCAACATCACCGCCAACCCGCTGGATCCGGCCAACACGCCGCAGCCGCAATACGTGGGCCTGGCGTCCAAGTTCGACCTGCTGGACCTGAACCTGCGCTGGGACACGCGCGTGTTCAACGGCCTGGGCCTGCGCCTGAACGCCAACTACATCCGCAACCTGGCCTACAGCAAGAGCAAGATGGCCAGCCGTTCGCAAGGCAACATCGTCAACAACTTCGGCGACAACGGCGACGTGGAAAGCGGCCCCAACGCCTGGATGCTGCAGGCCACGCTGGGCCGTTCGTACGACATGAAGGAGAAGGGCGACTGGCTGGCCTTCGTGGGCTACAAGTACATCCAGCCCGATGCGCTGCCCGATGCCTTCAACGACTCGTCGTTCCACCAGGGCGGCACCAACGCGCGCGGCTACTACATCGGCGGCAGCTACGCCTTCGACAAGAACGTGTACGGCGTCCTGCGCTGGATGAGCACCCGCGAAGTCTACGGCGCGCCGCTGTCCATCGACACGATGCAGTTCGAGATCAACGCCAGGTTCTGAGGCCATGGACATGCACATCGTATGGGATGAATCCCGCCAACCCCAGGCGTTGGGCCGCGGCCGGCGGTTGGCCGCCGCCGTGGCCCTGTGCGCGGCGGGCCTGAGCCTGACCGGCTCGGCGCAGGCCGAAACCATGGAAGAGCGCTTGCGCACCCAGTTGCGCAGCACCACCCAGCAACTGCAGCAGCTGCAAAGCGAGCAGGCCCAGGTCAACGCCGCCAAGGCCGCGGCCGAGGCCCAGCGCGATGCCGCCCAGAAAGAGCTGGAAGCGCTGCGCGGCCAGCTCGCCAAGGCCAAGGGCCAGGCCGACAAGCTGGCCGAGCAGCAGGGCGCCGTCATGGAAAGCGCGCAGGCGCAAGTGGCGGCCAGCCATGCCCAGCTGGGCAAGTTCAAGGGCGCCTACGACGAGCTGCTGGCGCTGTCGCGCGCCAAGGAAACCGAGCGCGTGGCGCTGGCCCGCACGCTGGCGCAGCGCGACGAGCAGGTCAAGACCTGCGTCACCAAGAACCGCGAGATGTACGAGGCCGGCAAGGAAATCCTGAACGCCTACGAACGCATCAGCACCGGCGGCATCCTGGCCATGAAACAGCCCTTTGCCGGCAGCGCCCGCGTCAAGTTCGAGGAACAGGCGCAGGAATACGGCGACAAGCTGTACGACGCGCAGGTGTCGGCGGCCCCGGCCGCCGCGGCTGCCACCCCGACCGCCCAACCCTGATTTTCAAGACCTGTCTTCATTTCTTCATCTAGGAAAACTGTAATGACCGACTCCAGCCTGATTCTCGACGTGAACGCCGAACGCCTGCAGGAACTGCTGCAATCCGCCGGCTACCGCGTCACCGTGTCCGAGCAGAACGGCATGGTGCAACTGCTCAGCGCCAGCCAGGGCGTGGGCTTCGCCGTGCGCCTGGGCAACCCGGCCGCCGAAGACGGCCACTACCTGGACTACACGCTGAGCTGCGCATTGCGCGTGCAGGGCGAGCTGCCTGCCGGCCTGGCCGAACGCTGGAACGTGGAAAAGCGCTTTGCCCGCCTGACCGTGCAAGGCGCCTTCCTGGTGCTGGAACTGGACGTGATCCTGGCCGGCGGCGTGTCCGAGAACTACCTGCGCGCCACCGCCGAACTGTGGGACCGCCTGCTGCAGGAATTCCTGCTGTTCCTGCGCGCCAACGCCACCAGCCCGGCGACCGAGGCACCTGCTCCGCAGGAAGAAGCCGTCGCCGAGGCGGCGAACTGAACCATCCGCCGGGCCGGCGCCCGGCGGCGGGGGCGATGACCCCAACCACCGGCCGCCGTTCCGGGTGAATGGCGCATTCAAGCAAGCGAGGTTTCGACCATGACTATTCTTTCCGACAAGCCCACCCGGTTGCGCGTCACCGCCGCCGTGCTGTTGATCGCGGTGCTGGCCGGCGCCGTGGCGCTGATGCGCGGCAATCCGGCCCAAAGCAGCGAAGCCGCGCCCGCCAAGGTCGCCGCGGCCGACCCCGCCAAACCTGCCGCCGTGCCGGCCAAGGCTGCCAACCCGGCAGCCCCCGCCGCCGCGCAGGCCCCCGCCGTCGCCACGCTGGGCGCCGTGCAGGTGGACCGCGACGAGCTGGTGCGCCAGCTGCAAGCCATGCCGCCCGAGGCCCGCGCCCAATTGCAGGGCAACCGCGCCGGGCTGGACCAATGGCTGCGCTCGCGCCTGGCCGAAAAGGCCTTGGTCGAACAGGCCCGCGCCCAGGGCTGGCAAGACAAGCCCGAACTCAAGCGCGCCTTCCAGGCCGCGCAGGAACGCATCGTGCTGCAGACCTACCTGGACTCTGTCAGCCGTGCGCCCGACGGCTATCCGGCCGATGCCGACCTGCAAGCCGCCTACGAACGGGCCAAGCCGCAGCTGGCGCAGCCGGCCATGTACCGCGTCAGCCAGATCTTCCTGCCCGCCGCGCTGGGCGACAACGACGCCGTGGCCAGCGCCCGCAAGCAGGCGCTGGACCTGGTCAAGCGGGCCCAGGCGCCCAAGGCCGATTTCGCCGCGCTGGCCAAGACCTATTCGCAGGACACGACCACCCGCGCCCAGGGCGGCGACATCGGCTACGTGCCGCTGGCGCAGCTGACGCCGGAAATGCGTCCGGCCATCGAGCAGTTGAAGGCCGGCGAGGTCTCGGCGCCGGTGCAATCGGCGGCGGGTTTCCACATCCTGAAGGTGGTCGATCTGCGCGCGGCCAGCGTCACGCCGTTCGAGCAGGTCAAGGAAGAATTGCGCGCCGCGTTGCGCAGCCAACGCCAGGAACTGGCGGCACGGGCTTACCTGGAGGGGTTGCTCAATGCAGGAACCGTCAGCATTGATGGCGCGGCCCTCAATGCCGCCTTCGAACAAAGCGCGTCCGCCGCGCAAGCCCAGCCCGCCCTCGCGGCCCGCGCGCCCTGACGGCGACGGCGTCGCCGCCTTGCTGGACGCGCGGCTGGACCTGGCCCTGGGCCAGGCCGGGCCGCCGGCCAGCCTGCAATGCGCCCCGGCGCTGTTGCAGTCGCTGCGCACCACGTTTGCCGGTGAGCTGCTGCACTGGCTGGCGCTGGTGCCGCAGGTCGAGGCCGGCCGCTCGCGCGATCCGCTGCGCGACCACAGCCTGGACCTGGCCGACCTGCGCGTGCTCTACCGGGCGCTGCGGGTGGCCTGGCTGGCCGAGCTGGTGTTCGGCGGCGCGGACGGCGCGCGGCGCTGGCTGTGCAGCCCCAAGCGCCGGCTGCACGGCCGGGTGCCGATGCTGCTGTGCCAGCACGGCCGCTACGCCGCCATGATCGAGCAGTGGCTGATCAACATCGACGAAGGAAACGGCCCATGACCGCGCTTTGGCGCTTGAGCAACAGCCAGGACCTGCTGCCGCGCGCGCGCCCGGCCGGCCGCTGGCATGGCGCGGGCGCCGCGGTGGTGGTGCTGGATGCCACTCCCGCGGCCGCGGTGTTCGCGCGCCTGGCGCAAGCCGAGGTCGCGCACCCGCGGGCCTTGCCGCGCAACTACTTCCTGCTGGAAGTACGGGTGCCGGCGCAGGCGGTGGCCGATCTGCGCCCGCCCGCGGCCTGGCAGACCGATCTGCAGGCGTCCCGCGCCTTCGGCAACGCCTGGCTGGCGCAGGGCGAGGCACTGCTGCTGAAGGTGCCGTCCGCGGCCGGCGGCTGCCAGTACCTGCTCAATGCCGACCACCCGCAGCTGGCGCAATGCCAGATCGTCTCGTCGGTGGCGTATCCGTTCACGCCGCACCTGACGGGCATCGACGGGGCGGTGCTGGACGGGGCGGGGTGGCTGGCGTCGGCACGGGATTGATCGGTGTGGGGTTGGTCGGCGCGGGATTGGTCGACATGGACGAGGCGCCCGGCACGTGCGTAACTGGATCGTCGGTGGGCCGCGCGTGATGCGCGGCCAACGCATGGGTCACGGGTCAATCTTCGTTCGGTCCGATTGCCGTCGGTTCCTCCCGCTTGGTTAAAAAATCAGAATCTTCCAATGTTCTATCTGGTCCGGGTTGCGTAGCGTAAGCGGGCAATTTCCGGATCGGTGCTTTTGGCTTTGTCGATAGTCCGCGGGTTCTGGGCGGGCTGAGGGTCGGCTGTCTTGGCAACGGTTGTGGTTTCACCCCTTGCCGAGTCTTGCCCGATATGTCGACGTTACGCCGCACGATTGCCTGGTTGTTGGTCTTGGCGCAGATCTGGACGCCCGTCCTGGCGCAGACCTTGCCGATTTCGGTAGACCAGAACGTGGCCGGGCAGAAGCCCGTGGTGGGCGTGGCCAACGGCGTGCCGGTGGTCAACATCGCACCGCCCTCGGCCGGTGGGGTGTCCAACAACCGGTTTACGCAATTCAACGTCGGCCCGTCCGGCGTGGTGCTCAACAACAGCGGCGCGGCCAGCCAGACGCAAGTGGCGGGGCAGGTGGCGGGGAACCCCATGTTGGGCAACCAGCGCGCCACCACCATCCTGAACCAGGTCACGGCGCCCAATCCTTCGCAACTGCGCGGCATGCTGGAAGTGGCCGGTAATCGGGCGAACGTCATCGTTGCGAATCCGGCCGGCATC
>NZ_CADIJO010000012.1 GCF_902859705.1 Achromobacter deleyi | reverse complement strand
TGTTCAGACAGATACCGCCGGACAGCGTCCAGCTTGAACTGCTCGTCGTACTTTGCCATGCAAAAAACCCCCGAAGGTTGGATCAAAGTCCAACTTTCGGGGGTCAGTTCACATGGCGGGGTTTCTTTTTGAAGGCGCTGCTGGCAGCGCCTTGCAGGCCGGGATCAGTGCTTGAGCACCGGATCCGTCGAACCCGGCTCGGCCGGCTTGGCCACCAGCGGTTCCTTGACCGCCTCGTCTTCAGCCAGCGGTTCGGGCAGACGCTCCAGAGCCAGTTCCAGCACCTTGTCGATCCAGCGGACCGGCACGATCTCGAGATGGTTCTTGACGTTGTCCGGGATCTCCGCCAAATCCTTGACGTTTTCTTCCGGGATCAAGACCGTCTTGATGCCACCGCGGTGGGCGGCCAGCAGCTTTTCCTTCAAGCCGCCGATCGGCAGGACTTCGCCACGCAGCGTGATTTCGCCGGTCATGGCGACATCGGCGCGCACCGGGATGCGCGACAGCGCCGACACCATGGCCGTGGTGATCGCGATACCCGCGGACGGACCGTCCTTGGGCGTCGCGCCTTCCGGCACGTGCACGTGCATGTCGTGCTTCTCGAAGACGCTGTCGGCAAAGCCCAGGCGACGTGCCCGCGAGCGCACCACCGTACGAGCCGCTTCGACCGATTCCTTCATCACGTCACCCAGCGAACCCGTGCGTTGGATCACGCCCTTGCCAGGCATGTCCGCCACTTCGATCGTGAGCAGATCGCCACCGACTTCCGTCCAGGCCAGGCCGGTCACTTGACCGATCTGGTTTTCCTTTTCGGCCATGCCGAAGGTGTAGCGGCGCACGCCGAGGTAGTCGCTGAGGTTGTCGCCCGTGACATTGACCGGCTTGACCTCAAGGGTCTTGCCTTCGGCCTTGGCACGATCGGTCTGGGTCAGCAATTGCTTGATGACCTTGCGGCAGATCTTGCCCACTTCGCGTTCGAGCGCACGCACACCGGCTTCGCGGGTGTAGTAGCGCACGATGTCGCGCAAGGCGCTGTCATCGACGGTCAGCTCGGTATCCTTCACGCCGTTGTTCTTCATCAGCTTGGGCAGCAGATGGTCGCGGGCGATGTGGATCTTTTCTTCCTCGGTGTAACCCGACAGGCGGATCACTTCCATGCGGTCCAGCAGCGCCGGCGGAATGTTCAGCGTATTGCTGGTCGCCACGAACATGACGTCGGACAGATCGAAGTCGACCTCGATGTAGTGGTCCTGGAACGTGTGGTTCTGTTCAGGGTCCAGCACTTCGAGCAGCGCCGACGAGGGATCGCCGCGGAAATCCATGCCCAGCTTGTCGATTTCGTCGAGCAGGAACAAGGGATTGCGCACGCCGACCTTCGACATGTTCTGGACGATCTTGCCCGGCATCGAACCGATGTAGGTCCGGCGATGGCCGCGGATCTCGGCTTCGTCGCGCACGCCGCCCAGGGCCATGCGCACGAACTTGCGGTTCGTGGCCTTGGCGATGGACTGGCCGAGCGAGGTCTTGCCGACGCCCGGAGGGCCGACCAGGCACAGGATCGGCGCCTTGACCTTGTCCACGCGCTGTTGCACGGCAAGATATTCAAGGATGCGTTCCTTCACCTTTTCCAGGCCGTAGTGGTCGTTGTCCAGTACGGTTTCGGCGTTGGAAATGGAATTGTTGATCTTGCTCTTCTTTCTCCAGGGGAGATTGATGAGCGTATCGATGTAGTTGCGCACCACGGTGGCTTCGGCCGACATGGGCGACATCAGCTTGAGCTTCTTGAGCTCGGCATCGGCCTTCTTACGTGCCTCTTTGGGCATGTGGGCAGCGATGATCTTCTTTTCGAGCTCTTCGATGTCCGCGCCTTCTTCGCCTTCGCCCAACTCTTTCTGAATGGCCTTGACCTGCTCATTCAGGTAGTAGTCGCGCTGGCTCTTTTCCATCTGCTTCTTCACACGGCCGCGAATCCGCTTCTCGACCTGGAGGATGTCGATTTCAGTTTCCAGCTGCGTGAGCAAGCCTTCGAGGCGCTCGGAGGTGCCGACGATCTCGAGCATTTTTTGCTTCTGCTCGAGCTTCAGCGGAAGATGCGCGGCGATCGTATCGGCCAGGCGGCCGGCGTCATCGATGCCGGCGAGCGAGGTCAGGATCTCCGGAGGGATCTTCTTGTTCAGTTTGACGTATTGCTCGAACTGGGCAACGATCGCGCGGCGCAGGGCCTCGGTTTCGGAGCCTTGGACGGCGTCCGGTTCGATCGGGGTGACCTGGCACGTGAAGTGCGAATCGGCGTCTTCGATGCTGTTGATACGGGCACGCTGGGTGCCTTCGACCAGCACCTTGACGGTGCCGTCAGGCAGCTTGAGCATCTGCAGGATGCCGGCAACGCAGCCGATCTCGTAGACGTCTTCGGGGGTGGGATCATCCTTGCCGGCGGACTTTTGGGCCACCAGCATGATGCTCTTGCCCGCTTCCATCGCAACCTCGAGCGCGCGGATCGAGCGCGGACGGCCGACGAACAGCGGGATGACCATGTGCGGGAACACCACGACATCGCGCAGTGGCAGCAGGGGAAGGTCGATCGGGTCGGAAGGCAGGGTCTGGCTGGCAGACATAGGAGGTTCCTCGGTATGACTCGGCGTATCGGGGACAGGATGACCGGGTATACCCGGGCATCTTCGTCAGTTACGTCTGTTATGGGAACAATAGCCGAAAATTCAAGATCCCGGCTGCCGGATAAACAAAACGGCAAAAAAAACAGCGGCCGGTATCCCTTGTTTTCTTGGACACGCCCCGGGAGCATGCGTTCAACGCCTGGCCCCGAGGTAAAAAAACCCGTTACGAGAACGGGTTTTTCTGAAATAACCGTCAGGCCGCGGCGTCGCGGACTTCTCCGCGCTCGGGCTTTTCGGCGGCGCTTTCTTCGTCCGCGTAGATCAGCAAGGGCTTGCCCTCGCCTTCGATCGCGCCTTCGTCCAGCACCACGCGCTTGACGTTGCCTTGCGACGGCAGGTCATACATGGTGTCGAGCAGGGCCTGCTCGATGATGGAACGCAGGCCGCGGGCGCCGGTCTTGCGCTTGAGCGCCTTGCGGGCGATGGCCTTCAAGGCGGCCGGGCGCACGTCCAGCTCGGCGCCTTCCATGGCGAACAGCTTCTGGAACTGCTTGAGCAGCGCGTTCTTGGGCTCGGTCAGGATCTGGACCAGCGCGGCTTCGTCGAGCTCGTCCAGGGTGGCGACCACCGGCAGACGGCCGACCAGTTCGGGGATCAGGCCGAACTTGATCAGGTCTTCGGGTTCGACTTCGGAGAACAGCTCGCCCACGCCGCGTTCGGACTTGGCGCGCACGGAGGCCGAGAAGCCGATGCCCGACTTTTCGGTACGGTCGCGGATGACCTTTTCGAGTCCGTCGAAGGCGCCGCCGACGATGAACAGGATGTTGGTCGTGTCGACCTGGACGAAGTCCTGGTTGGGGTGCTTGCGCCCGCCCTGCGGGGGCACCGAGGCCACCGTGCCTTCGATCAGCTTGAGCAAGGCCTGCTGCACGCCTTCGCCCGATACGTCGCGGGTGATGGACGGGTTGTCGGACTTGCGGGAAATCTTGTCGATTTCGTCGATGTAGATAATGGCGCGCTGCGCCTTCTCGACTTCGTAGTTGCAGTTCTGCAGCAACTTCTGAATGATGTTTTCGACGTCTTCGCCCACGTAACCGGCTTCGGTCAGCGTGGTGGCATCGGCCATGACGAACGGAACGTTCAGCATGCGCGCCAGCGTTTGCGCCAGCAACGTCTTGCCCGACCCGGTGGGGCCGATCAGCATGATGTTGCTCTTGGACAACTCGACTTCGTCGCCCTTGATTTCGCCGTGGCGAATGCGCTTGTAGTGGTTGTAGACGGCCACCGCCAGCATGCGCTTGGGCGACGTCTGCCCAATGACGTACTGGTCGAGGAACGTCTTGATCTCAGCCGGAGTGGGCAGTTCGGAACGAATCGCCGCGCGCGCGGTAGCCTGCGCTTCCTCGCGGATGATGTCGTTGCACAGGTCTATGCATTCATCGCAGATGAATACCGACGGACCCGCGATCAGCTTGCGGACTTCGTGCTGGCTTTTATTGCAAAACGAGCAATGCAGCACTTTTGCGTCTGCCGATCCCTTTTTTTCTGGCATATGTAGTCGTATCTCAGGTAAAGAAGCGCCGGACCGGGTAAACGGCCCGGCGCCTGCGCTTACTCAAACGTGGCGGTAGCGGGTCAGACTCAACCGGGAAGTCAGCCTTCCGAACGGGAGGTCATCACCTTGTCCACCAGTCCATACGATACCGCATCTTCGGCGGACATGAAGTTGTCACGTTCCGTGTCCAGGGCGATGCGCTCGATCGACTGGCCGGTGTTGTCGGCTAGGATGCGATTGAGACGCTCGCGCAGGTCCAGGATCTCGCGAGCCTGGATCTGGATGTCGGAGGCCTGCCCCTGGGCGCCGCCCGAGGGCTGGTGGATCATGATGCGCGAGTTGGGCAAGGTGAAACGCTTGCCCTTCTTGCCAGCCGCCAGCAGGAAGGCGCCCATGCTGGCCGCCAGGCCGGTGCACAGGGTCGACACGTCCGGCTTGATGAACTGCATGGTGTCGTAGATGGCCATGCCCGCGTACACCGACCCGCCAGGCGAGTTGATGTACAGGGAAATGTCCTTGTCAGGATTCTCCGATTCCAGGAACAGCAACTGCGCCACGACCAGGTTGGCCGTTGCGTCGTTGACCGGGCCCACCAGGAAGATGAGCCGCTCGCGGAGCAGACGCGAATAGATGTCGTAGGCGCGTTCGCCGCGCCCCGACTGCTCGATCACCATGGGAATGTAGCCCAGGCCGGTGGGGGTCACCGAAGACCCGCCATTCATTGCCGCATAGAAATCGGTGAATCTCTGCATAGTGTTACGCCATCCCCATCAACTGATCGAAAGGCACCTTTTCTTCGGTGACCTTGGCCTTGTCCAGAACGTGTGCAACGACGTTGTCTTCGAGCACGATAGCCTCGATTTCAGCACGACGTTGACGGTCAGCCAGGTAATAGCTGACAACCTGGGCGGGTTGTTCGTAGTTTTCCGCGAATTCTTCGATGCGGGCACGAACCTGTTCCGGCTTGGCTTGCAGCTGGGCTTGCTTGACCAGTTCGGACACCAGCAGACCCAGGCGCACGCGGCGCTCGGATTCGGTGGAGAAGGCTTCGGCGGGGATAGGCACGGACTCGGCGTTCGGCACACCGCGTTGCTTCAGTTCTTCGCGGGCAGCGGCGATGCGGCTTTGCACGTCGTTGTCGACCAGGGCCTTCGGCACGTCGAACTGGCCGGCTTCGACCAGGGCGTCCATCACGCTGGACTTGGTACGGCCTTGCGAGCGGACCTTGACTTCGCGTTCGATGTTGCTGCGGATGTCGGCCTTCAGCTTTTCGACGTCGCCTTCGGCCTGGCCGAGGGACTTGGCGAATTCAGCGTTCAGTTCGGGCAGGACGCCTTCAGCCACTTCCTTGACGGTGATGGTGAATTCGGCGGTCTTGCCGGCGACTTCCTTGCCTTGGTAGTCGTCAGGGAACTTCAGCGGGAAGACCTTGGATTCGCCAGCCTTCAGGCCGCGGGCGGCTTCTTCGAATTCCGGCAGCATGCGGCCTTGGCCGAGCACGAACGGGAAGTCTTCGGCCTTGCCGCCTTCGAACGGCACGCCGTCGATGGTGCCGGCGAAGTCGAGGGTGACGCGGTCGCCGTCTTGCGAGGCGCGGCCTTCACGGGCTTCGAACGTGGCGCGCTGCTTGCGCAGGACGTCCAGGGTCTGTTGCACTTCGGCGTCGGTGACGGCGGTGTCAAAGCGGGTCACGGCCAGTGCCGACAGGTCGGGCACGGCGACTTCGGGGTAGACCTCGAACGTGGCGGTGAACGCCAGCGTGTCGTCGGCGACGCCTTCGGTCTTGGGTTCCAGGTTCGGGGCACCGGCGACGCGCAGCTTGGCGCCGTCGACGGCTTGTTCGAACGCACGGCCAACTTGGCTATTGATCACGTCGTAGCGGATGCCGGGGCCATGGCTGCGCTCGAGCATGGCGAGCGGCGCCTTGCCGGGACGGAAGCCGGGCACCTTGGCGGTACGGGCCACGCGCTTCAATTGCGCCTGGACTTCCTTTTCGACGTCGGCCACCGAGACGGCCAGATCAACACGGCGCTCCAGGCCGGAGAGGGTTTCAACCACAGGCTGCATTAAAAGACCTATTTTCCGAGAGATAAGAGATGACGGGCGGATAAACGCGCCATTTTACCGGAAACTTCCGGAACCCTGACGCAAAGGGGTGCGAGCCCCCGGATAAG
Organism: Achromobacter deleyi; assembly: GCF_902859705.1. Lineage (GTDB taxonomy): Bacteria > Pseudomonadota > Gammaproteobacteria > Burkholderiales > Burkholderiaceae_B > Achromobacter > Achromobacter deleyi. The sequence continues at coordinate 206,072 of NZ_CADIJO010000012.1, read as the reverse complement.
CCCGGATGCCCGCACCCCGTTTCCACCCCCGAAGGGAGGCAAACGCCCGCTTGGGACGCCTTATTTCGCTTTGGCGATGCGATCTTCGATGTGCTGAGCGCGCTTTGCCGAAGACGGATGGGAGCTCATCATATCGCTCTTGCCGCCATCGAGCTCGGCCAGCTTCTGGAACGCGGTCACCAGACCCTTCGTGTTGAGCTTCTTGGCCTGCAGTTGGTCGAACGAGTAGTCGTCGGCAGCGCTTTCCTGCGATTGCGAGAACTGCGCGTTGATGAACTTCTCGGTCAGGTCGCCCAACTGGGACGAATTCAGGGCGGCGACGGTGGCGCCGCCAGCGGCGCCGGCAGCGTCGCGCGCGGCCGACACGGTGTAGGCGGTCTGCATGGCCTTCTTGCTGTGGCCCAGGGCCACGTGGCCGATTTCGTGGCCGACCACGCCCATCACTTCGTCGTCGGTCATCATGTCCATCAAGCCGCTATAGACGCGGATGCAGCCGTTGGCCATGGCCCAGGCGTTCACGTCCTTGGTGATGTAGACCTTGTAGTTGGCCTTCTGGCCGTTCACGGTGCCGCCCAGTTGCTTGGCAATCTTTTGCAGGCGGGCGTCGTACTTGCTGCCCGGCGCTGCGATCTTTTCCTGGGAATCGCTCTGCGCGCACGCCTTGTCGGACAAGGTCTTGATTTCGGCATCGCTGAGGGTGGCGGCCTGCACCACCTTGCTGCCGGCGCCCACCAGGCCCCCGATGTCGAGGGCATGCGACGCAGAATAAGGGGCAAGCGCAACGGCCAGGGCGGCAACGGTGTAGCGGATCTTCATGGAAAAACTCCTCTTGACTGACTCTTTGCGAGTGAGGCGGCAATTCTATATACGCCAAAAGGTCGCAAACCGTTTCGCCACAGAGTTTCGCAAATGCGAACTTCACTTACACAAAAGGCATGCAAATGACTCGTTAGCGTGGTAAATACCCTCGCCGCAATACCGATTTGTCATCAAAAACAAATTGCCGCGAGGTCCGGCATTGATAGAATTGCCGCCGCACTTTTTCGCACCCAACCTTGGCTCGCAACCACTCATGACCCCGAATACCCCTCCCCGCCTTGGCCTGCTGCCCAGCCTGATATTCAGTTCACGCTGGCTGCAGCTGCCGCTATACCTGGGCCTGATCGTCGCCCAGGGCGTCTACGTGATGCTGTTCCTGAAGGAACTGTGGCATCTGCTGACGCACGCCAACAGCTTTGGCGAAATGGAGATCATGCTGCTCGTGCTGGGCCTGATCGACGTCGTGATGATCTCGAACCTCCTGGTGATGGTGATCGTCGGCGGCTACGAAACCTTCGTGTCGCGCCTGCGCCTGCAGGGCCACCCGGACCAGCCGGAATGGCTCAGCCACGTCAACGCCAGCGTCCTGAAGGTCAAGCTGGCCATGGCCATCATCGGCATCTCGTCGATCCACCTGCTGCGCACCTTCATCGAGGCCGGCACCCTGGGCACGCCCAATGCCCGCTTTTCCGAGGCCGGCGTGATGTGGCAGACCATCATCCACGCCCTGTTCATCCTGTCCGCCCTGGGCATCGCCCTGGTGGACAAGCTGTCCACGCCGGCGCCGCACCCCAAGCACTGACGCCCCGCCCGCCCCGAAAAAGAAAAAGCCCCTGCACATTGCGTGCGGGGGCTTTTTATTGGAGCGGGCCGTTGCCGGACCGCTACAGGAAGGAACTCAGGCTGCGACCTTGATGTTCTTGGCGCTGGGCCCCTTGGGGCCGGTACCGACCTCGAACGTGACGCGCTGGTTCTCCTGCAGCGACTTGTAGCCTTCGCTGCGGATTTCAGAGTAATGAGCGAACAGATCCTTGCTGCCGTCGTCGGGCATGATGAAGCCATAACCCTTTTCGGCGTTGAACCACTTGACGATGCCGGTTGCCATGGAATTTCCTCGAACCTAAAAGATGCGATTGCTCGCGGGGCGCCAGATCATCAAGGATGGGAGAGGAAGCAACCGCAGCACCACTGACGGCGACAAGTTAAACGCAGACCGCGTCTCTTGAAAATCTCGCTGAACCCAGTGTATTGGCGAACCCTGAAAAACGTCAAATATGCGGGCACCCGAAGGCCCGCGCCCCGCCTGGGGCCGCGCGGATCGGGCGGATATTTTCAACTCGCCATGCACCGATACATGCAGATACCGAGGGAGCAGCAGGGTCGAGCCGGCGAGGGAAAGCCGCCTGCGCCGGCCGTTCGGGCTCAGCCGGCAAAGCCGCCCGCGTCCAGGAATTCCTGCTCGGGCTGCGTGGTGTGGCGACCCAGCGCGGCATTGCGATGCGGGAAGCGGCCGAAACGCTTGATGATGTCGCGATGCAGAACCGCCCAGCGCACGGAGTCGGCGCCCAAGGGTTCCATCAGGGCCACCGCGCGATTCTGCGCGGCCAGGTTCTCGGCATGCTCGAAGGGCAGGTAGAAGAACTGGCGCAGTGACGGGTCGACCGCCAGGTCGTGCCCTGCCGCGATGGCCCGTTCGGCAAACACCAGCGCCAGGGGGTCTGTGGCGAACATATGGGCGGTGCCGCGATAGGCATTGCGGGGGTACTGGTCCAGCAGGATCATCAGCGCCAGCGCGCCCTCGGGCTCTTCCAGCCAGGCATCCAGTTGCCGAGCCGCCGCGGCCAGGTGAGCCGCCCCGCAGCGCTGCCGGAAACGCTCGTCGAAGGCCGCATCCTTGGTGAACCAGGCCTGGGGTCCCGCATCGCGCCAAAACGCCACCACGTCTTGCGGTTGCAGGGAAAGCGGTGTCTGGCCGGGATGGGTCATGGAAGTCGTCCTGTATGGGATGCACGCCTGACGCGAAGCCAGGCGAAAGGCGGAAAGCTGCGGCAAGGATACCGCGCCCGGCCGGACGACATGAAAAAGGCCCCCTTGCGGGAGCCCCAGATGCAAAAAAGCCCCCGAAGGGGCTTTTCCGAAAAGCCAGAACCTTTACAGGACCTGGATCTTCGTGGCTTGCGGGCCCTTGGGGCCATTGGCCGTCACAAAGCTGACGCGCTGGTTCTCTTCCAGAGACTTGAAGCCCGAGCCCTGAATTTCGGAGAAGTGAGCGAACAGGTCCTTACCACCCGCTTCCGGGGTGATGAAGCCATAGCCTTTTTCCGAATTGAACCACTTAACGACGCCGGTTTCCATACTGTATTTCCTAGAGATAATGGGCAAATGCCCGGAGGTCACGAATCAATCAAGGAGGGGACAGTAGAACAATAACGCTGAGCCGGAAAAGGCACGGCACTGAACGAAAATCGCAACGCTTGTGATCGTGTGCCGACACTATCGTTATGTTCCCCTCACAAGTCAACATAATCCTAAAAAATACGTGCCAATAATGCAACAAAGAGAAACTGCGCACAAAATTTACACGTTTTCATAGGCAAAAAGGAGTCCTGCATAGGTGTAAACACCCACGCATCATAAAAAAACAATCGAGGCTTATATAAATGCCGTCAAACGCGCATCGGACTCATACGCCGTTTGGGTCGGGCATTTTTTGGTTTGCCGTGAGGCTTACTCGTCGATAGGTAAGCCCAACAGATCGAGCGCCGCGCCAAAAGCATCGGGACCCGAGCAAAGGAAAACCGCCACGTCGCCGGGATTCATATTTTCCAGGACCTGGTCGATTTGGTCTTGCGCATTATCAACATTGTCGACATTGGCAGCGTGTATGTCTGCTCCGCCTTCGACTTTTTCGGGGGGCACGATGTCGGCGATGCCATTGAGATCGTTTACGCCGGTTACGACATAAACGCTGATGCTCTCGCCATCCAGCGTCGTGTGCAGCTCAACGCCGCCCGCCACGTCGGCAACGTGCCGACTGAGTATTTCCATGATCAATCTTCCTAGACTTGCGGGCCATGCCCGCCTGGGCACGCACCGTGCAGGTGCGCACACGCCCAGGCGCGACTATAACAGCCTTATGCTAAGGCTTCCTGACATTCGGACCGAGCGAACGGCGAGCCGCGCCGGACGTGGCCGCCACGCTGCGGCTGCGCACGCCGGCCGCGGCCAGCGCGGCCACCAGCGGCTTCTGGGCGGCCAGGAACGTGGCCTTCTCGTCGCCAGCCAGCTTGCACAGGAACATCTGGGCCTGCAGCTGGGTGCGGCGGGCCTTGCGGTTGTCGGACTCTTGCGCGAGCCAGTCGGCGATCCAGTCGGCCGCAGCCTGGGCATCGCCCTGCAGCTTGACGTGGCCCAGCAGGTCGAACACGGTCACGCCGTCGATGGCGCCGTCTTCGGTGCGGGTCAGAAAGAGCTTGGCGGCCTGGCCGGTGTAGCCGGGGATCAGCGCGAGGCAATCGCGCTCTGCGGGTTTCTTCATGGGTACTGCCCGTAACGGTTATCGGTAACCCGCCACTGTAACCCGGCCTCGCGGCTGTCGCGTGGACGCCACGGAACTCTGCTATTGTCGGCCTGTCTTTTTTCCCAACTTGGCGGACAACATCATGCAACGCGATTTCGATCTGGTCGTCACCATCCTGGGTGCCTTGCGCGACGCGGCGGGCCCCAACCTGAGCACCCACGACATCAAGAACGCCGCTCTGGCGCCCCACGCGCAGGAGCAGGGCCTGCAACTGATTGCGCATCACCTGGACCTGCTGGCCGATGCCGGCCTGGTCAAGCAAGTCAGCGAGACGGCCGCGACGGCCGGCGACACGCGCTGGCGCATCACCTGGAAGGGCTATGACGCCCTGGAGCAGGACGAAGAGGACGACGAAGACGAAGACTTCGACGACGCCGAAGAATAAGCCGCCGCAACTCGCGGGCCGAGGGCACCCAGCCCGCTCGGCATCCGACGCCGGCAGGTGTAACGGGGCGCCCCTTGCGGGCGCCCTGCTCTTTTTCGGCTCAGGCGCGGCGCAGGATGCGTCGGGTGAGCAGCGCCGCCGCGCTGCCGATCACCAGGCTGAACATGAAGGCCGCGATCGACAGCATGGCGGCCTGGTCGCCAAAGCCGGCCGAGCGCGACATCGCGAACACAGCGGCAAAGACCGCGGCGGCCAGCACGGCCACGCCGGCCAACGCCCGGCCAACCGAGCGCAAGCGGCCGCAGAGCGACCCGCCTACCAGCGCCATGGCGACCATGGCAGCCATGGACCAGAACAGATATTCGTAGTGCATGCGGATGGGCTCCCCCAGGGGTATCGAGGCGCCCGCATTATAGGCCGCGCACGCCCCTCATCCGTCCCCCACAGATCAAGCGGATGCCGCCACCGCAATGGCGCTGATTTCCACCAGCGCCCCGTAGTGCAGTTCACGGGTGGGGACGATGGCCCGGGCAGGCCGATGGTCGCCAAAGCTGCGTTCGTACACGCTGTTCACCTCGTTCCACAGGCCGACGTCGGGGATGTAGACGGTGACGTTGACCACGTGGGCCATCGACGAACCCGCAGCTTGCAGAATGGCCGCCATGCTGCGCAGCGCGGCTTCGGTCTGGGCCGCCACGCCCTGCGCCAATTGCGGGCGTTCGCCCGGCTGGGCGGCGGGCAGAAAGCCCAGTTGCCCGGAGACAAAGATGAAGCCGTTGGCCCGCACGGCCTGCGAATAGTGACCGGCCGGCGGGGTAGCGTTGGGGGTGTAAATGGTGTCCATCGAGATTCCTTTTGCAGGCTTACCAACCGCGGAAACGTTCCCAGTGCGCCACGATGTCGCGGCTGCCGCTGTGCAGGACTTCGTAGGCGTCGTGCTGGGCGCAGGTGGCGCAGGCGTGATTCGGCACGATGCGCAGCTTGGTGCCCAGCGGCAGGTCCGGCAAGACGGCGCCGCTGCCGGCGCGCAGCTTGATGATGCCCTGCTCCTGGTTGGTCTCGGCCAACAGCAGGTCGGGATAGACCTTGCCGTCGGCATCGCATACCAGGCCGTACAACTGGTCCACCGGCTGCTTGGCGGTGCCGCGGTCGCGTGACATCGCCATCCACCCTGCATCCACCAGGATCCAGCCCTTGTCGGGCTGATGGCCGATCACCGTCGTCAGGACGGTGGCGGCAATGTCGTCCACCGAGCAGACGCCCAATCCGGCCATGACCAGGTCGAAGAAGACGTAGACGCCCGCGCGCACTTCAGTGACGCCATCCAGGTTGCGGGCGAAATGCGCGGTGGGGGTCGAACCGACGCTGACGACCGGGCACGGCAGGCCGTCCGCGCGGATCGCGTCGGCGCAGGTGACCGCGGCCAGGCGTTCTTGCTCCGCCATGTCGGCGATGGCCTCGAGGCTGCGGCAGCCATAGGACTCGCCGGCATGCGTCATGACGCCTTGCAGGCAGCCCGCGCCGTGCAACACCCGCGCAATGCTCAGCAGTTGGTCGGTGTGCCCCGGCTGCACGCCGGCCCGATGGCCGTCGCAGTCGATTTCGATCAGGGCGGGAATACCCGCCCCCTCTTGCCTGGCGCGCTCGGCAACGGCTTGCGCGGCCTGGATGCTGTCGACCACCACCGTGAGGTTGACGCCGCGGCCACGCAGGGCCAGGACGCGATCCAGCTTGGCCGGCGCCACGCCCACCGCATAGAGCAGGTCGGTGACACCGGCGGCGGCGAATTGTTCGGCCTCTTGCAGGGTGGACACCGCGGCCGGGCCTTGCGGGCTGGCCATGACGCGGCGGGCGACTTCGATCGACTTGGGCGTCTTCAGGTGCGGGCGCAACTGCACGCCGTGGCGAGCCATCAGGCCGTTCAGGCGCTCGATATTGCGCGTCATGCGGGTTTCGTCCAGCAGCAGGCAGGGCGTATCCAGGGTATCGAGGGTGGCAGAGGCAGCGGTCATGGCAGTGTCGGAAGAAAACGGGCGGGAACAGGCGGAAATCGAGGCGGGCGCCGCCCGGGCGCAACCGCATGCCGGCAGTATGGCGCGCCACGGGGCTTGCGTGTTTAATAAGGACTTAATCAATCATTAAGGCAATTCTGAATGATTACCACTGACGACCTGCGCTTTTTCCTGAGTCTGGCGGCCACCAGTTCACTGGCCCAGGCCGCACGCGCGCTGGATGTGACGCCGCCCGCCGTGACGCAGCGGCTGCATGCGCTGGAAAAACGGCTGGGCGTGCGGCTGGTGAACCGGTCCGGCCGCGGCACGGCGTTGACCGACGAAGGCCGCCTGCTGGCGCTGCGCGCCGGGCAGATCTGCGGCGAACTGAATGACCTGGCCGACGAGCTGGTCGGCCGCCGCGGCGTGGTGGCCGGTCACCTGCGGGTGGTGGCGCCGCTGGGTTTCGGCCAGCGCTACGTGGCGGACCTGGTGGCACAGTTTCGCCAGGATAGCGAAGACGTGACCGCCAGCCTGATCCTGTCCGACGGACCGCCGCGCCTGGCCAGCGACAACTGGGACGTCATGATCCACATCGGCGAGCTGCGCGATTCAACGCTGGTGGCGTATCCGCTGGCGCCCAATCGCCGCATCCTGTGCGCGTCGCCCGCCTACCTGGCGCGGCGCGGCGCCCCCGCCAAGCCTGAAGATCTGCGGGACCACGATTGCATCGCCCTGCGGGAAAACGAAGAAGACGTGACGTTGTGGCGCTTCAAGCGCGGCCGCGGACCGGCGGTGGGGGTGCGCATCGCGCCGGTGCTGTCGAGCAACGCCGGCGCGGCGGCCGTGGCCTGGGCATTGGCCGGCCATGGCATCGTGGCCCGGTCCGAATGGGATGTGGCCGAGCATGTGAAGAACCGCGACCTGGTGCCGCTGCTAGCAGGCTGGAACTTGCCCGAGGCCAATGTGGTGGCGCTGGTGAAGTCGCGCCAGGACCTGTCGGCCCGCACGGCGGGCTTTCTAGCCCACCTGCGCGAGGCCTTCGCCGCGACGCCGTGGCGCGACAAGGATTGAAGCTTGCGGACCCGGCGTTGCTTTGCGGCGGCGTCAGTCCAGCATGGCCTCGGCTTCGATTTCGACCAGCCATTCCGGCAGCGACAGGCCGCTGACGATGACCCACGACGAGGGCGGCGGGTCTTTCGGAAAGCGGTCGCGCAGGGCCTGGGCGATCACTTCCTGGTCTTCGCGGACCGTGTCGCAAATGTAGATGCGCAGCATGATGACCTGCGCCAGCGTGCCGCCGGCCGCGGCCAGGACGCGTTCGATATTGTCCAGCGCGGCCTCGGTCTGTTCCTGAAGACCGGGCCCGACGGTGCGTTCGTCGGCATCGACGCCGACCTGGCCGGACAGCAGCATGCGCCGCTGGCCGGTCACGATGACGGCCTGGCTGAAGCCGTATTGCACCGAGTTGAAGACAGTGTCGGGATTGACGACGGTTCGGGACATGGTTGTTCTCCTTGTAGGCGCCGCGCCCCGCGGCCCGGCGCTACCGGCATTCTAGAACCGCCAAGGGTTCACGCTGCCGCTGGTGCGGGTTTGGCGCCGCGCGCGGCATACAGGGCCACCAGCAACACGACGGCGCCCGCCCCCACCGCCGTCCAGAATCCCGCGCCCACGCCATGATGGTCAACGATCCAGCCCGCCAGGGCCGCCCCGGCCGCAACCCCTGCGCCCAGGCCCGTCACCAGCCAGGTCAGCCCTTCGGTCAAGCGGCGCCCCGGCACGCTGCCTTCGACCATCGCCATGGCGATGATCATGGTGGGCGCGAACGACAGGCCGGCCAGCAGGACGCCCAACGACAGGGTCAGCAGGTCCGCAACCAGCAGCAGCGGCACCGTGGTGAAGGCGGTGACGGTGGCGGCAATGGCCAACAGGCGAGCCAGCGGCATCTGGAATTTCAGCACGCCGAACGCCAGGCCGGCCACGCACGAACCCAGGGCGTAGGCTGACAGCACCACGCTGGCGCCTGCCGGCAGGCCCTGCTGGCGCGCGAACGCCACGCTCATCACGTCGATGGTGCCGACGATGACCCCCATGGCCGCCATCATGGTGGTCAGCTGCCGCATGACGGGCACGCTCAGCACCGACGCTTCGCGGCCTTCTTCGCGCGGCTGCACCTTGGGCGCGGTGGCGCGCTGCATGACGAACGCCGTGACGCCGACGCCCAGCAGCAGCGCCGCGCCGAGCGGGCCGGCCTCGGGAAACAGCAAGACGCACAGGCCCACCGCCACCGGCGGCCCGATGATGAAGCTGAGTTCATCAAAGACCGATTCCAGCGCGTAGGCCGTGCGCAGTTGCGGCTGGTCGCGGTAGATCTCGGTCCAGCGGGCCCGTGCCATGGCGGGCATGCTGGGCAGGCTGCCGGAAAGCGCCGCGAACACGAACAGCGTCCAGTCCGGCGCCCCCGCACGGACGCAGATTGCCAGACCGACCAGCCCCGCCACGCTGGCGCCGGCTGCCAGCGGCAGGACCCTGCCCTGGCCATGGCGGTCGACCAGGCGGGAAATGCGCGGCGCCAGCAATGCCGTCGCCAGCGCGAACGTGGCCGCCACGGCGCCGGCCAGGGTATAGGCGCCGCGGACCTGCGACAACATGGTGATGATGCCGATGCCGATCATCGGCAAGGCCAATCGGGCGACCGCGCACGCGGCGACAAAACCTGCGGCGCCGGGCGCCTTGAATAATTCGCGATAGGGATTGGACACCCGAAACCTCTGGGGATGTTGCAGGCCGGCGGGACAAGCCACCGGACAAATTGACATACGAAGCGTATGCAAGATCGTATTCACATACCGGCCGCATGTCAATTAACATACGCGGCGTATGCAACGGGAGCCCACCATGTCGCGATCGCGCGCCGAGATGATTGAAGAAACCCGCGGGAAGCTGCTGGCGACGGCGCGGGAATCGTTCCGCCGCGCCGGCTACGCGGGCACGTCGATGGACGATCTGACCGCCGCCGCCGGACTGACCCGAGGAGCGTTGTATCACCATTTTGGTGACAAGTCGGGGTTGCTGGCAGCGGTCGTCGAGCAGATCGACGGCGAGATGGATGAACGGCTGCAAACCATTTCCCGGCGCGCGCCCGATGCCTGGACGGGCTTGGTCGAACGCTGCCGCGCCTATCTGGAAATGGCGACCGAGCCGGAGATTCGCCGGATCGTGCTGCAAGACGCCCGCGCGGTCCTGGGCCACAACGGCAACACCGCGCAGGACCAATGCAGCGTGTCGCTGGGCGCGCTGCTGCAGACGCTGATGGAGGAAGGCCGCATCGGCCCGGCCGACCCGCGGGCGCTGGCCCGCATGCTTTATGGCGGCCTGGCCGAAAGCGCCTTCTGGATTGCCGCCGGGGACGATGCCGCAGACCGGCTGGCGCTGGCGTTGCAGGCCCAGGAACTGCTGCTGCAAGGACTGCGGCGCGAGCCGTGACGCCAGCGCCATCGACGCGCATAATGCGCCAAACCCACGCCCGCCCGACGCACGCGCCGTCCAGGGCCCCACTGACGACCTGACCGCCTGAACCGCACCATGAAGCTCCTGCGCCCCTACGCACTGGCCGCCCTGCTCTGCGGCGCCGCGCTGACCCCAGCCGCCGCCCAACCGCCGGCCCCCGACGCCGTGCAAGCCCTGGTGGGCAAATGGCGGCACCAGACCATGCTGCGCACCGTGGATGGGCAAGCGCTGGCACCGCAACCGGCCGGCGGTGCAGGCGTGGCGGAATTCCGCGCGGACGGCACCTGGTCGATGCAGGGCCCCGGCATGGTGTCCAGCGGCACCTACCGCTGGCTGGACGCCAAGCGCATCGAACAGACGCTGGAACAATCCACCAGCAAATACGAGCTGGGCGTGGCGTCCATCCGCTACGTGAAAATCCAGGGCGACCACCTGAGCCTGACGCGCGTGCAGGACCGCAAGGAAATGGACAAGCTCATGCCCCCGCAGGCGCCGGGGACCGCGCGGCCGGAAGAGATGATCGTCACCAATGTCTTTACCCGCTTGCCGACGGATCAGTAAGGTCTGCCGAACGGTGCCGGCCGACAAGCCACGTCGCCGAACGCCCGCGCACGCCTCGCCCGAACGCGGTATGGAACGATGCAACCTTCTTTGCTAGGCTGGGTCACATTGCTGGAGGCCACATTCCATGAACCCGAAGATTCGCGTGTTTTGCGTCCAACCATCGTCCGCCTCGGCGCGCTTTGCCTTCCTGGCGATCGCGCTGCGCTGGTCACTGGGCGCAACGCCCCGCCCTGAGCGTTTGCGGATCGGGCCGCATGACCTGGCGCCGGTCGGCTCGGAAGCCGCCTTCTGGATGTTCGCGCTGCGCCATGCTTTTTCGTCCCAGTCGGTGCTGGTGACGCGCGGCGACCACTGGGATGTGGCCGCCTCGGTCGATGGCGATGAAATTCGCGCCTTCGGCCGCAAGTTTGCGCTGCGCCAGTGCCTGTAGCCCCCTGCGCAGCAATGGCCGGCCCTAAGCCGGCGCCGGCGGCTTGCGGTGGTAGGCGGCCAGTTGCTCTGCGGTCCAGCGCTGCTTGGCCTCTTCCTGGCAACAGGTCCTGAACACCCGCGCCCCCACCTCCAGAAACCCCCGCACATCCTCCTCGGTCAGTTTGGCCTGCACTTTCAACAGGCAATCCGCATACGCGGACAAGATGCCGTCCCAGCCCTCGGGCTTGCCGGGCGCGACAGGCTTGCTGATCATGCGAGCCATCATTTCGTTATGGTCCATGCTGATTCCCCAGTGAAGCCGGGCCGCGGCCCCGAGGACCGTGCCGATCAGACAGGCCAACACCAGCAAGCGCCATGCCCACTGTGCGCCGGGGCACCCGTAAGGCTGCGCCCGCCGGTATCCCTTGGCAAAGATGCGCGACAGTGCAAAAACTACCATTGCCGCCGATACGGCTGCACTGGGTCCGGGACAGGCCGGCCGCAGTCCTTGCCGCCGGGGTGCGGCCTCAGCGCGCCGGCTTGGCCGAGTCCGGCCCGCGTCCCCGCAGCAAGGCTTCGGGGCGGGTCTGCAGGAAATCCGACAATTGCCGCAGCGACCGGGCGGCCCGGCCCAGTTCCCGCACCGCAGTGTCGGTGTCCACGGACAAGGTGCCATCGGGTTGCAGCATGCTGCCGACGGCCGCCAGCGACTGGCTGGCCTCGCGCAACAGCGCCTGCGCAGCCGGGGCCACCTGCGTATCCAGCCTGCGCGCCAGGCTGGATGCCGACCGCAACAGGCCGCTCAGTTCGGTGCCGATCGAGTCGAACGGCACCTTGTCCAGGCGGGTCATGATGCGATTGATCTGCTGCTGCAGCTGGTCCAGGTTGTTGGGCACGGTGGGCAGGAAAGGCACTTCCTCCATCGTGAAGGTGACCGATTTGGCGTCGGGAAACACCGACATCGCCACATACAGCTGGCCCGTCAGCAGGTTGCCGATGCGCAGTTGCGCGCGCAGGCCCCGTTCGACCAGCGACGTCAGCAGGCGCCCGGTGGGACGCGACAGGTCGGGGCCGGTGTATTCCTTGACCTCGCCCAGCACCTGCGCGCCCAGCCGCTGGGGATAGACGGTGGCGGACACCACCGCGTAGAACAGGCCGGTGGTGTTGTCGAAATCCAGGTTGATCGCGTCGACCTGCCCCAGCGTCGCGCCGAAGGCGTCGATGGGCGCGCCGACCGCCAGCCCGCGCACCGATTGGTCAAAGCGCAGGCGTATCCGCAAGGGTTCGCCATCGGGCTGCGCCCGGGCGGCTTCTTCATTGGGGAACAGCCCGAACGCGGCGCCGGCCTGCGCGGGCGGGTGCTCGCGGGCATCGAAGGTTTCGAACGCCAGGCCGCCAATCGCCACCGACAGCAACGATTGAGAACGTACCTTCAGCCCGCGCGAATCCACGCTGAAGTCGATGCCGCCGGCATTCCAGAAGCGCGTGCCGGCATTGACATAGGCATCGTAGGGCGTGTCGACGAACACCTCGACCGTCACGCCCGCGCCGCCGCGTTCCAGTTGATAGCCGATGACCTCGCCCACCGCGACGCGGCGGTAATAGACCGGCGACCCGATTTCCAGCGACCCCAGGTCGCGGGCCTGCAAGGCAAAGCGCTTGCCGCCGCGGTCCTGCGACACCTGTGGCGGGGTTTCCAGGCCGGTGAATGCAGTCTTGGAAGCCGCCTTGGCGCCGTCCTTGCGCGGGCCGGCGGGGTCCACGCCGATGTAGGCGCCGGACAGCAGCGTGCCCAGGCCGGATACGCCATTGAGCGTCAGGCGCGGCCGCACCACCCAGAAGGCCGTGCCGTCGCGCAGCAGGTCGGCGGCGTCTTGATTCAGGCGGATGGTTGCCACCACGCCGGAGCGGTCGTCGTTGAGCGCCACGCGCTCGACCATGCCGACCACCACTTCCTTGAAGCGGACCTGGGTCTTGCCGGCTTCTAGGCTTTCGGCGGTTCGAAAGGCGATGGTGGCGGTGGGGCCGGCCGCCAGCCAGGCATGTAGAACCAGTAGTAAGCCACCGACGGCGGCCACGACGGGCACGAGCCAGATCCAGGAAACGCGCCGTCTGCGGGCACGGGGGGCCGCGGTGGCGCTGGCAAGTTCCGACTCGGACATGCAGACCCCCTTCTGGCGGTGACTCCAGCAGGGTCGCGCCGCGGCCGGTGCCGCGCAAGCAGGGTATTCCCGAAGCCGAAAGCCGGCGTTCTAGAACTCGGGCAGGTCGAACACCGTGTGCAGCGTGGAGCTGGGCGCCGGCACCGACGCCAGGTGCTCGCGTCCGTCGTCGTCGACCAGCACGCGCACGGGGCGGGAAGCGACCGACAGGCCGTCGACGCTGATCATGGTTTCGACGTCGGCGCCGGCCTTGATGGCCTCGATGACCTCGGACGCCGCCGCGGTGACAGGGTCGCTGACCCACCCAGGTACGCCGCGTTCGGCCAGCCCCCAGCGCACATAGGCGACATGGCCGCTGACGGGTTCTTTACGAACGGCGACGATCGCGTAAAAAGACATCCAGGCCTCCCTAAAGTAATTGGCCCGGATCGTATAACAACTTGGCTGACCTGCGATGACAATCCGGGTCAGGGCTCGATGTCGATGGGCGCAAAGGATTTCACCAGATCGTCCAGCTGCTTGAGCTGGGTCAGGAACGGCTCGAGCTTGTCGAGCGGCAAGGCGCTGGGGCCGTCGCATTTGGCGTTCCTGGGGTCGGGGTGGGCTTCCAGGAACAGCCCCGCCAGGCCTACGCCCATGCCGGCCCGCGCCAGGTCGGCCACTTGCTCGCGGCGTCCGCCAGAGGCAGCGTCCAGCGCCGAACGCTGCTGCAGCGCGTGGGTGACGTCGAAGATCACCGGGCGATTGCCCGATACCTTCTTCATGACGCCAAAGCCCAGCATGTCGACCACCAGATTGTCGTAGCCGAAGCTGGTGCCGCGGTCGCACAGGATCAATTGTTCGTTGCCGGCTTCGGTGAATTTTTCAACGATGTTCAGCACTTGCGTGGGGCTGAGAAACTGCGGCTTCTTGATGTTGATGACGCGGCCGGTCTTGGCCAGCGCCACCACCAGATCGGTCTGTCGCGCCAGGAAGGCCGGCAGTTGCAGGATGTCGGCCACTTCGGCAACGGGCGCCGCCTGCCACGGTTCGTGCACGTCGGTGATGACCGGCACGCCGAATTCCTTCTTGACCGCCTCGAAGATCTTCATGCCCTCTTCCAGGCCCGGGCCGCGGTAGGAATGGATCGAGGAGCGGTTGGCCTTGTCGAACGAGGCCTTGAACACGTAAGGAATACCCAGCTTGGTGGTCACGCGCTGGTATTCCTCGCAGGAACGCAGGGCGAGATCCAGGGATTCCAGCACGTTGATCCCGCCGAACAGCACGAAGGGCTGGTCGTTGGCGCAGGTGATCGAGGGCGAGATGACGACTTCCGGGGCGGTCATGATGAGGCGATCCTGTAAAGGTGAAGCAGGTAATAGTGCGTAATGTACAACCTGCCCACCCCCGATCCGGCTGCCTGGCGTGCCTTTTTTGGCTCGCTTCAGCGGCTGGAGGTCATGCGGCGCAGCACGCCGTCGCGCAGCACGTAGTGGTGGAACAAGGCGGCCACCGCGTGGATACAGGCCAGCACGATGATGCTCCAGGCCACGGTGTTGTGCAGGCCGCCAATGAAGCGCCGCTGTTCGTGGTCGATGCTGATCAGCGTGGGGATGTCGAACAGGCCGAAGAAGGCGAAGGGCTCGCCCTGGGCCCACCGGAACAGGAAGCCCAGCACGATCTGCGCCGCCAGCAACAGGTACAGCAAGCCGTGCATGCCTGAACTGGCCACCCGCAGCCACCCCGCCCCGGCCGGCGGCAGCCGCCGGCCCGCGCCCAGGCGCCACACCGCCCGCAGCACGAACACCGCGGCAAACAGCAAGCCGAACGAGATATGCAGCGATTGCAAGAGGCGCCGCGTGGGCGTGCCGCGCGGCAGGAAGCCCCAGATTTCGGCCAGGGCGAACAGCCCGACCACCAGGATGACCGTCAGCCAATGAAAGGCGATGGTGGCCCGGTCGTAGTGCAGGTCGGCGGCAGGGACGGTCGGGATGGCGGCGTCAGTCACAAGATACACTCGTTGGCGATGGGCCTGTCTATCCAGGCAACGCCCGCCAGAATATTGATATCAGACTTACGACAACCTGATTCATGGACACCGACACTCTCCAGGGCCGGCTGGAATTTCTCCGCCAGGCCGAACGACTCAAAGACGTGCTGCGCAGCGCCCATAGCTCCGGCGGCCGCCAGGAAAGCACCGCGGAACACACCTGGCGCCTGTGCCTGATGGCAATGATGCTCGAAGAAGGCCTGACGGGCCTGGACTTCGCCCGCATCCTCAAGCTGTGCGTCATCCATGACCTAGGCGAGGCCATCCACGGCGATGTGCCCGCGATCCGGCAGACACCCGGCCTGGACAAGGGCGCCCAGGAACGCCAGGACCTGCTGACCCTGGCCGGGCCGCTGGATGCCCCCGCCCGCGCCCAGCTGCTGGCCTTGTGGGACGACTACGAAAACGCCTCGTCGCCCGAAGCTCGCGCCGTGAAAGCCATGGACAAGCTGGAAACCCTGCTGCAACATAACCAGGGCGCCAACGACCCCGATTTCGACTACGCCTTCAATCTGGACTACGGCCGCAAGTACACCGACGCCCTGCCGCTGTTTCGCGAATTGCGCCGGCTGGTGGACGCCGACACCCAGGCCCGCATCCGCGAGCAAGCCGCTGCCCGAGCGGCCGACGCCCCGCAACGCTCGCTTCCCGACCGCGATGTGACGTAGCCGAACGCCGCCGCGCCCGACGGCACCGCCTCAACCACCCGAGAAAAGCATGGGATTCCTAGATTCGCTGTTACGGCGCAAGCCGACACAGGACCAGTTCGCCGAGCTTTTCATTGCCGCCGTACGCCAGCGCGGTTACACGGGCGACCTGGCCTACAAGGCCGACGAATTCCGCCTGTTGCAGGGCGAAGGCTCGTATTTCAACCTGCACAACGCCTATCACGCCTACTGCAACGCCCCGGGCGGACAGCGACAAGGCGCCCTGCAAGGCTTCGTGTCCACCCTGCTCAGCAGCGGCCAGGCGGTGCCGCAATCGCTGGCCGAGGCCCGCCCGCTGCTGCGGCCTGTGATCCGCAATCTGGGTGCCATCGAAGACGTGCGCATGCATCATGTGCGCACCGATGGCAACGACGCCGATTTCCACCCCGCGCTGCGCCCTTTCGGCGATGACTGCGTCGTGTTGCTTGCGCTGGACCACCCTGAATCGATCTCGACGCTGACCAACGGCCCCGAGGCGGCGTGGGGCATCTCGTTCGACCAGGCGCTGGCGATTGCCATCGACAACCTGCGCGACTCGGCCGATGACTTCATGGAAGTGGCGCCAGGGGTCTACAGCGGCGGTTGGGAAGACGGCTACGACACCAGCCGCGCACTGCTGCCCGACATGCTTGAGCGCGTGCCGGTACGCGGCCGTCCGGTATTCATGATGCCCACTCGCGACCTGCTCCTGGTCAGCGGCGACAACGACGACGCCGGCCTGATGAAGATGGCTGAACTCTGTCAACAGGTCGTGCCGCATGGCCGCCCGGTGTCGCCGCACATGTATCACTACACCGACGCGGGCATCGAACGCTACCAGCCCCCGCAAGACGCGACGCGCCGCCAGTTGAATCACCTGGCGCGCCTGTTGGCCAAGGGCGACTACGACGCCCAGAAGGAAACCCTGGACCGCATCCACGAAGAACAGGGCGTCGACATTTTTGTCGCCAACTACAACCTGTTCACGCAGAACGACGACGCCACGGCGTCTTTCTCGGTGGCTTCCTGGACGCGCGGCGTGGATACATCACTACCCCAGGTCGACCGCCTGGCGCTGGTGCGCCCGGATGCCGACGACGAGATCGGCGAAGTCCGCGTGGTCGACTGGGAACAGGCGCTGGCGGTGCTGGCGCCCTTGCTGGAACGGGAAGAGGTGTACCCGGTGCGCTACCGCACGCGGGGGTTTCCCAGCGACGCGCAGGTGATGCAGTTGCAGGCGCTGGACTGAGCGCCGATCCGGGCTGACGCCCCTCGCCTCTACCGCTGAGTCGCCGGCTCACTCACCAGGCGATACGCCAGCGCGCCAATGATTGCCCCGGCGATCGGCGCGACCCAGAACAGCCACAGTTGCTCCAGCGCCCAGCCGCCCACGAACAGTGCCGGGCCGGTGGAACGCGCCGGGTTCACCGACGTATTGGTGACGGGAATGCTGACCAGGTGGATCAGCGTCAAGGCCAGGCCGATGGGGATGGCGGCAAAGCCCGCCGGGGCGCGTTTGGCGGTGGCGCCCAGGATCACGAACAGAAAGCCCGCGGTCATGACGACCTCGGTCACCAGCGCCGCGCCCATCGAGTATTTGCCCGGCGAATACGCGCCGTAGCCGTTGGCGGCGAAATGGCTGCCCTTCAGGTCGAATCCGAGCTTGCCGTCGGCAATGACCGCCAGCACCGCCGCTGCCGCGATGGCTCCCAGGACCTGGGCCACAACGTAAGGCAGGATTTCCCGGGCGGGGAAACGGCCGCCCGCGACCAGGCCGACGGTGACCGCGGGATTGAAGTGGCCGCCCGAAATGTGCCCGACCGCAAAGGCCATGGTCAGCACCGTCAGGCCGAACGCCAGCGCCACGCCGGCAAAGCCGATGCCCAATTGCGGAAAGCCCGCCGCCAGCACGGCCGCGCCGCAACCGCCCAGCACCAGCCAGAACGTGCCGAAGAATTCTGCGCCGCAGCGCTTTGATAGTGGGTACACGATTCGCCCTCCAAGCTGAAAACTCGATGGTCGGCCAAAGCGGCGCCGGCAACTTCAAAGCAATGCAAATTCCTTTCGATTGTTGACATTGCTATGCTTGGCGCTGTTTTCCTACCCTCACCATGACCGATGGACGCCACCACGCTATTGCTATATGTCGTCACCGTGAGCGCCGTCATGGTCAGCCCCGGCCCCTCCATGCTGCTGGCGCTGAACAACGGCGCTTGCCACGGCATGCGCGTCGCAGGCTTTGGTATTGCCGGCGCGATGTTGTCTGATTTGTTGCTGATCGGCGCGGTGGGCTGCGGCCTGGGCGCGCTGCTGCAAGCATCGGAACAATTGTTCAGCGTCGTCAAATGGGGCGGCGCGGCGTACCTGCTGTATCTGGCCTGGGCCATCTGGCATTCACCGGCGCGCGCCTTGCAGGTCAATGCGGCGCAGGTGTCCGCCACTGGCAGGAAGGCCTTTCTGCGGGCCCTGTTCGTGGGCCTGTCGAACCCCAAGGGCATCCTGTTCTTCTCGGCTTTCCTGCCGCAATTCATCCAGCCGGCCGCGCCCGTCGCGCATCAGTACGTGGTGCTGGCGCTGGTCAGCGCCGCCATCGACTGCGTGATGATGTGCCTGTATGCCTATGGCGGCCGCCACGCCATGCGCGCGTTTTCGGCCCGGGTGATGACCTGGGTCAACCGCGGCTGCGCCGGCATGCTGGCGTTGCTGGCGCTGGGCTTGAGCCTGTATCGGCGCAGCGAATTACGCTGAATTACCGACGTCAAAGGCCGTTTGACATGCTGTCAACCTGACCTCGCATTGTAAAAAACACGTCGCAAGACAAGAATCCTGGAACGAGCGCGACAGCGGCGTGGCGATCCCGCCCCGCCGCCTCACGCGCCGATCCGGAGACATGCGCATGACCCAGGGCAACACCGTACGATCCCGCCGCCGCTGGCTTACGGGCAGCGCACTGGCCCTGCTGGGGCTGGCGCTGGCTGGCCCGCTGCACGCCGAGGCCGCATGGCCCACGAAACCCATCCGCATCATCGTGCCCTACAACGCGGGCGGCGCCACCGACATCGTGGCGCGCATGGTGGCCGAACGCCTGTCGAACCGGCTGGGGCAGCCGGTGCTGGTGGAAAACCGCGGGGGTGCATCGGGCATCATGGGCACCGATGCCGCAGCCAAGGCCGCGCCCGATGGCTATACGCTGACCGTGTCGCTCAGCTCTTCGCTGATGCAGAACCAGTTCCTGTACCACCACCTGCCTTACCAGACGCTGCGCGACTTCGTCCTGATTTCGCAAATTGCCATCGCGCCCGTGACGCTGGTGGCGCACCCCAGCGTGCCGGCCAAGGACGGTCCAGCGTTGCTGGCGTACGTGCGCGCCCATCCCGGCAAGGTGGCCTATGGTTCGTGGGGCGTTGGCTCGTACGGACACCTGGGCTTGGCCTATCTCGATGCCTCGCAGCACGGCGACATGACCCATGTGGCCTACAAGGGCGAATCGGCCATGCTGCAGGACCTGATCGGCGGCCGCATCCAGCTGGCGTTCGCCAGCGCGCTGGGCACCAAGCCGTACATCGACAACGGCCGGCTCAAGCTCATCGGCGTCACCGGCGACAAGCGCATGGACGTGCTGCCCGATGCCCCCACGCTGGCCGAACAGGGCCTGCGCGAAGATGCCTACCGCCTGGTTGGCTGGGTGGCGCTGGCCGCCCCCAAGGACACGCCCGCCCCCATCGTCGCGCGCCTGGCCCGCGAAATGCACGACATGGTGCGCACGCCGCAGGTGCAGGCCCGGTTGATCGACATGGGCTTCATCCCCACGGGCAACTCGCCCACGGAATTCGTGGCGAACTACCAGCAGGAATTGCCCGTGTGGAAGACGCTGGTGGAACAGTCCGGCGCGCGGCTGGACTGACGTCCGCCACGGCCGGCCGAAAGCGCTGCGGCGCTATCGCAGCGCTTTCGGGTCCACGCTCCACAGCACCGCGTCGCTGGTCGACACCGCCACCGCGCCCTGTTTCAATGCGGCGGCCACGTCCCCCTGGTTGCAGACAAAGCCCGACGCCACGATGGGCGGCAGCGCCTTCAGGTCCTGCGGCGCCATGTGAGCCAGCATCGGCGCCGGCATGATCTGCACCAGGTTGGGGTCGCTCTGTTCCAGCGCCTTGACGCTGCGCGGCCAGGTGGACCGGTCGGTCACGAACACCTTCTGCATCGTCACCATGCCGGCGCGATTGGCACGCTGGATGGTGGCAACGCGAGTGGACACCAGGCTGGCCACGCCGATGTCGGCCAGGTAGTCCACGCCGCCCTTGTCCTGCGACAGGCCTTCGCAGCTGTCGATGTTGACGATGACGTACTTGCCCGCCCGATTCAAGGCGGCGATCACCGGCGCAAGCTTGCGCAGCTCGACGTTGGCCACGATGCCGATCTCGGCTGCGCTGCCCACGAAGGCGTTGATCTGCTCCGGCCCGTACAGCGTGGCAATGACCGGATGCCGCGAAAGGCATGCCCCGAGTGACCTGTCCATGTTATTGCCTGCCCTGATCGTAGAAGAGTTCGTCCGTCAGGCCGAGCTTTCCCGGGTTGAGGATGTTTTTCGGATCCAGCGCCCGCTTCACCGCGAGCAGCACCGCGAAGGCCGGCCCCAGCGATTCGCGCATGTATGGCGCGCGCAGCAGGCCCACCCCATGGTGGTGGCTGAGCGCGGCATTATATTTAATCAACACCGCGTTGGCGGCGTCCCAGGCCTGCCGATACCACGAGACCCGGTCTTCGACAGCGACTTCGCCGCGCAGCGAAAAATACAGGCACGCGCCGTCCCCGTACGCATGCGACTGGTGCGCCGACCCGGCCAGCGTGCCCGGCACCGCATTGATGGCGGCCACGACCTCGTCGTAGATCGCGGGCAGGTCGCTCCAGCGCCCCGCCATTTCCAGCGTATCGGCCACGAAACCCGGGCTGCGCTTGAAGCCTTCGGCGCTTTTGCCCGTCAGGTAACGGGTTTCCAGCCAGCGTTCGAACACCGCCTCGCCGTCCAGCGGTTCGCCCGTTTCGCGGCACACGGCTTCACTGATCTGCATGACGGCATCGACGACAGGCTGTGGCCCCTCGTCGGCCACCAGCAGCACGTTCAGGTCCGGCTGATTGAACTGCACCCCGCTTTCCAGTTCGTCGTACAGCCGCAGCGCCGCCGGGTTGGCGCCGCGCTGCATGATCTGGCGGCAGGCCTCCAGGCCCGCCGCGAAGGTCTTGAAGCCGTAGGCGATGGCACGGCCGTAATCGGGCAGCCGGTGCAGTTTCAGGCGCACGCGCACCACCACGCCCAGCGTGCCTTCCGAACCGATGAAGACCTGTTGCAGGTCCGGCCCCAACGCTGCACGGGAATAGCCGCCCACGGTGATCAGGCTGCCGTCGGCCAGCACCACGTCCATGCCGAACACCATGTCTTCGATCTTGCCGTAGCGCGTGGACAACTGCCCTGCCCCGCGGCACGCCACCCAGCCGCCCACCGTGCTGATACCGAACGACGACGGCCAATGGCCCATCGTCAGGCCGAAATCGCGCTGGATGGTCTGTTCGAACACATCGCCGAACATGCCGGCCTCGACCTCGACGATCTGGCTTTCGCGGTCGATGCCGATCAACCGGTTCAACTGGCAGACGTCCAGCACGATGCCGCCGCGCAGCGGCAGTGCGGCGCCGGTGACGTTGCTGCGGCCGGCCGATACGGTGACGGGGATGGCAGCCGCGTGGGCGATACGCATCACGGCCTGGATCTGCGCCACGGTCGACACTTTGACGATCACCGCGTGCGGCGTGGCGGGCCGGCCCGCCGTTTCGGTCATCATCGACCCGGCCCACCAGTCGCGCGTCCAGGCCACCGCGTCGGCGGTGGCGGTCAGCACCTCGTCTGCCGCGGCGCGCAGCGCCTGGATCTGCTCAGGCGCCACCGCGACCGGGTCGCGTTGCAGGCCGGGTTGCGTGCCAGGTTGCGTGCCGGTCTCTTTCAAACCCGCCGCATAGCCCGGCGGCGTGTGCGCGCCCACCACGTAGTTGCCACGGTTGTAACCGCGCTTGATTGCCTCTTTGCTGATCACGAGTCGTCTCCCATTAGTACGGACTTTTCATGTTGGATCGCGGCGCGGTAGCCGTTCACTTGCCGCGCCACTTCGGTATCGGACAGGCCCAGTTCGGCCTGCAGAATCTGGCCCACGCGCGCCGCGGCCAGCGCCGAGGCATCGCGCGCCATCAGCCGCGCCCGCATGCGGCGCGACAGCACGTCTTCAACGGTGGCCGCCAATTCGTGGCGCACGGCGTACAGGGCTTCGGCCTCGGTGTAAGGCAGCCCGGCCACCAACGGTGCGGTCAGCGCCGGGTCTTGCTGCATCAGGTCGCTGACAAAACGCGCCTCGGTGCCGTAGCGTTCGCCCAGGTGCGCCGACAGGCCGCCCGAGGCCACGATGGCTTGCGGGTCGTAGCCCGCCGCGCCCAACAGGAAGGCGCTGGCGGTGATGCAGCGCGCCTTCTTGCCCAGCACCTTCTGCGCGGCGTCGATGGTCTGCTCGGCCATGTGGCGCGATGTCGTCAGCTTGCCGCCCACGATGGTCACCAGGCCGTCGGCTGCCACCCGGATTTCGTGGTTGCGCTTGATTTCCAGCGTCTTGCCGCCCGGCGGCGCCACCAGCGGACGGCAGCCGGCGATGCTGCCCACCACGTCGTCGGCACACAGATCGGTCTTGAGCGCCGAGCGGGCGCCTTCCAGCAGGAAGTCCAGCTCGCGGCGGGTGCAATGGACGTCGTCCAGGTCGCCGTCGTAGTCTTCGTCCGTCGTGCCCAGGTAGGACACGTTGCCCCACCGCGTGATGGTGGCGCGGCGGCTGCGTCCGGGCACGGGAATCGTCACGGTGCAGTCGTTGCGCACCTTCAGCCACGGCACCGCCACATGCACGCCCTTGGCCGGACGGATGTGCAGCGCCTGCGGATCGTCCTTGCGGCTGCCGTTCCAGTCGCGCAGCCACACCCCGGTGGCCATGACGACCACTGCGGCCCGCACGCGGATTTCGGTCTGCCCCGCCTGCACGATGGCGCCGTCGACCCGACCGTGGGCGTCTCGCGTGACCTCGACCGCCTTGGCATGGTTCAGCACGGCCGCACCATGGAAAGCCGCGGTGCGCGCGACCGCCAGCGTGAGCCGCGCGTCGTCCACCCGTGCGTCGAAATACAGGAAGCCGCCCAGCAGGCCATCCAGCTTGAAGGTCGGGCAATGCGACAGCACCTCGGCCGGCGTCAGCTTCTGGTGCAGGATGCCTTCGCGCCAGCCGCCTGCCAGGTCGTAGGTCCACAGCAGGCTTTCGAAGGCCTTGGCCAGCCGCTTGTCGAACACCCCGTCGCGTTCCAGGATGGGAAACAGGAAAGGCAGGCGTTGCACCAGATGGCGGGCATTGCGGCGCAGCCGCTGGCGCTCGTGCAGCGAATGGCGCACCAGCCCCAGGTTGCCCTGTTCGATGTAGCGCAGCCCGCCGTGCACCATCTTCGAAGACTTCGACGACGTGCCCGACGCAAAGTCGTCTTTTTCCACCAGCGCCACGCGATAGCCGCGCAGGCTGGCATCCAGCGCGGCGTAGGCGCCCGTGATGCCGCCGCCGATGATCAACATATCGAACTGCTCGCTGCCCAACCGGTCCGACTGCTCCTGGCGGACCAGCCGCAGCGGTTCGCCGCGGGTCATGTCGGCCCGGTCCTTCCTGGGCTTTCTTGATGGCCACCCGATCATGTGCGCAATGCCTCCTGTTTGTCGTGGGGGTACAGGCCCGCATGGGCCAATTCGGATTCAACGCGCGAATGCCACAGCGCCCGCCGCCGGGCGCGCGCGTCGGCCGCCAGCGATGGCAGGAACACCGCGTCGGTGGCGGCGGTATCGCGCGCCGCCTGCAACGACGGCCAGAACAGGCCCGAGGCGCCTGCCAGGAACGCCACGCCGCGCAGGCTGGCGCGGTCGGCTTCCTGCATGCGGCGTATCGGAATGCCCAGCAGGTCCGCCTGGATGCGCAGAAGCGGATCGCTGCACGACAGGCCGCCCCCGACCACCAGTTCCGACACCTGCACGCCCGACACTTCCTCGTCCGCCTCGATGCAGCTGGCGACCGAATGGGCGATGCCTTCCAGAATGGCGTAGGCCACCTCGGCCTGCGTGGTTGCCATGGAGATGCCAGTCAGCGACGCGCGCGCCCCGGCTTCCATGCGCGGCACCCGCAAGCCCGTCAGGGCCGGAATGAACGTCACGCCGCCGGCGGATTCGGCCGTGGCGGCCAAGGCACTGATTTCCTGCGCGTTCTGGAACCACTTCAGCTTGTCGCAGACCCAGTTCAAGGCCGACCCGGTCGTGGCGACAAACGTCTCGACCGCGAAGTGCGAGACCTGATCCTGGCGCCGCGCCGTCATGGTCAACGAGCCTTCGTAGCGGCCGCTGTTCACGGGGGGCTGGGGCCCGATGATCAAGTCGACAAAGCTGCCGGTGCCGTGCACGCACATCGCCTGCCCGCGGTCCAGGCACCCCAGCCCGACGGCGCCGGCATGCTGGTCCCCCGCCGATGCGCGGATCGGCACGGCGATGCCCAGCAGATCTGTGCGGGTATGGCCGAAGTCATCGGCTTCCTGGCGCAGGGCGGGCAGCAGTTCACGCGGAAATTCCAGCGCGTCGATCCAGTCCAGGTAATAGCAATGGTCGGCCAGCACGTACGCGCCGGCAGAGGTGGCGTTGGTGGGCGTCGTGACGCATTCGCGGCGGTCCGACAGGTGCCACAGCAGCCAGGTATCGACCGTGCCGAATGCCAGCCGCCTTTCGCGCCAGGCCTGCGCCACCGCGGGCGTATCGCGCAGGTGGCGCGCGGCCCACAGATACGGCGAACGCACGCCGGCCGGACGCCCTACCTGCGCAAGCAGACGCGCATTCCAGGCCGGGGCCAGGCGATCGAGTTCATCGACGTAGCGCGTGTCCTGCCACACCATCGCCGGCACCAACGCACGGCCGGTGGTGGTGTCCCACAGCACCGACGTCGCGCGTTGCGTGGCCAGCGCCAGCGCCGCAATCTCGCGGCCATCCTGGCGCGCCTGTTCGACGACCTGGCGGCATACCTGCACCGTCCGTTCCAGGATGGCGTTGGCGTCCTGCTCGACCACGCCAGGTCGCGGCGTATCGACCTGGAGCGACAGGTACTGCTGCCCCGATACATGGCCGTCGCCCGACACCAGGGCCGCGCGGGTCCCCGAGGTGCCGGCATCGATGGCCAGGATCACGTCTTTGTGCATAGTGTCTCCGTCCGTCATCGCGCCGTTTTCCCCAAGACGGGGTCCAGCGCGGGCAGGGTCTCGTCGCCCTTGAATTGCGGGGCCCCGGCCTCGTTGTCGGGATTGATCCCGCTGCGGGTGGGGTCCCATTTGATGGCAAAGCAGATGATGCTGGCGATGAGCGGCACCACCGACAGAATCAGGAAGGTCTTCTCCAGCCCGTAGTTTTCGCGGAACAGCGGAAACACCAGCAGCCCGACCGCCGCGCCAATCGAACCCAGTGCGCCGATGACGCCGTTGGCGCCGGCCCGCAATTCGCCACGGAATGACAGCGACGACAGGCTCTTGCCGTTGGCGCCCGGCCCGCCGGAATGGAACAGGATGAAAAGAGACGGCACTACCACCGCCAGCCACATCGGCATCTTGCCGTGGAAGGTGCCCAGGATGAGCAGCATCAGGAACACGGCGGCAAACCCGAACGCCGACGCGCGCCGCAAGCCCAGCTTGCGGCCGATGTACGGCGACATGAAGCCGCCGAAAATGCCGAACACGTTGAACACCAGCGCGCCCACCGTGGCATAGACGAAGTCCTTGCCGAACAGCGCCGCGCTGATCAGCGGCAGGTACCAGCCCACCGCGAAATACTGGATCGACTGCCCGATCTGCACCGTGGCCGCCAGGATGGTGCGCGGCAGATACACGCCACGAAAGATCAGCAGCACGTTGGCCAGCCCACGCCGGGCCTGATTGGCCACCGGTACGCGTTCGGCCAATGGCGCGGCGGTGAATGGCTGCGCGTAGATGCGCGTCATCGCCGCGGCGGCCTCGTCGACCCGCTCCTTGCGCGCCAGCCAGATCGGGCTTTCGACCATGAAGCGCAACTGGAGCAGCAGGATGGTCACGGCGAATACGGCGGTGGCCGCCACCGAATAGCGCCAGATCGCGTCGCCCACATCCCACGAATAGAACAGCAGCGCCAGCAACAGGTTGGCGCAGACCGCCGTGTACCACATGCCCTGCCAGGTATTGAGCCGGCTCTTGAACTTGACCGGCGTGAACTCGGCCAGCACCGCCATCGCAATCGCGAAGTCGATGCCATAAGCCGCGCCCACGAAGAACCGGCCCGCCAGGATCACCTCGAACGACGGCGCAAACACCACCAGCAACGCGCCGATCAGCGCCAGCAGCTTGGCCGCGATCAGCGGCCGCATGCGGCCCCAGCGATCCGCCATCCAGCCGCCGATGGGGTTGAACGCGATCGCCACCCACGAGGCAAACGAGGTCATCAGCGCCACCTGGCCGGCCGTCAGGCCAAGGTTGCGCGTCATGGGTCCGAGGCCCGCGCTCAGCGCGGAATTGGCGAATGCGTCGAGAAACAGGCCACCCAGGGCGAGCCACCAGATAAGGCCGGCTCGGCCCACGATGCCCGGACGAGAATCGATGTAGGCGATGACATCGTCGATGCCACGCAGCTTGACGGATGTTGATTGCACGACTGTCTCCTCTTGGAATTATTTCTGTAAGAGGTCGACGCAACGTGCACGCGATAAAAGACCATCTTACAGATGGTCTTTTATCTAAATCTGTGCGGTGACTTTATGGACTAACCCGATGAGTGTCAAGCAGGAGAAACACCAATCCGCGGCAGGCGGTATGCTTGGCCTGCACGCCAATTCGAGCGCGTGTTCACCCTATTCAAAACCCCTGGATTACCCTTCGCGCCGCCATGATCCGACACGCTTTCGCGCTGACTTTGATGTTGTCTCCCGCCCTGGCCCTGGCCGCCCCGCCGGACTACATGGACCAGTACGACCGCTGCCTGAAAGACGCCGGCGCCGTCAACAACGGCACCGTCGAAGCGTGCTCCAGCGCGGTATCGTCCGCAGCCAAACGCGAGATCAACGCCCAGTACGCCAAGGTCCACGCGCGCCTGGCCACCGAGTTTCCGGACGACGCCGTCAAGCTCGAAGAAGCGCAGAAGGCCTGGCTGGTCTATCGCAACGGCCACTGCTCGCTGGCCGGCGCGCACGTCGGGTCGCCAATGTATGGCTACTGCCCGATGCTGCTCAACGCCAATCGCGCCAGCGAACTGCGCGAGCTGGCGGGCGATTAGCGTTGCCATGTATGGCGCCCAGGCCGACGGCGGCGCGTCATCGGCCGCTTGCCGGAACCCCGCGACATTGGTACCTTTGCTGCGTCCCCTCTTTCTTACAGGACTGCGCACCCATGACCATCGTCGTCTACGCCGCCAACGCCCGCGCCCTTTGGGAAACCATCCAGGCGGACATCGCGCCCATCGGCGCCAAGAGCAGTACGGGCGGCAACACCTGGCGCAAGGATGACAGCGCCCGCGCCACCAAGATCTACCGCGCCACGCCCACCGGCCAGCACGACGAGCGCGCGTATTTCGTGGGCACGGTGCGCACTGGGCAATTGATGCTGCTGGACCTCTTGCCCGGCACCGAGCCTTTGAACTGGTCATTGTTCGGCGCACTGCACGGCCATATGTCCGGCATGCTGCTGGCCACCTACCCCGACGCCATCCTGTCGCTGAACCTGTTCCCCAACAAGCCGGCGCCTGAATAAGGACATTCCGTTTTGCTGCTGTTTTCCGTTTGCGTGCTGACGACGCTGTCACTGGCCGCGTTGCTGTGGCGCCTCTGGCGCCGTCCTGCCGGCAAGACGCCCGGCGATATCTTGCGCAGCGCGGCGGGCGGCGCGGGCCTGTTTGTCGCCCTGGGGCCGCCTGTGGGAGTTGGCGCTTTTGCGCTGCTGGTAACCGTCGCGGCCCTCGACCTGGAAGCGCTGAAGAACCTGCCGATGATGATTTTCCTGGTGCCCTATTCCTACCTCTTCGGCGGGGTGCCAGCCTTGCTGTCCGGCGGGGTGGCGGGCGCCTTTCGGCCGGCCCGCGTGTCATGGCGTTCGTACTGCTGGCCCGGTCTGCTGGGCGGCTTGTATGCCACGATTTTTCAACTGGGATTCGGATCACGCGACTACTCGTGGTCGGACCTGACGGCGCTGTTGCTCATGGGGGGATTGCCGGGGCTGGTCGGCGGCGTGGCGTGCGCCCGGGTGCTCTATGGCAAACCGCCCGGCGCGGCCGCGCAGCCCGCCCCATCCGCCTGACACGGACACCGCGTCGTTCTTGTCCCGGCATTACAATTCCCGCCGATTGCATCGCACTCCGATCCTTCTCAGGAAGCCCCATGAAGATCTCCCTGCCCCATCTGCTGGCCGCCCTGGCCGCAAGCCTGTGCGCCGCGACGGCCTTGGCCGCTTCGGCTGGCGATAACGCCGTTGCCGCCGCCCAAGCCCAACTCACCCGCATGACGCCCGCCTCGAAGATCGAGTGCCGTGCCGACGGCTACGGCGGCGCGAGCTGCACCGCAGATGGCTTTTCCGTGAACTTCGGCAACTGCGGCGAAGGCGCCGCGTTCGGCTCGATCGCGGCCGATGGCGGCCTGGACCTGAACGACCGCATCGATGGCGAAGGCCACCCCGTGGCCCACGTGCAGGACCGCCAGTTCGTGTGCATCCCCGCGATGGCGCGCAAGGGCGAGACCCAGCGCCACTACGTCATCGCCGTGCCCACCGCCAGCGTGCCGGAATGCCGCGGCAACGACCTGTGCAAGGACGCCGACCTGCCGGTGCAATGGAAGACGCCCCAAAGCGGCAAGGCATGCCAACGGGGCAAAGATGGCGACTATGCCGGTGACTGCGCCGCGGGCTGGGTGGACGTGGGCCAGATCGACCAGTACGACACGCTGGCGCCCGTGCCTGCCAAGGCCGCCAAGTGAACGCGATGAAACGCGCTGGCGCGATGGCCTGCCTGCCCCTGGCCGCCGGTTTTGCGATGATCTCGGGGTTGGCTCATTCGGCATACGCCGCGGCCACGTCCAGCGTCGCCGTCCAGCCCAACCCCGACACGTCGCGGCGCATCGGCATCATAGCCACCGTCGAGGGCGCGCCAGGTCCGTTCGACCGTGTCGACGGCCATGCCGACTACCGGGTCAGCAATGCCGCCTGCACGCCGTTGACGCCCGTGACGGGCGCGACCGTCGTGCCCGAACAGCGTGTGCCAGTCACGTTTGATCGCCAAGCGGACGGCACCTTCCGTGCCGAGGTCGTTCTGGCCCCGTTCCGCGACGAAGATTATTTCGGCCAAGGGGTCTGCCATTGGGCGCTGGCGGGCGTGGTCGCCGACTTTCATCGCGGCCTGGTGGATTTCAGCCCCGCGATCGGCCTGGCCGATGCCGCCAGTTCGCGCACGATCGTCAAGCATTTCTCGAACGCGTCGTACCGCAACGCAGACCACGCGCGGATCGATATCGGCGCCGACAAGCCCGCTGCGTTCAACAACCCACAGGACACATTCGCGATTCAGTTGAGAGCCATGCCGGCCTCTCGGTGAATGCCCCCTCTTTCGCTATGAACTTGTTTTTTTGTGATACAAAACGAGTCCAACAATTAAGGGAGAGAGGTATGTTCAAGCTGTCTGGCGTCGTAATCCTTGCCTTGGCTGTCAGCGGTTGCTCCACCTTCGCAGTCCCCCGT
Organism: Achromobacter deleyi; assembly: GCF_902859705.1. Taxonomy (GTDB): domain Bacteria; phylum Pseudomonadota; class Gammaproteobacteria; order Burkholderiales; family Burkholderiaceae_B; genus Achromobacter; species Achromobacter deleyi. The sequence goes on along the minus strand of NZ_CADIJO010000012.1, from coordinate 176,096 downwards.
TATTCGGCGGATGCCGAAACGGTATCGGCTCTGCGTGCCGTAGGTGAAGTCAAGGTGAAGGTCGGCGCTTTCGGCAATGGTCCGGGCGATCAAAGCCGGGCGGGCGTGATCACCTGCCGCGGGTTCGGCCCCGTCAAGACGCCCAATGCCGAGCCCTACTCCGAATACGTCCGCAAAGCGCTGATCAGCGAGCTGCTGATGGCGAACATCTATGCAGAGAGCGCGCCGGTCGAACTCACCGGCACGTTGGACAAGCTCAATTTCAGCTCGAACAGCGGCAAATGGGTCAGCGCCATGACGCTGACTTCCAGCAACGGCAGTTCGCTGTCGGTGGAGGATACCTACAAGTTCACCACCAGCTTCATCGGCGAGACGGCCTGCACTCAGACTGCCCTGGCAGGCATGGGCGCCGTGCAGGAACTGATCAAGAAGGCTGTGCGTGATCCCGGCTTTCCGAAGCTCTTGAAGTGATGCGGCGTTCAACGCGCCCGCGCCTTGCGGGAGCGTAAGCCCACGTTAAATGGCCCGCCATGCAGCGGGCCATTTAACGTCTGGTCAGTTACCCATGGCGCGGCGCAGCCGGTCCAGCTCGGCCCGGTTCAAGCGCTTGGCTTCATCTTCGGCGTAGCTGCGCTCGTTCGGCTCGTACTTGCCGTCGTACAGGCAGTTGGTAACCCGGCACTCGAGCGAAGTCCGGGAAGAAGATGGGGCCATCACCGGCCCTGGATTCGGCGACGACCAGGGCGAAGCAGGGGATGAACATCCAGACACCAGTACGGCGCACGCAAGCACAAAAGCGCCGCGGCAGAGCGTTTCAATCGACACTAACCCCTCGCTCGAAAAAACAGACTTGACCCGTCTTTATAGCAAGCCTGGAGGGCGGATAAAAGGTGTCTCTACCCGAGAACCGCCGTTTGGGAGAAAATGGTGCCCCAGCACCCTTTTTCCCAAAATAACGTGGCATTCCCCAGGAGCGGGCAACCATGAGAGTTTTGCTTTATTGGGTACTGATCGCCATCATAGTGGCCTGCCTGATACTCGCCATTAGCGATCTGGTCAGGCTATCGCGGAATCACTTCAAAAATCGCGGGCAGCCCTTCGCCAAAGAAGCGCTGTATTGCCACAGGTTCCAAACCCATATCGCGATCAGCGTGCTGGCGGCATGGATAATTGTGCTGTATTTGCGCCACTACTGACTTGCCACGGTCTTTCTGCGCTTCTTTCCGTGGCGACGTGAAAACCAGAACGAGAGTATCCCCGCCACGATCACGGCCGGCAGTATTCCCGAGCTGATTTCCCCAGCGAGTCCGCCTCGGGCGTAGGCAAGCTCCAGGTCTGCGCTGGGTTGGAATAGCTCGAAATACCCCAGCAGGCCGACCGGGATCGCGATCATGGCAATCAGCAAAGTCCAGAAAGCGACTCGCGCGCCGTTCATCTGCGGCGCTCGCGCAGCTGAATTGACTGCTTTGCCGATCACCATCAAGACGGCCAGCGTGAGGAAACTGCACAGGACAAAAACGGATGCGGCGCTCATGCGGTGAAACCTCGATAAAGTGGGGATCAATGTGCCGCCGGCGGCTTGCATCGGTCCGCTGGCCAGCCTCCACCTTATCCGATACTGCAAATAAAGCCAGTTTGGCTATCTAGAACGCGATCCTTAAACCCGCCGTTGCGGTCACGACGTAACTGCCCGAGAAATCGGCATCGGCGCCCACCTCGCCATAGAGCGCGTAGCGTTCGTTCCAACCGAAGTTGGCCCCCACCCCCATGCCGCCCCAGGTACGACCCATCCGGCTGCTGACCGGCACGCTCGATACCTGCACCCGAGTTCCGTCCAGGAATTCACGTTTCACGTTGAGAACGCCGTAGACATTCGCTTGCCGCGCCTTTCCGCTGGCGTCATGCCAGTTGCGCTGGTAGTCCAGCGCAATGCCTAGACGACCCTGCAGGCTGTCGCCCTTGTCGCTTTCAACCCGTGCATCGAATCTGTCGTTGAAGCGGCTGAAGTGGGTGGACACGTAACTCAGCTGGGCCTGCGGGATGAGCGCGAGCCCTTCCTTCAGTGCGAACGGCTTGCCCGCTTCGACGCTGAGCCCATAGCTACGCGCATTCTGGCCGTCACGCAGCTTGCCCGCCAGACGGGAATTCAGGTCGCTGTTGAACCACGTCACCTGGGCCTGGGTGTCGACGTACGTGCCGTCGTTGCCGTACCAGGTCAACGTCGGACCCAGACCGTAGGCCGTGGTGTCGATGCTGCCATCGCCATAGCGCGACGACACGTGGGTCTTGGCCGTGCCGTAGTGCACATTGAACCCGCCGACCAGACGCGAACCGCCTTGCTCGCCGGACAGTATCCGGTCAACGCCGAACTGCGCCTTCCAGCTGTCGGTATTCTGGTGCTGGCCCGTGCTGGACACCGAGGGATTGGCGCGGCTGGTCGTGCTTTCCACCCGGCCCCACACACCATTGCGCCCCGTGTCCGCCGCATCGTAGAGGCGGTTTCCGACGCGCTGACGCAGGGTGGGCAACTGGCTCAACGACAGCAATGTGTTGGCGTAGGCTTCGTACACCGGCACACCGGGCTGGTACATGGAGGGCCCCGGCGCGCCGGAGGGGCCATTGCCGCCTTCCGGTGCGCCAACGCCCGGCACACCGGCTTCGGGTGCGCCGACTTGCGTCAATGACGAACGCAAATACCAATTGCCGTTGGCCGGGTCCTTCTGCAATACATAGCCGTAGGCCCCGGCCACCAACGCCGGCTGGCCGGCGATGACGTAGTCGCCATTGGCCAGGTTGAACTGCCCGGCCGACAGGCCATTGACCTGCACCACCTGTATGCCGCGCTGGGTCAGCGCGCCCTCGCCTCCGACGTTGGTTACGGTCACGGGGGTCGTACCGAACGTCCCCCCCGTGATGACCAATCGATCCGTCGGCGAGTTGTCATCGCCCAGCTTCGTCCTGATTTCAAGGTTGCCGCCCTGGGCGCCATAGTCGCCGGCAATCGTCAGCGTGCCGAAGCCGCTGCGCGGGCCCGGCGCGATCGTGCCACGGTTGCCCGTGGCGCCGACCTGGCCCGTACCGGTCAACCGAGCGCCAGCCAGAACGTTCATCGAGCCGCCCAGTACGCCATCGACTTGCAACGTTCCGGCACGGACCTCGGTGTTGCCCGTGAATGCCGTGCTGTTGCCGGTCAGCGTCAACGTGCCCGCGCCCAGCTTCGTCAAGCTGGACGAGCCGGAAAAGGCGGTGCCTACGCCGACCTCATGCGTATTCGTATCGAACCAGGCGCCACCGGCGCCCACGGCCTGCGTGGCAAAGCCGCTCAGAAAATCGGATTCGTCGCGATTCGCACGCAGGATGCCGCCGTTCAGATTCAGGGTGACGTTGCCCAACCCTTTGACGACAGCGCCCGTTTCCAGCACGCCGCGGCCGCTGGCATCGCCGTTCAGGTTCAGCGTGCCCGTGGCCGTGGGCGTGCGAGCCATCCAGGTGTCGAAGCTCGTCCGCACCCAGCCGCCCTTCTCGATGTTCAGCGTGCCGTCGCCGCTCAGACCGACGTCGATGCCGTCGCTTGCGCTAAGCGTGGACGTATCGGCGGTCGCACTGGATACCGTCACCGTGCCGACGCTGCCGCCGCTCAAGCCGATGTAAATGCTTGCGGCAGACGTGGGGCCCGTCGGGCCGACCGTGCTGACCGCGGCGCCATCCTGAACCCGCAGTTCACCGGTGCCGCCCAGGCCCACATAGATATTGCCGACCGGGTCCCAGACCGTTCGCGCACCAGCAACCGTGACATGCCCTTCGCCGCCGCCCAGGCCGAGGCTGGCCTGTCCGCTGTGCACGACGGCCCCGTCGTTGATCAGGAGCGTTCCGCGGCCCTCGCGGCCGATCTGGAACGCCGTAGCGGTGGAAAGCGTCAGTGTCGACCCCGTCCCCGAGACCGTCACGACGCCCACGCCGCCGGTCTCGTCGCCGATGATGGCCGAGTCACCTTTGACCACCCCACCGCCCAGCACATTGAGCGCTCCGTTGCTGCCCGATTCCACCCCGATGCGCATCGTGCCGGCGTTCGTCCAGGTCGAGGCCTGGCCGCTGCCATCGCTGCCCGACACGGTCACCGTGCCCGCGCTGCCCGTCTGGTTGCCGATGTAGGCGTCGCTGTTGTCGACCGTAGCGCCTACGTCAATGGTGAGTGCGCCAGCCGCGGTGTTTCCCACGATCAGGTCCGCGCCGACCGACCAGTTGGGCGTCTGGACCGGGCCTGGCGTGATTTGGCCGGTGCTTGTCACGGATTGAGCGTCGGCGGGGCCGATGCCGTCGATGGCACAGGCCAGCGTGACGGCTGCTATTGAATGACGTACCAGGTCGGAATTTCTGCGTGCCATAGCTGCCTTTGAAGCTGAGCGCGAAATGCGGGGCTATGGATAAATACGGCTTGTGGGGACGGTTTCTTAAACAGGTGCCGTACTGTTGCTGCAAAGTTGGTCATCGTCCCGTCACCCGGCGTTGATAGCGTCGACGGCTTTCCGACGTTGACGGTGATGACCTTGATTGCTGAAGCTCCACCGAAAACGAAACATGGGATCTCGATACCCTGGCTTTCTATAACCAAAGCATATCCACATGGGAATGGATATGCAGCATTCTGCATGGCCTGCAGATCGCCGAGCCGGTAAAAGACCCGATTTCCGGCTATCCCAACTACTCGCTATTCCGGTTCAATTGCCAACCCTATGAAGCCGCAGCTGTGGCTGCCAGGCACTGGCACAACGCGCAGAAACTGGACGAACTGATCGATTACTTCGTGTACGTGTATTCCTGGCATGACGTTCACTTCAACAAACTGAGCTTTTCGCTGGATTGCTCCTTTTATCCCGGGCCACATATGCGTACGGTGCTGGAAAAGCTCACGGTCCTGGGTTATGCCACGCCCTATCAGGGCGGCTATCGCTGGTCGCCGAAGATGGCACCGATCTTGAAAAAGCATGCCTCGACTGCCGAGTGAGAGGGCGAGGAATAGCGTGTCAGGCTGCGGTTTACTCACAATAGGGTGCTGACTATTATTTCAAGTAAACAAATCATCAGACTACAATTCTGAGTCCCCCGTTGAATGCCGTCCCAATGCCAGACACAATCGAACAGCTTGAAGAAAAGAAGCGCCGGCTTGAACTGGAAGCCGCCATCGCCAGCCTGGAACGCAAGAAGGAGACAATCCGAGTTATTTCCAAGACTCCGGCAATCCTCTCCAAGGTGCTCTATCTATTGGCGGTGATATTGGCCGCCATAGGTTCCACGATGTTTCTCCTGGGAATCGCCTACGAGCTCGACGGATTGCGGGCCCCCAGAGACTTGCTTATCGGCGCCCTGCTGTGTACCCCGCTGGCCGCCCTGCTCTTTTGGCGCAGGGCGAGACGCCAAGGGTTATAGCAGCCAAGTGATATTTTCCTGGGGAGAACACGATATGGCTCTATTCGGCGTGTTTGTTCTAGTCCACGGCATCGTTTTGCTCCCTTTCCTGCTGTAGCCCCCGCCCCCAGCCAGCTCCGCCCAAAACAAAAACCCCCAAGGCATTCCTGCCAAGGGGGTTTCCGCGCTGCAACCCGGCCTGAAAGCCAGTTGCAACAGTCTTGCAGACACTGCCCAGCCAGGGTGCCACCCGGGCCAAAACAGCATCTAATAGGGGTTTGGTGCGAAGGAGGGGACTCGAACCCCTACACCTGTTACGGCGTCAGGACCTAAACCTGGTGCGTCTACCAATTTCGCCACCTTCGCAAAGCCAAGCCCGCTATTGTAGCTTGCTTGTTAAAATCTTGCGTCATGAATCCGCGCCTCGATGCTCTACACCCCTACCCGTTCGAAAAATTGCGGGCTTTGCTGGCTTCTGCCAGCTCGCAACCGGACGGCCTGACGCCCATCAACCTGTCGATTGGCGAGCCCAAGCACGCCGCGCCGGAGCGCGTCGGGCAGGCCATCCGCGACCACCTGGGCGGGCTGTCGGTGTACCCGTCGACCAAGGGAGACCCGGCCTTGCGCCGGGCGATTTCCGAGTGGCTGGCGCGGCGCTACAGCATTCCGGCGCCCGACGCCGACACCCAGGTGCTGCCGGCGCTGGGTTCGCGCGAAGCGCTGTTCGCCTTTACCCAGACGGTGATCGACCCGTCGGCCGGGTCGGTGGTGATCTGCCCCAACCCGTTCTACCAGATCTACGAGGGCGCGACGCTGCTGGCCGGCGGCACGCCCTACTACGTCAACGCGGACGCGCTGCGCAATTTCGCCTGCAACTGGAACCAGGTGCCGGACGAGGTCTGGAAAAAGACGCGGCTGGTGTTCGTGTGCTCGCCGGGCAACCCGGCCGGCAACGTGATGACGCTGGACGAATGGGAAGACCTGTTCGCCCTGTCGGACCGCTACGGCTTCGTGATCGCGTCGGACGAGTGCTATTCCGAGATCTACCTGGACGAAGGCAATCCGCCGCTGGGCGGCCTGCAGGCGGCGCGCCGCCTGGGCCGTAACGACTACCGCAACCTCGTGGCGTTCTCCAGCCTGTCCAAGCGGTCCAATGTGCCGGGGTTGCGGTCGGGGTTCGTGGCGGGCGACGCCGCGCTGATCGGCCGCTTCCTGCTGTATCGCACGTATCATGGCAGCGCCATGAGCCCGATCGTGTCGGCCGCCAGTATCGCGGCGTGGACGGACGAGGCCCACGTCAAGGACAACCGGCGCCTGTATCGGGAAAAATTCGAGGCCGTGCTGCCCATCCTGCAGAACGTGCTGGATGTGTCCCGGCCGCAGGCGTCTTTCTACCTGTGGGCGGCCACGCCGGGGTCCGATACGGCGTTTGCCCGTGACCTTTATGGCCGTACCGGTGTTACCGTGCTGCCGGGCAGCTATCTGGCTCGCGACGCGCACGGCGTGAATCCGGGCCAGGGCCGCATCCGGCTGGCCCTGGTGGCGCCGCTGGCCGATTGCGTGCAGGCGGCCGAACGCATTGCCCATTTTGTACATACTTCTGTTTGATCAACCTTTGAAAAGCTGACCCGCTATGACTCTCGACCTGCAGACCACCATCGAAAAAGCCTGGGACGACCGGGCCAACCTGTCGTTCGGCGATGCCGGCGCCGAAGTGCGCGAAGCCGTCGAGCACACCATCGACGGTCTGGACCTGGGCCGCCTGCGCGTGGCCGAAAAAATCAACGACGACTGGGTCGTGCACCAGTGGATCAAGAAGGCCGTGCTGCTGTCGTTCCGCCTGAACGACAACGCCATCATGGGCCAGGCCCCGCTGCAGTTCTACGACAAGGTGCCGCTCAAGTTCTCGGAATACGGCGACAACGCGTTCAAGCAAGGCGGCTACCGCGTGGTGCCGCCCGCCGTGGCCCGCCGCGGCGCGTTCCTGGGCCGCAACGTGGTCCTGATGCCGTCCTACGTCAACATCGGCGCCTACGTCGATGAAGGCACGATGGTCGACACCTGGGCCACCGTCGGTTCGTGCGCCCAGATCGGCAAGAACGTCCACCTGTCCGGCGGTGTCGGCATCGGCGGCGTGCTCGAGCCGCTGCAGGCCAACCCCACCATCATCGAAGACAACTGCTTCATCGGCGCCCGCTCGGAAGTCGTGGAAGGCGTGATCGTCGAAGAGAACTCGGTGCTGGCCATGGGCGTGTACCTGTCGCAAAGCACCAAGATCTATGACCGCGCCACGGGCAAGATCACCTACGGCCGCGTGCCGTCGGGTTCGGTGGTGGTGCCGGGCTCGCTGCCGTCGGCCGACGGCTCGCACAGCCTGGCCTGCGCCGTGATCGTCAAGCGTGTCGACGCGCAAACCCGCGCCAAGACCAGCATCAATGATCTGCTGAGGGCCTAAGCCAAATGTCGGGTTCTGTCGTTCTGGATCTGGTCAAGGACCTGATCTCGCGCCCGTCGGTCACCCCGGCGGACGCGGATTGCCAGGCGACGCTGGCTGCGCGCCTGGCGCGCATCGGCTTCACCTGCGAAACCATCGCCCAGGGCGGTGTCACCAACCTGTGGGCGCGCCGCGGCACGACCGCGCCGCTGGCCGTCTTTGCCGGCCATACCGACGTGGTGCCGCCGGGCCCGCGCGAGAAGTGGGAAAGCGATCCGTTCGTGCCCACCGAGCGCGACGGCTACCTGTACGGCCGCGGCACGGCTGACATGAAAAGCTCGATTGCTGCCTTCGTGGTGGCGGCCGAGGAATTCGTGGCGGCCAACCCGCAGCACGGCGGTTCGATCGCCCTGCTGATCACGTCCGACGAGGAAGGCCCGTCGATCGACGGCACGGCCATCGTCTGCGACGCGCTCAAGGCGCGTGGCGAACAGATGGACTACTGCATCGTCGGCGAACCCACCTCGGGCGACGTGCTGGGCGATACCTGCAAGAACGGCCGCCGCGGCTCGCTGTCGGGCACGTTGACGGTCAAGGGTATCCAGGGCCACGTGGCCTACCCGCACCTGGCCCGCAACCCGGTGCACCAGTTGGCGCCGGCGCTGGCCGACATCGTCAAGATCGAATGGGACCAGGGCAACGAGTATTTCCCGCCGACCACGTTCCAGGTGTCCAACCTGAACTCGGGTACGGGCGCCACCAACGTGGTGCCGGGCGATGCCGTGGCGCTGTTCAACTTCCGCTTCTCCACCGCCAGCACGCCGGAAAGCCTGCAGGCGCGGGTGCACGAAGTGCTGGACCGGCACGGCCTGGAATACACGCTGGATTGGGACCTGGGCGGCGAGCCCTTCCTGACCCCGCGCGGTTCGCTGACCGATGCGCTGGTCAAGGCGATCCGCGACGAAACCGGGGTGACGGCCGAGCTGTCCACCACGGGCGGCACGTCCGACGGCCGCTTCATCGCCAAGATCTGTCCGCAGGTCATCGAGTTCGGCCCTTGCAACGCCACGATCCACAAGGTCAACGAGCGTATCGAGCTGGCCTCGCTGGACCCGCTTAAAAACATCTATCGGCGCACGCTGGAAAACCTCCTGCCCGCCAAGTAAAAAGCCCCTCATGTATCAATCCGCCCGCCAAGAACTGCTGACCCTGCGCGACCTGATCCGCTACGGCGTATCGCGCCTGAACGCCGCCGAGGTGGCGCTGGGTCACGGTAGCGACAACGCCTGGGACGAGGCGGTCTACCTGGTCCTGCACGCCCTGCACCTGCCGCTGGACACGCTGGAGCCCTTCCTGGACGCCCGCGTGCTGACCGAAGAGCGCAGCCGCGTGCTGGACCTGATCGACCGCCGCGTGACCGAGCGCGTGCCGGCTGCCTACCTCACCAACGAGGCCTGGCTGCGCGGGCATCGCTTCTACGTGGACAAGCGCGTCATCGTGCCGCGCTCGCCCATCGCAGAGCTGCTGGACGAAGGCCTGTCGCCCTGGGTGCAGGACGCACAGGCCGTCGACAACGTACTGGACATGTGCACGGGATCGGGCTGCCTGGCGATTCTGTCGGCCATGGCCTTCCCGTATGCCCACGTGGACGCCGTCGACGTCTCGCCGGACGCGCTGGACGTAGCCCGCCGCAACGTCGACGACTACGGCCTGGCCGACCGGCTGGAACTGCATCAGAGCAACCTCTTCGACAGCCTGCCCGAACGCCAGTACGACGTGATCGTGTGCAATCCGCCCTACGTGAACAGCGGTTCCATGGACGTGCTGCCGCAGGAATACCGCCACGAGCCCCACCTGGCGCTTGCCGGCGGCACCGACGGCATGGACCTGGTGCGACGCATTCTGCAAGCCGCGCCGCGCTTTCTGGCGCAAGACGGCGTGCTGGTGCTGGAAATCGGCCACGAACGTGATTTCTTCGAAGCCGCCTTCCCCGAGCTGTCGCCGGTGTGGCTGGATACGGCAGAGGCATCCGACCAGCTCCTGCTCTTGACCCGCGAGCAGTTGACGACGTGATACGCGCTACTGGATTGACCCTGCGCCGCGGCACGAAGGTACTGCTGGACGACGCTGAATTCGTGGTGCATCCCGGCGAACGCGTCGGCATCGTGGGCAAGAACGGCGCCGGCAAGTCGTCGCTGTTCGCCCTGTTGACCGGCTCGCTGGACCTGGACGCCGGCAATCTGGCAGTACCTGCCGGCTGGCGCATCGCCAGTGTCGAACAGGAACTGCACGCCGACGACCGCCCTGCCCGCGAATTCGTCATCGACGGCGACACGGGGCTGCGCGCGCTGCAAGCGCGCCGCGCCGAGCTGACCGACGACCAGGGCACGCAGATCGCCGAGGTCGAGGCCGCCCTGGTCGAGGCTGGCGCCTGGAGCGCCGCGTCCCGCGCCGAACAGCTCCTGGCCGGCCTGGGCTTCAAGCCGGCCGAGTGGACCCAGCCGGTGGCAAGCTTTTCCGGTGGCTGGCGCATGCGCCTGGCGCTGGCGCGCGCACTGATGGCGCCGTCCGAATTGCTGCTGCTGGACGAACCCACCAACCACCTGGATCTGGACGCGATGCTGTGGCTGGAGAAATGGCTGGGCGCCTATCCGGGCACCGTGATGCTGATCTCCCACGACACCGAGTTCCTGGACGCGGTGGCCAAGTCGATTCTGCATTTCGACCATGCCAAGCTGGTGCGCTACCGCGGCGGCTACGGTGATTTCCTGACGCAGCGCGCCGAGCGCCTGCGCCAGACCAGCATCGCCTACGAACGCCAGACCCGCGAAACCGCCCGCCTGCAAGGCTTCATCGACCGCTTCAAGGCCAAGGCGTCCAAGGCCAAGCAGGCGCAAAGCCGCGTCAAGGCGCTGGCCCGCATGCAGGTGCTGGCGCCGCTGCAGGCCGAAGCCGGCATCGACATCCGCATCCCGTCACCCGACCAGGTGCCCGACCCGCTCTTGACGCTGGAACACCTGTCCGCCGGCTATACCGATGCGGCAGGCAACGCCGTGCCGATCCTGCGCGACGTGACGCTGATGGTGCGCGCGGGCAGCCGCGTGGGCGTGCTGGGCGCCAACGGGGCCGGCAAGAGCACGCTGATCAAGACGCTGGCTGAAGAGCTGCCGGTGCAGGCCGGCGAACGCCGCGCCTCGCGCGGCCTGGCCATCGGCTACTTCCACCAGCACCAGCTCGACATGCTGGATCTGGACAGCACGCCGCTGGCGCACCTGGCGCGCCTGGCGCCGGAAACGCGCGAGCAGGAACTGCGCAATTACCTGGGCGGCTTCGGCTTCTCGGGCGATACGGTCAACAGCAAGGTCGGCCCGATGTCGGGCGGCGAAAAAGCGCGCCTGGCGCTGTCCTTGATCGTCTGGCAAAAGCCCAACCTGCTGCTGCTGGACGAACCCAGCAACCACTTGGACGTGGAAACGCGCGAGGCCCTGGCCGCCGCGCTGGCCGAATTCGGCGGCAGCATGCTGCTGGTCTCGCACGACCGGCACCTGCTGCGCACGACGGTGGACAGCTTCTGGATCGTGGCCGACGGCGCCGTGAGCGAATTCGACGGCGATCTGGAAGACTACCGGGACTGGCTGGCCGCCCGCAACGCCGGCGAACGCGCCGAAGCGGCCCGCGAAAGCGCCGAAAACGGCGAGCCCGTGGTCGACCGCAAGGCGCAGCGCCGGGCCGAGGCCGAACAGCGCCAACGCCTGTCGGCCCTGCGCAAGCCGCTGGAAGCCAAGCTGGCCAAGGTGGAATCCGAAATGGAAAAGCTGCGCGCCAAGCTGCATGCGCTGGACGGTGTCATCGCCGACCCGGACCTGTATTCCGACGCACGCCGCAGCGAACGCCAGAAGGTCATGGCCGAGCATGGCGAACACGGCAAGCGCATGGAAACGCTGGAAGAACAGTGGCTTGAACTGCAGGGTTCGCTGGAAGAAATCGACCAGAGCGAAGCCTGATCACGGTGGGCGGCCAGGCCGCCCACCGCTTGCCCACGCCGGCAATCGTCTAGTAATAATAATAGTTATCATTTATAATTGGTTGCGAATTTGACTCTATCTGGCGCCTGGCGTCAGCGACATGTCTTCGCTTACCGATGTATTTCTTCGCCACTACCGCGAGGTGCTGGGTTTTCTTTCGCTGCGCACCGGGTCCCGCGATGTGGCCCAGGACTGCGCCCAGGACACCTGGATCAAGCTGGCCGAGTTCAAGGACAAGACCCGCCCGGACAATGACCGCGCCTACGTCTTCCGGGTCGCCGCCAACATCGCCACCGACTGGCACCGGCGCCGCGGCCGCGAACTGACCGCCGTCGCCGACTACGCTGCCGCGCAGCCCCCTGCCTTCGAAGCCGACACGCTGGATGTGGCCGCCGCCAATCAATTGCTGCGCCGGCTGGAAGCCGCGTTGCTCGCCCAGCCGCGCCGCAGCCTGGATGTGTTCGTGCTGCACCGACACGATGGCCTGACCTATCGCGCCATTGCCGAGCGGTTCGCGATCTCGGTCAGCGCGGTGGAAAAACACATGATGCGCATCCTGCTGGCTTGCGACCAGGCGCTGGCATGAGCACCGCGTCGTCCGTTCGCGGGCCGCAGGCCGCCAATGACGAGGCCTCGCGCTGGGTGGTCCGCGCCAGCGGGCAAACACTGGACGCCCAGACCCAGGCCGAATTCGATGCCTGGTACCAGGCCGACCCCAGCCATGCCGCGGCATACGACCGGCTGGCACGGGTGTGGCGCCGCATGGGCGAGATCGACCGCGGCAAGCTGGCGCCGCCACGGCCGGCCCGCAAGCGGCGTACGGTCCTGGCGTTGGCGCTGCTGGCGGCCACCGGCATCGCCTGGCATACGCTGCGGGATTTTCATCCCGGGGCCGATTACGCCAGCGGCGCCGAAGTGCTGCGCGTGGCGCTGCCCGACGGGTCCACCGCCGTGCTGGACGCGCATTCCGCCATTGCGGTCGACTTCGGCCCGGACAAGCGCGAAGTGCGCTTGCTGGCCGGCCAGGCGCTGTTCAATGCCGCGCCGCGCGTTGCCGATGGCCCCGCGTTCACGGTGGCCACGCCCGACGCCTCGGCGAGCGCGCTGGGCACCCGCTACACCGTGGCGCGCGAGCCGGCCGGCACCCGCATCACCGTCTATCAGCACCGTGTGGCGGTGCAATGCCTGGCCTGCGCCGATGGCCAATCGCTGATCCTGGACCCGGGGCAGGAAGCCACCGTCTCGCCTGCCGGCATCCTCCGTGGTGACGCGCCCAAGGAAAACGCGCCCGGCTGGAGCCAGGGCCTGCTGGCGTTCAACAATGCGCTGCTGCCCGACGCCGCCGCGCAATTGGCGCGCTACACAGGCAAGCACATCGTGGTCATGGGTGACGCGGCGCGGCGCACCCGCGTGTCCGGCACCGCCAATATCGCCAACCCCAAGCGGGCGCTGGACCTGCTGTTGGCACAGACGCCGGTGCGCATCACGGACCTGCCGGGCCTGCTGATCCTGCGTTGACGTGCGCACACCAATCAGTAAATGAGAATCGATATAAATTATTCATCGATCTGGCACTGAGGTAAACACGGCGTCGCCACGTCCTACGGCTGACATCAACACAGCTTGGGACGTATCCATGGCTTTCCCCTCTGACGGCGGCGCACGGCGCCTGGCAGGCGCTTCGGCCGCCATCCTTTGCGCCGCGCTGGCGCTCGCAGCGCCTGTCGCCGCACAACCCCCGGCCCGCGCGACCTCGTACGACCTTCCCGCCCAGCCGCTGGGCGATGCCTTGCTGGCGCTGGGTCGCCAGGCCGGGTTGGAAATCTCGTTCCCGCCCGCCGCCGTGGCTGGCAAGATCGCGCCCGCACTGCAAGGCGAGTATTCGGCCCTGCTGGCGCTGGACAAGCTGCTGGCAGGGTCCGGCCTGGCGCTGCGCGCAGACGGCCCGGGCCGCTACATCGTCTTCGTGGACAAGACCAGCCAATTCTCGGCGTTGCGGCTGGAAGCCGTGCGGGTCTATGGCGAACAAGTCGGCGAACGCGTCTACGGCCGCGAGGAAATCGCCGAAACGCCGTCGTCGAACCGCGACCTGAGCACCTTGCTGGCCACCCACCCCGCGGTGCGCACCAATCCCGGCGCGGCGGGCTCGCAGAATCGCGGCTCGCTGAACGTGGAAGACATTTCCTTCCACGGCTCCAGCCCCTACCAGAACCTGTTCCAGATCGACGGCATGGACGCAACCAACCGCGTGGATCCGGCCAGCAAGAACCTGAACCTGCAGGTCGGCAACGTCCCCAGCAATCCGCAGTCGTACTTCGTGGACACCAGCCTGCTCGACGAAGTGCGCGTGCACGACAGCTTCGTGCCGGTGGAATACGGGCGCTTTACCGGCGGCGTGGTCGACGCGCGGCTGCGGCGTTTTTCCGGCGAGAACCACCTGAACCTGGACTACCGCTGGAACACGTCGAAGATGACGCAGCAACAGGTGTCGGAAGGCGACGAGAACAGCTGGGCGCAAGGTAAGCCCGGCTACTCGCCGGAATGGAAGAAGCGCTTCTATTCCGCCGTGGGCGACATTGCGTTCAACGAGAAAACGGGTGCGGTGCTGGCAATGTCGCGCCGCGAATCGGACATCACGCGCTGGAACATGGGCGTGGACGACAAGGGCCAGCCCCTGCCCGGACAGGACCGCTACCAGGACCGCATCGACAACTTCCTGGGCAAGTTCAGCGTGCGCGCCAGCGCCGACACCATCGCCGACCTGACGCTGAAATACAGCGACCGGCACGAGACGCTGGCCAGCGACCTGTTCCGCAACACCCGCTGGGACAACAATCACGGCGCGCGCGGTGTCAGCGGCAATGTCGATCACCTGTTCCAGGGCGGCCGCTTCACGTTGCAGGCCGGCTGGGACCGTTCGATGAGCAACCGCACATCGGTCGGCAACGAACTGGTCACGTACCAGCCTTACCGGTTGCCGCAATACACCGCCGGCGGCTTCGGCCGCGAACAGACGCAGCAGGATACCTGGACGCTCAAGGGCCGCATCGACCTGGACCCGGTGCGCACGGGCGTCTTCACGCACAGCCTGTACGCCGGTACGGAAATCCAGCATATCGATGCGGCCTTCAAGCGCTACCAGGAAACCTATTCCTATCGCCGCGCCTACAGCGCCAACGGTAAATACCAGGATTTCAGCAAGGTCCGCTATCTGCCCGGCACCGTGAACGTGAATTACGACATGGCCAGCCTGTACCTGTCCGATCGCATCGAATGGCAGCGCCTGGCGCTGGATGCCGGCGTGCGCTACGACCGCGAGACCTTCCTGGGCAACACCAACCTCTCGCCGCGCACCCGCCTGGACTGGGACCTGTTCGGCTCGGGCGACACACTGCTCAGCGCCGGCTGGTCGCGCTACTACGGCGGCGAAGTGCTGGAAACCGCGCTGGAAGCCGAGCGCAGCCGCCTGCGCAAGCAGGTGCTGGATGCCAAGGGCAAGCCGGTGGCCGATGGCAACAAGGAGTACTTCGTCGAATACCAGGGCCTGCGCCTGCCCTACGACGACGAATGGGCCGTGTCGTTGCGCCAGCGCATGGCAGGACTGGAAGGCACTTTGAGCTACGTGCACCGCAACGGCCGCGACCAATGGACCAAGACCGGCAACGAACGCGACGGCTACAAGTACACCAACGACGGCCTGTCCACCACGGACGGCGTCAGCCTGACGCTGCGCATGCTGGAACCCTGGCGCCTGGGCGAGACGCGCTGGAACATGCAGGCCTCGTGGAGCTGGCAAAAGCGCAAGACCAACGCCGACCTGGTCGAAGGCTACACCGCGGACGCCCGCGCGCCGGACGACTACGTGATCTACAACGGTTCGCAGATCCGCGCCATCGACTTGCCGCCCAGCACCTTCTACCAGCCGCAGGTCGCCACGATGACGCTGATCGGCGCGTGGCCCCGCGCCGGGCTCACCTGGAGCAACATGGTCAATTGGCGCAGCAAGCGCGATGCCACCATCTATGTCGGCGTGGGCCCCAAGCCCTACTACCTGGACCGCTTCGAATCCGGTGAACTGCCGTCGTACTGGACCTGGGACACCAAGCTGGCCTGGCAACCCACATTCGCCCGCAACCTGGAATTCACGGTCGAGGTATTGAACGTGCTGAACCGCATGCCCGCGGTGACGGCCAGCAATCCCAACCTGAAGACCAACCGCAGCACTTTCCAATCGGGACGCGAGCTATGGCTGCAAGTCGGCTATCGCTTCTGATGGCGGGCGCGGCGCTGGCGCTGGCCAGCGCCGCGCAGGGCGCCGAGCCGCCGGGGGCTGCTCCATTGACTGTCGCGCCCGCCTGCCGCAACGCGACAGGCGCAGACGCCGCCTGCCTGCGGTTCCGCTACGCCGGACCCGCCGCTACGTGGCCGGCGCCCACCATCGACCCGGGCGTGCGCTGGACGGAATGGGCGGCGGTACCGCCTGCATCCGATCTGCCGTTGAGCTGGACAGCCGCGAACCCGGGCCAGGCGGAACTGGCGGCCGACGTGGCGCGTGCGCCGGTCGTGACGTTGGGCCAGATGCTGTTCTTCGATACCCGCCTGTCGCGCAAGGGTCAGGTGTCCTGTGCGTCCTGTCACCTGCCGCAGCGCGCCTTCACGGATGGCCTGGCGCTGGCGGTGGGCGAAGACAAGCTGATGGGCCGGCGTCGTTCCACGCCGCTCCTGGCCGCGCCATTCGCCCCGCGCCTGTTCTGGGATGGGCGCGCGGCCAGCCTGAAGGAACAGGTCATGGGGCCGCTGCACGACCCGCATGAAATGAACCATGACGCGGCCGGCGCAGTGGCGCGGCTGCGGCAGACGGAGGCCTATCCGCCGCTGTTCCTGGCGGCATTCGGCGCGGCACCTGACGCGGCACCCGCTGCGGCATCTGCTGCGGCGCCTGACGCCACCCCCGCGCCGCCGTCGCCCGTGGATGCGGACCGCCTGGCGCGCGCGCTGGCGGCGTTCGTCGCGTCGCTACGGCCCGAGCCCACGCGATTCGATGCATTCCTGGCCGGCAAGCCCGATGCGCTGGATGATACGGAACTACGCGGCCTGCATCTGTTTCGTACGAAGGCCCGCTGCATGAACTGCCACAGCGGCCCGCTGCTGACGGACCACCAGTTCCACAACATCGGCCTGTCGTTCTACGGCCGCCGCAACCAGGACTTGGGGCGCTTCGAAGCCACGCGCGAACTCGACGACCTGGGCAAGTTCCGCACGCCCAGCCTGCGCAATGTCTCGCGCGCCGGGCCGTGGATGCACAACGGCCTGTTTCCGGACCTGAAGGGACTGCTGCGCATGTACAACGCCGGCATGGGCCGCGAACCGGCGCCGGACAACCCGCCCGATCCGTATGCGCCGCGCAAGTCGGCGCACATCAAGCCGCTGGACCTGAGTCCGGATGAGATCGATGCGCTGCTGGCGTTCTTGAAGGTGCTGTAAAAAAAACGGCGTCCGAGGTGGACGCCGTTTTTGAGCAAGCATGCCGGATCACGAATAAGGACGCTCACGCAGACGGGTATGGTGATCGACGACGGTGTCGATCACTTCCCGCAGAATGGTTTCGGCCAGCGCGGGCGGCACGCCGGCCTCTTCGGCCAGGCGGCGGATGCGCTGAACCTGCTGGTCTTCGCGCACCGGGTCCACCAGGTCCATGTCGTGGGCTTGCTTGAGCTCGCCGATCATGTCCGTGCAGCGGAACCGCACACCCAGCAGCAGGATGATCTGCTGATCGATTTCGTCGACCTCGGCGCGCAGCGCCGAGAGTTCGGCTTTCGGGGAATCGTCTTTGGCCATGTCTTTGTCAACCTTGAACAATATCAAGCTTGGCGATGCCCAGCGCCAGGGTCTTGGCGCCCACATCGCGGAACTGGATTTCAGCCTGCGCGTCCTGCCCTGCACCGCTCAGGCCGATGATCGTGCCATCACCAAAACGGGCGTGATGGACACCCTGCCCCACACGATACTGCTTGTCGCCCACGGTGACACCGGTGGCCGTGCCGCGCGGTTGACGCGGCGCAATGGTGTTGGTGGGCTTGCGGCCAAAGGCATCGCCGCGATTGCCGTTCCAGCCCGCGCCCGTGCTGCTGACCGGCGCGAGGCCGGCCTTGGGCGACAGCCATTTCAGGTGCTGCTCGGGAATTTCATCCAGGAAGCGCGACCGCATGGCGTAGCGCGTCTGGCCATGCAGCATGCGGCTTTGCGCCAGGCTGATGTACAGGCGCTGGCGCGCACGGGTGATCGCCACGTACATCAGGCGGCGTTCTTCTTCCAGGCCGGACTGTTCAAGAATGCTGTTCTCGTGGGGGAACAGCCCTTCTTCGAGGCCGGTGATGAAGACCGCGTCGAATTCCAGGCCCTTGGCGGCGTGCACGGTCATGAGCTGCACGGCGTCCTGGCCCTGCTGGGCCTGGTTGTCGCCGGCTTCCAGGGCCGCGTGCGACAGGAATGCCGCCAGCGGCGTCATGGTGTCGGCCACGACCGGCGGCGCATCGACCACGCCCGGCATCAAGGTGGACGAGGTGTCCTGCGCGGGCGGCACGCCGGCCGGCAGGCTGTCGTAGTTTTCCTCGGACGCGAACACCGCCGCGGCGGTGATCAGTTCGTTCAAGTTTTCCAGCCGCTCGGCGCCTTCGCGTTCGGCCTTGTAATGGGCATTCAAGCCGCTGGTTTCGAGCATGTGCTCGACCATTTCGGGCAGCGGCAGGTCACGCGTCTCTTCGATCAGGCGATGGATCAGCTGCGCAAACTGGGCCAGGTTCGACCCGCCCTTGCCCGCCACCATGGCCACCGCCGCGTACAGGCTGCAATCGTGCGCGCGGGCCGCGTCGGCCAGTTGTTCGAGCGTGCGCGCGCCAATGCCGCGCGTGGGGAAATTGACCACCCGCATCCAGGACGTATCGTCGTGCGGATTGGCCATCAGGCGCAGGTAGGCCAGCGCGTGCTTGATTTCCTGGCGCTCGAAAAAGCGCAGGCCGCCGTAGACCTTGTAGGGAATGCCGGCCGAGAAGATGGCGTGTTCGATCACGCGCGATTGCGCGTTGCTGCGATACAGCACGGCGATCTCGCGGCGCAGGCTGCCTTCGTGGATCAGCGAACGGATTTCGTCCACGATCCATTGGGCTTCCATGCCGTCGGAAGGCTGTTCGATGACGCGCACCGGTTCGCCTTCGCCCTGGTCGGTCCAGAGGTTCTTGCCCAGGCGACCGCTGTTGTGGCCGATGAGCGCGTTGGCCGAATCCAGGATGTGGCCGTACGAACGGTAGTTCTGCTCAAGGCGGATGACGGTGCCGTGCGCGTAATCGCGCTCGAAGTCGGACATGTTGCCGACGTTGGCACCGCGGAACGCGTAAATGGACTGGTCGTCGTCACCCACGGCGAAGATCGCCGCGCCGCCGCCGGCCAACAGACGCAGCCACTTGTACTGCAGCGTGTTGGTGTCCTGGAACTCGTCGACCAGGATGTGGCGGAAACGGCGCTGGTAGTGCTCGCGCACCGGCGCATTGCGCGACAGCAATTCGTAGGCACGCAGCAGCAGCTCGGCGAAGTCGACCACGCCTTCGCGTTGGCATTGGGCTTCGTAGAGCTGGTAGATCTCGATCAGGCGGCGGCGGTGGGCATCGTAGGCTTCGACGTCGTTGGGACGCAGGCCTTCTTCCTTGGCGCCGTTGATGAAGCGCTGCACGTCACGCGGCGGATACTTCTCGTCGTCGACGCCGTTGGCCTTCATCAGGCGCTTGATGGCGGCCAGCTGATCGGTGACGTCGAGGATCTGGAAGGTCTGCGGCAGGCCGGCATCGCGATGGTGCGCGCGCAGCATGCGGTTGCACAGGCCGTGGAAGGTGCCGATCCAGAGGCCGCGCGTATCGATCGGCAGGATGGCCGACATGCGCGCCAGCATTTCGCGGGCAGCCTTGTTGGTGAACGTGACCGCCAGAAGCCCAAAAGGCGAAGCCTGGCCGGTTTGAATCAGCCAGGCCATGCGGGTGGTGAGCACCCGGGTCTTCCCGCTGCCCGCCCCGGCCAGGACCAGGGCGTGCTGCGGTTCTAACGTTACTGCGGCGCGTTGTTCAGGGTTGAGCTTCTCTAGCATCATGCCGCGTAGCGGCGCAGACGTTGAGCGAATTGCTCGAGCCCGGCGATGCCGCTTTGCTGGGCGCGCTGGCACCAGGCCTGCAGGTCATGAAGGAGCTGTTCGCTGCTGGCGCTGGAGCTTTCCCAGATGCGGCCGAGTTCGCGGCGCATCTGCACCAGGGTCGACAGCGACTGGTTCTGGGCAATGGCCTTGTCCACGGCTTCGAGCTGTTCCGGCTGAAGGATGTCTTCGTTGCGGTGGATGGCGCGACGCACCTTGTGCAGCTTGTTCCAGCCGCAATCGGCGTTGCCGTCCTGGCGCGAGGCCTTCAGCTTGGCGAGTTCTTCGCGGGCGGCGCTCTTGATCACGTCCGCGTAGCGGGCCATGACTTCGTAGCGGTGCGTGATCACGCCTTGCAGGGTGCGCAGGTCGATACCGGTCTTGGAGTCATCCAGCTTGAGCTTGGGCGCGACCTTCTTGATCTTGGCCAGGCCCAGGAACTTCAGGATGTTGATGTAGCACCAGCCGATGTCGAATTCGTACCACTTGGCCGAGAACTTGGCCGACGTGCCGTGGGCGTGGTGATTGTTGTGCAGCTCTTCGCCGCCGATCACGATGCCCCACGGGAACACGTTGGTGCTGGTGTCCGGGCTGTTGTAGTTGCGGTAGCCCCAGTAGTGGCCGATGCCGTTGACGACGCCAGCCGCCCAGAAGGGAATCCAGGCCATCTGGACAGCCCAGACCGTGACGCCGATGGCGCCGAACAGGGCGATGTCGATGGCGAGCATGCTGAGCACGCCCCACAGGCTGTGCTTGCTGTAGACGTTGCGTTCGAGCCAATCGTCAGGCGTGCCGTGGCCGAACTTGGCCATGGTTTCCTTGTTGTTGGATTCTTCGCGGTAGAGCTCGGCGCCGCGGAACAGCACCTTCCAGATACCGAACAGGATGGGCGAATGGGGATCGCCTTCCTTCTCGCACTTGGCGTGGTGCTTGCGGTGGATGGCGACCCATTCCTTGGTGACCATGCCGGTCGTCATCCAGAGCCAGAAACGGAAGAAGTGCATGACAGCCGGATGCAAATCCAGACCGCGGTGCGCTTGGCTGCGATGGAGGAAGACCGTGACCGCGACAATGGTGATGTGCGTCACGACCAGGGTGAAAACGACGACCTGCCACCAAGAGGCTTGAGTCAGACCGCCGGCAATGAAGGAGAGGATGTAATCCATAAAGCTGTTATGAGCCTCGCTTGAAGAGTGCCTGAAGTTTAGCTTACCTTTGCCATCTTATGACAACGGAGTTTCAAAATAGTTTTTGAGCGAAATCAAGGACTAAGCCCCGCTTTTGAGCACAAAACCGCACGCTCGCGGCGGCACTGGCAAGCCGCGGACTGACACCGTGCGGGCTTCCGGCGGCGGGGCCGGCGCTTCCCGGAACTGGGGAAGCCTTCGCAAGGCATGGTGTTTTGGCTACATTTCGCCATTAAAGTTCCTGTCAGGTCCTGCGGCTGTCTTGCGGGCGCCATGCGTCTGGCGCACACTTCGGTCCGCTCGCCCCGTCACTTATCCGGTCCGCCCCCAGATGTTTCGCCACAAAGCCCGTCCCTATTTTATTGCACTGCTGGCCCTGTCCGGGCTGGCGGCCTCGACGCCCGCCCTCGCCCAGTCGATGAAAACCGGGGACGTCGCCGTGCTGGCGTCGTACTACGAAATACGGGGGTCGGATTGCCTGGCCTTGCGCGCCCCGCGCGTGACGATCACGCTGCAGCCGCGCCTGGGCACGGCCAGCATCGTGCAGACACGGGGCCAATCCGGCGATTCGGGACGTTGCGCATATAAGACAGTGCCGGTCGCCCAACTGGTCTACCAGGCCAACCAGCCCGGGTCGGACTCGCTGGCCTGGGAAGTGAAATACCAGAATAAGACGATCGGCATCCGCCGCTACAGCGCCACGCTGGGCATCGCGCCGGCCAACTGAGCCGGCGCGGCCCGCGTGCTTCAAGCCGCGGGCTTGGCGTCAGCGGGCTTGACCGGGGCCGGCTCGGCGTCGGCAGGTTCCGCCGCATCGGCCTCTTCGGCCAGCGCCGCCTCGGTCTCGTCAGCCACGTCAGTGGCTTCAGCTTGAACCGACTCCACTTCCGCCAGAACCACTTCGGCTTCGGCCTGGGCAGCCTGCACGACCGCGTCAGCCTCTGCCTCGGCAGCGCCTTCGACCGTATCCACGGCGTCCGCTTCTGCGTCGACCTCGGCCTGGGCCTCGGTGTCCGTGGCGGCGGTGGCCTTCTTGCGGCGTTCGAACACCGCGGCAAAGAAGCCGTCGGTGCCATGAACGTCGGGGCGCAGCTGGACGTAGGGGCCGTCCAGCTTCAGGTTTTCGCAGCGCGCCGCCAGGATTTCGGCTGCGTCCAGGCGTTCGAAATCAGGGTGGCTGGCCAGGAAACGCTCGGCCTGCACTTCATTTTCTTCGGCCAGCAGGCTGCAGGTGGCGTACACCAGGCGGCCGCCCGGGGCCACGCAACGCGCGGCGCTGTTCAGGATGCGTTCCTGCAACTGGCCCAGTTCGGCCAGCGCTTCGGGATGCTGGCGCCACTTCAGGTCGGGATTGCGGCGCAGGGTGCCGATGCCGCTGCACGGCGCATCGACCAGCACGCGCTGGGCCTTGCCGGCCAGGCGTTTGACGCGAGCGTCGTTTTCGCTGTCGATGACCACCGGCACCACGTTGGACAGGCCGCTGCGGGCAAAACGCGGCTTGGCGCGGGCCAGGCGGGCGGCCGACACGTCAAAGGCATAGAGACGACCGGTGGAACGCATCAGCGCGCCCAGCAGCAGGGTCTTGCCGCCGGCGCCGGCGCAGAAGTCGATGATCATTTCGCCGCGGCGCGGGGCTACCAGCAGGGCCAGCAACTGGCTGCCTTCGTCCTGCACTTCGATGCTGCCGTTTTCGAATTGCGGCCAGCGGTTGATCGCCGGGCGGCCTTCCATGCGGATGCCCCAGGGCGAGAACGGCATGGCCACGGGTTCGTAGCGGCCGGCGCTTTGCTGCAGTTCGGTCAGCATGGCGTCGCGCTCGACCTTGAGCGGGTTCACGCGCAGGTCCAGGCTGGCCTGCCGGTTCAGTGCGTCGATCAGGGTTTCGGGGCTGTCCATGGCGCCCAGGCGCTCGTCGAGCCAGTCGGGGATGCTGCCGCGCACGGCGCGTGGCAGGGTCGCCAGGTCGATCTGCTTGACGCGCTTGAGCCAGGCGGCTTCACCGGCATCCATGCCCTCTTCCAATGCGTCCACGCCCAGCGTCGCGGCCAGGCCCAGGATGGCCAGACGGCGCGAGGCGGGGCCAACCCCGCTTTCGCCGAATTGGCGGTAGCGGCGCAGGTGGCGCAGCACGTCATAGACGGCTTCAGCGACTTCGGAGCGGTCGCGGGCGCCCAGGCCGGGGTGATGGCGCAGCCAGTGCGACAGCGCGGCGTCGGCCGGGTAGGTCCATTGCAGGATCTCGCCCAGCACGCGCTGCACCTGGTCGATGCGGCTGGCGGCGTATGACAGGCGCGGGCGGTTGAACTGCGGTTTTTGCGGCGCGGCTTCGCGCTGGCCGTGGCCGGCGTCGTCACGCGGGCCGTTGTAGGACGGGCGGGAGTCCGGGCGGCCCTGGCCTTCGCGACGGTCCGAACCGAAGGAACCACGCTCGCCGCCACGGCTGTCGCCACGCGGGGCGCCGTAGGACGGGCGGGAGTCCGGGCGGCCCTGGCCTTCACGGCGGTGCGAACCGAAGGAACCGCGCTCGCCGCCACGGCTGTCGCCACGCGGGGCGCCGTAGGACGGGCGCGAGTCCGGACGGCCCTGGCCTTCGCGACGGTCCGAACCAAAGGAACCACGCTCACCGCCACGGCTGTCGCCACGCGGAGCGCCGTAGGACGGACGCGAATCCGGACGGCCCTGGCCTTCGCGACGGTCCGAACCGAAGGAACCGCGCTCGCCGCCACGGTTGTCGCCACGCGGGGCGCCGTAGGACGGGCGGGAATCCGGACGGCCTTGGCCTTCGCGACGGTCCGAACCGTAGGAACCACGCTCGCCGCCACGGCTGTCGCCGCGCGGGGCGCCGTAGGACGGACGGGAATCCGGACGGCCTTGGCCTTCGCGGCGCTCAGAACCGTAGGAACCACGCTCGCCGCCACGGCTGTCGCCGCGCGGGGCGTCATAGGACGGGCGCGGCGTCGGACGCCCCTGCCCTTCACGGCGCTCGGAACCGAAGGAACCGCGCTGACCGCCGCGGTTGTCGCCACGCGGGGCGTCATAGGACGGACGCGGGGCCGGACGGCCTTGGCCTTCGCGACGCTCGGCGCCGAAATTGCCGCGTTCTTCGCGGCGCTCGGATCCGAACGAGCCGCGTTCTTCGCGGCCGCCAGCGCGTTCGTCACGCGGGGCGCGTTCGCGCGGGGCGGCGTCGCGGGATTCGCCCTTGGGGCGCGAGAAGAAAGACCGACCGTCGCGGCCTTCGGCGGCTGCCCTCGGGGCGCCGGCCGGACGGGAACGCGGAGATTGGGGTTTGCTCATGGTGTATTCCAGTGGGGCGCAGGGATTGCGCCCGATAAATGCGATTCAGGGCCGCCGGGCGGCCCGCGATGCGTAAGGGTCGCGGCTCAGGACGCCGCGGACCAGGTGAACAGGCGGTCGGGATCGCCCTGCACGTCCACCCGGTGGTCGGTTGTCAGGGTAACCCGGCCTTCGGCCAGCCAGCGCACGGCGGCGGGAAAAGCCTGATGTTCTACCTCCAGCACGCGGTTGGCCAGCAATTCAGGGGTGTCGCCGGCCAGGACCGGCACGCAGCCCTGGGCGATGATCGGGCCGTGATCCAGCACCGGGGTGACGAAATGCACGGTACAGCCGTGCACCCGCACGCCGGTGGCCAGGGCCTGGGCGTGGGTATGCAGCCCGGGGAACGCCGGCAGCAGCGACGGGTGGATATTGACGAGCCGGCCGGCAAAGCGATTGACGAAGCCGGGCGTCAGGACCCGCATGAAGCCGGCCAGGATGACGAAATCGGGTTCGTGCAGGTCGATTTCAGCGGCCAGGGCTGCGTCGAACGCTTCGCGGCTGGCGTAATCCTTGTGATACAGGGCGGCCGTGGCAATGCCCTGCTCGGCGGCCCATTCGAGGCCGCCGGCATCCGGCCGGCTGGCGATGACGGCCGCGATGCGGGCGGGCCAGCCCTGCTCGCGGCAGGCCTGGACCAGCGCCTGCATATTGCTGCCGCGCCCTGAGATCAGGATGACGATGCGGCGCTGTGTAGTAGATGTTTCCGGCAAGATGACCAATCCAAATTGGGGATGTCGAACAATCCCGTAATCCAAAATTGTAAACTCTCGCTCGTGAAACCATCGCTGCGTATCTACCGATCCCTTCCTCCGCCCGCTCAGCGCGCCCCTTGCGCGCTGACCATCGGCAATTTCGACGGCGTCCACCGCGGCCATCAGGCCATGCTGGCGCGCGTCTGCCAGGTTGCCCGCGAGCGCGCGCTGACCCCGGCCGTGATGACGTTCGAACCGCATCCCCGCGAGTATTTCGCCACGCTGAACCACCGCCCGGAACTGGCGCCCACGCGCATTTCCGGCCTGCGTGACAAGCTGGCGGCGCTGGCGCGCTATGGCGTTTCCCAGGTCGTGGTCGAACGCTTCAATGCCCGCCTGGCCGAAATGTCGGCCAATGCCTTCATCGAGAACCTGCTGGTGGGGGGCCTGAACGCCAAGTGGCTGCTGGTGGGCGAAGACTTCCGCTTCGGCCACAAGCGCAGCGGCGACATCGACCTGCTGCGCGAAGCCGGCCTGCGCCATGGCTTCGAGGTCCAGACCCTGGCCGACGTGACCGACCGCCACGGCCACCGTATTTCCAGTTCGGAAGTGCGCACCGCGCTGGCCGTCGGCGACCTGGACCGGGCCCGCCACCTGCTGGGCCACCCCTTCCATATCAGCGGCCACGTGATCCACGGCCAGAAGCTGGGCCGCACCCTGGGCTTTCCCACCATGAACTTGCGGGTGGCCGAGCGCTGCGCGGCCCGTTCCGGCATTTACGTGGTGCAGGTCTACGGCCTGGGCGACCGCGCCTTGCCGGCCGTGGCCAGCCTGGGCGTGCGCCCCACGGTCGAAGACCGCGGCCGCGTGCTGCTTGAGTCACACCTGCTCGACGAGACCGTCAACGCATACGGTAAACTCGTGCGTATCGAATTCCTGCACAAGCTGCGGGACGAAGAAAAGTTTCCTGACCTCCCTTCCCTGACTGCCGCCATCGCCGAAGACGCGCGAAACGCGCGCGCCTATTTTGCCGTTCATGGACTATAAAAAGACCCTCAACCTGCCCGATACCCCCTTCCCCATGCGGGGCGACCTCGCCAAGCGCGAGCCCGCCTGGATTACGCAGTGGGAGGAAAACCACGTCTACCAGGCGATCCGCGCCGCCAGCAAGGGGCGCCCGCGCTTCGTGCTGCACGACGGCCCGCCCTACGCCAACGGCGACATCCATATCGGTCACGCGGTCAACAAGATCCTGAAAGACATCATCGTCAAGAGCCGCAACATGGCCGGCTACGACGCGCACTACGTGCCGGGCTGGGATTGCCACGGCATGCCGATCGAGATCCAGATCGAGAAAAAGTACGGCAAGCACCTGCCCGTGGCCGAAGTGCAGTCCAAGGCCCGCGCCTACGCGCTCGAGCAGATCGACCGCCAGCGCAAGGACTTCAAGCGCCTGGGCGTGCTGGGTGGCTGGGATCGTCCCTACATGACGATGAACTTCAGCAATGAAGCCGACGAAATCCGCGCCTTGGGCAGCATCCTGGACAAGGGCTACGTGTTCCGCGGCCTGAAGCCCGTGAACTGGTGTTTCGACTGTGGCTCGGCGCTGGCCGAAGCCGAAGTCGAATACGCCGACCGCGTCGACCCGGCGGTGGACGTGGCCTTCCCGTTCGCCGAACCGGCCAAGCTGGCCCAGGCCTTCGGCCTGGACTCGGTGGACGACGGCGCCATCGTCATCTGGACCACCACACCCTGGACCATCCCGTCCAACCAGGCGCTGAACGTGCACCCGGAAATCGAATACGCGCTGGTGCGCGTGTCGCCCGCGCCCAAGTTCGGTCCGCTGCTGCTGGTGGCGCGCGAGCGTGTCGAAGCCTGCCTGAAGTCGTGGGGCCTGGAAGGCGAAGTCATCGCCACCGCCCCGGGCGCTGCGCTGTCGGGCATTGAATTCCGCCATCCGCTGGCCCAGTTCGAAGCCGCCTACGACCGCAAGTCGCCCGTCTACCTGGGCGACTACGTCACGGCCGACTCGGGCACCGGCGTGGTGCACTCGGCCCCTGCCTACGGTATCGAAGACTTCATCTCGTGCAAGGCGCACGGCATGAAAGACACCGACTTCATCAGCCCGGTCATGGGCGACGGCAAGTACGCCGAGAGCCTGGCGCTCTTTGGCGGCCTGTCCATCTGGGATGCCAACCCCAAGATCGTCGAGGCCCTGACCGAAGCCGGCGCGCTGATGCACGTGGAAAAGCACAAGCACAGCTACATGCACTGCTGGCGCCACAAGACGCCCATCATCTACCGCGCCACCAGCCAATGGTTCGCCGGCATGGACGTGGCCCCGAAAGACGGCGGCCCGACCCTGCGCGAATCGGCGCTGGCCGGTATCGACGCCACGGCCTTCTACCCGGCCTGGGGCCGTGCCCGCCTGCACGCCATGATTGCCAACCGTCCGGACTGGACCCTGTCGCGCCAGCGCCAGTGGGGCGTGCCGATGGCGTTCTTCGTGCACAAGGAAACCGGCGAGCTGCATCCGCGCACGTCCGAACTGCTTGAACAGGTGGCGCAGCGCGTCGAGCAAGGCGGCATCGAGGCCTGGCAGGCGCTGGACCCGCGCGAATTGCTGGGCGACGAAGCCGACCAATACGAAAAGAACCGTGACACGCTGGACGTCTGGTTCGACTCCGGCAGCACCCATGCCACCGTGCTGGGCGGCAAGGACCACGCCTTCGCCGGCTCGCATGGCGCTGAACTCGCCTGGCCCGCCGACCTGTACCTGGAAGGCTCGGACCAGCATCGCGGCTGGTTCCATTCGTCGCTGCTGACCGGTTGCATGCTGTACGGCCAACCGCCCTACAAGGCCCTGCTCACGCACGGCTTCGTGGTGGACGGCCAGGGCCGCAAGATGAGCAAGTCGGTCGGCAACGTGATCGCCCCGCAAAAGGTGTCCGACTCGCTGGGCGCGGAAATCCTGCGCCTGTGGGTGGCTTCCACCGACTACTCGGGTGAACTGTCGATTTCCGACGAGATCCTCAAGCGCGTGGTCGAAGGCTACCGCCGCATCCGCAACACGCTGCGCTTCCTGCTGGCCAACCTGGCCGACTTCGACGCCGTGTCGCAAGCCGTGCCCTATGGCGAGCTGTTCGAGATCGACCGCTATGCGCTGGCCATGACCGCGCAGATGCAGGCCGAAGTGCAGGCCAACTACGAGCGCTACGACTTCCACCCGGCCGTGTCGCGCCTGCAGACGTTCTGCTCGGAAGACCTGGGCGCGTTCTACCTGGACATCCTGAAAGACCGCCTGTATACGTCCGCTGTCGACAGCGTGGCCCGCCGTTCGGCCCAGACCGCGCTGCTGGACATCACCCAGACGCTGCTCAAGCTGATGGCCCCGATCCTGTCGTTCACGGCCGAAGAAGCCTGGAAAGAACTGGTGGCCTCGGCCCTGAAGCACCAGGCCGACGCGGCCCGCGTGACCATCTTCACCGAGGTCTACCACGCGCTGCCGCCGTTCGCCGATGCCGAGGCCCTGTCTGCCAAGTGGACGCGCCTGCGCGCCATTCGCGCCGAAGTCCAGCGCAAGCTGGAAGAAGTGCGCACGGCAGGCGACATCGGTTCGTCGCTGCAGGCCGAAGTCGACCTGTACGCCAACGGCGAAGACCAGCAACTGCTGGCCAGCCTGGGCGACGACCTGCGCTTCGTGCTGATCGTCTCGCGCGCCACCGTGCACGCAGGCGAAGGCGAAACCCGCATCCAGGTCACGCCGTCGACGCACAAGAAGTGCGAACGCTGCTGGCACTGGCGCCTGGACGTGGGCCAGGATCCGGACCACCCCGAGATCTGCGGCCGCTGCGTGTCCAACCTGTTCGGCTCGGGCGAAGCCCGCGACAAGGCCTGAACATGGCCGGCCCCGCCCCGCAAGGCGCCAACGCGTCCGCGGCTGCCAGCGCGCCCCCCGCCAAGGTGGGCCGCTGGCTGGCCATCGCCCTGGCGATCATCGTGCTGGACCAGCTGACCAAGGTGTACTTCAACACCTCGTACCAGTACGGCGAACGCCTGAACCTGCTGCCGTTCTTCGACTTCACGCTGCTGTACAACCGCGGTGCGGCGTTCAGCTTCCTGGCGTCCGAAGAAGGCTGGCAGCGCTGGTTGTTCACCGCGCTGGGCATCGTGGCCGCCGTGGTCATCACCGTGATCCTGCGCCGCACCCGCGGCCAGCCGCGGTTCTGCCTGGCCCTGACGCTGATCCTGGGCGGCGCCATCGGCAACGTGATCGACCGCGTGGTCTATGGCCACGTGGTGGACTTCCTGCTGTTTTATTGGCGCGACTGGTATTTCCCCGCCTTCAACCTGGCGGACGTGGGCATCAGCTGCGGTGCGGTACTGCTGGTGCTGGACGAACTGCTGCGGGCGCGCAAGCCGCGGGCCTGATTTTTCATCCCGCATTGCCCCGAAAGACCCGGCCCCCGGCCGGGTTTTTTCTTGGGTTCTGTCTTGCGTTTTGTCCTGTTTGACGCCCCCTATCGGCATGGCGAACGGCGCAATACCGCAATGCAGAATAAAATCATTGTCCGTTCCTTGATTTGACGGCGCTTGCCCGCCGTCCGACCCTCATGCTCGACCTCGCCCGCAAACGCATCGTCCTCGGCCTGACCGGGGGCATCGCCTGCTACAAAATCGCCGAGCTGGTGCGGCGCATGACCGAACAAGGCGCCACCGTCGATGTGGTGATGACCGAAGCGGCCACGCACTTCATCACCCCCGTCACCATGCAGGCCCTGTCGGGCCGCCCGGTGTTCGTCGATGCCTGGGACGCACGCGTGCCCAACAACATGGCGCACATCGACCTGACACGCGGCGCCGATGCCGTGCTGATCGCCCCCGCCAGCACCGACTTCATGGCCAAGCTGGCGCACGGCATGGCCGACGACCTGCTGTCCACCCTGTGCGTGGCGCGCGCGTGCCCCCTGCTGGTAGCCCCCGCCATGAACCGCGAAATGTGGGCCAACCCGGCCACCCAGCGCAACGTGGCGCAGCTGCGCGCCGACGGCATCAGCGTGCTGGGTCCGTCCGCAGGCGAACAGGCCTGTGGCGAAACGGGCGACGGACGCATGCTGGAAGCGCATGAAATCCTGACCGACCTGATCGCCTTCTTCCAGCCCAAGCTGCTGGCCGGCCGCCACGTGCTGCTGACCGCCGGCCCCACGTCCGAGCCCGTGGACCCGGTGCGCGTGCTGAGCAACCGTTCGTCGGGCAAGACCGGCTACGCGCTGGCCCGCGCCGCGCGCGAAGCGGGCGCCCGCGTCACCCTGATCACCGGCGCGACCGCCCTGCCCGTGCCCCGCGGCGTTACCGCGCTATCGGTCACCACCGCACGCCAGATGCACGATGCCGTGATGGCCAGCGCCACCGACGCCGACATCTTCATTGCGGTCGCGGCAGTGGCCGACTGGCGCGTGAAGAACGTCAGCGCGCAAAAGCTCAAGAAAACCAGCGAAGGCGGCGGCGCGCCGCTGATGGAATTCGAGCCCAACCCCGACATCCTGGCCGAAGTGGCCAAGCTGAAAGACGGCCCCTGGTGCGTGGGCTTTGCCGCCGAAACCGAAAAGCTGGCCGAGCACGCCGAGGCCAAGCGCGCACGCAAGGGCATTCCGCTGCTGGTCGGCAACCTGGCGCACAAGGTGATGGACGCCGACACGACCGAACTGGTGCTGTTCGACGCCCAGGGCGCGCACCCGCTGCCGGCCGCCGACAAGCTCGATGCCGCCCGTCGATTGATTGCCGAGATCGCCGCGCGCCTGCCGGCCTGATCGGGGGGTACTGCCGGCGCAAGCGCCGGGCTTCAGCCAAAAAAAACGCCAGACGACAGTCTGGCGTTTTCACTTGATGGCGGCGTCACTGCCGAGGCAGCCAGTGACGCAACGTCTGACATCAAGTCAGGCGTCAATGCCGCCATTACTGCTCGAGGCTGATATTGGCCGCGCGCACGATGTCGGCCCATTGCTTGCGGTCGGTTTCCAGGAACTGGCCGAACTTCTCGGGCGTCATGCCGGTGACCGGTTCCGAGCCCAGGCCCGCCATCTTCTCGATCACCGACGGCTGCTTGAGCACGTCCTGCAGCGCCGCATAGTAGGCCGCCAGGACGTCCGCCGGCACGCCGGCCGGGGCGAACACGCCCTGCCAGGTCGGCATGTCGAAGCCCTTCAGGCCCTGCTCGTCCAACGTGGGCACGTTGGGCAACTGGGCCGAACGCTTGAGCGAGGCCACGGCGATGGCCTTGACCTTGCCCTGGCTGGCAAGCGGCGCAGCGGTGGAGATGTTGTCCATCGTCATGGCGATATGGCCGCCCAGCAGGTCGGTGATGACCGGCGCGGCGCCACGGTAAGCCGCATGCGGCACCTTCACGCCCATCTTGTACAGCATGGTCTCGGCGATCAGGTGGTTCGAGATACCCACGCCTGCCGTGCCGTAAGTCGCGGTGGGCGTCTTCTGGAAGTAGTCCTTCAACTCGGCCAGGTTGTTGGCCGGGACGTCCTTGTTGACGATCACGACGTTGGGCTGCACCGCCGCCAGCGTGATGGGCGTGAAATCAGCCGGCTTGTAGTTCGTGCCCTTCGGGTTCAGGACATGCGTGATGGCCATGGAGCCCGCAGCGGCAATGCCGATGGTGTAGCCGTCAGGTTGCGATTGCGACAGGCGATACGCCATGATGTTGCCGCCGGCCCCCGCCAGGTTCTCGACCACGACGGTCTGCCCCAGGCGCTGCGACAGCGGTTCGGCCAACAGGCGGGCCAGCGTGTCGGCAGAACCGCCGGGTGCGAACCCCACCAGCAGGCGCACCGGCTTGGTCGGTTTCCAGGCGTCGGCGGCCAAGGCCGGCGCAGCGGCCAGCGAACCGGCGATGAATACGGCGCCCACGGCGCGTTGCAAGGTGCTGCTGAACATGAAGTGGTTTCCCCTTATACCAATAATTGTGCGAGCGTCTGCGCCACCAGGCGGTTGGACAGCAGCACCGGGCGCCCCGACGCCGTTGCCACTGCCTGCCGCATGCGCTCGGCGTAACCCATGCAGTGCATGATGATGAAATCGCAGTCCGCCAGGTCGCGACCGGCCTGCGCGAATTGCTCGGCGGCGCGGTCCGCGTCGGCCTCGTAGGGCGAAGCGTGTGCGACGCGCGCCTCGCATTCCAGCGCAACGGCCAGGTGGAAGGCATCGACCTGAGCCGCCAGCGGCACCACCAGCCCGACCTTGCGGCAGTGCTGCGACAACCCTGCGACCAGATGATCCACGACCTGCTGCGGTTCGATCACCAGCGTACGCATCGGTGCGATGGCGGTACCGGTGCACAGCGGCACCAACAGGTCGTAGCCGGACGCGTCCGCCTCGCGCATCACTTGCGCCAGGCGGGCTTCGGCGGCGGTCGCATCCAGTTCGATCTGCGTGCCGTCGCGCAGCCGCGTGGCGAAGCGGTATTCGCCCGGGCGCGGCGCCAATGCGGCCAACGCGTCGGCGTCCAGGCCGTCCAGCGCGCCGAACTCCTCGATCTGCACATGCGCGCCGAGCAGCGGCGCCATTTCAGGCACGATATCGCTGCGCGGCGATTGGCCAATGGTGAAGAACGCGACGCGCCGTGGCGGGTGCCCGCTCATTGGGCGCTCCCGGGTTCGACCCCGGTGGTCTGCAGCCGCGCCAGCGAGCCGTAGCGGCTTTGCAGCGCATTCCACTCGGCCGCATCGACGAACGTCATGGCGCCCTGGCCGAACAGCTTGGCGATTTCGATGCAGAAGCGCATGGCGACATCGGCATCCACGGCGTTGGTCACGCCCGTGGCGCAGCCGGGCACGGCGGTCTGCGCGGTCAGCGCCACGCCGACGACGGGCGCGTCGGTGGCGATGGTGGGCTGCATCAACGAGTTGACGTGCGAAAGGCCGTTTTCGTAGGGCGTGATGTCCTGCGTGGTCAGCGGCAGCGTCAGCGGCAGTTCGCCGCTGACCCAGCCCATGACGTCCAGCATGGTTTCCGGAATGCGCAGCAGGTAGCCCTGCTTGGCCACCGGCGTCAGCGCCACGCCGCGCTGGTTCACCAGGCGGTTGCCGCGCGTGGTGTCGACCGAAAGAATGGCGTCCATGCGCGGGTCCACTTCATGCGACATCATTTCGCGCATGGGGAACGGCGACTTCATCATCGGCACCGGATGGTGCGGACGGGTGCCGGCGCGTGGGCAGATGTGGGTGCGGATGCGCACGGTGCCGGGCAGGACGTCGCCCTGGCGCGCCATGGCCATCAGCTTGAGCGCGGCGGCAATCGCGACCACGGCGCCGTCGCTATCGGACACCAGGCCGGTGACGGCCGGGCGTGCGCCGATGCCGCCCAGGCGGCCGATGATGCCCAACTGCGGCGCGGCGTCATCCGCGCCCGGGATGATGATGGACAGAAACTCGGTGGCAGCGCCGTCGCGTTCCAGCCGGGTCACGTCGACCTGGCAATTACCGGCCGCGCGCAGGTACTGCGCCACGGCTTCGCCGGTGATGTGGGCCGAGGACAGCAGCTCGATGGTGTCGATGACTTGCTTCATGCCGGGATCTCCAGCGGACCGGGGCGGAACACGCGCGGCTCGGCGTGGCCCAGGAACAGCGGCGCGTCGTGCGGACCGATCAGCGCCACGGCCTGGCCACGCACGCGCAGCGCCGCGCCCTCCGGCAGGCCCAGCACCGGCATGGTCGGGTTCAGCGTGCAGAATTCGGCCAGGCGCTGCGCGCGCGTTTCGCCGCGATGTCCGGGCGGGTGCGCATTGGTGTAGTGCGGATTGATCTGGAACGACAGCAGGCCCAGTGCATCGAAACCTTCGGGGTCGGTGATGGGCATGTCGTTGGTGGTGCAGATGCTGGGGCACGCCATGTTCGAGCCTGCGCTCCAGCCCAGGTAGGCGGCGCCTTCGCGCACGCGGCGCGCCACGACGTCGAGCAGGCCCTGGCGGCGCAGCTGGCCCAGCAGGTTGAAGGTGTTGCCGCCGCCCACGATGATGACCGCGGCCTCATTGAGCGCAGCCACGGGATCGGCGGCGCGATGCAGCCCCTGGATGTCCAGGCCCGTATCGGCCAGCGCCGACACGACCAGCGCGGTGTAGTCGTCCCAGTTGCGGGTCACGCCCGCGAACGGCACGAATACGGCCTTGGCGCCGGCCGGCAGCGCTTCGATCAGTTCGCGGATGTCGGGCAACGCATGCACCAGATAGCCGGCGTCGCTGCTGGAATTGCTGAGAAGCAGAAGGTTCATGAGGGTTCCTTGGAATCGGTAGGTCGGATGCCGCGCGGGCGCGGCCAGGATGCGGGAATGTCGGTCAGGGGAATCAGGCCGGGCATCAGCCCAGCCAATAGGGATCGTTCAGTTCGCGGCCCAGCGCCGCGACTTGCTGCATGAGAGATTCGCGCAGGGTCGCCACGCGGGCGGCATCGGCCTGGAAGGACACGAACGACAGGCACAGCCCGCGCAGTTCGCCGGTGGCCGGATCGCGCACCGCAGCCGCGACGGCGCCAATGCCCGGCATGGCCTGGTCGATGGCGACGCCGCAGTGGTCGGCGCGGGTCTGGGCGACGCGCTGGGCCAGTTCGCCGACAGTGGCCGGGCAATCCTTGCCTTCCACTGCCAGGGGCTGGGCGGGATCGGCGCCATACAGCGTGTCGAATTCGGTCTGGGTCAGGCGCGACAGCAACGCACGCCCCATCGCCGTGCCGGAAGCCGCGCGGCGCGAGCCGGGCGGGGACAGCACCTGCACCGGGTGCGAGCCATTCAAGCGTTGCAACACCACGGTTTCGCGCTGGTTCAGGGTGGACAGGTAGGCGGTCAGGCCACTGTCATCGGACAGCCGGGCCAAGACCTTGCGGCAGGCCTCGTCCAGCGGCGTGGCGTTCTGGCCGGCGCGCACCGCCTGGGTCAGCAAGGTACCCGGGCGATAGCGGCGGGTGGCCGCGTCCTGGTCCAGCATGCCGTAGTGCTGCATCTGGTTCAGCAGGCGCGACGCCGTGCTCTTGGGCATGGACAGCCGCTGCGCCACGTCGGTGAAGCTCAACTCGGCCACGCCGTCCGCATACAGCGACAGCACGCGTTGAACGCCGTCTAGAATACTCATGAATGTTCCACAAAACGGAACTACTGTTCCTTAATAGCGAACAAGAATAATCCAGGGCGGCCAAAAACAAAAGCCCCTCGCGTACGACGCGAAAGGGGCCTTCGACACCAGACCGGCGGGTGCGATGCGCGCCAGGGCCTGTTAACACTAAAAGGAGCCTCGCACAGGCCCTAGGGCGCCGCCTTTTCCGCCCATTGCGCCAGCGGCAGCGGCGGCTGGGCGTGCAGGATGCGGGCCAGCACCAGTTTCAATTCGGCCCAACCGCCCCGCTCGCCCGGCCAACTGGACGGGGTGACCGCGCGCCAGGCGCCATCGGGGCCGCGCTCGGCCATCTTGAAGCGGAAGTTGTAGTGGCCCGCCATGCCCATGCGCAGGTCCGTCACCACCAGCGCGTCGCCCATCACGTCGTAGCGCAGCCAGTCGTCGGTGAACCAGCGCAGCCGCTCGTGCAGCGGCACGCCGGCCAGCGCCTGGCCCACGTCCAGATTGAGCGGCTGGCGCAGGGATTCCGGTGGGTCCCGATCAAACCAGCTGCTGACGGCCTCGTAGTAGTGGCCATCGGGCGTCTTGGCGATCACGCGCCACAGCAGCGTGTTCAGCGGCATGGGCATCGCCCGCAGCTCGGTCACGGCGATGCCCTGCGCCTGCATCGCATCGCGCACCCGGTGCTCGGCAGCGATGCGGCCTGCCAAGCCGAAACCCAGGTAGGCCGTGCTGAACACCAGCGCCCCGGCCAGGAAGCGGCGGGCGTTGCGCGTCATGCCGACCGCCGCGGCGTACACCGCAGCCAGCAACAAGGGCACGGTATAGACGGGGTCGATGATGAAGATCGCCGACCAGCTTTCGGGAATGGACGGTATCGGCCAGAACAACTGCGTGCCATAGACGGTGAAGGCGTCCAGGAGCGGATGCGTCACCAACACCAGCCACAAGGTCAGGAACAGGCGCCTGCCGCTGTATTGCGCCTGGGGCCAATACTTGCGTATCAACCAGGCCAGCAGCGCCGCCAGTCCGGTCAGGACGAAGATCGAGTGCGAGAACCCGCGGTGGTAGGTCATCAGCGACACGGGGTCGGGATAGCGCATCAACACATCCAGATCCGGCACCGTCGCCAGCGCGGCGCCGTAGAACAGCGCCCGGCGCCCCTGCACGCGCCCCAGCAGCGCCCCCTGTATGCCCGCGCCCAGCACGGCCTGTGTAACCGAATCCATAGAACTCCGACGATAGCCTTCCGGTGGACCGCCATTTTCACCCGCCGTCCACGACGCAGGCGTTAAGATACCCGATTGCATTCAGCTAATTTTCAACTTCGACCCCCATGGACCACTATATCGACAAGATCGGCCTGCTGATCGAGACCAACCAGGCCTGGGCCGGCCCGATCACCTTCCTGCTGACGCTGGGTGAATCCATGGTGCTGCTGGGCCTGTTCATCCCCGCCACCGCCCTGATGCTGCTGACCGGCGGCCTGATCGGCGCGGGCACGCTGGACCTCTGGAGCATCCTGGCCTGGGGCATCGCCGGCGCCATCGTGGGCGACGCGCTGTCGTACGCGCTGGGCCGCTGGGCCGGCCCGACCGTGCTGCGTCGCTGGCCGCTCAAGCAACAGCGCACCGCGGTGGCCCGCGCGCGGCTGTTCTTCTACCGCTACGGCTTCGCCTCGGTGCTGATCGGCCGCTTCCTGGGCCCCATCCGCTCGACCATCCCGACGGTGGCCGGTGTGATGGGCATGGCCCATGGCCGTTTCCAGCTGGCCAACGTCGCGTCGGCCGTGCTGTGGATGCCGCTGATGCTGGCGCCGGGCTACATCACGGCGCGCAGCCTGGGCGCGGCCGAAAACGCGCAACAGATCGCCATGATGATCGGCGCGGGCTTCTCAGTGCTGCTAGGATTCGGGCTTCTGGTCGCGATGATGCGCAAACGCCGGCAGCCGGCGCGAGCGCGCCGCGGCAATTAGGGCCGATCCGTCGTCATCAGGCCCAGCCCGGAGAACAGCATGGCAATAGATATGGAGCCGAAAAACGGCGACTTCGCGCGCTACGTCGAGAACCTGTCACGGGCCGGCGGCGCTTCGCCCGGCCGCGTGCCCGACAAGGCCGAAACCCGCCGCCAGGCCAGCACCCCGGCCGCCACGCCCTCGGCCCCGCCGAGCGGTTCCACCAAGGATTCGCTGTACGACCTGACCTGGGGCAAATCCGCGCCCCCGCCGCTGCAATCGCGCCGCGCCGAACCCGCGCCGCTGGTGGGGGTGCCCGGCCAGGAAGACGCCGCCACGGTGTCCATGGCCAAGCGCGCGCGCCAGCGCAAGCTGGGCATCTTCCTGACCATCGCCGGCGCCATCGCCGGCTGGGCCGCGGTCAATATCGCGTTCAAGGCACTGCGCTCACCGCACTTCGACCTGGACGAGCTGATGCCGGCGGTGTTCCTGGCGTTCTTCGCGTTCATGCTGTTCAAGGCCGCCAGCGGCGCGCGCGATCCGCGCAAGCAGCCGCTGGGCAAACTGCCGCCGCTCAAGACCACCTCGTACCGCAAGGACGGCTGAACGCGGACGGCGGCGCCTGGCACCCCACGCAATGGTGCTAACATTTCCGCCGCCGTCGAAAGACCCCATGAATACCGGAGTGAAAGTGAACAACGTTGTCGGATTGAACCAGGCCCAGGCGGCCACGATGCTGAAGCTGCAAGGCGACTTGAACAGCATGATCAATCCGGACTGGATCAATGGCGGCGCCCGCTTCCTGCGCGCCGCCTTCGTCGAATCCGCCGAGGCGCTCGAGCACTACGGCTGGAAGTGGTGGAAAAAGCAGACCATCGATCTGCCCCAGGTGCAGATGGAACTGGTCGACATCCTGCATTTCTACCTGTCGCACACCATCGTGCAGGCCAAGGGCGACGTCGGCGCGGCCGCTGCCGCGCTGGTGGCCGACCTGGCCGGCCCGGCCTCGGTCACACTCGATGGCAAGAGCTACGCGCTGGCCAGCCTGACCGTGCCGGAACTGCTGGAACTGATCGGCGGCCTGGCCGTCTGCGGCCGCGCCAGCTTCAAGCTGCTGGAACAGAGCATGACGGCCTGCGAGATGACCTGGAACGATGCCTATACCCAGTACGTGTCCAAGAACGTGCTGAACATCTTCCGCCAGCAACACGGCTACAAGGAAGGCACCTACATCAAGATCTGGAACGGCGAAGAAGACAACGTCGTGCTGGCCCGCCTGCTGTCGCAACACGATGCCTCGCAAGCCGGCTTTGCCGACCTGCTGCATCGCGATCTGGAAGCCGCCTACGCCAAGCTGTAAGGCTCGCGCTTCGCCGCAAGGCCACATGAAAAACGCCGCTTTTCAAAGCGGCGTTTTTCATGGCGGATCGGTCTGGGTGGCGGACTCGCGTACGTCGCCCGGCTCCGCTGCGGCGGCTAGCGCTGGCCGAAGCGCGTTTCGCCGAACAGTTCTTTCTGCTCGCGCGGCTGCGACCGCCAATATTGGCGCGGCGCACTGACCTGGCCGCCCAGTTGCGCGGCAGCATGCCACGGCCAGCGCGGGTCGTACAGCATGCCGCGGGCCAGGGCCACCATGTCGGCCTGGCCATTGGCCAGGATGTCCTCGGCCTGCTGGGCCTCGGTGATCAGGCCCACGGTGATGGTGGGCAAGCCGACTTCGCGCTTGATCGCGTCGGCGAACGGCACCTGGTAATTCGGCCCCACCGGTATCTTCTGCTGCGACGACACGCCGCCACTGGAGACGTCGATGAACTCGCCCCCCAGTTCCTTGATGCGCAGTGCAAAGGCCTGGGTCTGTTCCAGGTCCCAGCCGCCGTCGACCCAATCGGTCGCCGACACGCGCACGCCCAGCGCCACCGACGCCGGGGTCACCTCGCGCACCGCGCGGAAGACTTCCAGCGGAAAGCGCATGCGGTTTTCCAGCGAGCCGCCGTATTCGTCATCGCGCTGATTGGCCAGGGGCGACAGGAACTGGTGCAGCAGGTAGCCGTGGGCGGCATGCAGCTCGATCGCGTCGAAACCCAGACGGATGGCACGGCGGGCGCTGTCCACGAAGGCATCGCGCACCCGCGCCAGGCCGGCCGCGTCCAGCGCGCGCGGCGGCGGCTCGGACGCGTTGTGGGCAATCGCCGACGGCGCCCAGCCCTGCCAGCCGCCCTGCTCGGGCGGCACCAGCTGGCCGCCTTCCCAGGGCGCATGGCTGGACGCCTTGCGGCCCGCATGGCCCAATTGAATGCCCAGCTTGATCGGAGAATAGCGCCGCACCGCCTGCACCACCCGGCCCAGCGCGGCCTCGGTCTCGTCCGACCACAGCCCCAGGTCGCCCGGGGAAATACGGCCGTCGGCCTCGACCGCGGTCGCTTCGGTGAACAGCAGCGCCGCCCCCGACAGGGCCAGGTGGCCCAGGTGGATCATGTGCCAATCAGTGGCCCGGCCCTCGTCGGCCGAGTACTCGCACATGGGCGCGATGACGATGCGATTGACCAGGTCGACATTGCCGACTGACGTGGGACTGAACAGGTGACTCATGCGAAGAACTCCGGGCGATGGACGCGGATGCACAGCATAGCGCCGCCCGGCGTGCCCGGCGGGAAATCCCAACGGACGCAACAGGGTTAAACGGCGGGGGTTCTGACTGCGGGACACAGACGCATCAACGCCCTGGTCGCGCCGCGCGCTGGCGGACGATGCAGGCGGCGCGCGCCGCCTGCGGCCCGGCCGCGCTACTGGCCTTCGATGACGCTATCCAGGAACTGGCGGGTTCGCGCCTCTTTGGGCGCGCTGAACAGTGTCTGCGACTCGGCGTCCTCGACGATGTTGCCCTCGTCGAAAAACAGGGTGCGGTCGGAGCTGCGTTCGGCGAATTTCATCTGGTGGGTGACGATGATCATCGTCATGCTGCGCCGGGCCGCCAGGTCGCGCAGGATCTGCAGGATGCCGCCCACCAGCTCCGGGTCCAGCGCCGACGTCACTTCGTCGAACAGCATGATCTCGGGGCACATCGCCAAGGCGCGGGCGATGCCGACGCGCTGCTTCTGCCCACCCGACAACTGCGCCGGATAGACATCCAGCTTGTCGCCCAGCCCCACCATGTCCAGGTATTCCACGGCGCGCTCGCGGGCCTGGTCGCGCGACATGCCCAGCACGTGCACCGGCGCTTCCATGGTGTTGCCCAGCGCGGTCATGTGAGGGAACAGGTTGAAGTGCTGGAACACCATGCCGATCTTGCCGCGCACGCGCCGCAGGTGGTCGGAATTGGCTCCGGCCGGACGGCCCTGTTCGTCGGTCCACATGGCCTGGCCATCGATCTCGATATCGCCGCTGGTGGGCCGGTCCAGCGTCATCAGGACACGCAGCAGGGTCGACTTGCCCGAGCCCGACGGGCCGATCACCGCGACGGTCTGGCCGGCCGGGATCTCCAGGTTGATGCCGCGCAGCACCTCGAGTTCGCCGTAGCGCTTGTGCAGGTTCTTGATGGTGACGCTTGCGCTCATCGCTTTCCTCCGTATCGTTGCAGTCGGGCCTCCAGGCCACGCACGCCCCAGGCCGCGACCAGGCTGAGCACCAGGAACAGCACGCCGACCAGGGTCAGGGGCTCGGTGTAGCGGAAGGTGCTGGAGCCGATCATCTTGCTTTGCTGCAGCAGTTCCACCACGGTGATGGCGGACAGCAGCGGCGTGTCCTTGAACATGGCCACCAGGTAATTGCCCAGCGCCGGTACCACCGGCGGAATCGCCTGCGGCAGCACCACGCCGACGGCGGTACGCCAGGGCGACATGTTCAGG
The DNA here is from genome assembly GCF_902859705.1 of Achromobacter deleyi. Taxonomy (GTDB): domain Bacteria; phylum Pseudomonadota; class Gammaproteobacteria; order Burkholderiales; family Burkholderiaceae_B; genus Achromobacter; species Achromobacter deleyi. Next base: position 134,927 of record NZ_CADIJO010000012.1, on the reverse strand, counting down.
GCGCGGGCGGCTTCCAGCTGGCCGCGCGGCACCGCCTCGATGCCGGCGCGGTAGACCTCGGCGCAATAGGTCGCGTAGTGCAGCCCCAGCGCCACGATGCCGGTCGCCAGCGGCGACATCTGCACCCCGGTCAGCGGCATCACGTAGAAGAGGAAATACATCTGCACCAGCAGCGGCGTGCTGCGCACGAACTCGATCACGAATGCCGTGGGCAGCGACACGATCGCCAGGCGCGAGCGCCGCATCAGGGCCAGCGCCAGGCCCAGCGTCACGGCCACCAGCATGCCCAGCACGGTGGCCTGGATGGTGATGATCAGCGCCGAGCCCAGGGTGGGCAGGATCTCCAGTGCGAAGGACCAGTCGAATATCGGTTTCATCGGACGCGGACCCTCCGTTCAAGCAGCCGCACGCCGGCCGTGATCAAGAGCGCCACCGCGAAGTACATCAGCAGCATCAAGGTGAAGATCTCGGTGGTGCGCAGGGTTTCGCTGCGCAGCAGCTGGCCGCGGAAGGTCAGGTCGGTGATGGTGATCAGCGACACCAGCGCGGTGTTCTTGAGCAGTTCGATCAACAGGTTGCCGGCCGGCGGCAGCATGGCCGGAATGGCCTGCGGCACGACGATGCGGCGCATGATCTGGCCGCGGGTCAGGTTCAACGCAACGCCCGCCTCGCGCTGGCCCGGCGGCACGGCGCGGATTGCGCCGCGCACCACTTCCGCGCCGTAGGCGCCGGCATTCAGGGCCAGCACCACGATGCCCACCAGCATGGCCGGCAGTTGCACGCCGAACAGCGGCAGCACGAAATAGAACCAGAACAGCTGCACCAGGGCCGACGTGCCGCGAAAGACCTCGACATAGATCGAGGCCACCCAGCGCACGGGCCGAAGCGTCGACAGGCGCCCGATGCCCGCGGCCAGCGCCAGCGGCACGGCCAGCACCACGGCACCCGCCATGATTTCCAGCGTCACTGCCAGCCCTTCGAGCAGCGGCGGCACCAGCTCGGCGATATGTTCGGATATGAGCGGCATCGGCGCCTCCTATTGGCCGGCGCAGAGCTTGGCGGCCGTGACGCCGTTGGGCAATTCCTGCGGCGTGAAGCCGAACGGCGCCACCAGTTGCTTGTGCTCTTCGGTGCCGATGAACTTGGCCAGCTCGGCGTTGAAGGCATCGGCAAAAGCCTTGTCGTCGGGGCGGAAGGCGTAGGCGCCGTAGCCGCGCACGCCCTTGCCATCGATCACCGGATCGGTGAACGGGTCGGCCTTTTCCAGGCCGCTGCCGGCATCGGTCTTGCCCATCAGGTCGTTGATGGTGAGAGCGGTGGCCGCATAGGCGTCGGCGCGGCCCGCCTGCACGCCGGACAGCGCACTGACCGCATCGGGAAACACCACCACCTGGCCGGGTGGCACCTTGACCTTGGAGGCGTACTCGCCTTCGATCGCGCCCACCACCACGCCCAGCTTGGCGTCGGGGTTCTTCACCACGTCTTCGTAGCTGTGCAGGTTCTTGGGGTTGCCCTGCTTGACCAGGAAGGCCTCGCCCACGCCATAGGTGGGGTCGGAAAACGCCACCTGGCCGCAACGTTCGGGCGTCACGTACATGCCCGCCGCGATGATGTCGAAACGCTTGGCCTGCAACCCGGGAATCAGCGAGCCGAACTCGGTCAGCACGCCTTCGACCTCATTGATGCCCATGCGCTTGAGCACCACCCGCGCAATCTCGACCGACTCGCCCGTGACCTTGGCCTCTTTGCTGTCCATGAAGGCAAACGGGGCCTCATTGGCATAGCCGATGCGGATCTTGCCGGCCGCCTTGGCGGCTTCCAGCGTGTTGGCGGCCGCGGGGGCCTTGCCGGCCGCGGTCTTGTCGCCGCCGGAGTCCGAGCAGGCGGCCAACAAGCCCAGGCTCAGGGCCAGCAGCAGGCGGCGGGTGGTTTGCAGGGTCATGGTCTTTTTCTCCCGAATTTATTTCTAGGTACATGGCTTCGCTAAAAATGATACGACATTAAATCATTTCACCTCTAATGATATGAACGAAAAAAAGCAGGCCGAAGCCTGCTTTTCCCGTGCGCTGCCCTATGACAGGTTAGAACACGTTACGAAGGGTAGACGACTATGTCGTCCCCATTTTTCGCCCCCATTTTTACTGATGAGGCCCCTATTGCGCGTACGAGAACTTGCCGTCGCGCACGACGCCCATGACGCGGGCGCGCTCGTCAAAGCCCTGGTGATTGTCTTTCGAGATATTGAGCACGCCATTGGGCACGATCAGGTCGCGGGTGTTTTCCAGGGCATCGCGCAGGGCCGCGCGGAATTCCGGCGTGCCGGGCTTGGCGCCGGTCTTGAGGGCGCGCGCCACGGCGGAATCCAGCAGCATCCAGGCGCCGTAAGCATCGCCGGCGAACTGAGTCAGCGTGTTGGCGCCGTACTGGCGTTCGTATTGGTCGGCAAAGGCCACAGCCACCTTCTTGACCGGGCTCGAGTCCGGCAGCTCGCGCGCCACCACGCCCGGGCCGGTGGGGAACAGCGTGCCTTCGACGTCCTTGCCGCCGACCTGCAGGAATTCGAGCGTGCCGATGCCGTGGGTCTGGTAGATGGTGCCGGTGTAGCCGCGTTCAAGCAGCGTCTTCTGCGGCAGGGCCGACGGCGTGCCGGCGCCCGCGATCAGCACGGCATCGGGCTTGGCGGCGATGACCTTGAGCACCTGCCCCACCACCGACGCGTCGGTGCGCTGGAAGCGTTCTTGCGCCACGATCTTCAGGTCGGAGCCGGCGGCGGCCGAGAATTCCTTCCACCAGCTGTCGCCGTAGGAATCGGCAAAGCCGATGAAGGCCACGTTCTTCAGACCTTTCTTTTTCATGTCTTCGACCAGCACCGTCGCCATCAGCGAATCGTTCTGGGGCATCTTGAAGGCCCATGCGCGCTTGGGGTCGGACAACGGCTCGACGATGACGCTGGACGCGGCCAGCGCGATCATCGGCGTGCGCGTTTCGGCCAGCACGTCCAGCGCAGCCAGGGCCGCGGCGGTGGTGTTGGGCCCGACGATGGCGTCGACCTTGTCTTCGGACGTGAGCTTGCGCAGGTTCTTGACGGCCCGGCTGACGTCGGTGCCGTCGTCCAGCACCACGTAGCGCGCCGGCTGGCCGCCCAGCGTGGCCGGCCACAGGCGGATCGCGTTGTTGGTCTGGATGCCGATCGCCGCGGCCGGGCCGGTGGTGGACACGTCCACACCGATGACGATGTCGGCACGGGCAGACAAGGCGGGGACGACCAGCGCGACCGCGCAGGCGTAACGGAGAAAAGTGCGGGACATGACGGCAACTCGCGGAAAGGAAGAAAAGCGGATGCCGCTATTTTGCCTGACCGGCGCGGGCCTCGTAGACAAGCGCGGCCAGCGTCAGGTCTTCGAGGGCGCTGCCCACGGCCTTGAACACGGTGATTTCGCGCGGATCGGTGCGCCCCGGGGCTCGCCCCTGCACCAGGTCGGTGAGCGTGCCGCGGATGCCTTCCCGCGCCAGCACGCCGGCCTGGAATGCGGCCAGCAGATCACCGGCCTTGGTGGGGGCTTCGTCGGTATCCACGTAGACCGTCGTGCCGTCAAAGCAGGCGGTGTCGGTTTCGATCATGTCGGGCTTGAAGCTGCCGATCAGGTCAAGGTGGGTACCCGGGCGCAGCCAGGCGCCGCGCACCAGCGGTTCGGTGGACAGCGTGGCGCAGCTGACGATATCGGACTGGCGCACGGCCTGTTCGAGCTCTGGCGTGCTGGTGGCATCGAAGCCCTGTTCGCGCAGCGCGGCCGCCAGCGCGTCGGCGCCGGCCGGGCGCAGATTCCAGACCAGCACCTTGTCGATGGGGCGCACGGTGCGCATGGCCTGAGCCACCAGCCCGGCGATGCGGCCGGAGCCAACGATGGTGAGCACCCGCGCATCGGGCCGGGCCAGGTACGAGGCGCCCAGCGCCGCGGCGCCGGCGGTGCGGAACACCGTGACCTGGTCGCCGTCGACCTGCGCCAGCGGCACGCCGGTGCGCGCGCTGTACAGGTTGTAGGTGGCGTGCAGGCCCGGCAAAGACTGACGTGTGTTTTCAGGAAAGATGTTGATGACCTTGACGCCGAAATAGCCCTGCTCGTTCCAGGCCGGCATGATCAGCGTCGTGCCGTGCGCACCGCCCGATTCAATGGCATGCACGTGGCGCGGCGGCACGTGGGCGCCTTGGCGAAAGGCCTCGCGCAAAGCCGGAATCGCCGCGTCGAACGACAATGCGCGGCGGGTTTGTTCGGTGTCGATCACTACCATCTGTATCCAATGCCTGTTCGGGTTGAGCCAGGGCGAAGTGTGACGGCGCGGTGCCGCGCTGGCAAGGCGTAGCGACCGCAACCGTTACATCGGCTTGCCGTTGCGTGGGGCTGCCATGCGCATCCGCGCCACGCCGCCGCCGTATCATGGTCCATGCCCATTCGGCATTGCGCGGCGCCGCCCCAACGGCCCGCCTCCCCCACCGGACGCGTCCGCGACGGGCGCGTTCCCCTCTACAGGAGTCAACGCATGAAGAAAACCGCAACCGCCGCCTGGTCGGGCGATCTGAAGACGGGCAAGGGCACGATTTCCACGCAGAGCGGCGCGCTCAAGAGCCAGCCCTACGGCTTCAATACCCGCTTTGGCGACACCCCGGGCACCAACCCCGAAGAATTGCTGGGCGCCGCCCACGCCGGCTGCTTCACCATGGCGCTGTCCAACATCCTGGGCGAAGCCGGCCTGGTGGCGCAAAGCCTGGACACCAAGGCCGAGGTCACGCTGGACAAGGCCGACGACGGCTTTGCCATCACCGCCGTGCACCTGACCGTCGAAGCCGTCATTCCCGGCGCGTCGGCCCAGGCGTTTGAAGACGCTGCCCGCAAGGCTGAAAAAGGCTGCCCCGTTTCCAAGGTGCTGAACGCCAAGATCACCATGGACGCCAAGCTCAAGTCCTGACCGGCCCGCCAGGCCGGGATAGGGCGGCGCCATTGGGCCGCCCTATCCCCGGCTTGCTGAAAATCAATTTGACGGTCATGCCCGAGTTATGGAAAATGAGAACCATTCTCAGGAAAAATCATGACCCGATTCATTTATGCGATCTCTGGCGGCAAGGCGGCGTACGCACAAGACGCCCAGGTGACGGCCAACCTGCGCCGGGTGGTCGGGTCGGGCATCCTGGTGGCCGTGGGCTACATCGATCCGGGCAACTGGGCCACCGACATCGCCGGCGGCAGCGGCTTCGGCTATGGCTTGCTGCTGGTGGTCATCGCCTCGGCCATCCTGGCGCTGGGTTTCCAGGTGCTGGTGTCGCGCCTGGCGCTGGCCACCGGCGAAGACCTGGCCACCCTCACCGCCCGCCATCTTTCCCCGCGCATGTCCAAGGCCGCCTGGCTGGCCGGCGAAGCCGCCATCCTGGCTACCGCGCTGGCCGAACTGATCGGCGGCGCCATCGCGCTGCGCCTGCTGTTCAACCTGCCGCTGATCGGCGGCGTGGCCGTTACGGGCGTGGGCACGTTTGCCGTGCTGGCCCTGACCCGCGGCAACGCCGATCGCCACGAGCGCGTCATCGCCGTGCTGCTGTCGATCGTGGCGGCCTCGTTCGTGTTCCTGCTGTTCAAGGCCAATCCGGCCTGGACGGAAGTGGCGCACGGCATCACCCAGACGGGCCAGGCGCTGCGCAACCCGCAAGGCTTTCTGATCGCGCTGGGCATCCTGGGCGCGACCCTGATGCCGCACAACCTGTACCTGCATTCCGGCTCGCTGGCGCAACGCGCCCGGGCGCTGCCGGCCGACGCCCGCGACATGGCCATGCGGGTAGCGCGCAACGACACCGTGGTGTCGCTGGGCGTGGCCATGCTGATCAACTCGGCCATCATGATCGTCGCCGCCGCGTCCCTGTCCGGCTCGGGCATGATCGTCTCCAGCCTGGATGATGCCCACGCCGTCATCGGCCACACGCTGGGCATCGGCGCGGCCATCGTGTTCGCGGTGGCGCTGTATGCCGCCGGGCAAAGCTCCACCATCACCGGCGTGCTGGCCGGCCGCATCCTGTCGCAGGGCTTCCAGGTGCGCAGCAACTGGTCCGACCGCCGCCGCGCGCTGGCCACGCGGCTGATCGCCGGCGCCGCGGCCGTGGGCCTGCTGATCTTCACGGGCGGCCAGGATCCCGACGAACTGCTGGTGCTGAGCCAGGTCATTCTCAGCCTGGCCCTGCCCTTCGCCCTGGGGCCGCTGGTGCTGCTGGCCTGCCGCAAGAGCCTGATGGGCCACCATGCGCTGCGCGGCGCCTGGGCCTGGGCCGCCGTCATCGCCACCGTCGGCATCGTGCTGCTGGACGGCTACCTGCTGGTCGACATGGTGGTGTGATCGCACGCCGCCTTCGGCCATAAAAAAACGCCAGCTTGCGCTGGCGTTTTTTCTGGAGCCCTGCCGGAACCTTAGCGGCGGGCGGAGACGACCGGGTGCTGGCGACGGCCGGCGTCCATGTCGTGCAGCACTTCGCCAACGGCGCCGCCCAGCCTGGCCAGGCGCAGCTTCAGCCGGCGCCAACCCATGCGGGAAAACGGGCCGGACAGGGTTTCCGCCTTGATGGCCTCGCGGATCAGGGACCGCTCCAGCGCATCCGACATGCGGGCATTTTTCAACGCGGTATCGCTCATGATTCTCTCCTTGAGAAAGCGCGATGGGGAACAACACGACTTCATGTTAGATCCGCGTTTGCTGCGTCGCAATATAAATTGCTTGACACTATTTTTGCCGTTGCGCAATGGGTACAAACACCACCATGATAGTGCACAGGCACCATATCTGGCACTATTTTTGTGCAGCGCAACAGGTGACGATCAGCCCTGACGGCAGCCCACATGGGCGGCGATCAGCTTGTCGGCCATGTCGGCGACGCGCCCGGCCGGGCCGCCCTCGCCGAACAACTGGCTCGAGACGAACGCCCCTTCGATCAGCAGCAGCAGCCCGTCGCCCAACGCGGCAGGGTCCGGCGCCCCCATTTCCGCCGCCATCGCGGTCAAGCGGCGGCGCAGCTCCACCTTGTGTTCGACCGCCACCACGCGCGCGGGATGGCCGTCCTCGGGGTATTCCACCGCGGCATTGGTGAGCCCGCAGCCGCGGTAACCGTTCTGCACCGCACGCACGCCCAGGCCCGACAGGTAGGCACGTAATTGCGCCTGCGGATCCCCGGGATGCGCATTGCAGGCCGCATCGAAACGTCCCCAGAACTCGGCCTCGTAATCGCGCAGGTAGGTCGCGGCCAGCTCGTCCTTGGACGAGAAGCTGCGGTACAGGCTGGGCTTGGTGACGCCGGCCTGGTTGACGATGGCGTCCACGCCCACCGCCCGGATGCCGTCGCGGTAGAACATCTCGCGCGCAGTCTTGCGGATGCGATCGGCCGCAAGCAGCGGCTTTGCGTGGGAGGACGCGGCGGTTGCCTTGTCCGCCGACCCGGATTTACTGGCCATGCGAATGCTCCTTTTCCTGTAAACAGGGCCGCCAAAAAAAACTTGACGATGTTACTGACCGGTACGTACTATTCGCAAACCTCAATACGTACCGGTCAGTAACATGAGTATAGCCCAACCCCCCGTCCCCTTCCGCCGCGCCGGGCAAAAGTACGCTTTTGTCGTGGTCGCAGTGGTGTTCCTGGCCCTGCTCGTGTCGGCCGGACTGCGGTCCTCGCCCAGCGTCCTGCTGGTGCCGCTGGAAGAAAGCTTTGGCTGGAGCCGCAGCTCGACCTCGTTCGCGGCCGCTGTCGGCATTTTCCTGTATGGCCTGGTGGGCCCGTTCGCCGCCGCGGCGATGGAACGCTTCGGCCTGCGCCGCGTGCTGATCTTTTCGTTGTCGCTGATGGCGGCGTCCAGCGCAGTCAGCGCGTACATGACGCAGCCCTGGCACCTGCTGATGACCTGGGGCGTGTTCTCGGGTATCGGTTCGGGCGCGGTGGCCGTGGTCATGGGCGCCACCGTGGTCAATCGCTGGTTCACCAAGCATCGCGGCCTGATGATGGGCCTGCTCACCGCCAGCACGGCCACCGGCACGCTGATCTTCCTGCCCGTCCTGGCCGCCCTGGCCTCGTCCGGCGACTGGACCCGGGTGGTCTGGACGGTTGCCGCCGCGGCCGCCGCCCTGATGCCGCTGGCCTGGTGGCTGGTGCCCGACCGCCCCGCCAGCGTCGGCCTGGTGCCGTTCGGCAGCGACCCGCACGCCCCGCCCGCCCCCGCCGCGCCGCGCACCGGCATGGTGGCCGCCACCTTCGGCGCCCTGGCCAGGGCGTCCAAGACCCGCACGTTCTGGTTTTTGTTCGCCACCTTCTTCATCTGCGGCTTCACCACCAACGGCCTGGTCGGCACGCACCTGATCGCACTTTGCGGCGACCATGGCATGCCCGAAGTGCAAGCCGCCGGCCTGCTCGCGATCATGGGCATCTTTGATCTCTTCGGCACCACCGCGTCGGGCTGGCTCACGGACCGCTACGATCCGCGCAAGCTGCTGTTCGTGTACTACGCGCTGCGGGGGCTGGCGCTGATCTACCTGCCGTATTCCGACTTTTCGTTCTACAGCCTGGCGATTTTCGCGGTGTTCTTCGGCCTGGACTGGATCGCCACCGTGCCGCCCACGCTGCGCCTGGCCACCGAAGCCTTCGGCGACCGCGAGGCCCCCATCGTGTTCGGCTGGATCGTGGCCGGCCACCAGCTGGGCGCGGCCAGCGCGGCCTGGATGGCGGGGCTGGTGCGCGAATCGCAAGGCAGCTACCTGATGGCCTTCGTTGCCGCGGGCGCCACCGGCCTGATCGCTGCCGTCATCGCCCTGCTGATCGGGCGTGAGCGGGTCGTGGCGCAACCCGCTTAAGGTAAAAAAAACCGGCTTGCGCCGGTTTTTTTTACACCTCTTCGACTTCACCCAGATAGGCTGCACGCACCTTCGGGTCATGCAGCATGTCACGCGCCGGACCCGACAGCGTGATCTCGCCGGATTCCATCACGTAGCCGCGGTGGCTGTTTTCCAGCGCCAGGCGGGCGTTCTGCTCGATCAGCAAGATCGTCACGCCTTCGCTGGCGATGGTGCGCACCACCTCGAAGACCTTCTCGACCATCAGCGGCGCCAGGCCCATGGACGGCTCGTCCAGCAGCAGCAGCTTGGGGCGCGCGATCATCGCGCGGCCCATGGCCACCATCTGCTGCTCGCCGCCCGACAGCGTGCCGGCCGCCTGCTTGCGGCGTTCGGCCAGGCGCGGGAACAGCGTGAACACGCGGTCCGTGTCCTGCCGCACCTGCGCCGCATCGCGCCGGATGTACGCGCCCATCGCCAGGTTTTCCTCGATGGTCAGCTGGCCGAAGATGCCGCGGCCCTCGGGCACCATCACCAGGCCCTGGCGCACCAGTTCGTGCGACTTCTGCCCGCCGATGGACTTGCCGCCGTAGAGCACTTCGCCGCCGGCCAGCGGCACCAGGCCGCAGATGGCGCGCAGGGTCGTGCTCTTGCCGGCGCCGTTGGCGCCGATCAGGCAGACCAGCTCGCCTTCGTCCACGCGCAGGTCGATGCCGCGCACCGCGCGGATGCCGCCGTACGCGACCTGCAGGCCGCGCAGTTCCAGTAGGGGTTTGCTTGCCGTCGTCATGCCGGGCGCTCCTGATGAATCAGCGGATCCTGGGCGGCGCCCGCGCCCAGATACGCTTCGATGACCTTGGGGTCGCGCTGCACCTGGGCGGGTTTGCCCATGGCCAGCACCTTGCCGTATTCCAGCACCAGCACGCGATCGCACAGGCCCATGACCAATTTCATGTCGTGTTCGATCAGCAGCACCGTCACGCCGTCACCGCGGATCTTTTCGATCAGCTTGCGCAGCACCACGGTTTCCGACGCGTTCATGCCGGCGGCCGGTTCATCCAGCGCCAGCAGCTTCGGATCGGTCGCCAGCGCGCGGGCGATTTCCAGGCGGCGCTGGTCGCCGTAAGGCAGCGAGCGCGCCACGTCGTTGGCGCGGTGGCCGATGCCCACGTAATCCAGCAGTTCCTGCGCGCGGGCCTCGATGGCGGCCTCTTCGGCGCGCGTACCGCGGGTGCGGAACACGGCGCCCAGCACACCGGCGCGGGTACGCATGTGGCGGCCGATCATCACGTTCTCGATCGCGCTCAGGTTGGCGAACAGGCGGATGTTCTGGAAGGTGCGCGCCAGGCCTGCGTGCGCCACCTCGTGCGGCTTCTTGCCCGACATCGATTGGCCGTTGAACGTGCACGAACCGTCTTCGGGGATGTACAGGCCGGTCAGCACGTTGAACAGCGTGGTCTTGCCCGCGCCGTTCGGGCCGATCAGGCCGTAGATCTCGCCCTGCTCGATATCGAAGCTGACGTCCGACAAGGCCTGCAGGCCGCCGAAACGCTTGCCCAGGCCCTGGGCTTGCAGCAGTTTGCTCATGCCGCACCTCCCTGGGTCTTGGTGGCCAGCTCGCGCTTGCGCACGGCCGACGGCCACAGGCCCGCGGGGCGGAACAGCATGACGCACACCATGGCCAGGCCGAACAGCAGCATGCGGATGCCTTCGGGGTCCAGCACTACGGCGCCGAACAGCATGTGCTGCACCGGTTCGACCACGGCCCGCAGGAACTCGGGCAATGCGGCCAGGATCAGGGCGCCCAGGATCACGCCGGGGATATGCCCCATGCCGCCCAGCACCACCATGCACAGGATGGAAATGGATTCCATCAGCGAGAAGCTCTCGGGGCTGACAAAGCCCTGCATCGACGCGAACAGCGCGCCCGCCACGCCGCCGAACGAAGCGCCCATGGCAAAGGCCAGCAGCTTGATGTTGCGGGTATTGATGCCCATGGCCTTGGCCGCGATCTCGTCTTCACGAATCGCTTCCCAGGCGCGGCCGATGCGCGAATTCTGCAGGCGCACGCACACCAGGATGATGATGAGCGTCAGCGCCAACAGCAGGTAGTAGTACTTCTCCGGCCCGGTCACGCGGATGCCCAGCAGGCTTTCCGTGCGGCCGAACGCGAATTCGCCCACCTTGAACGTATCGATGCGGTTGATGCCCTGCGGCCCGTTGGTGATGTTGACCGGTGCGTTCAGGTTGTTCAGGAAGATGCGGATGATCTCGCCAAACCCCAACGTCACGATGGCCAGGTAGTCGCCCCGCAATTTCAGCGTCGGCGCCCCCAGCAGCACCCCGAACAGGCATGCCACCGCCAGCGCGATCGGCAGGATCGCCCAGAACGGCAGGTGCAGCCCGAAGTGCGGCGAAGCCAGCAGCGCCCAGGTGTAGGCGCCCACCGCATAGAACGCGATATAGCCCAGGTCCAGCAGCCCGGCAAAGCCCACCACGATGTTCAGGCCCAGCGACAGCATCACGTACAGCAACGCGAAGTTCAGGATGCGGACCCAGCTCTGGCCGGCCATGCCGATCACGAACGGCAGCACCGCCAGCACGATGCCGATCAGCGCAATGCCGATCAGGTTGCGGGTCGACAGCCCGCTGTGTTTCATGGCGCCGCTCATGCCCGGTCTCCCACGCGCTCGCCCAGCAGGCCGGACGGACGGAAGATCAGCACCAGCACCAGCACGAAGAACGCGAAAACGTCCTGGTAGTGGCTGCCCAGGAAACCGCCGGTCAGGTCGCCGATGTAGCCGGCGCCCAGCGATTCGATGATGCCCAGCAACAGGCCCCCGGCCATCGCACCGACCAGGTTGCCGATGCCGCCCAGCACCGCGGCCGTGAAGGCCTTCAGCCCCAGCATGAAGCCCATGGTGTACTGCGACACGCCGTAGTAGGTGGCGACCATCATGCCGGCCACGGCGGCCAGCGCCGAACCGATCAGGAACGCCGCCGAAATGACGGTGTTGATGTTCACGCCCATCAGACCGGCCACTTCGCGGTTCTGCGCGGTGGCGCGCATCGCGGTACCCAGGCGGGTCTTGTGCACCACCGCCAGCAGGCCGCCCATGATCAGCGCGGCGATCACCACGATGGCGATCTGCAGCGTGCTCATGCGGGCGCCGAAGATCTCGAACACCTGCGGGGTCAACACCTGCGGAAAGTTCAGGTAGTTGCGGCCCCAGCCCATCATCGCCACGTTCTGCAGGATGATCGACACGCCGATGGCGGTGATCAGCGCGGCCAGGCGTGGTGCCCGGCGCAGCGGCCGGTAGGCCACGCGCTCGGCCGTCCAGCCCACCGCCATGCACAGCGGCACGGACACCAGCAGGCCCAGGCCCAGCACCACGAACGCGGACGTGGACGGATCGCCGCCCACCAGCGAGATGGCGATCGTCGTCGCGGCCATCGCGCCGATCATGACGACATCGCCATGCGCGAAGTTGATCAGCCCGATGATGCCGTACACCATGGTGTAGCCAAGGGCGACCAGGGCGTACACGCTGCCGAGCGTGACGCCGTTAATCAGTTGTTGAATGAAGATATCCATAGGGGCCGCAGAATAAGCCTGGAAAAATCGCGCGCATCTCGCGCGCGGCGCACCCGCGGGGCCGCCACCGTTGTGGCGCACCCCCGCGCCGGGCGGCGCGGGCGGGTGTCAATGGCCAGGGGCGGCGCAGCCGCGACCTGGCCGGGTGCAGCAGCCTCAGTTGGCCTGGCTGACCATCGTCTCGACCATCTCCCACTTGCCATTCTTGACTTCGTAGATGGTGACCGAGATTTCCTTCAGATCGCCGTTCTTGTCGTAGGCGATGTGTTCGCTGGTGGCGCCCTTGCGGTTCAGCTTGGCCAGTTCCGGCAGGTACTTCTCGGGCTTGGCCGAGCCGGCGGCTTCGATGGCGCTGATCATGTTCCAGGCGCCGTCATAGGCGTAGGGCGCGTACACGCCGGGGGCCTTCTTGAAGCGTTCCTGGTAGCGCTTTTCGAAATCCTTGCCCGCGGCCATCTTGTCCAGCGGCACGCCGGCCAGCGAGGCAAAGGTGCCATCGGCGGCGTCGCCAGCCAGCTTGATGAAGGTGTCGCTGCGGGTCATTTCACCCGAAACCAGCGGCGACTTCAGGCCCAGCGTGGCCAATTGGCGCTTCATGGGGCCGGACTGCGCATCCAGGCCGCCGTAGAAGATGGCGTCGGGCGCCGAGCCCTTGATGTTGGTCAGGATGGCCGTGAAGTCGTTGGCCTTGTCGGTCGTGTATTCGCGGCGAACCACCTGGCCGCCGGCGGCCTTGACGGCCTTCTCGACTTCGTCCGCCAGGCCTTGGCCGTAGGCGGTGCGGTCGTCGATGATCGCGACCTTCTTGGCCTTCAGGCTTTGCACCATGAACTTGCCGACCGCGGCGCCCTGCTGGGTGTCGCTGGTCATCATGCGGAACGTGGTTTCGTAGCCCTGCTTGGTGTATTCGGGCGACGTGGCCATGGCGATCTGCGGCAGGCCGGCTTCATGGTAGACGCGCGACGCGGGGATCGTGGTGCCCGAATTGAAGTGACCCAGGATGCCGACGACGTTCTCGTCGACCAGTTGCTGCGCAACCTGCACACCCACGCGCGGGTCGGCCTGGTCATCACGCGACACCAGCACGAACTTGGCCGGCTGGCCGTCGATCTTGATGCCCTTCTTGTTGGCTTCTTCCAGCGCCAGGTTCAGACCGTTCTGCATGTCTTCGCCGTAATGCGACTGGGGACCGGTCAGCGGCGCGGCAAAGCCGAACTTGACGTCGGCGGCCTGGGCAGCGGCGGCCATGCTGGCGGCGGCGATGCCGGCGGCGACAAGCTTCAAAGTGGTGCGAAACTTCATGGGTATCCTCCGGTATGTCGGATGAGGCTTTGTTATTCCTGGGCTTTTGGGCCAGGCTTTTCTGTTTGAATCCAATTGCCGGGTTGCCGCAATCGAACTTCAGGTGCGACCGGATTTTGCTTCCAGTGCAACCTCGCTAGATATTGGAGATAACCCTTGGTTGCCCAAGGGTTACCCCTCGGTCACGCTCAGCCGATGGTCATGAGGCTGGCGTTGCCGCCGGCCGCGGCCGTATTGACGCTGATGGATCGCTCGGTCAAGAGGCGTTCCGGCACGTAAGCCGCGCCCGCCGCCAGCGCGTCCGACGTCAGTCCATGCACCGCCAGAATAGCGCCAGGACGCTGTGCAATGCGCTGATTCAGCGTGCGCAAGGCATCGCCATCACCCTCGAACAGCACCGCCTGGTAATCGGCCTGGTCGACTTCGGCATCGGCCAGGATGCCGGCCTGGCCCTGCTGCTCGGCATCCAGCCCGGCCAGCAGCGCCTGGGCTGCGGGCGTGTCCGCGAACCAGGCGTGGTTGCCGGTCAGGCGCGCCGCCGACCACTGCGCCCGCGCGCCCGCCTCGGTGGCCGCCACGCAGTACACGGCGCCACGCGGTTCGACCATATAGGTATTGGTCTCGCCCGTGGGGCCCGGCAGCGCGATGCGCTGCGGCAACGGCGCCGCCGGATCCAGCGCGGGCGGCAGGCCGTCGGGGCGCGTGCCGAGCAGGCGGTACATATACAGCGGGCCGCCGGCCTTGGGGCCCGTGCCCGACAGGCATTCGCCGCCGAACGGCTGCACGCCCACCACGGCGCCCACGATGTTGCGGTTGACGTAGACGTTGCCCGCATGGACCTGGCCGGTCACGTGGGCGATGGTTTCATCGATGCGGGTATGCACGCCGAAAGTCAGGCCGTAGCCGGTGCCGTTGATGGCATCCAGCAAGGCGTCCAGTTCCTCGCGCTTGTAGCGCACCACGTGCAGCACCGGGCCGAACACTTCGCGCGTCAATTCGCTGACCGTGTCGATTTCGATGATGGTGGGCGCCACGAACGTACCCTGGCGGCATTCGCCGTTCAGTTCGGCCTGGTCGACCCGGTGGCCTGCCGTGCGCATCGCGTCGATATGGCGCTGGATCCCGTTGCGGGCTTCGGTGTCAATCACCGGGCCCACGTCCACCGACAGGCGGTCGGGGTTGCCCACGCTCAGTTCGCGCATCGCGCCGCGCAGCATGGTCAGCACGTGGTCGGCGTTGTCTTCCTGCACGCACAGCACGCGCAGCGCCGAGCAGCGCTGGCCGGCCGAGTCAAAAGCCGAACTCAGCACGTCGAACACCACCTGCTCGGACAGCGCCGACGAGTCCACCACCATGGCGTTCTGGCCGCCGGTTTCGGCGATCAGCGGAATGGTGTGGCCGTCGTCATCCAGGCGGTCGGCCAGCGTGCGCGCGATGATGCGGGCCACGTCGGTGGACCCGGTGAACATCACGCCGCGAATGCCGGGGCTGGCCACCAGTTGCGCGCCCACGGTTTCGCCGCGGCCGGGCAACAGCTGCACCGCGCCGGCCGGCACGCCGGCCGCGCGCAGGATCGCCACCGCCTGCGCCGCGATCAGCGGCGTCTGTTCGGCGGGCTTGGCCAGCACGGTATTGCCGGCCGCCAGGGCAGCGGCCACCTGGCCGGTGAAGATGGCCAGCGGGAAGTTCCACGGGCTGATGCACAGCACCGTGCCCAGCGGGCGGTGCGTGTCGTTGCCGAACTCGCGCTCGGCCTGGTCCGCGTAGTAGCGCAGGAAGTCCACGGCCTCGCGCACTTCGGCGATGGCATTGGGCAGCGACTTGCCGGCTTCGCGCACGATCAGGCCCAGCAGGGTCTGCATCTGCTCTTCCAGCAACTGGGCGGCGCGGCGCAGGCATTGCGCACGCTCGGCCACCGGCGTCGATTGCCAGATGGGCGCCGTATTGGCCGCGGCGCGCAAGGCGGCCTCGGCTTCCTCGCCGTTGGCTTCGATCACGTGGCCCACGATGTCGCGCAGGTTGGCGGGGTTGCGCACTTCGATCGCGCGGGCCGCATCCCAGGCATCGGCGCCCTCGCCCAGCATCGGCTCGGCGCGCCAGGGCGTGGCGGCGCTGGTCAACAACGCGGCCGACAGCGACCCCAGGCGATGTTCGTTGCTCAGGTCCAGGCCGGCCGAATTGGCGCGCGCCCCTTGCTGCGGATTGCCGTAAAGCTCGCGCGGCAGCGGAATCTTCTCGTGCGGCGCGCCCAGCGGCACGATGCGCGAGGCCGCGTCCACCGGATCGGCCACCAGCGTTTCGACGGGAATGCTGTCGTCGCCGATCAGGTTCACGAACGAGGTGTTGGCGCCGTTTTCGAGCAGGCGGCGCACCAGGTACGCCAGCAGCGTTTCGTGCGTGCCGACCGGCGCATAGATGCGGCACGGGCGGTTCAGCTTGCCTTGGGCCAGCGGGCCCACCACTTCGTCGTACAGCGGCTCGCCCATGCCGTGCAGGCATTGGAATTCGTACTGGCCCGGGTAGTAGTTCTGGCCGGCCAGCTGGTAGATCGCCGCCAGCGTGTAGGCGTTGTGCGTGGCGAACTGCGGGTACACGGCTTCCGGCGCGCCCAGCAGCTTGCGGGCGCAGGCCAGGTAGGCCACGTCGGTGTAGACCTTGCGGGTGTAGACGGGATAGCCTTCCAGGCCGTCGACCTGGGCGCGCTTGATCTCGCTGTCCCAGTAGGCGCCCTTGACCAGGCGCACCATCACGCGGTGGCGGCTGCGGCGGGCCAGGTCGATGACATAGTCAATGACGAACGGCGCGCGCTTCTGGTAGGCCTGGATGACAAAGCCGATGCCGCTCCAGCCTTCCAGCTCAGGGGTGAAGCACAGCGCTTCCAGCAGATCCAGCGAGATTTCCAGGCGGTCGGCTTCTTCGGCATCGATGTTCAGGCCGATGTCGTAGCTGCGCGCCAGGATCGTCAACGCCTTCACGCGCGGCAGCAGTTCAGCCATGACGCGTTCGCGTTGGGCGCGGGAATAACGCGGGTGCAGCGCCGACAGCTTGATCGAGATGCCCGGGCCTTCATAGATGCCACGGCCGGCCGCCGCCTTGCCGATGGCATGGATGGCCTGCTCGTACGACGCGTAATAGCGATCCGCGTCTTCGGCCGTGGTGGCCGCTTCGCCCAGCATGTCGTACGAATAGCGGAAACCGCGGCTTTCCATCTTGCGGTTGTTGGCCAGCGCTTCGGAAATGGTCTGACCCGACACGAACTGCTCGCCCATCATGCGCATGGCCATGTTCACGCCCTTGCGCACCAGCGGCTCGCCGCCCTTGCCGATCAGGCGCGTCAGCGCCTTGGACAGCGACTGCTCGCTGCTCACGGCCACCAGCTTGCCGGTGATCATCAGCCCCCAGGTCGCGGCGTTGACGAACAGCGATTGCGAGCCGCCCATGTGCGACTTCCAGTCGCCGCGGGCGACCTTGTCGCGGATCAGCGCGTCGCGCGTGGCACGGTCGGGAATGCGCAGCAGCGCCTCGGCCAGGCACATCAGCGCCACGCCTTCCTGGCTGGACAGCGAGAATTCCTGGATCAGCCCCTCGACCCCGCCGCCGGTGCGCTTGCCGCGCAGCTTCTTGACCAGGTCGGTGGCCATCGCATGCACCTTTTCCAGGTTCGGCATGCGGGCCTGGCCCAGCAGCAACGGCACGCATTCCGGCTCGGGGCGGCGATACGCCGCCGTGATGGCCGCGCGCAGCACCGATTGCGGCTGCACGTCCTGGCCAAACTCGTAGAACGGCGGCGTGGCGGCGGCGGGATGTTCGCCGCTCTCGTCGTCGGCGCCTTCTTCCCCGCCCAGATGGGACATTTCGGCGGGCAGGTGGCCACGCTCGATCTTGTCCAGGTAGGCGAGGATTGCCTGCTTGTGCAGCCAGTGCGGCGTGCAGTTGAGCTTTTGTGCGGCGGCCTTCAGGCGGTCGCGTAGCGCGTCATCGACTTTGACGCCGAGGGTGGTGCTGGCCATAAGAGATTGCTTCCTGTCGCATGGCAAAGGTCATACCGGGCCCACAGTGGGGCCCAGCATCGGTAGGACCGTATGCTAATCAGGTTGCAACCGGGTTTGTACTAAGGTTAACCCTAGGGTTAACCGGTTGAGATCATGGCGGGTTTTTGACAAGCGCCCTGGCCCTTTTTAACGGGCGAATCCGCTCAATCCGGCAGTGGCGAACACCCCA
The DNA here is from genome assembly GCF_902859705.1 of Achromobacter deleyi. Lineage (GTDB taxonomy): Bacteria > Pseudomonadota > Gammaproteobacteria > Burkholderiales > Burkholderiaceae_B > Achromobacter > Achromobacter deleyi. Next base: position 116,959 of record NZ_CADIJO010000012.1, on the reverse strand, counting down.
GCATCTGCACGACCCCGCCGCTGTCGGGCGTCTGGCCCCGAATGGCGGACGCCATGGCGCCCGCCAGCGCCACCACGGCGCGCTGCTGCGCCGCGACCAACCCGGGCACGCCCGACGTCGGCGCCGGCTTGGCCCCGGTCCCGTCAGCGGCGGAATCGCCCGCCGCATCGGACACATTCACCGTGACCACGCTGCGGCACAGCAGGCCGTTGCCCTTCAGGTTCACCGGTCGCACCCGCCAGGTGGCATCTAGTTGCGCCATGCGGTCCGCGACCAGGTCGAAACGTTGCACGTCGGTCTGTATGCGCCAGACCGGCGCGGTGGGACCGGGTTTGACCACCTGCACGTCCAGCGCGCCCAGGTCATGCTTGAGCGCATCCGACAGCGCGCCGCGGATTTCATCGCCCAGGGGCGAACTCCAGCGCTCGGAATACAGGGCCGACACGCTGCCGTCGCCCGTGCGCACCATCAACTGCGGCTGGTCGGCCTGGGCCGCCACGTTCACGCCCTGCACATCGATCAGGAAAGGCGCCGCCGCGCGCGGCACGGCGGGCGCCGGGGCCGACGGCCCCTGCAGCGTGTAGTAATGCACCGGCGGCGACGAGGCGCAGCCGGCCAGCCACGCGGCCAGCGCCAGCGCGGGCACCCCGCGCCGCAGCAGTCGGGAGCCATGGCCCAGGGCCGGGCGGAGGGATCGGGAGCGAAGAATGGGCATGATTTCAGTTCCTGACCGGGCCAGCGCCGGGGATCGGGTCGTCGCCGCGGCCGCGCAGCAACGATTCGGGGTTCGATTGCAGGAAGTCGGCCAGCGCGCGCAGGGAACGCGCCGCGCGGCTCAGTTCCTGCATGGCCTTCTCGGCATTGACCGGCAACGAGGCGTCCGACGCCAACAGCGCGTTCAGGTTGGCCATCGATTCCTGGGCCTGTTTGAGCACGCCTTGGGCTTGCGGCGCCACCTGCTTGTCCAGGCGCGTCATCAGCTTGGACGTGCTGGCCAGCGTGGTGCGCAGGTCTTCGCCGATCTTGTCGAACGGAATCTTCTCGATGCGGGCGACGATGTTGCTGACCTGCTGCTGCAGTTGGTCCAGGTTGCCCGGCACGGTCGGGATCAGGGCCGGGCTGGACATCTTGAAGTCCACCGGCTTGGCATTGGGGAAGTCGTCCAGCACCACATACAGCTGGCCGGTCAACAGGTTGGCGGTGCGCAGCTGGGCGCGCAGGCCATGCTTGATCATGATGCCCAACAGGCGCCCACCGGCCTCGTCGCCATCCTCGACGGCGCGGGCACGCACCTCTTCGTAGACCCGGCCCAGGCGTTCCGGATACAGGGTGGCATCCACCAGCGAATAGAAGCGCTTGCTGACGGGGTCGAAGTCCAGGTTGATCTGGGTGACGTTGCCCAGCGTGATGCCCGAGAAATCGATCGATGCGCCCACGGACAGGCCGCGGATCGACTGGTCAAAACGCATGCGGATCGGGAAGGCCTCGCCGTCCGGATTGGCCTTGGCGGCCGCTTCGGTGGCATACAGCTCGAAGCGCGCATCGGCCTGCGCAGGCGTTGCGGCGTCGCGCGCGCTGTAGACGGGTTCGAAGGCCACGCCGCCCACCGCCATCGACACCAGCGACTGCGTGCGGACCTTCAGGCCGTCGGCATTGACGCTGAAGTCCACGCCGCTGGCGTTCCAGAAACGGGTGCCGTTGGTGACGAATTTGTCGTTGGGAGCGTCCACGAAGACTTCGACGTTCACGGCGTCGCCGGTCTTGTCCAGCGCGTAGCCGATCACCCGGCCCACGTTGATGCGGCGGAAATACACCGGCGAGCCGATGTCCAGCGACCCCAGGTCCGATGCCTTGAGCTTGAAACGCTTGCCGGCGCGGTCGTGCGTCACGGCAGGCGGCGTTTCCAGGCCCACAAAGTGCAGCTTGGTGGCTTTCTTGGAGGCATCCTTGCTTTCCACGGCATCCACGCCGATGTAGGCGCCGGACAGCAAGGTGCCCAGTCCGGACACGCCGCTGACATCCAGCCGCGGCCGCACCACCCAGAAATTGGTGCCCTCGCGCGCCAGATCGGCCACGTCCTTGGACAACTCGGCCTGCACCACGACCTTGCTGCGGTCGCTGTTGAAGCCGATGGACTTCACGGTGCCGACGTTCACGTCCTTGTAGCGCAGCTGGGTCTTGCCGACTTCCAGCCCTTCGGCGGTATTGAATTCGATGGCAAGATCCGGCCCGGCCTGCATCCAGGTGCGCACCACCAGCGACAGACCCATCAGCGCGGCAACCACGGGCACCAGCCAGATCCATGAGATCCGGCTCTTGCGCTTGCGCGAAATGGTCGGTGACGCAAACTTCTCTTCACCAGATCCAGGTGCTTGGTCGGACATCTGTTTTTTCCTTTTCTTCTTAAACGGCAAACGCGTCCCGGCCCCTGCCCCGCAGGCGGGTGGCCAGACGCATCAGCCCACTTCCGTGCCCGCTGTGGGCGCCGGCCGACGCCCGCCATCAGCGATCGCCGGCCGTTCCAGGTCGAGCTCGCTGGCGTCTTCCAGGTCCCAACTGCGGCGCAGGTCAAAGCTCATGGCCGACAGCATGGTCAGGATCACGACCACGCCAAACGCCGCGGCGCCCCCACCGGCACTGATTTCCATCAAGCCCTGGAAGTCGGCCAGGGCCGCCAGCAAAATCACCACGAACACATCCAGCATCGACCATTGGCCGATGAATTCGACCATTTCATACAACCGAGTACGCGGCCGCAAGTTGGTCGTGCTGCGCCATTGTTCGGTCAACAATAGCAGGATCAGCGCCAGCAGTTTGGTCAGGGGCACCGCCACGCTGGCGATGAAGACGATCAGCGCGATGTCCCACGAACCCATGTTCCACAATTCGACCACGCCGCCCAGAATGGTATGGGCGCTGTCGCCCAGCACCGAACTGACCTTCATGACGGGCAACACATTGGCCGGAATATAGAACACCACGGCCGCCAGCAACAGCGCCCAGGTGCGGGCCAGGTGATCGGGTTTGCGGTAATGCACCACCGCGTGGCAGCGCACGCAGTGGTGTTCTTCTTCGGGATCGCCGTCGCGCGCCAGCGCCTGCACCTGGCCACAGACGTGGCAGCCGGTCAGCACCACGTCGGGCCCGGCCTGGGGCACGTGTATCGGCACGACGCCCGCCGATTCCGCGTAGCGCCACAGCACATGCGGCGTCAGCCGGCCCAACATCGTCAACAGGATGGTCAGGACGCCGAAGGCCGCCAGGCCGATGCCCGGCGACACCGCCGCCATGCCGGCCAGCTTCACGACGGCCACCAGCACGCCCAGCAGAAACACCGGCACCATGCACCAGGGCCGCAGCAAGCCCAACAGGCGCATCGCGCCATGAAAACCGGCCGGTTCCGAGCCGCGCGACAGCGGGCCCAGCACCCATAGCAAGACGGTCAGCTGCAACAGCGGCAGAGCGAACCCCGCCAGCCCGGTCATGATGGCGACGATGTAATGGCCCTGGCGCCAGGTGATGGAAATGGCGTCGAGCAGGGACGCCTGCTGCACCATGCCCTGCACCGACATCGATGCGACCGGGTAGGCGTTGGCCACGCCGAAGATGATCAGGGCGGAAATGGCGAGCGCCAGCCAATTGGACAAAGTAAGCCCGCTGTAGCGCCACAAGGTGGCACCGCAGCGGGCGCAATTGGCGGTCTCGCCAGGTTCAAGCTGATGTCGGCGATAGATGCTTGCGCAGTGTTCGCACTCGATCAGCGGCTGGCGGTCCGCGTCGGTCATAGGCCTAGTCGACGAGCTCGACTTCCTGCTTGTCAGGCGCGGCGGACGGCGGCTTGCCGTGGTCGTCGAAGTCCAGCGTGACCTTGTTGTCGTCGTCCAGGTCGACCGTGACCGTGCCACCGTCGACCAGCTTGCCGAACAGCAGCTCGTCGGCCAGCGCGCGCCGGATGGTGTCCTGGATCAGGCGCTGCATCGGACGGGCACCCATGAGCGGGTCGAAGCCTTCCTTGGCCAGGTGGTCGCGCAGGCGCGTGGTGAACACGGCTTCCACGCGGCGCTCGTGCAGCTGGTCTTCGAGCTGCATCAGGAACTTGTCGACCACGCGCAGGATGATTTCGCGGTCCAGCGGTGCGAACGGAATGATCGCGTCCAGGCGGTTGCGGAACTCGGGCGTGAACATGCGGCGGATTTCCGCCATTTCGTCGCCCACGACGCGCGAATTGGCAAAGCCGATGGACGGACGGTTCAAGGTTTCGGCGCCCGCGTTCGTCGTCATGATGAGGATGACGTTGCGGAAGTCCGCCTTGCGGCCGTTGTTGTCCGTCAACGTGCCGTGGTCCATGACCTGCAGCAGGATGTTGAAGACGTCCGGGTGGGCCTTTTCGATTTCATCGAGCAGCAGCACGCAGTGCGGCTGCTTGGTGATGGCTTCGGTCAGCAGGCCGCCCTGGTCGAACCCCACGTACCCGGGAGGCGCACCGATCAGGCGCGACACCGCGTGGCGTTCCATGTATTCGGACATATCGAAACGCAGCAGCTCGACACCCAGCGTGAACGCCAACTGGCGTGCGACTTCGGTCTTGCCCACCCCGGTCGGGCCGGAGAACAGGAAGGCGCCGATCGGCTTTTCCGGCTTGCCCAGGCCCGAGCGCGCCATCTTGATGGCGGCCGACAGCGCGTCGATGGCGTTGTCCTGCCCGAAGACCACGGTCTTCAGGTCGCGGTCCAGCGTGGCGAGCTTGCTGCGGTCGTCGTTGGAGACGGACTGCGGCGGAATGCGCGCGATCTTGGAAACGATGTTTTCGATGTCGACCTTGCCGATCACCTTCTTCTGGCGCGAACGCGGCAACAGGCGCTGTGCGGCGCCGGCCTCATCGATCACGTCGATGGCCTTGTCCGGCAGGTGGCGGTCGTTGATGAAGCGCGCCGACAGTTCCGCGGCGGCCGACAGCGCGGCTGCGGAATAGCGGACGTTGTGGTGCTCTTCGAAGCGGCTCTTCAGGCCGCGCAGGATCTGCACGGTCTGTTCGACGCTGGGTTCAGGCACGTCGATCTTCTGGAAGCGGCGCGACAGCGCGTGGTCTTTTTCAAAGACGCCGCGGTATTCGGTGTAGGTGGTCGCGCCAATGCACTTCAACTGACCCGAGGACAAGGCCGGCTTGAGCAGGTTGGACGCGTCCAGCGTGCCGCCCGAGGCCGAACCGGCGCCGATCAGCGTGTGGATTTCGTCGATGAACAGGATCGCATCGGGGTTGCCGCGGATCTGCTTGAGCACGCCTTTCAGACGCTGTTCGAAATCGCCGCGGTACTTGGTGCCCGCCAGCAGCGCGCCCATGTCCAGCGCGAACACTTGCGCGGCCTGCAGGATTTCGGGGACTTCGCCGCGCGTGATGCGCCAGGCCAGGCCTTCGGCGATGGCGGTCTTGCCCACGCCGGCCTCGCCGACCAGCAGCGGGTTGTTCTTGCGGCGGCGGCACAGCACCTGGATCACGCGTTCGACTTCGTGCTCGCGCCCGATCAGCGGATCGATGCGGCCCGCCAGCGCCGCGGCGTTCAGATCGGTCGCGTACTGGTCCAGCGGCGACTGGCGCGATTCGCCCTGTTCTTCACCATTGGTCTGCTGCTCTTTCTGCACGGCGGCGGACTCCACCTGTGGCTGTTTGGTAATGCCATGCGACAGAAAATTGACGACATCCAGCCGCGTGACGCCCTGCTGCTGCAGGTAGTACACGGCGTGAGAATCCTTTTCGCCGAAAATGGCCACGAGCACATTCGCGCCGGTCACCGGCTTCTTGCCGGTGCCGCCCGCGGACACATGCATGATCGCGCGCTGGATCACGCGCTGGAAACCCAGCGTCGGTTGCGTGTCGACTTCTGCGCCGCTGGGAATCACCGGGGTGTTTTCCGAAACGAACTGGCGCAGGTTACGGCGCAGGTCGTCCAGGTTGGCTGCGCAGGCGCGCAACACTTCGACTGCCGAAGCGTTATCGAGCAACGCCAACAGCAGATGCTCGACGGTAATAAATTCGTGCCGGGCCGAACGGGCCTCGACGAAAGCCATATGCAGGCTGACTTCAAGCTCTTGGGAAATCACGCTTCCTCCGTAACGCATCGAAGCGGTCAAATACACGATTCATATTCTATGCCGATCATGGCGTAACGCCAGCGATTTCAAAAACCACACTATCGTGGCGGCCTTGCGAGTCCATGACGGTAAGCGTATACCGGCCGTCTTGCGCCAGCACTAGATTAAACGAACGACCCGACACGCCATGGCCAACCACGCGACCGTCGAGCATCCACCATACTTCGCCTTCGGCGCCCTGCACATCCACATCCAGCGCCACCTGCTTGCTGCCCGGCACGGGCCGCAACACCGAGCCCGTCGCCACGCCTCCCAGGCGCAACGGCCCCTGCGAAGCGTCGGCGTAGCCGGCAAACGACGGCGGCACCGTTTCATTCAGGGCCCAGGCGGCGCGCTGTTCCGGGCATGCGCCCGACGGCACGCTGCCCAGTTTGTAGCCCAGCGGCCAGCACGTCACGACGGGCTGCACCGTGTCGGGCCGGACGCGGACATGCTGCGCGCCTTCCGGTAGCGCCGCCACGATGTCCTGCAGTAGCGGCGCCGCCACATTCGCCCCAAAAAATCCGGGGTTCGGGGTGCCGTCCGGGCGGCCTACCCATACTCCGATTGTCCAGCTGTCGGTCACTCCGATCGCCCAGGCGTCCCGGAAACCGAAACTTGTCCCGGTTTTCCAGGCCAGTTGGCGAGCCGGGCTTCCCGACTGGTAGAACGGCCTGTCCGGGTGGCCGCCGCCTTCGAGGATGTCCCGGACAATCCAGGCAGCGCCAGCACTAATCATACGGGACTCGACCCGTGGCTGCTCCGGACGCAGCCGGGGCCGGCCGGAGATGCCGCCGCGGGCCAGGGCCCGGTAAGCACCCACCAGTTCTTCCAATGTGGTGCCACCCCCGCCCAAAATCAAGCTCAGATTGGGCTCCGCGCCGGCAGGCATTCGTAACCAGACGCCGCCTTTGAGCATAACCGACGCAAAACGGCTGGGTCCGACGCGGTCCAGGAGATCCACGGCGGGCACGTTCAGCGAGCGTTGCAAGGCCTGGGACACGCTGATCGGGCCCGAGAACGCCGCCTGGAAATTGCCCGGGGCGTATCCGCCGAACGACATCGGCGCATCGATCAGCAGGCTTTCCGAGTGGATCAGCCCGTCGTCCAGCGCCTGGGCATACAGGAAAGGCTTCAGAGTAGAACCCGGCGAGCGCACGCCGCGCACCATATCCACATGGGCATATCGGGAATCATCGGAAAAATCGGCCGAGCCGGCGTAGGCCTTGATTTCCAGGGAATCGTTGTCCATCACCAACACGGCCATGGACACCTTGGGCGGCAGGTTGTCGACCCGGTCCAGCAGCATGCGCTCGACCGAGGCCTGCATGTCGGCATCCAGGGTGGACGTCAGCAGCGGCGGGCGGGTGCCGGGGCGGCGCGGCCCGCCGGTCTTGCGGCCCGCTTCCTGCAGCAGGCGCTGCGCGGCCAGCGGCGCCAGCCAACGGGCCCGCAGCGGCGGCGCCACCACGCGCTCGATCTTGGCGTCGGCCACTTCTGCCGGCGTCCAGCGGCCCAGTTCCACCATGCGGTCCAGCACCTTGTCGCGCGCGGCCTGCGAGGCCTCGGGATGGCGGTCCGGCCGCAGCCGCGACGGCGCCTGCGGCAAGGCGGTCAGCATGGCCGCCTCGGCCGGGCTGAGATCGCGCGCCGGCTTGCCGAGCCACAGGCGCGAACCCATCTCCACCCCTTCCACGATGCCGCCCATGGGCGCGTGGGTCAGGTACAGCGACAGGATCTCGTCCTTGCTGTAGTGCATTTCGAGCTGCACGGCGCGCCAGGCCTGACGCAGCTTGGCGGCCATTGACCGCGACGGTTTGCCGGCCAGTTGCGGATCGATCAGCCGCGCCACCTGCATGGTCAGGGTCGAGCCGCCCGAGACGATGCGGCGGTTGGTGGCCCATTGCCAGCCGGCGCGCGCCAGCGCCACGGGATTGACCCCGGGGTGCCAGTAGAACCAGCGGTCTTCGTAGGTCAGCAGCGTATCGAGGTAGTACGGCGACACCTGGTCCGGCTTGACCGGGTAGCGCCAGATGCCGTCACGGCTGGGATAGTTGCGCAGGGGCGTACCGTCGGCGGCGACCACGACGGCCGCACCGCCGGAATCGATGGGGGGCAAGGGATACAGGCGGTCGAACGCGAATAACAACGCGGCCAGCGCAAACAACACGCTGGCCGCGTAGATGCCGCGCCGCCGCCAGCGGCGGGCGCGCGAGGCGCCCGCCGACGGGGTGGCGGCGGCGGTCAAGGACGCTGCTTGGCGCCGCGATCGCGGATCTCGACCGTGCTCCATTGCTCGCCTACGCCACGGATCTCGGGCCGGTACATGTCTTCGGCCACCGTCGAGGGCACCGCATAGCGGCCCGGCGTGACGACCCGCACGAGGTAGAACACGTCGACCTTGCCACGGCCCAGCGATACCGCCGCAACATAACGATCATCGCGGAATTCGCGGTGCTTGATGTTGGGGTCGGCCATCGCGTCGGCCACGCGGCGTCCGCCGATGCTCCAGTCCTGCATCTCGGGGCTTTGCGACAGGTTCAGGTTCTCGACTTCGAAGCCGGCCGGCACGCGGTCCACCAGCAGGCCGTCCGGAATGTTCTGGTTGGCGCTGGCCTGGACCCACACCACCAGCATGTCGCCGGTCTGCAACGTGCCGCCATCCCACGGCTTGCCGTCAGGACGGTACCAGCCACGCTTGAGCTGGATGACGTCGTTGCGCGGCGCGGGCACGGACATGGGGCTGCCCTGGATGTCGTACTCGATGAACAGCGACTGGCTGCCGGTATTGACCAGCTGCGTGCCCGCCAGCTCGGCCGCGGTCAGCGACACGGTCTGGTCAGACTTGCCGCCGGTCAGCGGCTTGCGAGCGCCGTTGACGGTCAGCGTGGCTTCCCAAGGCGTGCCCTTGTCGCCGCCCGCGGCGCGCGCGGCCAGCAGCAAGGCCATCTGCTCTTGCGTCGACAGGTACGAGCGGTTGCCCAGGCGCGCAGCCAGCTGCGACATCAGGTTCTCGACCCGATCGTGGCGCAGTTGGTACTGGTTGGCCAGCGCATAGGACAGGGCGTAATCACGCACGGCGCTGCCGTAGTCGCCCATCCACTCGTCGTAGTAGGCGCTCTGGCTGCGGCGGGTGATGCCGTATTCGCGCGCCATGGCCTGATCCAGCGCGGTCTTCATGCGCCCTTCGTCGCCCATCAGTTTGAAGGCGGCGGCCAGCTGGATCAGGGGCAGCGGCGAACGCGCGCGTTCCTGGTAGTTGTCGAACAGCTGGCGCACCGTGGACAGCGGCGCCTTGTTGTCGCGCGCCAGCACCAGCACGGCGGTGGCCAGGCCGGCAAAGCGGCGATGGTCTTCGCGCAGCGTGTTGATGTCGCCACTATCCAGGCGGCCCGATTCGACGTTGCGCTTCAGGTTGGCCGACCAGGTGCCGAACGAACCGCTGCTCTGCTGCACTTGTTCGAGCAGCCACTGGCGGGAACGGTCGAGCGAGGCCTCGGGCACCGCAAAGCCCTTGTCGCGGGCGTCCTGCAGGAAGCCCACGGCATAGGCCGTCAGCCACACATCGCGCGAGGACGAGCTGCTCCAGAGGTTGTACGAACCCACGGCGTTGCGCATGCCCGACAGGCGGCCGATGGCGCCGGCGACCTTGGCTTCACGTTCAGCCTGGGTGCGCGGCTTCAGGCCGAACTGCTTGGCCGCGTCTTCGTCCAGCATGACCCACGGCAAGGTCGCGCTGATGGTCTGCTCGGTGCAACCGTAGGGGTAGTTGAGCAGGCCTTCGACCAGGCGATTGACGTTGAACGGCGGACGGTTCGAGACCGTGAGGCTGACCGTGGTGGAGTCCGGATAGTAGGACGCGATCCACGAAGCCTGCGGCGCATTGGATTCGCCCGGGTTCAGGCGCAGGCGACGCACCTGGCGCTCGGCCGCGTAGGCCGGCTGCACCTGCAGCACCGACTCGCGCACGATGTGCACGGGCTTGCCGCCGCCCTGCCCGTCCACGGTCAGGCGGATCAGGCCCAGGCCGTACGAGCCGGTGGTGGTGGCGTTAAAGCGCAGCGTGGTGCGTTGCTTGTCCTTGAGCGTCACGGTACGCGTACCGTCGACGATGCCCAGCGGGTCCAGCGCTTCCAGCTTGACCGTCACCTTTTGATCGGCGCCGCTCAGGTTGGTGACGTCCAGCGCGATGGCGGCCTGGTCGCCCGGGGTGATGAAGCGCGGCGTGTTCAATTCGGCCACGATCGGCGCCGCCACCACCATTTCGGTGTCGGTGCTGCCGAAGTTGTCCGGCGTGAACGCGACGGCCATCAGGCGCAGCGTGCCGTTGAAGTCGGGCAGGTCCAGCGGGATGTCGGCTTCGCCCTTGTCGTTCAGCTTGACCGGACCCGAGAACAGGTCGACCAGCTTGACCTTCTTGGGCAGGCTCTTGCTGTCGCCGCGCATGGCGGCGTCACCGCCCCACTTCAGCTTGCCCTTGGTGCCGTCCATCTTCTCGATGAGCTTGCCGTACATGTCCAGCAATTCGGGCGCGTAGCGGTGCTTGCCGAAGAAGAAGTCCAGCGGATCGGGCGTGCGGTACTGGTTGATGTTGAGAATACCGACGTCGACGGCCGACAGCGTCACCATGGCCTGCTTGCCCTGGGCGCCGTCCACCTTCACACGGACCGTGGTCTTGGTTTCGGGTTCGGTCTTGGCAGCCGCCGTCAGCTTGACGTCCAGCTTGCGGTCGGCGCTGGCGATCGGCAGGAACGCCAGGCCCAGCGCGCGCGCCGGGGTCACGCGGTCGCCTTCGCTGCCAGGACGGAACACCGCCGCGGCCACGTACAGGTCGTGACGCTTCCAGGTCTTGTCGATGGGGATTTCGACCTGCGTACCCGTCGCCTTCACGGCCACCCAGGTGGACCACAGCATGCGGTCGCCTTCGACGGTGACCAGCGCCTGGCCGTCATGCGGCGGCGTCAGCGTGACCTTGACGGTATCGCCCGGCTTGGCCGGCACGCCTTCAAGCTTCATCTGGACGCGGTCGGGGCGGTTGCCCATGGCGTCGGCATCTTGCGCGTTCCAGCCCGCATAGAAGCGGTAGCGCAGGGTTTCGCCCGTTTCGGGGTCGGTGATTTCCAGGCGGTAGCGGCCCCACTTGACCGGCACGGTCAGCTGGGTGCGGTCTTTCAGCGCGATCTCGCGCGAATCTACCAGTTCTTCGGTTTCGGTGTAGCCGCTGTTCCAGCCGCGCTGGTCATCGAAGCGCCAGTAGTACTGGCGTTCTTCGCGATACAGGCGCATCTGGGCCTGGGCCAGCGGCATGATCTTGCCTTGCGCATCCACGCGCAGCACTTCAAAGCCGGCGGGCGCACCTTCGCGGGCCACGTCGCTGTCGAACTGCGGACGCACGGCAATCAGCTTGTCGGCGGGCCAGACGCTGCGTTCGATGGAACGCACCACCGGGCGGCCGCCCGATTCCAGCAGGCTGGCCGACACCCGCACCTTCATGGGCGAATGGGTGCCATCGGTGCGCGGCTCGACCTCGAGCTGGGCAGCGCCGGTGGAATCCAGCGCGGCTTCGGGCAGTTCCTCGAAGTGGCGGCGGGTATCGTCGGCCACGTCGCCGAAGATGAAGCCGGGCCATTGCTGCGGCAGGGCAAAGCGGTCGCGCTTGACCTGGAAGCTGGACAGCAGGCGGTTGCCGGCGGCGGGTGCGCCATACAGGTAGTCGCCCTGCACATCGACGGTCAGGGTGTCGTTGGGCGACAACACGTCCTGGTCGGACGTCAGCGCCATCTTCATGCGTTCGGGCAGGAATTCCTCGACCTGGAACTTCCAGGAGGCATCGGCCACGCGCGAGGCGGGGTCGACGCGCAATTCCAGCATCCAGGCGCCGGTCTGGGCGTCGGGCGGCAGGTCAATGGCGCGCTCGACGTAGCCTTGCAGGTCCTTGGCGGGCTGCCAGAGCGTGGTCGACACCACGCGGCCGTCGGGGCGCTTGATCGTGGCGGTCAGGGGCGCGGCCGGCATGACGCGGCCGTCCAGGTCGCGCGGCAGCACCGACACGTGGAAGGTTTCGCCGGGGCGATACAGATTGCGGCCGGCATAGACGAACAGGTTGTTGGGGCGGGAAATATGGCCGCCCGTGTCGAATTCAGACAGGTCCAGCGCCGGTTCGGCCAAGGCCAATACCGTCATTTCCTTGTCGCGCGAGGCACGGATGACGCGCGCATTGGTGAAGCTGCCTTCGAAACGCACGTGGCCCTGGGCGTCGGCCTGGGCCTTGGCCAGCGACTTGCCGGCACCATCGACCAGTTCGAAGACCGCGCCGGAAATGGCCTGGCCGGTCTTCAGGGAAACCGAATAAGCCTCGATGCGGTCGGTGTAGCGGCGGGCGTGCAGGCCGATGTCGCTGACGTAGAAATAGGTGACCTGGTATTCATAGCGGAAGCGGCCGGGCTGGCTCATCACCGCAATATAGATACCGGGTTCCTGCAATTCCTTGACGCCTTCGACGGGCAGGAAGGTGACGTGGCGGCGATTGGGCTTGTCGTCCGTCAGGAAACGGCCCTGGTAGACGCTGGTGGTCAGCGAATTCAGGCGATCCAGGTCCCAGTTGCTGACCGAGCCCTTCAGGCTGCGGTTGTCGGAATAGCGCCAGCCGTCGTCTTCGTCGTAGCCGCCCGCGCTGTCGTCGTCATCCGACGAGGCGTTGCTGGTGTTGCGGCCGATGCCCAGCACCGATTCGAACAGTTCCGGCACGCGCTCGGGCGCGACACGCAGGAACTGCACGTCGACCTCGGGCACGTTGACAGTGGCCACCGGCAGGCCGCCGTTCTGGCCGGCCGGCAGCACCACGCCGCGGCTGGCGAAATAGAACGAAGGCGGCATGGCTTCGGTGGTCACTTCGCAATGCGAGGCCGTGGCCAGGGTGACCTTGTCGCCGGCGCCCGGCAGGCCCGCACGCACCGAGATGGCGTACGAGCGCTGCGGCTGGACGTAGGGGAAATAGACCATGCGGGGGTTGTCGCCCACCACCCAGTTACCCTGCACGACCTTGCCCTTGGGGGCCGAATCGCCGGGCTTGACGGACGCGGGCTGGTCGCCGGGGCGGGCGGCCTGTTCGCTGTCCTGGTCGGGTTTGCCCGAGGCGGAGCCGGTGTCGATGACCTGCAGGAAGCTCTCGAGCTTGGCCTTGGAGTCGACCGGCTGGGTGAAGGTGATCGCCAGCGCCAACGAATCGTTGTATTGGCGCGGCTGGCAGTTCAGCGCGGCGAACGGATCGGCGGCGCCGACCGTGGCGGACGCCGGCAAGGCCGCGGGCTTGGATTCGGTAGGGGCCGCGGCCGTTGCCGCAGGTGCGGACGTTGTCGCCGCAGGCGCCGTGGGCGCGGCGGACTGACCGCCCTTGCCCATCCACCAGCCCACGCCCAAGGCGCCGGCCAACACGATGACGCCGGCTACCGCCAGCCAGGTCTTGCTGTTCTTTCCACTCACGGCAAACCTCCCCGCCTACTCGAATGCGTCGCTCCTTTGCGGCGGAGCTGCCGACCTGCCCCGCGCGCTTCTCGGTGCGCGGGCCCTGCGGTACTACCCTGTGCAGCACAACGCCGCCTGTTGCGGCGGCGTCTTTTTTTTAAGGTTCTAAACGGGTTCCATCACGCACTGCAGCGGATGCTGGCGTGCCCGCGCATACTGCGCCACCTGGGCGATGCGGGTCGCGGCAAGGTCGCGCGGATAGACTCCGCACACCCCGCGGCCTTCGTGATGCACCTGCAACATGATCCGGGTGGCCTCTTCGTGGTTCTTGTTGAAGAACTTTTGCAGCACCTTGACGACAAATTCCATCGGCGTGTAGTCGTCATTCAACAACAGGACCTGGTACATCGGAGGCGGCGCAACGCGTGCCGGCGCCTTCTCGACGGCCAAATCATGCTGGGTATCCAAGGTAGAACTCATAGGGCGGCTATTCTATTTAATCAGGGGACGGCTTGCATGTAACTTACGCAAAATTACACGTAGAAATGCGTAGTTTCCATACTTGACTCCGCAAAGAAAAGCGGCGCATTATCCACGCATTCTGGGGTTTTCAATTCACCGAAAACCTGCCAGGAGGCCGGAGGGGGGACAGGGGTCTAGGCCGCGATGCCCTTCTGTCAACATACGATTCAATGAGGCAGTCCGCATGTCTGATACGACCGCAACCGCCGTCCAAGGGGACAATCCCAAATCGACGGGCACCGTCAAATGGTTCAACGATGCAAAGGGGTTTGGCTTCATTACGCCCGACGACGGCGGTGAAGATCTGTTCGCCCACTTTTCGTCCATCCAGATGAATGGTTTTAAAACCCTGAAAGAAGGCCAGAAAGTGGCATTCGAGATAATCCAGGGGCCCAAAGGCAAACAGGCGCTCAATATCACTGCTGCCTGAGTTAACCTTTTAAAGTGCAACGGTAAGGTTGCGCCATTATCAGGCGGGGCTTTCGGGCCCCGCCTTGTTATTTTCTAATTACTGCGATTACCGCATCTGGTCATGCTGAAGAATGCTGCTTTGTTTCACATCAGTCGTACGTTGTTCAAGACAGCGTTCATTAAAGCGGCATCACGCAGTGCGTTTTGCGCGCTGCTGAGCGTTACCGCGCTGGCCCTGCCCGCGGCGGCCGGCGCCCAGGCCCCAAGCGGCCCGCAGGCGCCCTTGCCCACCACGCAACTGGCTGCCGGCATCCATATTATCCGCGCAGAAGTCGCCAACACGGAAGCCACCCGCCGCGACGGCCTCATGTTCCGCAAGGAACTGCCCGGCAACGACGGCATGCTGTTCGTCTTCGAGCAGCCCGACGTGCAGTGCTTCTGGATGCGCAACACCATCCTGCCCCTGTCGATCGCTTTTATCGCCGACGACGGCACGATCGTCAACATCGAAGACATGGCGCCGCAGACCGACGACGCCCACTGCTCGAAGAAACCGGTGCGCTACGCGCTGGAAATGGCCCAAGGCTGGTTCGAGGGGCACGGCATCAAGGCCGGCCGCAAGATCGACGGATTGCCCTGAACGGCCCGCACGCATCGCGTGCCGAATCATAAAGCAAGGGAGCCCGAGGGCTCCCTTGTTGTTTGGCCGCCCGGCGGGCAAGCGGACCGGGCCGGCCTGGAACGCGGTTGATTTTCGCGCCCCCGGCCGCCCTCGCGTCAGACGCGTTCGATGATGAGCGCGATGCCCTGACCCACGCCGATGCACATGGTGCACAGCGCGTAGCGGCCGCCCGTGCGGTGCAGCTGGTTGATGGCGGTGGTGGCCAGGCGCGCGCCGCTGGCGCCCAGCGGGTGGCCCAGGGCGATGGCGCCGCCGTTGGGGTTGACGCGCGGATCGTTGTCGGCGATGCCCAGTTGGCGCAGCACGGCCAGGCCTTGGGCGGCGAACGCTTCGTTCAGCTCGATGACGTCCATCTGGTCGAGGGTGAGACCGGTCTGGGCCAGCACCTTGCGGGTGGCGGGCGCCGGGCCGATGCCCATGATGCGCGGCGCGACGCCGGCAGTGGCCATGCCGACCACGCGGGCGCGCGGCGTCAGGCCGTGGCGGGCAGCGCCCTTTTCGTCGGCCAGCAGCAGCGCGGCGGCGCCATCGTTGACGCCCGAGGCGTTGCCGGCGGTGACGGTGCCGCCTTCGCGGACCACGCCTTTGAGCTTGGCCAGCGCTTCAAGGCTGGTTTCGCGCGGGTGTTCGTCCTTGGAGACGACCAGCGGATCGCCCTTTTTCTGGGCGATGGAGACCGGCACGATTTCGGCGTCGAAGAAGCCTTCTTTCTGGGCGCGGGCCGTCTTTTGCTGGCTGGCCAGCGCGAACAGGTCCTGGTCTTCGCGGTTGATGTTGAAGTCGTCGGCGACGTTTTCAGCCGTTTCGGGCATGGAATCGACGCCGTACTGGGCCTTCATGAGCTTGTTGATGAAGCGCCAGCCGATGGTGGTGTCGTAGATGGAGGCGCTGCGCGAGAAGGCGCTGTCGGCCTTGCCCATGACGAAGGGCGCGCGGCTCATGCTTTCGACGCCGCCAGCCAGCATCAGGCCGGCTTCGCCTGCGCGGATGGCGCGGGCGGCGCTGCCGATGGCATCCAGGCCGGAACCGCACAGGCGGTTGACGGTGGCGCCGGGCACTTCGACCGGCAGGCCGGCCAGCAGCGTGGCCATGCGGGCGACGTTGCGGTTGTCTTCGCCGGCCTGGTTGGCGCAGCCGAGGATGGCGTCGTCGATTTCTTCCCAGCGCACGTTGGGGTTGCGCGCCACGAGGGCCTTGATGGCTACGGCTGCGAGGTCGTCGGGACGCACCGAAGCCAGCGCGCCACCATAGCGGCCGAAGGGGGTGCGGATCGCGTCACAAATATAGGCATGCACGGTCATGGGAAGCTCGAAATGAAGTGAAGAAATCGAATGTCGTCGATCTTAACGCAGCGGTTTCGCGCCAAGTTGGTGCACCGTTGGGATGTCCGCAGCACGGACAGTGTCCAACAGCTGTTCACTCGTGCACCATGATGAGGCCGGCCTGGCGGCGGTGCTACGAGGACGCCGTGCCCGACTTGGCCGCGCGCGCGGCATCGACAATGGCTTGCCGCCGGAAGCGACCCGCGGCCAGGTGGTAGAACGGTTGCGGGCAGAATTGGCGCGACACGCCCGAGGCCAGCAGCGATCCGACCAGCAGCCAGAACAGCATGGGCTGGCTGCCCGTCATTTCCATGACGACGACGCTGGCCGTAAGCGGCGCCTGCGTGGCCGCGGCCAGGAAAGCAGCCATGGAGATCAGTACCAGCACGCGCTGGTCCACGCCCTCGCCCGCCAGTTGCCAGATGTGGTGGCCGATGCCGGCGCCGGTGGTCAGCGCGGGGGTGAAGATGCCGCCCGGAATGCCGGCCCAGTAGGACGCCACGGTAGCCGCGAGCTTGGCCAGGCCGAACCCGGCGGGCAAGGCGTCGTGCGCCTGGCCCGACAGCAGATCGGCTGCCGCGCCGTAGCCCGTGCCGTACACGCTGCCGGCGGTGGCCAGGCCGATCAATGCCAGCACCAGGCCCATGGCAAAGGCCGTCCAGATAGGATGCGCGCGGATCCAGCTGCGCCATTTGGCCGGGGCCATGCCGGCCGCGCCTTTGCCCAGCAACCGCGCAAAGATGCCGCCAAGCGCGCCGTTGAGCAGCGCGCAGCCGATCACCCAGCCCAACATGCCTTGCGTCAGCGGCGCGCCGCCGAACATGCCGAAATACGGGTTGTTGCCGGCCACCGCCACCACCAGGAAGCCGGCTGCCAGCACGCCGATCAGCACCAGGCGCTGCCAGCGCAACACCGTGCCGCGGCCCAGTTCTTCGATGGCGAAGATGACGCCGGCCAGCGGCGCGTTGAAGGCCGCGGCCAGGCCGCCGGCCGCACCGGCCGCGATCAGCTCATTGGTGTGAAAGCCCCGCAGCTGCATGCCGCGGCGTTTCCAGAAATTGCCCCAGGCCAGCATGACGGCGGCGCCGACCTGCACCGACGGGCCTTCGCGGCCAATCGACGCGCCAGCCAGCATGCCGAAGAAGGCCAGGGGAATTTTCCACAACGCCTGCGCCAGCGAGACCAGGCTGTGCTGGCTGGGGCCGGGCGGCAATGACAAGGCGCCAATGACTTGGGGAATGCCGCTGCCGACGGCGTTGGGGGCGAACCGCAAGGTGGCCCACCGCAGGCCGGCCAAGGCGCACGGCAGCACCAGCAAGGCCAGCCAGCCATGCGCCGCGGTCCATTCGCGATTCCATTCCAGCGCGCGGTCGGCCAGGTAGGCAAAACCCAGCGAAACCAGCGCCACCAGTGCCGCGCCCCCCAGCAGCAAGGCCATCTGCACGCTCTTGCGCGACAGGCGGTTGGCCTGGCGCACCTTGCGGCGCAGGAAGTGGCGGGAGCCGGTGGCGATACGGCGCAGAGGGGTGGGCAGGTTCATGGGCGCGAAGGGGCGGACGCAATCAAAAACGTGCCTAACCTTACCATCGCCGCCTGACTGCCAGCCCACAACGCGCGCACTAGAACGTGGACCAGTCGTCGTCCGAAGCGCGGGCCAAGGCCGGACGCGCCGTGGCGGCCTGCGCCGCGGCAGGCTTGCGCGGCGCCACCGGAATCGCCCGCACCAGGCGTGCCTGGGCGGCAGTGGCCGAGCCCGCGTCGCCGCCGGCATCGACCTTGAAGCGGCGCACTTCCTGCGCCAGGCGGCCAGCCTGCTCCTGCATGCTGGCCGCGGCGGCCGCAGCCTCTTCGACCAGCGCGGCGTTCTGCTGCGTGACGGTATCCATCTGCGCCACGGCCTGGTTGACCTGGCCGATGCCGGAAGATTGCTCGGCCGACGCGCTGGAGATCTCGCGCACCAGGGTAGCCACCTGACGCACGCTGTCGACCACTTCGCGCATGGTGCGGCCGGCCTCGTCGACTTGGCGGGTGCCGCCTTCGACGCGATTGACGGACTCGTCGATCAAGGCCTTGATTTCCTTGGCGGCCACGGCCGAGCGCTGCGCCAGGGTGCGCACTTCGCCGGCCACCACGGCAAAGCCGCGGCCCTGTTCGCCCGCGCGCGCCGCTTCCACGGCGGCGTTGAGCGCCAGGATGTTGGTCTGGAACGCGATGCCGTCGATCACGCCAGTGATGTCGGCGATGCGGCGCGAACTGTCGGAGATCGCGCTCATGGTCTGCACCACGCCTTCGACCACTTCGCCGCCGCGCACGGCCACGGTCGAGGCCTGGGTGACCAGGCGTTCGGCCTCGCTGGCGTTGTTGGCGTTCTGCTGCACGGTGCTGGTGAGCTCTTCCATGGACGCCGCGGTTTCTTCCAGCGACGAGGCCTGTTCTTCGGTGCGTTGCGACAGGTCGGAGTTGCCCTGCGCGATCTGCGAGGATGCCGAAGCAATGCTTTCACAGCCGTCGCGCACGTCGCGCACGATGCGCGCCAGGCTTTCGTTCATGGCCTTGAGCGCGCCCATCAGGTCGCCGGTTTCGTCACGCGTGGCCACCTGGATGTCGGTGGTCAGGTCGCCCGCGGCCACCTGGCGCGCGGCCGTCACCGCCTGCTGCAGCGGGCGCACGATGCCGCGCGTCACCAGCCAGCCCAACAGCATGCCGACCGCCACGCCGACCACGGCCAGCACGATCATGATGAAGCGCATGTTTTCGTACAGGTCGGTGCCCGCCTGCACGGATTGCGCGGCAACCTTTTCCTTGCCCACGGCCAGGTCGGTCATCAGGTCGTCGAGCTTTTGCGACGAGGCGATCACGCGCTTTTCGATGGCATCGACTTTCGCGTCGGCCTGCGCCAGCGAGTGCGACTGCGCAGCGGCGAAGAATTCGGCCGCCTCGCGCTTCCAGACCTGCTCGGTTTCGGCGAACTGCGCCAACAGGCGCTTGCCCTCTTCCGCATGGAAATTCGCCGCGGCCTTTTCACGCAGCGCGTCCATGGTCTTGACCGCGTCATCGAACTGCTTGCGCAGCGCCTGGCGCTCTTCCTGCGTCGAGGCGGCCAGAAAGCCGCTGCGCGCACGCCCGGCGTAGATGAGGTTGATATTGGCTTCTTTGATGTCCGAGATGCCTCGCAACTCGGTGTCGTAAAGCCGGTCGTTCATTTCGTTGATGCGGGCCAGCCCCCACACGCCAAAGGCGCCGATGGCGCCGCCGATCACCGCGACCAGCAGGAATGCGCCCGACAGGCGCGCGCCGATACGTAAACCCGAAAAATACCGCAACATGCTTCCCATCCCGTTCAATTGCCACGGTTTATGGCGGGCATGCCGCAGTCATTGGCCCCGTGGCTCAGTCGCAGACCGGGCGCAACGATAGCGTTTGCGATTTCCAGGGAGAACCCTGAAGAAACGGCTGTTTATTCTTCATTTCGCCGCAATGAACTCGACAATCGACACCTCTTGCCGGCCGCGCATGGCGGGATGCTCTGATACTGAATTCTGGCTGAACAAAATGAAAGGCCTCTCGTGCAACGAGAGGCCTTTTTCAGTGCGATCCGATCGTCGCGCGACCGGCCCGGAAGGCGGTCACGCAAGGATCGCGACGCGGCGCCTGTCAGGCGAAGTTCTTGGCCGCGAATTCCCAGTTCACCAGCGCCCAGAAGTTTTCCAGGTACTTGGGACGGGCGTTGCGGTAGTCGATGTAGTAGGCGTGTTCCCAGACATCACAGGTGAGCAGCGGCTTGTCGGCCGTGGTCAGCGGAGTGGCGGCGTTGCTGGTGTTGACGATGTCGACGGAGCCGTCGGCCTTCTTGACCAGCCAGGTCCAGCCCGAACCGAAGTTGCCGGCAGCCGACTTGTTGAAGGCTTCCTTGAAGGCATCGAAGCTGCCCCACTTGGCATTGATGGCATCAGCCAGCTTGCCGGTGGGTGCGCCGCCGGCCTTGGGGGCCAGGCTGTTCCAGTAGAACGTGTGGTTCCAGATCTGTGCGGCGTTGTTGAAGATGCCACCCGAGGACTTCTTGACGATGTCTTCCAGCGACAGGTTCTCGAACTCGGTGCCCGGGATCAGGTTGTTCAGGTTCGTGACGTAGGTCTGGTGATGCTTGCCGTAGTGGAACTCCAGCGTCTCTTTCGAGATGTGCGGAGCCAGTGCGTCCAGTTCGTAAGGCAGGGGGGGAAGAGTATGTGCCATGTGTGGGTTCCTTCTGTTGAGTGCACGATCAAGCCGTTCAATTGTATCGGCAACTCTGCGAGGATACCGTGTTAACCCCGCGGTGGCGCGGGGTTAAGAGGTATGTGTTTATGACCGCGGCACGTAAACGCTACTCTTTCTCATATCGCAGTTCGCGACCGCCCTGCGAGGCCGTCAATGCGCCATCTTCACGTAATGCCAATGTCATGTGCAAGGGCGTGAGACTGGCGGCTTCGGGGACGTCCAGATCGACGCGCACGGACCGCGCCTGGGCATCCAACTTGCTGACGTCGACATCGTGCCAGCGCGCGCCGGCAGGTAGCGGCACGTAGACGGCCAGGGCCTTGAGCTGGCCCGCGTCGATGGGTGCGCTGACGCCATTGGCGCCTTCCGACTGCCTGGGGGTGCCAGCGAAATCACCGGTGGCCGACGACATGGCCACGTCGACCTTGACCGGCCGGCCCTGGTAGTAGACGCGCACGGTCATGCCATCACCCTCGGCCGGCAGCGTGTCGGCGCGCACACCGGCAATGGCGGAGAAAGGCTGGATCGGCGGCGTATCCAGATGAATGGTCTTGCCGTCGCTGCGCCATTGGCCGCTGGCTTCGATATCGACCGCGCCGTAGCTCATCAGGTATTGGAAGCGGCCGTCTTCGGTCAGCAGCAACTCGCTGCCCACTTCGCGCATGCCGCGCAGATAGTAGTGGCCGGCGAGACGCGCCGCGGACTTGGCGGCCGTCTTGTTCGCGGCCGACGCGCGCGGGCAGTCTTGCTTGACAGCCACACCGGCGTTTTGCAGCGCCACTGCGAAGGCCGGCGCGGATTGGCAGGCCAGCGTCTGCGAAAACGACTGCCCCTGCGGCGCGGCGGCGCCGTCAAAGCGCGCCTTGTAGCGCGCCAGCAGCGCCAGCATCGCGGGCTGTCCGGTTTCCAGGGCGACCCACGCGGGGCTGCGGCCACGCAGGTCGGCCATATCCGCGTTGGCGCCGGCGGCGAGCAGGACGTCGGCGAGATCGGCGCGGCCGATCTGGATGGCGGCCACCAGCGGCGTCTCGCCGCTTTCAGTGCGCGCATCGAGCGCGGCGCCCGCTGCCTTCAGGCGCGACAGCACGTCGATGACGGTATCGCGACGCGCGACCGCCAGTTGCCGATCGCGCAGCAAGGCAGACAGCAGCCGCTGCGGCAGCGCCCCGCCTTCTTGCACACATTCGCCGTGCGCGCCGGTGAAGCCCGCCGCCTGCAATTGCGCGAAGTAGCCCGGCCGGTCGAGCAGCGCGTATTCGCCCCCCTCGGGCAGGCAAGCAGCCGCAAGCGTTTGCCCGCTGCCCTCGGCCACTCGATTCACCATCTTGATATCGCCGGCCGCCAGCGCCGCGTTCAGCAGCGCATAGCGGGCCGGCGCGCGGGGCAGCCGCGGATCGTCAAGCTTGGCGCCCGCTTGCAGCAGGCGTTCGAGCACGACGCCATTGCGGCTGGCAATCGCCCAATACAAGGCGCTGCGCCCTTCGGGCGCCAAACCCAGCGGGTCGGCGCCCTTGGCCAGCAGCGCATCGACCATGGCGGGCTGGTCCGAGGTGACGGCGACCATCAACGGCGGCACGCCCTGGCGGTCGAAAGCGTCATCCTTGGCGGTGGCGGACGCAGCCGGCGGATTGACGGGCACGCCCGCATCCATCAGATACGTCGCCATCGCGATATCGCCGTTTTCCAGCGCCTGGCGGATCGCACCGGCGTCCAGCGTTTTCGGGTCCAGGCCCGCATCGACCAACTGTCGCAACAGGCCTGCGCCCTGCTTGCCGGGCTGGCGCAAGGCCTGCGCGACAGGCGAATGCGCAGGGTCGGCGAGCAGTGCCTGCAAGGCTTCGCGCGGCGTTGCGGCCAGCAGGTCGCGCAGCAGCGCGGGATCGTCGGCTTCGATGGCGCGTTCGAGCGCAGTCTTGCGGTCGTAGCCCTGGCGCAGCAGCGCGGGGTTGGCCCCGGCCGCCAGCAGCGCCCGCGCGGCATCGGCCTGGCACGCCTGCACGGCATCGGCCAGCGGCGTGTCGCCGTATTGTTCGGCAGGGTCGCCTTCCACCGGTGCGCCCAAGGCCAGCAGGCGCTTGACGGTCGCCACATCGCCCTTGCGCGCGGCCAGGTTCAGAATCGGCCGGGTATCCGCCTCCATGCGGACGAACACCGCGGTGTCGTTGCTGATCTGCGGGCCACGCTGGCCAAACGGCATGCCGGCGCGCAGCAACGGCGCGGCGATGTCGCCGTGCCCGGTGACCACGGCGGCCTGCGCCGCATCCAGCCAGAGATCGATATCGCCCGTTTCGCCGTAGCCCGTGGCCGGCGTGGTGCGCGGCCCCAGTTCCATCAGCGCGGACACGGCGCCCGCGTTGCCGGTATAGGCGGCCAGCGCCAGCGGGCTGATGCCATCGCCATAAGCCGGCGTCGTGCCCGTGGCGGCCAGGGCACGCACCACGTCGCCGCCTTCGGTCAATTCCACCAACGCCGGCCAGGCCAGGTAATCCGCAGCAAAGCGCGGCTTGCCCTGCGCGTCCTTGAGCGCGCTGCGCGTGATGTCATCGGAATGGTCATCGACATAGGCAAAGGGACGCGGGGCCCCGGCCTTGAGCAGCGCCAGCACCATGCGCGTGGTGTCCTGGCGGTCGACCAGACGCGGCAGGTACGTCATGCGCACCGCGAATTCGAAATCGCGGTTGAGCAGGAAATCCAGCGGCGTCCGGTTGTCATCGCCGCGCTGATCCGCGCGGGCGCCCGCCGCCAGCAACCTGTCCAGGATGTCGGGCGACCCGTACAGCAACGCCAGTTGCACCGGCGAGCGGCGTGATTCGTAGGTGATGTCGTTCAGGGGCGGCTGGGTGGCCAGCAGGGCCGCCAGCATGCGGGTGCGTACCGGCAAGGCGTCGCGATGGGCCTGGCGCAGTCGCGCCGCTTCATCCGCAGGCATGTCCCAATACACGTGCTTGCTGCGCGGCCATGGCGGCGTGAGCAGCGCATGCAGCAGCGGCACGCCTTCGCGGGCATAGTCGCCGGGCCGGGCCACTTTGGCCAGGGCCGCGGTGAAAGCGGCCTCGTCGCCCGCATCGACCGCGGCGAACATGGCGCGGGTGTCAGCGGTATCGGCCGCCTTGTACTCGCGGTAAGGCGAGCTGCAATCGCAGGCGTCCTTGCCGCCTTGCGTGGGGCTGGCGGCGGGCGGCTGCGCCGCGCGGGCGTGGGTTTCGGTCTTGCTCGTCGCCTTGGTCTTGTCCGGCCCCTGGGCTCGCGCTGGCGGGGCGAACCCGGCAGCGCCCAGGGAAAGCGCAGCGGCCAGGGCCGTCAGCGTGACTGCCTGGCGCGCGCCGCGCCGGCTCTTGCGTGGTGTCTCTTGCAGCATTGTTCCACCCTAAGACCTGCAGGAACTTCAGGATGCTTCGCGCGTCTTGCGTACCTGCGTGACGTCGACCGTGGCCCCGCCCTGAGCGAAGCTGAGGTCCAGGCCCTGCCCCGGCGCCAGGTCGGCGGCATCGCGCACGATGCGGCCGTCGGCATCGCGGGCAATAGCATAACCGCGTGCCAGCGTGTTGCCCGGGTCCAGGGCGCGCAGTTGCGCGCTGGCGGCCGCCAGGCGGTTGCGTCGTTGCACCAGCAGGCGCGCATGCGCCTGGCCGAGTTGCCGTGTGACGGCCGCCAGGCGATCGGCGGCGCGGGCGGTGTCGGGCACGCGGTGTGCCAGGCGCTGCGCCAGCAGATTGACGCGCGCGTTGCGGCGCGCCTGCGGGCCGGCCCAGGCAGAGGCCAGGCGATAGCCCAGGCTGTTCAGGCGTTCGCGCTGGTGTTCCAGGCGCTGGGCCGGCGACACCAGTTGCGCGCTGGCGCGGTCCAGGCGCTGGGCGGCGCGTTCCAGGCGGCGCTGCTGGCCGCGGGCCAGCGTCTGGGCGCAAGCCATGACGCGGCCCAGCAGGTCCGATCGCGGCACGCAGGCCAGTTCCGCCGCCGCCGTGGGCGTGGGGGCGCGCACGTCGGCCACGAAGTCGGCAATGGTGAAGTCGGTTTCGTGACCCACGCCGCTGATGACCGTGATGGCGCTGGCCGCGACTTCGCGGGCCAGGCCTTCGTCGTTGAAACTCCAGAGGTCTTCGATGCTGCCGCCGCCGCGCACCAGCAACAGCGTGTCGACTTCGGCCCGTTCGTTGGCCAGGCGCACCTGGGCGGCCAGCCGGCCGGCGGCATCCGCGCCCTGTACCGGCGCCGGGTAGATGATGACGGGCACCTGCGGTGCGCGGCGGGCCAGCGCCGACAGCACGTCGCGCAAGGCCGCGGCATGCAGCGAGGTCACCACGCCGATGGCGCGGGGCAGCGGCATCGGGTCGCGCTTTCTGGCCGGATCGAACAGCCCTTCGGAAGCCAGTTGTTCCTTCAGGCGCAGGAAGGCCTCGTACAGGTTGCCGATGCCTGCGCGGCGCATGGCGTCGACCTGCAATTGATAGTCGCCGCGCGGCTCGTACAGCGACACCCTGGCCCTGATTTCGACCTGGTCGCCGGCCCGCGGCACGAACCCGACCGCACTGGCGCGGCCGCGGAACATGACTGCCCGCACTGCGGCGCGGCTGTCCTTGAGCGTGAAGTACCAATGCCCGGAAGCCGCCTGCGTGAAGTTGGAAATCTCGCCGCGAACCCACAGTGCCGGGATGCTGCGCTCCAACAACTGCCCCACTGCTTGGTTCAGCTGGGCAACTGTCAGGATATCCCGCGCGAATACGTTGTTTGTGACTGCAAGTTCAATTGTCATAAGGCTTTCCGATGCGTACCTGTCCACAGGGCATACGTAGCGGGCCGCAATGATACCGCGTCCAGGCATTTTTGCCGCCGCTGGCCCGAAAGCCAGCAAATTCGGTGTAAATCACTGTTTTTTATGGGTTTTTTATAAAACAGGCGCTGCTCGAATTTGAAGCAAACAAGCGCAACCCCTGTGCCCACAAGCGTTCCGGCGAAGTTTTGCACAGAATTATCCACAATTTCTGTGGATAGCTTTGGCGGTCGCCCGCCCTTGCCACAACCCCGCCGCGCCGTTACAGTTTCGGCTTGATCAGATGCTGGACGAGGCCTTGCGCCCCGCCCCGGCGCTCCTGGAGTTGACCGCTTTGCTTTCCATCTTGCGCGAGGCCGGCTGGCCGATCTGGCCCCTGCTGGCGACGTCCGTGCTGGGTCTTGCGCTGATATTCGAGCGCTTCCTGTCGCTGCGCCGCAGCCAGGTCCTGCCGCGCGGCCTGAATGAACAAGTGGCCGACATGCTGCGCAACCACCAGGATTCCCCGGAAGCCCTGAACCGCCTGGAACGCAATTCGCCGCTGGGCCGGGTACTGGCCGAGGTCATGCGCCATCGCCACCTGCCGCGCGAAGAACTGCGCAGCGTGGTCGAAGACACCGGCCGCGCGGTCGCCCACGACCTCAGCCGCTACATTCCCGCCATCGGCACCATCGCCGTGGTGGCGCCGCTGATGGGCCTGTTCGGCACCGTGGTCGGCATGATCGAGATCTTCGGCTCGTACACGCCCGGCGGCGGCGACCCCGCCCAGCTGGCGCGCGGCATCTCCATCGCCCTGTACAACACCGGCTTCGGCATTCTCATAGCCATCCCCGCCATGATCGCCCACCGCTACCTGCGCGGCCGGGTCGACGGCTACCTGAATGCCATGGAACTGTCCGCCTCGCGGCTGGCGCGCGCCGTGGCGCCCGCGCCTGCCCCGCGCGAGGGGCGTTCATGAATTTCCGGGGCTCCCGGGGCGACCGCGACGAGCTGGACATCAACCTGATTCCGCTCATCGATGTCCTGCTGGTCATTCTCATCTTCCTGGCGGCGACCACCTCGTTCGCCCGCTTCACGCAGCTGAAAGTCACGCTGCCGCAAGCGTCGGCCGACCAGGAGACGCCGCCCGCGCTGGAAGTCGCCGTCAGCCAGGACGGCCGCTATGCGCTGAACGGCACGCTGATCGACGTCTCGACGCCGCCTGAAATCGCCGACGTGCTGCGCCAGGCGGCCGCCGGCAAGCCGGAAGCCTTGGTCGTCATCAACGCCGACGCGCAGGCCACCCACCAGTCCGTGATCAACGTCATGGAAGCCGCCCGGCTGGCCGGCATCGCCCGCGTCAACTTCGCCGCCCAGACTGCCCGGTGAGCGCGCGCCCTTCCAAGGCCTCGCTGCTCGCCCGCCAATGGCAGCACGGCGGCTGGCTTTCCACCCTGCTCCTGCCGCTGTCCGCGCTGACCGCCCGCGTGGTGGCGAACAAGCGCGCGCGTTATCGCGATGGCCGTGAACAGGCCTACCGCGCGCCCGTTCCCGTGGTGGTGATCGGCAACATCTACGTAGGCGGCACCGGCAAGACGCCGATGGTCATTGCCACCGTGCAAGGCCTGCGCGCCCGCGGCTACACGCCGGGCGTGGTCAGCCGCGGCTATGGCGTGAAGATCGGACCGCAGGCGCGCGTCGGGCAAGGCGAACTGGCCGCGAACCAGTTCGGCGACGAACCGGCGCTGATCGCACGCGCCAGCGGCGCCCCGGTGTCGGTGCATCCGCGCCGTGCGCTGGCCGCCCAGGCGTTGCTGCGGGCCCATCCGGAAATCGACGTCATCGTGTCCGACGATGGCCTGCAACACCTGGCCTTGGCGCGCGACATCGAAATCGTGGTGCAGGACGCGCGCGGCGTGGGCAACGGCCGGCTGCTGCCCGCCGGGCCGCTGCGCGAGCCGGCCAGCCGGCTGCGCGAGGTGGACGCGGTCATCACCAATATCGGGCTGCCCGATGGCCGCCCCGCGGCCTCGTCCGGCGAACGTCCCCGCCAGGTCGCCATGTGGCTGGAACCCGGCGACGCCCGCCAGATCGAAGGCGGCGCGACCCGCCCGCTGGCGGCGTTCGCCGGCCAGCCGAACGTCGCCGCCTCGGCAGGTATCGGCAATCCGGAACGTTTCTTTTCGACCTTGCGGGCGCAAGGCATCACGCTCGATGCCACCTTGCCGCTACCCGACCACCATGATTACGCGGAATCGCCGTTCAAGACCCTGACCGCGCAGACCGTGCTGGTGACCTCGAAAGACGCGATCAAGTGCGCCGCCTTGCACGACGCGCGCCTGTGGGAAGTGCCGGTGCAGGCCGGCTTTTCCGACCCGCAATTGTTCGATTGGCTGGCGCAAGCGTTGCGCCAGCCTGCCCGCTAGCGCCTCGTCCACGCGGACCAGGCGCGCCCCCCTTTCAGAAAAACGCCGGCTTGGCCGCGCTGCGGCGGCGGGCGTATTCATCCAGGTTGCGACGACGCACGCCGGCGGCACGCCAGCGCGCCAGCGCCAGCGGCAGGTGCACGGCCACCAGCAAAACCGCCAGGACCAGCCACAGCAAGCGCGCCGCTGCCGGCCAGGGGTCGGCCAGTGAACGCCAGGCATCGATGCCGATGACGGGCGCACCCGAGGGCTCGCGGTCCACCGCCGTGACCAGGCCGGAGATCTCGAACGGCATGGCGCCGTCGGCCGACAGCATGGCCACCTGGCGCTGCCATGCCTGCAGCACGTTCGGCGTCTGTCCGCCTTCGAGCGGCTGCGGCAATTGCGCGTAGGGGCCTGACCTGACCTGGAGCACGACGCCGCCGCGCTGGCGTTCCATCAGGCTGCGCGCCGACTGATCCACCGCGGCCTGCACGACGGGTTCCATGCTGGACTGGGCCAGATTGCGCATCCGCTCGGCATGGCGCATCAGGAACACGCCTTCATCGGTATTGCCTTGGCGCTTGAAGGCGCCATCGCGCGCCAGCTTGAACAGTTCCAGCCAGTTGGCAGGTTCGTCGCGCGTCAGCATCAGCGTGTCGGCCATCTCGGCCTTCATGCGGTCGCAGTCGGCGATCGCCTGGCCGGTGGCGGCCTCGCAGGCCTGCTCGACGGTGAGCACCGTGTTGGTCAGCCGTGTGACCGTCAACGCCGACACGTTGCGCGCGTTGTAGGCGGCCAGCGGATTACCCGCCATGCTGTTGTAGATCTGGCTGCGCACCAGCATGTCCATCATGGGATTGGGCCGCGTCTTGAGAAAGGCGCCCGAATACAGTTGCAGCACTGCCGGGTCCAGGCGCAATTCGTCGGCCGACGCGGCATCGCCCTGCCAGCGCAGGCGTTCGCAATCGAACTGCATCGTCTCGGGCCGGTAGTCGTCCGGCCGGAATTGGCATCGGCCTTGCCCGCGCAATGACACCATGTCGCCGACGGCCGGCGGATCCTGCACCAACGCGGCGGCCGACGCGTAGGCGCGCGGCTCGGCGCCGCGCAGCCACGCGGCGGTCTGGGCGATATCACCTTGCAGGCTGCCGCCCGGCGTGGACAGCAATATGGCCAGCGCCGCGCCGCCCAGCAGGCCGACCAGCGCCAGCGTCACATGCCGGCCCCAGAACACCCGCGGATAAAGGCGCTGCTCTTCATCCACCGAATAATTGCTGCCCAGGCGCAGCACCGCGTAATCCTCGACCCGCAGGTCCAAATCCACCCGCCCGTCCTCGGGCAGTTCCAGATTGGCGCGCCAATGGTCCGGCAGCGTGACGGGCAGTTTGTCGCCCAAAAACAATTGGGTGGACACTGCCTGGGCGTTGGCCGGATTGGTCAGCACGATGGCATTGAGTTCGCCGCGCGCGCGGTTGACCTTCTGCGGCGTCCCAAGCGACGGGCGGCGCCAGGTCAGCCACAGCGCCAGCAACGCCGGCGCGGCCGCGGCAGCCAGCCACGGCACGCCGCCGCCCACGCCGGCAATACCGATGCAGACGAACGTGACGACCCACAACAGCGCCGGCCAGAAACCGATGCCGCGCGGGCGCCGCTGGGCGATCTCGGCCGGCGTCTCGTCGCGCTGGCTCAGGATCTCGACCCGCATCGCGTCCGCGAATTCGCGTTCGGCCTCGGCATCCGGCCCCGCCGTCTCGGCATCGACCACGTCCTGCAAAGCGCCCAGCTTGCCGCCGGCCCATTGCTGGTTCTGCTTCTGCCGGCGCGCATCGCGTTCACGGCCACCGGCCAGATCGAATTCGCCGTTCAGGGCGACCACGATGGCGAATTTGTCCGTCATGGCGACTTCGGCCTGGTTGTCTTCGCGCAGAAAATCGCGTGCGTCGTAGGGCAGCACCACGTCCACGCCCCCCAGCGTGTCGTGCAGGGTCGTCGCGCCGTGCGACGTGCCCAGGCCATGGCGCACGAAGGCGCCACGCAGGGGGAACACCCCATCGCCAAGCAGCTGGGCGGTTTTCTTGGGATTCGCCGGGTAAACCAGGAACGGCTGCACCAGCGCCTGTTCCTCGGCGCTGAGACGGCGCAGGGGCTGCCCTTCCTGCTTGAGTTCGCGCAGTGCGCTCTTGTTGTCGCTGCGGCGAACCATGTAGGTAATGCCGCTGATGACCGACCAGATCAGGATGATGAGGAACAATCCGATCCGAATGGTGTTGGAATCCATCGCTATCCTCTTTCTAGGAATCGCGGCGGATGATAGCCATGATCTGTCCCGAAATATGTAGCGCCCGCGTCAAAACATGACAATAATTAACAAGCTACGCAATCGTGCGCTGTTTTTGCTGCGCGCCCCGCGGCCCATCCCGGGCGGGCGGCGCCCAAACTGTTTTAGAATCCCGGTCATGGAATCCCGCCTTCTCGACATCCTCGTCTGCCCCCTGTGCAAGGGCCGCCTCGAACACGACCGGACCCAGGCCGAACTGGTCTGCCGCGCCGATCGCCTGGCGTTCCCGCTGCGCGACGGCATTCCCGTCATGCTTGAATCCGAAGCGCGCTCGCTGGACGACGCCCCCGCTTCTTCCTGACCCGCCCTGCCGTGAGCTTCATCGCCCTGATCCCGGCGCGGACCGCCTCGACCCGCCTGCCCGACAAGCCGCTTGCCGACATCGCCGGCAAGC
Source organism: Achromobacter deleyi (assembly GCF_902859705.1). Taxonomy (GTDB): domain Bacteria; phylum Pseudomonadota; class Gammaproteobacteria; order Burkholderiales; family Burkholderiaceae_B; genus Achromobacter; species Achromobacter deleyi. The sequence goes on along the minus strand of NZ_CADIJO010000012.1, from coordinate 86,282 downwards.
CGATGGTCGTGCGCACGGCCGAGCGCGCGGCCCAATCCGGCGCTTCGCATGTGTACATCGCCACCGACGATGTTCGCGTACAGGCGGCCGCCCAGGCCCATGGCCTGCAAGCGCTGATGACCCGCGCCGACCACCCCACCGGCACCGACCGGCTGGCCGAAGCCGCCCTGCAGCTCGGCCTGCCCGACGATGCGGTGGTGGTCAACGTGCAGGGTGACGAACCGCTCATCGAACCCGAACTCATCGACGCCGTCGCGGCCCGCCTGATCGCCAGCCCCGAGGCCGACATCGCCACCTGCGCCTGCCCGCTGGCCGACGCCCAGGCGCTGTTCAACCCCAATGTCGTGAAACTGGTGTGCGCCGCCGATGGCCGCGCCCTGTATTTTTCGCGCGCGCCGATCCCCTGGGCCCGCGACGCGCTGGCCGGCGGTGAACGCGTGCTGGCCGACGGCCTGCCCGCCTGGCACCACATCGGCCTGTACGCCTACCGCGTGTCGTTCCTGCGCCGCTACCCGACCCTGCCGCAAGGCGTGCTGGAACGGTTCGAATCGCTGGAGCAACTGCGCGCCATGGAACATGGCCACGTCATCGTCGTCCATCAGGCGTCGCACCCGCCGGCCGCAGGGGTAGATACCCCGGCCGATCTGGAACGCGTCCGATTGATCTATAGCAAACGGATATAAGGGTTATTTCGCATGGCGCAGCTCCGCATAGGCTGCTGCGTTGCGGCATAATCGCTCGGACCACAAAAATTAAACCCCATTCAGGAGTACTCATGCGTCTCATCTTGCTCGGACCGCCCGGCGCCGGCAAAGGCACTCAGGCCGCGTTTCTCACCCAGCACTTCGGCATTCCCCAGATTTCCACCGGCGACATGCTGCGCGCAGCGGTCAAGGCCGGCACGCCCCTGGGCATTGAAGCCAAGAAGGTCATGGACGCCGGCGGCCTGGTCTCGGATGAGATCATCATTGGCCTCGTGCAAGACCGCCTGAAGCAGCCCGACTGCGCCAACGGCTATCTGTTCGACGGCTTCCCCCGCACCATCCCGCAAGCCGACGCGCTCAAGAGCGCCGGCGTCAAGCTGGACTACGTGGTGGAAATCGAAGTCCCCGAAGAAGACATCATCGAACGCATGAGCGGACGCCGCGTGCACCAGCCCAGCGGCCGCAGTTACCACGTGCGCTTCAACCCGCCCAAGGTCGAAGGCAAGGACGACGTCACCGGCGAAGACCTGATCCAGCGCGACGATGACCGCGAGGACACCGTGCGCAACCGCCTGAACGTCTACCGCCAGCAGACCCGTCCGCTGGTCGACTACTACTCGTCGTGGGCAGAGCAGCAGCCCGCCGATGCCCCGAAGTATCGCAAGATCTCGGGCGTGGGCGCCGTCGACGAAATCAAGTCGCGCCTGTTCGAAGCCGTCAAGAGCTGACCTTTGATGGCACAGGGCCTTCGGCGCCGGCCGGACGCTATGCGTCCCGGCGCGGTTCCGAAGGCCCTGTCGCATCCGGCGCCCATCGCGTCTTTTCGTTCCCCCGTTTTCATCCCTTGAATTTGATCTGGTGGTAGAGACATGGAAATCGCAAACAAGGTATTCATCGTGACCGGCGGCGCGTCCGGCCTGGGCGCCGGCACGGTGCGCATGCTGGTGGCCAACGGCGCCAAGGTCGTCATCGCCGACCTGCAGGACGGTCCGGGCGAAGAACTCGCCAAGGAACTGGGCCAGCGCTACGTGCATTGCGACGTCACGCAAGAGGCCGACGGCCAGCGCGCCGTCGCCGCGGCGAAAGAACTGGGCACTCTGTTCGGCCTGATCAACTGCGCCGGCGTGGCGCCGGCCGCCAAGATCGTCGGCAAGAACGGCGCGCACCCGCTGGACCTGTTCCAGAAGGTCGTGTCGATCAACCTGATCGGCAGCTTCAACATGATGCGCCTGGCCGCCGAGGCCATGAGCGCCAACACGCCCGAGCCCACCGGCGAGCGCGGCGTGATGATCAACACGGCGTCGGTCGCCGCTTTCGACGGCCAGATCGGCCAGGCAGCCTACGCCGCGTCCAAGGCTGGCGTGGCCGGCATGACCCTGCCGATCGCCCGCGACCTGGCCAAGACCGGCATCCGCTGCATGACCATCGCCCCGGGCATCTTCGGCACGCCGATGATCTTCGGCATGCCCCAGGAAGTGCAGGATTCCCTGGCCGCCAGCATCCCCTTCCCCGCCCGTTTGGGCCGCCCGGAAGACTATGCCAAGCTGGTTCAGAGCATCATCACCAATGACATGCTCAACGGCGAGACGATTCGCCTGGACGGCGCCATCCGGATGCCTCCGAAATAGTGCCCCCACGCTTCGCCCTCTTCGAGGGCTCTCTGCCCCCCAAGGGGGCTTTTTTCCCTTGGGACGGCCCGGCGGGAAAAAGCCTTCTTCTCAGGACAGTTTTTTTGTAGTCCCCCCAAATGAGCCTGTTCCGTTCGGCGGCCACCGTCAGCAGCTTTACGCTGCTGTCGCGCATTTCCGGCCTGATCCGCGACATCCTGGTGGCCCGCGCCTTTGGCGCCGGGCCCATCACGGATGCCTTCTGGGTCGCTTTCCGCATTCCCAACCTCTTGCGCCGGCTGTTCGCCGAAGGCGCGTTCGCCCAGGCGTTCGTGCCGATCCTGGGCCATGCCCGCAACAATCGGTCCGAGGCCGAGGTCCGCACCCTGCTCGACCGGGTGGCGCTGCTGCTGACGGCCGCCCTGATGGCGATCACGCTGATCGGCATCATCGCCGCGCCCTGGGTGGTATCCGCCATGGCCAGCGGCCTGCGCGGAGCCGCCCGCGATACGGAATTCGGCGCCGCCGTCTGGATGACGCGGATGATGTTTCCCTACATCTTCTGCATGTCGCTCATCGCCTTCGCCTCGGGCGTGCTGAACACCTGGCGCCGCTTCGCCGTGCCGGCCTTCACGCCCGTGCTGCTGAACCTGTCCATGATCGCCGCGTGCATCTGGCTGGCGCCGCGCATGGACGTGCCGGTGTACGCGCTGGCCATCGGCGTGATGATCGGCGGCGTGGCGCAACTGGCCGTGCAGTGGGTCGCGCTGGCGCGGCTGGGCATGACGCCGCGTTTTTCGCTGCGTTTTCGCCAGGCCTGGGCCGACCCCACCGTGCAGCGCATCCTCAAGCAGATGGCGCCCGCCACGCTGGGGGTGTCCGTGGCGCAGATCTCGCTGCTCATCAACACCAACATCGCTACCTGGCTGACGCCGGGCAGCGTCACCTGGCTGTCGTTCGCCGACCGGCTGATGGAATTTCCCACCGCGCTGCTGGGCGTGGCGCTGGGCACCGTACTGCTGCCCAGCCTGTCGGCGGCCCACGCCCGCGACGACCACGGCGGCTACAGCGCACTGCTGGACTGGGGCCTGCGGCTGGTGCTGCTGTTCGGCCTGCCGGCGGCGGTAGGCATGGCGCTGCTGTCCGACGGCCTGGTGGCGACCCTGTTCCACTACGGCGCGTTCTCCGCGCAGGACGTGCTGCAGACGCGGCTGGCCGTGATTTCCTATTCCGCCGGCCTGATCGGCCTGTTGGCGGTCAAGATCCTGGCACCCGGCTTCTATGCCAAGCAGGACATCCGCACCCCCGTGAAGATCGCGATCGGCGTCTTGATCCTGACCCAGCTGATGAATCTGGCGCTGGTGCCGCTGATGGCCCATGCCGGCCTGGCGCTGGCCATCGGCCTGGGCGCCTGCCTGAACGCGCTGGCGCTCTTGATCGGCCTGCGCCGCCGCGGCGTGTACCAGCCCACCCCGGGCTGGGGCCGCTTCGCCTTGCGCCTGATTCCGGCCCTGGCGGCCCTGGCCGCCTTGCTCATCTACGCTGATGGCCGTATTGACTGGATCGGCCTGCAGGCCCATTCCGGCCAGCGCGCGCTGTGGCTGGGCGGCGTGCTGGTCGCGTGCAGCGCGGTGTATTTCGGCATGTTGTTACTGTTTGGGTTCCGTCCCCGGGATTTCGGACGGCGTCCGGCGAAGTAATTTTGGGCCCAACGGCCCCATCGTCCGCAAAAAGCCGGCTTTTCGCCGGCTTTTTTGCATCTTGGCCGTCAAGAATTGACAAGGACCCGGTAATCTTTGGTAAAAAACCTTTATTATTTACAAATTGCCATCGAAAGGATTCCCGCCCGGCGACAAGGGCGGGGAGATGAAGTGAAGTACGCCCAAGGACACCCCATGGCGGACCAAGTGATCAATTGGTTGCTGCTGCTGCGCTCAGGAAAGGCGACAGCGCAGGACTACAACGATTTCCTGGCGTGGCGAGCAGCCGACCCTCTCCATGAGAATGCCTGGCAACAATTGACGGGCACTCTGGCAGGGTCGACCTTTGGCCGGTTGGGCGATGCCTACCCGGCCGGCTATGCCACGACGGCGCCCCAGCCGCCGATTCCGCTTTCGCCCCCGCCCGCCGCCGCGGCTCCCGCCGACGTCGTCGTGCCGCCACGCCGCCGCTTTCTGGCCGGCTCGCTGGCGCTCGCCAGTGCGGGTGCCTGTGCCGCGTACGTGGGCAACGCCTTCTACCCGCTGAACAACGTCGCCGCCGACGCCGCCACGGCCACTGGCGAGCGTCGCCGTTACATCCTGTCCGACGGCAGCCAGTTGCTGCTGGACGCACGCAGCCGCGTCAACCTGGACTTCACGCCCGCCTATCGCCAGGTGCGCCTGCTGGACGGCGCGGTGACCGTTTCCGTGGCGCCCGACGCCCGCCGCCCCTTCCTGGTCCAGACCGCCGAAGGCACGGTGCGCGCGCTGGGCACCCGCTACATGGTGCGCCAGCAGGCCCAGCGCACGGTCGTGGTGGTGCATGAACACGAGGTGGTGGTGGAAACCATGGCCGGCGCCCACGGCATCGTGCGCGCCGGAACGGGCGCGCGCTTCGATGCGTCCCGCATTGATACCCCACGCGCCGAATTGATGGCCGAGGCCGCCTGGGAAGCCGGTTGGGTCGACGCCCGCGGCCGCCCCCTGGCCGAGGTGATCGCCGCCCTGCGCCCCTACCGCAGCGGCACCCTGCGCGTGTCCATGGCTGCCGGCGGCCTGCCGGTATCGGGCCACTTTCCGCTGGACGACACCGACGCCGCGCTGAGCGCATTGCAGGACATGATGCCCATCCACGTGCGCCGCTATACCCCCTGGTTCGTCTCGATCAACGTCGCGGCCTGACCACGCCCGCTGACGCGGCGCTGTAACGAAAGGCCGCTTCGTTGTATACTGAGCACCGTATTTTTATCCAGTAGGCGCAACAAGGCTTAACTCGGAAACTCGGGGCATAACTCCGGCACGGATTCTCCCCATTTCCATGGGTATCCAGCCAGCGGGCCAGCCAGGGGTTTTCAACCGGGGTTCTTCAACCCAGGTTTCAGCCTCAGGGGTTCTCCCCGCAGCGCCCCCCGCCCGGTTGACGGGCGCTCCATCGGCAGACGTGGCATTTAAAGCTTGCAATCCCCCGGGGACTTGCTAAAATGTTCGACTTTGCCGAATTCAACTTATATAGCAACATGGCCAATACCGCCCAAGCCCGCAAGCGCGCTCGCCAATCCGTTGAGCGCAACAAGCACAATTCCAGCCTGCGCTCGATGCTGCGCACCGCCATCAAGCGCGTTCGCCAATCCATCGCCGCCGGCGACAAGGCTGCGGCTGGCGAAGTGTTCCAGAAGGCGTCGAGCGTGATCGATCGCGTGGCTGACAAGAACATCATCCACAAGAACAAGGCCGCTCGCCACAAGAGCCGCCTGGCTGCCGCCATCAAGGCGCTGGCCTAAGCCATTCTGCCGCCCTGCTTTGCGGGGCGTCATGAATACGGCAAATGAAGAAGGATGCCCCTGGGCATCCTTTTTTGTTGCCTGGACAGAACGGGCCTTGATCGGGGCCAGACCCGATCGAACGGCCGGGCGTCTGCCTTGACCCGTTCAATCGCCTCGCGTCGCCAACCGGCCACGGATCTGTGTGGCCTCGTCGCGCAATGATGCGGTAAAGGCGTCCACCAGCGGATTCTTGGGGCGGTGTTCCGGAAACACCAGGTTCACCCGGAACGGAAACGAACGCTGCAACGGCCGGATGTGCAGGCCGCGGCCAATGAAATCCAGCGCGGTCAGCGGATTGACGATGGCCAGGCCCAGGCCCTGGCGCACGAAGGTGCACACCGACACCGCCGTGGGCGTTTCGATGATGGCGCGGCGCAGGATGCCTTGCGCGGCGAAGGCCTCGTCGATCTGGATGCGGTAAGGGTCGCTGGACGACAGACTGATGAACGGTTCACCCGCGAAATCAGCCAGTTCCAGCGCCTGCCGCGCCAGCAACGGATGGCCGTCGGGCAACACGCAGACTTCGTCCACTTCGATCAGCAATTCCAGCCGTGTGCCGGCGGGTTCGAGTTCGTGCTCGGTCAAGCCCAGGTCGTAGCGCTGGGCGGTCAGCCATTCTTCGAGAAACGGCGATTCCTGCGCTTCCAGTGACAGGCTCACGCCCGGATGCGTGTCGCGAAAGCGCCGGAAGGCCCCGGGCAAGAGGGAATGCGAGAACGCCGGCAAGGCGATCACGGCCAGTTGGCCATCCTGAAAAGACCGCAGGCGCGCGGCCGCGGACGCCACGCGTTCCAGGCCCGCATACGACTGGCGGATTTCGTCGTACAGCGCCAGCGCGGGCATCGTGGGGCGCAGCCGCCCCCGAATGCGTTCGAACAGCGCGAAGCCGATGCTTTGCTCCATGCGCGCCAGCTCCCGGCTCACGGTCGGCTGCGAGGTGAACAGCAGGTCGGCAGCCTTGGTGACGCTGCCGGCGATCATCAGGGCGCGGAAGACTTCGATATGGCGGTGGGTGAGCATGGCGAACCCATATCAGGAATGAATCGATCTTGAATATCTAAGCATTTTACTGGATGGTCTGAATGGGGCATGATGCCCGCCTGATTCTCCCCCCGAATACAAGGTCTGCCCCAGAATGGCTTTCGATCCGCGCCAACTCACCGAACTTGCCGCCCAGTACAGCACCCCGCTGTGGGTCTACGATGCCGCCGTCATCCGCGAACGCATCGCCCAGCTGCGCCGCTTCGACGTCATCCGCTACGCCCAGAAGGCCTGCTCCAACCTGCACATCCTGCGCCTGATGCGCGCCGAGGGCGTGATGGTGGACGCGGTGTCGCTGGGCGAGATCGAACGCAGCCTGGCCGCCGGCTACCAGCCCGAAGGCGAGCCTGCCGGCGTGGTGTTCACGGCCGACCTGATCGACCACGCCACCCTGGCCACGGTCATCAAGCACGGCGTCACCGTCAATGCCGGTTCGCTCGACATGCTCGAGCGCGTGGGCCAGGCAGCGCCGGGCCATCGGGTCTGGCTGCGCATCAACCCGGGCTTCGGCCACGGCCACAGCAACAAGACCAATACCGGCGGCCCGCAAAGCAAGCACGGCATCTGGATCGACGACGTCGCGCAAGCCGTCGCCATCGTGCGCCGCTATGGCCTGAAGCTGGTGGGCATCCACATGCACATCGGCTCGGGCGTGGACTACGGCCACCTGTCCAGCGTGTGCGATGCGATGGTGGACGTGGTGGCCTCGCTGGCTCACGACATCGAAGCCATCTCGGCCGGCGGCGGCCTGTCGATTCCCTACCGCGATGGCGAGCCGCGCATCGACTGCGATCACTATTTCGATCAATGGAATGCGGCGCGCAAGCGTATCGAGCAGCGCCTGGGCCATGAGGTTCGCCTGGAGATCGAGCCGGGCCGCTTCCTGGTGGCCGAAGCCGGCGTGCTGGTGGCCGAGGTGCATGCGATCAACCGCCGCCCCGGGCGCGACTTCGCGCTGGTGGACGCCGGGTTCAACGACCTGATGCGCCCCGCCATGTACGGCAGCTACCACCGCATCTCGGTGCATGCGCCGGATGGCAGCGCGCCCCAGGGCGCGGCCGAGACGCGCATCGCCGTGGCCGGTCCGCTGTGCGAGTCGGGCGACGTGTTCACGCAGGATGCGGGCGGTGTCGTGTCGGACCAGGCCCTGCCGCAGCCGCGCATCGGCGACTTCATGGTGTTCCATAACGCCGGGGCCTACGGCTCGTCGATGTCTTCGAACTACAACAGCCGCCCGCTGGCCGCCGAAGTGCTGCTGGACAAGAACGAAGCACGCCTGATCCGCCGCCGCCAGACGGTGGCCGATCTGCTGGCGCTGGAAGACTGAAACCCGCGCCCGGGCCTTGCGCGCAAGGCCCGGCACTCGGAGCCATGCGGGGCGCCCAGGCGCCCCGCAGGCATTTTCAGGTGGGAAACGCTTCGCGCAACGCGAAGGTGGCCTGCTTGAAGACGCCCAGGTCCGTACCCACCGCGACGAAGTGCATGCCCATGTCCAGGTAGCGGCGCGCGTCGGCCTGCACCGGAGCCAGGATGCCCACGGCCTTGCCCTGCGCGCTGACGCGCTGGTACAGGTGGCGGATGGCTTCCTGCACTTCCGGATGGCCGGGGTTGCCCAGATGGCCCAGCGCGGCGGCCAGGTCCGACGGGCCGATGAAGACGCCATCCACGCCTTCGACCGCGGCGATCTCGTCGACCGCCTCGATGCCCGCGCGGCTTTCGATCTGCAGCAGCACGCAGAGGTTGTCGTTGATGGTCTTGAGGTAATCGGGCACGGTGCCGTAGCGGTTGCTGCGCTGCATGCCCGCCACGCCGCGAATGCCTTGCGGCGGATAGCGCGTGGCGGCCACCGCGCGGCGCGCGTCGTCTTCGGACTCGATGAAAGGAATCAGCAGGTTGTAGAAGCCGATGTCGAGCAGGCGCTTGATCTCGACCGGATCGTTCCAGGTGGGCCGGCCGATGGCGGCGCTGGCGCTGCCCTGCAGGGCCTGCAGCTGCTGCAGGAACATCGGCACGGTGTTGGGCGAATGCTCGCCATCCAGCAACAGCCAGTCGAAGTCGGCCAGGCCTGCCAGTTCGGCGGTGATGTGGCTGGACATGCACATCCAGAAGCCGATCAGGCGTTCGCGGGCCAGGATGCGTTGGCGGAAGCGGTTGGGCAAGGGTGAAGTCATGATGCTCGGGGTTCCCATCGGATGAAACCCCCGGCGCCTGCCGGCGCGCGGGGCGTGTTGCACGAGGCTGTGCAGTCTTGGTGCACGCACGAAGACTGCATGCAGGCCTAGTCCATGCGGGCGCCGGAGGCCTTGGCCGCCGCGCCCCATTTGGTGATTTCGGATTCGACGAAGGCCGAGAAGGCCTTCGGGTCGTCGCCTACCACCACGAAGCCTACGCTTTCCAGCTTTTGCCGGATATCCGGTGAAGCCAGGGCCTTGACGGTGGCCTGGTTCAGGCGCTGGATCACGGCAGGCGGCGTCTTGGCCGGCGCCGACAGGCCGAACCACGATTCGGCCGCAAACCCCGGATAGCCCGATTCGGCCACGGTAGGCGTATCGGGATAAGCAGGATTGCGCTGCGCGCTGGCCACCGCCAGCGCCCGCAGCTTGCCCGCCTTGACCTGCGGCAACAGGGAATCCTGGTTCAGGAACATCACCGACACGCGGCCGCCGATCATGTCGGTGATGGCCGCGGCGCCGCCTTTGTAGGGCACGTGCACGAGATCGATGTTGGCGGCCTGCTTGAGCATTTCCATGGCCAGGTGGCCCGACGAACCGCTGCCCGAACTGGCGTGGGTGTACTTGCCGGGGTTGGCGCGCACCAGCTTGATGAAGTCGGCGAAGGTGGTGGCCGGAAATTCCATGTTGGCCACCAGCACATTGGGGCCGGTGGCCAGCAGCGAGATGTGCGCGAAGTCGCTGTTGCGATAAGGCATGCTCTGGTAGAGCGCGTAGCTGATGGCGTTGGACCCCACGCCGGACAGCAGCAGCGTGTAGCCGTCGGGCTCGGCCTTGGCCACCACGTCGGAACCGATATTGCCGTTGGCGCCGCCCTTGTTTTCGACGATGACGCTCTGGCCCAGTTCCTTGGACAGCTCGGCGGCGAGCAGACGCCCGACGGCATCGGTGCTGCCGCCTGCCGGGAACGGCACGATCAGCTTGACCGGCCGGGTCGGCCAATTGCCGGACTGTGCCCACGAGGCGGCCGGACACAGCGCGACGATGGCGCTTGCCGCCAGCGCGGCCAGCCCCAAGCGCCTGCGCCCTGGCGAGGTGTTCTCTTGCATGGTTTGTCTCCTTGTCGTTTTTTTCTAATACATGCCGCCCGGTGCCCGGGTCGGTGGGGGCTTCGCGCGCGGCGGCTGGCGCAACGTGCGAAGGAAAAGCATTGCGGGCCAGGCCGTGTCCGGCTCAGTCCAGCAAATACGGCGCGCCCGCGCGCTGGCAGATATCGCGCAGGCGCGTGGCCAGCGCGGCCGGAATGGGAATGCCGTGGACGCGGCGGCGTTCGCGCTCGGCGGTTTCGGGTTCGCCAGCCACCAGCACCGGTTCGTCGGGCTGCGCGGGCGGCGTGTCGTGGAGAGTGTCGATCAGGTCGTCCATGTCGGACTCGAACGAACCGGCGGCGCGAAAGGCGTCGGGGTTGAGCGCCAGGAAGAAATGGCCCACGTCGTCGGGCTCGCCCGGACGCCGCGTGACATTGCGGCGCGCGGCCAGGGCGCTGCCGCTCAGCGTGCCGCCCAGGATCTGCGCCATCATGGCCAGGCCGTAGCCCTTGTGGCTGCTCATGGCCGCCGTGCCGCCCAGCGGCGTCAAGCCGCCCTCGGGCCGCTTGAAGATGAACTGCATGGCGCTGTCGGCCGCGGTGACCGCCGCGCCCTGCCCGTCGACCGCCCAGCCCGGGGGCAGCGGCTTGCCCAGGAAGTCGTAGACCTTGACCTTGTTGGCCGCGACCGTGGTGGTGGCCATGTCGAGCACAAAGGGTTCGTTGCTGGCAGCCGGTGCGCCGAACGCAATGGGATTGGTGCCCAGCATGGGCATGGCGCCGCGCGTGGGCACCATGATGACGCCGTTGGCGCTGCTGGTCACCAGCCCCACCACGCCGCGCTCGACCGCGATGCGCGCGTACACGCCGGCCGCGCCGAAGTGGTGCGAGTTGCAGACCGACACGGCGCCCACGCCGTGTTCCAGCGCCTTGTCCACGGCCAGGTTCATGGCCTGCGCCGACACCGGATAGCCCAGCCCGCCCATGCCGTCGAGCAGCGCGCTGGCGCCGCCGTCGCGCACCAGGCGGGGCCGCGCATCCAGCTTGAGCGAACCGGCGCGCCATTTTTCTTCGTAGGCCGGCAGCATCGAGATGCCGTGCGAATCGATGCCGAGCAGGTCGGTCTCGGCCATCAGGCCGGCGGTGACAGCCGCCAGGTCGGGCGCCATGCCCCAGGCCTGCAAGACCACCAGAATCTGTTCCCGAACCTGCCCCGCCGATGCTGCCGTGATTGCCGAACCCTTGCCTTGCACGCGATGTCTCCTGTGATCAGTGGGATGAGCCGGTCCGGTGTGAGGCGGGTCAATCGCGTTCGCGGTCGACCAGCCGGTGGCGGGCCTGGCCCAGATGGAATTGCATGGCGACCCGGGCGCGCTCGCCGTCCTGGGCGCGGATGGCCTCGAGGATGGTGGCGTGTTCGTCCAGCACGCGCTGGGCGCGCTGGCGCGAGCCGGTGCGGGTCAGGTTGAGCGTGAGGCGCATGAAACCGTTGATGGATTCATGGATGCTTTCCAGCACGCCCAGATAGAAATCGTTGCCGGTGGCCTCGGTGATGCTGGCGTGGAACGCCAGGTCCATTTCGGCGGACACCTCGCCGCGCGCCAGGCTGTCGGCGAACGCGATGTGGGCGGCTTCGATCTTTTGCAGTTGTTCGTCGGTGCGGCGCAGCGCGGCCAGGCGGGCGGCGTCGCCTTCCAGGGCTACGCGCAATTCCTGGGCGCGCAGATAGGCGCCCACGTTCTGCACGTCGCTGAAGGCGGTCAGGCGCGGCGCCGGCTGGTGGCTGACGAAAGTGCCCAGCCCCTGGTGCGCGGTGATGAGGCCGTCGGCGCGCAGGCGCAGCAGCGCTTCGCGCACCACCGGCCGCGACACGCCGAAGCGCTCGGTGATTTCGTTTTCGGAAGGCAGCTTGTCGCCCACATTGAGCTTGCCCGAGACGATCTGCTCGAAGATCTGCCCGTAGAGCTGATCGGCCAGCCGCACGCGGTGGCCGCGTTCGAGCACCAGCGCGCCCATGGCGTCCGGCTCGGCGGACGACTGCGGCGCGGCGGCGGGTGATGCTTTCGGTCGGGCCACGAAACCTCCTGGGGAACTGGGCGCAATGACAAGAGCGCTCATCGTAACTTCAATGCCGCGCGCCCCGCCAATCCCGCGCTTAGGCCGTGGCGGTTTTCCGGTCCGAGATTGCGCCGGCCTCATCGGCCGATGCACGGTCCCAGGCCGCCAAGGCCTGCGCTACCGGCGCCACGCGTTCGCGCTCGGCGCTGGAAATGCCGGTCAAGAGCGGCAGCATCGGACCCATGTCGGCCACGCCGGACAGCGTGACCGCATCGTGCAGCACGCGGATCGGGCTGATGCCGTCGCGGCAGTCCTCCAGGCCCAGGTAATGCTGGCGCACCGACTCGGCTTCGTCGTAGCGGCCGGCGGCAAGCAAGTGCAAGAGGCGCATCGAGCCGCGCGGCGCCACGCAGACCGAACCCGACGTGAAGCTCTTCAAGCCGAAGTCGCGGTAATGGACGATGGCCGGACGCTCGCCGATGCCGCTGACCACGCGGTTCGAATCCACCGCCTGCAAGAGCGCGGTGAGGTAGGCGTCGCGCGCCGGGTCCTCGCGCACCACGGCGTACTTGAAGGCCACGATGCGCCCTTCCTCGACCAGCCGCGCGGCGGTGGCCGGCGCCAGGTAGTCGGCCGACTTGATGTAGACCACGGCCGGTTTGGCCAGCGCATCGGTGAAGCGGCGCACGCCATCGGCCAGGCCCGCGTCGGTATAGGGGAACGACATCGGCAGCAGCATGGCCGTGGGAAAGGCGCGGCTGCGCAGGATCGCGGCCTGGTCCATCATCTTGCCGAAGTCGGGACCGACGGACGGCAGGATCCAGGTGTCCGGGCCGGCCAGGGCGGCCAGCATGTCCACGATGCGCGCGTATTCGCCCACGCCCACGTTGTAGAAATTGGCGTTGCCGCCGTACATCACGTTGCGCACGCCGCCGGCCTCCAAGTGCCGCAGCAAGGCCTGGTTGGCGGCCTCGTTCAAGGACAGGTCGGCATGGCGCGCCAGAGGCGGCACGGCAATGACGGAGCGCTGCAGATCCTGGACGGTGACCGGGGACGTTTTCATGGCGGGAAAGCTCCTGGTGGGTCCCGTCACCGGGCCCAGTTGTCAAATAAGTAAGGTGAAAAAAGTATACTTGGTTGACAAGTAAATGCTCAATACCTATATTCGTTTTACAAACGATGCGCGGCCACGCGCACACCAAGGAGACGAATTCCATGCATGCAGTCCCTGAGCGAGGCCGCTTGGCCCTTGCCGCCTGTCTGGCCGCGGCCGCCTTCCTGATACCCGCCGCGTCGGCCCACGCGCAATACCCCGAACGCGACGTCAGAATCATCGTGCCCTTCCCGGCCGGCGGCACCGCCGACATCGCCGCGCGCGTGGTGGCGGCGGAATTGGGCAAGTCCTGGGGCCGCGCCGTGGTGGTGGACAACAAGGCGGGCGCCGGCGGCAACGTCGGTTCCGGCGAGGCGGCCCGCGCCGCGCCCGACGGCTACACGCTGCTGATGGGCACCGTCAGCACGCACGCCATCAACCAGTCCGTCTACGCCAAGCTGCCCTACGACCCGGTCAAGGACTTCCAGCCCGTGACGCTGGTGATCCCCGTGCCCAACGTGCTGGAACTGAACCCCGGCTTTGCCGACAAGCACGGCATCCGCAGCGTGGCCGACCTGATCAAGTACCTGAAGGCCAACCCCGCCAGCGTCAACATGGCCTCCACCGGCAACGGGACGTCCACGCACCTGTCCGGCGAGCTGTTCCAGACCATGACGGGCACGCGCATGACGCACGTGCCGTACAAGGGCAGCAGCCCGGCGCTGACCGACGTGATGTCGGGTTCGGCCGACCTGATCTTCGACAACCTGCCCTCGTCGATGGGTTTCATCAAGGGCGGCAAGCTGCGGCCGCTGGCGGTCACCACCGCCACGCGTTCGCCCGCGCTGCCCGATGTGCCGACGTTGGCCGAGGCCGGAGTGCCCGGCTATGAGGCGTCCAGCTGGTTCGGCCTGCTGGCCCCGGCGGGCACGCCGCCGCAGATCGTGGACAAGATCCAGCGCGATGTCGCCGCGGCCCTGCAGCTGGAGCCGGTGCGCGCCCAGTTGCAGGCCCAGGGCGCCACGCCGTCGGGCAACACGCCCGCCCAATTCACCCAGTTCATGGCGCAAGAGACCGTCAAGTGGGCCGAGGTGGTGAAGAAATCAGGCGCCAACGTCGACTGACCCGCGCCGGTCCGGACCCGGCCGCCACGCGTGGGCGCCGGGTTCTTCATCATCACGCGAACCAGGAGACAACATGAACAGACCCCTACGCGCGGTTGCGCTGGCCGCGGCCGCGCTGCTTGCCGGACCGGCGGCGCAGGCTGCCGGCTACCCCACCAAGCCCGTCACGATGATCGTGCCTTTCGTGCCCGGCGGCTCGTCCGACATCACGGCGCGCAGCGTCACGCCCGGCCTGTCCAAGGCGCTGGGCCAGACCTTCGTGGTCGAGAACAAGCCGGGCGCCAACAGCGCCATCGGCGCGCAGGCGCTGGCCCGCGCCACGGCCGACGGCTACACCATGATGGTCGGCTCGATCGGCACCTTCGCCATCAACGAGGCGCTGTACAAGAATCTTTCCTACAACCCCAGCAAGGACTTCGACTACCTGACCCAGGCGGTGCGCAACCCCAACGTGCTGGTGGCGTCGGCCGACTTCCCGGCCAGTACGGTGGCCGAACTGGTGGCCTACGCCAACAAGAATCCCGGCAAGCTGTCGTATGCCTCGTCGGGCACGGGTTCGTCGGACCACCTGTCGGCGGTGCTGTTTCGCCAGCGCACGCAGACCACCGGCGTGGACGTACCCTACCGCGGCGGTGGCGCCGCCATCGCCGACCTGATCGGCGGCCAGGTGAATGTGTCGTTCCAGAATCTGGGCGCGGTACAGAACCACATCAAGGCCGGCAAGCTCAAGGCCCTGGCCATCACGGGCGATGCGCGCGCGCCGGACCTGCCCGACGTGCCGACGCTGGCCGAGGCCGGCATCAAGGACATGGTGGTCTATTCATGGCAGGGCTTTGCCGTGCCCAAGGGCACGCCGCCGGCCGTGGTGCAGCAGCTGACCCAGGCGCTGCAGACGGCGCTGCGCGATCCGCAGACCGAGAAGACGTTGCAGGGCCTGGGCTTCGAGGTCGTGGCCAACACGCCGCAGCAGTTCACTGCCTTCCAGGAAGCCGAGGTCAAGCGCTGGAAGGACGTGATCCAGAAGGCCAATATCCAGCTGGAATGACGCCAAACGCGTGCGGCGCAGCCGGCCTGCGCCGCGCCGCTGGCCTGTCGGCGGGTCGGCTGACGCAGCCGACCCCAATGCCCCGCGCCCGGCACGACCGCCTGTCAGCCGGATTCCAGGCCAGATCAAGTAGCATGAACGTTTTGCCACCCACCCGTACGACAACATGACCACCAAGCATCGCATCATCCAGGTCGGCTCCCTGGCCGGCTCGCCTTCCGCGAACCAGCGCCTTGCGCAGCGCTACGACGTCATCGAACTGTGGAAGCAGCCGGACCGCAAGGCCGCGCTGGCCGAGCTGGGCAAGGGCGTGACCGCCGTCGTCACGTCGGCCAACTTCGGCGCCAACGCCGAACTCATCAACGCGCTGCCCGACCTGAAGGCCATCTGCAGCTGGGGCGTGGGCTACGAAACCATCGACGTGGCCGCGGCGCACCAGCGCGGCGTGCAGGTCAGCAACACGCCGGACGTGTTGACCGACTGCGTGGCGGACCTGGCCTGGGGCCTCTTGATCGCCGGTGCGCGCCGCATGGGCCAGGGCGAACGCTTCGTGCGCGCCGGCCAATGGGGCCAGGTGCACGGCAGCATTCCGCTGGGCCAGCGCGTCAGCGGCAAGAAGCTCGGCATTGTCGGCCTGGGCCGCATCGGCGAGGCCATTGCCCGCCGCGGCATCGGCTTCGATATGCAGGTGCGCTATCACAACCGCAGAAAGCGCGACGACATCGACTACGGCTACGAGGCCTCGCTGACCGACCTGGCGGCCTGGGCGGACTTCCTGATCGTGGCCACCGTGGGCGGGCCCAGCACGCGCCATCTGGTCAACCGCGAAGTGCTCGAAGCCCTGGGGCCCAAGGGCATCATCGTCAACATCGCGCGCGGCCCGGTCATCGACGAAGCGGCTCTGGTGGCCGCACTGGAAGCCGGCAAGCTCGGCTGCGCGGCGCTGGACGTGTTCGAACACGAACCCAAGGTGCCCGACGCGCTGATCAAGAGCGACCAGGCCGTGCTGCTGCCGCACATCGGCAGCGCCACCCTGGAAACGCGCCAGTCGATGGAAGACCTGATGCTGGAAAACCTGCAGGCCTACTTCGATACCGGCCGCGTGATCACGCCGGTGGATTGATGCGGGTGGCGGGCGCCAACGCCTGCCCCTGCCGCACCTGACAGAACCCGCGCACTGCGCGGCGCCCAAACGAAAAAGCCTCTCGGTGCCCATACCGAGAGGCTTTCGGCTTTCAGGCCCGGGGGCCATCCGCCGTTTGCAAAGGAACTTGGACCTTGCGGCCCGGTACTGCGATACTGCGATTGAAGATTTACTGCGGTTAGAGATTTACTGCGGTTGAAGATTTACTGCGAACTACGGTTACTGCGGTACTGCCTTACTGCGGGTACTGACTTACTTCGCGGGCGCCATGGCGCCCGATGCATCCGTTTTGGCAGCGCCCGATTTCGGAGCAGCCTGCTTGGCGGATGTTTTATCGGACTTGTGATGCTTGTGCTGCGCCTGGGTCTTGGTGTCGCCCGCCTTGGTCGTGGCATCGGCGCCCGCCGCGAACGCCGAAGGCGCGGCAGCAAGGCCAAGGCACAAGGCCGAGGTGGACAAGAACGCAGCGATACGGGAGTGAGTCGTCATTACATGAACTCCTGATGGTATCGGCCCGAAGGCCTTTCCTACTCGGGGCGGCAACATCGCCGCATGACCCGTACTCCGTTGGAACCCGCTCCCGGCCGAAGGTTCAGCGCGGAACAGGAAATTTTCCGGCGCTAACGGTTCGTCATGAGATGGTGACAAACGCGCAGCGCGCGCCCGCCCTCAGCTTTCAAATGCCAGCAGCGCCACGGTGGCGAACAGCATGGCGGCAAAGCAGGCTCTCAGCTTGCGTTCAGGCAGCTTGTACGCCAGCCGCACCCCCACCGGTACGAACAAAAGGCTGCCGGCGGCCAGCGGCAGGCCTACCAGCCAGGCGGCCTGCCCGGCCCACGAATAGGTGACCAGCGCCACGGCCGACCCCGGGATCACCATGCACAGGGCCAGCGCCTGCGCGGTGGTCTGCGGCAGGCGGAAGACCGAGGTGATGATGGGCACCGCCAGCACCGCGCCGCCCACGCCGAAAAAGCCGCCCAGCGTGCCGCATAGCACGCCCAGCACGCTGGCGCGGCGCGGCGTGAACACGGGTGCAGCACGGCCCGCGGCGGGCTTGGGCGAACGCGCGGCCACGCCGGCCCGCCAGGTCTGCCAGGCGTAGAACAACGCGATGAAAAAGAGAAACACCGCGAAGCTCAGGCGCAGCGTGCTGGAATCGATGCCCAGCGCCAGCCGGGCGCCGACCCAGGTGAACACCACCGCGCCCCCGGCCCCGGCCAGCGCCACGCGCCGGTCGATGCGGGTCTGCTGGTTGTATTTGCGCACCGCCATCATGATGGTGGGCAGCACCATGATCAGGGCAGTGCCCTGCGCCAGCTGTTGCGACATGCCCATCAGCAGCACCAGCGCGGGAATGGCGATCATGCCCCCGCCAATGCCCAGCACGCCGCCCATGAAGCCGATAAGACACCCCGCGCCCAGGCACAGGGCGATAAGCCAGAGACTCACGTCACGCTCCTGTCAGCGCAGTTTTTCCAGCGCGGCATCCAGGCGGTCGACCGCCCAGATCTCGAGCCCTTCGATGGGCTGGCGCGGCGCATTGGCCTTGGGAATGAGGGCGATGGAAAAGCCCAGCTTGGCGGCTTCGCGCAGGCGTTCCTGGCCGCGTGGCGCGGGGCGGATTTCGCCGGCCAGACCGACCTCGCCAAAGGCGATCAGGCCACGCGGCAAGGGCCGGTCGCGCAGCGACGACATGATGGCCAGCAGCACCGGCAGGTCGGCGGCGGGCTCGGTGATGCGCACCCCGCCCACGGCATTGACGAAAACGTCCTGGTCAAACGTAGAGACGCCCGCGTGGCGGTGCAGCACGGCCAGCAGCATGGCCAGGCGGTTGCCTTCCAGGCCGACGGTCAGGCGGCGCGGATTGGGCGCATGGGAGCTGTCGACCAGCGCCTGGATTTCGACCAGCAGCGGGCGCGTGCCCTCTTGCGTGGCCATGACGCAGGAACCGGGCACCTGCTGCTCATGCTGCGACAGGAATAACGCCGAGGGGTTGGCCACGCCGCGCAGGCCGCGGTCGGTCATGGCGAAGACGCCCAATTCGTTGACAGCGCCGAAACGGTTCTTGAAGGCGCGCACCAGGCGGAACGACGAATGCGTGTCGCCTTCGAAGTACAGCACGGTGTCGACGATGTGTTCGAGCACGCGCGGGCCGGCCAGGGCGCCGTCTTTGGTGACGTGGCCGATCATGACGATGGCGATGCCGGTCTGCTTGGCCAGCCGCGTGAGCTGGGCGGCGCATTCGCGCACCTGCGACACGGACCCGGGCGCGGCCGTGAGTTCGCCGCTGTAGAGTGTCTGGATCGAGTCGATCACGGCCACGGTGGGCTTTTGCTCGGACACGGCCGCCTGGATGGCTTCCAGGCGGATTTCCGCCAGCAGGTTGACGTTGCCCGTCTGCAAGTCCAGCCGGCGTGCGCGCAGCGCCACCTGCTCGGCGGATTCTTCGCCGGTGACATACAGCACGTTGGTGGTTTCCGACAGCGAGGCCAGCGCCTGCAGCAGCAGGGTGGATTTGCCGATGCCGGGGTCGCCGCCGATCAGCACGACGGCGCCGGCCACCAGGCCGCCGCCCAGCACGCGGTCGAATTCGTCCAGCCCGGTGGGCTGGCGGGGCGTTTCGCGGGCCTCGATTTCGGACAGGCTGCGCACCGGGCTGCTGGAAGCCAGCGGCGCGTAGCGGTGCGCGGCGGCGGCGGGCGCCGACGATTCCACGGTTTCTTCGAGGGTGTTCCAGGCATTGCAGTGCGGACACTTGCCTTGCCACTTGGGGGTCGTGCCGCCGCAGTCGGCGCACACATAGACGGTTCGGGATTTGGCCATGGGCGAAAGTGTACCGGCAAGCCCCCGCCCCCGGCGCGCCGCCCGCGGGCGTTTTTGTCCCGCTTTGCCCCGTGCTGGTGCACCCGGCTGTCAGTTGGCTTGCACAATCGGGGACATCGTCACGTTACACCCTGCAAATACACGAAATTCACTGGCAGATTTCTTCAAATCGCGCATAATCAACATCTAAACCGGAACACGACCCACGCCTGGACGAGATCGCCGGACCACCGGTGCGGCACAAGCAAAGGTCAACCGCGGATATGCCCTGCCACCAGGCATATGCGCGAGGAGTACGCGCATGAGCATTACCTATCGCCCCCCCTTCGACGAAGACGACGAACTGGATTTGCGCGCCCTGTATCGCAAGCCCAGGGCAGGCGGCAGCCCCGAATTGGAAGCGGCCGTGCGCCGCACCTGGCACCCCGGCCATAGCTGGCATCCGGGCTGGGCCGCGGCCGCCTGCCTGGCCATCGTGGCCGGCGTGTTCGTCTGGACCGACATGCGCGAAAGCGCCGAAATGGCCGACATGAACGCCCAGTTGGCCGTGCCCCACGAAGTGGGCACCACCGCCGAACGCGCCCCGGCCCCGCGCCCCGTCATGGTCTCGGAAACGCCGGCACCGCAAGCCGCGCCTGCCCCGGTCCAGCGCGCCGCGCAAACGCCCGCTGCGCCGGTTGCCGCCGCGCCTGCCAGCAGCGTCCAGGCCAGCGCGCCTGCCCCGGCCGCCCCCGAGGCCACCGCGCAAGCCGCCGCCGAGCAGCCGTCCGCCGAGGCCGCCACGGCCGAGGTCACCGCCTTCAGCGAAGAAGATATCGAAGCCCGCGTGGCCCACATCCGCAGCCTGATGCAGGACGACCAGCAAGACGAGGCCGTGGCCGCGCTGCGCGAACTGCAGCAAGGCGCCCCCGACCTGACGCTGCCCGACGACCTGCACGAATTGGCGCAGCAGAACCCCGCTTCCTGACCCCTTTTTTTCCTCGTTCCGTTTCCCCCAGGCCCGCATTCGTTGCGGGCCTGGACGTTGATACCCTCAAGAAATCGAACGGCTTCTTGCTAACATGGCCGCCATGAGTCCGAGCTTCCACCACCGCAACCTTCCCCACCTGCTGCTTTACGCGCGCGAAACCCTGATGGCGCATTTCCGGCCGATATTGCACGCCGCGGGCGTGACCGAACAGCAATGGCGGGTGTTGCGCACCCTGAGCGAAGTCGGCTCGATGGAACCCAACCAGATTGCCCGCAGCTGCCAGATCCTGAGCCCCAGCCTGACCCGCATGCTGGCCGGCATGGAAGAGCAAGGCCTAATCAAGCGCGTGCGCTCCAACGCCGATCAGCGGCGCCAGGAAATCTCGCTGACGCCCAAGAGCAACAAGCTGATCGACCGCATGCGGCCGCAAGTGGATGCGAAGTACCAGGAAATCGAAGCGCGCATCGGCAAAGAGCTGCTGGACCGCCTGTACACCGACGTCGACGCGATGGTCGAGCTGATCAAGCGCGAGCCCGCCACGACGGAGTGACCCCCGCACGCCCCCCGCGCCTGCCCGGCTGTCCGTGCAGGCGCGCGGGACGGCCCGGCGCCCGCCTGGCCCGGGTTCAGTCCGGCACGGGCAGGATCGCGTTGATCTGCCCCGTACCCGAACTGGTGAAGTAGTCCGTCACGATCTCGGCCGGCCGGTCGTAGGCATCCCAACCCAGCAAGCCCAGCAGCATGGCAGTGTCGTGCATGCCGCCCTCGCCCACGCACAGCTCGGCGTATTCAGGCAGCATGGCGCAGAAGGTCTTCCAGTCGCCCTGGCGCCACAGGTCCACCACCCGCAGGTCGACCTGGCGATAGAACTCGCGGCTGATCTGGTGCATGGCCGCTTCCGGGCTGTTGTTGTCGTTGAAACGGTGCGACAGCGACCCGCTGGCCAGCACCGCCACGCGGCCGTCGCCCTGCTCGATGGCCTGGCGCAGCGCCACGCCGAAACGGCGGCTGTCCTCCAGCGAGTGCCAGGCGCACCAGGCCGCCACCGAGACGACCTTGAAGCGGTCGTCGCCATTCATGTAGCGCATCGGCACCAGCGTGCCGTATTCCAGTTCCAGGCTGGCTATCTCGTGGGCGCGCGTGGCCACACCGGCCGCGCTGGCGCATTCGGCGATGCGCCGCCCCAGGGCCGGATCGCCGCGGTAGGCGTAGTCCATGTCCTTGATGAAATGCGGCAGCTCGTTGCTGGTGTAGCAACCGGCGAAACGCTCGTTGCAGTTGACGTGATAGCCGGCGTTGACCAGCCAGTGCACGTCCAGCACCACCAGCGTGTCCACGTCCAGGTCGCGGCAACGCTGGCCGATGATGCGGTGGCCCTGGATGGCGGCCTCGCGGCAGCCGTGATGCCGGCCGGGCATTTCGGAAAGGTACATGGACGGCACATGCGTTACCTTGGCCGCCAGCGCGAGCTTGCCCATGATGGTTGTCTCCGGATTTTTTATGGCGGGGCTCAGACGCCCCATTTGGGAATGTGGTGGCTGCCCATCGAGACGCAGACGTTCTTGATTTCGGCGAACACCTCGTAGCTGTATTCGCCGCCCTCGCGGCCGGTGCCCGATTCCTTGGTGCCGCCGAACGGCTGGCGCAGGTCGCGCACGTTCTGGCTGTTGATGAACACCATGCCGGCCTCGATGCCGCGCGCCAGGCGGTGGGCGCGGCCGATGTCGCTCGTCCAGATATACGACGCCAGGCCATACTTGACGTCGTTGGCCAGCGCCAGGCCATGGGCCTCGTCCTTGAACGGGATCAGGCAGGCGACCGGACCGAAGATCTCTTCCTGGGCGCAACGCATGCGGTTGTCGACATCGGCCAGCACCGTGGGGCGCACGAAATTTCCGCCCGCCAGGCGCGCAGGCAGGCCTGCCGGGGCGTCGGGGCCGCCGGCCAGGATGCGGGCGCCCTCTTCTTTGGCCAGGCGGATGTAGCCGGTGACTTTCTCCCAGTGCTGGCGCGTGATCATCGCGCCCACGTGGGTGGCTTCGTCGGTGGGATCGCCCACCACCAGGCGCTGGGCGCGCTCGGCGAAGCGGCGCACGAAGTCGGCGTAGATGGATTCCTGCACGAAGATGCGCGAACCGGCGGTGCAGCGTTCGCCGTTGAGCGAGAAGATGGTGAACAGGGCCGCGTCCAGCGCGCGCTCGACGTCGGCGTCGTCGAACACCAGCACGGGCGACTTGCCGCCCAGTTCCATCGAGAATTTCTTGATGCCGCCGGCACTGGACAGGATCTTCTTGCCCGTCACGGTGCCGCCGGTGAACGAAATGGCCCGCACGCCAGGGTGGCGCACCAGCGCATCGCCAGCCGTCGCGCCATAGCCTTGCACCACGTTCAGCACGCCGGCCGGAATGCCGGCTTCCAGCGCCAGCAGGCCCAGCTGGTCGGCGGTCAGGGGCGACAGTTCCGACATTTTCAGCACCGCGGTATTGCCCAGCGCCAGGCAGGGCGCGGTCTTCCAGGTGGCGGTCATGAAGGGCACGTTCCAGGGCGACACCAACGCGCACACGCCCACCGGCTGGTAGAGCGTGTAGTTCAGCATCTGGTCGTCCACCGGATAGGTGTGGCCATTCATGCGGGTGCAGACTTCGGCAAAGAAGGTGAAGTTCTCGGACGCGCGCGGAATCAGCTGCTTGCGGGTCTGCGAGATGGGCAGGCCGGTGTCGCGGGTTTCCAGCTCGGCCAGCTGCGGCACGTTGCGGTCGATCAGCTCGCCCAGCCGGCGCATCAGCCGGGCGCGTTCCCTGGCGGGCGTGCCGGCCCACTTGGGAAAGGCCTCGGCGGCGGCCGCGACGGCGGCGTCGATTTCCGGCTGGCCGCCCGCGGCGACTTCGTCGATGGCCTCGCCCGTGGCCGGGTCATAGGTGATGAAGCGGTCGGCGCTGTCGACCTGCTTGCCGTTGATCCAGTGCTTGATGCTCACGCGTGTCTCCTTGTCGGCCTTTGAGGGTCGGATCTTCGGCCCGCCGAATATTTAGTTAACTCGTTAACTTTATGCCCGGGAAATTGCCGCTGTCAACGGCGGAAAACCCCTGGCGGCCCACATTGCCGCCCGCAGGCTTTTTCACTATGATAATTAACATGATAACAATATCTGCCGGAGGGGGCTTGCCCCACGCCTGCCATGCCACACATCTGGATTGAGTATTCCGCCAATCTCGACCTGGACACCCGCGCGCTGATGCGCGTGGTGCAGGACGCAGCCGTGGGCGACGGCAGCCTGTACCCGCTGGCCGGGGCCCGCACCCGCGCACTGCGGGTGGATGACTACCTGATCGTGGATGGCCACCCCGACAATGCCTTCGTGCACGTGCTGCTACGCATCGGCCACGGCCGCAGCGCCGAACAGCAGGCGGCGCTGGGCGAACGCGTGTTCCAGGCGCTGGACCGCGCCCTGGCCGCGGAAATGGCGCGCCGGCCGCTGGGCATTTCGCTGCAGGTCGAAGAAGCCGACCCGGTGCTGAACTACAAGCGCAACAACTACCGCGAGTACCTGGCCGACCGTGCGGCGGCCGCCCGCGCCGCCCTGCCGCGCACGGTGGTCGGCGTGGCGCTGAACAGCCGCCAGGCCCTGGCCGCGCTGGGCGAGGCCGTCAACGCGCCGCCCTACAAGGCGCCGCCGCAAGCGCCGGTGCTGTACATCAAGCCCGCCAACACCTATGCCGCCGACGGCGACGTGATCACGCTGCCGGCGGACGTGCAGGAAGTGTCGATCGGCGCGTGCCTGGGCATCGTCTTTGGCCGCCGCGCCACCCGTGTGAGCGAAGCCGATGCCCTGGATTACGTCGCCGGCTATCGGGTGGTGGCGGATCTGTCGGCGCCGCACGCCAGCTACTTCCGGCCCGCGCTCAAGCAGCAATGCCGCGACGGCTTCTGCCCCATCGGCAGCGACCTGGCGCCGGCCGCCGCGGTGACGGACCCGGACGCGCTGGAGATCGAAGTGCGCGTCGACGGCGAAGCGGTACAGCGCACGACGACGGCCGATCGGGTGCGACCGGTGGCCCGGCTGATTGCCGACGTGACCGCGTTCATGAGTTTCGAACCCGGCGACATCCTGCTCACCGGCATCCCCGCCGATGCGCCGCGCGCCCGCGCCGGGCAGCGCTACGACATCCGCATCGCCCAGGTGGGCACGCTGGGCAACGCCCTGGCCTGACGCATCACGGAACCCGCCATGAAACACGCACGCATCGCCTTTGAAGGCGCCATCCACGCCGCCACCGAAGCCGGGCCTGGCCAGGTGCGCCTGGCCGACGGCCGCTGCCTGGCCGAAGACGCCGTCACCTGGCTGCCGCCCATCGAACCGCGCACCACCTTCACGCTGGCCATCAACTACGCCGACCACGCCAAGGAACTGGCATTCAAGGCGCCGGACGAACCGCTGGGCTTCCTGAAGGCGGCCAACACATTCGTCGGCCACCGCGCGCAGACGCTGCGCCCGGCCGACGTGGCCTTCATGCATTACGAATGCGAACTGGCGGTGGTGATAGGCAAGACCGCCCGCAACGTGGCGCGCGCCCAGGCCTACGATTACGTGGCCGGCTACACGGTGGCCAACGACTACGCGCTGCGCGACTACCTGGAAAACTGGTACCGCCCCAACCTGCGCGTGAAAAGCCGCGACACCTGCACGCCGCTGGGCCCCTGGCTGGTGGACCGCGACGACGTGCCCGACCCGATGAACCTGGACCTGCGCACCACCGTCAACGGCGTCGAGACCCAGCGCGGCAACACCCGCGACATGGTGTTCGACATCCCGGCCCTGATCGAATACTTCAGCAGCTTCATGACGCTATCGCCCGGTGACCTGATCCTGACGGGCACGCCCGACGGCATCATCAACGTCAATCCCGGCGACGAAGTCGTGACCGAGATCGACGGCATCGGCCGGCTCGTGAACACGCTGGTTCCCTACCCCGCCTGACATTCCCCACCCTGGACCTTCGCCATGCTCGACTCCGCCACCGTACACGCCATCGCCGCGCGCCTGCACGACGCTGAACGCACCCGCCAGCAGATCCGCCAGATCTCGCTGGAACACCCCGACATCACCATCGCCGACGCCTACGCCATCCAGCGCGCCTGGATGGACATCAAGCTGGGCGAAGGCCGCATCAAGCGCGGCCACAAGATCGGCCTGACCTC
This sequence comes from Achromobacter deleyi, assembly GCF_902859705.1. Taxonomy (GTDB): domain Bacteria; phylum Pseudomonadota; class Gammaproteobacteria; order Burkholderiales; family Burkholderiaceae_B; genus Achromobacter; species Achromobacter deleyi. Next base: position 60,693 of record NZ_CADIJO010000012.1, on the reverse strand, counting down.
GCGCGCCATGCAGCAGGCCTCGCAGATCGACGAGCCCGATTTCGGCATGCTGCTGGACGACATGTTCTTTGCCGACGGCAGCGACATTCCCGCCGGCCGCTTCATCCTGCCGCGACTGGAAGTGGAACTGGCCTTCGTGCTGGGCAAGCCGCTGCGCGGGCCCGACGTGACCTTGTTCCAGGTGTACGACGCGGTGGACTACGTGATTCCGGCGCTGGAGATCATCGACGCGCGCTCGCACAGCATCGACCCCGACAGCAAGCGCCCGCGCAAGGTGTTCGACACCATCGCCGACAACGCCGCCAACGCAGGCGTGGTGATGGGCGGACGGCCCGTGAAGATGAACGAACTGGATCTGCGCTGGGTCGGCGCGATCCTGTCGCGCAACGCGGTGATCGAGGAAACCGGCGTGGCGGCTGGCGTCTTGAATCACCCCGCCAATGGCGTAGTATGGCTGGCTAACAAGCTGGCCGCCCACGACGTGGCGCTGGAAGCAGGCGAGATCATCCTGTCGGGGTCGTTCACCCGCCCGGTGCTGGCCCGCCCTGGCGATACCTTCAATGTCGATTACGGCGTGCTGGGTTCCGTCAACTGCCACTTCATCTGATCCCCACGCAGCCCATGGATATCCTGACCAACCACTTCAAGCGCGCCCTGCGCGCCGGCAAACCCCAGATCGGCCTGTGGGCCGGACTGGCCAGCGCCTACACGTCTGAAATCTGTGCCGGCGCCGGCTTTGACTGGCTGCTGATCGACGGCGAACACGCGCCCAATACCTTGCAGACCACGCTGGCCCAGCTGCAATCGGTGGCGGCCTACCCGGTGGCGCCGGTGGTGCGCCCGGCCTGGAACGACCCGGTGCAGATCAAGCAGATCCTGGACACCGGCGCGCAGACGCTGCTGGTGCCCATGGTGCAGTCGGCCGAAGAGGCCGCGGCCGCCGTAGCCGCGGTGCGCTATCCGCCTGCCGGCATTCGCGGCGTGGGCAGCGCGCTGGCCCGGTCGTCGCGCTGGAACCGCATTCCCGACTACCTCGAACGCGCCAATGACGAAATGTGCGTGATCGTGCAGATCGAAACGCCGCGCGCCATCGACGCACTGGACGAGATCCTGGCCATCGACGGCGTGGACGGCGCCTTCATCGGCCCGGCCGACCTGTCGGCCAGCATGGGCTACCTGGGCAAGCCCGAGCACCCCGAGGTCACCCAGGTCATCGACGCGGCCATCGCCCGCATCGTCAAGTCGGGCAAGGCCGCCGGCATCCTGCATAGCGGCGTGCCGCAGGCGCGCCACTACCTGTCGCTGGGCGCGACCTTCGTGGCGGTGGGCGTGGATGCCGTGCTGCTGGCCCGCGCCGCCGAAAAGCTGGCGGGCGAATTCAAGAACGTGAAGACGGTGGACGCGGCCAACGGGCCGTATTGAAGCGCCGGGGCCGGTGACGCCCCGCTCACGACGCCCCAACGAAAACCGGCCCGCTTGCAGCGGGCCGGTTTGTCTTGCAGGGCACGGATTGGATGCGATTCGCGCCCGGGGATGTCAGGTCAGGAACGGCCGCCCAGACTGCCGCCGCCGTCCACGCCCAACACCTGGCCGGTGATGAAGCCGGCGTCGTCCGACAGCAGGAAGGCGATGGCGGCGGCCACTTCGGCCGGCGTGCCCAGGCGCTTCATGGGCACCGAGGCCAAGGCGCGCTTTTCGCCTTCGCTGCCCGCCGGCCGGGTGGCGCGGAACATTTCGGTTTCGATCGGGCCGGGGGCCACCGCGTTGGCGGTGACGCCGTATTCGGCCAGTTCCAGCGCCCAGGTGCGGGTGCAGCCCACCAGCGCGCTCTTGGCGGCCGAGTAGGCGGTGCGTTCGAGGCCACCGTGGATGGCGCGGCTGCAGACGTTGACGATGCGCCCGGCGCGGCGCACCTTCATCGATTCGATGAAGGCCTGCGTGACCTGCACGGCCACGCGCACGTTCAGGTCCAGCACGTTGTACAGGGTGGCCAGGTCGATTTCGCCCAGCGGCTGGGGCGAGGCGATGCCGACGTTGTTGACCACGGCATCGACGGGGAATTTCTCGCGGATTTCGCGCAGCACTTCTTCGGTGCGGCCGGCGTCGGCCAGGTCACAGGCATAGAGATAGCCGGGGAAATCCACATCGCCGGTATTGCGCGCGATGCCGACCACATGACAACCCATGTCGGACAGCCGCTGAGTAAGCGCCCAGCCTATGCCTTTGGTGGCGCCCGTAATGAGCACGCATTTGTCCTTCATGGATCGAAACCTCGTTGATTGTTTACTGGGTCGAAAACGGGCGCCTGGGCGCCCGGTCTTTCAAGTAGACACCATCCGGCGGTGGCTGTCTTGTAAATTGCGTAGCAATTCTTGCACGCTGGACACCCCCCCGGGGCGGGGCGCCAAGGCGGGCATCCCCCAAAAGGATCAGACGTCGGGATCAGACGTCGCGGGTGACCGGCACGCGGGGGGCCAGGGCGCAGAGCAGCTCGTAGCCGATGGTGCCGGCCGCCAGGGCGACTTCGTCCACCGAGGGGCCGTCTTCGCCCCACAGCGACACGGGGGTGCCGACGCCAGCGGCGGGAATCGGGTCCAGGTCGACGATGAGCATGTCCATCGAGACCCGGCCCACCAGGCGGGTGCGGATGCCGGCCACGGCCACCGGGGTGCCGGTGGCGGCGTGGCGGGGGTAGCCGTCGGCGTAGCCGCAGGCCACGATGCCGACGCGCATGGCGCGGTCGGCCCGGAACAGCGCGCCGTAGCCGACCGAGTCGCCGGCCTTCAGTTCCTGCACGGCAATGATTTCCGAGCGCAGCGACATGGCGGGTTTCAGGCCGAACGAGGCGGCTTCGGCATCGGCGAACGGCGACGCGCCGTACAGGCAGATGCCGGGGCGGACCCAGTGGGCCTGGTTTTCCGAGGCCACGGCGATCTCGGCGAAACGCAGGGTGGCCGCCGAATTGCAGACGCTGACCGGCCCGGGCAGCTTATGCGTCACCGAATTGAAGACGGCCATTTGTTCGCTGACGCCCTGGGGGCCGTCCGCGCAGGCGAAGTGGGTCATCTTGCCGATCGAGCCGACCGTGCCCTGCTGCTGCAGCAACTGGGCGCGCTCGTGGGCAGCCAGGTAGGCGGCGGGCGAAAAGCCCAGCCGGTTCATGCCGCTGTTGAGCTTGAGCATGATGTCGACCCGGCGCGACAGGCGCGCCCGCGCCAGCATGTCGAGCTGTTCACGCTGATGCACGGTGATGCTCAGGTGGTAGCGGTCGACGATGTCGAGGTCGGACGGGTTGAAAAAACCTTCGAGCAGCAGGATCGGACCGCCCCAGCCGGATTCGCGGCAGCGCACGGCTTCGTCCAGATCCAGCATGGCCAGGCCCTGCGCCTTGGAGAAGCCGGCGACGGCCTGCTCGATGCCGTGGCCGTAGGCGTTGGCCTTGATGACCGCCCAGATCGAGGGCGGCAGGCCGGATGCGGCGGCGGCGGTCTGGTCAAGGTGGCGGCGCACGGCGGCCAGGTTGTGCGCCAGGGCAGAGACGGAAACGGTGGCAGAGACTGGGCGGGGCATGGTATGAGATCCTGTGGCGCTTAAGTCTAACTGATCGGCGTGGCGGCAGCAGCACGGTCGCGCCGCCGCGCGTACTCTAAAATGATCCGGATCCGGCCCGACCCGGCCAGACCGCAGGACCCCATATGCCCATCGATCACTACGAGAATTTCCCCGTTGCCTCGCTGCTGCTGCCGCGACGGCTGCGCGGCGCCGTGACCGATCTGTACCGGTTTGCCCGCGCCGCCGACGACATTGCCGACGAAGGCAGCGCCGACGACGCCGAACGCCTGGCCCAGCTGGCCGCGTTTCGCGCCGAACTGCACCGCATTGGCGCCGAGCCCGGCACGGTGCCCGCCCCCGGCGCGCCCGAACTGGCCAGCATCTTCGTGCCGCTGGCCGCCACGATCGCCCGGCACCAGTTGCCCATCACCCCTTTCTACGACCTGCTGTCCGCCTTCGAGCAGGACATCAGCGTCAAGCGCTACGACGACTACGCCACCCTGGCCGACTACTGCACCCGCTCGGCCAACCCGGTGGGCCGCCTGATGCTGCACCTGTTCGGCGCGGCCGATCCGCAGAACGTCGAGCAGTCCGACGCCATCTGCACCGGCTTGCAGCAGGTGAACTTCTGGCAGGATGTGCGGGTCGATTGGCACAAGCACCGCGTCTACATTCCGCAGGAAGACCTGCGCCGCTTCGGCGTGTCCGAAGACGACCTGGCCGCGGCCCGCCTGACGCCCGCCTGGCGCGCGCTGATGGCGTTCGAGGTCGAACGCACGCGCGCGCTGCTACACTTCGGCGCTCCGCTGGCGCGCCGCCTGCCGGGCCGCATCGGCCTGGAACTGCGCCTGGTGGTGCAAGGCGGCCTGCGCGTACTGGAGCGTATCGAGGCGGGCGGCTACGATGTATTCATGAATCGCCCCGAATTGGGCGCCAAAGACTGGGCCATCATGTTGTGGCGCTCTATCAAGTAAGTAACCGGCCCTGCCAACTATGACCCCTGACGAGTACTGCCAGGAGAAAGCCGCCAAAAGCGGTTCCAGCTTCTACTATTCCTTCCTGTTCCTGCCGCCCGAGCGGCGCCGCGCCATCACGGCGCTGTATGCGTACTGCCGCGAAGTCGACGACGTGGTGGACGAATGCACCGACCCGTCGCTGGCGCGCATCAAGCTGGCGTGGTGGCGCACACAGGTCGACCAGATGTTCGACGGCAAGCCCGATCACCCCGTGACGCGCGCGCTGCAGCCGCACCTGCAAAGCTGTTCGATCACCCGCGAACGCCTGCTGGCCATCGTGGACGGCATGGAAATGGACCTGGACCAGACCCGCTACCTGGACTGGCCCGGCCTGCGCAAATACTGCTGGCACGCGGCCGGCGTGGTGGGCGAGCTGTCGGCCGGCGTGTTCGGCTATACCGATCCGGCCACGCTGGTCTATGCCGAAAAGCTGGGCCTGGCGTTCCAGATGACCAACATCATCCGCGACGTGGGCGACGACGCCCGCCGCGGCCGCATCTACATTCCGGTCAACGACATGCAGCAGTTCGAGGTCAAGGCCTCGGACATCCTGAATGGCGAGTATTCCGAGCGCTTCTCGGCCCTGATGAAGTTCCAGGCCGACCGCGCCCGCGAGCTGTACCGCGAAGCCATGCGCAGCCTGCCCGAAACCGACCGGCGCGCGCAGCGCCCCGGCCTGATGATGGCGGCGATCTACCACGCGCTGCTCGACGAGATCGAGCGCGACAACTGGCAGGTGCTGCATCAGCGCATTTCGCTGACGCCCCTGCGCAAGCTCTGGCTGGCCTGGAAGACCTGGGTGGGCGGCGGACGTGGACTGGTCCGCCGGTTGGCGCGATGAAGGCCGCGGTCATCGGCGCCGGCTGGGCCGGGCTGGCCGCCAGCGTCGCCCTGCGCGAAGCCGGCGCCAAAGTCACGGTCTTTGAAGCCGGCCATACGCCCGGCGGACGCGCCCGGCGCGTCTTTCACGACGGCTTCGAATCCCCGCTGGACAACGGCCAGCACCTGCTGTCGGGCGCCTACAAGCACACGCTGGCGCTGATGCGCCGGGTGGGCCGCAACCCCGACGCGCTGCTGATGCGCCGCCCCTTGCGGCTGGCCAGCCTGGATGGCCGCTTCCGGCTGTCGGCCCCGCGCCTGCCGGCGCCGCTGCACATGGCGGTGGCGATCCTGCGCGCCCGCGGCCTGTCATGGGGCGACCGCCTGGCCACGCTGCGCCTGATGCGCGGCCTGCGCACCATGTCCTGGACGCCGCCGCGCGACTGGACCGTACAGCAGCTGCTGCACTATCACGCGCAGTCCGACACGCTGATCCGCCAGGTCTGGGAACCGCTCTGCCTGGCCGCCCTGAATACCCCGGTCACCACGGCCAGCGCCGTGCTGTTTGCGCGCGTGCTGCGCGACAGCCTGGCCGGCCGCCGCGAAGACAGCGACCTGCTGCTGCCGTGCACTGACCTGTCGGCGCTGTGGCCCGATGCCGCCGCGCGCCAGGTCACCATGCGCTACGGCAGCACGGTGCGCCAATTGCAGCCGTCCGACAACGGTATCGACATCAACCAGGAACGCTTTGACGCGGCCGTGCTGGCCGTGCCGCCGACCTTTGCCGCGCGCCTGCTCGACGGCCCGCTGCGGGCGGCGGGGGCAACCGGTTTGCTGGACGCGCTGCGCGCCTTCGATTACCTGCCGATCGCCACGCTCAATCTGCGTTTGGCCGAGCCCTGGCGCCTGCCCGAACCCATGATGATGCTGCGCGAGGATCGCGCCCGCGGCCACGTCGGCCAATGGCTGTTCGACCGCGCCCAGTTGGCGGGCGACGCGCAGGCCGGCGAGCTGGCGGTGGTGGCCAGCGCCGCCACCACCCTTACCGACCGCAACCGCCAGCAGGCCATCGAGGCGCTGATCGACCAGGTGGCCGAGCAGGCTGCCGGCTATCCGCAGCGGCTGCCGCCGATGCCGGAAGTGTCGTCCGCGGAACTGTTCATTGAAAAGCGCGCCACCTTTGCCGCGGTGCCCGGCCTGCATCGGCCGTTGAACACCACGCCATGGCCCACGCTGGCCCTGGCCGGCGACTGGACCGACACGGGCTACCCTGGCGTGCTGGAAGGCGCGGTGCGCAGCGGGTTGGAAGCGGCGCGGGTGCTCAATCCGCGCGCAGGCGACTGAACCTGTCCGCACGCAGGCGGCGCGGCCACGCTGCCCGCCCCGCTTGCGTCAGCGCAACAGGCTGACCGTGGCCAGCCCCAGCCCCGTCAACAGCAACGACCCCAGCAGGCTGAAACCGGCATAGCCGAGTGCGCCAGCATAGGCGCCGCGTTCGAGCATGGCGACCGTTTCGGCCGAGAAGGTCGAAAACGTGGTCAGCCCGCCCATGAAGCCGGTGATGGCGCCCAGCCGCACCCAGGCCGGCCATTCCGGATGGCCGGCCACCAGCGCCAGCACCAGCCCCACCAGGTAACCCCCGACCAGATTGACCGCCAGCGTGCCCCAGGGCCAGGACTCGGTGTTGAGCCACAGGCTGGCCAGCCAGCGGGCCCACGCGCCCAGCACGGCGCCCACGCCGACGGCCAGGAAGTTCAGGGGAATCAAGGTCTGGTAGACGGACATGGGCTCAATGGGTGCGGTGCTGCTTCAGGCGCAGGGAAAAGACCAGCAGCAGTATGCCAAAGAACACCGCGTACAGGCCGATGACCCAGACCAGCGCCAACGCGCCCGCCCCCGGCTGGGCGATCAACATGGCGCCGAACAGGATCGACACCAGCCCGGACAGGCCCAGGAACCACTCGTTGCGGATGTCTTTGCGAAAGCGGATCGCGGCAATGACCTGGAATACCCCGGCCACCAGCGCCCAGATCGCGATGATGTAGAGCAGCACCAGCGCGGTCAGGCCCGGCCACAGGAAGGTGACGATGCCGGCCGCCACGCCCAGCAGGCCGACGATGATGAGCGCCCAGAGCGGCTTGCCCTGGTCGCGGATGCGGATGCCGGCCACCAGCGCGAGTACCCCATCGACCAGCGCGAATGCGCCCCACACCAGCACCAGCGCAGACAGGGTGATGGCGGGCATGAACAGGGCCATCAGGCCGAACAGGATGGCGACCACCCCGCGCAGCGCGACCCAACCCCAATGACGACCGATCTGATCTACCACTTGCTGTTCAAGCATGACGACCTCCGGTGGTGATAACGGGTGCCCTATCTTATCGCCGCGAGCGGAAATGAGTCCGAAATCGATTGAAATCTATTCCCACGTTAATAATCTGTTCTATAAGAGTAATTCTCATTTGAATGATAGAATCCGGCCCTTGAATTTTGCCCACCCCATGGACAGTCACGCATCCCCCCGGCGCCGGGCCTATTGGCTCAAGACGCTGCACCAATGGCATTGGATCAGCTCGGCGCTCTGCCTGCTGGGCATGCTGCTGTTCGCCATCACCGGCCTGACGCTGAACAACGCCTCGCACATCGAATCGAAGGCGGTCGTGACCAGCCGCGAAGCCCGCCTGCCCGATGCCGTGCTGGCGCAACTGGCCGCCCCGGCCAATCAAAAGAAGGCCCCCCTGCCCGTTGCGGTCGCCCAGTGGCTGGACACGGAACTGGATGCGGGCGCCGCGGGCAAACCCGCCGAGTGGTCGGCCGGCGAAGTCTACGTGTCGCTGCCGCGCGCCGGCGGCGATGCCTGGCTGTCGATCGACCGGGCCAGCGGCGACGTCGAATACGAACGCACCGACCGCGGCTGGATCGCCTACCTGAACGACCTGCACAAGGGCCGCAACACGGGGCTGGCCTGGAGCTGGTTCCTGGACATTTTCGCCATCGCCTGTCTGGTCTTTTCGCTGACCGGACTGGTGCTGCTCAAGATGCACGCGGGCAACCGCGGCGCGACCTGGCCCATGGTCGGCCTGGGCGTCGTGATCCCGCTGGTGCTGGCGCTGCTCTTCATTCACTGATTCATTCGATCCGCCCTGGAGATTTCCATGCGCAAGTTGTTGCTGTCGGCCCTGTTGGCCGGCCTGATCGCCCGAACGGCCTACGCCGCCGACATCGGCCTGTCCATCGAAGTGCCGCGCCTGGACGTGGCCGAATACCACCGCCCGTACGTCGCCATCTGGATCGAAAACGCCGACCAGAGCGTGGCGGCCGACCTGGCCGTCTGGTACGACGTGGCCAAGAAGAACAACGAAGGCACCGAATGGCTCAAGGACATGCGCCAGTGGTGGCGCCGCAGCGGCCGCAACCAGACCTTCCCCGTGGACGGCGTGAGCGGCGCGACCAAACCCGCCGGCAAGCACGCCCTGAGCTTTGACGCGGCGTCCAAGCCGTTGGCCGGGCTGAAGCCGGGCCAATACGCCGTGGTGGTCGAGGCCGCCCGCGAAGTCGGCGGCCGTGAGCTGCTGCGCATTCCCTTCCAGTGGCCGCCGCAGAAAGCCGAGCAACTGACGGCCCGTGGCGAACACGAGCTGGGCGCCATCGCCCTGGACCTGAAACCTTGATCTGCCCCCCTCCCTGCACAAGGAACGCAACCATGAAATCCGTCGCCAAACTGGCCGCCGCCCTGGCGCTGTGCCTGCCCTACGCCGCCCATGCCCATGACGTCTGGATGGTGCCGTCCTCGACCGTGCTGTCGGGCACCGACAGCTGGATCACCGTGGATGCCGCGGTGGGCAACGACAAGTTCTACTTCAACCACGCGCCGCTGCGCCTTGACGGCCTGGCCGTGGTGGCCCCGGACGGCTCGGCCGCCGAAGCCGAGAACCTGAATCGCGGCAAGCTGCGCAGCACGTTCGACCTGCAGCTCAAGCAGGCCGGTACCTACCGCATCGCAGTGGTGAACGACGGCGTATTCGCCCGCTGGAAAGAAGACGGCAAGCCCAAGCGCTACTTCGGCAAGCCGGAAGGCCTGGCCCAGGCCGTGCCGGCCAACGCCGCCGACCTGGAAGTGACGCAAAGCCTGGGCCGCGTCGAAACCTTCGTCACGGCCGGCAAGCCGTCGGCCATCAAGCCGGTGGGCCGCGGCCTGGAACTGGCGCCCGCCACTCACCCCAACGACCTGTTCACCGGCGAATCGGCCAACTTCCAGCTGCTGCTGGACGGCAAGCCCGCAGCCGACCTGGACGTGACCATCGTGCCCGGCGGCAGCCGCTACCGCGACAAGGTCGGCGAGATCGCCGTGAAGACCGACAAGGACGGCAAGTTCTCGGTCAAGTGGCCGCAGCCGGGCCTGTACTGGATCGAAGCGGGCACCGAAGACGCCAAGGTCAGCGTGCCGCAGGCCAAGAAGCGCCGCCTGTCGTACGCCGGCACGGTCGAAGTGCTGCAGCCCTGATCCGGGGCGCGGCAATGGCCTCTGCTCCGTCCTACGCGCCGCGCGGCGCGGCGCCGGCCGCCCTGCAGGTCCGCGTGAACCTGGGCGCCCTGCCCCGGCGCGCGGCCGCGCTGGCTGGCGCGACCATGGGCACCACCTGGTCGGCGCGGCTGGCGTTGCCCGCCGGCGCCACGGACGCGATGGCACGGCAGGCCATCCAGGCCGCGCTGGACGAGGTGGTGGCCCAGATGAGCACCTGGGAAGCAGACGCCGACATCAGCCAGTACAACCGCGCCGGCCCCGGCTGGCGCGAGCTGCCCGCCGGGTTCTTCCATGTGCTGCGCCATGCGCTGGCGCTGGCCCAGGACTGTGGCGGCGCCTATGACCCGACGGTGGGGCCGCTGGTCAACGCTTGGGGCTTCGGACCCTGGCAGCGCGCTTTCGAGCCGCCCTCGCCCGCCGCCATCGACGCGGCCCGCCAGCGTTGCGGCTGGCAACGCGTTCGGCTGGACGAGTCCCGCCAGGCCGCCTGGCAGCCGGGCGGCGTGTACCTGGACCTGTCGTCGATTGCCAAGGGATATGGCGTGGATCGCGCCGCCCAGGCGCTGGATGCGCTGGGCGTCACCAGCTACCTGGTGGAAGTGGGCGGCGAACTGCGGGCCCGCGGCCAACGCCCCGACGGCGCGCCGTGGCGCGTGGCGGTGGAAGTGCCGGACGGCAGCGATGACCACGCATTGGCCTTGCCGCTGCACGACCTGAGCATCGCCACGTCGGGCGACTACCGTCGCCATGCCGGCGACGGCGATGCCCGCTATGCCCACACGATCGATCCGCGCAGCGGCCAGCCGGTGCGCAATGGCGTGGCGTCCGTCACCGTGCTGCATGCCGGCTGCATGCAGGCCGACGCGCTGGCCACGGCGCTGACGGTGCTGGGCGAGCGCGAGGGCCTGGCCTATGCCGAACGGCACGGCCTGGCCGCCCTGTTCATCCTGCGCGAGGCCGCCGGCTATCGCATCAGCGCCACCGCCGCCTTCCAGGCGCTGGCCGCACAACCCTGATCCATGACGCTACGCTGGATAACCGCCGCGTGCGTAGTGCTGGCCTGGCTGCTGCTGTGCGGCTGGGCCTGGCGCCGCGGGCAACGGCGGCAGGCACAGGCTGCGGCCACGCTGCACGGACTGGATGCGCCGGCCCACCAGGACACCCTGCTGGTCGCCTACGCCAGCCAGACCGGCTATGCCGAGGCGCTGGCCGGCCAGACCGCCGACGCCTTGCGCAGCGGCGGCCTGGCCGTACAGGTCGTACCGCTGGGACAGTTGGATCCTGCCCGATTGGCAAGCTACCGCCGCATCCTGTTCATTGCCAGCACCTACGGCGAGGGCGATCCGCCGGACGCGGCGGCCGGGTTCGCGGAACACGCGATGCATGGCGTGCACGACCACCAGATGCGCCCTGACGCCGCCGCGGTCCCTGAGCCAGCGCCGCCGCTGGCCGGCGTGCAATACGCCGTGCTGGCATTGGGCGACAGCGACTACGCGAACTTCTGCGGCTTCGGTCATCGGCTGGATGATTGGCTGCACGGCCAGGGCGCCACGCCGCTGTTCGATCTGGTCGAGGTCGACGATGGCGACCCGGCCGCGCTGCGGCATTGGCAGCATCACCTGGGCCTGCTGGCCGGCCGCAGTGACCTGCCCGATTGGCAGGCCCCGGCCTATCAATCGTGGCGCCTGGCGCGCCGCGAGTGTCTCAACCCCGGCAGCCAGGGCGGCCCCTGCTATCTGCTGACGTTGACGCCGCCTGACGGCGAGGCAACCGTCTGGCAGGCCGGCGATATCGCGGAAATCGGCCCGCGCCAGGATCGTGGCGGGCCGCTGCTGCCGCACCGTGAATACTCGATTGCATCATTGCCCGCCGATGGCGCGCTGCAATTGCTGGTGCGCCAGATGCGCGCCGCGGACGGCGGGCTGGGCCTGGGCAGCGGCTGGCTGACCCATATCGCACACCCCGGCGACGAGATTGCCCTGCGGGTGCGCAGCAATCGCAACTTCCATGCGCCGGACGATGATCGGCCGATGATCCTGATCGGCAACGGCACGGGTCTGGCCGGCCTGCGTGCGCTGATCAAGGCGCGCCGCGCCGCGGGGCACACGCGCAACTGGCTGGTGTTCGGCGAACGCAGTGCGGCGCACGATGCCTTCTGCGGCAGCGAGATCGACGCCTGGCGACAGGACGGCACGCTGGCCCGCGTGGACGCGGTGTATTCGCGCGACCAGGCCGAACGCCGCTATGTGCAGCACTGCCTGCGGGAAGAGGCCACGCGCGTGGCGGCGTGGGTGCACGATGGCGCCGCGGTCTATGTCTGCGGCAGCCTGCAAGGCATGGCCGGCGGCGTCGATGCCGCCCTGCGCCAGATACTGGGCGACGAGCAGGTGCAGGCCATGCTGCACGAGGGCCGCTACCGGCGCGACGTGTACTAGATCGCCGGCATCAAGCGTCTTGCATCAAACGCCAGCCCGCAAACATCACCCTGGCCAACCTGGCCAGGGCGACACCCCAGCCGCCGTTATTGCAGCTTGATCTGCGCCTTGTCGATCACCGCTTTCCAGCGGTCGCGCTCGGTGCGGATCTGCTCGGCGAATTCGGCTGGCGTATTGCCCAGCGGGAATGCGCCCGTCTCTTCCATCTTGGCCGCCGTGGCGGGGTCGCGCACGGCCTGGGCAAAGGCCTGCGCCAGCTTGTCGCGCACCGCGTCGGGCAGGCCCGCCGGGGCCACCACGCCGTACCAGGCCGTGACGTCGTAGTCCTTGTAGCCCTGCTCGGCGAAGGTCGGCACGTCCGGCAGGCGCGGGTTGCGGGCCGGGCCCGTGATGGCCAGCGCGCGCAGGTGCTGGCTCTTGATGTACGGCAGCGACGACGGGAAGTTGTCGAAGATGACCGGCACCACGCCGCCCACCGTGTCGGTCAGCGCGGGCGCGGAGCCGCGGTACGAGATGCTGTTCATCTTGCCGCCGGTGATCTGCAGGAACCAGATCATGCCCAGGTCGTTGATGCCGCCCGCCCCGGCATTGGCATAACCGTCCTTGGACGGGTTGGCGCGCACGTGCGTGACGAACTCGGCCAGCGTCTTGGCCGGGTACTTCGGATTGACGCTGAGGATGTTGGGGCTGGTGACCAGGTTGCTGACCGGCGTGAAGTCCTTCACCGGGTCATACGACAGGTTGGGGAACAGGTGCGGCGCGGTGCCGTGGGTGCTGACGGTAGCCAGGCCCACGGTGTAGCCGTCCGGCTTGGCGCGCGCGGTGGCGGCCATGCCGATGGTGCCGGACGCGCCGGTGCGGTTTTCCACCACGATCTGCTGGCCCAGGATTTCGCCGGCCTTGGCCGCGGCCAGGCGGCCGACGATATCGGTGGGGCCGCCGGCCGGGAACGGCACGATCAGGGTGATGGGACGATCGGGAAATTCAGCGTGGGCGGCCGGCAATACGGCGGCCAGCGCCAGGGCGACGCAAGTCTTGCGGATCATGAGGCTTGTCTCCTGTGAGGATGGGTTCTGCTTGTTATTGGGAAAAATCGGAGTCGGTCGCGACGGCTTCGCGGCGCAGTATCCGGCCGGGGCGCTGGGCGCCGGCCAGGGCCGGGAACACCGGGCAGCCATTGACCAGCACGTGCTCGATGCCGGCGGACGCCAGCGTGGGCGCGTCCCAGGTGGCGCGGTCTTCGACCGTATCGGCATCGAACACCACCACGTCGGCCCAGGCGCCCACGGCCAGGCGGCCACGGCCGGCAAGGCCGAACACGCGCGCCGGCAGCGCGGTCATCTTGGCCACCGCGGCCTCCAGCGTCAGCAGCTCGGCTTCGCGCACATAGCGCCCCAGCACCCGCGTGAAGCTCCCCCACAGCCGCGGATGCGGATGGGCGTCGTTGGGCAGGCCGTCAGACCCGACCATGCAGCGCTCGTGCTGGAAGATGCGGTGCACTTCGGCTTCGTCCATGGCGAAATAGATGGCGCCGGCCGGGCACAGGCGGCGCGCGGCCTCGGCGCGGTCGCAGCCCCATTGCGTGGCGATGTCGGCCAGCATCCGGCCGCCGCATTCGGGATGCGGGGTCGACCAGGTGATGCGGATATCGTCGATGAGTTCGGCGCGCTCCGGAATCAGGATGGTCGAGCTGCCGGGGTACGGGTAGATGTCCAGCGCCACGTCCACCCCGTCGGCGCGGGCGCGGTCGATGTTGGCCAGCGTGGCGCGGCTTTTTCCCCAGTTGTGCGGCATCATGCATTTGTGGTGCGACAGCACCGTGGCGCAGCCCGTGCGCCGGCCGATCGACAGCACCTCGTCGACCGCTTCCTCGACCGCGTCGCCTTCGTTGCGGATATGGCTGGTGTGCAGCGCGCCGCGCGCGGCCGCCACCTGCGCCAGGCCATCCAGTTCGGCTTGCCCCGCAACCCCGCCCGGCTGATAGGCCAGGCCCGTGCTGAAACCGACGGCGCCGGCGTCCAGCGCCTGGGCCAGCATCTGCTGCATGGCCTGCTGTTCGGCGTCGGTCGGCTGTGCCGCCGGGTCACGCATGACCGCCAGGCGCAGGTTCGCATGGCCCACCAGCGCCGCGACGTTGATCATCGGCTGCTGCACCTGCAGCGCGGCCAAGTATTCGGCCATGTCGCCGAACAGCGGCGTTTCGCCCAGCAGCGCCAGCGCTGCGGCGGTGTTGCCGGGCAGCGGCGCCGGGGCGCCGCTGATGCCGCAGTTGCCCACCACCACCGACGTGATGCCCTGGCTGGTCTTCCATTCCAGGCCCGGCTTTTCGACGAACATCAGGTCGTCATGGCCGTGGGTGTCGATGAAGCCCGGCGCCACGATCTTGCCGGTGGCATCGATCCGCCGCGCGGCGGGCGTGGCCGACAGGTCGCCGATGGCGGCAATGCGCTCGGCGTGGATACCGACGTCGGCGCGCCTGCGCGGCCCGCCCAGCCCGTCGATCACCCAGCCGCCTTCGATGACCAGATCCAGATTGTCCTGCATACCGCTCCGCCTTGATGTGGGGCCGCCGCCCGCCTGTTGCGTCAAGGGCTGTCCGGAGAGAGCGGCCCTTGCTGAAGGCCCTAGTATCGTCGGCGCGATCAATCTGGAAAAATTGTTTTTATTGATCCATCTATCGTGATTTGAAATGCATCGCCTGCCCAAGCATGTCACCCTCAAGCACCTGACCGCCTTCGTGGCGGTGGCGCAGGAATCCAGTTTCACGCACGCGGCCAAGCGGCTGTTCCAGACGCAGTCATCCGTCACCAGCCTGGTGCGGCAACTGGAAGATGCGCTGGGCACGCAGCTGTTCGCCCGCACCAGCCGGCGCGTGCTGCTGACGGCGGCGGGCGAGGAATTCCTGCCGCGCGTGATGCGGCTGCTGGCCGACTTCGACGGCGCCATCGGCGACGTGGTGCGCTTTGGCGCCCTGGAACGCGGCCGCGTGGGCGTGGCGGCGGCACCGTCGGCCATCACCCAGATCATCGCGCCGGCGGCGGCCGCATTCTCGGCCCAATACCCCGCCATCCGGCTGTATCTCAGCGACGACAACTCGGGCCGCATCCAGCGCAAGGTGGCCACGCGCGAGGTCGATTTCGGCCTGACCAGCCGCTGGGCCGATGCGCCGGGGCTGCACTTTGACGCCCTGCTCGAAGACCGCTTCGGCGTGCTGTACCGGCGCGACGACGCCGGCCTGTCCCCAGGGCGCGACGGCACGATGCGCTGGGCCGACCTGGCCGGCCGCAAGCTCGTGGGGGTGGTGGACGAGACCGGCATCATGGCGCTCTTGCGGGCCCGCGCCGATCTGCCGATCGAGGCCGCGGCGCCGTTCTACGAAGCGTCCAGCACGACGTCGCAGGCCGCCCTGGTAAAGGCGGGCATGGGGGTGGCGGTGCTGCCCGCGCTGGCGGCGCAGCGCGTGATGGAACCGGAACTGGCCTATGCGCTGCTGGCGCGGCCGACGGTGGTGCGCACCCTGTGCATCATCCGCCACAAGGAATATCCGCTGAGCCCGGCGGCCCAGGCGTTGATCCTAAGTATCCGCACGTACCTGCGGACCGCGGCGCTGCCCGCAGGGTGCAAGCTGGCCGCGGGCGCGGGGCGCAAACGCGGCTAGCGGGGGCCGGCGGTCAGCGGCCTGCTAGCCGCCGCGCCATGTGCCGGCTGCCGGTCAGCCGCGCAGTTTCTCGTTCAGCGCCGCCAGCCCTGCTGCAAATACGCCCTGGCCGACGGCGGTGGCCACCGCCTGCAGGTCGGCGCCGTCTTCCACGCGGAAGTCCGCCCACCATTCCACCAGCGTCGCGCCGCCTTCGGTCACCGGGCGCAACGTCACGCCGGCAATGTAGTCGCGCATCGGCAGGTCGGTCTCGATGATGGAATAGCGCAGCGCGGTGCCGGGGTCGTCCAGCATCAGCAGTTGCTCGCGCACGAAGCCGGACGGCTTGAGCGTCAGGTAGCGCACCGAACCGATGGCATCGTGGCGCCCGTCCGCTTCCAGGCGGCTTTGGGCGATGCCCGGGTGCCAGCCGGCCAGGCCGTTGAAATCGCGAAACAGCGGCCAGACGGTGGCCAGCGGCGCCTGGATGATGGCGCTGGTGTAGACGGTATGCGGCATGCGGACTCCTGGCAGTGCCCGGACCGCGGCGTGGGGTGCGCGGGCCGGTGCGGATGAACGGAAACCTTAGAACGTCAGTTGCTTGAATGCTTGCGTGGCGGCGGTCAGGGCCTGCTCGGTGGGCAGGCGTTCCATCGAGCTCGCGCCATAGAAGCCATGGCAATGTTTGCAGTGCTGCAGGATGTGGGCCGCGTCGGCCGGCGTGGCGATGGGGCCGCCGTGGCACAGCACGATCACGTCGGGGCGCACGGCCAGGGCCGCGGCCGCGATACGGTCGATGACGGCCACGCAGTCGTCCAGCGTCAGCGCGGTTTCGGCGCCGATCGAGCCGCCGGTGGTCAGGCCCATGTGCGCCACGATGATGTCGGCGCCGGCCTGCGTCATAGCCACCGCGTCATCTTCGTTGAACACGTACGGCGTGGTCAGCATGCCTTTTTCGTGGGCCAGGCGGATCATGTCCACTTCCAGCGCGTAGCCCATGCCGGTTTCTTCGAGGTTGGCGCGGAAGTTGCCGTCGATCAGGCCGACCGTGGGAAAGTTCTGCACGCCGGCAAAGCCCTGGCGCTGCAGGTCGTCCAGGAACACATCGAAATCGCAGAACGGGTCGGTGCCGTTGACGCCGGCAAGCACCGGCGTGCGCTTGACCACGGGCAACACTTCGCGGCCCATGTCCACCACGATCTCGTTGGCGTTGCCGTAGGCCAGCAGGCCGGCCAGCGAGCCGCGCCCGGCCATGCGGTAGCGGCCCGAGTTGTAGATCACGATCAGGTCGATGCCGCCGGCTTCTTCGCACTTGGCGGACAGGCCCGTGCCGGCGCCGCCACCCACGATGGGGGTGCGGTCGCGCACCATGGCGCGGAACTTGTCCAGCAGGTCGTTACGGTGGAAACGCGGCATGGCGGGGGTCCTCAGTGTGTGGCAATTTCAAGGTAGTGATCGACCGCGGCCTGGGCGAACTGCGGGTCGTTGATGTGGCAGGGCACGCGGATCAGGCGGCGGTTGGCGGTCTGCACCAGCCGGTTTTCCAGGGCCGCGAACAGCGCGGCATCGGCCTCGGGGTCCCAGAAGGCCTGGCCCGGCGCGTCCAGCGCCGACACGCCGCCTTCCGGAATCAGGAAGCGCACGGGGCCGTCGCACTGGTTCAGCTTGTCGGCGATCCATTCGCCCTGCCGCTGGTTTTCTTGCACGGTGGTGCGCATCAGCGTCACCTGCGGATTGTGGGGATAGAACGTGCGGCCCTGGTAATGCTGCGGCACGGTATCCATGGCGCCGAAATTGACCATGTCCAGCGCGCCGCAGGAACCGACGTAGGGTGCTTTTGTGCGCGCCACCGCGCCGAAGCGGTCTTCGGTGCAGGCCAGCACGCCGCCGAACAGGAAGTCGCAGACCTCGGTGGTGGTCAGGTCCAGCACGCCGGCCAGAAGGTGGCTGTCGAGCAGCTTTTCCATCGACTGGCCGCCGGTGCCGGTGGCGTGGAACACCAGGCAGTCAAAGCGCGATTCGAGCAACGGGGTCACCTGCTGCACGCAGGCCGTGGTGACGCCGAACATGGTGATGCCCACGGCGGGGCGGCTGTCGTCGCCGGCCGCGCTGGCGGCCTGGCGGAAGGCGCCGCCGATGGCGCCTGCGGCATTGGCCAGCACGCGGCGCGAAATGCGGTTCAGGCCTGCCACGTCGGTCACGGAATACATCATGGCGATGTCCGACGGCCCCACATACGGCGCGACATTGCCGGACGCCATGGTGGACACCATCAGCTTGGGCACGCCGATCGGCAGCGCGCGCATGGCGGGGGTGATGAGCGCCGTGCCGCCCGACCCGCCCAGGCCCAGCATCGCGCCGATGTCGGGGTTGGCGGCGGCGTAGCGTTCGAACGCCAGCGCCATCGCGGCGATGGCCGTGCCGCGGTCGCCGGTGAAGACGGCCTGCTCGCCCTGCGGATGGCTGCGGGCGACCTCGCGCGCCTGCACGCGGGCGCCGCTGGCAGCGCCCGTGGTGGACACGTCCACGGTGACCACGTCCAGCCCTTCCCGCTTGAGCAGGTCGGCGACATAGTCGGCCTCGTGGCCCTTGGTGTCGTAGGTGGCGGCCACGAAGACCCGCCGGTTCGCTTGCGTCATGACTCCTCCGCGGGCGGCTACACTCGGTGCGCGCCTCGATATGTCTGGGGCCGCCTGGGCCTGTAGAATCTAGAAATGAGACGAAAGAATCATACTGAGACACCTGTCTCACGTCAAACCACCGACCGCAAGACGCCCCCCGCCGTCGCCCGCCTGATCGGCCCTGCCAGCCGGCAGGCCGCCGCCAGCGGCGAACCGCCGCACGGGCCGCGCGCGCGCATGCGCAAGACCTTGCTCGATGCCGCCCAGCGGCTGATGGCGCAGGGCATCACGCCATCCGTGGCCGAACTGGCCGAACACGCGCAGGTGTCGCGCGCCACCGCCTACCGCTATTTTCCCAGCCAGAGCGCGCTGATCGCCGCCGTGGTGGACGAAAGCCTGGGGCCGATCCTGGCGTGGGACTCGAAGGCGCCGGATGCCGCCGCCCGGGTCGACGAGCTGCTGCGCTTTGCGTATCCGCGCCTGGAAGCGCACGAGGCGCCGCTGCGCGCGGCCATCCTGGTGTCGCTGCAGCAGCATGCCGAAGCCAGCGCCGGCCGCGCCGGCAACGAGCCGCGGCTGGTGCGCGGACACCGGGTCGACATCCTCAAGCGCGCCATCGCGCCGCTGGCCGCCACGCTGACACCCGCGCAGCAGGACCGCGTGGCGCAGGCGCTGTCGCTGGTCTACGGCACCGAGGTGTTCCTGGTGCTCAAGGACATCTGGCGGTTGGACCTGCCCGAAGTCACCGAGGTGGCGCGCTGGACCGCCAACGCCATCATCCAGCAGGCGCTGGCCGAGGCCGGCGAGACCCCGCAAGAGACTGCCGGCAAGGCCGCGCGCAAGCGCTAGCCACGGACGTGGCCGCGGCCAGACCCCGCGCCACGCGTCCCGCCAGGGCCACGGCGGCCCTGCGCGCCGCCCTTCTGTCATTTCCACGTCACCCGCAGACCGCATAGTGCGGGCCTTCGCGGCGCTGCGCCTTGCAGGCCGCCTGACGCTGGAGTTTGAAATGCGGTTCGAAGTATCCCGCCTGCGGCGGGCCATCATGCCCTTGTCGCTGGCTTGCGTAACCCTGCTGAGCGCCTGCGGCGGCAGCGATGACGATGACGAGAGCCCGGCGGCCCCGCCGCCCGTGGTGACCAACCCCACGCCGCCGGCCCCGCCCCCCGTGCAGACGGGCGCCTGGAGCGCCGGTGACCTGCACGTGCACACGATCCAGTCCAACGACGCCCAGGTCACCCTGGAAAGCGTGCTGGACCAGGCGTTCGACCGCTACAAGCTGGACTGGGCCGCGCTGTCGAACCACCTGCGTATGTCCGACCGCGACAACACCGGCGCCGCCATCCCCGGCGGCCCCGTGCCGTTTTCCACCGGCATGGCGCAATACGAAGTGCCGTTCATCAAGCAGGCGCAGGCTGCCGGCCGCTACGCCGGCAAGATCATTTTCTCGTCGTTCGAATGGGACATGCCCACGCATGACCACGTCAACATCGGCATCGGCGTGAACGATCCGATGTCGGCCAAGTCGCTGCGCGCGGTGGCCGAGTACGAATACCTGTACACCAACAAGGCGGCCAACCTGTTTGATGCGCAACTGGTGGCCGACCTGGCCGGCCAGCCGCGCGCCTTCACCACCCATGCCGACTCGCTGACCGCGCTGCAATGGCTGCGCGACAAGCATCCGGACAGCTATATGCTGCTGAACCACCCGTCGCGCTATGCCGGCAAATACACCATCGGCCAGCTGCGTGAAATGCATGACCTGGCGCCGACGATCTTCTTCGGCATCGAAGGCATGGTCGGCAACCAGATGGAACCGGACCGCGGCGGCTACGCCGAGGCCTACACGCCCGTGAACCTGCCCAACCGCACCTACGGCGGCGTGGACTACCTGGTGGCCAAGGTCGGCGGCACCTGGGACGCCCTGCTCGGCGAAGGCCGGCGCATCTGGAACGTGGCCGATTCCGACTTCCACTTCCGCACCGCATCGGGCCAGTACAGCAGCGGCTACGCCCCCGGCGAGTACGCCAAGACCTACGTCTGGAAGGACGGGAAAGACATGGCGGCCGTGGTGGCCGGCTTGAAGAGCGGCCGCATGTTCGGCGTGTTCGGCGACCTGATCGACGCACTGGAATTCCAGGCGCAGGGCGCGGCCGGCACGGCCCAGATGGGCGGCGAACTCGTGGCAGCCAAGGGCGAACAGGTGGAAGTGACCATCCGCTTTCGCAGCCCGGACAGCAACCACTACGAGTACCCGATCGAAAGCGGCAACCCCACCTACGTCAAGCCCACCGTCAACCACGTGGACCTGATCGTGGGCGACGTGGGCCCGCGCGCGGCGGCCGGCACGCCGGCCTATGACAACGCCACCAACCCCAGCACCCGCGTGCTGGCGCGCTACACCCGTGCCGACTGGACGGTGGACAAGGACGGCTACAACGTCATCAAGGTCAAGCTGACCGCCGACAAGAGCCAGTACCTGCGCCTGCGCGGCACCAACCTGGCGCCGGACGTGGCGGGCGAAACCGCCAACGGCGAACCGCTGCCCGACGCCAAGGTGGACCTGGCCGACAACGCCGCGCGCTTCAACGCGATCAACGCACGCAACTACAACGACCTGTGGTTCTATTCGAACCCGGTATTCGTGACCGTGAAGCCGTAAGGCGAGGACGCGGGGTAGCACCCGCGTTTCGTCCATGACAAAGGCCGCGGGCATGCAGATGCCCGCGGCCTTTTTGCATGGCAACGGCGCTACAGCGCCGCCAGCGTCTCGTCCAGCGCCGCTACCAGCCGGTCCGCATCCGCCGTGCTGAACGGCAGCGGCGGGCGGATCTTCAGCGTGTTGGCGTGCTCGCCCGCGCTGCCGGTCAGCACCTGGCGGTCGCGCAGGCCGTTGACCACGCGCGCGGCCTCTTGCGTAGCGGGTTCGCGCGTGCGGCGGTCGCGCACCAGCTCGACGCCGATGAACAGGCCTGCGCCCCGCACGTCGCCGATCAGGTCATGACGCGCGGCCAGCCCTTGCAGCTGCTCACGCAAGTACTGGCCGACGCGTTCGGCGTTCTGCATCAGCGCTTCGTCCTGCACCGTGCGCAGCACGGCCAGGCCGGCCGCGGCCGATACCGGATTGCCGCCAAAGGTATTGAAGTAGCGCCCATTGCGGCCGAACGCCTCCAGCACCTGCGGGCGCGCGGCCACGCCGGCCACCGGGTGGCCGTTGCCCAGCGGCTTGCCCAGGGTGACCAGGTCCGGTTCGACGCCGTGGCGCATGAAGCCCCACATCGCCTGCCCGGTGCGGCCCATGCCGGCCTGCACCTCGTCGGCGATGAACAGGCCGCCGGCTTCGTGGATAGCTTGCGCCGCCTCGCGCAGGAACCCCTGGGGGGCGGCCTGCACACCGTCGCTGGAGAAGATGGTGTCGACCAGCAGCGCGGCCGGGCGCAGGCCCTGGGCCGCCAGGTCCGCCACCGCCTCGCGCACGGCTTGCGCCAGCGCCGGGCCGACGGCATCGGGGCCCTGCCGGTAGGTGTCCGGCGCCGCCACGGTCCGCACCGCGGGCCCCAGCGTGACATAGCGGCCCAGCGACGGCGAGGCCTGCGCGATCGACAGGGTCACGCCGTGGTAGGCGAAGCGCGTGACGATCAGGCCGGTCGCGCCGGTGTGCGCCTGCGCGATGCGCAGCGCCAGGTCGTTGGCTTCGCTGCCGGTGCAAGTGAACATCACCTGCCCCAGGCCGGGCGGAAACGTGGCCAGCAATTGCTCGGCGTAATCCAGCACCGTCTCGTGCACGTAGCGGGTGTGGGTGTTCAGTACCGACGCCTGCCGGGCAATGGCCTGCACCACGGCAGGATGGCAGTGGCCCAGCGGCACGACGTTGTTGTAGGCGTCCAGGTACGGCTTGCCCTGGGCGTCGTACAGCCACACGCCTTCGCCGCGCACCAGGTGCACGGGCGATTCATAGAACAGGCGGTAGGCTGGCCCCAGCAGTTGGTGGCGCCGGGCGATCAGCGCTGCGGTATGCGCGGAGGCGGTGTCGTTCGCGCCAAGGTCGGACAAGGCGGCCGCGGGCGCGCCGGGTTGCGTCACAGTCATGGTCACTGCCCTCTCACTGAAGACCGCATGATTCAAAGCCACATGCCGCACGCAAGCGCTGGCGGGCCGCGTCGCGGGCGATGCCGTCGCAGGCCTGCAAGCGCGCCCATGACACCGCGTTGTTGCGCAGGATGTAGGCGCTGTTTTCGGGATAGCGCGCGGCGCGCCAGCCGCCGATCGCCACCACCATCACCAGCCGCGCCACCATCAGGTCGAACAGCACATCCAGCTCGGCCGGCGTCAGCGGGCTGACCGCGTGATAGGCCGCGGTGAAGGCCACGGCGGGCGCCAGGGCGTCGTCGCCCGGCTCAAGCTGGTAGGACGCCGCCACTGCCAGGTCGTTGACCAGCGGCGCCTGCACCATGTCGCCGAAATCCAGGATGCCGGCAATGCGGTCAGGGTCGGCGGGATCGACCAGCACGTTGTACAGGTTCAGGTCGTTGTGGATGGCTTGGGCGCGCAGCCCCGGCAGCGCCGGCTTGGCGTGATTCACGAAACGCGCCAGGCCGCGTTCGGCCAGCGCCCGGCGCGCGGGGTCGGTCACGTGCGCCAGCAAGGGCGCCACTTCATCCGTGCGCTGGATGTCCCAGGGCAGATCCAGCTGCCCCGCGGGATGCGTGAAGCCGCGCAGCGCCAGCCCCAGCCGCGCCAGCGTGCGCGCCAGGTTGTCGCGTTGCGCCGCCGAACGCGGCGCGTCCGGCAGCGGCAGGCCCGGCAGGTAGGTGAACAGCCGCAGCACGCGCGGCGGCGCGTCGGGCGTTTGCAGCCAGACGCAAGGTTCGCCGTCATTGGCCAGCAGCACGCGCTGCACCGGCAGGCCCGGGTCGGCCTGTTCGACGTGGCGCAAGGCGCGCGCCTGGAAATCGGCCACGCGCGCATCTTCGGCCGGATGCGAGAACTTCAGCACGTATTCCCGGCCATCGTCGGCGCGCAGATGGAAATTGCGGTCGCGCTCGCCGGCCAGCCGGCGCACCTGGGCATCGATGCCGAAGTGACGCCGCGCCAGTTGCGCGGCCTGCGCCTCGCCGATGTCCGGCGAGGCGCAGGCCAGCACGTCCTGGGCGCAGTCCTGATCGATCATGGCGTTCTCCCTCAGGCGGCGGAATCGAAGCCGCGCAGCGCGCTGGCCAGATTGGGGCCCAGGTCGTCCGACAGGTAGCCGCCTTCCTGCACCAGCACGGTGGGCAGGCCCAGCCGCGCGATGTCGCCCAGGATGGCGCCGAAGCCCGCGGTGGTGACCGCCAGGCCCTTGTAGGGGTCGCGTTCATGCGCGTCCAGCCCCAGCGCCACCACCAGCGCGCCGGGCGCAAACGCCTGGATATCCAGGAACACGCGGCGCAGCGCGGCCAGGTAGCCTTCGTCGCCCGTGCCCATCGGCAGCGGCCGATTGATGTTGTAGCCCAGGCCGTCGCCTTCGCCGGTTTCATGGGCGTGGCCGACAAAGAACGGCGTGGTGTGGTGCGCGTCGGCGTGCAGCGACACCGTCAGCACATCGGGGCGGCGGTAGAAGATGCCCTGGGTGCCGTTGCCGTGGTGCACGTCAAGATCCAGGATGGCGACGCGGCGGTGCGCGGTGCGCAGGTGCTGGGCCGCGATGGCAGCGTTGTTCAGGTAGCAAAAGCCGTTGGCGCGGTCCACATAGGCATGGTGGCCCGGCGGGCGGCACAGCGCGTAGGCCGCACGTTCGCCGTCCAGCACCAGTTGGGCGGCATGGGTGGCACAGTGCGCCGACCAGGTGGCCGCTTCCCACGTGCCCGCGCCGATCGGGCACGCGGTGTCGCCCATGTGGTAGCCGGCCAGGCCGACGATGTGATCGGGATAGGTGCAGGGCTGGCCCGGAAACGGGTGCACATTGGCCACCACTTCTTCCGAGGCGTCGGGCAATTCGCGCCAGCGCGCGTAGGCGGTTTCAAGAAAGCGCAGGTACTGCGGCGTATGCACGGCGGCGCGGGGCGCCGCGCCGTGATCGTCCGGCGTGATGATGCGGTGGCCGTCGCGCTGCACCGCCGCCAGCAGGCGCGCGCCGCGCTCGGGCTGTTCGTTGCTGCGCTTGACCTTGCCGCGCACGATGAAAAACTGCGGATCGTGAAGCTGGTGCTTATCGCTGTAGACGACTTTCATGGCTTCTTACTGCCCCTTGGTTTTTCGCCCGCCGCGCCATGCTGCGAGACGAACAGGTTGCGGACGTGCTCCCAGGCATCGTCCAGGTGAACCTTCATGCAGGCCTGCGCGGCCTGCACGTCTCGCCGCGCCAACGCGTCCAGGATCGGCTGGTGCGTGGAGGCGACCAGTTCCGGGTCTTGGTAGACGTTGTCGATCAGCGAAATGATCATGCGCATTTCGGTCTGGGTGCTGGAGAACAGGCGCAGCAGATACGCATTGCCCGACAGCTCGCAGATCAGGGTGTGAAAGCTCAGGTCCAGCTCGATGCGGCGATGCTGCGGCGCGTCGGCGGCCTCGGCAATCATCAATTGCAGCAATTGGGTCAGGCGCGCCAGGCCCGCGGCATCGGCGTGTTCGCAGGCGGCGGCCACCGCCGTCATTTCCAGGCTGAGGCGCACCTGGAACAGGTCGTCGATTTCCCGCACCGACATCTCGCGTACGAAGAAACCGCGGCGCGGCTTGGACACCAGGATGCCCTGGCGTTCCAGCCGGCGCGAGGCCTCGCGCACCGGTGCGCGGCTGATCGCCATCTGGCGGGCAATCTCGGCTTCGACCACGCGGCTGCCGGGCGGCAGGCGGCCTTGCACGATGGCCTGGGTGAGCCGGTCTTCGACCACGCCGACCAGGTCGGGAACATTGACGGATTCGAAAGCGGTAAGGGCGGCCGGGATTTCAGGCATGGCGGGTCTCGTCTGGGGTGTGAATGCGCTTGGCGCGTCAGCTATATAGCACCCCGTTTTTTCGCAGCATATCAGTGTTACTGCTAACTGTCGACAGTTGACGATCGACGCATAATGCCCAGCATCCGGCCCGCCGCCGCAGCCCACCCACCAAGGACGCATCAATGGCCCATTCCCAGGAACCCGCGCAACCGATCAGCGCGGCGGAACAACAGACCCGCCGCGACCTGGCGGCCTGCTATCGCCTCATTGCCCATTTCGGCATGGACGACAGCATCTACACGCACATCTCGGCGCGCGTGCCCGGCGAGGAAGGCGCCTTCCTGATCAACCCGTACGGCCATCTGTTTCGCGACATCACGCCCGAATCGCTGGTCAAGGTCGGCTTTGACGGCCGCCCCGTGGCGCCCACGCCCTACGACGTCAATCCGGCCGGCTTCACCATCCACAGCGCCGTGCACATGGGCCGCCCCGATGCGGGCTGCGTGCTGCACACCCACACGGTGGCCGGCGTGGCCGTGTCGTCGCTGGCCTGCGGCCTGCAGCCGGTGAACCAGTGGGCGCTGCAGTTCTACAACCGCGTGGCCTATCACGACTACGAGGGCATTGCGCTGGACCTGGACGAACGCGAACGCCTGGTCGCCGACCTGGGCCCGCACAACGCAATGATCCTGCGCAACCATGGCCTGCTGACCACCGGCGCCACCGTGGCCCAGGCCTTCATCCTGATGCTCAACCTGGACCGCGCCTGCCGCGTGCAATTGGCCATCCAGTCCACCGGCCAGGCGACCTACCCGGTCAGCCCGCAGGTCAGCGAAAAGACCGCGCGCCAGTACGCCAGCGGCGACACCAACCGCCTGCCCGGCGCCCCCGATCCCAGCGAACGCGAATGGCGCGCGCTGTTGAAGCTTGTCGAACCCGCCGACGCCTGACCGCGCCGCGCAGCCCCGCCCGCCACCTTCGGCCCCGTCACCAGGAGAACCTCATGAACCGACGCGACTTTCTGATTTCAAGCGCTGCCGCGGCCGGCTGGTGGAGCGGCGCCGCCGCCCTGCCCGCCTGGGCCGCGGCCGCGCGCAACGGCGTGCTGAACATCGCCGTGCAGCCCGAGCCGCCCGGCCTGATGCTGGGCATCATCCAGAACGGCCCCACCCAGATGATCGGCGGGCAGATGTACGAAGGCCTGCTGCGCTACGACGAAAAGCTGGAACCGATGCCCGGCCTGGCCACGTCCTGGACGGTGAACGACACCGCCACCGTCTATACCTTCAAGCTCAAGGAAGGCGTGCTGTGGCACGACGGCAAGCCGTTCAATGCGCACGACGTGGTGTTCAGCGTCGACCAGTTCCTGCGCAAGACGCACGCGCGGCTGCGCGCCGGCCTGGCGTTCGTGGACAGCATCAAGGCGCTGGATGACCACACCGTGGAATTCCGCCTGCCGCGCCCGTTCGGCCCGTTCCTGGGCCTGTTCGAAGTCGGCACCATGCCGATGGTGCCGCGCCACATCTACGAAGGCACCGACTTCCTGAACAACCCGGCCAACAACACGCCCATTGGCACCGGCCCGTACAAATTCAAGGAATGGCGCCGCGGCTCGTACATCCAGCTGGTGCGCAACGAGCAGTACCACGAGGCCGGCCTGCCCAGCGTGGACACGCTGTACTTCCACGTGATTCCCGACGCGGCCTCGCGCTCGGCGGCCTTTGAATCCGGCAAGCTGGACGTCTTGCCCGGCGGCACCGTCGAATACTTCGACATCGCGCGCCTGAAGGCCCTGCCCAACGTCGAGATCACCACCAAGGGCTGGGAATTCTTCGGGCCGCATTCGTTCATGTGGCTGAACAACCGCCATCCGGTGCTGGCCGACGTGCGCGTGCGCCGCGCCATCATGTACGCGCTGGACCGCGAGGCCATGCGCAATGTCGCCTGGTATGGCTTTGGCAAGGTGGCCACCGGCCCGTTCAACAGCACCGTGCGCTATCACACCGACGAGGTCACGCGCTATCCGCGCGACGTGGCGCGCGCCAAGCAATTGCTCAAGGAAGCCGGCTACAAGGGCCAGACGCTGCGCCTGTTGCCGCTGCCCTATGGCGAGACCTGGCAGCGCTTTGCCGAGATCGCGCGACAGAACCTGGCCGAAGCCGGCATCAAGCTGGAAATGACCGCCACCGACGTCGCCGGCTGGAGCGAAAAGACCGCCAACTGGGACTACGACATCGCCTTCTGCTACCTCTACCAGTACGGCGACGCCGCGCTGGGCGTGGCCCGCAACTACCTCACGTCCACCATCGCCAAGGGCTCGCCCTGGAACAACGTCGAGGGCTACAGCAACCCCAAGGTCGACGACCTGTTCGAGCGCGGCTCGCGCGAAGCCGACCCCGAGGCGCGCAAGCGGCTCTACGAGGAAGCGCAACGCATCCTGGTGGACGACGTGCCGGTAGCCTGGCTGCTGGAACTGCAGTTCCCCACGCTGTACCGCAACAACATCAAGAACCTGATCAATTCTGGCATCGGCTTGAACGATAGCCTGGCGCGCGCCACGCTGGCCTGAACGGCGCGCAACCAGGCAGCAACAGGGGGAATGCCATGAAGAAACTCACGTACCTGATGCGCCGCATCGTGCAGGGCCTGCTGGTGCTGGCCCTGATCGCGGTCATCAATTTCCTGCTGATCCGCGCCGCGCCCGGCGACCCGGCGGCCGTCATGGCCGGCGAGGCCGGCGCGACCGACGAGGTCTTCATGACCCAGCTGCGCGAACGCTTCGGGCTGGACAAGCCCTTGCCGCAGCAACTGGCCACCTACCTGGGCCACGCCGCCCGGCTGGACCTGGGCGACTCGTACCGGCAGCAGCGCCCGGTCATGAGCCTGATCGGCGAGCGGTTGCCGGCCACGCTGCTGTTGACCATGACCGCCTTCGTCGTGTCGCTGACACTGGGGGTGGCGCTGGGCGCCTGGACCAGTGCGCGCGCCGGGACCTGGCTCGACAGCCTGGTCAGCACCTTGTCGATGCTGTTCTATGCCACGCCGCTGTTCTGGCTGGCATTGATGGGGGTGCTGCTCTTTTCGGTCAAGCTGGAATGGCTGCCCGGCTTCGGCTTCGAGACCGTGGGCGCGGGGCACGCGGGGCTGGCGCGCGTGGCCGACATCGCCAGCCACCTGGTGCTGCCGGCGGCCACGCTGGCGCTCTTCTACATGGCCGTGTATGCCCGCATGACGCGCACGGCCATGCTGGAAGTGGCGCAGATGGACTTCGTCAAGACCGCCCGCGCCAAGGGGCTGTCGCCGCGCCGCATCCAGCGCCGCCACATCCTGCGCAACGCGCTGCTGCCCGTCATTACGCTGGCCGGCATCCAGGCCGGTTCCATGGTGGGCGGCACGGTGCTGATCGAAACCGTGTTCGCCTGGCCCGGCATCGGCCGGCTGATGTTCGATGCCCTGGTGCAGCGCGACTACAACCTGCTGCTGGGCACGTTCCTGGTCACCGCGGCGCTTGCCGTGGCGTTCAACATCATCACCGACCTGCTCTACACGCTGGCCGATCCGAGGATAGAACTGCAATGAACAACGGATTCTGGCGGCGTTTTCGCCGCAACAAAGGCGCCCTGGCCGGCCTGGCCGTGATGGCCGCGGTGCTGCTGCTGGCCCTGGCCGCGCCGCTGGTGGCCGCGCATGACCCCTGGGCCATGGTGCAGCGCCCCTTCCTGCCGCCGCTGGACATGGCAGGCCTGCCCTTCGGCACCGACACCATGGGCCGCGACATCGGCTCCGGCCTGGCCTACGGCGCGCGCATCTCGCTGCTCATCGGCCTGATCTCGACGCTGGCGGGCCTGTTGATCGGCGTGTCGGTGGGCGCGCTGGCCGGCTACTACGGCGGCTGGATCGACACCGGCCTGATGCGCTTTACCGAGCTGTTCCAGGCGATTCCCAGCTTTGCGCTGGCGATCGTGCTGGTGGCCATCTTCCAGCCGTCGGTCGGGTCCATCGTGACCGCCATCGCGCTGGTGTCGTGGCCGCCGGTGGCCCGGCTGGTGCGCGGTGAATTCCTCACGCTGCGCCACCGCGACTTCGTCCATGCCGCCCACCTGGCCGGCGAATCGAACCTGCGCATCATCATCACGCAGATCCTGCCCAACGCGGCCGCGCCCATCGTCGTGATGGGGTCGCTGATGGTGGCCACCGCCATCCTGCTGGAATCGAGCCTGAGCTTCATGGGCCTGGGCGATCCCAACGTGATGAGCTGGGGCTACATGATCGGCGCGGCCCGCACGGCGCTGCGCCAGGCCTGGTGGATCAGCCTGTTTCCCGGCGTGGCCATCCTGCTGACGGTGCTGGCGCTGAACCTGATCGGCGAAGGCCTGAGCGACGGCCTGAACACCCGGCTGGACCCAAGGAGCCGCGCATGAATCCCGTCGACATCCTGGCCGCCGACGGGCTGGCCGGCAGCGCCCTGGCGCCCGACCCGCTCGCCGCTGCCACCGATACCCTGCTCGACATCCGCGGCCTGTCCATCCGCCTGCCGGCCGGCGCCGACCGCCCGCTGGCGGTGAAAGACGCCAGTCTGCGCATCGGCCGCGGCGAAACGCTGTGCATCGTGGGCGAAAGCGGCTCGGGCAAGTCCATGATCGCCAACGCCGTCATGGGCCTGTTGCCTCAGCCGATGGTGGCCCCGGTGGCTGGCAGCATCGCCTTCCAGGGCCACGACCTGCTGACCCTGGCCGAACCGCAATGGCGCACGCTGCGCGGCAACCGCATCGGCATGATCTTCCAGGACCCGATGTCGGCGCTGAACCCGGTGATGCGCATCGGCGACCAGCTGGAAGAAGCGCTGGATGCCCACGTCAGGCTGTCGGCCGCCGACAAGCGCGCCCGCATCATCGGCGCCTTGCGCGACGTGCGCCTGCCAGACCCCGAGGGCATCGCCGCCAGCTACCCCGGCCGCCTGTCGGGCGGGCAGCGCCAGCGCGTCATGATCGCCTGCGCCCTGATGCTGGAACCGGCGCTGCTGATCGCCGACGAACCCACCACTGCGCTGGACGTCACCACCCAGGCGCAGATCCTGGAACTCATCCGCGACCTGCAGGCGCGCCACGGCACCGCCGTGCTGTTCATCACGCACGACTTCGGCGTGGTGTCGCAGATCGCCGACCGCGTGGCGGTCATGCAGCTGGGCGAGATCGTCGAGGCCGGCACGGCCGCCGAGGTCCTGGGCCACCCCCGCCACGACTACACCCGCAAGCTGATCGCCGCCATTCCGCACGGCATGCCGGCAAGCGTGCGCAGCGCCGAGCCGCAGCCCGTGCTGCTGGACGTGCGCGACCTGACCAAGACCTACGTGTCCGGCGGCGGGCTGTTCCGCCGCGGCCGCGAGACCGCCGCCATGCGCGGCATCAGCTTCACGCTGCGGCGCGGCGAGGTGCTGGGCCTGGTGGGCGAATCCGGTTCCGGAAAGTCCACGCTGGGCCGCTGCATTGCCGGCCTGCTGGCGCAGGACAGCGGCGAGGTGCGCCTGAACGGCCAGGCTCCCAAGGCGCGTGCGGCCACCGGCCGGGTGCAGATGGTGTTCCAGGACCCGCAGGCTTCGCTCAACCCGCGCCACACGGTCGGCCGCTCGATCATGGCCGGGCCGATCGCCCAGGGCATGGCGCCCGACAAGGCCCGCGCCCGCGCGGCCGAACTGCTGCAACTGGTGGGCCTGAACCCGGATGCCGCCGGCCGTTATCCGCACGAATTCTCGGGCGGCCAGCGCCAGCGCATCGGCATCGCCCGGGCGCTCGCGTCCGAACCCGACCTGATCGTGGCGGACGAACCCGTGTCGGCGCTGGACGTGTCGGTGCAGGCCCAGGTGCTGGACCTGTTCGCCAGCGTGCGCGAACGCTTTCACCTGAGCATGCTGTTCGTCACCCACGACCTGCGGGTCGCGGCGCAAATGTGCGACCGCATCGCCGTCATGCAGCAGGGCCGCATCATCGAATGCGGGCCGGCCGCGCAGGTGATCCGCGAGCCGCAAGAGGCCTACACCCGTGAACTGGTGCAGGCGGTGCCGGACTTCGCCAGCATCGTCTCGGGACGTGCACGCCGCATGGGACAGGCCGCATGAGCGCCGCCGCCTTCGCCGCCGCCTCGGCCGCGACCCCAACCGCCATGGCTCCTGTCACCCCAGACCGCCCGCCCTGCATCGCCCTGCTCAGCCGCGTGCTGGACATGCGCTACCTGGTGCCCGCCTTCCAGGCGCTGCGGCCCGACATCGCCTGGCGCACCGCCGACGACCTGGGTGACCCCGCCGACATCGATGCCGCGGTCTGTTGGCTGCCGCCCGCGGGCCTCTTGGCCACCCTGCCCAACCTGCGCCTGATCCAGTCCATCGGCGCGGGCGTCGACCACCTGTATGCCGACCCGGCGCTGCCGCGCCACGTGCCGGTGTGCCGCGTGGCCGAAGCCGGCATGACGGCGGGCATGAGCACCTACGTCGCCTGGGCGGTGATCAACCACCATCGCCACTTCCGCGACTATGTCCGCAACAGTACCCAGGGTGTCTGGCGCGAAAGCCCCATCGTGCCGCCATCGGAACACCGCGTGGCCATCGCCGGGCTCGGCCGCCTGGGCCTGGCGGCGGCGCAGGCCCTGATGGCGCTGGGCTATCGCGTATCGGGCTGGAGCCGCACGCCCAAGCCGGACCTGCCGGCCGGCATCACGGGCCATCACGGCACAGGCGGCCTGCCCGCGCTGCTGGCCCAGGCCGACACGCTGGTCTGCCTGCTGCCGCTGACGGACGACACCCGCGGCTTCCTGGGCGCGGCCACCTTCGCGCAGTTGCCGCGCGGCGCCCACGTGGTCAACGCGGGGCGCGGCGAACACCTGGACGCCGATGCTCTGCTGGCCGCGCTGGACAGCGGCCAGCTGGGCTACGCCACGCTGGATGCCACGCCGCAGGAACCGCTGCCGCCCGACCACGCGCTGTGGCGCCATCCGAACGTGCTGGTCACACCCCACATCGCCACGCGCACCCCGGCCGCGGCCATTGCCCGGCAGACGCTGGACAACCTGCGAACGGTGCGGGAAGGTGGCCGGCCGGATACCTGCGCCGACCCGGCGTTGGGCTATTGAAAGAACCGCCCGCTCGCGGCGGGCCACGCCCAGCGTGCCGCCGGCGGGCGCTGCCATCGGAGCGGCGCTTCAGGAGGCCGAGAAGATCTTGTGCTGCAGGCAGAACATGACGAGTTCATGATCGGAAGACACGTCAAGCTTGCGCATCGCGGACATTTTCTGGGCGCTGACGGTCTTTACGCTACGCTGCAACGTCGCCGCGACCACCGTCACGGTGCTGCCTGACATCAGGTGCCTGAGAATCTCCAGCTCTTTCATGGTCAGCGAGTCGATCCTGTCCGCCGCGGAAGGCCCCTTCGCACGCGCCGGGCGTGACGCTTCGAAAGCGGGCCCACTGTAACGTCTGTTGTCCTGGACCGCGCGCAAGGCTGCCAGTATCTCGGACATGTCATCCATTTTGGACAACACCGCCAATACGCCCAGCGACCACAGCTTGGCGATGATGACCTGAGACTGCACCACGGTCAGAATGATGATCTTGAGGTCGGGGAACTGTCGCCGCAGGTAGCTGATGAGACGCAGGCCGTCGCCATGGACGGCATCACCGGGCATGTCGTAGTCGGTGATCAACACATCGGGCGAGTGCTGGGCGATCAGGCGCAGCAGTTCGCCCGCCTGATGAGCCTGCCCAACCAATTCGTACTCTGTGCGGCTCGACAGAATCTGCTTCAGCCCAAACAGGACGACGGGATGATCGTCGGCGATCAGGAGTTTGAGACGTCTCATTGCTGCCGCCTTTGAACAGGTTCCGACACTGCAGCGTCTGGCCTTTCGGCATCACCCGCAGCCGAAGGTTGCTGGATCTGGTCCAGTATTTTTTCTATCTCCGCGAGGGTGCTTCTGACCGCAATTTCTATCGGCATCGTGATGGTCGACTCGTTGAGCTGCTCTTCCAGCACCCAGCAATCGCGGGCGACGTCGGCGAAATGGGCCACTCCCAGACTGCCGCACAGCCGGTGCATCATCGCACGCAACCCACGCGCA
The DNA here is from genome assembly GCF_902859705.1 of Achromobacter deleyi. Taxonomy (GTDB): domain Bacteria; phylum Pseudomonadota; class Gammaproteobacteria; order Burkholderiales; family Burkholderiaceae_B; genus Achromobacter; species Achromobacter deleyi. The sequence goes on along the minus strand of NZ_CADIJO010000012.1, from coordinate 27,068 downwards.
TCTTTCTGCAACAAGGCCCTTTTCGCCCCCTCCAGGTCTTCACGCGTCGTCTGGACAAAGATCGCCTGCAGGTCGTCGAAGATCGAATCTTCCTCGGGCGTCGTGGCTCTGGATCCGAACCATCGGCTTTCAAGAGGCGGTTTCACTTTGGCACAGGCGGCCACCAGGCAATCGCGCAATTGGGCGATCGTGAAGGGCTTGGTCAGCCAGGTGCTGATCGCACTGTCTTCGCGCTCCTGCCCCGCGTGCAAAGGGGTGGCCGTAATGCCGATGATGGGGCGTACCTCTCCCGCGGCGCGCAACCTGGCCGCCAGGGCCAGGCCATCCATGACAGGCATGTTGATGTCCGTGATCAGTATGTCGAACGTCTCCCTGCCCCACCGGCTCAATGCCTCGGCGCCGTCGTTGACGATCGTTGCCTTGCATCCCAGCGCCTTCAGTTGCTTCTGGATCAGCGCCTGATTGGTGGCGTTGTCTTCGGCGACCAGGATCCGCAGCGACAGGCGATTCAAGTCTTCTTCGACGATGCGCGGGTCCGGGGTCGCGTCGCCTGGCGCGCGCGGCGTCGCGCCGGGCGGGGGCGGCGGTAGATTCTCGTGCGGCGCGGGCTCACCGAACTGCAGTTGATGAAGGGCCCATCCCAAGTTCTGAATCGGCGTGAGGTTCACGATGAGTCCGTTGCGGGACGCCTGGGGTGATGAAGGGCCGTCGCCCAGGCAGACGATACGCGGACCCTCCCAATCCATCTGGGGCAGGTAGTCAGGAAAGACATCCACGACGATGGCAATGTTGTCGGGCAAACGCCCAGGTACCGGCTGCACAGCCCGTGCGCCCCAGTGCTCCACCCAGAGGCAGATATTGCTCGCCAACTCACGCAATGGCGCGCGGACCAGGATCGTCTCCGGCTTGAGCGCCGGACTCCCTGGCCCGGCCCGGGCTTTGCTGCCCAGCGGAAGGTCGAGCTCCAGCGTCATGGTCGTTCCGCCGCCAAGCTGGCTCTTGACCGCGATGTGCCCGCCCATCATCGTGACAATGCTCTTGCAGATGGAAAGACCGATACCCGTGCCATGCACGAGTTCCACCCGGTTTGACGGCACCTGGAAAAAGGGTTCGAACAGGCTGTCCAGATGTTCTTCCGAAATGCCGACGCCGGTGTCCACCACGCGCCAGCGCAGACGCGCGGACGATGCCGGCACCGGGGCGTCAAGCGCCTGCAGCGCAAGCGTGACCCGGCCTTGCTCGGTGAACTTGAGCGCATTGCTGACCAGATTGGAAAGTACCTGCCTGATGCGCAACGCGTCCCCCTGCACGGCGCGCGGCGCCGCCGGATCGATCAGCGCGTAGATTTGCAAGTCTTTGGCGTGAGCGAGCGCGGCATAGGACTGCAGCACATCTTCGGTCAACTGCACCGGGTCGAACGTCGCGACATCCAACGTGAGTTGTCCAGCCTCGATTTTCGCGACATCCAGGACATCGCTGATGATGTGAAGCAGACTGGCGGACGATTTCTCAATGGTCTGAACGCACTGGCGCTGCTCGGGATCCAGGCTGCTGTGCGACAGCAGTTCCAGCGTCCCCAGGACGCCATACAACGGCGTCCTGATCTCGTGGCTCATCGTGGAAAGAAACACCGTCTTGGCGACATTGGCGCTTTCGGCCGCCGTCTTGGCCTGATTCAAGACATTGGCCACGTCAATGAACTGCGTAATGTCGTTCAGTACATAGAGTGTGGCGTCGCGGCCTTCATAGCGCGTCTTGGTGCGCTGGATCTGGAGGTTTCTGCCGGCCACATTCAATTGCTCGACCCGCGGCCCGACCGGCTGGCCGCCGGGGGCTTGCGCTGTGCGGCCCGGTGTCAACAATTCGGAGGTCACCGTGCCGCCCAGCCAGGTGCGGGCCAGCGCGTTGGCGTTCAGGACCTCGCCATTGTCCGCGATGACGCATACCCCGACCTGGGCCGAATCGACGACCGCGCGGCTGAAGCTCTCGCTCTCCACCATGCGTTCATGGCTTCTCTGAGCCGGCAGCACGACCATGCGGGAATGATGCCTGAACAAGACCACGAACGTCGCCGCCCCGATCAGGATCAGTATGAAAGCGGCAATGAGATGAAACTGCGCGATATAGAGAATGTTCTTGTACGGCGTAAAGTAGTTCGCCCGCCATCCGTCTGCGTTGCTGACCTGGAAAATGATGCCGGGCAAGACATAGCTCACGCCGGACGCTATCGCCCCGCGCTCGCTGGCGATCTGCGGCATCAGCGGCATCAGCGGCGTGCCATCGGGCGAAAAGAGCTCGAATCCTTCGACCAGCGCCCGGTCCAGGACACCCCCGACGTTGGTCAGGCGATGCGAGTCGACAAAACTGGCGGCGACATAGTCGTCGGGCTGTCCCTCGGTGGTCAGTCCGAAGGCAGGGTCGACGGAAATTCGGCGGTACGCCATGAAACTCACGGTCTCGCGGTGGTTGCCTTCGCCATACAGGCTCAACCAATGGACAGCCTGCGACGCCTGTTCTGCAGGGGCCTCGATGATCGCCTTGCGGATGCGCGCCAGGCTGACCGTACAAGCGTGTTCATCCTGGCCCTCTGCCCGTACCAGGGGCAGACAAGGTTTCGAAATGGCGTCGGTATGGTGCAGCGACAGAACAAGCGCCTGGTCACCGGGAAACTCGGAATTGGCCCAGTAGTTGTCGTACATTTCATCGAGCGCCACCCCCAGCGCGAGAATGCCCTTGCCGCGGGGTTCGCCCAGCTCGCTTCGGGTCGCGAGGATGAACGCGGTGGACGACAGGACGTCCTTGATCTCATACCTTGCGGTGCCGTCGCCCGGATCGGACCTGACGAGTATTTCGCGGGCCTGCTTGTTGGCCAAGGGCTTCAGTTTGCCTGCCTTGCCATCGAGAAGCTCGAGAAAGGCGCCGTGGCTTCTCAGATTGCCGATGACCTCGTTGAAATGGTATTGGGCCCGGGCGTATTCCTGCGCAATGACGCGGGAGGCGGAGAAAATGGTGACGGCAAGCGAAAACAGAACCAGAGCGATCATGATCGCCAGGATCAATTGAAGGCGATGAGACATCCTCGCAAGTTTGCGAACAGAAGCTGACTCGGGTTCCATGACAATCGACTTTAACGGCAATAGGTCGTTTCCGGCTCGAATGTGCGCTATCTTTTTCAGCGCTCGGCAGGCCTGTGGCTTTGGCGCTACCCGGCGGCACCGGCCCCGGGCGGGCGGGCTCACCGGGGCTCAGCGGCTGGAAAATCCCGCGAACAAGTCGGCGCTCAAGGCGCCCGAAAAGTAGAAGCCCTGCGCGGCGTCACATCCGATCAAACGCAGATACTCGACCTGTTCACGCTGCTGAACGCCCTCCGCGACGACCATGATGCCCAGCCGTTGGCCAAGCGCCACGGCGCTTTCCACGGCGGCCTGCGCGCCATCGTCATCCAGGCAGCCGACGACCAGCGCCCGATCTATCTTCAATTCGGAAAAAGGCGCGGATATCAGGTTGTAGAGCGAGCTGTAGCCTTGGCTGAAATCGTCCTGGGCAAGGCCGAAGCCCATCATTCTGAGGCGGCATGCCCCGGCGAAGAAATTGCTCTGCGACCGCGCGGTGCTTTCTTCCGTCAGTTCGAAACTGATCGTGGCCGGCTGGCCGCCCTCGGCCAATGTCCAATTGAGTATCTTGTCAGGAAGCGACTCATCATCGAACAGGTGGGGCGGAAGATTGATGGAAACGGGTACCCGGACCCCACGCTCGTCCCACTTGCGTTGCGCCGTGATGGTCTGCTTGATCACGCACTGAAGCAACGTCTCGTCGAGCTGAAACAACGAGAGGGCTGGCAAGAACTGGTTGGGCAGCAATATCAGGCCATCGTCCGTGATCCATCGGGCGAGCGCTTCCGCACCCACAACCGCGCCGGTGCCAAGGCTGACCTTGGGCTGAAACCACGTCTGGACCTTGCCACCTTCCAGGGCCGCCTGAAGGGTATCCCTTTCCAATGCCAACGGGAAATCGCGGTGTTGGTATTTCGACCTCCATGCAGCTTCCATCTCGGATGCCAGCGATTTCACGTCGGCAAGACGGACGGGCTTCTCAAGATGACCCACCACGCGTATGCCCAGCAGTTCTGCCATCCGGCTGGCGCTGTTGAGCAACCGGCTGGAGGACGCACTCATGATGGCCAGGCCAGGCTTGACGGGCTGCTGCGCCAGTTGCCGGATGAATTGAATCCCGTCGAATTCCGGCATCATCAGGTCGAGCAGGATCAGGTCGAACTTGACGCTCTTCATGAGCTCCAGGGCGTCTTCGCCCCGCGACGCAGTCTCCACCCGGAACTCGCCGCCACGTTGAAACAGACGGCTCAGGTATTCCAGCTGCCAGGCGTGATCATCAACAATCAATAGGCTAAAGGGCTTCATGCTCTTGCGTTAACTCCCTGGACACCGTGCCGCCATCGCAGGAAGGAAGTTACCGCGACAGGCACTGCGCATCTGCACGGCCATCCGCCGGCGACAGCTACGCAGAATAGGGATATCCACGGCACGCGGGAACGAGAGGATTCTTAAAAATCAGCCGCCGGATTTCAGAATCGTCTCATTTGCGCCGCAGGCGGCCCTCGCTAATCTGGCCATCTTCCAAGATTGCAGATATCCACTCACAGCGGCGGTCCCTGACGTGTCGCAGGCTACTTTGATTTCGCGGGGAAATGCCGCGAAGCCCAACGCAAGCCCACCACATGTTCAGGACAAATCACGACCGTATCGAACAGGCCGAAAACATGGGCAAGACCAAGCATTCGCAATTTCTACTTACCGCCAGCGCACTGGCGATTGGCGCAGCCGGCATCCCCGCCGCCGCTCAGCAGATCATCGCCAACGGCGTGACCCTTCAGGTTCCCGCCGATACGGTCATCGCCACGAAAGCCGCAGGCGAAACCGCGGGTTCCGCCCTTGCAACCTCCCATCGCGGAACCATACAGGCCCTGGGTCCGGTGACGATCACCACGACTGGCACGCAGGCTCATGGGACATATGCTTCCGGGAAGGGGACGATAAATCTTGTCGGCGGCACGATAACAACCACTGGCGACAGCGCAGCTGGCCTGCCTTCTTACGACGGTACGATTACCTCGAGCGGCTCGTTGACCATCAGGACTTCGGGAAACTTCTACGCTGTTGGCATCGGCGCCCACGCCAGCACCACGACCCTTGACGGTGCGGTTGATATTGCAACCCGCGGCGATACCGCAACAGGACTGCTTGCATACCGGAGTACGGTTACCTCGAATGGCTCGTTGGCCATCAAAACGGCAGGCATGTTTAGTCACGGCGTCTTCGCGCTGGACGGCAGCACAATCGATATTTCGCGTGGTGATATCACCACACAAGGTACCTTTGCAGCAGGCATCTATAGCAGTTTTCATAGCGGCAATCGAGTCAGCACCGTTTCGATCGCGAATGGCACGCTGAAAAGCGAGCTGGGCGATCTGGTGCGATCGGATGGCGGCAACCTCGATGTCACGCTGAATGCGATGACGACGAGCAATGGAAGCGGCCTGGTCCTCAACGTGCTCGATGACGCGTTCGGCAACCCGGGGGCCGTCAACTTGAAGGCCATCAATACGGGCCTACAGGGTCTTGTCTTTGCCGCCGCAGGCAGTACCGCCAATGTCAGCCTTGTGGGCAGCACGTTGACCGGCGCGGCCGACAACGCGACGAACCTGTCGCTGGACGCAGGCAGCGTCTGGACCATGACGGAGGGATCGACCGTCTCCGACACCGTTGCCAACGCCGGCACGATCACCTTTGCGCCGCCCGGTGCAGGGGGATTCAAGACGTTGACGACCCGAAATTACGTGGGCAACCAGGGTTCCGTCGCGCTCAACACGGTACTGGGTGCGGATGGCTCGCCGTCGGATCGAATCGTGATTGACGGCGGTGCGGCCACCGGCCGGACCGGACTGGTCATCCACAACATCGCCGGCAAGGGCGCGCCCACCACCGACGGCATCAAGGTTGTCGATGCCATCAACGGCGGCATGACGAACGCGGATGCGTTCTTCCTGGGCAATGGCGACTATGTCACCCAAGACGGCCAGAACGCCAAAGTCGACGGCGCCTATGCCTATACGCTGAACCGCAGCCCGGTCTCGAGCGGCCCGGATGCCTATGGCGACAGCCAGGCCAGCAACGACTGGTATTTGCGCTCACGTTATCAGCCGGGCGTGCCGGCCTATGAAGCCTACCCGGCGGCGTTGCTGATCCTCAATCGCCTGCCGACCCTGTCGCAGCGCACGGGTGGCCGCTACTGGCGTGATCAGGTCCAGACCGCATGCCAGGACGTGGCCGGCGGTTCCGCATGCGCGCCCAGTCAAGGGCTGACTGCCGACGATCAGGACGGCACAGCGGCCATGATCCGGGGCAATAACGTCTGGGCCCGGATCGAAGGCCTGCATGGCCGCCAACAGCCCGGCGACACGACGAGCCGCGCGGATTATGACTACAACCTGTGGAAACTCCAGGCGGGCGTTGACGGCCAACTGCACAGCAGCGACGCAGGCAAGCTGATCGGCGGCGTCACCGTTCACTACGGCCAGGTCAAGACCGACATTTCCTCGACCGTCGGCAATGGCCGCATCGACACATCGGGGTATGGCTTGGGTGGAACGCTGACCTGGTACGGCGCCAACGGCTTCTATCTCGACGCGCAGGGCCAGGTCACCCAATACGAAAGCGACCTGCATTCCCGCACCCTGGGCCGCAGCCTTGCCAAGGGCAATGACGGATCGGGCCATGCGCTCAGTCTCGAAGGGGGCAAACGCATCACGCTCAGCGAGTACTGGACGCTCACGCCACAGGCGCAATTGACCTGGTCGTCCATCGACTTCGACAGTTTCACCGACCCCTACGGGGCGCGCGTCTCGCTTGACCAGGGCGACAGCCTGAAGGGACGCCTCGGCCTGGCACTGGAACATGAGCGTAGCGGCAAGGACGCCAACGGCAAGGCGAGCCGCGCCAAGGTCTACGGCATCGTGAATCTGACGAACGAATTCCTCGACGGCACGCGGGTCGACGTTTCCGGGACGGAATTGAGCAGCCGCGCAGAAACGCTGGCCGGCGCAATTGGCCTGGGCGGCGCCTACAGCTGGGCGAATGACAAATACACCGTCTATGCCGAAGTCGCGGCCGACACCAGCCTGAAGAACTTCGCGGACAGCTACGAAGTCGGCGGCACAGTCGGCCTGCGCGTCAGGTTCTGACTTCCCTGCCAATCATTCAGCTAGTTGCATCCCCCTTTCACTCGGCATGCCTGGCATTGCCGATCCCACCACGGCAACCTTCATATGCCAGGCCTCCAATGAGCAAATCCATTTCTGACAAGACCGTTCGCAATCCCGGCAAGAACACCCCTTTCAGCGAAATCCTTGCACGAAGCATGTCGCGCCGTACGGTGATGCGCGGCGGCCTGGCGGCAGCGTTCGCGACGATGACCAGCCTGGGGCTGGCCGGTTGCAACAGCAGCGACGACGATGACGCGGAAACTGGCCAAGCGCCAGGCACGCCCGACACGCCGGACACGCCGACCCAGCCGGCCGCCCCGCCCGCCGCGCTGAAGCTGGGCTTTGAATCCCTGCCCAACTCGATGACCGACGGCTGCGTGGTCCCCAGCGGCTACGTCGCCCACGTATTTGCGCCTTGGGGTACGCCGCTGAACGACAACGCGCAGCCGTGGGACCAGAATGGCAACAACTCGTCCAATGACCTGCTCAACGCCATGGGCATGCATCACGACGGCATGCACTACTTTCCGATCGAAGGCAGTTCCACGGAAGGCCTGCTGGCCGTCAACCACGAGTACGTCGATGTGCAAGCCCTGCACCCCAACGGTCCGACCCGCATCGCCGGCAAGCGCCCTGCTGAGGAAGTGCGCAAGGAAATCAATGCTCACGGCGTGGCCATCGTGCACGTGCGCCGTGAAAACGGCCGATGGACCATCGTCCACAACTCGCGCTACAACCGCCGCTTCACGTCGGCCACCGCCATGAAGCTGGCCGGCCCCATTGGCGGCACCGACTGGGTCAAGACCCCGTTCTCGCCCAATGGCACGCAAGTGCGCGGCACCAACAACAATTGCGGCAACGGTTACACGCCGTGGGGCACCTACATCACCGCCGAAGAGAACTGGGCGGCGTGCTTCGTGAACAAGGGTACGCGCCCGGCGCACCAGCGCCGCGTGGGCGTACCCTCTTCCACCGGACGCTACCGTTGGGAAACCGCCGCCGGCGACCCGTCGGAAGTGCAGGGTGAATTCGCGCGATTCAACGTCACGGCAACCGGCACCGACGCCACGCAGGACTGGCGCAATGAGGTCAACGGATTCGGCTACCTGGTCGAGATCGACCCCTACGACCCGTCCAGCATCGCCACCAAGCGCACCTCGATGGGCCGCTTCGCCCACGAAGGCTGCACCTACAGCAAGCCCGAGGCCGGCAAGCCCCTGGCTTTCTACAGCGGCGACGACTCGCGCTTCGAATACATCTACCGCTTCGTTTCCGACGCCGTGTGGGACCCGAAGGACGCCGAGCGCACCGACCGCCTGGCGGTTGGCGCCAAGTATCTGGACAAGGGCACGCTGTACGTTGCCCGCTTCAACGACGACGGCACGGGGGAATGGCTGGCGCTGACCGGCACGGCTACCGGTGACGGCGGCCGCACGCTGGCCGATGAATTCGGCAGCCTGGACACCATCCTGATCAATACGCGCGGCGCAGCCGACTTCGTGGGCGCCACCCCGATGGACCGCCCCGAGTGGACGGCCACGCATCCCGCCAACGGCGACATCTACGTGACGCTGACGAACAACAGCGGCCGCGACGCAGACTCTGGCACGAACGGACCCAACCCGCGCCTGAACAACCGCAACGGCCATATCGTCCGCTGGCACGACGAGGCCGGCTCGACGAAGTTCAAATGGGACATCTTTGTCTTCGGCTCGGAGGCCGGCGCCGACGCCGACACCAACCGCTCGGGCCTAACCGAGCAGAACCAGCTGGCCAGCCCCGACGGCCTGAGCTTTGACTCCCGCGGCATCCTGTGGATCCAGACCGACAATGGCATCGATGGCGGCCGCAACAACAACGTCGCACGCGCCACCAACGACCAGATGCTGGCCGTGATTCCTGGCGCGCTGGCCGACAGCAGCGGGACGGGTCCGGCCATCAACGCGTCCAATCAGGCCAGCCTGCGCCGCTTCTTCGTCGGCCCCAACGAGGCCGAAATCACGGGCTTCGCGTTCACACCGGACTACACCAGCATCTTCCTGAATGTGCAGCATCCGGGGAACTGGCCTGCCTATGGCACGGACGATGCCACGGTCTCGACCACGACGGCCGTGCGCCCGCGGTCGTCGACGGTGGTCATTCAACGAGTCGATGGCGGGCCGATCGGCGTGTAACTGAACGACGCGTGGCCATGCGTGTGTTGATCACACGCATGGCCACGACCCGAGCAGGCGGCCCAGGCCGCTTACTGCAGCGTTCGCGTGAACACGAACTTGCCGTCGCGCCAATCCACCGGCACGACGTCGCGCGGGCCGAACTGGCCTTCCAGGATCAACCGGGCGACCGGGTTCTCGATCTGCTGCTGGATGGCGCGCTTGAGCGGCCGTGCCCCGAACACCGGGTCGAACCCGCCGCGCGCCAGTTCCGCCAGCGCCGGTTCGGTCACCTCCAGGCGCATCTCCTGCTTTTCCAGGCGCTCGGCCAGGCGGCGCAGCTGGATGCGGGCGATGGACTCGATGTGCTGCGCTTCCAGGCCATGGAACACCACGACTTCGTCGATGCGGTTCAGGAATTCGGGCCGCAGCGTCTGCTTGAGCTCGTCCCAGACCACTTCCTTGACCACGTCGTACGGCTTGCCGGCCAGGCTCTGGATGTGATGCGAGCCCAAATTGGACGTCATCACGATCACCGTGTTGCGGAAGTCCACCGTGCGGCCCTGGCCGTCGGTCAGGCGACCGTCGTCCAGCACTTGCAGCAGCACGTTGAAGACGTCCGGATGGGCCTTTTCGACTTCATCGAGCAGCACCACGCTGTACGGCTTGCGACGCACGGCTTCGGTCAGGTAGCCGCCTTCTTCGTAGCCCACGTATCCCGGGGGCGCACCGATCAGCCGCGCCACCGAGTGCTTTTCCATGAACTCGCTCATGTCGATGCGGATCATGTGCTCTTCGGAGTCGAACAGGAACTCGGCCAGCGCCCGCGTCAGCTCGGTCTTGCCCACGCCGGTGGGGCCCAGGAACAGGAACGAACCATAGGGCCGCGACGGGTCCGCCAGGCCGGCGCGCGAACGCCGGATGGCGTCGGACACCAGGCGCACGGCCTCGTCCTGGCCGACCACGCGCTTGTGCAGGTAGTCTTCCATGTGCAGCAGCTTTTCGCGTTCGCCCTGCATCATCTTGGACACCGGAATGCCGGTGGCGCGCGACACGACCTCGGCGATTTCCTCGGCGCCGACACGGGTGCGCAAGAGCCGCGGCCGGCCTTCGCCGCCTTCGGCTTCTTCGGCGGCCTGGGCCGCGCCCACTTCAGCGGCCTTCAGGCGCGCTTCCAGGTCGGGCAGCTTGCCGTATTGCAGTTCGGCCAGCTTGTCGAACTGGCCCTTGCGCTGCAGTTCGGCCATTTCGGCGCGCACGCTGTCGATTTCTTCCTTGATGGCCTGGGTGCCTTGCACGGCGGCCTTTTCGGCCTTCCAGATTTCCTCGAAGTCGTTGTATTCGCGTTGCAGCTTTTCCAGTTCTTCTTCGATGACGCCCAGGCGGCGCTTGGACGCGTCGTCGGTTTCCTTCTTGACGGCTTCGCGCTCGATCTTGAGCTGGATGATGCGGCGATCGAGCTTGTCCATCACTTCCGGCTTGGAATCGATTTCCATGCGGATGCGCGCGCCGGCTTCATCGATCAGGTCGATGGCCTTGTCGGGCAGGAAGCGGTCGGTGATGTAGCGGTGCGAGAGTTCGGCCGCGGCGACGATGGCCGGGTCGGTGATCTCGACGCCGTGGTGGATCTCGTAGCGCTCTTGCAGGCCGCGCAGGATGGCGATGGTGGACTCGACATCGGGTTCGTCGACCAGCACCTTCTGGAAGCGGCGTTCCAGCGCGGCGTCTTTCTCGATGTACTTGCGGTATTCGTCCAGCGTGGTGGCGCCGATGCAGTGCAGCTCGCCGCGCGCCAGCGCAGGCTTGAGCATGTTGCCCGCGTCCATCGCGCCTTCGGCCTTGCCGGCGCCGACCATGGTGTGCAGCTCGTCGATGAAGACGATGTTGCTGCCGTCGTCCAGCGACAGCTCTTTGAGCACGGCCTTCAGGCGTTCTTCGAATTCGCCGCGGAACTTGGCGCCGGCCAGCAGCGCGGCCAGGTCGAGCGACAGCACGCGCTTGCCGCGCAGGGTCTCGGGCACTTCGTCGTTGACGATGCGCTGCGCCAGGCCTTCGACGATGGCGGTCTTGCCCACGCCGGGTTCGCCGATCAGGACCGGGTTGTTCTTGGTACGGCGTTGCAGGATCTGGATGGTGCGGCGGATTTCATCGTCGCGGCCGATGACCGGGTCGAGCTTGCCCTGGCGGGCGCGCTCGGTCAGGTCCATCGTGTACTTGGACAGGGCTTCGCGGTTGGATTCGCCTTCGGCGCCGGACACGTTCTCGCCGCCGCGCACGGCGTCGATGGCGGCTTCCAGGGCCTTTTTCTGCAGGCCGGCTTCACGCAGGATGCGGCCCGCTTCGCCCTTGTCGTCGGCCAGGGCCAACAGGAACAGTTCGCTGGCGATGTAGGTGTCGCCGCGGCGCGCGGCTTCCTTGTCGGTGCGGGTCAGCACGCCTTGCAGGTCGCGGCCCACCTGGACGTTGTCTTCGCCCTGCACTTGCGGCAACGACTTGAAAGCGCTGTCCAGCGCCGGTTGCAGCCGGTTGACGGCCACGCCGGCTCGCGCCAGCAGGCTGCCCGCGCCGCTGTCGGGGTCGGACAGAAGCGCCGACAGCACGTGGACGGGCTCGATATAGGGGTGGTCGTTGCGGGCGGCCAGACTCTGGGCGTCGGCCAAGGCTTGCTGAAACTTGGTAGTCAGTTTGTCGAATCGCATAATGGTCGTAGTGGCTTGTTGGGGAGCCTGACCGATACATGCCGGCGGGCTCGATGACCTGAATATGCGGCCGGATGCGAGAATTTCAACACCTGGCCGGGCCTCGTGGACGGTATCCGCGTACAGCAACAATCTGAACTATGAGCATATACGTTTTTGTCTACGGCACGCTACGCGCGGGCGAAATCAATGATCTGGCGCAAGCGGCCGCCACGCGCGGCCTGGCGCCCGCCCGGCACGTGGGCGCGGCCACCGTGCCCGGCGCGCTGGTGGACTTCGGCGACTGGCCCGGGCTGGTCCCCGTGGCCGACGGGCGCCGGGTGCTGGGCGACATCTACGAGGTCACGCCCGCGCTCATCGCCCTGATGGACGAGATCGAGGAATACGTGCCCGGCCAGCCCTGCTGCTTCGTGCGCCGCACGGTGCTGGCCCAGCCCCTGGCCCCGGCCGGGGCCGCCCCGGTGGCCTGCGAGTACTACCCCATCGACCCGGCGCTACGCGGCGCGGCAACCGACGTGGCGGGCGAGGACTGGGTGGCCTACCGGCTTGGCCGGCGTCGTGGCTCGGCGACGTAGGAAACTGCACAATCCGCACAAACAACGCCAAAACGGCGCCAAAAAAACCGCGCGCGGACGGCTTTCGTCCACCCCGTAAGACACCCGTAGTAACAACGGACTACAATAGATACCTGTCTCACGCTTTACGCCCGCCCCGGCTACCCGCCAGGCTTGGGCACTATAGAGGTCATCGTATGCAAAAACGGGTTCCCGTTGCCCCTGATGCCGCCCACTGTTCCACGTGTATGCTGGGCCACGTGTGTGTCCCGGTCGGCATGGCCGCCGCCGAAGTAGAGAAGCTGGACGAACTGGTGAAAGAGCGCGTGCGCCTTGAAAAAGGCAAGACGCTGTATTCGCTGGACAATCCTCTTGACGCCGTCTACGGCGTGCGCTTTGGCAGCCTGAAAACGCAGCTTGAAGACGCCACCGGCCAGATCCAGATCACCGGTTTTCACCTGCCCGGCGAAATCGTCGGCATGGACGGCATGCTGGAAGGCAAGCACGTGTCGGCCGCCGTCGCGCTGGAAGACTCCGAAGTCTGCGTGATCCGCCTGAACGAAGTCGACCGCGTGGCCACGCATCTGCCGTCGCTGCAGCAGCAGTTCCGCCGCCTCATGAGCCGCGAGATCACCCGTTCGCACCAGATGCTGGCCTCGCTGGGCTCGATGCGTTCGGAACAGCGCCTGGCCGCCTTCCTGCTGAACCTGTCGCAGCGCTACGCCTCGCTGGGCTATTCGTCCACCGAGTTCGTGCTGCGCATGAGCCGCGAGGAAATCGGCAATTTCCTGGGCCTGACGCTGGAAACCGTCAGCCGGCTGTTCTCGCGCTTTGCCCGCGACGGCCTGATCCGCATCAACCAGCGCGAAGTCCGCATCCTGGACCAGCCCGCGCTCAAGCAGCTGCTGGGCCACGAAGGCTGCTGACCCTGCCTGCCCGCGCCATGCGCCGCGCGCCCGCCGCCCTGCCATCGCCACCGTTCGCACGGCGCGCGCCTGGCGCCTGGGCCGTGGCCGCGCTGGCCCTGGCGTTGCTGGCGCCTGCGGCCGTACGCGCCCAGACGCCGCTGCCCGACCCCTACGATTACGACGAACCCACGCCCGCGCCCAAGCGGGTGGTGGTGCCGCGCTGGCAGACGGTCGAACTGGGCAAGCCCGGGCGCCGCTACAAGATACCGGTTTATGCTAACCGCAACCTGGCGCGCGACGACCTGCGCGATATCAAGCAAATCGTCATCGTCTTCCATGGCGTCAAGCGCGACGCCGACCGCTATTACGAAACCGCCGCCACGCTGCTGGCCGCCAACCCGGCGCGCGCCAACGACACCCTGATCCTGGCGCCGCGCTTTGTCGGCGTGATCGATTCGGGCTTTGCCGGCATGGCGGCCTGGCGCAAGTCCGGCTGGGAAGACGGCGACGACAGCGTGCAGGCCGCGGGCCGGCCGGCGCCCGTCAGTTCGTTCCAGGTGATCGACGACCTGCTGCGCAGCCTGGACGACCGCAAGCGCCTGCCCACGCTGGCCGGCATCGTGCTGGCCGGGCATTCCGGCGGCGCCCAGCTGGTGCAGCGCTACGCCGTGCTGAACCAGATCGACGGCCCGCTGCGCCGCGACGGCGTGGCCCTGCGCTACGTGGTGGCCAACCCGTCGTCCTACCTGTACCTGACCAACGAGCGCCCGCGCCCGGATGGCAAGGGCTACGCGCCCTACGAACGCGGCATCTGCCCGACCTACAACCAATACAAGTACGGCACCGACAAGCTGCCCGCCTACGCCCACGATGCCGCCGACGACAAGCTGTTCGTGCGCTATGCGTCGCGCGACGTGACCTATCTGCTGGGCGGCGCCGACAACAACCCTGAACACCGGCTGCTGGACAAGACTTGCGGCGCCGAAGCCCAGGGCGCCACCCGGCTGGCGCGCGGCACCGCCTACCTGCAATACGAGCGCATCGTGGCCAACCGCGGCGCCAAGCCCGTGACCCTGCACCGCGCCGGTTTCGAAGTGGCCGGCGTGGGGCACGAGAACAAGGGCATGTTCAGCTCGGTCTGCGGCGTGCGCGCCCTGCTGGGCGAAAACGCCATCGCGCCGCCCGGCGCGGCGGCCTGCTCGGTGATTGCGCCGCCGGGCAAGTAAGGCTCCCCTGCCTTTTCGCATCCGGCCGGCCGCGAGGCGCGCCGCTCCGCTGCTTTGCGGCCACGGCTTTGCGCTCGGCGAATTCTGACTAAAAGCTGAATGAATTCAATGGGATACGGGGATGCTTTTTTGCGTTCGCAGGCGCAAGATAAGGGGGTACGGACTTCCCTGGAAGACAGCGATGACCCAATCGTATCTGGACATGCCCGACGCCAAACGCCGTATCAAGGCGATCTTCGTCGGCTCCATGGGCAACCTGGTGGAGTGGTATGACTTCTACGCCTATACCGCCTTCGCCCTGTACTTCGCCCCCGCCTTTTTCCCCTCGCACGATCCCGTCGTCCAGCAGTTGAATGCGGCCACGCTGTTCGCGGCCGGCTTCATCGTGCGCCCCCTGGGCGGCTGGCTGTTCGGCCACCTGGCCGACCGGCACGGGCGCAGGCTGTCGCTGATGGTGTCGGTGGGCATGATGTGCGTAGGTTCGCTCATCATCGCGGTGACGCCCACCTATGCGTCCATCGGCCTGGCCGCGCCGGCGCTGCTGGCCCTGGCGCGGGTGATCGAAGGCTTGAGCCTGGGCGGCGAGTACGGCGCCAGCGCCACCTACCTGACCGAGATCGCCGACCCCGACCACCGCGGCTTCTATTCCAGCTTCCAGTACGTCACGCTGATCGGCGGGCAACTGTGCGCCATTCTGGTCTTGCTGCTGTTGCAGAACGTGTTCCTGACGCACGAGCAACTGGTGCAATGGGGCTGGCGCATTCCGTTCGTGATCGGCGCGATGCTGGCCGTCATCACCGCGCTGATGCGGCGCGACATGCCGGAAACCGATTCGTACAAGGAAGCCAGCAAGCGCAAGCCGCAGACCAGTTCGCTGCGCGGCCTGCTGCGCTATCCCCGCGAAGTCGCCATCGTGGTGGGCCTGACGGCCGGCGGCACGGCGGCGTTCTATACCTTCACCACCTACATGCAGACCTTCGTGCGGCAGACGGCGGGGTTCTCCGACATCGTCACCACCTACGTCATCGCGGCCTCGCTGATCTTCGCGCTGATCCTGCAGCCGCTGTATGGCGCGCTGTCGGACAAGATCGGCCGCAAGCCGCTGCTGGTGTTCTTCGGCATCGCGGGGGCGGCGCTGACGGTGCCTATCCTGATGACGCTGTCGCACACCAAGTCGCCGTTCATCGCCTTTCTGCTGATCTGCGCAGCCTGGGTGTTCACGGCCGGCTATACCTCGATCAACGCCGTGGTGAAGGCCGAGCTGTTTCCGACCAATATCCGCGCCACCGGCGTGGCGGTGCCCTACGCCATCACCGTGTCCATCTTCGGCGGCACGGCGCCGGCCATCGCGCTGTGGTTCAAGCAGCAGGGCCACGAGGAATGGTTCTACTACTACCTGGCGGGCGTGATCTTCATCTCGCTGCTGGTGTATGCGACCATGCGCGACACCAAGCACCAGTCGGCCATGCACAAGCACGATTGACGCGCTGCTGCGTCCCCCAAAAGAGCGCCGACACGTCGGCGCTCTTTTTACGTCAGCCGGGGGGCGGCGGGCGTGCAAAGACACAACAGGCGCCACGGCGCGATTGATCTCCCAGTAAAAATAATTACAATTCTCGTTTTCAAAATATCCCTGCCTGGCCGCCCCCTCGGCCGCTGTGTCGCCCATCGTGAGCCCTCCGGAGTCCGCCTCCAATCCCACCGTCGAAACCCTGTACACCAGCCACCATGCCTGGCTGCAGGGATGGCTGCGCCGCCGGCTGGGCAATGCCTGCGACGCCGCCGACCTGGCGCATGACGCCTTCGTGCGCCTGCTCACCAGGCCGCGACGCTTCGACACCGCGCCCCAGGCCCGGGTGTACCTGCGCACCATGGCCAACGGCCTGTGCGTGGACCTGTGGCGCCGCCGGGAAATCGAGCAGGCCTGGCTGGACACGCTGGCCGCGCAGCCTGAAGCCATGGCGCCGTCGGCCGAGCACCAGGCCATGGTGATGCAGGCGCTGCACGAGGTCGACACCATGCTGCGCAGCCTGCCGCCCAAGGCGGCCACGGCGTTCGTGCTGGCCGTGGCCTGCGAGATGACGGACCAGGAAGTGGCGGACGAACTGCAGGTGTCCAGCCGCATGATCCGCAAGTACGTGGCGCAGGCCATGCTGCATTGCCTGCGGCTGGAAGCGCGTCTGGCCGCGAGCGAGACATGAATCCCCAGCCGCAGGCCGCCGCGCCGGGGCTGTACGCCGTCACCGACGAATCCCTGGAGCAGGCCGCAGAGTGGTATGCGCTGCTGCGGTCCGGCCAGGCGGACCAGGAAGACCACGGCCGCTGGCAGGCCTGGCTGGCGGCAGATGCGCGCCATCGCGAGGCCTGGTCCTATGTGGAACGCATCAGCCAGCGTTTTGACCCGATCCAGCGCAGCCCCGCGCGGCGTCCCGCCACGGACGCCTACCGCCTGGCCCGCAGCCGCCTGACCCGCCGCCGCGCCCTGCTGGGGCTGGCGGGCGCGGGCGTGCTGGCCTGGGGCTCGCTGCGCTATGGCCCGACGTCGACCCTGGCGCTGGCCTGGATGGCCGATCACCGCACCCGCACCGGCGAAATCCGCGAGCTGGCCCTGGCCGACGGCACCCGCGTCTGGCTCAATACCGCCAGCGCCTTTGACGACGACTATGACGCCCAGGTGCGGCGCCTGGTGCTGCGGTCGGGTGAAATGCTGATCCAGACCGCGCCCGATCCTACCCGCCCCTTCCTGGTGACCACGCCGCAGGGCGAACTGCGGGCGCTGGGCACGCGCTTCACCGTCCGCAGCGACGGCAGCGATGCGCTGGTGGCCGTCTATGAAGGCGCGGTGGAAATCCGCACGGCGCGCAGCGGCCAGACGCGCGTGATCCCGGCGGGCCAACAGGCGCGTTATTCCGCCACGGCGATCGATGGCGCGGCGCCGGCCGACCCCGCCCGCGAAGCCTGGTCGCGCGGCATCCTGATCGCGCAGGACATCCCGCTGTCCGAGGTACTGCGGGAACTGGCCCGCTACCAGACCGGCCACCTGGGCGCGAGCGCCGAGGTGGCCAACATCCGCGTGCTGGGCAGCTACCCGCTGGCCCAGCCGGAGCGTGCGCTGGCGATGCTGGAAGCGGCGCTGCCGATCCGGGTGCAGCGCAGCCTGCCGTGGTGGACGACGGTACAGGCCCGGCCGCGCTAGCGCCCGGTCTGCCCTGGCCCCATCGGCCCATTTCCTCTTTTTTTCAAAAACTGGTTCCGACTTTTGCCCTCTCGTTCGATCAAGCAGGAGTAAGCGATCCGTGGCCCTGCCGCGGCTCGCCCTGCCTGCCACCTGTTCGAGAGAAAGATTCCATGTCCCGCAAGTCCCCTCCTCGCCCCGCCCGCGGCCGCCGTCCGCTATCGTTGCTGCAGGGCCTGGCCGCCGGCGCGCTGCTGGCCGTTGCCGGGACGCCCGGCGCGCAGGCGCAAGATACCGCACCCGCCGCCCAGACCGCCGCCGACGCGCTGCGGCGCTACGACATTCCCCCCGGCCCGCTCAGCGCCACGCTGACGCGCTTTCTGGGGGAATCGGGCCTGCTGCTGGCCGGCCCGACGGAACTGGCGCAGGGCAAGACCAGCCCCGGCGTGCGCGGCGACTACACGGCGGCCGGCGCGTTGCGCGCGCTGCTGGCGGGCACCGGCCTGCAGGCGCGTCCGGACGCGGGCGGCGGCTACACCCTGGAACGCGCGCCGCAGGCGGCCGGCGGGGTGTCGAACTTGCCGTCGATCACGGTGACCGGCAACGGCGAATCGCCGGTCGGCCCGGTCGCCGGCTACATCGCCACCCGCACCATGACGGCCGGCAAGGACGACACCGCGCTGTCGGAAACGCCGCAATCCGTCACGGTGGTCACGCGCGACCAGATGAACGACCAGGGCGCGCAGACGATCACCGACGCGCTGCACTACGTGGCGGGCGTGAACACGTCGGCCTACGGCGAAGACCCGCGCTATGACTGGATCACGGTGCGCGGCTTCAACCAATCGGTGTTCGGCATGTACCGCGACGGCCTGCGCGCCTCGGGCAGCAAGATCGGCATGCGCATCGATTCGTACGGCCTGGAGCGGCTGGAAGTGCTCAAGGGGCCCAGCTCGGTGCTGTATGGCCAGAATTCGCCGGGCGGCCTGATCAACGCCGTGACCAAGCGGCCCACCGACGACCCGCTGCACGAGGTGACCCTGGGCGTGGGCAGCCACGACCGCAAACAGGCGCAGTTCGACCTGGGCGGCCCGGTCGCAAGCGACGGCACGGTGCTGTACCGGCTGACGGGCAACGTGCGCGACAGCGACACGCAGATGCGCTATGCGCCCGACGACCACGGCTACATCGCACCCGCGCTGACCTGGAAACCCAACGCCGACACCACGCTGACCGTGCTGGCCAACTACCAGAAAGACCGCGCGGCGTGGGGCCTGTGGTACCCGCGCACGGGCACGCTGTTCTCAAGCCCGTGGGGCCCGATCAGTTCCAGCTTCTATCCGGGCGAGCCGGATTTCAACCGTTTCGACCGGACCCAGAAGTCGCTGGGCACGCTGCTGGAATACAAGCTCGGCGGCGACGCCGTGTTCCGCCAGGGGCTGCGGGTCGAATCGATGGACTACGACGCCAAGTACGTGCGCGGCCGCGCGCTCTTGAACGACGACTACGACCTGGATGAAACCGGCCACCTGCTGTATCGCGACGCCAACCGCAACCAGCTGCGCTCCAAGGTCTACACCATGGACAACCAGCTGGCCTGGACCGCCCACACCGGCCCGGTGACGCATCGCCTGCTGGTGGGGCTGGACGCCAGCCTGACCCGCTACAACGACCGCCAGTGGTCCGGCAAGGCGCCGGTGCTGGACATCCTGGACCCGCAATACGGCCAGGCCATCCCCGACCCGACCACGCCCTGGGCGCGCGACGTCACCGCGCGCCAGACCGGCGTGTACTTCCAGGACCGCCTGTCGCTCGGCGAGCACTGGATCGTGCGCGGCGGCGTACGCCACGACCGCGCGCGCACCGAGACCCGCGATCCGCTGGGCACGCTGGACCTGAACCAGCGGGACAACGCCACCACCTACCAGGCCGGCGCGCTCTACCGCGCCGACAATGGCCTGTCGCCGTTCGTGAACTACGCCGAATCGTTCCAGCCCACGGCCCAGGCCAGCAAGGATGGCTCGCCCTACCAGCCCACGCGCGGGCGCAGCATGGAAGCCGGCCTGCGCTACGAGCCCGCCGGCCGCCACCTGATGCTGACGGCCTCGGTCTACGACATCCGCCAGAACAACGTGCTGACGCAAGACCCGAACGACCCGGCCAATTCGATCCAGGCCGGGCAGGTGCGTTCACGAGGGGTGGAACTGGAGGGCACTTGGGAACCCACGCCGCAGTGGTCGGTGCTGGCCAGCTACACCTTCCTGGATGCCAAGGTCACGCGCAGCAACACGCCGGGCCAGGAAGGCACGCGGCCGCAGGATTCCTGGGGCACGACTTCGCCGCGCCACATGGCCTCGCTGTGGGTGAACTACCGCCTGGCCTCGACCGCGCTGCGCGGCGTGTCCATCGGCGGCGGCGTGCGCTACCTGGGCAGCACGCTTGACTACGGCCCCACGGCCGCGGACCCCGACAACGCCTACGCCACCTCGGTCAAGACGCCCGCCTACACGGTCTACGACATGGTGCTGGGCTATGAGCCCAACACGCACTGGCGCATGCAGTTCAAGGTCGCCAACCTGTTCGACAAGCTCTACGTGGCCAACCCGTGCGGCGGCTCGCCCCTGAACGCGTGCTACTACGGCCCTCGCCGCACGCTGCTGCTCAGCACCACGTACCGCTGGTAGACGGCGATGGCCTCGTTGCTGCGCCTGCTGCATCGCTGGGCAGGCCTGTTCCTGGCGCTGTTCCTGTTCGTGTCCGGCCTGACCGGCGCCATCATCTCGTGGGACCACGAGCTGGACGAATGGCTGAACCCGCAACTGTTCGACGCCCCCGCGCCGGCAGGCGCCACGCTGCGTCCGGCGCTGGACCTGGCGGCCGGCCTGGAAGCGGCCGATCCGCGCCTGCGCGTGGCCTATCTGCCGCTGACCATCGAACCCGGCCATGCGCTGGGCATGTCGGTGGTGCCGCGCATCGACCCGGCCACCGGCCGGCCTTACCCGCTGGCGTTCAACCAGATCACGCTCGACCCCGTCACCGGCGCGGTGCGGGGTTCGCGCTACTGGGGCGAGGTGTCGCTGGCGCGCGAAAACCTGATGCCGTTCCTGTACAAGCTGCACTACACCCTGCATCTGCCGGACGTGGGCGGTTTTGAACTGGGCACCTGGTTCATGGGCATCGTCGCGATCATCTGGGCGCTGGATTGCCTGATCGCGCTGGCCATTTCGTTTCCCAGCCGCAAGGCCTGGCACAAGTCGCTGTCATTCCGGCTGCGCCAGGGCCGGCCCAAGCTGGTCTTCGACCTGCACCGCGCGGGCGGGGTATGGGTGTGGGGCCTGTTGCTGATGGTGGCGGTGACCTCGGTGTCGATGAACCTGGGGCGCGAAGTGGTGCGGCCGCTGGTGGCGTTCCTGTCGCCGCTCACGCCCGACATCTTCGCGCTGCGGCGGCCGGCGGCGCCTGCGCAATTCGTCGAACCGGGCATCACCCGCGCCCGCGCCTTGCAGCTCGGCCAGGCCGAGGCCCGCGAACGCGGCTGGACATTGCCGGCGGGCGCGTTGTTCTACAGCACCCCCTACCGCCTGTACGGCGTCCATTTCTTCGAACCCGGCGACGACACGCCATCGGGCCTGGGGCGCCCGTGGATCTACCTGGACAGCCAGTCGGGCGAGGTGATCGGCGACCGCATTCCGGGCCGCGGCAGTGCGGGCGATGTCTTCCTGCAGGCGCAACTGCCGCTGCATACCGGCCGCATCATCGGCCTGCCGGGCCGCGTGCTGATGTCGGCGCTGGGGCTGGTGGTGGCGATGCTGAGCGTGACCGGCGTGCTGCTCTGGGCCCGCAAGCGGCGCGCCCGGCGGCAAGGGCGCGAGCGCTCGCACCCAGGCACCTAGGCCCGCATCACGCGATCAGGCGCGTAGCCCTAGCGCCGCGCCCCGGTCAGGGGCCGCGGCGGCGCGGGCGGGGCGGCTTCGATGCGTTCGGCCTGCAAGGACTGGATCTCGAGCGGCGAACAGGCGTGGGCCACGCAGGGCAGGATCCAGCCTTCTTCCTTTTCGTCGCGCGACAGGCCCGGCCATTCGATGCGGTAGGCGATGTCGCCTTCGAGCAGCAGGCACATGCAGGCGCGGCAGGTGCCGTTGCGGCACGAGCTGGGCAGCTTGATGCCGGCAGCCTGTGCGGCGGCCAGCACGGGCGTGTCCGCGTCGGCCTCGAAGCGCAGGCCGGACGGTTGCAGCAGCACGGGAAAGGCGGGCATGGGAAGCACCGGGCCGGGCAACAGCCGGGCCGCGTCAGGCCGGGTGATCCTGCCAGTCCAGCTGCCAGGCGCCGGACAGCACGTTCTGCAGCCACAGCACGCAGGTCAGGGTCTTGGCGTCGGTGACCTCGCCCTTGGCGCAGGCGGCGATCAGGTCGGCCGGCTGGGCGCTGAAGACGTCCAGGAATTCGTCCGGGTCCAGCTGCTGCGGGCCGGCGCGCAAACCGCGGGCGAAGTAGATGTGGATGATCTCGGTGGAATAGGCGATGGCCAGGTGCAAGGCGCCGGCGCGGGCCCATTGCGTGGCGGTGTAGCCGGTTTCTTCGAGCAGTTCGCGCTGGCCGCAGACCAGCGGGTCTTCGCCCGGGTCCAGCTTGCCGGCAGGAAATTCCGTCATGACCTGGCCAACCGGGTAGCGGAACTGGCGTTCGAGCAGCACGCGGCCGTCGTCCAGCAGCGGAATCACCACCACCGCGCCGGGATGCACCACGTATTCACGCGTGGACGTATGGCCGTTGGGCAGGCGGACGGTGTCGTTGCGGATCTTGAGGAAGCGGCCCTCGTAGGGCGCTTCGCTGGCAACGCGTTCTTCGAACAGGTGCGAATCGGGCTTGTGGATCATGGCGGGACGGGTCGGCAAACGAGCGCCGGGCGCAACAGGCGGCCCGGCGGGCAAGCTTGCAGCTTACCATCGCGCTTGCTGCCCCCGACGCGGCGGCGCAGCCTGCGCGTCAACGGCGCCGTCCCTGCTCACCGGTCAGGCGTCGACGCGGATCACGATCTTGCCGAAGTGGCGGCCCGAAGCCAGGTGCTCGAACGCGGCGGGCGCTTCATCGAAGCCGAAGACACGGTCGATCACCGGCGCGATGCGCGCCGTGTGCACCAGCCGCGTCACGTCTTCCAGCATCTTGCGGCTGCCCACGAATATGCCTTGCAGGCGCTTGCTGCCGGCGATCAGCGCCAGCGGCGACACCGGCGTGGCCGCAAAGCCGCTGACCCCGCCGATGATGCCGATGGTGCCGCCCATGCGCGCCGCCGCCACCGAACGCACCAATGTGCCCTCGCCGCCCACTTCCAGCACCACGTGCGCGCCTTCTCCGTGCGTCAGGCGCAGCACTTCGTCCTGCCATTCCGGGGTGTCGCGATAGTTGATCAGGCCGTCGGCGCCCAGTTCGCGGGCGCGCGCCAGCTTGTCGGCGCTGGACGACGTGATGATGGCGCGCAGGCCCGCGGCCTTGGCCAGTTGCAGCCCCCAGATCGAGACGCCGCCGGTGCCCAGCAGCAACGCCGTCTGGCCGGCGCGGGCCTGGCCGGCCACGAACAGGGTGTTCCAGGCCGTGACGGCGGCGCACGGCAGCGTGGCGGCCTGCTCGTCGGACAGCGAATCCGGAATCGCCACCAGGCCGTGCTCGGCATAGATCGCTTCCGTGGCCAGCACGCCGTCGGTGGCAGCGCCCGGCGCCAGCGCGGTGTTGGCGGGCGTGGGGTCGCCGTCGATCCAGTTGGGCATGAAGGCGCCCATCACGCGGTCGCCCTTTTTGAAGCGCGTGACGCCCGCGCCCACGGCCAGAACTTCGCCAGCCGCGTCGGACGCGGGAATCACGGGGGCGCCCGAGGTCTTCAGGTAGTCGCCGCGCGCGACCATCAGGTCGCGAAAGTTCAGGGAAACGGCCTTGATGCGCACGCGCACTTCGAACGGGCCGGGTTCGCGCGGGGTCAGCGCCACGCGCTTGAGCGAGCCGATGCCCTGCCCGCCGGTTACCTGGTATGCCTGCATGATGATGTCCTTGATGAATCGGGTTCTGAATGCCGGCCATGACGGCGCGGCGCGGTAGGGTTACGATATCCGGGAACCAAACTATCCAGTGGCGGCATTTATTCCACTGAATGTTTCCACCAAGGAACCAATTCATTATGGCCACACCCCCGACCCACGACCGGCTGGGCGGCATCGAAGTCTTCGTGCAAGCGGCCGAAGCCGGCAGCTTCGCCCTGGCCGCCGACCGCCTGAACCTGACCCGCTCGGCGGTGGGCAAATCCATTGCCCGGCTCGAAGCCCGCCTGGGCACGCGGCTGTTTCACCGCACCACCCGCCAGCAAAGCCTGACCGACGCCGGCCAGGCCTATTACGACCGCTGCGTGCGCGCGCTGGCCGAACTGCATGACGCCGAGGCCGAGCTGGACAGCGGCCGGCGTTCGCCGCAAGGGCGCTTGCGGGTGAGCGCCCCGCTGGTGTTCGGCCGCCATTGCGTGGCGCCCGTGCTGCGCGAACTGGCCTTGCAGTATCCGCAATTGCAGATCGACATTTCCTTCAATGACCGCGTGGTGGACCTGATCGAGGAAGGCTACGACCTGGGCATCCGCATCGGCCCCCTGCCCGACAGTTCCAGCCTGGCCGCACGCCGCCTGGGCTTGCAGACCATGGGCATCGGCGCATCGCCCGCCTACATCGCCGCGCACGGCCGCCCGGTCACGCTGGACGAGATGCGCCAGCACGTGGGCGTGGTCTATGCCCACGGCGGCGTCGAGAAAGGCTGGTCGGTGATGGGGCCGGACGGCCAGGTGATCCAGCTGCACGTGCCGCCGCGGCTGCGCCTGGACGACCTGCAGGCCATCGCCGACGCCGCCATCGCGGGCGCGGGGCTGGCGTGGCTGCCGTGCTGGATGCTGACGCACTATGTGCGTTCAGGCGAGCTGGAAGTGCTGATGCACGGCGACAAAATGGCCGCGCACGACGTGCACGCCGTCTGGCCGCAGGCGCGCTACCTGCCGTCGCGCACGCGCGTCGCGATCGACGCGCTGGCCGAGCGGGTGCCGGCGATGCTGGCGAAGTAGGCGCCGATCAGCCGAACTTGCGGTGGGCGTCCAGCGCCAGGCCGGCGCCGATGCTGCCGAACAGATCGCCTTCGACGCTGCGCGCGCCCGGCACCAGGGCCGACACGCTTTCGCGCAGGCGCGGCACGCGGCTGGAGCCGCCGGTGAAGAACACGGTGTCCACGTCGGTCGTGGCCACGCCCGCATCGCGCAGCAGCACGCCCACGGTCTGCTCGACCTTTTCGATCAGGCGCGCCACGCTGACATCGAACGACGGACGGGTGACGTCCACGCCCAGGTCGGGGGCGATGCGCGACAGGTCGATGCGCGCGGCCGGCGTTTCGGACAGCGCAATCTTGGCCTCTTCGACCTGCACCGCCACCCAGTGGCCGGCGCGCTGCTTGATCAGGTTGAGCAGCAGGTCGATCTTTTCGCGGTCGCCGGCTTCGGCGCGGATGTAGGCGAAATGCTCGGCCGCCTTGCGGGTGTAGGCCTGGTTGATGGTGTGCCAGCAGGCCAGGTTGCCGTACTGCGTGGACGGCACGTCCTTGCCGCTGCGCAGCTGGCTGCCCAGGCCCAACAGCGGCATGACGTGCGCCAGGCTCAGCTGCTTGTCGAAGTCGACCCCGCCGATGTGCACGCCGCCGTATGCCAGGATGTCTTCGCGGCGGTCGGCCTTGCCGGCGCGGTCGGGCCCCAGGCGGATCAGCGAAAAGTCCGAGGTACCGCCGCCGATGTCGATGACCAGCACCAGCTCTTCGCGGTCGATCTGCGATTCGTAGTCGAATGCGGCGGCCAGCGGTTCGAACTGGAATTCGATGTCGGTGAAGCCGACGCTGCGCGCGATTTCACCCAGCGTGTCCTGCGCGGTCTGGTCGGCGGCCGTGTTGTCGTCCACGAAGAACACCGGCCGGCCCAGCACGGCGCGCGTGAATTCGCGCCCGGCGGCGGTTTCGGCGCGGCGCTTGAGCTCGGCGATGAACCGGGTGAGCAGCACGCGGAACGGAATCGAGCGGCCCTGCACTTCGGTCGAGCCGTCGATGAGCGAGCTGCCCAGCAGGCTTTTCATCGAGCGCATCAGGCGCCCGTCGTAGCCCGCCAGGTAGTCGGAGATGGCCGCGCGGCCGTAGCTGACCTCGGCATCTTCGTCGTGGAAGAAAATTGCCGAGGGCAACGTGGTCTTGCCGTCTTCAAGGGCGAGAAGCGCGCGCTGGTCGGGGCGGCTCCAGCCGACGGTGGAGTTCGAGGTGCCGAAGTCGACGCCGCATGCGGTGGAAATCATGGAAATTCGGGGGCTGAAAGCAAAACGGCGCACAAGTGTAGCCGCAACCGCCCGAAACGCCATTTCACCCCGGGTGGCGCAGCGCCGTCGCCACGAAAACCAGGGTCACGGCCGCCGCCAGCAAGCCGCCGCCAAATCCGGCCGCATAGCCCAATTGGGCGGCCAGCGCGGTGACCAGCGACGACGTCAGGATCTCGCCCAGGTCACGCGCGCTCTGCACCGCGGTCATGTCGGTGCCGGCCTGCGCGCCCCGGGCGGCAAAACGCATGGCCAGCGTCATCAGGGCCACCGAGGCCGCCCCCGCGCCAAACGCGCCCAGCCCCTGGGCCAAGTAGGCCATGGCGGCGTGCGGCGGCACCCAGCCCTGCGCCTGGGCCAGCCAGGCCAGCGCCGCCGCCCCAGAGGCCGCCAGACCCAGCGCCAGCGCGCCGCGCGCGCCGACGCGGCCCACCAGCCAGGCGCCGCCGCCGCAGCCCAGCAGCACGGTCACCATGCCGCCGGCCATGCCGATACGGCCCACGTCCTGGACCGCCCAGCCCGCGTCCACCAGGAACAGCTTGGACAGGCCATAGCCCGCCACGGCGGTCATGGCCGACAGGAAGGCGGCCAGCGCCAAGGCCCAGGCGCCGGGACGGCGTGCAAAGCCGGCCAGCGTGGCGCGCCTGGGGGGGCTGGCCGGGGTGATGGCCGGGGTGCTGCCCGGGGCGCTGCGCGATCCGG
>NZ_CADIJO010000011.1 GCF_902859705.1 Achromobacter deleyi | reverse complement strand
GCCGGGGCCGCTGCGGGCCAGCACCAGGTCCTGGCCGTCCACGCGGCTCCAGCGCAGTTCGCGCGGGGCGGCGGGCAGGGCGCGGATCAGCGCGGCGGGCGACGCTTGCTGCGCTTGGGTCGACGCCGCGGCAGCCAGTGTGCCGACTGCCGCGCCGGCACGGTCCGCGGCGGCCGGCGGACTGCCCGCATACGCATTCATCGCCAGCGGCGCCGCGTCGCTGGTGAAGACCTTCCACGGGTTCATCGACATCAGCCCGCTGAAGATCCACGTGATGGTGATGACGGCGAACAGCAGGCCGCTCAGGTGGTGCCAGCGCATCATGTTGTCGCGGTAGGGCGAACGGCTGCCGCTGGCGTAGGGCCGCGAAAAGCGCCAGCGCAGGATGCCGACCACCGTGCCGGTCACGGCCACCGCCACGCCGATGACCGACAGCCACACCACGATGTCGTGCCACCAGGGGTCGAACAGGTTGCCGCGAAACGGGTACAGCCAATGGATCCAGGCGCCGACGTAGTTCCACAGCCGTTCGCTGCGGGTGGCGTCCAGCACCACCTCGCCGGTGGCCGACGACACGTACAGGCGGGTGTGGTCGGGGTCGTCCAGGTCGATGCGGTGCAGCGGGCGATGCGAGTCCAGCGCGCCGGAATGGGTGTAGACGTCTTCCTCGACCTCGCCCTGGTAGTGCGCGGCGTAGTCACCGCCGAACCAGGCCGCGGCGCTGGCGGTGGCGACCTGGGCGTCGGCGCGCGGCAGCAAGGCGCCGCTGGCGCCATCCACCACCTTGGGCGCCTGGCCGCGGCCCGCCGGCACCAGGTACACCGGTGCGCCGCCGCGCACGGCGGCCAGGCTCAGGCCCTGGGCGTCCCGGGCGCCCGCCGCCGCCAGCGCCTGGGCGGGCGTGGCGGTGACTTGCGCCGGGTCCAGCGGGGCCAGGTGCGTCATGCGCTCGTGCGGCGTGAGCTTGGGGTAGCCGACGTACATCATCACCACGCCCGACACGAACCACATGGCAAAGAACAGGCACAGCACGATGCCGGCCCAGCGGTGGATCAGGTACAGCCAGCGCTTGGCGCGGGTGGACCAGGCGGGTGGCGCGGGCCGGGGACGGGCGGGATGGATGGCGGTCATGGCGGCCTCAGAAGCGGGCTTGCACGGACAGTTCGAACGTACGCGGCGCGCCCAGGTAATACATGGGCGTACCGGTGACGTTGGCCGCGTACACCTTGTCGGTCAGATTGCGCACCCGGCCGGTGACGGTGAAGTGGCGGTCGATGCGGTGCGACAGGGCCGCGTCGAAGATCGTGTAGGACGGCGCCCACACGGTGTTGGCGGCGTCGGCATAGGCGCGGCCCACGTAGCGCGCGGCGACGCTGGCGTTCCAGTCGGGCAGGAAGGCGTAGTCCAGCCACAGGTTGGCCACGCGGCGCGGCGTGTTGGTGGGCACGTTGCCGTTGCGCGATACGGCCACGCCGTTGACGGTTTGCGAGAAGTCGTCGTATTTGGGGTTGACGAAGGCCACGTTGCCCTGCAGCGACAGCGTGCGCGTCAGGCGCAGGCCGCCGGCCAGTTCCAGCCCGCGGGCCGACTGCTGGCCCACCGGCACGCTGACCGCCGGATTGTTGGGATCGGGCGCCGAGATGTTCTTGCGCGTGATCTCGTAGGCCGCAATGGTGGCCGTGCCGCGGCCGTCCCAGAACTCGAACTTGCCGCCCACTTCCTTCTGCGTGCCGGTAGTGAGCTTGTCGTTGTTCAGCACGTCGGCGAACGAGGCCGTGGCCATGATGCCGGACGGGGGATCGGCGGCGGTGGCGTACTGCGCATACAACGAGGCCTGCGGCGTGACTGCCCAGTTGACGGCCAGGCGGCCGGTGGTGGGCGAATAGTCGCGCGACGCGGACGCGGGCGAACTGGCCGAGACGGCGCGGCGGTTGGTCAGGTCCAGGTCGATGAAGTCGCGGCGCAATGCCGACACGATGGCCACGCCGGGCAGCACCTCGGTGCGGTTTTCCAGCGTGAAGGCCAGCGTGCGGATGCGGTTGTCGCGGTCTGGATTGTGGCCGCGCGTCATGCCGGGAATGTCGTAGAAATAGCCGGGCGAAAAATCGTAGGGGTCTACCGCGTCGACCGTGGCGGGCAGGCTGGTGGGGTAGCGCGTCTGCTTGTTCACGCTGAGGTCGGCGCCGAACGACCAGCTGCTGGGCAAGCCGGCCAGCGTGGATTCGACCAGGCCTTCGACCCGGTTGCCGACCAGGCTTTGCTCGTGCCGCTGCAACAGCGCGCCCGAGCGCAGCACGCGGCTGTTGGCGGCGTTGTAGCGGTAGGTTTCGAGGTTGCGGAAATCGCGCTCGGCGCGGTAGTAGTACAGCGTGTTCTTGAACGTCACGCCGGGCGCCGCGCGCCATTCGGTCAGCGAGCGGGCCCACAGCACCGATTGCTCGTACAGGCCATCATCGACGTTGTAGTTCTTGAACCGCGTGCCGCCGCGGATGTGGCCTTCGCCGGTGACCTTGCCGTCCGCGCCCACCGTCAGCGGCGTGCCCCAATAGGGCCGCTCGACCCGCTCGCGCTGGTATTCGAAGGCCCAGGTCTGCGTCACGTCGTCGCCCAGGTCCGACAGCAACGAGGCCGCGACCTGCGTGGCGTTCGAGTGGTTGCCGTCGACCCAGCCGCGGCTGGACGTGTTGTTGGCGTCGATGCGCAAGTAATGGCCGCGCCCGCCCGGCGAGCCGGCCAGTTGCTGGTTGATGCCGGCCGACACCTGGCGCGTGTCGTAGGAACCCCACCGCAGCTGGCCTTCGTAGAAGGTGTCGCGCTGGGCCAGCTTGGTGACGTAGTTGATGGCGCCGCCGACCGCGCCCGCGCCGAACAGAAAGGTCGACGGGCCGCCGATGGCCTCGACCCGGTCGTAGATCCAGCTGTCCACCGGCCGAGCTGCGGCCGAGTCGTATTGCACCGAGATGCCGTTGAACAGTTGCGACACCTGGCCGCCGCTGAAACCCCGGTAGCTGACCGAGCCGGCCGACCCCGGGGGCGAGGCGTTGTCCACGCCGGGGATGCCGCGGGCGATTTCCTGGGTGTTCTGCGAGCCGCGCGCCTCGATCTGGGCGCGGTTGATAACGGTGACGGACGCGGGCGTTTCGCGCAGGGTCAGGCCCAGGCGGCTGCCGGTGCCGTCGATGCGGTTCAGGTCCAGCGGGCCGTTGGGCTTGCCGTCGGCATCGTCGCCTTCCACCACGGTGGCGGCCAGCGTTTCGATGGCGGGGTCGGTGGTCAGCGCCAGCGCGGGGTTGGCCGCGCAGGCGCCGGCCAGCAAAGAGGCTGCGTAGGTTTTTTTCATGATCCAGGCCGGCGGGGGCCGGCTTGCGCGCCCGCGGGCCGCGCCGCTTACAGGGGCGGCGTCGGGGACGGGCGATGATTTCCGGAATGCCGCCAGCGCGCGAAAACGGCCGGCGGGGGGGCTCAAGCGCAATGCGGCGCAGGGCCTGCCCGTCAGCCGGGCCGGCGGCCTGCGCGCGGGATCAAGCCGCGGGCGGGGCGCGCGGCTGGGCCGCGCTCCAGGCGTAGAGAGGATGCGAGGCGCGGTAGAACAGCGCCGGATAGCTGACCCGGCCGGGCGGGGCGCGCAAGACGAGCAGCGGCGCGGGCAGGATGCCGATGTCGGCTTGGGGATTGCGGCAGAACGGGCAGTGGGTGCTGTCGCCGTGGTGCGCCGCGTGGTCGGCGGGGGTGTCGTCGCCCTGCACGTCGATGGTCAGCGACGACTTGCCTTCAGGGGCGCAGTAGTCGACGGTGACCTGGCGGCTGGCGCCGCCCTCGGCATGGCTGCCATGCGCCAACGACGGAACCAGGGACGCCCACAGGATCGCGACAAGGGCGATCCAGGCGTAGCCGCGGTTCAGGAAGTGGGCAAGGTGCATGACGGCGCATTATATCCAGGCTCCGTTGGCACTAAAAGGCGCCTCAGACGGAAAGGTGGCGCCGCACGTCCTCGCCGTCGATGGCCGTCCGGTCGCCGCTGGCCACCACTTCGCCGCGCGACAGCACCACGAAACGGTCGGCCAGTTCGCGGGCAAAGTCGAAATATTGTTCGCACAGCAGGATGGCGATGTCGCCGCGCTGGCGCAGCATGTGGATCACCCGCGCGATGTCCTTGATGATGGACGGCTGGATGCCTTCGGTGGGTTCGTCCAGGATGATGAGCTTGGGTTCGGCCACCAGCGCGCGGGCGATCGCCAGCTGTTGCTGCTGCCCGCCCGACAGGTCGCCGCCGCGCCGGGCCAGCATGCTTTTGAGCACCGGAAACAGCTCGAACACTTCTTCCTTGATGCGGCGGGCGCGCGCGGCGGGCTTGGTCGCCATGCCCATCAGGATGTTCTCTTCCACGGTGAGCCGGGCGAAGATGTCGCGCCCCTGCGGTACGTAGGCCATGCCGCGCGCGGCGCGCTGGTGCGGCGCCAGCCGGGTGATGTCGGCGCCGTCGAAGGCGATGGCGCCGCTGGCCACGGGCAGCACGCCCATCACGCACTTGAGCAGCGTGGTCTTGCCCACGCCGTTGCGTCCCAGCAGCGCCAGGCATTCGCCCTGGTTCACCGCCAGCGAGACGCCGCGCAAGGTGTGGCTGCCGCCGTAGTACTGGTCGATGGTGGATACGTTCAGCATGTCAGCGCCCCAGATAGACTTCGATCACGCGCGGGTCGGCCTGCACTTTCGCCATCGGCCCTTCGGCCAGCACCGAGCCTTCGTGCAGCACCGTCACCTTGCCGTCGCCGGCAATCTGGTTGACGAAGTCCATGTCGTGTTCGACCACCATCAGCGAATGGCGGCCGCGCAATTCATTGAGCAGTTCGCCGGTGCGTTCGGTTTCGGCATCGGTCATGCCGGCCACCGGTTCGTCCAGCAACAGCAACTGCGGTTCCTGCATCAGCAGCATGCCGATCTCCAGCCACTGCTTCTGGCCGTGCGACAGCAGGCCGGCCGGGCGGAAGGCTTCGGGCCGCAGGCGGATCAGGTCCAGCGTTTCGCCGATCCTGTCGGCCTGCGCGCCGGTCAGGCGCGAGAACAGCGTGGGCCGCACGCGCTTGTCGGTCTTCATCGCCAGTTCCAGGTTCTCGAACACGCTGTGCTGTTCGAACACCGTGGGCCGCTGGAACTTGCGGCCGATGCCGGCGTGGGCGATCTGCGCTTCGGTCAGCGTGGTCAGGTCGATGCTCTGGCCGAAAAAAGCAGTGCCGGCGGTGGGACGGGTCTTGCCGGTGATGACGTCCATCATGGTCGTCTTGCCGGCGCCATTGGGGCCGATGATGCAGCGCAGCTCGCCCACGCCGATGTCCAGCGTCAGGTCGTTCAGCGCCTTGAAGCCGTCGAAGCTGACGGTGATGCCTTCCAGGTACAGGATGGCGCCGTGGCTGGTGTCCAGGCCCTTGGGGCTGACGCGGCCGTAGCCGGCGTCGCCGCTGGGGCCGCCGTCCAGCATGGCGGTTTCGGAATGCGTGCTGGTCATGCGCGTCGCTCCTGGTAGCGGGAGGCCAGGCGGCGCGCCAGGCCGACGATGCCGGTGGGCAGGAACAGGGTCACCAGGACGAAGATCAGGCCCAGCGCGTACAGCCAGAACTCGGGCAGCACGCTGGTGAACCAGGTCTTCAGGCCGTTGACCACGCCCGCGCCGAGGATGGGGCCGATCAGCGTGCCGCGCCCGCCGGTGGCCACCCAGATCACCATTTCGATCGAGTTCTCCGTGGACATCTCGCTGGGGTTGATGATGCCGACCTGCGGCACGTACAAGGCGCCGGCAATGCCGCACAGCACGGCCGACAGCGTCCACACGAACAGCTTGAAGCCCAGCGGGTCGTAGCCGATGAAGCGCAGCCGGCTTTCGGCATCGCGCACCGCCGTCAGCACGCGGCCTAGCTTGGACTGCGTCACCGCGCGCGCCAGCACCAGGGCCGCGGCCAGCGCCGCCAGCGTGATCCAGTACAGCGCCGCGCGGGTGCCGGGGGCCGTGATGTCAAAGCCCAGAATGCGCTTGAAGTCGGTAAAGCCGTTGTTGCCGCCAAAGCCCGTGTCGTTGCGAAAGAACAGCAACATGGCCGCAAACGTCAGCGCCTGCGTGATGATCGAGAAGTACACGCCCTTGATGCGCGAGCGGAACGCGAAGTAGCCGAACACGAAGGCCAGCACGCCCGGCACCAGCACCACCAGCAGCATGGCGTAGCCGAAGTGCTCGGTGAAGGCCCAGTACCAGGGGTAGTCCTTCCAGTCCAGGAACACCATGAAGTCCGGCAGGCGGCTCTGGTACACGCCGTCGCTGCCGATGGCGCGCATCAGGTACATGCCGTGGGCATAGCCGCCCAGCGCGAAGAACAGGCCGTGGCCCAGCGACAGGATGCCGGCGTAGCCCCACACCAGGTCCAGCGCCAGGGCCGCCATGGCGTAGCACATGAACTTGCCCAACAGGGCCACGGCATAGGCCGAGACGTGCAGCGGATGGCCGGCGGGAAACACCAGGTTCAAGAGCGGCAAGAGCGCCAGCGCCAGCGTGGCGGCGGCCAGGGCGATCCAGGCGCGTCCGCTGTACAGCGGACGATGCGCCTGCAAGGTCAGGTCGGTCAGGGCGGTCTGTTTCATTCGACGCTCCGGCCGCGCGGGGCGAACAGGCCTTGCGGCCGCTTCTGCACGAAAAGCACGATGAGCACCAGGATGGTGATCTTGGCCATGACGGCTCCCGCGTAAGGCTCCAGGAATTTGTTCACGCCGCCCAGGCCCAGCGCGGCGATGACGGTGCCGGCCAGCTGGCCCACGCCGCCCAGCACCACCACCATGAAGGAATCGACGATGTAGCCGCGGCCCAGGTCCGGGCCCACGTTGCCCAGCTGCGACAGCGCCACGCCCGCCAGCCCCGCGATGCCGGACCCCAGGCCGAACGCCAGCATGTCGACGCGGCCGGTGGGCACGCCCACGCAATCGGCCATGCGCCGGTTCTGCGTGATGGCGCGCACGAACAGGCCCAGCCGCGTGTGGTTCAAGAGCGCCCACACCAGGAACACCACGAACAGCGCAAAGCCGATGATGACCAGCCGGTTGTAGGTCAGCACCAGCCCGCCCAGCACCGTGATGCCGCCCGACATCCAGCTGGGGTTGCCCACTTCCACGTTCTGCGCGCCGAACAGCGTGCGCACGCCCTGCATCAGCATCAGGCTGATGCCCCAGGTGGCCAGCAGCGTTTCCAGCGGCCGGCCATACAGCCAGCGGATCACGGTGCGTTCCAGCGCCATGCCCACCAGCGCGGTGAACACAAAGGCCAGCGGCAGCGCCGCGGCCACGTACCAGTCCAGCCAGCCTGGCAGCCACGCGCGAAACGCCGTCTGCACCAGGTAGGTGACGTAGGCGCCGATCATCAGCAGTTCGCCGTGCGCCATGTTGATGACGCCCATCAGCCCGAAGGTGATGGCCAGGCCCAGCGCCGCCAGCAGAAGCACGCTGCCCAGGCTGAGACCGTAAAAGAGGTTGCCGGCCCATTCGATGGTGGCCAGGTGCCGGTCGATGCGCTTTAGCGCATTGGCCGCGGCTTCGCGCACGCCGGCATCGGGTTCGGCGTAGACGCCGTCCTGCTGCTGCGTCAGCGCGGCCAGCGTGGGGCGAAAGGCCGCGTTGTCGGTGCGCCCCAGCAGGTCGACGGCGTGACGCCGCACGGCGGGGTCGGCGCTTTTGAGTTCAAGATTGGCCTGCGCGATTTCCAGAGCGGCGCGCACGGCCTCGTTCTTTTCGGCCGCCAGGGCCTTTTCCACCAGCGGCAGGCGGGCCGGGTCGCCGGTCTGTTGCAGGCGGCGGGCAGAGGCCAGCCGTTCCTGCGGGTTGTCGGAAAACAGTCGCGATCCCGCCAGCGCCGCTTCGATGGCGCGGCGCAGCCGGTTGTTGATGCCGATGGTGGCGGCACCCGCGGGCAGCTCGGTCGCCGCGCCGGTGGCCGCGTCGGTGGCCGGGCCTTTGCCGCTGCCGATCAGCACGCGGCCATCGGGCAGCGCGTACAGCTGGTCGTCGCCCAGCGCCTGCAGCACGGCGGCCGCACCGGGGGCGGGCAGTTGACCCAGGGCGGCAATCGCCTGCAGCTTGGCGTCGGTGTCGTCGCCGGCCAAGGGGGCCAGCAGCGCCGGGTCCACGCCCGGCGCCGCCGCGTGAGCGGACAGCGCCGGCGCGGCCAGCAGCCATGCAAGCAGGAAATAACGCAGGAATTTCGCGATAGCCGCATTCAGCATGGCTGCGTGTCCGGTTCCGGTTTAAAGACCTTGCTTGCCTTCGTTGCCCGGGATGTACGGGCTCCAGGGTTGCGCGCGGATGGGGCCTTTGCTCTTCCACACCACGTTGAACTGGCCGTCCGCCTTGATCTCGCCGATGTAGACCGGCTTGTGCAGGTGGTGGTTGGTCTTGTCCATTTCGATCTTGAAGCCGCTGGGCGAATTGAACGTCTGGCCGCCCATGGCCGCGATCACCTTGTCGACGTCGGTGGTCTTGGCCTGCTCGACCGCCTGCTTCCACATGTAGATGCCGATGTAGGTCGCTTCCATCGGGTCGTTGGTGACGACCGTGCTGGCGTTGGGCAGGTTCTTGGCCTTGGCATAGGCCTGCCACTTCTTGATGAAGGCCTCGTTGACCGGGTTCTTGATCGATTCGAAGTAGTTCCAGGCGGCCAGGTGGCCCACCAGCGGCTTGGCGTCCACGCCGCGCAGTTCTTCTTCACCGACCGAGAACGCCACCACCGGCACGTCGGTGGCCTTCAGGCCGGCGTTGCCCAGTTCCTTGTAGAACGGCACGTTCGAATCGCCGTTGATGGTGGAGATGACGGCGGTCTTGCCGCCCGCGGCGAACTTCTTGATGTTGGCCACGATGGTCTGGTAATCGGAATGGCCGAACGGGGTGTAGACCTCGTCGATGTCGCTGTCTTTCACGCCCTTGGAATGCAGGAAGGCGCGCAGGATCTTGTTGGTGGTGCGCGGGTAGACGTAGTCGGTGCCCAGCAGCACGAAGCGCTTGGCGCCGCCGCCGTCTTCGCTCATCAGGTATTCCACCGCCGGGATGGCCTGCTGGTTGGGCGCAGCCCCTGTGTAGAACACGTTCTTTTCCAGCTCTTCGCCTTCGTACTGCACCGGGTAGAACAAGAGGCCGTTCAGTTCCTTGAACACCGGCAGCACCGACTTGCGCGATACCGAGGTCCAGCAGCCGAACACCGCGGCCACCTTGTCCTGAGCCAGCAGCTGGCGCGACTTCTCGGCGAACAGCGGCCAGTTCGATGCAGGGTCGACCACCACGGCTTCCAGCTTCTTGCCCATCACGCCGCCGTTGGCGTTGATTTCATCGATGGTCATCAGGGCCACGTCCTTGAGCGACGTTTCCGAGATGGCCATGGTGCCCGACAGCGAATGCAGGATGCCGACCTTGATGGTGTCTTCGGCGGCGTACAGCTGCGGCATCCAACCGGACAGGGCCAACAGGCTCACGGCGGTCAGTTGCTTAAGGACTAGTCTGCGTTTCATGGTGACTCCTGAGGAGGAAGAAGCCGGCGGCGCCGGCGGCATGGGCGTGACCAGGACTTCAAAGCAAAAGCCGTGCCAACCGCTCGGCAAGGCGACATCGCTGTAGTAAGGGGAAGGGTTTTCGATGACGCGGTGGCGGCCGCTGGCGGCGCCGTGCGCGGTTCAATCTGGTGCCGCGTGCACAAAACCGGTGCGCCGGTTGCCCGTTGCGGGTGCGCATCGCGGGCGCATGGGCGAGGGCAAAGGAACGCGTCGCGGGCCGGCGGCACCTTGCGTCAGAGGGAAGGTTGCGGCCCGCGGCCAACATGGCACGCGTATTGCTTGGGTATCCGTACTTGTATACAAGAAAGGATTCCAGCATGAATGCCGTAGCAACGCCGCAGGGCCCCACGACCGGTTGGACGATCACGCAATGGCTGTCTGCCTATCGCGAGGGCGGCGCCACCCCCGACGCGCTGTTGATGCCCCTGGCCGAGACGCCGGCCGCGCCGGCCGACAACGCCTGGATCACGCGGGTCAGCCCCGCCGTGCTGGCGCGCCAGCTGGATGACCTGCGCCTGCTGCTGGCGGCGGCGGGCGGCGACGTGGCGCGGCTGCCGCTGTACGGCGTGCCGTTCGCCATCAAGGACAACATCGATGCGGCCGGCTGGCCCACCACGGCGGCCTGCCCCAAATTCGCCTACACGCCTGACGAAGACGCGACGGTGGTGCGGCGCCTGCGCGCAGCCGGCGCGATCCTGGTGGGCAAGACCAACCTGGACCAGTTCGCCACGGGGCTGGTCGGCACCCGTTCGCCGCACGGCGCGGTGGCCAACGCTTTCAATCCTGACTACATCAGCGGCGGTTCCAGCTCGGGCTCGGCGTCGGTGGTGGCGCGCGGCCTGGTGGCGTTTTCGCTGGGCACCGACACGGCCGGGTCCGGCCGCGT
Organism: Achromobacter deleyi; assembly: GCF_902859705.1. Classification (GTDB taxonomy): domain Bacteria; phylum Pseudomonadota; class Gammaproteobacteria; order Burkholderiales; family Burkholderiaceae_B; genus Achromobacter; species Achromobacter deleyi. Next base: position 209,954 of record NZ_CADIJO010000011.1, on the reverse strand, counting down.
GCCCGCGGGTTTCAACAATATCGTCGGCCTCAAGCCCACCAAGGGTTGGCTGAGCACGGCGGGTGTGGTGCCCGCCTGCCGCACGCAGGATTGCGTGTCGATCTTCGCGCTGACGGTGGACGATGCCGAGCAGGTGGCCGGCATCGCGGGCGGCTACGACGAACGCGATGCCTATTCGCGCGCGCAGCCGGCAGGCGCCGCCGCGCCGTGGCCGAAGGCGCCGCGCCTGGCCATTCCCGACCGCCTGGAGTTCTTCGGCGATGCGCAAGCGGCCGAAGCCTTCGAGGCCGCACTGCAAGCCTTGAAGGCGAGCGGCGCCCAGGTCGAGACGATCGACTTCGCGCCGTATGCCGAACTGGCCGCGCTGCTGTACCAGGGGCCGTGGGTGGCCGAGCGCTTCGCCGCGGTCGAGTCCCTGTGGCAAGAGCACCCCGCCGCGATTCACCCGGTGGTGCGTGGCATCGTCGAAGGCGCGGCGAACTACAGCGCGCTGGATGCCTTCAAGGCCGAATACCGCCGCGCCGAATTGACGCGCCAGATCCAGCAGTCGTTGCAAGGCTTCGATGCGCTGGTGGTGCCGACGTCGCCGTCCATCTACACCATCGCGCAGTTGCAGGCCGACCCGGTGCGCCTGAATTCGCAGCTGGGCGTGTACACCAACTTTGCCAACCTGGCCGACCTGTCGGCGCTGGCGCTGCCGGCCGGCATGCGCGCCGACGGGCTGCCGGCGGGCATCACCGTGATCGGCCTGGCCTGGCAGGACCGCGCGCTGGCGCAGTTCGGCCGCCAGTGGCAGGCGCAGCGCGGCTTGCCCCTGGGCGCCACGGGCCGGCCGTTGCCGGCGGCAGCGCCCCAGCCGGCAGACCCGAACACCTTGCGCGTGGCCGTGGTGGGCGCCCACCTGACGGGCATGCCGTTGAATCATCAGCTGACGTCCCGCCGCGCCGTGCTGGTGGAAAAGACCCGCACCGCGGCCGATTACCGGCTGTATGCGCTGGCCAACACCACGCCGCCCAAGCCCGGGCTGGTGAAGTCCGACGGCGGTGCGCCGATCGAGGTCGAGCTGTGGGATATCCCCGTGGCCGCCTTTGGCGCCTTCGTGGCCGAGATTCCCGCGCCGCTGGGCATCGGCACGCTGGAGCTGCATGACGGCCGCCTGGTCAAGGGCTTCATCTGCGAGCCGCGCGGCCTGCTCGGTGCGCGCGACATCACCGACTTCGGCGGCTGGCGTGCCTATCTCGCCAGCCTGAACGCCACCCCCCGTTAATCCAAGACCGCCCCTGGGAGCCGCCCCGTGTTCGATACCGTCCTGATCGCCAACCGCGGAGAAATCGCCGTCCGCGCCATTCGTACCCTGAAACGCCTGGGCATCCGCAGCGTTGCCGTGTATTCCGATCCCGACCGCAACGCGGCCCACGTCAAAGAGGCCGACGTGGCCGTGGCGCTGGGCGGCGAGAAGGCCGCCGACAGCTACCTGCGCATGGACCTGCTGCTGGACGCGGCCCGTGCGCACGGCGCGCAGGCCATCTACCCCGGTTACGGCTTTCTGTCGGAAAGCGCCGAATTCGCCGAGGCCTGCGAAGCGGCGGGCATTGCGTTCGTGGGCCCGACGCCGCTGCAGATCCGCGAGTTCGGCCTGAAGCACCGTTCCCGCGAGCTGGCGGCCGAGGCCGGCGTGCCGATGACACCGGGCACGGGCCTGCTGGCCAGCCTGGGCGAAGCGCTGTCGCAGGCCGAGCGCATCGGCTACCCGGTGATGCTCAAGAGCACCGCGGGCGGCGGCGGCATCGGCCTGTCGCGCTGCGAGAACGAGGCCGAATTGACGGTGGCGTTCGACAGCGTGCAGCGCATGGGCGAACACTTCTTTCGCGACGGCGGGGCGTTCATCGAGCGCTATGTGGACAACGCGCGCCACGTCGAAGTGCAGATCTTCGGCGACGGCGCGGGCCGTGTCGTGGCGCTGGGCGAGCGCGATTGCTCGGTGCAGCGGCGCAACCAGAAAGTGATCGAGGAAACCCCGGCGCCGCGGCTGCCGGCCGCGACCCGCGCGGCCTTGCTGGACGCCGCAGTGAAGCTGGGCACATCGGTGGGCTACCGGTCGGCGGGCACGGTGGAATTCATCTACGACCCGGCGCGCGACAGTTTCTATTTCCTGGAGGTCAATACGCGCCTGCAGGTCGAGCACCCGGTGACCGAAGCGGTGACGGGGCTGGACCTGGTGGAATGCATGCTGCGCGTGGCGGCCGGCGAGCCGCTGGATTTCGATGCCATGACGCGTGCGCCGCAGGGCGCGGCCATCGAGGTACGCCTGTACGCGGAAGATCCGCTGCGCCAGTTCCAGCCGTCGCCCGGCGTGTTGACCGACGTGTATTTCCCGGACGGCGTGCGCCTGGACGGCTGGGTGGCGACGGGCACCGAGGTGCCGGCGTTCTACGACCCGATGCTGGCCAAGCTGATCGTGCACGCCGACACGCGCGAAGCGGCGCTGGACAAGCTGGCCGATGCGCTGGCCCGCACGCGCCTGCACGGCATCGCCACCAACCTGGACTACCTGCGCCAGATCGTGGCGGATGCGCGCTTTCGCGCGGCGCAATTGTCGACCCGTTTCCTGGACAGCTTTGCCTACCGGCCGGCCGCCATCGAAGTGCTGGAAGCCGGCACCTACACCAGCGTGCAGGACTACCCGGGCCGCACCGGCTATTGGAATATCGGCGTGCCGCCGTCGGGCCCGATGGACGACTACGCGTTTCGCCTGGCCAACCGCATCGTCGGCAACGCGCCGGACGCGGCCGGCATCGAGGCCACGCTGGTCGGCCCGACGCTGCGCTTTCATGGCGATGCCCTGATCGCGCTGACCGGCGCCGAATGCGCCGCCACGCTGGATGGCGAGCCGGTGCCGATGTGGCGGCCGGTGACGGTGCGTTCCGGCCAGGTGCTGGCGACGGGGCGGGCCGTGTCCGGCTGCCGCAGCTACCTGGCGGTGCGCAACGGGCTGGATGTGCCGGTGTACCTGGGCAGCCGCTCGACCTTTGCGCTGGGCCAGTTCGGCGGCCACGCCGGCCGCACGCTGCGGGTGGGCGACATGCTGCCCGTGGTGCAACCCGGGCTGCCGGCGGCCAACGCCGCGCCGCCCGTGGCCGTGCCGCAGGCGGCGGCACCCGAATTGATTCCCACCTATGGCAACACCTGGGAAATCGGCGTGCTGTACGGCCCGCACGGCGCGCCGGATTTCTTCCAGCCCGAAGCCATCGACGAATTCTTCGCCGCGGATTGGGAAGTGCACTACAACTCGAACCGGCTGGGCGTGCGCCTGACCGGCCCCAAGCCCACCTGGGCGCGCGAGAACGGCGGCGAAGCCGGCCTGCATCCGTCCAACATCCACGATTGCGAATACGCCATCGGCAGCATCAACTTCACGGGCGACAGCCCCGTGATCCTGACGCGCGACGGCCCCAGCCTGGGCGGCTTTGTCTGCCCGGTCACGATTGCCCGTGCCGAACTGTGGAAGGTCGGCCAGGTCAAGCCTGGCGACCGCATCCGCTTCGTGCGCATCGATTACGCCGACGCGGTGGCGCGGGAAGTGGCGCAGGACCAGAGCGTAGAGACGCTGGGCCGCGTGACACCGCAGGCCACGACGCCTGTCGCGGTGCCGCAGACGGCCTCGGAAACCATCGTGGCGGCCTTGCCAGCCGAGGGCGCGCGTCCGTCGGTGTCGTACCGCCAGGCGGGCGACGGCTATCTGCTGCTGGAATACGGCGACAACGTGCTGGACCTGGCGCTGCGCATGCGCATCCATCTGCTGATGGATGCGCTGGCGGCGCAGCCGATCGACGGCGTGCAGGAACTGTCGCCGGGCGTGCGCTCGCTGCAGATCCGCTACGACAGCCGGGTGATCCGGCAAGACGCGCTGATTGCGCGGCTGCTTGAGATCGAGGCCGGGCTGGCGGACGTGGCGACGCTGGAGGTGCCGACCCGTGTGGTGTACCTGCCGATGGCGTTCGAGGATTCGGCGACGCTGGGCGCGGTGCAGCGCTACCAGGAAACGGTGCGCGCCAGCGCGCCGTGGCTGCCGAACAATGTGGATTTCATCCAGCGCATCAACGGACTGGCCAGCCGCGAGGACGTGCGGCGCATTGTGTTCGATGCGAGCTACCTGATCATGGGGCTGGGCGACGTGTACCTGGGGGCGCCGTGCGCGGTGCCGATCGATCCGCGCCACCGGCTGCTGACGTCGAAGTACAACCCGGCCCGCACGTTCACGGCGGAAGGCACGGTGGGCATCGGCGGGGTGTACATGTGCATCTACGGGATGGATTCGCCGGGGGGCTATCAGTTGGTGGGCCGCACGCTGCCGATCTGGAACAAGTTCCTGAAGAACCCGGTGTTCCAGGACGGCAAGCCGTGGCTGCTGCGCTTTTTCGACCAGGTGCGGTTCTACCCGGTTAGCGAGGCCGAGCTGGATACGCTGCGCGAGGATTTCCGCGAGGGCCGGGCGACGGTGCGGATCGAGGAAGAGATGTTCGATTTTGCAGCGCACCAGCGTTTCCTGGCAGAGCAGGCAGACAGCATCGCGGTGTTCCAGGCGCGCCAGAAGACGGCATTCGATGCCGAGGTGGCGCTGTGGAAAACGGAAGACGTGGCGGCGGCGCCGGTCGAAGCCGAACTGGAGCCGGAGACGGCGCTGCGTGAGGGCGAGCGGCTGGTCAGCGCGGACATGTGCGGCAATATCTGGAAGATTCCGGTGCAGGTGGGCCAGAGCGTGTCGGCGGGCGATACGCTGGTGGTGGTCGAGGCGATGAAGATGGAACTGTCGGTGATCGCACCGGCATCGGGCACGGTGACGGCCATCCGCTGCGTGCCGGGCAAGCCGGTGAACGCGGGCGACCCGCTGATCGTGCTGGCGGAAGACGCCACGTGCCCCGTGACCTGACCATGGCGGGCGAATCGGTGCGGATCAGTCCGGCGTTGCGGCAGGCGCCGACGTTGGCGGGGTCGCTGGCGGACCAGGTGTACCAGCGCATCAAGGACGAGCTGTTCGATTTCCAGCTGCTGCCGGGGGATCGTTTCACGGAGGCGGAACTGGCGTTGCGGCTGGGGGTGAGCCGCACGCCGGTGCGGCTGGGGCTGGCGCGGCTGGAGCGGGAAGGCTTTGTGCTGCCCAGCCCTCGCAGCGGCTGGCAGGTGCGGCCGTTCGATTTCGAGCGGTTCGAGGCGCTCTACGATGTGCGGGTGGTGTTGGAACTGGCGGCGGTGGAACGGCTGTGTGCGCGGGAGCACATGGACGAGAACGGGATGCTGGGGGCGCTGACTGACGTGTGGCTGGTGCCGCCGGCGCAGCGGATTCTGGATGGGCGGTTAGTGGCTGAGCTGGATGAGGCGTTTCATTGTTCTCTGGTGGCGGCGGCGGGGAATCCGGAGATGGCGTTGATTCATCGGGAGGTGACGGAGAAGATCCGGATCGTTCGGCGGTTGGATTTCACGAAGGAGTTTCGGGTGGATGCGACGTATGAGGAGCATGGGGCGATTTTGCGGGCGGTGTTGGGGCGGCGGGGGGAGGCGGCGGGGAGGATGTTGCGGGGGCATATTGAGATGAGCAAGGCTGAGGTTCGGAAGATTACTTTGCATATGCTTTTTGAGGCTCGGGGGTGAGTTTTTTTGGGTTGGTGGGTGGGGTTCTTTAGGCGCGCCGGGCTGCGGCGGCCGGGTGGGCGCGGGGCTACGATTGCGGTCCGGAGCCTTCGCTCCGGACTGCCCCTTCGTCATCGTCGTTGTCGCCTCCGGCGACTGCCTTCCGATTCCCTCGGGCGCAATCTACACGCCCCGCGCCCACCCGGCCGCCGCAGCCCGGCGCTCGCACCGTGGGTCGCGACGATGGGGGCGGTGTTTGCTGGCGGTTTGCTCAGCGGTGGGGGGGGGGGCGGTGGGGGTGCGGGGCCCGCCGCAATCGGCCGCGCGGGCGGCCTTCTGCGGCTTACGCGGTGGTGGGGCGTTGGGGCGGTGGACGCTGCGCGCGTTGGCTGTGTCTGCGATTTTGGCTGGAGCTTGTTATGAGCTTGGGCGGGGAGCGGCTATCGTTGGGGAATGGCAAGGTGCCGCCCGTGTCTGAGTGATGTGAATGACGAAGAATGGGGGGAGCCGCGCCGTCCATCATTTCTTTCACGCCGATTCTCGGCAGGCCATCTGAAAAATGAAAATTCTTGCTGCGTTGCTGAGCCTTTCGTTGCTGGTGGCGGCGCCGTGCGTCGCGGAGACTGACGCAGATCAAGCGGAGGTCCTGGGGACGCTGGCTGGCGGAAGTTGGCGGTCCGGCGATGGGCAGGGCTCGTATCGGGTGATCCTGGAGAACGTGGGGTTCGAGCATGTGAGCTGCCGTGTCTGGATCGAGTGGGTGGCCACTGAGGCGTCGGGAAAGAAGTCGCCCGGGCAGCCGGCGCGTCTCGTTGCCAGGGCGCCGTACGACGAGATCTCCAGCGGCTTCTGGTCTTGCAATCCGAAGAAGGTCGGGTTGGCGGGGGCCACGCTGACCATTCACGCTACGCACACTTATTCCGGTGAAAGCCGCAAGTTTTGCGCCGTGCTGGGTGTGCCGGGTGAGTATCGTGATCAGGGCTTGTGTTGAGCCTGTGTTCTGACGCGCGCTAGCCTTGCAGCTGGTTGTAGACCTCTTGCGAGATTCTTTGTAGTTCGTCTCGGCTGACCGCGCCCGACAGGGCGTAGCCGAATTGGCCTTCGGCCCAGTAGAAGACGCGCACGGGGCCTTCCTGGGTGAATTGGAAGGCGGTCTGGCCGCCCGTGGCTTCCCGGGTGACGTAGAGGGTCAGGCGTTGGCCGTCCGGGGCGCCGTACATGAAGAGGGCGACGGGGCCGGTGCCGCCGGGTAGCAGGCGGCCGCCGACGAGGTCGTAGCCGGCGTGGGACAGGTTGGGGGCGCGCACGGGGGCGCCCAGGCGTTTGGTGAGCCAGGTGACCAGGGCTTTTTCGTTGTCGCCGCTGACTTCCACGGGGCGTCCCATGTCGGGGGCGTAGACGGCGTGGGCGATGGCGGCGCGTTGGGCGTAGCCGCCGGCGGTGTGGTCGGGGCTGGCGGTGGCCAGGGCGGATTGCAGGTGGCGGGCGTCCAGGGCGCCGCGGGTGAGCCAGGCGGCGCTGGCGCTGATGGCGGCGATGGCGATGCCGGCGGCCAGGGCGCGCCAGGGCAGGTGGCGGGCGGGCGGCGCGAGGGGCAGGCGCAGGGGCAGGGGTTCGTCCAGGACGGGGTCGAGCAGGGCGTGCAGGGCGCGGCGCTGGGCTTGCCAGGCGTGGACGCGGGCGAGGTCCTGCGGGTGGGCGGCGAGGTAGGCGTCGACTTCGGCGTGGCGGCCGGGCGGCAGCTGGCCGTCGGCATAGCCGTGCAGGTCGGCTTCGGTGATGGGGTGGCCGGCGGCGGGAACGGGGTGGAGGCGTTTGTCGTTCATGTCATTTCACGCGATGGAGCCGGCCGGCGGGTTCCTGGCCTTGCATCAGGGCGCCGAGCCGTTCGCGGGCACGCGACAGGCGCGACATGACGGTGCCGATGGGCACGCCCAGGACGTGGGCGGTTTCCTGATAGGACAGGTCTTCGACGCAGACGAGCAGCAGCACTTCGCGCTGTTCGGCGGGCAGGCCTTGCAGGCAGCGATCCAGGTCGCGCACCTCCAGGTGATCGGTTTGGGTGGCGCGCACCGGCACGTCGGGCAGGTCGCTGGTGCTGGCCTCGCCGGCTTGCCGGTGGTGCGCGCGCACGCCGTCGATGAAATGGTTATGCATGATGCCGAACATCCAGGCCCGCAGTTCGCCGCGCCGTTGCCAGCGCGAATAGCGGCTCCAGGCGCGCTCCAGGGTGTCCTGCACCAGGTCGTCGGCCCGGTGGGGGTCGCCCGTCAGCCCGCGGGCGTAACGCCGCAGGCTGGGGATGCAGGCCAGGATCGATGCTTCGTCTTCGGCGCGCATGGTCTGATGCGGATGGGCCAGGCGATCCGGATCAGGGCTTGATGACGTGCCAGACGTCCTTGAAGTTGTCGCCGGTCTTGTCGCCGGGCTTGGCGTCCTTGGCGTACAGGTAGACGGGCTTGCCCTTGTAGGCCCATTGCTTGGAACCGTCGTCGCGGGTGATGACGGTCAGGTCGCCCGAGGCCTTGGCGTCGGCGGCGGCGGTGACCGGGGGCCAGATCTTGGCGCACTGGTCGTTGCAGGCGCTCTTGCCGCCGGCATCTTTGTCGAAGGTGTACAGGGTCATGCCGGCGCTGTTGACCAGGACGCCGTCCTGGGTCTTGACGGCCTGGGCGTGGGCGCCGGCCGAGAACAGGGCGGCAGAGGTGAGAACCAGGGCTGCGGCGATTTGATTGCGCATGTCGTGCCTCGCGTAGATAGGAAAGTGGGGGACTGCCCTCTACAGACGCCGGCCGGGGCGGCGATATTCCACCCGGCGCAAAAATATTTCCGCGAGGGCTCAGGGGGCCGCCGGGGGCGGACCGGGTTCGTAACGCATTTCGGTTTCCAGGCCGGCCTCCTCGACGGCGCGAAAGCCCAGCGACTCGTAGAGCCGGCGGGCGGGGTTGCCCTGCAAGACGGACAGGGTGACGGCGGCGCCTTCCTGGTCGGCCTGGCGCAAGAGGCCGGTCAAGAGGCGCCGGCCCAGGCCCTGGCCCTGGTAGGCCGGGTCGATCTGGATCTGCACGACGCGCCAGCCGTCGGGGTCGCGCAGGGTCTTGAACAGGCCCGCCGGGCGGCCGTGCAGCCAGACGATCTGGGCGCCGTCAAAGCCGTAGCGGATGCGGGCCAGGTGGTGTTCGTCGTCCTGCGGGGCGCCGGCGCGGGCCAGGTGTTCGGTCATGGTGGCGCGGCGCAGCGACAGCAGGAAGGGCAGGTCGTCTTCGGTGGCGGGCTGCAAGGCCAGGGAATGGGGGCTCATGGGGCGGTTTCGGGTTGCTTGGACGGACCACGCTTGGCGCTTTTGCCGGCCTGGTGAATCAGGTTATAGAGCTGTTGGGCCGCCGGCGCCAGGGGGCGGCCGCGGCGCGAGATGAGTCCCAGGCTGCGGGTGACGCGCGGATGTTCCAGTTTGACGCCGGCCAGGGTGGCGTGGCCGGCCGGCGGCATGGCCAGCTGGGGCACGGCGGCCACGCCCAGGCCGGCCTCGACCAGGCCCAGCAGGGTCATGACGTGGCTGACCTCGAAGGCGCTGACGGTGCGCTTGCCGCTCTTGGCCAGGGCGTCGTCGATCAAGAGGCGGTTGCCGCTTTCCTTGGCCACCGTCATGAAGCGTTCGCCGGACAGTTCTTCCCAGGACACGCTGCGGCGGGCGGCCAGCGGGTGGTCGCGGCGCACGGCCAGCACGAAGTCTTCGCGCAGCACGGCCTTGAAGTCCACGTCGGGTTCCTGGGTGCCGAAGAAGCTGATGCCGAAGTCGGCGCGGCCGGTGACGACGCTGTTGAGCACGGTGTGCGCGGTTTCGTCGATGATGCGCACGCGGATGCGCGGAAAGCGTTCGGCGTAGTCGTGGATGATGGCCGGCAGGAAGTAATAGGCCACCGACGGCACGCAGGCCACGGTGACCAGCCCGCCGCGCTGCGCGGCCAGGTCGCCGATGCTGAGCACGGCGCGTTCCAGTTCGTCGATGGCGCCGCGGGCGCGTTCCAGGAAGATGCGGCCCACGTGCGTGAGCGACACGCGGCGGGTGGTGCGTTCCAGCAGGCGGGCGCCCAGCAGGTCTTCCAGTTTTTCGATGCGGCGGCTCAGCGCCGGTTGCGACAGGTTCAGGTCTTCGGCGGCGGCGCGAAAGCTGGCGCGCTCGGCCACGGCCACGAAGGCCTGCAATTCCTGCAAATCGAAATTGATGCGTGCCATGCATTAATCCATCCGTAAGTTGCAATTCAAATAATAGCCGCACCGTCGCAGAATGCATCGCATGGAAACGATCATCCCTTGCGTACTGATGCGCGGCGGCACCTCCCGCGGCCCCTTTTTCCTGGCGGACTGGCTGCCCGCCGATCCGGCCGAGCGCGACCGCGTGCTGCTGGCCGCGATGGGCTCGCCCCACGCCTTGCAGGTCGACGGGCTGGGCGGCGGCAACTCGCTGACCAGCAAGGTCGCGATCGTGTCGCGGTCCCGCCGGCCGGGCTGCGATATCGACTACCTGTTCGCCCAGGTCTCGGTGGACCGCGCCAGCGTCGATACCCGGCCCAACTGCGGCAACATGCTGTCCGGCGCCGCGCCGTTTGCCATCGACGAAGGCCTGATCGCCGCGGCCGACGGCGAGACCTCGGTGCGGGTGCACAACGTGAACACGGGCGCCGTCATCGAAGCGGTGGTGCAGACCCCGGGCGGGCGCCTGACCTACGAGGGCGACGCCCGCATCGACGGCGTGCCGGGCGCGGCTGCGCCGGTGCGCCTGAACTTCCTGGATGCCTGGGGCGCGCTCACCGGCCGCCTGTTCCCCACCGGCCAGCGCCAGGACATCGTGGACGGCATAACGGTGACGCTGATCGATGCCGCGATGCCGATGGTGCTGCTGCGTGCGGCCGACTTCGGCTTGCGTGGCGATGAATCGCCCGCCGAGCTGGACGCCAATGCGGCCTTGCTGGCACGCCTGGAACGCATCCGCCGCGAAGCCGGCGCGCGCATGGGGCTGGGCGACGTGACGGACAGCGTCATCCCCAAGCCGGTGCTGCTGGCGCCGGGCGACGAGGCCGCCGGGCTGTCGCTGCGCTCGCGCTATTTCACGCCGCACGCCTGCCACCGGGCGCATGCCGCGACCGGCGCGGTGGGCGTGGCCGCCGCCTTCCTGATGCCGGGCACGGTGGCGCACGATTGCGGCGGCCCCGCGCCGCAACCGGGCTATCGCAGCGTGCGCATCGCGCATCCGTCGGGCGGCATGGATATCGACGTGAGGCTGGACGAGCGCACGGGCGAGGTCGCCGCCGCCGGGCTGGTGCGCACGGCCCGCAAGATCATGAAAGGAGTGCTTTACCTGCCCCAGGTGGCGCCGCAAGCGCGCGCGGCGCAGCCGCTGCGCGCCGCACCGATGGCGGTAGCCGCCTAGCGTCCGTATCGGCTACACCGACAACAGCATCCGGGCCGCTTGGTCGAGCGGCCCGCTTTGAACCCAGCAGGCGCCGGCCTGGCGCCCGCAAGCGATTCAACGGTCCACAGAGACCGTTCCCAAAATCATCAGGAGACTCGATATGGCATTTCCCACCCGCAGCAGCATTCTCGGCGCCGCCGCGCTGTGCCTGGCCCTGGGCGGCCAGGCCGCCCAGGCGCAATTTCCCGACCGCGCCATCACCATGGTGGTGCCCACCGCCGCGGGCGGCGGCAACGACACCCTGGCCCGTGTGATCGGCCAGAAGATGGGCGAACTGCTGGGCCAGACCGTCATCGTGGTCAACAAGCCCGGCGCGCAGGGCGCCATCGCCGCCGACTACGTGGCGCGCCAGCCGGCCGACGGCTACACGCTGATGCTGGGCTACATCGGCACGCACGGCATCAACCCCGCGCTGCAAAAGCTCAACTACGATCCGGTGCGCGATTTCACCGCCATCGGCATGGTGGCCGATTCGCCCACGCTGATGGTGGTGAACAGCGGCATCGGCGTGCACGACGTGGCCGGGCTGATCAAGTATGGCCAGGCGCATCCCGACGGCCTGAGCTTTGCTTCCGCGGGCCCCGGCACGGCGCCGGCGGTGGCGGGCGAACTCTTCAATCGCGCCACGGGCGCGGCCATGCTGGAGATTCCCTACAAGGGCTCGGCGCCCGCCATGACCGACACGCTGGCCGGCGTGACGCAGGTGATGTTCCCCAGCCTGTTCAGCGCCTATCCGCACCTGAAGTCCGGCAAGATCGTCGCGCTGGGCGTGGCCGGCGCGCGCCGCGCCAAGGTGCTGCCCGACATGCCCACGCTGGCCGAGCTGGGGGTCAAAGGCGTGGACGTGGCGCAGTGGTACGCGGTGTTCGCCCCGGCCAACGCCAATGCCGACGTGGTGGCCAAGCTGAATACGGCGCTGAACGGCGCGCTGCATGACCCGGCCGTGGCCCGCAAGATCGACGAGCAGGGGGCAGAGGTCCGCACCAGCACGCCGGGCGAACTGGCCGCGTTCGTGCGGGACGAGGCCGTCAAGTGGAAGCGCCTGGCCACGTCGATGCACGCGGCGCTGTAAGGTCGCGGTATCCCTGGCGGCGCACGTGGCTGGCGCGCCGCGTTGGCATGCACGGCAATCGCCGCCCGCCGCGTCCGGCTAGGCGGCCCCGTCCAGCAAGGCGGGCGGTGCGGCATCGAAATGCCGCAGGTTCGGAAACACCAGGTTCAGGTCGTCGTGGCCCGCGCCGAACCAGCCGCCCAGCGCCGCGCCCAGCTGTTCCACCGCCATCGTCGGCAGCAGCCGGCCGTTGTCCACGAAGCCGGGGCCATCCGGTGCGATCTCGGGATGCGATCCATAGTAGCGGCCGCCCCGCACCGCGCCGCCCAGCACCAGGTGATGCGCGCCCCAGCCATGGTCCGAACCATTGCCGTTGGACCCCAGCGTGCGGCCGAATTCCGAAGCGGTGAAGGTGGTGACCTGCCGCGCCACGCCCAGCGTCGCCAGCGCGTCCTGGAACACGGCCAGGGCCTGCCCCAGTTCGCGCAGCAAGGCCGGGTGGGTGTCGTTCAGCCCGGTGTGGTTGTCGTAGCCGTTCTGCGAAACGAAAAACACCTGGCGCCGTGCCCCAAGCGCCTGGCGCGCGGCGATGATGCGGGCCACGATTTTCAGTTGCTGCGCCAGCGGCGAGCCGAAGTCGCCCGGCACCGCCACGCCTGACAGCGCGGCGCGCAGGCGCGTGTCGGCATCGATCGATTGCGCGGCGATGCGCGACATTTCGCGCTCCATCAGGTGGTCGCGCGGCTGGGTGATCAACTGGCGCAAGAGCGCGGTGCAGGCGCTGGACCCGTACATATCGCGTGTCAGCAGGTCGATGCGGGTCGAGCCGTTCACGCCGACCCGATACCCGGCGACGTGCTGACCCGCCAGCAGCACGGTGCTGCCACCGGCCGTGATGCCGGTGAAGCTGCGCTGCGCGTTGATGCTGGCATACAGGTCCGTCAGGCGGCCGGCCCAGCCCGACGACGCGCCTTCCGGCGCCAGCGCCTGCCAGTACGACTGCTGGTCGTTGTGCGAAAACAGCTTGGGCGGCAGCGGCACGCGTGCGCCGATGTAGTCGGCCTGGGTCGTGGGCACGACCAGCGGCCCCACGTTCAGCACCACGGCCATCTCGCCGCGTTCGAACAAGGGGGCCAGCGGCGCCAGCGACGGCGCCAGCGCGAACTGCGCCCCGTTGTCGGGCGCCGCCTTGCCGCGCAGCGCCGTGGCCTGCAGCGCGGGGCGGGGCAGGGCGATGTCGCTGCGGGCCGCAGCATAGGCGCGATAGGCCGCGGCATCGAAGGGCACCAGGGTGTTGAACGGATCGTTGCCGCCGTACAGGAATACGCACACCAGCGCCTTGTAGTCGGCGGGCGCGGATTGCGCCGCAGCCGCGCCCAGCGCCGCCAGGTTCAAGGCCAGCGGCGCGGCGGCATGGCTGGCGCCCAGGGCGCAGGCGCGCAGCAGGAATTCGCGGCGATCGGGCTTCATGGCAGCACCAGAGGGTCGGGGCGATCGGGCGTCATCGCGGCTCCCGGCGGGCAAGGCGGCCGCGCGTCATTTCTGCACCAGGTATTCGGGGCTGGCCGCCACCAGCATGATCGCGGCGCGCACGCGGTCGCGCGGCCGCTCGGGCGGCAGGGTGGCCACCGCCTGCGCGATGGCGTTGGCGGTGGCGCTGCTGAACGCATCGCCCGCCAGCAGCAGCGCCACCCGCGCCACCAGCGCAGCCGGGTCCCGGGCCAGCGCGATCTCGGCGGCGTAATCCGTTTGCAGGTCTTCCCAGCCGCGGTCGACATAGATCGCCAGGAAATTCAGATAACCCGCGATGCTGGTTTCATCGGTGATCTGCAATTCCGGTGCCACCCGTCCGCGCCGCGCCAGTTCGGTCACCGGCGGGCTGTAGCGCGGCCGGAAGAAATTGAACACGCTGGCCGAACGCATGGGGCTTTGCGCCAGGCGGATGGTGTTGTCGGTGGTGTCGGGCATGGCCCAGGCGCCGTTGTTGGACGTGGCGCCGAACGCCCGCGCCCAGCCCGAGAAACGCACGATCGGTTCGCGCACCTTGCCCCATTCGGGCGAGGTCAGGTCCGGGTGTCGGGCCTCGTCGTCCAGCAAGATCGCGCGCACCACGGCCCGCAGGTTGCCGCGCACGCCCTGGCCGTCGTCGTGGAATGCCGCCGCCACCCGGCCGACATAGGCGGGGCTGGGGTTGCTGGTGACCAGCCGCTGGATCAGCTGCGTGCCGATGAACGGCCCCACATTGGGGTGGGCGCTGATGACTTCCATGGCCCGCCGCAGCGACAGGTAGCCGTCGGTGCCGGGCGGAATCACCGCGCCCAGAAAGCGCTTTTCCGCCAGCGAATGCAGGGCGCCGTTCAAGGCCATGGGCCGGCGGTGAAACTGCACATCGGTCTCGGGGCCGTCCAGGTCCCAGCCGGTGAAGACCTTGGCCAGGCCCTGCACGTCGGCATTGCCGTAGGTTTCGACGGGCGCGCCGTTTGCCAGCCTGGCCGTGCCATCCGGGTTCAGCTCGACCAGGCCGATGCTGAACAGCTGCATCACCTCTCGCGCGTAGTTCTCGTCGGGATGGCGGCCGGTCTTGGGGTCTTCCTTGCGATTGCCGCGGTAGGTCAGCATGCAGCCCATCGACAGGTTGCGCGTGACGGCGGTCAGCAGCGCCTGGTAATTGCCCAGCGCATGCTCGGCCAGCAGGTCCATGAACCCCGCGGCGCCGAACAGCGGCCAGTTGGCGGTAATGGCCGACACGCCCACCACGAAAATCTCGGACAGCGCGAAGGCCACCCGCGTGCGCACCTGGTCTTCGGCGCTGATGAACTTGCGCCACAGGGTGGATTCCAGCGGGGCATTGATGCCGTTGCCCTTGTAGGCCTCGGTGTTCTTGCCTTGCTGCAGCAGCCAGTCGAAATGGCTTTGCGACGGGGGCAGGTCCAGCTGGGCATCCAGCCAGGCCGCGTAGCCGTCGCGCACCACGGCGTCGATCTGGGCGGGCGTCGGGCCGAAGGTCGCCTGCGCCAGGAAGCGCGAGGCCTCTCCGGGCGTGGGCCGGGCGGACGAAGTCGGTACAGAGGCGGCGCCGGACGCCGCTTCGGACGGCGGCGCAGGCATGCAGGAAGCCCCGGGTTCGAATGCGAAAACCTACGGTAACGAAGCGCCGGGGGCGCTTCAATACCACCATTCGGACGAAGGGATTAATGCGTTCGAATGAGACGCCTCAGACCGAGCGCGTGATGCCGCCGTCGATGCGGATGTTCTGCCCGGTGATGTAGGACGATGCGTCGGACGCCAGGAAGGCGATCAGGTCGGCCACTTCCTCGGCGGTGCCGTAGCGGCCCATCGGGATGCGCACGCGGCGGTCTTCCTTTTCGGGCAGGCTGTCGATGAAGCCGGGCAGCACGTTGTTCATGCGCACGTTGTGTTCGGCGTATTCGTCCGAGAACACCTTGGTGAACGCCGCCAGGCCGGCGCGGAACACGCCCGACGTCGGGAACAGCGCTTCGGGTTCGAAAGTGGCGTAGGTGGAAATGTTGACGATGGCGCCCGACTTCTGGCTTTTCATGATGGGGGCCACGAGGCGCGTGATGCGCACCACGTTCAGCAGGTAGAACTCCATGCCCAGGTGCCAGTCGTCGTCGCTGATTTCAAGCAGCGGGCCCTTGGGGCCATGGCCTGCACTGTTGACCACGGCGTCGACGCGGCCCCATTTCTGCACGGTGGTGTCCACCAGGCGGGCCAGGTCTTCGGGGGACCGGTTCGAACCGGTCACGCCCAGGCCGCCCAGTTCGGCCGCCAGGGCTTCGCCCTTGCCGGACGAAGACAGGATGGCCACGCGGTAGCCGTCGGCCGCCAGTTTGCGCGCTGCCGCCGCGCCCATGCCGCTGCCGCCGGCGGTGATGATTGCCACTTTATCCGTGCTCATGAGTTCGTCTCCAAGGGTGTCCGGGAAACGGCCATTGTAGGGGTGGGCACGGCGGCCTTGCGGACAATCCCGCAAGGCCGGCAGGGGCGATCAGTCGACCAGTTTCAGCACGCCCTTCATCAGCGCGAAGTGGCCGGGGAACGAGCAGAAATACGTGTAGTCCTGGCCGGCGGCCAGCTTGCTGACGTCGAACGTGACCGAGTCCGTTTCGCCGCCGCCGATGACCTTGGTGTGGGCGATGACGCGGGCGTCGTCTTTCTTGACGTAGTTGTTGTCCAGGCCCGCGGCCATGCCGTCGTTCACGGCGCCCTGCATGTCGGCCTGCTTGGTCAGCACCCAGTTGTGGCCCATGGCGGTCTTGGGCAGCTTGCCGGGGTGGGTGAGCTTGACGGTGAATTCCTTGCAGCTCTTGCTGACCGTGATTTCCTTCTTGTCGAACTGCATCTGGTCGGTGCCGGCGATTTCGACCGAGCAGTCGGCGGCCAGCGCGGGGGCCGAAACCAGGGCCAGGACGGCCGCGGCGCACAGATTCTTCAACAGCATATACATGCCTCCAGGTGGCGAGTGGGTTGACCGCAAGCCCGCCGGGCAATCCGGGCGGGCGTTGCGGCTATTGTCGTTCCACTCTACGCCAGATCGAACCTGGCTGCCTACGCCGGGTTTGACGCAGCGCAAGCAAGCTGCAGCGAATGGCCGGTAATCGGTCTGATAGTGGCGTGGGGCCGTCATTTCGCTCCCGCCCGCCGCGCCCTAGGGCTTGCCGCTGACCCGCCAGATCACGTTGCCCACGTCGTCGGCCACCAGCAGTCCGCCCTGGCGGTCCACCGCCACGCCCACCGGCCGCCCCTGGGCCTGCCCGGCGGCATCCAGGAAGCCGGTCAGCACGTCCTGTGCGGCGCCGTCCGGGCGGTTGTCGGTGAAGGGCACGTAGATGACCTTGTAGCCGCTGCGGGGATCGCGATTCCAGGACCCATGCTGGCCCACGAACATGCCGTGCGTGAACGGGGCCAGTTGGGCGTCGCCCGACCACGCCAGGCCCAGCGATGCCGTATGCGGCCCCAGCGCGTAGTCCGGCACGATGGCCTTGGCCACCAGGTCCGGGCGCGGCGGCTTGACCCGCGTGTCGACGTGCTGGCCGAAGTAGCTGTACGGCCAGCCATAGAAGCCGCCGTCCTGCACCGAGGTCATGTAGTCGGGCACCAGGTCGCTGCCCAGTTCGTCGCGTTCGTTCACCGCGGTCCAGAGCGTCTTGCCGTCCGGCGCCCAGGCCATGCCCACCGGGTTGCGCAAACCGCTGGCGTACAGGCGCTTGGCGCCGCTGGCCACGTCGATTTCCCAGATGGCGGCGCGGCCTTCTTCGATCTGCATGCCGTTCTCGGCCACATTGCTGTTCGAACCCACGGAGGCATACAGCTTCTTTCCGTCGGGGCTGGCGATCAGGTTCTTGGTCCAGTGGTGGTTGATGCCGGCGGGCAGATCGGTCACCTTGACGCCGGGGGCGGTGATATGGGTCTGGCCCGGCTGGTAGGGAAAGCGCAGCACGGCGTCGGCGTTCGCCACGTACAGCTGGTCGCCCACCAGTGCCATGCCGAATGGCGAATTCAGGCCTTCCAGCAACACGCTGCGGCTTTGCGCCGCGCCGTCCTGCCCCAGGCCCCGCAGCAGCGTGATGCGGTTGGCGCTGTCGGTGCGCGCGCCGGCGCGTTTCATGACGATGCCGGCGGCCCAGTTCTTCAGTCCGCCCGGCGCTTCGTCCGGCTTGGGCGGCGCATTGGTTTCGGCCACCAGCACGTCGCCATTGGGCAGCACGTAGAGCCAGCGCGGGTGATCCAGGTCGCGGGCATAGGCGGTGACCGCCAGGCCGCTGGCCGGCGTGGGCTGCGCGCCGTCGGCCCAGCCCACCGCCTTGGCGGTGTTGACGGTGGGGATCAGGGTGGTGTTGGGGGCGGGCAGCTCAGGGTGAGGCCCCATGCCGGCCTCGACCGGCAGCTTGGCGACCTCGCCGCACGCGGCGAGCGTGCTGACGGCCGCCAGGGCCGCCGGCAACAGGGTTCGAATACGCATGATGCGGCTCCAGGCGCGGGGACGCCCCGCAGGCATTCATCATACGACGCAGCCTGCGGGGCGAGGTCCCTTGACGTGTCGACCGGCGCTAGCGCATGTCGAACGCTTCCTGGTGCCAGCGCACGCCGCCTTGGCCCAGGCGGCGCAGGCCCCGGCGCAACGAGGCCGACAGGCCGGTGGGCCCGCAGAACCAGATGTCGGCCACGCGGCCCGCGGCAACGGCGCCTTGGGCCAGGTCCGCGGCGGTCAGGCGGTGGCGGGCATCGTGCACCTGCAGCGTGACGTTGCCCAATGCCTGGCAGCGTTGCGCCACGGCGTCGACCATCGGTTCGGCCTGGGCGTCGCGCACGCAGTAATGCAGCCAGACCGGGGCGCCATCGCCCGCGCGGGCCTGCCGGTCTTCCAGCCAGGCCAGGAATGGCGTGATGCCGATGCCGCCGGCCACCCACACTTGCGGTCCGGCGTTGGCCTTGAGGGGTTGTTCGAAACGGCCGTAGGGGCCTTCCACCGCCACCGCTTGCCCCGGCGTCAGCGTGTCGGCCAGCCGGCGCGTGTAATCGCCCAGCGCCTTGATCTTGAAGCGCAGGCGCCCAGGCGTGGCGCCCGGCGCGCTGGCAATCGTGAACGGGTGCGCGCCTTCGCCGCGGTCAAAGGTCACGAAGGCGAACTGTCCGGCCCGATGGCCCGGCCATTGCGGACCCAGATCGCAAGTGACATCGACAATGCCGCCGGGCTGCGAGACCACCGAGACGACCCGGCCCATGACGCGGCGGCGTTGGCCCACGCGGCCCGCCAGGGACAGCAGCGCGGCCACGACGCCGCCCGCCATCAGCGGCACCAGCAGCAGGCCGGTCGGCCCGGTCCAGTAGTAGGCCGGCGCCAGCGCCAGGGTATGCAGCACCAGCGCCAGGAACGCCACCGGCATGGCGCGATGCGCGATGCGCCAGGCGTGGTACGGAAAGCGGCGCCACAGCGTGATGGCCAGCATGATGAGCAGCGCGTAGATCGTCCATTCACCCAGGTCCTTGGCCAGCCCGCGCGAGCCTTCCATGACGGCCAGCACGGCATCGCGGGCGGGGCGCCCGTCGGTGCCGGCAAACGCCTTGAGCGGCGTGCTGGACAGCTTGGCCAGCCAGTGCGCGCCGCTGGCGCCGACGGCGAAGATGCCGGCCCATTTGTGCAGCCGGTAGACCTTGTCCATCCCGCCCAGCGGGCCTTCCAGCCAGGTCGGGCGCAGCGCCAGCAGCATGATGAGCGACATCAGTCCGATTGCCCAGACGCCGGTCAGGTACAGCGTCTGCTGGCGCAGTAGCCAGGGCCAGGCGGCCGCTGACGGCGGCTGCAGCAGGAAGGCGTCGATGGCCCAGGCGCCGGTCAGTGCCAGCAGGAAACCGCCAAGCGCGGTGCGGGTGTTCATGAGGGGCTCCAGCGTGTCATGCCGGGCCCGGCGGCGCCGGGCCCCGTGGTGCGCATCAATCCTTGATGCGGCTGCGCAGTACGGCGCCGGTCTGCGCATCCACGCGCAGCTTCACGCGCTGGCCTTGCGGGTCATCGGCCTTGACGTCGTAGCCGCGGTGGTGCTCCAGCTCGATCTCGGTGATGTTGCGGTAGCCGGCGGCTGTCAGGCTGTCGTAGATCTGGCGCACGGTCAGGATCTGCGCGGGGGCGGCCTGGGTTGCGACAGGGGCGGCCGGGGCCGCGGCCGGCTGCGGGGCGGCCTGGGCGAAGGCTGCGGCGCTGGTCAGGGTGGCCGCGCCCAGGGCGAAGGCGGCCAGGGTGTGGCGGATCGAAGGCTTGAGGGTCATCGTCATGGTGATAGCTCCTTGTGTGATGGAATATGGCCAACAGGCCGGCCATGCATGCATTATTCGGGCCGGCCCATGAACCGTTTCTGAAGCCGCCGTTCACCTGCCGTTCATCCTCGTTTCGCTATAACGAAGGGGTAGTGCCGACTCTGTTTTTCCCCGGCGTCCCGCGTTATCCTGGACGCCACCCATCACGGAACTCCCCATGACCGCAGGCAAGCGCATCGCTCTCTGGCTGTCCGGCGGCGCGCTGGCCGCGGCGCTGGCCATCGGCCCCGGCCCCGGCCGCGCCGACGAAAGCGACCACGAACAGGCCCGCCAGGCCCTGCAGGCCGGCAAGGTGCTGCCGCTGCGCGCGGTGCTCGATATCGTCGAACGCGATTACCCCGGCCAGGTCATGAAGGTTGAATTCGAAGAAGACGACGGCATCTATCTGTACGAGATCCGGCTGCTGCAGCCCGGCGGCAACCTGGTCAAGCTGAAGATCGACGCGCGTGACGGCTCCGTGCTGGGCATCAAGGGCCGCGACATCCAGTTCCGGAACAAACACTGATGCGCCTGCTCGTTGTCGAAGACGAACCCACCCTGGCCGCGCAGTTGGCCGACGCCCTGCGCCAGGCCGGCTACACCGTCGACACCGCGGCCGACGGCGCCACCGCCCATTACATGGGCGAAGTCGAGACCTACGACGTGGTGGTGCTGGACCTGGGCCTGCCCGTGATGGACGGGCTGACCGTGCTCAAGCAGTGGCGCGCCGCCGGCCACGGCATGCCGGTGCTGATCCTGACCGCGCGTGCCAACTGGCACGAAAAGGTCGCCGGCATCGACGCGGGCGCGGACGACTACCTGACCAAGCCTTTTCACATGGAAGAGCTGCTGGCCCGCGTGCGCGCGCTGCTGCGCCGCCACAGCGGCCATGCCAGCGCGCAATGGCGCTGCGGCCCGCTGATGCTCGACACGCGCCAGGCCAAGGTCACGGTGAACGGCCAGGCGCTCAACCTGACCAGCCATGAATTCAAGGTGCTGGCGGTGCTGATGCAGCGTGCGGGCGAAGTGATTTCGCGCAGCGAACTCACCGAACACATCTACGCGCAGGACCACGACCGCGACTCCAACACCATCGAAGTCTTCATCGGCCGCCTGCGCAAGAAGCTGCCGCCGGACACCATCGAAACCGTGCGCGGGCTGGGTTATCGGCTGGCGAGCGGCACATGACCGTGCCGCGCACGCCCGGGTCACTGCGCTGGCGGCTGCTGGCCGGCACGCTGGCCTGGATCGCGCTGACCATCGTGCTGGCCGGCTGGGGCCTGGGCAGCCTGTTTCGCCAGCACATCACCGAGCAATTGCGGGCCGAACTGGCGCTGCACCTGAACCAGCTGACCGCGGCGGTCAGCGTCGCGCCCGACGGCCGGCCGGTGGTGGCCCCGCCGCTGAGCGATCCGCGGCTGGAGCAGCCGCTATCCGGCCTGTACTGGCAGATCGACCGGCTGGACGAACAAGGCCGCCTGGCGGCCGCGGGCGTGGCGCGTTCGCGCTCGCTGTGGGACCAGGTGCTGGCCTTGCCCACGGCCGACAGCGCCGACGGCGCCTACGACATCACCGGCCCCGAAGGCCATGGCCTGACCGCGCTGACACGCACGCTCAAACCCGAAGACGCCGACGCCGCCACGCTGCGCCTGGTCGTCGCCGCCGACCGCCAGGTGCTGGCCGAACCGATCGAGCGCTTCAACCACATGCTGCTGCTGTCGCTGGGCGCGCTGGCGGCCGGGCTGGTCGCGGCGGCGGTGGTGCAGGTGGCGGTGGGGTTGCGGCCGCTGGGGCGGCTGCGTCGCCAGCTGGCCGCGCAGCAGGGCGGTAACAGCGTGCGCATCGACGGCCGTTATCCCAGCGAAATCCAGCCCCTGGTGGACGACTTCAACCGCGTGCTGGCCGTCAACGCCGACATCGTGCAGCGGGCCCGCACGCAGGCCGGCAACCTGGCCCACGCCGTGAAGACCCCGCTGACGATCCTGGCCAATGCCGCCGCGCGTGAAGACGGGCCGTTCGCCCGCCTGGCGCGCGAACAGGTCGCGCTGGCGCAACGCCAGATCGACTACCACCTGGCGCGCGCCCGCGCCGCTGCGGCGTCGGGCACCGAAGGCGGGCGCACGCCGCTGCGGCCGCCGGTCGAGGCGCTGCTGCGCGTCATGCGCCGGCTCTATGCCGCGCGTGAGCTGGACCTTGATATGACCGATTTCGCCGATGGCCTGATCTTTCGCGGCGAAGAGCAGGACCTGCAGGAAATGGTGGGCAACCTGCTGGACAACGCCTGCAAGTGGGCCGCGGGGCGCGTGCATATCCACGCCCATGCCGCGTCGCCCGACCGCCTGCAGATCCAGATCGATGACGACGGCCCCGGCATTGCCGAAGGCGAGCGCGAACGCGTTTTCGAACGCGGCGTGCGCATGGACGAACAGCGGCCCGGTTCGGGGCTGGGGCTGGATATCGTGCGCGACCTGGCCAGCACGTATGGCGGCGACGTGCGCGCCGAGCAGGCGCCGCTGGGCGGCCTGCGCGTGACGCTGACGCTGCCGGCGCTTACTTCACCAGCGTGACCGGCACCTCGGCCAGTTGCACGACCTGGTTGGCGACCGATCCGATCAGCATGCCCGCGAAGGCGCCGCGTCCGCGCGTGCCCATGACGATGCGTTCGCATTGGTGCTGCTGCGCGTAGGCGTTGATCTCTACCGCCGGATTGCCGAATTCGACATGGCTGGTGTAGTCGGTGCCGGTCACGTCGAGCAGCTTGCGCGCTTCGTCGGCGGCCTCCTGGCCTTCGCGCACGTAGTATTCGTCGATCATTTCCTGCGTGACCAGCCGCGACAGGCCGGCGCGGCCCTGCGGCGGCGTCTGGATGTTGAGCAGGTGAATGCGCGCGTCCTTCGCGCCTTGGGCAAGCTGGCGCGCGTGCAGCACGGCGCGGTTGGCGTCGTCGGAACCATCGACCGGGACCAGGATGTTCAGCATGGCGGGCTCCTTTACTTGACCAGGGTGACGGGCAGCGAAGCCAGGTGCAGCACGCGGGTGGCGACGGACCCCATGAACAGCGCCGCCACGGACCCCAGCCCGCGCGTGCCCATGTAGATTTCATCGGCATCGATTTCGTCGGCCACGCGCACGATGGTCTCGGCGGGGGCGCCGATCTCGACGCGTTCGCCAAAAGGCACGCCCTCGGCGGCCAGCAGTGCGCTGGCTTCGCGCAGTGCGGCATCGCCTTCTTCGCGGTGATAGGTGTCGATGTCGGCCTGCGACAGGCCGCGGCCGATCTTGCCGGCCTGCAGCGGAATCTGCACGGTCAGGAGCTCGACGCGTTCGACCGGGTCGTAGCGGCGCGCCTGCAACAGGGCGCGCACCGCATGCACCGCATGCGTCGAGCCGTCCACGGGGATCAGAATGCGTTTCATCGCGTCTCCTTGGTAGATGACCCTACTTTAAGGAATTATTCAGCAATGCGGGGTGCGCCGGATCAAATGACGCCGGGATTTCCCCCCCAACGGCCACTGCCACGACGGACAGCGCGGGACCGACCGCACCTAGCGCGATTGCGCAGGCGTCTGCGTGGCCTGGGCCGGCAGGCCGAGCAGCCGCGCGCCCATTTGCGCCAACGCCGCCGGGTCGCCGGTGGTTTCCAGTGCCAGCGTGCCCGGCCCGTCCATCTTCAGCCACCCGCGTTCCTGCAACTGGTGACGCAGCCGGCGCGCCACGGGGCCGCCGGTTTCCAGCAGCGGCACGGTGGGGCCGGCGGCCGCGGCAATCGCCTCGCGCAGGAACGGAAAGTGGGTGCAGCCCAGCACCAGCGCGTCCGCGCCCTGGTCCAGCAGTTCGCGCACCGGCGCGGCCACCGCCTGCGCGGCCTTCGGGCCGCTGATCTCGCCCTGTTCCACCAGCAGCACCCATTCGGGGCAGGGGCGGAACAGGATGCGGATCTCGGGCGCCTCGCGTTGCACCAGCGCGGCGAACTTGGGGCTGGCCAGCGTGCCGGTGGTGGCGAACACGCCGACCACGCCGCTGTGCGTCAGGTGGGCGGCCGGCTTGATCGCCGGTTCCACGCCGATGATGATCAGGTCGGGATGGCGCGCGCGCAGCGCGGCGATGGCGGCGGCGGTGGCGGTGTTGCATGCCACCACCATGGCCCGGGCCTGGCGCGACACGAAATAGTCGGCGATGGCCAGCGAGCGTTGCTGCACGTAGTCCTGGCTTTTTTCGCCGTAGGGCACGTGGGCCGAGTCCGCCAGGTACAGCAGGTCTTCCTGCGGCAGCGCGTCGCGGATGGCGCGCAAGACGCTCAGTCCGCCGACGCCGGAGTCATACACGCCTATGGGATGGGGGGCAGCCATTTCGATTGGGCAAAAACAAAGGTGCCGGCAAGTGTAGCGCCGCCTCAGGCCTCGGGCGTTTCGCGGTGCGCCCGCACCTCTTCGATCAGCCGGCGGATGGCGCCGGACAGCGGCGCGTCGCGCCAGATCAGCGTCAGCGGCGCGCGCAGTTCCACCGGCCCCGTGACGTTCACGTACACCACCCCTTCGATGTTGACCCGCCGCAGCGAGGCCGGCACCAGCGATACGCCCAGGCCCGCCGCCACCAGGCTCAGCGTGGACAGCATGCGCGGCGCTTCCTGTGCCACGCGGGGGCTGAAGCCGGCCGCGCCGCAGGCCGTGATGATGGCGTCGTACAGGCCCGGGCCGCTGTGGCGCCGATAGAGAATCAGGGATTCCTCGGCCAGCTCGGACAGCGCGATGCGCTTGCGGGCGCGGCCCTTGACCATGGGGTGGTCCGCCGGAAAGGCGGCCAGCATGCTTTCTTCCAGCACGGTCTCGAACGCCACGCCGCGCTCGACGCCGTGCGAGCCGCGAATGAAGGCCACGTCCACCCGGCCGTCGCGTACCTCTTCCATCAGTTCGCCGGTGCTGCTTTCTTCCAGCACCAGCCGCACCTGCGGCGCAATTTCACGAAAGCGCCGGATCACCGACGGCACGAAGGGGTGGAAGGCCGCCGACCCGGTAAAGCCCACGGTCAGGCGCCCGGCCTCGCCCAGCGACACGCGCCGCACGCCGTCCACCGCCTGGTCCACCAGCGCCAGGATGCTGCGCGCATCCGCCAACAGCGCGCGGCCGCTCTCGGTCAGTTCCATGCCGCGCGGCAGGCGGTGGAACAGCGTCACGCCCAGCTCTTCTTCCAGCACGCGGATCTGCTGGCTCAGCGGCGGCTGGCGGATGCCCAGGCGGGCGGCCGCACGGGTCAGGTGGGATTCCTCGGCCACCGCCAGGAAGTAACGCAACAGCCGCAGGTCGACGGATGACATATGAAACCGATATGAATGTTGAGCCAGTCATATATTAGACATTATCTGAGGGCGGGAGTAGGCTGCGGTCTATTCACCCAGAAGATCATGAACGCAGCATCGACTCCCCCTGACGCCGCCCTGCGGCCCCCGCCCACCTGTGGGCAACTGTTCTACGGCTTTCTCATGCTGGGCCTGACGGCCTTCGGCGGTGCGCTGCCCCTGGCGCGCCGCATGGTGGTGGAAAAGCACCGCTGGCTGAGCGGCGCCGAATTCACCGACCTGCTGGGCCTGTGCCAGTTCCTGCCGGGCGGAAACATCATCAACCTGTCGGTCGCCCTGGGCATGAAGTTCCGCGGCCCGCGCGGCGCCTTTGCCGCGCTGATGGGCCTGATCCTGGCGCCCTCGGCCATCGTGGTGCTGCTGGGCATGGTCTACGACCGCTTCCAGAACGATCCGCACATCCAGCACCTGTTCGCCGGCCTGGCCGCCGCCGCGGCGGGCCTGTTGATCTCCATGGCCGTCAAGATCGGCACGCCGGTGCTCAAGCGCCGCGACTGGCTGGCCGGCCTGGTGGCCACGGCCTGCTTCATCGCCATCGCGGTGCTGCGCATTCCGCTGCTGCCCACCATGGCGGTGCTGACGCCGCTGAGCATCCTGCTGGTCTGGAGGCAACGTCGATGATCCAGACCCTGATCGCCCTGGCCATCATCTTTTCGCAGCTGTCCGTGCTGGCGTTCGGCGGGGGCAACACCATCCTGCCGGAAATGCAGCGCCAGGTCGTCGAAGTACACGGCTGGATGACGGCCGCCGACTTCTCGGCGCTGTTCGCCCTGGGCCAGGCCGCGCCCGGCCCCAACCTGATGGTCGTCACCCTGGTGGGCTGGCACGTGGCCGGCTGGATGGGCATGCTGGTGACCACCATTGCCAAGTTCGGGCCGTCGTCCATCATCACGGTCATCGCCCTGGGCCTGTGGGAACGCTTCAAGGACCGGCCCTGGCGCGGCGTGATCCAGGCCGGCATCTTCCCCATGACGGTGGGGCTGGTGGCCGCCAGCGCCGCGCTCATCACCGAGGCCTCGGTGCATTCCTGGCTGTTGGGCGCCATCACCGCGGTGGTGGCGGTGCTGGGCAGCGCCACGCGCATTCATCCGCTGTGGCTGCTGTTCGGCGGCGCGCTGGTGGGATTGCTGGCTATCGGTTAGCGTTGAGGCTCTTGCCACGTCAGGAAGCCCCCCATGTCGCTGCCGGTCAAGGATCATGATGCCGACGCGCCGCCCGCCGCGGTCGCGCGCCTGCCGTTCTTCCATGCGCACCTGCGCCTGGTACTGTGCGGCCTGCTGTTCGTCGCGGTGGCCGCGGGCCTTTACCTGGCCGGCATGTCGCCCAGCCGCGCCGGCCTGCTGGGCTTTGACGTCGCCGCGCTGGTGTTCCTCTTGGTTACCGGCGCCGCCTTCGGCAAGGCCACGCCCGAATCCATGCGGATACGGGCCCAGCAGGTCGACGTGGGCCGCACCGGCGTGCTCTGGAGCAGCGTGGCGCTGTCGTGCCTGGTGATGCTGGCGCTCTGGACCGAAATGCGCGCGGCCGGCGGCGCCGAAGGCGTGGCGGACCTGATCGCCGCCGCCGTCAGCATCGTGCTGTCGTGGCTGTACATGAACATGATCTTCGCCCTGCACTATGCCCACGGCTACTACAGCCACCGCAACGGCATGCACAAGGGCCTGGATTTCCCCGGCAAGGAAGACCCGGACTACTGGGACTTCGCCTACTTCGCGCTGGTGCTGGGCATGACCTTCCAGGTGTCCGACGTGCAGATCGTCAGCCGCCGGCTGCGGCGCACGGCGCTGATGCACAGCGTCATCGCCTTCTTCTTCAACGTCTTCATCATCGCCATCAGCGTGAACGTGGCCGCCGGGCGGGCATGAAAAAGGCCGGGGAAGCTTCCCCGGCCCGTTTGCCGATCAGCGGGTCACGGCGCGTGCCGTCAGGCCGCAGCCTCGGCCGCCGCCAGCCGCCACAGCGACGTCACTTCCTTCGAACGCGCCGCGTACAGCGGATCGTTCGCGTCCTTGGCGCGGGCATGCGTCGGGCGCGTATCGATGCGCTCGACCACCCGCAGGCCGGCCTGCTGGATCATTTCCAGCAATTGCTCGCGGGTGCGCAGGCCCAGATGCTCGGCCAGGTCCGACAGGATCAGCCAGCCTTCGCCGTTGGGCGTCAGGTGCGCCGCCAGGCCGTTTAGAAAACCGCGCAGCATGCGGCTGTCCGGGTCGTACACGGCATGCTCGACCGGCGAACTGGGCCGGGCCGGCAGCCACGGCGGATTGCAGACGATCAGCGAGACCCGGCCTTCGGGGAACAGGTCGGCCTCTTCCACGTCGACCTGCTTGGACAGGCCCAGCCGGTCCAGGTTTTCGCGGGCGCAGGCCAGCGCGCGTGGGTCCATGTCGGTGGCGATGACGCGCTTGCCGCCGCGGCGCGCCAGCACGGCCGCCAGCACGCCGGTGCCGGTGCCGATATCGAAGGCCACGCTGCCGCGCGGCATCGGGGTGTTGGCGACCAGGTCCACGTATTCGCCGCGCAGCGGCGAGAACACGCCGTAGTGCGGGTGGATGCGGTTGTTCAGCGCGGGAATCTCCACGCCTTTCTTGCGCCATTCAAAGGCGCCGATCAACCCCAGCAGTTCGCGCAGCGACGCCACATAGGGCTCGTCGGCCGGGCCGTGGGCTTCTTCGCAGGCCTGCCGGGCATCGGGCGCGCGGCGCAGCGAAATGCCGTGGCCGGCGTCGAACGGAATCAACAGCATGCCCAGGATGCGGGCGCGCTGCGACTGGATCTGGCGATGCTGGTTGAAGGCTTCCAGCAAGGTCTCGACCGGCTTGCGCGGGCGCTTGTCCACCCGCCGGGTCATGGCCTGCAGCAAGAGGCGCGCGTTCTGGAAGTCGCCGCGCCAGAGCAGGCCCACGCCTTCGCAGGCCTGGCGGTAGGCCATGTCCGCGGTGGTGCGGTCGTCGGCCAGCACCACCCGCTTGGGGGGCGTGGCGCCGGTTTCCGAGCGCCAGCGGGCGGTGTGCGTGGTCTGGTCGGGGGCGTCGCCTTCCGTCCAGCTCAGTTCAGGCAGGGTCAACGTGGCGCTCCAGCAATAAGGGGCTTCTTGGGCAGGCAGGTCATGGGGGAGGGGAATGGGGGGAAAAGAGAAAAAAGAAAGGGCGCGGCTGCCAATGTAGCAGCTTCGCGCCCTGGGGACGGGCGGGCGCGCGCGGCGCCGCCCGGGCAAACGGGGTCAGTGGAACAGCACCACGGCCTTTTGCAGCGTGATCCAGACGCCCCAGGCCAGCGGAATGCCCACGCAGGCCCAGGCAAACAGCACCAGCGCCAGCGGCGTGCGGAAGGTGGACGTGCCCGACCCGTGGGTCTCGGCCGCCGCGGCGCGTTCATGCGCCAGGGCCTTTTCGCGGGCCAGTTCCTCATCGGTCATGAAGTACTTGGGGTTCACCGGGCGAATCGCCAGGTTGCACAGGAAACCCAGCACCAGCATGCCCGCCAGGATGTACATGGTGATGTCATACACCTGCGCCCGCGGCACGCCGATGGACAGCTGGTATTCGCGGATGTAGTTCACCAGCACCGGGCCGAAGATGCCCGCCGCCGACCAGGCCGTCAGCAGGCGGCCGTGGATGGCGCCCACCATCTGGGTGCCGAACAGGTCCGCCAGGTAGGCGGGCACCGTGGCGAAGCCGCCGCCGTACATCGACAGGATCACGCAGAAGGCGGCCACGAACAGCGCCAGCGCGCCCATGTGCGCCGTCCAGGGAATGGCGGCGTACAGCACGAAGCCCAGCACGAAGAAGATCAGGTAGGTCAGCTTGCGGCCCAGCTTGTCCGACAGGCTGGCCCAGAAGAAGCGGCCGCCGATGTTGAACAGGCTGAGCAGGCCGGTAAAGCCCGCGGCGATGGCGGCAATGGCCGCCAGCTGGCTCTTGTCGAGCTGGCCGTAGCCCAGTTCAGGCTTGTTGATCAGGCCGCCGCCGAACACTTCCTGCAGCAGCGGCGAAGCCATGCCCAGGATGCCGATGCCGGCGGTCACGTTCAGGCACAGTACCAGCCACACCAGCCAGAACTGCGGCACGCCCCAGACCCGCTTCACGTGGACGTGGCCCTTGGTGATCATGGCGTTGTTGGCCTGTTTGGCGGGCGCCGTCCAGCCCTCGGGCTTCCAGCCGGTGGGCGGCACGCGGTAGCCCATCGCGCCGGACATCATGAAGACGAAATACACCACCGCCATGGTCAGGAAGGTCTGCCAGACGCCGACCGAGGTGGGCGTGGCGAAGTAGCGCATCAGCAGGTCGGCCAGCGGCGCGCCGATCATGGCGCCGCCGCCAAAGCCCATGATGGCCATGCCGGTCGCCATGCCGCGGCGGTCGGGGAACCACTTGATCAGCGTGCTGACCGGCGAGATATAGCCCAGCCCCAGGCCGATGCCGCCAATGACGCCGGACCCCAGCCACAGCATCCACATCTGGTGCAGGTAGACCCCGAAGGCCGAAATGACCAGGCCGCCGCACCAGCACACCGCCGACACCACGCCCGCCTTGCGCGGACCGGCGCGTTCCAGCCAGCCGCCCCATAGCGCCGCGGAACAGCCCAGCAGCACGAAGAACAGGGTGTACATCCACCCCATGGTCGAGATCCGCCAGTCGCAGCTGGTGGTGAACAGCTCGGCCGCCAGGCTCATGTCGGCCGGGCAGGCCAGCGGCTGGGCGCCGCCGATCGCCTTGGACAAGGGCAGCCAGAACACCGAGAAGCCATAGGCCATCCCGATGCACAGGTGGATGGCCAGGGCGGCCGGGGGCACCAGCCAGCGGGAAAAGCCCGGCCCGGCGATGGTGCGTTCTTTGTCCAGAAAGCCGGGCTTTGAACCAGGCAGATCCAGTGTTGCAGTGCTTTCCATGAGGTCTCCTCGGGGTGCGGCTTTATAGCGCGCGTCAGACCGGAAAATCCAGTCCCGCGCTTGTTGTGAACCCTTTGCTGCGGTAAAGCGTGCTGCGGCGGCGCCTGCCCGGTCTACGACACCCGGGCAAGCGGCGTCAGGCGCTGGCGGTTCTGCGTGACCGCCTCCAGCACCAGCGGATGCAACTGCTGTTCGCCGGCATCGCCATCGGGCTGCCGGGCCAGGAAGTCCAGCAGCTCGTTGCGCATGCGGGGCTCCCAGAACTTGTGGATATGGTTGGCCACGCCTTCCAGCGCTTCCGGCCGCACGGGCATGGCTTCGAAGAATTGGCCGATGCGGTTGGCCATGCGGATCAGGTTGCCGATTTCCATGCGTGTGTCGCGTCCGGTCTAGGAGGTGATGCGTTCGGGGTGGGAATACAGGGTGGCGTCTTCGCCGCGCAGAAAGCCCAGCAGCGCGATGCCGGCGCTGTCCGCCAGCCGCACCGCCAGCGCGGTGGGGGCCGATACCGCCGCCAGCACGCCAACGCCGGCAGAAGCCGTTTTCTGCACCATTTCAAAACTGGCGCGGCTGGACACCAGCACCATGCCGCCGCCGGCCTGCATGGCCTGGCGCGCCAGGGCGCCCACCAGCTTGTCCAGCGCGTTGTGGCGGCCCACGTCTTCGCGTACCAGCGCGACCGTGCCGTCGGCGTCCGCCCAGCCGGCGGCGTGGGTGGCGCCGGTCAGGTCGTGCAGCGCCTGGCGCGCGCGCATGGCGCCCATGGCCCGCAGCACCGCGCCGATGGCCAGCGGCGCGCCGGCCGGCACCGGGTCCACGGGCCGCAGCACTTCGGGCAGCGTTTCCACGCCGCACAGGCCGCAGCCGGTGCGCCCGGCCATGGCGCGGCGGCGCGACTTCAGCCGCGCTTCGCAAGCGCTGGAGATTTCCACCTGCACCACGATGCCGTCGCACTGCGGCAGCACGTCGATGCCGCGCACGTCCGCCACGCTGTCGATGATGCCTTCCGACAAGGAAAAGCCCACCGCGAAGTCTTCCAGGTCGGCCGGCGTGGCCAGCATGGTGGCGTGGCTGATGCCGTTGAATTCCAGCGCTACCGGCGTTTCCTCGGCCAGGTGATCGGCCTGGGCGCCGGCCACGATGGCGCCGGCCCGTACACGGGTCACCTGGGCCGCCACGCTATCGAGGCGGTCGGACGGGGAAGAGGGGCGTGGGTCCATGGCGGTTCCGGGGCAGTCGGGGTTATTTCCCCGTCAGCGCGGCTTCGCTTTCGCGTGAACGTTCACGCAGCAGCTTTTGCTGGATATCCGCGAAACGCGACCATTGGCGCTGCCATTCCGAAGGCTGGGACACCCGCGTCAGCTGCACCGCGGTGACCTTGTATTCGGGGCAGTTGGTGGCCCAGTCGGAGTTGTCGGTCGTGACGACGTTGGCGCCGGACTCGGGGAAGTGGAACGTGGTGTATACCACGCCCGGCTGCACCCGGTCGGTAAGCGTCGCACGCAGCACCGTTTCGCCCGCGCGGCTTTGCACGCCAACCCAGTCGCCGTCCTTCACGCCGCGGTCTTCCGCGTCCTGCGGGTGGATTTCCAGCACGTCTTCGCTGTGCCACATCACGTTGGGCGTGCGGCGGGTCTGCGCGCCCACGTTGTATTGCGACAGGATGCGCCCGGTGGTCAAGAGCAGCGGGAAGCGGCGCGTGCTGCGCTCGTCGGTGGGCACGTACTTGGTGATCATGAACTTGCCCTTGCCGCGCACGAAGGCATCGATGTGCATGATCGGCGTGCCTTCCGGCGCATCGTCATTGCACGGCCATTGCAGGCTGCCCAGCTTGTCCAGTTTTTCGTAGCTGACGCCGCTGAAGGTCGGCGTCAGGCGCGCGATCTCTTCCATGATCTCGCGCGGATGGCGGTAGTTCATGGGGTAGCCCAGCGCGTTGGAAAGCGCCACCGTCACTTCCCAGTCCGACTTGCCGTTCTTCGGTTCCATCACCTTGCGCACCCGCGAAATGCGGCGTTCGGCGTTGGTGAAGGTGCCGTCCTTTTCCAGGAACGACGAGCCGGGCAGGAACACGTGCGCGTACTTGGCGGTTTCGTTCAGGAACAGGTCCTGCACCACGATGCATTCCATCGCCGCCAGCGCCGCCGCCACGTGCTGTGTGTTCGGGTCGGACTGCACGATGTCTTCGCCCTGGCAGTACAGGCCCTTGAACGAGCCGCCCAGCGCGGCCTCGAACATGTTCGGAATGCGCAGGCCGGGTTCGGGCTGCAAGGTCACGCCCCAGTCCGCCTCGAATTGCGCCCGCACGACGTTGTCGGAAATGTGGCGGTAGCCGGGCAGTTCGTGCGGGAACGAACCCATGTCGCACGAACCCTGCACGTTGTTCTGGCCGCGCAGCGGATTCACGCCCACGCCCTCGCGGCCCACGTTGCCCGTGGCCATGGCCAAGTTGGCGATCGCCATCACGGTGGTGGACCCCTGGCTGTGTTCGGTCACGCCCAGGCCGTAATAGATCGAGCCATTGCCGCCGGTGGCGAACAATCGCGCCGCGCCGCGCACGGCCTGCGCCGGCACGCCGGTGATCTCGGCCATGGCTTCGGGCGAATTCTCGGGCAGCGACACGAAATCGCGCCACTCATTGAATGCCTTGGTTTCGCAGCGTTCGGCCACGAAGGCCTCGTCGATCAGGCCTTCGGTGGCGATCACGTGGGCCAGCGACGACAGCAGCGCGGTATTGGTGCCCGGACGCACCTGCAGGTGGAAGTCGGCCTTGATGTGCGGCGAGCTCACCAGTTCGATGCGGCGCGGGTCGATCACGATCAGGCGCGCGCCCTGGCGCAGCCGGCGCTTCAGGCGCGAGGCGAACACGGGGTGGCCGCTGGACGGGTTGGCGCCCATCACGATCACCACGTCGGTATGCATGACCGAATCGAACGTCTGCGTGCCGGCCGATTCGCCCAGCGTCTGCTTCAGGCCGTAGCCGGTGGGCGAATGGCAGACCCGCGCGCAGGTGTCGACGTTGTTGGTGCCGAAGGCGGCGCGCACCAGCTTCTGCACCAGCCAGGTTTCTTCGTTGGTGCAGCGCGACGACGTGATGCCGCCCACCGCGTCACGGCCGAATTGGCCCTGGATGCGGCGAAATTCCGACGCGGCATAGTTGATCGCCTCGTCCCAGGACACTTCCTTCCAGGAATCGGTGATGTGCTTGCGGATCATCGGCTTGAGCACGCGTTCCTTGTGCGTGGCGTAGCCCCAGGCAAAGCGCCCCTTCACGCACGAGTGGCCGCGGTTGGCCTGGCCGTCTTTCCAGGGCACCATGCGCACCACTTCCTGGCCCTTCATCTCGGCCTTGAAGCCGCAGCCCACGCCGCAGTAGGCGCAGGTGGTCACGACCGAATGCTCGGCCTGGCCCATCATGATGACGGTCTTTTCCTGCAGGGTGGACGTGGGACAGGCCTGCACGCAGGCGCCGCAGGACACGCATTCGCTTTCCAGGAAAGGCTGGTCCTGCCCCGGCGACACGCGCGAGGCGAAGCCTTTGCCCGAGATCGTCAGCGCGAAGGTGCCCTGGGTTTCCTCGCAGGCGCGCACGCAGCGGTTGCAGACGATGCATTTGGACGCGTCGTAGGTGAAGTACGGATTGGACTCGTCCTTTTCACTCTTCAAATGGTTGGCGCCGTCGTAGCCGTAGCGCACGTTGCGCAGGCCCACCACCCCGGCCATGTCCTGCAGTTCGCAGTCGCCGTTGGCCGGACAGGTCAGGCAGTCCAGCGGGTGGTCGGAAATGTACAGCTCCATCACGCCGCGCCGCAGGTCGTGCAGCTTGGGCGTTTCGGTGTACACCACCATGCCGTTCTCGGCCGGCGTGGTGCACGACGCGGGATAGCCGCGGCGCCCTTCGATCTGCACCAGGCACAGCCGGCACGACCCGAAGGGCTCCAGGCTGTCGGTGGCGCACAGCTTGGGGATGTTGATGCCGGCCTCGGCAGCCGCGCGCATCAGCGAGGTGCCTTCGGCCACGGTGATTTCCTGGCCATCGATGGTCAGGGTGACGGTCTGCTCGGACACCCGCGCCGGGGTGCCCAGATCGCGGTCGCGCTTGATGACGGTTTCTAGCATGGCGGTCTCGGGGTCAGGCCGGGTGAGCGGCGGGCTGAGGGGTATCGATGCCGAAGTCCTGCGGGAAGTGGTTCAGCGCCGACAGCACGGGGTAGGGCGCCATGCCCCCCAGCGCGCAGAGCGATCCGCCCAGCATCGTGTCGCACAGGTCGCGCAGCAGGTGTACCTGCTGCGCGCGGTCGGGGCCGCCGGCCGAAATCCTGTCGATGGTTTCCACGCCGCGGGTCGAGCCGATGCGGCAGGGCGTGCACTTGCCACAGGATTCGATGGCGCAGAATTCCATCGCGTAGCGCGCCATGCGCGCCATGTCGACCGTGTCGTCGAACGCCACCAGGCCGCCGTGGCCGATCATGGCCGAGATCTGCACGTAGGCCTCGTAGTCCAGCGGCACATCCCATTGCGATTGCGGCAGGTAGGCGCCCAGGGGGCCGCCGACCTGCACCGCCCGCAAGGGGCGGCCGGACGCGCTGCCGCCGCCAAAGTCATACAGCAGGTCGCGCAGGCTCAGCCCGAAGGCCTTTTCCACCAGCCCGCCTTGCTTGAGGTTGCCGGCCAGCTGGAACGGCAGCGTGCCGTGCGAACGGCCCACGCCATAGTCGCGGTAATAGGCCGCGCCCTTGGCCAGGATGATCGGCACCGTGGCCAGCGAGATCACGTTGTTGATGACCGTAGGCTTGCCGAACAGGCCCGAGATCGCGGGCAGCGGCGGCTTGGCGCGCACCACGCCGCGCTTGCCTTCCAGGCTTTCCAGCAGCGAGGTTTCTTCGCCGCAGATGTAGGCGCCTGCGCCCTTGCGCACTTCCAGGTCGAAGCGGCGGCCGCTGCCGTGCACGTCATCGCCCAGCCAGCCCACGCTGCGGGCCCGCTCGATGGCGGCTTCCAGCGTGGCGATCGCGTGCGGGTATTCGGACCGCACGTAGATGTAGCCGTAGGTGGCGCCCACCGCCAGGCCGGCGATGGTCATGCCCTCGATCAGCACATAGGGGTCGCCTTCCATCAGCAGGCGGTCGGCAAAGGTGCCCGAGTCGCCCTCGTCGGCATTGCAGACGATGTACTTGCGGTCGGCGGGCGAGCCCAGCACCGTCTTCCATTTGATCCCCGTGGGAAACGCCGCGCCGCCGCGGCCTCGCAGGCCCGATGCGACCATCTCGTCGACGATGGCGGCCGGTTCCATGGCCAGCGCGCGTTTCAATCCTTGCAGCCCGCCGTGCGCGGCGTAGTCCTGCAGCGACAGCGGGTCGATCACGCCGACCCGGGCGAACGTTAGCCGTTCCTGGTGCTTCAGGTAGGGGATTTCTTCGGTCAGGCCCAGGCGCAGCGGGTGTTCACCGCCCGTCAGCCAGCCGGCCTCGAACAGGGCGGGCACGTCTTCGGGCTGCACCGGGCCATAGGCCAGGCGGCCGTCCTGCGTGGCGATTTCCACCAGCGGTTCCAGCCACAGCAGCCCGCGCGAACCGTTGCGCACCACCTGCACGGCCAGGCCGCGTTCATCGGCCGCCTGCTCGATGGCCTGGGCCACGGCGTCGGCATCCATGGCCAGCGCCGCAGCGTCGCGCGGCACGTAGATCGTGATGGGGGCGGTCATTGGCCGGCCTCCCGCGTGCGGCGCAGCAGCCGGTCCAGCTTGTCCGGCGTGACCCGGGCATGCGGCTGGCCGTCGATCATCACCGCAGGCGACTGGGCGCACAGGCCCAGGCAATACACCGGTTCCAGCGTGAAATCGCCGTCGTGCGTGCTGGCGTGGAAATCACAGCCCAGTGCCTGGCGCGCGTGGGCGGCCAGGTGTTCGCCGCCCATGGCCTGACAGGCTTCGGCGCGGCACACTTCCAGCGTGTGGCGCCCGGCCGGCTCGCTGCGAAAGTGGGGGTAGAAGGTAATGACGCCATGCACTTCGGCGCGGGACAGGTTCAGGGCCTCGGCGATGGTCTGCACCGCCTCGGCCGGAATACAGCCCAATTCGTGCTGCACGGCATGCAGCACCGGCAACAGCGGGCCGGGCTGGTCTTTCAGCTGGGCCAGGATGCGGGCCGTGGCGGCGATGGACGGGCTGGCCGATGCCTGGGCGGCATCAAGGGCCAACGGGCCGCCTCGGGCGCCCCCGCTGGACGCCAGATCGGATTTTGCCTCGCGCTGACGCATGGCGGTCTCCTCCAGTTGTGTGCTGGACCCCATTGCAGGGGTTTTATCGTGGGGCGGCGTCCAGAGGTTTAATATGCTTTAAAAAACATATTAATTACCCATGCGCCGCGTTATTTGTGTACTCTAAACAGGTAATTAAACCCGTTCAATAAGAAATAAATGACATATAAGATCGGCCTGCGGCCCCAATGGACCCTGGGCGGAGACGACGCGGCGCCCGTGCCCTTGCAGGACATGCTGGCGCTCTTGGCCGCCATCGACGCCACCGGCAACATCGCCGGCGCCTGTCGCGCCTGCGGGCTGTCGTACCGCCACGCCTGGGGCGTGCTACGCCGTTTCGAAGGCATCTTCGGCACCCAGCTGCTGATCACCAACCGGCGCCAGGGCACGCAGCTGTCGCCGTTCGCGCAGCGCCTGTTGTGGGCCAACCGCCGCATCGAGGCGCGGCTGATGCCCACCCTGGACAGCATGGCGTCCGAGTTGCAGGAAGAACTGGCGCGGCTGCTGCCCGAAAACGGCCCCCACCTGCGGCTGCACGCCAGCCATGGCTTTGCCGTGGAATCGCTGATGGAACACATGGGCACGCGCAAGCCGGGGCTGGAATTGCGCTACCGCACGGCCATCGAGGCCCTGGCCTCGCTGGAACGCCACGAATGCGATCTGGCCGGCTTCCAGGTGCCGCTGGGCGACTTCGAGGCGCCCATCATGGAACGCTACGCCCAGTGGCTGCACGCCGACGAATACCTGCTGATCCACCTGGCGGTGCGCAACACGGGCCTGTTCGTCATTGCCGGCAACCCCAAGCGGATCCGCGGCATGGCCGACCTGGCGCGCCAGGACGTGCGCTTCGTCAACCGCCAGATCGGCTCCAGCACCCGCTACCTGGTGGGCCTGATGCTGCAACGCGCGGGCGTGTCGATCAGCGAGGTGCAGGGCTACGAAACCAACGAATTCACCCACATGGCCATTGCCGCCCACATCGCCAGCGGCATGGCCGACACCGGCGTGGGCGTGGAAACCGCCGCCTGCCGCTTCGGCCTGGACTTCATTCCGCTGGTGCGCGAACGCTATTTCTTTGCCATCCGCAAGACCTCGCTCGATACGCCCGCCATGCAGGACCTGCTGACCCTCATGCGCAGCCCCGACTACGTCGGCTACGTGGGCCAGCTGGTCGGCTACGACGCCAGCCATACCGGCCAGCTGCAAACCCTGGACGAGGCCTTTGCCTGAGCGCACCGGGCTATGATGATTCCATGAGCAAAGTGATCCTTCTTGCTGATCGCCGCAACGACCTGCCGGCCCCCGTCGCGCCCCCCGCGCCGGGCCAGCCCGCGCTCGACCTGCGCGCGCGGCCGCTGCGCGACCTACGCATTTCGGTCACCGATCGCTGCAACTTCCGCTGTACCTACTGCATGCCGCGCGAGGTCTTCGACGCCGACTACACC
Organism: Achromobacter deleyi; assembly: GCF_902859705.1. Taxonomy (GTDB): domain Bacteria; phylum Pseudomonadota; class Gammaproteobacteria; order Burkholderiales; family Burkholderiaceae_B; genus Achromobacter; species Achromobacter deleyi. Next base: position 172,037 of record NZ_CADIJO010000011.1, on the reverse strand, counting down.
TTCATGCGGCATTCCGACCTGCTGTCGTTCGAGGAAATCGCGCGCCTGGCCGGCGTGTTCACCCGCCTGGGCGTCGAAAAGATCCGCCTGACCGGCGGCGAGCCCCTGCTGCGCAAGCACCTGGAAAACCTGGTGGGCCTGCTGGCCGACGTGCGCACGCCCGCCGGCCAGCCGCTGGAACTGACCCTGACCACCAACGGCAGCGTGCTCGAACGCAAGGCCGCCGACCTGAAAGCCGCGGGCCTGACCCGCGTCACCGTCAGCCTGGACGCGCTGGACGCCGCCATGTTCCAGGACATGAGCGACAGCGGCTTCACGCCCGACGACGTGCTGCGCGGCATCGATGCCGCCGCCCGCGCGGGCCTGGCCCCCGTCAAGGTCAACATGGTGGTGCGGCGCGGCCTGAACGACGCCCAGATCCTGCCCATGGCCGAACGGTTCCGCCACAGCGGCCACATCCTGCGCTTCATCGAATACATGGATGTCGGCAACACCAACGGCTGGAACCTCACCGAAGTCGTGCCCAGCCAGGAAGTGCTGGCGCGCATCGGCGCGGTCTATCCGCTGGCGCCGGTGGCCGCCGACGACATGGGCCGTGTCGCCGAGCGTTGGCGCTACCTGGATGGCGGCGGCGAGATCGGCGTCATCTCCAGCGTGTCCCATGCCTTCTGTGGCGGCTGTACGCGCGCGCGCCTGTCGCCGGAAGGCAAGCTCTTTTTGTGCCTGTTCGCGCACCAGGGCTACGACCTGCGCGCGCCGCTGCGCGACGGCGCCAGCGACGACGAACTGGCCGCCATCCTCACGGGCATCTGGGCCGGCCGCGGCGACAACTATTCGGAACAGCGCGGCCGCCACATGGCCGACCCGGCCCGCAAAGTCGAAATGAGCTACATCGGTGGCTGATCCGGCACCCCATCTGGATCCGCAGCGCATCGCCGGCCTGATCCTGGCCGGCGGCCAGGGCGCGCGCATGGATGGCCGTGACAAGGGCCTGGCGGTGCTGCGCGGCGAGCCGCTGGTGGCCCACGTGGCGCAGCGTCTGGCGCCGCAAGTGGGCACGTTGATCATCAGCGCCAACCGCAACGTTGACGTCTATGCCCGCTACGGGCGGGTCGTGGCCGACGACATCGACGCGCTGGGCGCCTGGCAAGGGCCGCTGGCCGGCCTTGCCGCCGGGCTGGCCGCCGCCGCTGCGTGTGATTGGGTGGTGGCCGTGCCTTGCGATACGCCTTTCCTGCCCGGCGACCTGGCGGCCCGCCTGATCGCCGCGGCGCAAGCGGCCGGCGCGCCGCTGGCCTATGCCGTGGCCGGTGGCCGGCGCCATCCGGCCTGCATGGCCGTGCGCCCGGCCTTATTGCCGGCGCTGCGTGATTACCTGGCCGGCGGTGAACGCAAGGTCGGCCTGTGGCAGTCGCAGGCGGGCGGCGTGGCCGCCGCCTTCGACGATGCGCCGGACGCGTTCATGAACCTGAATACGCCCGACGACCTGGCCGCCGCCGAACGCTACGCCAGCCAGTGACGCAGGTCGTAGTAGGGAACGCGGTCGCGGTCCTGCACCGGCACGTCGGCCGGCAGACGCGCCAGGCCCGTGGCCCAGGGCAGTGAACTGATCACGCCAGACCCTTGATGGCCGTAAGGCACCAGTTCGGCGTTGCCGTCGTCGCCCGTGCGGCGCTGCACGCGCAGGAATTCCTCGCGCGCATCCTGGCGCGGATGCTCGGTGCGCAGCGGCAACCGGCTGACCGGCGGGAACAATTCCTCGCGGCCCTGCATGCGCCGCACCAGCGGCGACACCAGCAGCGTGAACACGGCGTAGGCCGACACCGGATTGCCCGGCAGGCTCACCACCGGCTTGCCGTCGATCTGTGCCAGCGCCACCGGCTTGCCCGGCTTCATGCGCACCTTCCACAGCGACAGTTCGCCGCCCAGCGCGGCCAGCGCCGGCTTGACCAGATCGCGCTCGCCCACCGACACGCCGCCCACGCTCAGCACCAGGTCGCATTCGGCCAGCAAAGTCTTGAATGCGGCCAGCAGGTCGGCTTCGGTGTCGCGGGCGTGCAGCACCAGGGCAGGGTCCGCGCCCATGCCGCGCACCAGCGCGGCCAGCATCGGGCCGTTGGAGTTGTAGATCTGCGCCGGCTCGCGCGCGCCGCCCGGCGGCACCAGTTCGTCGCCGGTCGTCAGGATGCCGACCTTCAGGCGGCCCACCACCGGCACGCTGGCCAGGCCCTGCGAGGCCAGCAGGGCAATGTGGGCGGCCTGCAACGGGGTGCCGGCGGCCAGCAGCGGGGCGCCGGCCAGCGTGTCTTCGCCACGCAGGCGAATGTGCTGGCCCAGGCGCGGTTCGCGCGTGATTTCCACCTGGTTATCGGCTTCGTGCGTGTCTTCCTGCATCACCACCGTGTCGGCGCCCGCGGGCACCAGGCTGCCCGTGAACAGGCGGATGGCGTGGCCGGGCTTGAGCGGCTCGGGCGTGTCGCCGGCATAGCAGCGCTGCTGGATGGGCAGGCGGGCGCCCGGCTGCCAGTCGGCCAGGCGCACCGCGTAGCCGTCCATGGCGCTGTTGTCGGCCGGCGGGATGTCCACCGTGGCGTCCAGGTCGGCAGCCAGCACGCGCCCGGGGGCGTCGGCCAGGCTGGCATGCTCGCGGCGGGCGAGCGGGGCGGCCGCATTGGCCAGCAGGGTCTGGGCTTGATCGAAATCCAGCATGGGGTCAGTGGTCTTGTTCGCGGTGTTGAAGATGCGTGGCGAAATTGCAGGGGCGATGGCTGTTGTCCAGCTGTTCGCGGATGATCTTGGTCCAGGCCGTTTCGCAGGCGTTGTTGGACCCCGGCAGGCAGAACAGCAGTGTCTGGTTGGCCGACCCGGCAAAGGCGCGCGACTGGATGGTCGAGCTGCCGATCTCGGTGTAGGAAAGCTGGCGGAACAGTTCGCCAAAGCCAGGAATCTCGCGGTCCAGCAGCGGGGTGATGGCCTGGGGCACATGGTCGCGGTGCGAAAAGCCCGTGCCGCCGGTGGTCAGGATGACCTGCACCTCGGGGTCGGCGATCCAGTCGCTGATGACACGCCGGATCAGGTAGATATCGTCTCGGACGATGTCGCGCCGCACGCATTGGTGGCCGGCCTGCGCCAGGCTGTGCGCCAGCAGGTTGCCGGACGTGTCGTCACCAGCGCTGCGGGTGTCGCTGATCGTCAGCACGGCGCAGGCCAGCGAGACGGGGGTGGCGTCGTTCATGCGGTCTCCTTGGGGGGCGGGGTGTCGGCATCCCAGGACTGCGTGCGGTCCTGGTCGGATTGGCGCTGTTCGACCCAGAAGCTGTCGCCGCCGGCCAGCGTCTCGCGCTTCCAGAAGGGCGCGCGGGTCTTGAGCGCGTCGATGATGAATTCGCAGCCGCGGAAGGCATCGCCGCGGTGGGCGCTGGCGGCGGCCACGAACACGATCTGCGCGTTGCGGGCCAAGGCGCCCACCCGGTGCACGATCACGGTGCCGTCCAGCTGCCAGCGCGCGCGCGCCGTGGCGGCAATGTCTTCGAGCTCGCGCTCGCACATGCCGGGGTAGTGTTCCAGGTACAGCGTGTCGGTGGGGGTGTCCGGCGCGTAGTCGCGCACATAGCCCACGAACGTGACGATGCCGCCCACGCCCGGGCCGGCGCTGGCGCGCAGGGCCGCCGTCAGTGCGGCCGCGTCGAAATCGGCTTCCTGCACGATGACCATGGCGCTCAGCCTCCGGTGACGGGTTCGAACACCGCCACCTCGTCGCCCGCGCGTATCGTCGCCGACGGCTTGGCGTGGGTCTGGTTGATGGCCAGCTTCAGCCGCGAGGCCGGTTCCAGCTGCGGATAGCGTTCGCCCAGCGCCGCCAGCAGCTGCGCCCCGGTGGATTCGCCGTCCAGCGGCCAGGCTTCGGTCCGCTTGCCGACCAGTTCGGCCACGCGGGCGAAATACAGAAGATCAATCGTTGCGCCATTCACCGCTTTTTCCTCCCGCCTTGAACTTCAGGCGTACCTGTTCGATCACGATGCCCTTGTCCGCCGCCTTGCACATATCGTAGATGGTCAGCGCGGCCACGCTGCAGGCCGTCATGGCTTCCATTTCGACACCGGTCTTGTAGCTGGTGCGGCAGGTCGCCTGGATGTCGATGCGGTGCGCGGCGTCGTCCAGCGAGAATTCCACCCCCACGAACGACAGCGGCAGGCTGTGGCACAGGGGAATCAGTTCGGCGCAGCGCTTGGCGGCCAGGATGGCGGCCACGCGCGCGGTGTTGAGCACCTCGCCCTTGCCGCGGCCCGGCTGCGTCAACAGGCCATAGGCCACCTCGTTCATGCGGACGCTGGCGGCGGCGACGGCCACGCGCTCGCTGTCCGTCTTGGCGATCACATCGACCATACGGACCTGGCCGGCTTCATCCAGGTGGCTCAAGGTGGGGGTGGGCGTGGACATGGGAATCGGGACCGAGAATTGTTAATGATTGAAAAGCCTGGCCCCGGCAGGCCGTGGCGGGGCCATTGATACGCCTATGATAACGAGGGTTTATCGGCCCGGCCTTGCTGAAGAATAAAAGAACCTTATGTTTTCATGCCCCTGCGGGGGCATTTTGCTTTTCGGGATGGGCCGCAAAAAGCACCCCACATTTGCTCGAAGGACGCGATAATGGCCTTCAATTCGTATCAGGAGACGCGTAATGCCCTTGCGGATGCCCAAGTTCCGGTTCACCCGCCGCTTAGGCAAGATTCTCTTGGGCGTCGTGGCCGTGGCGCTGATCCTGTGCGGCGTTGCAGCATGGCAGGTGCCCAAGGTCCTGCATAACGTCCTGACCCAGGATGTGGCCAAGATGATCGGCCGCGACGTCTCCGTCGGCAAGATCACCTTCAATCCCTTCACCCTGACCGTGCGCGCGCGCGATCTCGCCGTGGCCCAGCCCGGCTCGCAGACGCCGCTGCTCACCGCCGCCGAACTGGACGTCAGCGCCGCCTGGTCCTCGCTGTTCTGGTTCGCCCCCGTGGTCGACCGCTTCACCCTGCGCGCGCCCACCGTCTCGATCGTGCGCGAAGACGTCACCCGCTTCAATTTCTCCGACATCCAGCAGCGCGTGGCCGAGATGACGGCTGCCAAGCCCGAAGAACCGCCCAAGCCCGACGAAGGCCCGCCGCGATTCTCCCTGAACAACATGGTGATCGAAGGCGGCGTCGTCACGCTGGACGACAAGGTCACCGGCCGCAAGCAGGTCATCGACGAACTGGCCGTGGGCGTGCCGTTCATCTCCACCTTCGGTTACGCCACCGACATCGACGTGCAGCCCCGGCTGCACCTGCGCATCAACGGCAGCCCGTTCGACCTGACCGGCGTGGCGCGGCCCTTCGACAAGGTTCCGTCATCGACCCTGCGGGTGGCCTTCACCGGCCTGCAACTCGAAAAATGGGCCGACGTCTGGCCCATGCCGCTGCCCTTCAAGCTGGAACGCGCGCTGCTCGACTCCAACCTGCAGGTCGTCTTCGAACAGCCCAAGGACGCCCCGCCCAAGATCCGCGTCGTCGGCGACCTGGGCCTGCGCCAGTTCGACCTGCGCGACACCGCCGGCGAAAGCCTCGCCGCCTGGAGCGCCCTGACCGTCAGCCGCCTCGAACTCGAACCCATCGCCCGCCAGGTCTACGTCGGCGACGTCGGCCTGTGGGCCCCGCAGGTCTATGCGCGCCGCTACAGCAACCAGCACCTGAACTGGCAGGACGTGGTCGACAAGCTCAAGGCGCTGGGCGGCCCGGCCCCGGCGGCCAAGCCCGCCGCCGCCAAGCCCGCCGCGGCAAAAGCTGACGCGCCCAAGGCCGAACCCGCGAAGACCGACGCCGCCAAGCTCGATGCCGCCAAGCAAGCCCCCGCCAAGGTAGCCGCGGCACCGGCCGCCACTGCCGCAGAAGCCGGGAAGGGCGCTGCACCCACAGCCGGTACGCCCGCCGCCAGCGCCTCCACCGCGCCGACCGCCGCGTCGCCCGGCCAGGCAACGCCCGCTGCCGGTACGCCTGCCGCTACCGCAGCCTCCGGCAAGCCAGCGGCTGCACCGGGCGGTGTCCCCGCCGCGGCCACGGCATCTGCCCCCGCCGCAGGCGCCGCTCCCGCCGCCGACGGCACCCCGGCCACCCCCGCCGCGCCTGCCGAATGGAAGGTCACGCTCGACGCCTTCAATATCCACGAAGGCGAGCTCTACGTCACCGACGCCATCAGCAAGCTCGACTACACCATGACCGGCCTGGCCGTCACTGTCGAAGGCGTGGCGCTGCCGCAGGTCAAGGACCAGCCCATCAACCTCTGGCTCACCGTGGACAACAGCACCGACGGCGGCTGGATCCGCGCCAAGGGGCCGCTGGTGCTGCAACCCCTGTCGCTCGAACTGTCGGTCCGGCTGGGCAACGTCGCCCTGGCGCCGTTCGCCCCCGCCGTGCGCAGCCTCTCGCCCGTGCAACTGCTGGACGGCCGCCTCGGCCTCACCGCCCAGGTGCACGTCCTGGACAAGAACGGCGCCATCGACGCGTCCGCCACCGGCGTGCGCGCCGAACTCGCCCAATTCAAGGCCCGCGACGAAACCCTGAACCCGCCGCTGGACATCGCCCTGCAAAAGCTCGCCGTCACCGCCGACCGCCTGGCCATGGGCCCCGGCCAAAGCAACTTCACCCTGGCCGCCGCCGGCATCCAGGGCGACGGCAAGCTCGACCTCAAGGGCGTCTTCACCCCGCAGCCGCTCACCGTCAAGACCTCGGTCGACCTGGCCGGCCTGAACGTCGCGTCCTTCGCGCCCTACGCCGCCTCCAGCCTGAACGCCACCGTGCGCGCCATCACCCTGGCCGCCAAGGGCGACGCCGAGTTCGCCGCTGCCGCCGGCAACGCCCCCATGAAGGCCGGCTGGAAAGGCGGCGTCGACATCACCGACGTCGACCTGCAGGACCGCGTCAACAAAGACGACTTCCTGAACTGGAAACGCCTGGCCTTCTCGGGCATGAACATCTCGGTGGCCGGCGACAAGATCGGCGCCGCCCTGGGCGACATCGCGCTCGACGACTTCTATGGCCGCATCCTGCTCAACGCCCAGGGCCGCCTGAACGTCATGGACCTCGTCGCCGCGCCCGGCCAGGCCGGCGGCTCCATCACCCAGGACACCCAGACCCCCGGCCGCAACGCCGCGCCGCCCGCCCCGGCGGCCGCCGCCGCGCCCAGCGCCAAGGGCGGCGGCATGCCCGACATCTCGCTCAACAGCGTCACCCTGTCGCGCGGCCGCATGACCTTCACGGACCGCTTCGTCAAACCCAACTACGTCGCCGAACTGTCCAGCATCGACGGTTCCATCACCGCCGTCTCGTCCACCAACCCGCAGCCCGCCAAGGTCAAGGTCACCGGCCGCGTCTACACCACCGCGCCCCTGTCCATCAGCGGCATCGTGCAGCCCTTTGCCAAGTTCCTGTCGCTGGACCTGAAGGCCTCGGCCAAGGGCGTGGACCTGCCGCGCTTCAACACCTATTCGGCCAAATACGTCGGCTACCCCATCAAGCGCGGCAAACTGTCCGTCGACCTGGAATACAAGATCAAGGACCGCGCGCTGCTCGCCACCAACCACGTCATCCTCAACCAGCTCACCTTCGGCGACAAGACCAACAGCCCCGACGCCACCAAGCTGCCCGTGCTGCTGGCCGTCGCGCTGCTCAAGGACTCGCGCGGCAACATCGACATCAACCTGCCCATCTCCGGTTCGCTGGACGATCCCGAATTCTCCGTCGGCGGCATCGTCGTGCGCGTGCTGCTCAACCTTGTCGTCAAGGCCGTCACCTCGCCCTTCAGCCTGCTCGCATCCGCCTTTGGCGGCGGCGAAGAACTGTCCTACGTCGAATTCGCCCCGGGCAGCGCCGCGCTCACCGAAGACTCGCTGCAGCGTATCGAAACTCTCACCAAGGCCCTGGCCGACCGCCCCGCGCTCAAGATGGACCTGAGCGGCCGCGCCGACCCCAAGACCGACATGGAAGGCCTGCGCCAAGCCTGGGTCGACGCCAAGATCCGCGCCGCCAAGGCCCGCGACGTCGCCCCGCGCGGCAAGAAGCCCGACCCCGCCGGCGTCGAAGTTTCCGCCGCCGAACGCGTCAAGTACCTCGAAAAGGTCTACGACGACACCGACATCAAGGACAAACCCCGCAATTTCATCGGCATGGCCAAGTCCGTGCCGCCGGCAGAAATGGAGGAGATGCTGCGCGGCGTGGCCCAGGTCGGCGACGAACAGTTGCGCCAACTGGCCGACGCCCGCGCGCAAGCGGTCTATGAGAAGCTGCAAGCCCAGGAAGGACTCGCGGATCGCGTGTTCATCGTTGCCCCGCAACTGAACGCCGATGGCATCAAGGACGAGGGCCAGCCCTCGCGCGTGGACTTCTCCCTGAAGTGAACCCGGCGGTCCGCCGCGACGCCCAGTCAAGCAAACTGGCGTCCGGCAGCCCGCCCTTTGCCCGGAGATTCATGATGAAAGACCAGGACGCCCATTTCGACAGCCTGCTGCCGCCCCTGCGACTGGACCGGCGAGGCTTCATCGCCACCACCGTCGCCGCCGGCTTCTCGCTGGCCGCCGGCCCCGCCGTCGCCCAGACCGCCATCCACACCGACGCCAACGGCCTCACCGCCGGCAAGGTCGACATCCCCACCACCGACGGCAAGATGCCGGCCTACCGTGCCGCGCCCGCCGGCAAGAAAAACCTGCCCACCGTCCTGGTCATCTCCGAAATCTTCGGCGTCCACGAATACATCCAGGACGTCTGCCGCCGCCTGGCCCACCTGGGCTACCTGGCCATCGCCCCCGAACTCTTCGCCCGCCAGGGCGACCCGTCCAAGTACACCGAAATCCCCAAGCTGCAAGCCGAGATCATCAGCAAGGTCCCCGACAAACAAGTCGAGGCCGACCTGGACGCCACCACCGCCTGGGCCGCCGCCAACGGCGGCAGCGCCGACAAGCTCGGCATCGTCGGCTTCTGCTGGGGCGGCCGCCAAGTCTGGCTCTACGCCGCCCACAACCCCAAACTCAAAGCCGGCGCCGCCTTCTACGGCCAACTGGGCGGCGAACCCAGCGACCTCAAACCCAAGTCCGTCCTGAGCCAGGTCAACGACCTCAAGGCCCCCGTCCTGGGCGCCTACGGCGGCAAGGACGCCGGCATCCCCCTGACCGACGTCGACAAGATGCGCATCGAACTCGCCAAGGGCCCCGCCGCCGCCAAGGCCTCGCGCATCGACGTCTACCCCGAAGCCCCGCACGCCTTCCACGCCGACTACCGGCCGAGTTACCGAAAGGCGGAGGCCGAACAGGCGTGGCAAAGAATGCTGGATTGGTTCAAGCAGAACGGACTGGGCGTGTAGGTTGGTTCTTCGTGGGTCGCCCCTGGCGGCGGGGTTGCTCGGGGGGCGCGCCCACGATTGCGGTCCGGAGCCTTCGCTCCGGACTGCCCCGTCGTCATCTTCGTCCGGACCTGCGGTCCCTCCTTCAGATTCCCTCGGGCGCATCGAGGTTGCGCCCCCCGAGCAACCCCGCCGCCAGGGGCTGGCAGTAGCGGCTGATGAGAGGCCGCCAGGTCGGAGGGGAGGGGCGAGGTTTGCGTCGCCCGCCGAAACCGGCTGCGCGGGCAGCCGGCCCCGGCTTACGCACCGTCGTGCGTCGTGATGCTGGCGCTTCGCGATTGCGGGGAAGTGCGTGCGAAGGTGCTGTGGCCGCTCAGCAAGGCCGCGGGGAAGATCCACTCAGTTGGAAAGAAAGCCAGCCTTCAAGAAAGAAAGCCGGCCTTCAATACCGCGCTGATCCCATTAGCCGGCATAAAGGCAGCGATCCATGAAGCCTGCCTCGTGTTTGAGCAGCGCCCAAACCCGAGATAACGGAGCCCGGAGCGTCGGGGGCAGGCGGTGGGCGGGGCGTGTAGATGCGCCCGAGGGAATCTGAAGGCAGTCGCCGGAGGCGACAACGAAGATGACGAAGGGGAAGTCCGGAGCGAAGGCACCGGACCGCAATCGTAGCCCCGCCCACCGCCTGCCCCCGGCGCTCCGGGCGGCATAAGAAATCAGCCCGACGCCAGCAATAACTCTTTAGCCGCCACCAGAAACCTACTTCTCAGCACTCTCCCCAGGCAACCCATCACTGACCTCAGCCAGAGCCGCCTTCATATCTTCGTAGGAAATCACCCGCTCATTCTGAAAGCTGCCGAGCACCCCCCGGCAACCATCCACCCCCGAGCGCTTCATTTCTTCCATCATCGTCGTCCCATCAGAAAGCCCCTTCTGATAAAGCCCGTCGTACCCCGAAGCAGAAAACCCATATTCCTTGGCATAGCGCTCAAGGTTCTTGCGGGACGTTGCCTCGTGCTGCGCCAGGTCCGGTTCAGACGCCCCGCAAGCCCGGGCGGCGCCGTTGGAGGCACCCGCCGCCACCACGAACGATTCAAATTGCGCCTGCTCCGCGGCATCCGGAGCGGCCCAGGCCGGCGTGGCCGCGGCCATCATCCAGGCCAGGCCCATCAGTAATTGACGCATCGATATCCCTCCACAAAGCGCCCATCGCGCCACCTCTGCGCGACAGCCATTGATCACCGTCACATTATGGCAACGATCACGTTGCATGCCGTTTCATTGGAAGTGTGGAGTCGTATCAGACTGTGCTTCTTTTTTTCGCATTCCGGCCTGCCCGCCTGCAGCCGCCGCGCGCAAGAACTATGATGGCGGTTGTGGGGCGCCTTGCGCCCCAATGCAACACCCCCATCACATACCGGAGATCTCCCCATGACCATCAAAGTCGGCGACCGCGTGCCCGATGGCACCCTGACCGAATTCATCGAAACCGAAAGCGAAGGCTGCTCCCTCGGCCCCAACGCCTTCCAGGTCGCCGACCTGACCCGTGGCAAGACCATCGCCCTGTTTGCCTTGCCCGGCGCCTTCACCCCCACCTGCTCCGCCAAACACCTGCCTGGCTACGTCGAGCAAGCCGCCGCCCTCAAGGCCAAAGGCGTCGACGAAATCTGGTGCGTGTCCGTCAACGACGCCTTCGTCATGGGCGCCTGGGGCCGTGAACAAAAGACCGAAGGCAAGGTTCGCATGCTCGCCGACGGTTCCGCCCTGTGGACCAAGGCCCTGGGCCTGGAACTGGACCTGATCCAGCGCGGCATGGGCGTGCGCTCGCAGCGCTACTCCGCCCTCATCGTCGACGGCGTGGTCAAGCACCTGAACATCGAAGGTCCTGGCAAGTTCGAAGTCAGCGACGCCGCGACCCTGCTGTCGCAGGCCTGATGTTCCCCGCGTAGTCTCGTTTCACCGCTTAACGCGCGGGCCGCTCAGGCGGCTCGCCGCGCTACCGCCAGCAGCGGTTGCCCAACGCCATGCTCGCCACCATCTCCTCCTTCTCGTCGCTGTATTTCGCGACCCTGCTGATGCTCATCGGCACCGGTCTCTTCAACACCTACATGGGGTTGAGGCTCACTGCGCAGTCTGTCAGCGAGGTCTGGATCGGCACCCTCATCGCCGGCTACTACCTGGGCCTGGTGTGCGGCGCGCGGCTGGGGCACAAACTCATCATCCGCGTCGGCCACATCCGCGCCTTCGTCGCCTGTGCGGCCATCGCCACCAGCATGATCCTGGCCCAGACGCTGGTCGACTCCATGCCGCTGTGGCTGGTGTTCCGCGTCATCTCGGGCATCGTCATGGTGACCGAATTCATGGTCATCGAAAGCTGGCTCAACGAACAAACCGAAAACCACCAGCGCGGACGCGTCTTCTCCGTCTACATGGTGGTGTCCGGCCTGGGCACTGTGCTGGGCCAGCTGGCCCTGACCGCCTACGCCACCCTTGACCTGCGGCCCCTGACCCTGGTGGCCATGTGCCTGGTGCTGTGCCTGGTGCCCATTGCCGTTACGGCCCGCTCGCACCCGCCCACGCCGCTGCCGGCCGCGCTCGACATCCGCTTCTTCATGCGGCGCGTGCCGCTGTCCATGACCGTGCTGTTCGTGGCGGGTAACCTGTCGGGCGCCTTCTACGGCCTGGCTGCCGTGTACGGCGCCAAGCATGGCCTGTCCACCTCGCAGGCCGCCATCTTCGTTGCGGCCGCCGTGACCGCCGGCCTGCTGTCGCAGTGGCCCATGGGCTGGCTGTCCGATCGCATCAACCGTGCCGGCCTGATCCGCTTCAACGCCCTGTTGCTGGTCGTGCTGCCCACCGTCATGTGGGGTTGGTTCACCTTGCCCTACTGGGCGCTGGTGGCCATGTCCTGCGTCTTCGGCATCCTGCAATTCACCCTGTACCCGCTGGGCGCCGCCTTCGCCAACGATCACGTCGAGTCCGAGCGCCGTGTCAGCCTGTCGGCCGTGCTGCTCATGACCTACGGCGTGGGCGCCTGTGTCGGCCCCATGATCGCGGGCCTGTTGATGTCGCTGGCCGGGCCCAGCATGTACTACGTCTTCATTTCCGCCTGCGCGCTGATCCTGGTGTGGCAGGTGCGGCCCACCCGCGTCACCGGCGCGCATCAGGTCGACGAGGCCCCGGTGCATTTCGTGCCCATGCCCGATACCCTGCAAAGCTCGCCCGCAGCGGCCGTGCTCGATCCGCGGGTCGACGTCGAAAACGACCTCAACATCGAAATGGTCCAGCCCGACCCGTCGGCCGCGCCCGCGCCGGTCGAGGGGGCAGGGGCGGTCGATCCTCCCATTGCCGAGCCGGTCGCTGACGCGGGGCAGGCATCGACCGCCGAATCGGCGGCTCAGCCTGCCACAGAGCCTGCCGTCGAGCCGGCAGCCGAACCCGCAGCCCCACTGCCTCCGATTGCCGGCGTGGTCTCGAACCCCGTGCCGGCGCCTGCGCCCGAGCCGGATGCCCGCGACGACGAACGGGATCAGGCCGAGGCAGAACGGCGCAAGCGCACCGGAACGTGATTTAGATTGGGGCCATCAGCACGATGGCCGCCAGCGCCAGCAACAGCCCCAGGCCGTTCCAGCGGGTCAGCGGTTCGCGAAACACCAGGGCGCCGACCAGCGTGCCCAGCGTGATCACCCCCATGTTCATGGACGCAAACACCAGTGCGGGGTGCTCGGGCAGCGCCTGGTGCGCCCGGATATAGGTCAGGATGTTGGCGAAGTTCAGGCCGCCCAGCGCCACGCCCGCCACCAGGTGGCGTGGCGCCCAGGCCACGCGGCGCCACAGCAGATAGGCCAGCGTCAGCACGCCCGCCAGCGTGAACGCCAGCAGCAGGCCGCCCGCGAACGCCGTGCCGGCGCGCGCCATCTGCTTGAACAGGATGTCCACCAGCCCATAGGCCACCCACACCGCCAGCGGCCAGAGCCACAGGGCGTGGGGTTCCGTCAGGGATGATGCCGGCGCGTCAGGCCTGGCCGCCGTCCGGCGCAGCAGGAAGAACAGCGCGCCGAACGCCAGCGCAATCGCGCCCAGCTTGCGGGCGGTGACCGGTTCGCCGAACAGCAGAAAAGCCGCCAGCAGCGGAATGAACAGCGACAACCGCTGCGCCGCATCGCTGCGCACCACGCCTGCGTGGCGCACGGCCAGCGCCATGGCCATGAAGCCGCTGGGCAGCAAGACGCCCAGCGCGGCCAGCACCAGCCAGGGCGTCTGCGGCGTCAGCAGTGCCGCGGGGTCGGGCCGCAGCACCAGCCAGCAGAGCAGGGCGGCCACGGCGTAGTTCGCCAGGATGACCTGGCGCACGTCCACCTGCCAGCGCCGCGCCAGCTTGAGCAGCGCGGCCACGCCGACGCTGCAGGCCACACTGGCCAACAGGTAGAACAGGCCCGGCGTCAGCGGCATGCGGGGGCGTCGTGCGCGCCGGGGTGGGCGCAGTCATGGGAATGCGTGTGGGCCGGGGCCGCGTGCAGGTCCTGGTGCGCGTGCGAGTGGCTGTGCGTGCCCGCGTCGATCCGCATGCCCAGGCGTTGCAGCAGGCGCTGGTCGGCTTCCATGCGCGGGTTGCCCGTGGTCAGCAGCACGTCGCCGTAGAACATCGAATTGGCGCCCGCCATGAAGCACAGCGCCTGCATCGCGTCGTCCATGGCCTCGCGGCCGGCCGACAGGCGCACCATGGCGCGCGGCATCGTGATGCGCGCCACGGCGATGGTGCGCACGAACTCGAACGGGTCCAGCGCCTCGACGTCGGCCAGCGGCGTGCCTTCCACTCGCATCAGGTTGTTGATCGGCACCGACTCGGGGTAGGGCTCCATGTTGGCCAGCTGCGCGATCAGGCCGGCGCGCTCGCGGCGCGATTCGCCCATGCCCACGATGCCGCCGCAGCAGACGTTGATGCCCGCGCCGCGCACGCGTTCCAGCGTGTCCAGACGATCCTGGTAGGTGCGGGTGGTGACGATCTTGCCGTAGAACTCCGGCGACGTGTCCAGGTTGTGGTTGTAGTAGTCCAGCCCGGCGTCCTTGAGCTGCTCGGCCTGGCCTTCGCGCAGCATGCCCAGCGTGACGCAGGTTTCCAGGCCCAGCGCCTTGACCGCGCTGACCATCTCGGCCACGGCCTCCAGATGGTGCGGCTTGGGGCTGCGCCAGGCGGCGCCCATGCAGAAGCGTTGCGCGCCGCCGGCTTGTGCCGCGCGGGCCGCGGCCAGCACCTCGTCCAGCGGCATCAGCTTTTCCGCTTCCAGGCCCGTGTCGTAGCGCGAGGACTGCGAGCAGTACCCGCAATCCTCGGGACAGCCCCCGGTCTTGATCGACAACAGGCTCGACAGCTGGATGCCGTTCGGATCGAAGTGGGCGCGGTGCGTCTGTTGTGCGCGGTGCACCAGGTCCATGAACGGCAGCTCGTAGAGCGCCATCACGGCCTCGCTGCTCCAGGCGGGCGGGGGCAGCGTCTTGCTCGGTTTGGGAACGGGGATGTAGGCGGTCTGCATGAACGGACTCTCCAGAGGGGCTTGCGGGGATCGCGCCGCACGCCTTGGGACGGCGGCTTGATCGGCGGATCGTAAGAACCTGCGCAGGGTTTGCGCAATCTGGCGTCAGTTCTGTTTTTTAGCGGGGTGTTGCTGCCATTTTTTATGGAAATGGCGTTTTTTGAGGGTGCGGCTGCGCGAACGCGGCGGCATCTTCGCGCAGGCGCACCCCTTGATTATTTTGATTCAATTTGTAAATTCGGCGGATGGGGCTCAGGTTTTCCCGGCTTTGCCCCGCGTCCGCGGCTTTTCGTGGCCGGTGATGCCGCGATCGCGCGCCCAGACGATGGCCGCACTGCGCCGGTGCACGCCGATCTTGCTGTAGATGGTGGCTACGTGGTTGCGCACCGTGTTGCGCGACAGGCGCAGCTGCTTGGCGATGTCGTCGTCATTGTGTCCCTGGCACAGCAGCCCCAGCACCTCGCGTTCGCGCGAGGTCAGTTGCGCCAGTTCGGCCACGTCGCGCGCGGCAGGCGCCGGCGACCGCAGTTGCGCCAACTTCTCGATGATCCCGCGGCTGAACCAGGACGTATCCTGCATCACGGCCTCGATCGCGGTCAGCAGCTCGGTCTCGTTGCGTTTGCGTTCGGTGATGTCCTGCATCACCAGCAGCACGCGGCGCTCGCCGCCGATCATGACCGGCTCGGCCGACACCAGGCAGTCCAGTTCGCTGCCGTCCGCCGCGACCAACCGGCTGTCGCGGTTACGCACGCTTTCGCCGCGCGCCAGGCTCTCGGCCATGCCTTCGAAGGGGCGCAGCCCCAAGGCCGTCAGCTCCTGGCCGGCGGCGTCGTCGGGCGATGCGCCGGTGGCCTGCGCAAAGGCATCGTTGATGTCCAGGGCGCGCAGCGACTCGCCTTCGCACAACGCCATGGGAACCGGCGCCAGGCGGAAGGCCTTGGAAAAACGTTCTTCGCTTTGCTGCAGCGCCTCTTCGGCGCGCTTGCGCTTTTCCAGGTCGATGAAGGTGAACAGCATGCAGGGTTCATCGTGCATGTCGATTGGCTGGCCCGCGACGATCACGAACTTGGCGCCGCCGTCGGTCAGTCTCAATACACCTTCGCGTTGGGTGATGGTCAGGCCGGCATTCAGCTTGGCCACCGCGTCGTCCTTGTCGTCGCCGCCGTCCAGCACATCCAGTTCGTAGGCGGACTTGCCCAGCACCGCGTCGCGCGTCAGCCCCGTCATGTCCAGGAAGCCCTGGTTGACCTTCACGTAGCGCAGGTCGGACAGGCGGCAGATCAGGGCGGGGGCGGGGTTGGCGCCGAACGTGCGCTCGAAGCGCTGCTCGGCGTTGAACTGGCCGGTCTGATCGTCCAGGATCAGCACGCGGTAGTCGTTGCCGTCGCCTTCGAGCAAGAGGCCGCGCGCCCGGATATTGCGCAGGAAGTCGGCGTCATCCTTGCGCGTCAGGTCCAGTTGCAGGTCGTCGAATGGCTCGGCCGCGGCCAGGCGGTCCAGCGGGTAATGCCGGGCGGGCACGCGATGATGGTTGCGGTAGGTCAGGGCGAAGCGCTTGCGATA
Organism: Achromobacter deleyi; assembly: GCF_902859705.1. GTDB lineage: Bacteria > Pseudomonadota > Gammaproteobacteria > Burkholderiales > Burkholderiaceae_B > Achromobacter > Achromobacter deleyi. The sequence goes on along the minus strand of NZ_CADIJO010000011.1, from coordinate 155,592 downwards.
GCCTGCGGGCGTCTGGCCCAGGCCTTGCAGCATCTCAACCCCGTGCAGCGCCAGGGCGCTGTCGTTGGCCCAGGCGATGGCGCCGTCGGGCTCGATCAGGATGATGCCTTCGTTCAGGCCTGCGATGATGCGTTGCAGGTGTTGGCGGTGCGCGTGAGGAGCGGCATTGCTTGCGGTCACGTAAGCCTCTTTGCTTGGCGGGCACAAGCGCACAGGATGCGTTGGCAAGGCCGGCCTGTCCAGAGGATAAACGGACGAGACACACAAGGGAAAGGGTGCAGGGCGCTTGGCTGCGCCAAACAAAAAAGCTCCGGAATCCGGAGCTTTTGGCGGGCGCCTTCTGGCGCATTGCAGGGGTACCCCTGCGGAACAACTGGTCTCGCGATGCGAGATAAGCACAGAGTGCTTGGCGGAGCGGACGGGACTCGAACCCGCGACCCCCGGCGTGACAGGCCGGTATTCTAACCAACTGAACTACCGCTCCGCAGCGGCAAAATCAACGTGCGCAACACACTGCTTGTCAGGGCAGCTTGGTAAAACATGCCAGGGTGAACTGGCGTCCCCTAGGGGATTCGAACCCCTGTACTCACCGTGAAAGGGTGATGTCCTAGGCCTCTAGACGAAGGGGACTTGAACAGAACTACTTTACTGCGAACTGCTTTACTGGTGGAGGTAAGCGGGATCGAACCGCTGACCTCTTGCATGCCATGCAAGCGCTCTCCCAGCTGAGCTATACCCCCCAGAAGTCCCTGCTGTTCCACACTTCAAACAACAAGGCTTACACCCTTATAAATGCAAAAAGCTCCCGGAACGGAGCTCTTGAACGGCACTGCGTAGAGCAAACTTGGCGGAGCGGACGGGACTCGAACCCGCGACCCCCGGCGTGACAGGCCGGTATTCTAACCAACTGAACTACCGCTCCGCAGCGGCATACTCAACTACTGTGACACTTCAACTGCATTCACATACTGCTGCCATTAAGACTGGCGTCCCCTAGGGGATTCGAACCCCTGTACTCACCGTGAAAGGGTGATGTCCTAGGCCTCTAGACGAAGGGGACTTGGACCTGCACAAACTGTACTGCTTTCTTCGTTTTGGACTGGTGGAGGTAAGCGGGATCGAACCGCTGACCTCTTGCATGCCATGCAAGCGCTCTCCCAGCTGAGCTATACCCCCTGGTCACAACCGACTCTAAAATCCTTCAACGTTTTCACGATTTCTGGCGCTTTTCAGTGCCGTTTTTCGTGGTTCGTTGCCGGTTTTGTTTAGTGCCGTTGGCGAAGAAACGAGATTATGCACGAACTAAATTGGGTGTGCAAGTCGATGTGATGCAAAAAATGAAAAAGTTGAGGGGTTTTTTGATTCAAGGGGACGCATGAGTGGCGGCTGCGGCCTGATCGATGCCCATCAAAGCCGCTTTCCGGCGTTCCGAAAAGCGCGCGTGCGCTGCGATGATCGCCGGAAAATCAAAGGCTTGGCCGAGTGCTATCGTGGATGCTGCGAGGCGGCGGTGGCCGGCCTTGCCATGATGTCTTGCCGGCAGGAGATTTTTTTCGCATGAGCACAAAGACTTCTTTTCCCACGCGTCCGTTGGGGCGCAGCGACATGTCCATCACCCGCATCGGGTTGGGCGCCTGGGCCATGGGCGGCAACGACTGGGCGATCGGCTGGGGGCCGCAGGACGACACGGATTCCATCGCGGCCATCCGCCTGGCGGTCGATCGCGGCATCAACTGGATCGACACGGCTGCCGTCTACGGACTGGGGCATTCCGAGGAAATCGTGGGGCGCGCGCTGGCGCAGATGAGTCCCGGCGAGCGGCCCTACGTGTTCACCAAGTGCGGCCTGACGTGGTCTGCCGACCAGCGGCAGGCAACCCCGCGGCGCAACGGCGCGCCGGCCAGCATCCGCCGTGAAGTCGAAGCCTCGCTGCGCCGCCTGGGTGTCGAGCGCATCGATCTCTACCAGATGCACTGGCCCGCGGGCGACGGTACGCCGCTCGAAGCCTACTGGCAGGAACTGCTGGATCTCAAGCAAGCGGGCAAGGTGCGTGCGGTGGGCCTGTCGAACCACAATCTGGCGCAGTTGCAGGACGCCGAAGCGCTGGGCCACGTGGAATCGCTGCAGCCGCCGTTTTCGGCGATCCAGCGCAGCGCCGCCGCTGATCTGATTCCGTGGTGCGCGCAGAACGGCACCGGCGTCATTGTCTACAGCCCGATGCAATCGGGATTGCTCAGCGGCGGCTTTACCGCCGAGCGCGCGCAGGCCTTGCGCCAGGACGACTGGCGTTCGCGCAACGCCGAATTCAAGGCCCCCAACCTGGCGCGCAACCTGGCCCTGGCCGAAGCCTTGAAACCCATTGCCGAACGCCATGGCGCCACGCAGGCGGCGGTGGCCATCGCCTGGACGCTGGCGTGGCCGGGCGTCACGGGCGCCATCGTCGGGGCGCGCAATGCGGCGCAGGTCGATGGCGTGGTGGGCGCTGCCGAACTGGAGCTGGATGCCGACGACATGGCGCGCATCGCCAACGCCATCGAACTGACGGGCGCGGGCTTCGGGCCGCTGCGTCCGGAAGACGACAGCGGCGCGTTGCCGGCCAATCTGTTTGCTTGAACGGCATGCCTGAAACCGTTGCCCGGTCCGCTGGAAGGCGGGTGGGGCAACGAAGGTGACGGGCAAAACAAGCGGGCAAAGACGGCGAGCGAAAGCCCGCGCGAAATCAGCCGCGTCGTGTCCGGCGATTGCTGCCGAAGGCGGCGATCAGCGCCAGGCCGATCAGCGCCAGGGCCGACTTGTCGCCAAAGCGCGCGTAAGGCGTCAGCCCCGTCATGCCCTGCACCACGACCGGCAGCACGCCCGGCTGCAACGGCGCGAGCTGGGCCGCGACATGGCCCTTGGCGTCAATGGCCGCGGTGATGCCGGTGTTGGTGGAGGTCAGCATGGGGCGGGCGGTTTCGATGGTGCGCAGGCGCCCGATCTGCAAGTGCTGGCGCAAGGCCCAGGAATCGCCGAACCAGCCCAGATTGCTGACGTTGACCAGGATGGTCGCGCCCGGTTCGCCGTTGGGGCCCGGCTGCAGCGCGGGCAGCAGGTCGGGGCCGAACAGGTCTTCGTAGCAGATGTTGAAGGCGATGTGCTGGCCGCCCACGGCGAACGGCGTCTGGCGTTCGGGGCCGCGGTCGAAGTCGCCCAGCGGAATGTCGAGCATGTCGACGAACCAGTGAAAGCCCGGCGGCACGTATTCGCCCCACGGCACGAGGTGGCGCTTGTCGTAGCGCATGGCGGTGGCGCCGCTCACCAATTGCGTGGCCGGCGTCTGGCCGTCAAAGCCCAGCACGCTGTTGGTGTAGCGGTCGCGGCCGTTCACCACGTCGTGCACCGGCACACCCATGGCGACCACGGCGTTCTGCCGCGCCGCGACCTGGCGCCAGATTTCCCACACGCGCGGATCGAGCTGATCCTGGAAGACCGGCATCACGGTTTCCGGCAGGATGATCATCTGCGGCGCCGGCACGCCCGGCGCAGGCGGCAGGGCCGCCAGTTCCAGGTGGCGCCGGATGCTTTGATCCAGCAGTGCGGGGTCGAATTTCTGCGATTGCTCGATGTTGCCCTGGACCAGCCGCACGTTCAGCGGTTCGCCGCTGGGGGAGGACCAGTCGATGCGCGACAGCGGCCAGCCTGCGGCGACCAGTGCCAGCGCCACGCCGGCCGACAGCGCGCGGCGGCCATCGCGGGCCTGTTTCTGATCGCCCACCGGCCGCCACAGGCTGGCTATGGCGGCGGCCGCGAAGGCCGACACGAACGCCATGCCGTGCACGCCCAGCAGCGGCGCCCAGCCGGCAATCGGGCTGTCGACTTGCGCGTAGCCGATGTTCAGCCACGGGAAGCCGGTAAGCAGTACGGCGCGGACCCATTCGAAGCCGGCCCACAGCGCACCCCAGGCCAGCGTGGCCGACAGCACGCGGGCTGGCGTGGAATCGTGCGCCAGCGGCGCATAGCGCCGCGCCAACGCCCCGGCCGTGGCCGGAAACAGCGCCAGGAAGGCGGACAAGGCCAGCACGGCGGCCACGGCCAGCGGCGCGGCCAGGTCGCCGTAGCGGTGCAGGCTGATGAAGATCCAGTACAGGCCGAGTGCGTAGGTCGCGAAGCTGAACAGCCAGCCGCGCGCCCAGGCCTGGCGGGCCGTCGGGGCGTACAGGGTGACGCGGGCGGCCACCGCCAGCGCGAGGATCTGCGTGATGGCCAGCGCCCAATCGGGCAGCGGGCCGGGCGCGAAGGTCAAGGCATGGACGGCGCCCGCCAGCGTCAGGCCGGCGGCGCCGCGCAGGAGCCGGCTGCGAGTGCTGCGGGTCATGCGTTGTCGGTGGGGGAAACGTTGCGCGCGGCCGTGCCGCGCTTGACGCGCAGCCAGATGGCGCGGCGCGCGTCGCCGCGGGCCACTTCCAGCTTCAGGCCGTCGAATTCGGCGGTATCGCCGCGGCGCGGAATACGGCCCAGTTGGCCGCCCATCCAGCCGCCGACGCTGTCGTACTCGTCGTCGGGCAGCTGGCAGCCGAACACGTCGTTGAAGTGCGAGATGTCGGTGGCGGCAAGCACGCGCCACTGGTTTTCGCCTTCGGGGAAGATCGAGTCTTCTTCGGTTTCGTCGAATTCGTCTTCGATGTCGCCGACGATCTGTTCGAGCACGTCTTCCATGGTGACCAGGCCCGAGATGCCGCCGTGCTCGTCGATGACGATGGCCTGATGGTTACGGCTGGCGCGGAACTCGTGCAGCAGCACGTTCAGGCGCTTGGATTCGGGAATGAACACGGCCGGGCGCACCAGCGTGCGCACTTCGATGCCGGGTTCCAGCATGCAGCGCAGCAGGTCTTTGGCCAGCAGGATGCCGATGATGTTGTCGCGGTCGCCTTCGTACACGGGGAACCGCGAATGCGCGGTTTCGATCACCGAGGCCACCAGGTAGGGAATGGGCTGCGTGACGTCGAGCAGGTCCATGCGCGAACGCGGAACCATGATGTCGCCGACGGTGCCCTCGGACACGGCCAGCGCGCCCTTGATCATCTTGTAGGACTCCGCGTCGAGCAGGTCGCGGTCGTGGGCGGCTTCCAGGATGGCCTTGATGCCTTCACGGTCCTCGGGCTCGCGGCGCACAAGGGAAAGCAGGCGGTCTAGAAGGGATTTGGTGGCGGGTTTGGCTGAGCGAGCAGGGGTCGCTTCGGGAGCAGGGTAAGGGTCAGACATCGTCCGGGAGGACAAGTTATGGAGGGGCCAGCATAACCGAAACTGGCGCCCGATTTGTAACGCCGCCCCCGAAAATGGGGGTAACCGACGCGATCTGCGCCTTGTAGGACGCCATTTCACGCCGATTTGTCAGGGTTGACCCCAGGCCCGGTATCAGGGGGCGAAATAGGGATCGGCGATGCCCATGCGGGCCAGCGTGGCGGTTTCCAGCGCTTCCATGCGGCGGGCGTCGCGCGCCTTGATGTGGTCGTAGCCCAGCGAATGCAGCACGCCGTGCAGCGTCAGGTGGGCGGCGTGGTCCAGGAGCGCCTTGCGTTGTTCGCGGGCCTCGCGCACCAGCACCGGCACGCACATCACGATATCGCCGCGGGCTACCCCCAGCGGGTCCACGCCGTATTCGAACGTCAGCACGTTGGTGGCGTAGTCGCGCTGGCGGAAATCGCGGTTCAGGCGGCGGCCTTCGGCGGCGCCCACCAGCCGCAGGCTGAGCTCGGCGGCCGAGAATTCGACCAGGCCGTCCTCGGCCGCGGCGGCCAGCGCCCGCTCGGCCCAGCGGCGCAGGCGCCAGCGGGGCAGGCGGGGTTCTTCGACCCCGTACTGGACGGAAAGGGACAGGTCAGGCGTCATTTTCGGAAGCGCGGTCGTAGGCGTCGACGATGCGGGCCACCAAGGGGTGGCGCACGACGTCGCGGCTGGTGAAACGGGTGGTGGCGATGCCCTGCACGTCGTGCAGCACCTTGACTGCGTGCGCCAGGCCGCTGTCCTGGCCGCGCGGCAGGTCCACCTGCGACGGGTCGCCGGTGATGACGGCCTTGCTGCCAAAACCGATGCGGGTCAGGAACATCTTCATCTGTTCCGGCGTGGTGTTCTGCGCCTCGTCCAGGATGACGAAGGCGTGGTTCAGGGTGCGGCCACGCATATAGGCCAGCGGGGCGATCTCGATGGTCTGCTTTTCGAACAGGCGCTGCACCTTCTCGAAGCCCATCAGGTCGTAGAGCGCGTCGTACAGCGGGCGCAGGTAGGGGTCGACCTTCTGCGCCAGGTCGCCGGGCAGAAAGCCCAGGCGTTCGCCGGCCTCGACCGCCGGGCGCGTCAGCACCAGGCGCTGCACGGTGTCGCGTTCCATCGCGTCGATGGCGCAGGCCACCGCCAGCCAGGTCTTGCCGGTGCCGGCCGGACCCACGCCGAAGGTGATGTCGTGCTTGAGGATGTTGTTCAGGTAGTCGCGCTGGCGCGGCGTGCGCGGGCGCAGGTCACTGCGCTTGGTGCGCAGGGCGATGCCGTCGCTTTCGTCGTCCAGCGCGGGCAGCGGGTCGGCCTCGTGGGCAGGCGCTTCCTGCAGCTTGTCTTCCTGGCGGCCCACGCCGATCTCGACCAGCCCCAGCTGGATGTCGTCGACCGACAGGGCGCGGTGCACCGCTTGTTCGTGAAAGCGCCGCAGGACGCGCCCGGCCAGCTCGGCGCGTTCGCCTTCGATGGTGACGCGGCTGCCGCGGCGCGACAGCTTCACGCCCATGCCATCGGCCAGCTGGCGCAGGTTTTCGTCCAGCGGGCCGCACAGATTGGCCAGGTGGGTGTTGTCGCCGTCCAGGGTGACGACGGCGGGCATGCTGCGGCGGGCGCGGGGGCGGGAAGTGGTCATTCGGCCTCTTGGGGAACGCGGTCGACGTCAGCCACCCGGGCGCGCAGCGAATTGGTGTGCGCTTCGGTGATGATGACGTCGACCATCTGTCCGATGAGCCGCGCGGGCGCGGCGAAATTGACGATGCGGTTGTTCTCGGTGCGGCCCATCAGTTCGTTGGGATCGCGGCGCGAGGGGCCTTCGACCAGCAGGCGCTGGCGCGTGCCGACCATGTTGCGGGCGATGGTGGCGGCCTGCTCGTTGATCAGCGCCTGCAGGCGTTGCAGGCGGCGCAGCTTGACGTCTTGCGGCGTGTCGTCGTGCAGGTCGGCCGCCGGCGTGCCGGGACGGCGCGAATACACGAACGAGAACGAGGTATCGAAACCCACGTCTTCGATCAGCTTCATGGTCTTTTCGAAGTCTTCTTCGGTTTCACCCGGGAAGCCCACGATGAAGTCCGACGACAGCGTCAGGTCGGGGCGCGCCGCGCGCAGGCGCCGCACCACCGATTTGAATTCCAGCGTGGTGTAGCCGCGCTTCATGGCCGCCAGCACGCGGTCGCTGCCGGCCTGCACCGGCAGGTGCAGGAACGACACCAGCTTGGGCAGGCGGGCGTAGGCGTCCACCATGCGCTGGGTCATTTCCTTGGGGTGCGAGGTCGTGTAGCGGATGCGTTCGATGCCGGGGATCTCGTGCACGTATTCCAGCAGCATGGCGAAATCGGCGATCTCGTCGCTGTCGGCCATGCGGCCGCGGTAGGCATTCACGTTCTGGCCCAGCAGCGTCACTTCCTTGACGCCCTGGTCGGCCAGGTCGGCCACTTCGATCAGCACGTCGTCGAACGGGCGCGAGACTTCTTCGCCGCGCGTGTAGGGCACGACACAGAAGCTGCAGTACTTGCTACAGCCTTCCATGATGGACACGAAGGCCGTGGCGCCGTCGACCCGCGGGGGCGGCATGTTGTCGAACTTCTCGATTTCCGGGAAGCTGATGTCGACCTGCGAACGGCCTTGTTCGCGGCGGCGCTTGATCAGGTCGGGCAGGCGGTGCAGGGTCTGCGGGCCGAACACCACGTCCACATAGGGCGCGCGCTTGACGATGGCCTCGCCTTCCTGGCTGGCCACGCAGCCGCCCACGCCGATCACCAGGTTCGGGTTGGTCTTTTTCAGGTGCTGCACGCGGCCCAGGTCGGAAAAGACCTTTTCCTGGGCCTTCTCGCGCACCGAACAGGTGTTGAACAGGATGACGTCGGCGTCTTCCGGGTTGTCGGTCAGTTCCAGTCCCTGGTCGCCGCGCAGCACGTCGGCCATCTTGTCCGAGTCGTACTCGTTCATCTGGCAGCCGAAGGTGCGGATATACAGCTTGCGGGGCGCGCCGGTGGCGGCGTCGGGGGACAGGGCGGCGGCGGGGGCGCCGTCGGGCGCGGCGTGCGCGCGCTTGAGGGAAGTTTCTTGCATGTTGGTCGCCGTGACGGGTGTAGATCCCGGGGGCAGAAGAAGGGAAAGGCGGAATTTTACCCCTTGCTGCAAATTTCCTTCTTGGATTGGTCACCCGGGGCCGTTACGATAGCTGGCCTTCGCCGATTCCCTTTCCGATAATAATTATCTTTACGCCAACGGTCCGATGACGCCGAATCCTCTCATGCCCCCCGTGGCCGCGCCCACGGCCGTTGCTCCGGCTGCCGCTGCTGACGAATTCCGCAATCCGCTGTCCACCCGCGCGTGGTTGATGGCGGGCGTTCTGTTGGCGCTGGCCGCCGGCGCCAGCGCCCTGTGGATCGACCTGCCGCTGGCGGTCTGGATCCGCCAGTCGGTCAGCGACGGCGTCAATCAATCGTTCGAATGGATCGGCGAACTGGGCGAAAGCGGCCGCTACATCGGCGTGGCGCTGGCGTTCTACATCGTTGGCCTGGTCGGCCTGGCGCGCGGTTGGCGCAACCCGGTGCGCATGAGCTTTGCCAGCATGGCGCGCGGCAGCCTGCTGATGCTGTCCACCATGGCGGTGGGCGGGCTGATCGTGCTGATCCTCAAGCGTTCCGTGGCGCGGGCCCGGCCCGAGCTGTTCTTCGAAAAAGGCATCTACGGGCTGGGCGAATCGTTCTCGCGCGCCCAGCAGTTCAATTCCTTTCCGTCCAGCCACACCTACGCGGCCTTTGCCGTGGCGGTGGTGCTGGGCATCCTGGCGCCGCGCTGGCGCTGGGCGTTCCTGTCGCTGGGAGCGCTGGTCGCCGTCAGCCGCCTTGTGAACCTGGATCACTACCTGTCCGACGTCATGACCGCCGCGGGCATCGCCATTGCCGTCGGCCATCTGCTGGCCCCGCGCATCCTGTGCAGCCGCTACCAGTGGCCGCTGCGGGCGCCCTGGCGCTGGTGGAAAAAAGGCTGAACCGGCCAGCGAGCGAGACCTTCGCCGGAAAAAAAAGGCTGCCGTCCTGGCAGCCTTTTTCTTGGGTGGGCGAGATCAACGCTTACGCGCGGGTCCGGTGCGTGGCGCTCAGGCGAAGGCGACGACCACGCGCCGGTTGGTGCGGCTTTTCTTTTCGATCTTGGTGACCGTGATCGGGCCGATCTCGCCCGTGTTGGCCACATGCGTGCCGCCGCAAGGCTGGCGGTCCACGCCGGGGATCTCGATGATGCGGATGCGAGCCGTGCCGGCGGGCGGGGCCGCGCCCACCGTGCGCACCAGGTCCGGCTGCGCGGCCAGTTCCTCGGGCGTGATGGCGTTGACGGCCACGTCGGTGCGGGCGTTGATCAGCGCGTTCAGGCGTTCGGTCAGGTCGGCCTTGTCCAGCGTGGATTCGGGCAGGTCGAAATCGATGCGCGCCGAGTCGGGCGAGATGCTGCAGCCGGTGACGGGCGCCGGCACCAGCGACCCCAGCAAGTGCAGACAGGTATGCAGGCGCATCAGCTTGTGGCGGCGCACCCAGTCGATGGCGACGGTGACGCGGTCGCCCACTTGCGGCAGTGCGGCGCCTTCGACGAGCACGTGCAGGATGCGGCTGCGATCATCGGCGTAGACCGTGTCGGCCAGCGCCAGCACCTGGCCGTCCGGCAAGGTCAGGGTGCCGCTGTCGCCGGCTTGGCCGCCGCTGCGGGCGTAGCAGACGGTCTGGTCCAGTTCGATGCCTTCGGGGGTGACGGCGGTGACCGTGGCCTCGCACTGCTGCAGATAGGGTTCGTCGTCGAAGCGCTTGATGGGGGCGGTCATGGGGTGTCTCTCGTTCTGTTGTGGGGTGGGGCAGGGCCGGCAGGCGTCAGGGCCTGAACCCTATGTGAGGGTCTTTACGCCCTGGGCGGTTTCAATGCGGGCTTGCAGGCGCGGCGGGCCGTCGGCCTGGTCGATCGTGATCAGGTGATCGGCGCCCAGCCAGGCCAGCCCCTGGCGCAGCAAGGCCGCGCGCGGATGGGTGCCGGCCAGGGATTGCAGCGTCAGCGCCTGGCGGGGCAGGCTGACACCGGGATAGGCGTCCACGTCCCATTGGATCAGGGTGGGCAGCAGGCCGTCGCCGGCCGTCTGGTCGCCGTCGCGCCACGTGGGCAGGCTGCCGTCGTCCGGTACGGTCAGGCGCCAGCGCAGGTCGCCGCGCGTCATGGGAATGGCGGGCGCGATGCGGTCGGGGTGCCGGGCCTGCCAGTCGGACAGGTCGTCAGGCGCCGCGACGCGCGCCGCCCAATGCGCCAGGAACGGCCCGTCGGCCAGCCGCGCGCGCAGGGCGGGCTGGTCCAGTCCGAACCAGCGCGGCCGTTGCGGCGCCGGCGCATCGGGGTCGATGGCGATGACTTCCAGGTACACGCCGCCCGCCATGCCCAGCACCCGATTGTGGGTGCCCATGCGCGGATGCGCGCCGCCGCCCGCGGGTGCAATGCCCAGCAGGTCGGCCACATGGCGGGTGCCGCTGTCCAGGTCGGCGGCGGCGACGACGAGATGATCGAGGACGAGTTTCATGGCGCCTATGGTATCGAATACGGGGGACGCCGTACCCGTACACCTGGGCGGGGGCGGTCAGTACAGTGGTGCCAGGAGGCTAGCCAATGCCTGCCGTAACACGGTTGAAGAAATGGCCCCAAAAAAAACCCGCCGCAATGCGACGGGTTTTTCTTCATGGGCGGAAAGATCAGGCGGCTTCGCCTTCTTCGCCTTCCTTCTTGACCGGCTTGATCAGGTCTTCGCGCTTGACGCCCATCCACATGGCCAGCGCAGCGGCGACGAACACCGACGAGTAGATGCCGAACCAGATGCCGATGGTCAGGGCCATGGCGAAGTAGTGCAGGGTGGGGCCGCCGAAGAACAGCATGGCCAGCACCATCATCTGGGTCGAGCCGTGGGTGATGATGGTGCGCGAGATGGTCTGCGTGATGGCGCTGTTGATGACCTCGTGCACATCCGCCTTGCGGTACTTGCGGAAGTTCTCGCGGATCCGGTCCATGATGACCACGGATTCGTTCACCGAGTAACCCAGCACCGCCAGCACGCCCGCCAGTACCGACAGCGAGAATTCCCACTGGAAGAAGGCGAAGAAGCCCAGGATGATCACCACGTCGTGCAGGTTGGCGATCACGCCGGCGACGGCGAACTTCCATTCGAAGCGAAAGCCCAGGTACACCATGATGCCGATGACCACGACCAGCAGCGCCATCAGGCCGTTGTGCAGCAGTTCCTGGCCCACCTGCGGACCCACGAACTCGACCCGGCGCAATTCCACGCCCTGGTCCGCGGTCTTCAGGGCGGCCATGACGGTCTCGCTCTGGGTGGCCGAGGTCTGGCCTTCCTGCAGGGGCAGGCGGATCATGACGTCGTGCGAGGTGCCGAAGTTCTGCACCTGGAAGTCGGTGTAGCCCAGCTTGGAGACCACGCCGCGCACGCTTTCAAGCTGCGCCGTCTGGGCGTAGTTGACTTCCATGACCGTGCCGCCGGTGAATTCGATCGACAGGTGGAAGCCGCGCGTAAGGATGAAAAAGACCGCCGCCACGAAGGTGACGAGGCTGATGATGTTCAGCACCAGCGCGTGGCGCATGAACGGGATGGTGCGGTGAATCCGGAAAAATTCCATTTTTTGCCCTGGCTTGTCGGTGGCGGGCGGCGTGGCCGCCCGCACTCATGTTCAGTTGGTCTTCGGCTTCCAGACTTCGCCGATGGAAATCGACGTGAGCTTCTTCTTGCGGCCGTACCAGAGGTTGGCCAGCGCGCGCACGCCCACGACGGACGAGAACATCGAGGTCAGGATGCCCAGGCAATGCACCACCGCGAAGCCGCGGATGGGACCGGAACCGAATGCCAGCAGGGCCAGGCCGACAATCAGCGTGGTGAGGTTGGAGTCGAGAATGGTGCCCCACGCGCGTTCGAAACCGTGGTGGATCGCCTGTTGCGGCGACGCCCCGGCGCGTAGTTCTTCCCGTATCCGCTCGTTGATCAGCACGTTCGAGTCAATGGCCATGCCCAGTGTCAGCGCGATAGCCGCGATGCCTGGCAGCGTCAGCGTGGCCTGCAGCATCGACAGCAGGGCCAGCAGCAGCAGCACGTTCAGGGTCAGGCCGACGGTGGAGAACACGCCGAACAGGTGGTAGTAGATGATGATGAAGACCGCGATGGCCAGGAAGCCGTACAGCGTCGAATGGAAGCCCTTCGAGATGTTGTCGGCGCCCAGGCTCGGGCCGATGGTGCGTTCTTCGATGATCGACATCGGCGCGGCCAGCGCACCGGCGCGCAGCAGCAGGGCGGTGTCGGCGGCTTCTTCGGAGCTCATGCTGCCCGAGATCTGCACCTGGCCGCCGGCGATTTCGCTGCGGATGACGGGGGCGGTCACGACTTCACCCTTGCCGTTCTCGAACAGCAGGATGGCCATGCGCTTGCCGATGTTGTCGCGGGTGACGTCGCGGAAGATGCGGGCGCCCTTGGAATCCAGCGTCAGGTGCACGGCGGCCTGTTGGGTCTGCGAGTCGCGGCCGGGCTGGGCGTCCTGCAGGTTTTCACCGGTCAGGACGACCTGGCGGCGCACCAGGATGGGGCGGCCGTCGCGGTCGGAATAGCGTTCCAGGCCGAACGGCACCGAGCCGCCCAGCAGCGCGGCTTGCGCGGCGGGGGAATCGTCGACCATGCGGATTTCCAGCGTGGCGGTGCGGCCCAGCAGTTCCTTGGCCTTGGCCACGTCCTGCACGCCGGGCAACTGCACCACGATGCGGTCCGAACCCTGTTGCTGGATGACCGGTTCGGCCACGCCCAGTTCGTTGATCCGGTTGTGCAGCGTGTTGATGTTCTGCTTCAGGGCCGAGTCCTGCACGCGGGTGACCGCGGCCGGGTTCAGCGCACCCATCAGCAGCAGCTTGCCGTTTTCTTCGCTTTCGGTGAATTCCAGGTCAGGCAGGCGGGTGCGCAGCGTCGAGATGGCGCGGTCGCGGTCCTGCGAGTTGGCGAAGGTGGCGGCCACGCCCATGCCCGAGCGTTCGACGCCGGCCACGTTGACCTTCTGGTCGCGCAGCACCGAACGCACGTCGGCGGCCAGGGAATCGTAGCGGGCGGTCAGGGCGCCCTGCATGTCCACTTGCAGCAGGAAGTGCACGCCGCCGCGCAGGTCCAGGCCCAGGTACATGGGCTTGGGGGCGAACCAGCCCATCGCGCGCATCCAGGTGGGCGAGGCGGGCAACAGGTTCAGCGCCACGGTGTAGTGGGGGTCGCCCTGGACGGTATTGAGGGACTTGTCGATCAGGTCGCGCGCCTGCAGTTGCAGGTCGGTCGACGTGAAGCGGGCGCGCACGGTGCCGAGCGTGCCGTTCTGTTCGTAGTAGACCCCTTCGTTGGGGATCTTGGCGTCGGCCAGTACCTGCTCGACCCGGCTCAGCATGGCCGTATCCACCTTGATGGTGGCCTTGGCGCTGGAAACCTGGACGGCGGGGGACTCGCCGTAGAAATTGGGAAGCGTATAGAGCAGGCCAATAAAGACCGCAATCAGGACCGTAATGTACTTCCAGAGGGGATAGCGGTTCATTGCCGGCTACTTCATGTAAGAGTGATGAAAGGGCCGCCCGGGCGACAGGCGCGGCGGGCGGCGGAGCGGCGCCGCCGAACCCTGGGGCCCGGCGGCGCTCCTATGGGACGCTTACAGGGCCTTGATGGTTCCCTTGGGCAGAACGGTCGAGACCGACGACTTCTGCATGATGATCTCGACCGGCTTGTCGGCCAGTTCGGACACTTCGACGGTGACGTAGCTGTCGTTCACCTTGGTGACCTTGCCCAGCATGCCGCCGGCGGTGACGACTTCGTCGCCCTTGGCCAGGGCGGCGATCAGATTGCGGTGTTCCTTCTGGCGCTTCATCTGGGGACGGATCATCAGGAAGTAGAGGATCACGAACATCAGGATGATGGGCAGCATGCCCATCAGCGCGTTGCCTTCGGGGGCTGCCTGGGCCACGACGAGGCTGGCGGTATCGATAGCGGACATGTAATTCTCCTGCGTATAGTCTGTTTGGGTTTGTTTGTATCGAGCTGTCGTCGATCTTGTTCTGCGCCCATCCCCGCGCGAGCCATGGATAGGGCAAGCCGACTATTGTAGCGAGGTTATTCCCGGCTACCTGTCACGGCCTGTGCGCAGTGATGGGGGCGGATCGCCAAATAAAAAGCCCCCATGGCCTCGTGGTTTTCACTAGGGTCGCCGACCTGCGCCGGCGGCCCTATTCCACCCCGCGCGCCCGGTCGGCGGCAAACTGGGCGCGCCAGGCGTCGAAGCGGCCTTCGGCGATGGCTTCCCGCATTTCCTTCATGATGGTCAGGTAGAAGTGCAGGTTGTGCAGCGTATTCAGGCGCGCGCCGGTGATTTCGTTGGCGCGCTGCAGGTGGTGCAGGTAGGCGCGCGAAAAGTGCGCGCAGGTGTGGCATTCGCAGCTGGGGTCCAGCGGGCGGGTGTCGTCGCGATACTTGGCGTTGCGGATCTTGACGTCGCCAAAGCGGGTGAACAGCCAGCCGTTGCGCGCGTTGCGGGTCGGCATGACGCAGTCGAACATGTCCACGCCGCGGCTTACGCCCTCGACCAGGTCTTCCGGCGTGCCCACGCCCATCAGGTAGCGCGGCGCCTGGGCCGGCAGCTTGGGCGTGACGTGCGCCAGGATGCGCATCATGTCTTCCTTGGGCTCGCCCACCGACAGGCCGCCGATGGCGTAGCCATGAAAGCCGATGTCCTGCAGGCCGGCCAGGGACTCGTCGCGCAACGCCTCGTACATGCCGCCCTGGACGATGCCGAACAAGGCGTTCGGGTTTTCCAGGCGGTCGAATTCCTCGCGCGAGCGGCGCGCCCAGCGCAGCGACATGCGCATGGACCGGGCGGCCTCTTCGACGGTGGCGGGCCGGCCGTCGATTTCATAGGGCGTGCACTCGTCGAACACCATGACGATGTCCGAATTCAGCGAACGCTGGATGCGCATGGATTCTTCGGGCGTGAGGAACAGGCGCGCGCCGTCGATGGGCGAGGCGAACTTGACGCCTTCCTCGGTGATCTTGCGCATGCCTTGCAGGCTGAACACCTGAAAACCGCCCGAATCCGTCAGGATGGGCTTGTCCCACTGCATGAAGCCGTGCAGGCCGCCGTGCTTTTCCATGATTTCCGTGCCCGGGCGCAGCCACAGGTGGAAGGTGTTGCCCAGCACGATCTGCGAGCCGATCTCCTTGAGCTCGTGCGGCATCATGGCCTTGACGCTGCCATAGGTGCCCACGGGCATGAAGATGGGCGTTTCCACCACGCCGTGGTTCAGCGTGATGCGGCCGCGGCGGGCGCCGCCGTCGGTGGCGAGCAGTTCGAAATTCAGTCCGGTCATGGGGCAGGGGATTCGATGAACATGGCGTCGCCATAGCTGAAGAAGCGGTAGCGCTGGGCCACGGCGTGGGCATAGGCGCGGCGGATCGGCTCGACGCCGGCCAGCGCCGACACCAGCATCAGCAAGGTCGACTGGGGAAGATGGAAGTTGGTGACCAGGGCGTCGACGACGCGGTACTGGTAGCCAGGGGTGATGAACAGGCGGGTGTCGCCCTGGGCGGCGGCCAGCGGCAGGCCGGGGGCCGTGCGGCCTTCGGTCTGCGCGGCCGCGGATTCCAGGGCGCGCACGCTGGTGGTGCCCACCGCGATGACGCGGCCGCCCTTGGCGCGGGCCGCGGCGATGGCGTCCACGGTGGCCTGCGGCACGGTGAACCATTCGGCGTGCATGATGTGGTCGGCCAGGTTGTCCACGCGCACGGGCTGGAAGGTGCCGGCGCCCACGTGCAGGGTGACGAAGGCGCGGTCCACGCCCAGCGCGGCCAGGCGGTCCAGCGTGGGCTGGTCAAAGTGCAGGCCGGCGGTGGGAGCGGCGACGGCCCCGGGTTCGCGGGCGTAGACGGTCTGGTAGCGGTCGTCGTCGCCCGCGTCGGCCTCGTGCGTGATGTAGGGCGGCAGCGGCGTGGCGCCGTGCGCATCCAGCAGGTCCAGCACCGGGCCGGGAAAGCGGATGTCGAACAGTTCGCCTTCGCGGCCCAGCACGGTGGCGTCGAAGGCGTCGGCCAGGCGCAGCACCATGCCGGGGCCGGGCGACTTGCTGGCCCGCACGTGCGCCAGGGCGCGGTCGGTGTCGGTGATGCGTTCGACCAGCACTTCGATCTTGCCGCCCGTGGCCTTGTGGCCGGCCAGGCGCGCCTTGATCACGCGGGTGTCGTTGAACACCAGCAGGTCGCCGGGGCGCAGCAGCCCTTCCAGGTCGGCGAAGCGGCGGTCATGGAGCTGGCTGGCGCCGTCCAGGTGCAGCAGCCGGCTGCCCGTGCGCTGGGCGGCGGGCGTCTGCGCGATGAGCTCGGGCGGCAGCTCGTAGTCGAAGTCGGAAACGGTAAGGGCTTGCACGGGATATCGGTATCAGGGGGCGGGCGTGGCGAAGGTCGCAGCAAGGGCGCCGGGCCGCCGGCAATGGGGCGGCGAAAAAACGAGCCAGGCCCGGGGGCCGGCTCTGGGGCAACTCGCTATTGTAAAGGGGCTGGAAAAAAGGGCGGTTGGCCGGGGCGGCCAGGCCCGATTCAGCGTCCGCCGCGCCAGCCCAGCCGGCGCGAGCAATCGGCCGCCGCCGCCGCCAGCGCGCGCAGCGGCGCGCCGTCCGGCGACAGGTCGAAGCCGCCGTGCAGGCCCAGGCCGGTGATGGCCCCGGCCAGTTGGCCCTGGGCGTCCAGCACCGGCAGCGCGGCCGAGTCGATGCCGTGCAGCAGGTGGCCGCTGACGCAGGCATAGCCACGTTCGCGGGTGGCGAGCCAGCGCCGCCGCAGGGTGGCGGCAGGGTCGGCAACATCGGCCGTGGCCAGGGCGGGGCCGGCGGGATCGCCCAGCAGGCCCGCCGGGTCGGCGCCCTGGCGCTGCGCCGCATCCCATTCCTGCAAGGCGCGCGGCAGCGCCAGCGCCTCGGGCAGCCAGGCCGCGAAGACGCGTCCGGTGGCGCTGTTGAGCAGCGGCAGCACCGAGCCGACCCGCACGTTCACCGTGACGGGCAGGCGGGCGTCGCGCCATTGCACGATGGTGGGGCCGTGCTGGCCCCAGACGGAAATGAAGACGGTCTGGCCGATGGTCGCGCTCAGGTCTTCCAGGCAGCCGGCCGCCAGTTTCACGAAATCCACCTCGGCCAGCGCGGCCAGCCCCGTGTGCAGGGCCTGCGGCCCCAGCCGGTAGCGGGCGCTGGCGGGGTCCTGCTCGACATAGCCGCGCCGTTCCAGCGACACCAGGTAGCGGTGCGCCTTGGCGCGCGGCATGTCCAGGCTGCGGCCCAGTTCCGACACCGACACGGCGCCGCCCAGCTCGGCCAGCCGGGTCAGGACGTCCAGGGCGATTTCGGCGGACTGGATCCCGGTGCTGCTCTCTGTTGACATCAGTTCGTCTCTTATTAGAATACGTGTATCACTAAAAAATACATCAGCGCGCCGCCGCGGACAAATACGGAGACAACCATGAAGCTGTCCATCTTCTCGGTACAAGACCATTACCCCGACCAGCCCCGCAGCCTGGGCCAGCTGTACAGCCAGGTGCTGGAGCAGGCTCGCCAGGCCGAACAGTGGGGGTACGACACGTTCTGGGTGGCCGAGCACCACTTTCATGAGTACGGCGCGGTGCCCAATCCGGCGGTGTTCCTGGCGGCCCTGTCGCAGCAGACGACGCGCTTGCGGCTGGGCACGGCGATTTCGATCCTGACCTTCCACAACCCGCTGACGGTGGCGGAAAACTATGCC
Source organism: Achromobacter deleyi (assembly GCF_902859705.1). Classification (GTDB taxonomy): domain Bacteria; phylum Pseudomonadota; class Gammaproteobacteria; order Burkholderiales; family Burkholderiaceae_B; genus Achromobacter; species Achromobacter deleyi. Next base: position 137,513 of record NZ_CADIJO010000011.1, on the reverse strand, counting down.
TTGGTGGATCAGCTTTCGCAAGGCAGGCTGTCGCTGGGCGTGGGCTCGGGCTACCTGAAGCATGAATTCGAGGGCTACGGCGTCGATCCGGCCATCAAGCGCGAGCGTTTCGACGAAAACCTGATGCTGGTCGAGCGCCTGCTGTCTGGCGAACGGGTCAACCACGAAGGCAAGTTCAATCGCATCCACGAGGTCCGGCTGAACGTGCAGCCGGTGCAGCAACCGGTGCCCGTCTACGTGGCCATCCTGCGCCGCGAGGCCGCCTACCATGTGGGCCGCCAGGGACGCCGCATGCTGTTCGTGCCCTACGCCGCGGTGGACAACTTCGAAGAGATCGGCCTGATGATGCAGGACTACCGCCGCGGGCTGGCCGAAGCCGGCATCGAAGACGCCACCGGCATGGCGGCCGTGGCGCTGCACACCCACGTGGCCGCCACCGACGACGAGGCCCGCGAACGCGCCGCCCGCGCCTTTGACCTGTATGTGGAAACGCGCCTGTACGCGCGCAAGCAGGTCTACGACGACATCATCGCCAGCGGCCTGTCGCTGTTCGGCTCGCCCCGCACCGTGGCCGACAAGCTTGCGCGGCTGGCCGACATGGGCCTGGACCACGTGATGAGCCTGCACAATTTCGGCCTGATGCCGCAGGACCGGGTGCTGGATTCGATGCGGCGCCTGATGGAAGAGGCCGCTGGAGTCTCCCATGACCTGCGCCACCCTTGATCTCAGCCCCCCTCGCCTGCGGCAGGCGCTGGGGCGCTACGCCACCGGCGTCACGGTGGTGACCGCCGCCGGCGCCCAGGGGCCCATCGGCCTGACGGTCAATTCCTTCGCCCCGGTGTCGCTGGACCCGCCGCTGGTGCTCTGGAGCCTGCGCCGCGCCAGCATGCATTACGACGACTTCATGGCGCAGGGCGGCTTTGCCATCCATGTGCTGGGGGCGCCGCAACGCGACCTGGCGCGGGTGTTTTCGCAGCCGGTGGCCGACCGTTACGCGGGGCTGGACTGGTATTTGGGGCAGGACGGCATTCCCGTGTTCGATGCCTGCGCCGCGCGCTTCGAGTGCGCCATCCGCCAGGTGCTGGAAGTGGGCGACCACGCCGTGCTGATCGGCGAGGTGCTGCGCCTGCACGCCCCGGACGACGATGGCGGGGCGCTGGTTTTCCATAAGGGCGCTTTCCTGCCGCAAGCGGGGGTTCCCGTCGTATAACGCTTTCACGCCGTAGCGGATCGGCAAGACGCATAACGATATCCGCGCCCCAAAGGAGACGACGCATGACCCCCCGTTGCACATTGAAGGCCGCGTTGGCGGCCCTGCTGGTCGCGGCCGCCGCACCCGCGCTGGCCCAGGTGAAGATCGGCGCCACCCTGTCCACCACCGGCCCCCAGGCCTCGCTGGGCATCCCTGAACGCAACACCATCAGTCTGCTTCCCACGGAAATAGGCGGCGTGAAGGTGGAATACGTGGTGCTGGACGACGCGTCCGACACCACGCGGGCGGTCAGCAATTCGCACAAGCTGATTTCCGAGAACAAGGTCGACCTGATCGTCGGCTCGACCACCACCCCCAACACCATGGCCATGCTGGACACGGTGGCCAGCGGCGCCACGCCGGTGATCACGCTGGCGTCGTCGGCCCGCCTGATCGACCCGGTGGACGACAAGCGCCGCTGGGTCTTCAAGACGCCGCATTCCGATTCCCTGATGGCCGAAGGCATCGCCCGCCATGCCGCCGCCAACGGCGTCAAGAAGCTGGCCTTCATCGGCTTCAACAACGCCCTGGGCGAAACCTTCTGGGTGGAAGTGGAAAAGGCGGCCAAGCAACACGGCATCGAAATCGTGGGCCGCGAAAGCTTCGCGCCCACCGACACGTCGGCCGTGGCGCAGACCCTGAAACTGGTCGGTGCCGCCCCGGACGCCGTGGTGGTGGGCGCGTCCGGCACGCCGGCCGCGATGCCGGCCCGGGCGCTGCGCGAGCGCGGCTACCAGGGCAAGATCTATTTCAACCACGGCGTGGCCAACAACGACTTCCTGCGGGTGTGCGGCACGGCCTGCGACGGCGCCTGGGTGCCGGTGGGGCCGGTGATGGTGGCCGACCTGCTGCCCGAGAGCAATCCGGTCAAGGCCACGGCGCAGGCCTTCGCCAAGAAGTACGAGGCGGCCAACGGCCCTGGCAGCGTGTCCCTGTTCGCAGCCTATACCTGGGACGTGGGCTTGCTGCTGCAGCAGGCGATCCCCGTGGCGCTGAAGTCGGCCAAGCCGGGCACGCCGGAATTCCGTGCGGCGCTGCGTGACGCGCTGGAAAACGTGAAGAACCTGCCGACCGCCACCGGCGTGGTCAACATGAGCGCCACCGACCACAACGGCCTGGACGAACGCGCGCTGGTCATGGCGACCGTGGCGGGCGGCAAGTGGAAACTGCAGTAGCCGCCACCCGTAACCGTCCCAGGTTTTGTATGCTCTCGGTTTCGCGAGGCAAGGCAACCAGGTGGACAGGGCATGACAGGATCAGGGAAAAAGCGGTGGAGCGGGCCGGCGCGATGGCTGGCCGGCGGGTTGCTGGCCCTGGCCGCCGGCAATGCCTGCGCGCAGGTGCCCGGCCTGCCGCCCAGCGTGGTCAACGCCTGGAAGGCCACCAAGCTGCCTGACAGCGCCCTGTCTCTGGTGGTGCAAGAGGTCGGCGGCCCGCGGCTGGCGACCCTGAACGCCAAAGAAGCCCGCAACCCGGCATCGGTGATGAAACTGGTCACCACCTGGGCGGCGCTGTCCGAACTGGGGCCTAACTACGTCTGGCGCACCGATTTCATGACCGAGCCGGGCGCCCGGCCGGACGCCCGCGGCGTGTTGCCCGGTCCGCTGTACCTGCGCGCTGGCGGCGACCCGCAGTTCCTGATGCAGGACCTGTGGGCGCTGCTGCGCGAATTGCGCCTGCGCGGGGTCAAGCAGATCAACGACCTGGTGATCGACCGCAGCATCTTCGGCCAGGTCACGACCGACCCCGGCGCCTTCGACGGTGCGCCCGACCGTGCCTACAACGCCAGCCCCGACGCGCTGATGGTGGGCTTTGGCGCCGTGCGCATCCTGTTCAGCCCTGATCCGGCCGCCAATAAATGGGTGCCGCTGATCGACCCGCCGCTACCCGGCCTGAAGATCGAAGGCAAGGTGGACTGGAGCGATGCGCGCTGCCCCGGCGCGCCCGTGGTCCAGACCGACCCCGTCATCACCCAGCAGGGCGTGACCCTGCGGGTCAGCGGCAAGGTGGCCGGTTCCTGCGGCGAATTCAGCCTGTACCGCCTGGCGCTGTCGCAGAACGACTACGCCACCGAAGTCTTCCGCATGCTCTGGAAGGAACTGGGCGGCACCTTCAAGGGCCAGGTGCGCACGGGCGTGGTGCCCGGCGACGCCGTGGTGCTGGCCTCGCACGATTCGCCGACCCTGGCCGAAGTGATCCGCCAGATCAACAAGCGCAGCAACAACGTCATGGCGCGCACGCTGCTGTTGACCCTGGGCGCCGAGCGCGGCCGCCGGCCCGCGACGGTGGTCAGCAGCGAGACCGTGGCCAAGGGCCTCCTGGCCAAGCAGGGCCTGGACATGCCGGAACTGGTGATCGACAACGGCGCCGGCCTGTCGCGCGAAGCGCGGGTGTCCGCCGACAGCCTGGCGTCGATGCTGACCGTGGCCTGGAACTCGCCGGTCATGCCCGAGTACATTTCATCCTTCGCGATTGCCGGCGTCGACGGCACGGTGCGCCGCCGCCTGAAGGGCGACGGCATTGCCGGCATGGCCCACCTGAAAACCGGGTCGCTGCGCGACGTGCGCTCGATCGCGGGCTATGTGCTGGGCGCCAGCGGCAAGCGCTTCGTCGTGGTCAGCATCGTCAACCATGAACAGGCGGGCGCCGTGCGGGCGTTCGACGACGCCCTCATTGCCTGGCTGGCCGAACAATAGCGCGCCCACCCGCCGCGTTTCCCATAAACCGATTACGATTCTCAGGCGCGCACCGCGTGGCGGTGGCGCCTGAGGCGAAACACCCTGTCTATCAATAATTCTGGAGATTTACGCACATGCCCGTGCACGAAATCCGCCATCCGCTGATCCGCCACAAGCTCGGGATCATGCGTCGCGCCGACCTCAGTACCAAGAGCTTCCGTGAACTGTCGCAGGAAGTGGGCGCGCTGCTCACTTATGAAGCGTCCAAGGACCTGCCGCTGGCCCCCGCCACGGTCGAAGGCTGGTGTGGCTCGGTGCAGGTCGAGAAGATCGCCGGCAAGAAAGTCACCGTGGTGCCCATCCTGCGCGCCGGCATCGGCATGCTGGACGGCGTGCTCAGCCTGATCCCCGGCGCCAAGGTCAGCGTGGTGGGCGTGGCCCGCAACGAAGAAACCCTGGAAGCCCACACCTACCTGGAACGCCTGGTGGGCGAGCTGGACCAGCGCCTGGCCCTGATCGTCGACCCGATGCTGGCCACCGGCGGCTCGATGGTCGCCGCGATCGACCTGCTCAAGCGCGCCGGCTGCAAGGAAATCCGCGCGCTGGTGCTGGTGGCCGCGCCGGTCGGCATTGACGCGGTGCTGTCCAAGCACCCGGATGTGCATATCTACACGGCATCCATCGACGACGGCCTGAACGAGCACGGCTACATCATGCCGGGCCTGGGCGATGCGGGCGACCGCATCTTCGGCACCACGCAAAAGACGGACTGATGCCGTCTGTCCGGGGCCGGTTCGCCGTGGCCCCGGCCTGCTTTCATGGATGGGGCCTCAAGAACCGAGGGGCCCAGGCGGAACAGGTTGACGCGTCACGAACGGGACGGGCCCTAGGCCGCCAGCCGCTGCGGCGCCCCTTCCAGGTGTTCGCCAAACCAATGCAATGACTGTGCCAGTCCGGCCACTTCGCCCACGATCAAGAGGGCGGGGGACCGGATGGCATGGGCGCGCGCCAGTTGCGGCAAGTCCTGCAACGAACCCGACAGCACCCGCTGTTCGGGGCGGCTGCCGTTTTCGACCAGGGCGAATGGCGTCTGCGGCGCACGGCCGTGGCGTATCAGGCGCTGCGTCAGCAGCTCCAGCTGCCCCACCCCCATATAGAAGGCCAGGGTCTGCTTTTCGCGGGCCAGCGCCGGCCAATCCAGGTTGTCTTCGTCTTCGCGGCAGTGCGCCGTCACCAGGCGCACGGACTGGGCGTGTTCGCGGTGCGTCAGCGGTATGCCGGCGTAGGCCGCACAGGCCAGCGCGGCGGTGATGCCGGGCACGACCTCGTAGCGCACGCCGTGGGCGCGCAGGTGTTCGAGTTCCTCGCCGCCACGGCCAAAAATGAACGCGTCCCCGCCTTTCAGCCGCACCACCCGGCGGCCGGCGCGCGCGTGTTCGACCAGCAACGCATGAATGCGCGCCTGCGTGGCGTGATGGTCTTCGCCCGGCAGCTTGCCCACCGAAATGCGTTCGGCATCGCGGCGCGCCAGCGACATGATGTCATTGCTGACCAGGCGGTCGTACAGAATCACATCGGCTTCGTTCAGCGCGCGCAGCGCCTTCAGCGTCAAGAGGCCGGGGTCGCCGGGGCCGGCGCCCACCAGCACGACGCTGCCTTCGGCCGGCGTCAGCGGCTGGGCCAGCGCGGCGTTCAGTGCGGCCTCGGCCGCCTCGGGTTGCTGCTGGCGCAGCAGGCCGGCCACGGGGCCGTCCAGCAGCCAATCGTAGAAGCGGCGGCGTGCGCCCAGGTCGGGGTGACCGGCGCGGATGCGTTGGCGGTAGCGTTCGGCCAGCCCGGCCAGGTGGCCCAGGGTGTGGTCGAACAGGGATTCGATGCGTTCGCGCAGGCGCCGCGCCAGCACCGGGGCCACGCCCGACGACGAAATGGCGACGATGACCGGCGAACGGTCGACGATGGACGGCACCTGGAACGACGACAGTTCAGGGTCGTCCACCACGTTGCTGAAAATTCGGCGGGACTGGGCGGCCTCGGACACGGCGGCATTGACGCCGCGGTCGTCGGTGGCGGCAACCACCAGCCATACACCATCCAGCCACGCCGGGTCGAACGGGCCGGGCAGGTGACGGATGCGGCCCTGGGCCAGCAGATCCGCCAGGGCGGGGGTCAGGTCCGGCGCACCCACGGCCACGTCGGCGTGGGCTTCCAGCAAGGCCAGCGTCTTGCGCTCGGCCACGGCGCCGCCGCCCACGACCAGCACGGGCCGGTCTTTCAGGTCGGCAAAAATCGGGAAAAGCTTCATTACGCAGCCTCGGGCGCACCCGGCAGAAGGTCAGTCGATCATAGGGATGGGGTTTCATCCCCACAACTTCTGATTTCTTGAATCCATATAGCCATAACTTATTTGGCACGCCTGTCCCGCGTGCCTGCCGGGGTAGCTCATGCAAGTTCCATGCCCAGGCGCAGGATGCGGGGCTGGCCGGGGCAGCGGTTGACCAGGGTGCGAAAAATCGCACGTCGATGGTGCGCCGCCGCATGGCCGGCGCACCAAAGTGGATCACTCGGGGCGTCGCGGTCGATTGCGTGAGGCCTGCGAGTTTTCGGGATATCCACCCTCAAAACCAGCGCCGGCGCGGGTCGCCAACGAGTCGGGCGCCGCCGCAAGCGAGTTGGCACAGCGATTGCTTAAGGGTTCATGGGGGCGCCGCGTGCGGCTCGCCCACGCCAAGCGCCGCGATTCGCGGCAGGGAACAACGACGTTCCGCAGCGCCGACGGGTTGTTCCCGCAGGGCGCGCGGGACGTTTTTTTTTGCCAGGAGCCCCGTATGACGCAACCGAAGACGCCTGTGAAACCCCTTCTGTCCGACGCCGCCTGCGGTTCGGCCAGCCCCGCCAGCAGCGGCCGCCGCCAATGGCTGGCGGGCACCGCGCGGGCGGTGGCGGGCGCCAGCCTCCTGTCGCTGGTCGATCCCCTGGTGCGGGCCGGCGCCTGGGCCGCGGGCAGCGATGCTCCCGAGAAGCCCGAGGTCAAGATCGGCTTCATTCCGTTGACCGACTGCGCGTCTGTCGTCATGGCCTCGGTGCTGGGCATCGACAAGAAGCATGGCGTCACCATCACGCCGTCCAAGGAAGCGTCCTGGGCGGCGGTGCGCGACAAGCTGCTCAATGGCGAACTGGACATGGCCCACGTGCTGTACGGCCTGATCTACGGCGTGCAGATGGGCGTGGGCGGGGCGAAGAAGGACATGGCCGTGCTGATGAACCTGAACCAGAACGGCCAGGCCATCACGCTGTCGAACAAGCTGCTGCAGGCCGGCGCGCGCGATGGCGAATCGCTGGCCAAGGTCATGGCGTCCGACAAGCGTGAATACACCTTCGCCCAGACCTTCCCGACCGGCACGCACGCGATGTGGCTGTATTACTGGTTGGCGGCATACGGCATCGATCCGATGAAGGACGCCAAGGTCATCACCGTGCCGCCGCCGCAGATGGTCGCCAACATGCGGGTGGGCAATATGGATGGCTACTGTGTGGGCGAGCCGTGGGGCGCCCGCGCCATCCTGGACAAGATCGGCTTCACGGCCGTGACCACCCAGGCCATCTGGACCGACCACCCCGAAAAGGTGCTGGGCACCAGCGCCGACTTCGTGGCGCGCAACCCGAATACGGCGCGCGCGGTGACCGCCGCCATCCTGGAAGCGGGCAAATGGATCGACGCCTCGCCGGCCAACCGCCAGAAGACCGCCGAGACCATCGCCGCCAAGTCCTACGTCAACACCGACGCCAGCGCCATCGTGGGCCGCATGCTGGGCCAGTACGAAGACGGCCTGGGCAAGCAGTGGAACGACGAGCACGCGATGCGCTTTTCGGGCGACGGCGCGGCCAACTTCCCGTACCTGAGCGACGGCATGTGGTTCCTGACCCAGCACAAGCGCTGGGGCCTGCTCAAGGATCACCCCGACTATCTGGCCACGGCGCGCCAGGTCAACCGCATCGATATCTACAAGCAGGCTGCCCAGGCCGCCGGCATTGCGCTGCCTGCCAGCGACATGCGTACGTCCAAGCTGATCGACGGCGTGGTGTGGGACGGCAGCAACCCGGCGGCCTACGCCGACGGATTCAAGGTCAAGGCCTGAGCGCCGGTTCGCGATAAGGAGCAACACCATGTCTAGCGTGACGAATAGGGAAGGGGGCGCCTTGGCGGGCGGCACCGCGGGGGCGGCCATGGCCGGCAGCGCCTTGGCCGGGACCGCCGCGACGGCAGACGCAGGCGCTCGTACCAGGCTCTGGGCAGACGCCGGGCGCGACTACCTGGAAGCCGCGCTGCGCGCCGTGGTCGGCCCGGTGGCCGGCTTCGCGCTGTTCGTGCTGGTGTGGCAGGTGGTGGCCATGCGCATTCCCGAGATTCCCACGCCGGGGGTGACCTGGCAGGCGGCCGTCACCTTGTTTGCCGACCCGTTCTACGACAACGGCCCGAACGACAAGGGCATCGGCTGGAACCTGCTGGCGTCCTTGCAACGGGTGGGCATCGGCTTCGGGCTGGCTGCGCTGATCGGCATTCCCGTGGGCTTCGCCATCGGCCGCTATGCGCCGGTGCGCGCCATGTTTTCGCCCATCGTGAGCCTGCTGCGGCCCGTGTCGCCGCTGGCGTGGCTGCCGCTGGGCCTGTTGCTGTTCAAGGCCGCGAACCCGGCGGCCATCTGGGCGATTTTCATCTGTTCGATCTGGCCCATGATCATCAACACCGCCGTCGGCGTGTCGCGCGTGCCGCAGGACTACCTGAACGTGGCGCGGGTGCTGAACCTGTCGGAATGGAAGGTCACCACCAAGGTGCTGCTGCCGGCGGTGCTGCCCTACATGCTGACCGGCGTGCGGCTGTCGATCGGCACCGCGTGGCTGGTGATCGTGGCCGCCGAGATGCTGACGGGCGGCACCGGCATCGGCTTCTGGCTGTGGGACGAATGGAACAACCTGAAGGTCGAACACATCGTCATCGCCATTTTCGTGATCGGCATCGTCGGCCTGATCCTGGAAACGCTGCTGGTCGCGCTGGCCCGCCGCTTCACCTACACCGAGGAATAGCGCCATGAAGAAATTCGTACGCATCGAACGCGTGGGCCAGACGTTCACCACCCGCAAAGGCGCTTTCGTGGCCCTGCGCGATATCGACCTGACCGTCGAGCAGGGCGAATTCATCACGCTGATCGGCCACTCGGGCTGCGGCAAGTCCACCTTGCTGAACCTGATTGCCGGCCTGACGCGGCCCACCCGCGGCGTGCTGCTGTGCGCCGAGCGCGAGATCACCGGGCCCGGCCCGGACCGCGCGGTGGTGTTCCAGAACCATTCGCTGCTGCCCTGGCTGACGTGTTTCCAGAACGTGCACCTGGCGGTGGAGCGGGTCTTTGGCGCCACCGAAAAGCGCGCCCAGCTGGCCGAGCGCACCCGCGCGGCGCTGGATCTGGTGGGCCTGCTGCCTGCCCAGAACAAGCTGCCGCGCGAGATATCCGGCGGCATGAAGCAGCGCGTGGGCATCGCGCGCGCCCTGGCGATCGAACCCGGCGTGCTGCTGATGGATGAACCGTTCGGCGCCCTGGATGCGCTGACCCGCGCGCATCTGCAGGACGAGCTGCTCAAGATCGTGGCCAAGACGCGCACCACCACCATCATGGTCACGCACGACGTCGACGAGGCCGTGCTGCTGTCGGACCGCATCGTCATGCTGACCAACGGGCCGGCAGCGACCATCGGCGACATCCTGCCGGTGCCGCTGCCGCGGCCGCGCGACCGGGTGCGGCTGGCCAACGATCCGGTCTACCTGTCGTGCCGCGCCGGAGTGGTCGACTTCCTGCATCGCCGCCATGGCAATCCGGAACGGGCCCAGCCCGCGGCCTTGGCCAGCGTGCCGGCGCCCGAGGCGCCGGCCGTGGCCGAGGCGTCCCGCGCTGCTGCCTAGCCAGTCAGGAAAAGGGTGCGCTGACTGACACGTTCGGTCATGCGGCGCTTTTGCCAACCGGTGTAGTATCAAGCCACCCGTCCGCGCACAGCGGGCGGCGTTTTCTGGATTTCTGGAGTGGCTTGTGGCTTTGCGAAAATTGGCATCCCTGATATTGGTGGCGGGCGCGCTGGGCGCGGCCGGCGTGGCGCAGGCGGGCGTGTGCGACGCGAAGTTCATGCACGACGGCGGCGCGGTCCAGCTCACCGGCTCGGGCAACATCGCGCTGGGCGCTGATCTGGCCTTCACCGAGGTTACAAAAAGCAATGGCGACAACTGCCGCGCACGCGTGCAGGGCGTAGCCCGCTTCAGCTATGCGGGCCTGCCGCCGGGCAAGTCCAACCTGGATTACCTGATGACCGTCAAAGGCGGCCAGGCCACCTTTCTCAAGTACGCCACCGCGGGCGAAGCGCCCAAGCCTTCCGAAGGCCAGTTCGACCTGCGCATGCTGGGCCTGTTCGCGTACGACGGCAAACTCAATGCCGGCCAGAAGCTGCCCGGTTCGTCCTTCCGCCTGAAGATCGGCAAGGAAGCGCCGGTGGGCGGCCAGCCCAGCACCACGGTGCGCATCGGCGAGAAGACCGTCGGCCGCGCCACCGCCATCAGCACGGCGTTGGGCCAGCAGTCCTGCCATCCCATTTCGTACACCCGCAACTCCGATCCCACCATGGCCACCTTCCAGGGCCTGACCATTCCCATACCCGGCATGAACACCACCGTCACCGATTGGTACTGCCCGGCGGTGAACCTGGTCATGAAGCAAGACATCGATCAGGGCGGCGTCAAATCCGCCGTTGAGATTACGCAAATCAAGTAGCACACGGTAGCAAGCCGGCCGTGCCCGCCGCGGGGCGGCTGGTATGATGGTTTCGTCATAGACACACAACAGGAGCTCAAAACATGGCCACGAGAAAATCCGAAGAAGTCGCAAAAGAAAAACTCATCGACAGTGTCAAGACCAGCCTGAACGACGCTGAAAGCCTGCTGCGCGAAGCCGCCAGCAGCACGGGCGACAAAGCCACCGAACTGCGTGAACGCGCCATGACCTCGCTCAAGCGCACCCGCGAAGCCCTCTACGAAGCCCAGGACGCAGTGCTCGAGCGCGGCCGCAAAGCCGCCCGCGCCACCGACGACTACGTGCATGACAATCCCTGGCAAGCCATCGGCATCGCAGGCGTGACCGGCCTGCTGCTCGGCTTGCTGATCAGCCGCCGCTGATAGGCAGGGACGTCCCGGGCGGGCGGCGCAGGCGTTTTGCCGCGTCTCCCGCCCGGTGTCCTTTCAGCCATGGGTCTACGCAAATCTGTCTTTGGCGTGGCGTCCAGCCTGGTCGGGCTGATGCGCACGCGCCTGGAATTGCTGGCGCTGGAAGCGTCCGGCGAAAAAGCGCGCCTGCTCAAGTTGTTGGGCCTGGCATTTGCCGCGTTGCTGTTTTTGACGCTGGCGGTGCTGGTCTTCACCATTACCGTCGCGGTGGCATTCTGGCCCACCGAAGACCGCTACCTGGCCCTGGGCCTGTTGGCGGCCTTCTACCTGGTGGTCGGTGTCGTGCTGCTGCTGGTGGTGCGCCACGGGCTGCTGTATGGCCCGCCGCCGTTCGCGGCCACGCTGGAAGAGCTGGGCCGCGACGCGGAACTGCTTGAACGCGTGCGCGATGCCCAGGACGACGATGATCGGGCGCGCCGGCGCGAGGAGGGCTGAACCATGACGAAACGGTCTCCCGCTGTCGACCGCGCGGTGCGCATCGAACTGCTGCGCGCACGCGCCGCGATCGAACGCGAATCGCTGGCCCAGGGCATCGTCTCGGCCGGGCGCAAGCTCGAGCCGGCGGCGCTGTTCAAGAGCTTTCTGCCGGGCCTGTCGTCCGGCGGCGCCTCGCGCTGGGCCATGCAGGCCATTGGCCTGGCGCGGCGCTATCCGCTGATCAGCTCGTCGGTGTCGGCCATGTTCATGCGCGGCGGCAAGAAGTCCAAGCTGCTCAAGCTGGCCGGTGGCGCGCTGGTGGGATGGCAACTGTTCAAGCTCTGGCAAGATTCCCGCCAGGACGACGACGGTCGCTGAGCTGCTCGCTCTTCTGCCTGCACTTCGCTTCAAAAAGAAACCCCGCCTTCGCAGGCGGGGTTTCTTTTTTTGGGGGGGCACCCGCTTGCAGGTCGGCCGCGCTTGGCCGCCGGCAAGCGAATGCACCGACTTGCTACAGGCCCAGTTGGCCCCACATGTCGTCCACGCGCTTCTTGACGTCGGCGTCCATGGAGATGGGCGTGCCCCATTCGCGCTGGGTTTCGCCGGGCCACTTGTTGGTGGCGTCCAGACCCATCTTGCCGCCCAGGCCCGACACCGGCGAGGCGAAGTCCAGGTAGTCGATGGGGGTGTTTTCCACCAGCAGCGTGTCGCGCACCGGGTCCATGCGGGTGGTCATCGCCCACACGACTTCCTTCCAGTCGCGCGGGTTGATGTCTTCGTCGACCACCACGATGAACTTTGTGTACATGAACTGGCGCAGGATGCTCCACAGGCCGAACATGACGCGCTTGGCGTGGCCGGCGTACTGCTTGCGGATCGAGACCACGGCCAGGCGGTAGCTGCAGCCTTCGGGCGGCAGGTAGAAGTCGACGATCTCGGGCAACTGGCGGCGCAGCAGCGGCACGAACACTTCATTGAGCGCCACGCCCAGCACGGCGGGTTCGTCGGGCGGCTTGCCGGTGTAGGTGGAGTGGTAGATCGGGTTGCGGCGCATGGTGATGCGCTCGACCGTGAACACCGGGAACCAGTCCTGTTCGTTGTAGTAGCCGGTGTGGTCGCCATAGGGGCCTTCCAGCGCCATTTCGTAGCCGGTGTCGGGCGGCGGGTTGACGCCGTCGGGCACGGTGGGGGCGATGGCACGCGGGTCGGACGACGGCAGCAGATGGCCTTCGAGCACGATTTCGGCCCAGGCCGGCACCGACAGATTGCTGCCCAGCGCCTGGGCGACTTCGGTGCGCGAACCGCGCAGCAGGCCGGCAAACTGGTATTCGGACAGGCTGTCCGGCACCGGGGTCACCGCGCCCAGGGTGGTGGCGGGGTCGGCGCCCAGGGCCACCGCGATGGGGAAGGGCGTGCCGGGATGCGCCAGCGCGTGGTCGCGGAAGTCCAGCGCGCCGCCGCGGTGCGACAGCCAGCGCATGATCAGCTTGTTGGGGCCCAGCAATTGCTGGCGGTAGATGCCCAGGTTCTGGCGTTTGGCGTTGGGGCCGCGGGTGATGACCAGGCCCCAGGTCAAGAGCGGCGCCACGTCGCCGGGCCAGCAGGTCTGGATGGGCAGGCGGTTCAGGTCCACGTCCTTGCCTTCCCAGACGATTTCCTGGCAGGCGGGGCTCTTGACGTTCTTGGGGCTCATGTCCCACAAGGCCGATTTCAGCATCGAGACCTTGGCCAGCGCATCGCGCAGGCCCTTGGGGGCCTCGGGTTCGCGCAGGGACGCCAGCAGTTCGCCGATGTCGCGCAGGGCGCTGACGTCGTCGGCGCCCATGCCGCGGGCCACGCGGGAGGGCGTGCCGAACAGGTTGGCCAGCACCGGCATTTCGGCGGGCTTGCCGTCGTGCAGGGCTTTTTCGAACATCAGGGCGGGGCCCTCGGCGCGCAATACGCGGTCGGAAATTTCGGTCATTTCCAGGCGCGTCGAGACGGGCGCGGCGATGCGTTTGAGCTCGCCCATGCGTTCGAGTTGAGCGAGGAAGTCTCTAAGGTCGCGGTATTTCACTACAGATCCCGGCGATTTGGTTACATTTTGGGGAGAAAGAGAGGTTAACATTGACTCCCTCTTTTTTAACGCAGGAGGTTTTATGCCCGATGCGTCAGTGGCCAGCCTGTTCAGGAACATGGCCCAAGGAGTGCACCAATATCTTGCCGAATCCCTGCGCATCTGCTCCGTCTACCTGGGCATTGCAGTGATCGTGACGGTAAGCATGGGATTCGCCCTGCCTGGTTTGCGCGACCAGGCATTGCAAGTGCACAAAGCCTTGTTGACCGCCCTAGCGCCTTCATCCATGCAGACCGGCGTCGAATCCGACACCGGGTCCGAGTACGGCGATTCCTCGTCGGCGATTGCCATGGCCGTCCCTACCGCGCCTTCCAGCAATGCCACCGGCATGCTGGGGCCTGCCCGCGCGGCGCCTGCCGCGCCCAAGAAGCCCGCCCTGGTTGCGACCGGGCCGCAGGCGGAAGCGTTGCGCAACTATATCTCGCGCAAGTACAAGGTCGCGTATGACGCGACCGGTCCGCTCCTGAATACTGTCTACAAGGTCGGCCGCGAGAAGCAGCTGGATCCGCTGCTGTTGCTGGCCGTGATCGCGATCGAGTCCCGCTATAACCCGCTGGCTGAAAGCCATGTGGGGGCGCAGGGGCTGATGCAGGTGATGACCAGCGTGCACCAGGACAAGTTCGATGCGGTGGGCAAGAACCCGCTGGATCCTGGGGCCAATATTGCCGTGGGCGCGACGATTCTGCGCGACTGCATCAACCGGCGTGGGTCGGTGGATGGCGGGTTGGCGTGTTATGTCGGGTCGACGGGGCCGGATGACAACGGCTATGGGGCTAAGGTGCAGGCGGAGCGGCGGCGGTTGGCGTTGGCTTCTGGAATTGCTTTGGCTCGGGATTGAGTTTTTTTGTTGCGTGGGTGCTTCGTAGGCCGCTCGGCACGGGTGGCGCCCATGCGAAGCGCGCCAACGATTGCGGTCCGGAGCCTTCGCTCCGGACGTCCCCCTCGTCATCTTCGTCCAGGCCTTCGGCCTTCCCTTCAGATTCCCTCGGGCGCATCGACGGCGCGCTTCGCATGGGCGCCACCCGTGCCGAGCTAGCGGTTTCGAGAATTGTGATGCCGCTAGGCTGGGGTGGGGGGCGAGGGTTGCGTTGCCCGCCAGAAACCGGCTGCGCGGGCAGCCGGTTTTGGCTTACGCGGTGTCTTGCGTCGGGGTGGGGGCGCTGCGCGCTGGTGGGGATTCGCGCCTGGTTTGAGGGGTGGCGTGGTGGGAGGGCGGCTTCTCTGTTTTCCGGCTTCTGTGACGGATTGGTGGGGCTGGTCTTTTGCTTGGGTGCTTGTTTTGTCGTGTGAGCTTGTTGTAGGCGGCCTGTTGGCCGCCTTTTTTGTTTTAGCGGGCCAGTAGCTTGGTCATGCGTGCGACGGCTTCTTCCAGGCGGTCCAGGCCGGTGGCGTAGGAGAAGCGCATGGTGTGGTGGCCGTGGGTGGGGCCGAAGTCCAGGCCGGGGACGGCGGCGATGCCGGCTTCCAGCAGGAGGCGTTGGGAGAAGGTGGCGCTGTCGGTGCCGAAGTCGGTGATGTCGGCGTAGATGTAGAAGGCGCCGTCGGGTTTGACGGGGACTTTGAGGCCCAGGCGGTCGAATTCGGGCAGCAGGTAGTCGCGGCGTTGCTTGAAGGCTTCGCGGCGGTGTTCGAAGGTGCGCAGGGCGTCGGGGGTGAAGCAGGCCAGGGCGGCGTGCTGGGCCAGGGTGGGGGCGCAGATGGCGAGGCTGGCGGCGATTTTTTCGACGGGGGCGACCATGTCTTCGGGCACGATCATCCAGCCCAGGCGCCAGCCGGTCATGTGGAAGTATTTCGAGAAGCTGTTGATGACGATGATGTCGTCGTCCAGCGTCAAGGCCGAACGCGGCTGGCCTTCGTAGGACAGGCCCAGGTAGATTTCATCGACGATGGCAAAGCCGTTGCGGGCGCGGACCTGGGCCAGCAGGTCGGCCAGTTCGCGAGGGTCGATGGAGGTGCCGGTGGGGTTGCTGGGCGAGGCGACCATGACGCCCTGGGTGGCCTCGGTCCAGTGCTGGGCGACATCCTGGGCGGACAGCTGGAAGCGCTTGTCGGCCGAGCTGGGAATCAGGCGCGGCACGCCGCCCGCGGCCAGCACGAAGTTGCTGTTGGCCGGGTAGGACGGGTCGGGCATGAGGACTTCGCCGCCCGCGTTGACCAGCGCGGCGCAGGCCAGGGTCAGGGCGCCGGACGCGCCGGCGGTGACGATGACGCGCTTGGGATCGATCGTGGCGCCGAACTGGTCGTGGTAGAACTGGGCGATGGCCTCGCGCAGCGGCATGATGCCGGCGGGGGGGCTGTAGCCGCTTTGGCCCGCCTGGGCGGCGCGCTGCAGCGCTTCCACGACCTGGGGCGGCGCGGTAAAGTCCGGTTCGCCGATACCGAGGCTGATGATGTCCTTGCCGGCCGCCTGCAGGGCTTGCGCCTGCTTGAACAGCTCGACGACCTGGAAGGTCAGGAAATCGTGGGTACGGGCGGCAAGGCGGGGCATCGGATTCTCGAAGGCGTTTTGAAGCGGAAAAAGGAATTGTATTCATGCAGCCATCCCGGCGCGCTTTCCTGATGGGCCGGCGGCCCGTCCTGACCCCCTGGGCCACGTTCCTGCAACGCCTGGGGCTGTCATGCCAGGGGGCGGTGCAGGACCTGGGCGAGACGGGCGGCGAAGGGCCGCGCGCGTTGTTGACGCCGGTGCGCGAGGCCGACGTGGCCCACGCTCGCACGCTGTGCGCGGAATACGGGGTGGTGATGGCGCTGGACGACGCGCAGGGGCCGTTCGAACCCGCCTACGGGCCGTTGTTGCGGCTGGACCCCAGCCGTCTGGCGGGGCTGGCGCGGCTGACCGGGCCGACGCCGCGCTGGCGGGCCCAGCCGGGCGTGCCGCTGGCCGCGCTGGCGCTGGCGGGGCTGACGCAGTTCGACGGGCTGCCGGGCGCGATGACGCTGGCACAGTGGCTGGCGGCCCCGGCGTTGTGGCCCACGGGGCAGTGTGCGGCGTCCGGCGTGCTGGCGGTGGACCTGGTGCTGGCGGATGGCGTCGAAGAAACGTTGGGGCCGTTTGGCGCGGCCGACGTGCAGCCGCTGCGGTCGACGACGGTGCAGCGCCTGGTGCCGGCCTTGTTCCAGCTGTCGGGCGGGGCGTTTGCTACCGATTACCGGCCGGGGCTGCGCTGGCCGGCGCGCTACCGCCTGGACGCGCTGGCGCCCGAGGCGCCGGCCACGGTCAACCTGGCCCATCTGCTGCTGGGGCATGGCGGCACGTTGGCCTGGGTGCAGAGCGTGACGCTCGAGGCCCGGCCGGCCCTGGCGACGGACGCGTTGCCAGTCGACCCGGGCGCGTCGCCGCAGACGGTGTCGCAGCGGCGGATCAAGGCGCT
This sequence comes from Achromobacter deleyi, assembly GCF_902859705.1. GTDB lineage: Bacteria > Pseudomonadota > Gammaproteobacteria > Burkholderiales > Burkholderiaceae_B > Achromobacter > Achromobacter deleyi. The sequence goes on along the minus strand of NZ_CADIJO010000011.1, from coordinate 120,421 downwards.
GTTCGATCCTTATGGGCGTTTTCCCGAATTCCAGGACTCACCGAATAGCGACAATTTGTAAGCCGGGGGTAAGATGGGCGGCGCTTGCGGCAAAGGGGCAAGCGCACGCCGAAGGGTGCGCAGGGAACGTTTCGCGCCGTTCGCCATCGGAATAGAATTGCCCCCTTTCGTGTTCCTCACTCTAGCCAGTAGCCGCCCCTATGGATGCCAACCTTCGCAAAGCCGCCCTTGAATATCACGAGCACGGCCGCCCCGGCAAAATCTCGGTCACGCCGACCAAGCAGCTCACCAACCAGCGCGACCTGGCCCTGGCGTATTCGCCCGGCGTAGCGGCGGCCTGTGAGGAAATCGTGGCGGACCCGGCCAATGTGTTCCGCTACACGGCCCGCGGCAACCTGGTGGGGGTGATCACCAACGGCACCGCGGTGCTGGGCTTGGGCAACATCGGCGCGCTGGCTTCCAAGCCGGTGATGGAAGGCAAGGCGGTGCTGTTCAAGAAGTTCGCCGGCCTGGACGTGTTCGACATCGAAATCAACGAAACCGACCCGGACAAGCTGGTCGAGATCATTGCCGGCCTGGAAGCCACCTTCGGCGGCATCAACCTCGAAGACATCAAGGCGCCGGAATGCTTCACGGTCGAGCGCAAGCTGCGCGAACGCATGAAGATTCCCGTCTTCCACGACGACCAGCACGGCACCGCCATCACGGTCTCGGCCGCCTTCATCAACGGCCTGAAGGTCGTGGGCAAGAAGATCGACCAGGTCAAGGTCGTGACGTCCGGCGCGGGCGCTGCCGCCCTGGCGTGCCTGGACCTGATGGTGGACCTGGGCCTGCCGCTGGAAAACATCTGGGTGACCGACATCGAAGGCGTGGTCTATGAAGGCCGCACGACGCTGATGGACCCGGACAAGGCGCGCTTTGCGCAAAAGACGGATGCCCGCAAGCTGGCCGAAGTGATCGAGGGCGCGGACGTATTCCTGGGCCTGTCGGCCGGCGGCGTGCTCAAGCCGGAAATGGTCGCGGCCATGGGTTCGCGTCCGCTGATCCTGGCGCTGGCCAATCCCACGCCGGAAATCCTGCCCGAGCTGGCCCATTCGGTGCGTGACGACGTGGTCATGGCCACCGGCCGTTCGGACTACCCGAACCAGGTCAACAACGTGCTGTGCTTTCCGTACATCTTCCGCGGTGCGCTGGACGTGGGCGCCACCACCATCACCCGCGAAATGGAAAAGGCGGCGGTGTATGCCATCGCCCAGCTGGCGCAGGAAGAACAGAACGAAGTGGTCGCGGCGGCCTACGGCACGTTCGATATTTCGTTCGGCGCTGAATACCTGATTCCCAAGCCGTTCGATCCGCGCCTGATCGTGCGCATTGCCCCCGCGGTGGCCAAGGCCGCGATGGACGGCGGCGTGGCCACGCGTCCGTTGGCCGACCTGGAAGCCTACGAAGAGCAGCTGCAGCAGTTCGTGTACCACTCGGGCGCGTTCATGAAGCCGCTGTTCTCGGCCGCCAAGCGCATCGTGCGCGAAGGCGGCCCCGCCCGCATCGTGTTCGCCGAGGGCGAAGACGAGCGCGTGCTGCGCGCGGTGCAGGTGGTGGTGGACGAAGGCCTGGCCCGTCCGATCCTGGTGGGCCGCCCGTCGGTGCTGCTGACCCGCATTGAAAAACTGGGCCTGCGCCTGCGCCTGGGCGAAGACGTCGAAGTCACCAACCCCGAATACGACGAACGCTTCCACCAGTACTGGACGACGTACTGGGAACTGATGTGCCGCCGCGGCATCACCAAGGAAATGGCGCGCGTGGAAATGCGCCGCCGCATGACGCTGATCGGCGCGATGATGGTGCGCCTGGGCGATGCCGACGGCATGATCTGCGGCTCGGTCGGCGCATACCACGACCACCTGCGTTTCGTGGACGAAGTGATCGGCCGCCGTGCCGGGCGCAACGTGTACGCCGCCATGAACATCCTGCTGCTCAACGAGCGCACGGTGGTGCTGGTGGATACGCATGTCAACGACGAACCCACGGCCGAACAGATCGCCGAATTCACCATCGCCGCGGCCAACGAAATGCAGCGCATGTTCCTGGCGCCCAAGGTTGCGCTGCTGTCGCGGTCGAACTTTGGCTCGGGCAGCTCGGCCTCGGGCGCCAAGATGCGCCGCGCGCTGGAACTGGTGCGCGAGGCCGCGCCTGAACTGGAAATCGACGGTGAAATGCACGGCGACTGCGCGCTGGATGAAGCGCTGCGCATGCGCATCCTGCCGTCGTCCACGCTCAAGGGCGAAGCCAACCTTCTGGTGTGCCCGAACGTGGATTCCGGCAACATCGCCTACAACCTGCTCAAGACGGCGGCTGGCGGCAACGTGGCGGTGGGCCCGTTCCTGTTGGGCGCCAACGCGCCGGTGCACATCCTGACCTCCAGCTCGACCGTGCGCCGCATCGTCAACATGACCGCGATGACTGTGGTCGATGCCAACACGCCACGTTGAGGTCGCACCGGCCGGCCCGGCGTGCCCGCGCACGCCGACCGGCCTGGTCCTGACCGGGGGCGGCGCGCGCGCCGCCTACCAGGTGGGCGTGCTCAGCGCCATCATGGAGCTGCTGGACCCCGACTGGCATTCGCGTTTCAAGAATCCCTTCGACATCATCTGCGGCACCTCGGCCGGCGCCATCAATGCCGCGGCGCTGGCGTGCCGGGCCGAAAGGCCGCACCTGGGCGTGCGCCGCATCCGGCGCCTGTGGTCGTCGCTGAACACCGACATGATCTACCGGGCCGACGCGCCCGGCCTGATCCGCACCGGCGTGCGCTGGCTGGGCCTCTTATCGCTGGGCTGGATGTATTCGGGCCTGACCCGCAAGCGGCCGCAGTCGCTGCTGGACAACAGCCCCATGCAGGCGCTGCTGGGCCGGGTACTGAACTTCGACAGCCTGCAATCCAACCTGCAAAGCGGTGCGCTGTCGGCGCTGGCCATCACCGCATCGGGCTACACCAGCGGCGAACACCTGACGTTCTACCAGGCCCACACGCCCATCGAGCCCTGGCATCGCTACCTGCGTCTGGCCATCCCCACGCCGATCACGGTCGACCACCTGATGGCCTCGTCCGCCATTCCCTTCGTGTTTCCCGCCCGGCAGATTCCGGTGCACGGCAAAGGCGAATGGTGCGGCGACGGGTCCATGCGCCAGCTGGCGCCGATCAGCCCCGCCATCCACCTGGGCGCGCACCGGGTGCTGGTGATCGGCACGGGTTTCCGCGACGATACCCACCCTGAGCACCGCGAGGAAGCGCCGCCGTACCCGTCGCTGGCCCAGGTGGGCGGCCATGCCCTGTCCAGCATCTTCCTGGACGGCCTGTCGATGGACGTCGAACGCCTGGAACGGATGAATTACCTGGTGGATCATGCCGTGCCCCGGGAGGGCGACGAGGTCAATGTGCGCCGCATCCAGGTGCTGACGATCACCCCCAGCCGGTCGCTGGATTCGCTGGCGCTGGAACACCTGGACGACATGCCGGCCCAGGCCCGTGCCCTTTTTCGCGTACTCGGTGTATCGTCCGACCCAGGCCGCCCCGGCGGCGGCGCGCTGATGTCCTACCTGTTGTTCGAATCCAGCTACACCAAGCGATTGATCGAACTGGGTTATGCCGATACGATGCAGCGTACCGATGAAGTGATCGCCTTTTTCAAGGAGGCACAGGCATGACGCGCAATGCCCAATCTACCCTGCAGCGGCAGTTGAAGCGAGGTGGAGCGCTGGCTCACGACGGGCTGGACAAAAAGGCCGTGGTCGAGGCCGCGCATGAGCTCGGCCTGCCCCTGTTCGTCGCCAATTGCGATCCTGCCCGCAGCCGTTCGGCGGTGTTGCGCGCCATTGCCAAGGCGGTGGATTTCCCCGAATACTTCGGGGGCAACCTGGACGCGCTCTACGACTGCCTGTGCGATACCGTGCTGGATCACAAGATCGGCGTGGTGCTGTGGCTGTACAAGCTGCATTCGGGCGACCCCGCCCTGGAAGAAGATGCCGCCCGCATTGAATCGGTGTGCGCGGACGCCGCCGAATTCGCCCACGAAAACGGCCGCATCTTTGCGTATGTCGTGGAACACGCGGGCAAGCACCCGGACCCCGAGCCCGGCGTGGCCGCCGCGCCTTACGGCGAAAACGACTGATTTCAATCGCGGCAGGCCGATAGGGCCTGCCGGATGCCCCACCGGCGTCAGTGACGCCCACCGGCGTCTGCGACGCCGGGTGCGTCTTTCTATTCCGTTACCAGCCCAGCAGGGCGCCCGCCGCAGCGATCAGGGCCAGGCCGGCCGTTTCAGTGCGCAGCACGCGCGGCCCGAACCTGACGGCCTGCACGCCGGCTTCGCGGGCCTGGGCCAATTCCTTGTCAGACCACCCCCCTTCGGGGCCGACCAGCAGCGTCAGCGACGTGAGGGCGGGGGTGTCCTGCAACAGGCCGGCCAGGTCGGTCTCGGCATCGGGATGGCACAGCAGCCGCGGGCCGTCGGCCGGCAACGCCAGCCAGTCGGCCAGGGAGAGAGGGGCGTCGACCGTCATCAGGCGGTTGCGGCCGCATTGCTCGGCGGCCGATTGGGCGATGCGCTGCCAGTGGGCTACCCGCTTGTCCAGCCGCGGGCCCGACAACTGCAGCACGCTGCGCTGCGCGGCGATGGGGCAGACCCGGGCGGCACCCAGTTCCACGGATTTTTCCACCACCCAGTCCATTTTGTCGCCCGACGGCAGGCCCTGCACCAGGGTGATGCGGCCGGCCAGCTCGGCCTCGCGGGGATCGAAGGCGCCCAACTGGGCAAAGCCGGCCTTGCCGTCGACGTCCAGCGTGGCGGGGTATTCGCCGCCCTGGCCGTTGAACAGTACGACGCTTTCACCGGCGCGCAGCCGCAGCACTCTCAGGGCGTGGTGCGCCAGGGCATCCGGCAGGGCGATGCGAGTGCCGGCGGACAGGGGTGCGTCGCAGAAAAAGCGGGGAACGGACATGGGCGTTGCAGCAACGGAAACGGGCGAAGGGCAGGGGCGGCGACCTGGCGTATTTCAGGTGACGGTATCCCCGGGCTACTTGAGCGCGTAGCCTACCACTTTGGTTCCCCATTCGATGAAGAGTGGGGTGTTGGAAGTGAGATTGAGCGCCAGGAGGACCAGGAAGCCCACGGTCATCTTTTTGTCCAGGCGCAGGAATTGGCTGCGCAGTTCTGACAGGTCTTCGTGAGTGGCGAAGCGCTTGAGTTCTTCGCGGTTGGGCAGCTTGGCGATTTCGCGGCGAAGTTCCTGTATTTCCTCGCGCCGGGCGAGGGGGGCGACGGCGTTTGCCAGTTCCTTTTGCCACTCTTGCCGCAACGCGGCCGCCAGTTCGGCCTCGCCCCGGATCTGGGCGAGTTCCAGGGAATGGGCAATGGCAATGGCCTGCTCTTCGCCCAGCGCATTGCGTAGTGCCATGATGCCTTCGACGGGCAGGGTGACGTTCAACATGCGGTTCATCTTAGAGGGCTTCCGGTGCAGATACAGGCAGCCATCATGAATCTCGGACCGCCTCGCCGCAATTGTGGCTTCTACCCCATCATTTTCGGGCTTGCGCCCGCGCATTTCCCCGAGAATGCGCCCATTTGGCTCGTGCCGGCGCCCGATGGCAGGGGGGGAGGCCCCGGATGCTAAAATCTTTTGCTTCGCAACCTACTCAACTGGCCCCCATTTCCTGCGTGGGCGCGCCAGCTTCAAAGAGCCTTCCGAATGAGCAATCCGACCGCCCCTAAACTTGCCTTGGCGGATGCCATCCGCGCCCTCGCGATGGATGCCGTGCAACAAGCGAACTCCGGGCACCCGGGTGCTCCCATGGGCATGGCGGAAATCGCCCAGGCCCTCTGGATCGGCAACCTGCGCCACAACCCCAAGGATCCCGCCTGGGCCAACCGCGACCGCTTCGTGCTGTCCAACGGCCACGGCTCGATGCTGATCTACGCCCTGCTGCACCTGACGGGCTACGATCTGCCGATCGAAGAACTCAAGAATTTCCGCCAGCTGCATTCCAAGACGCCGGGCCACCCCGAAGTGGGCATCACCCCGGGCGTGGAAACCACCACCGGCCCGCTGGGCCAGGGCCTGGGCAATGCCGTGGGCATGGCGCTGGCCGAAGCGCTGCTGGCCGCTGAATTCAACAAGCCCGGCCACACCATCGTCGACCACCACACCTACGCCTTCACGGGCGACGGCTGCCTGATGGAAGGCATCTCGCATGAAGTGTGCTCGCTGGCCGGCACGCTCAAGTTGTCCAAGCTGGTCGTGCTGTACGACGACAACGGCATTTCCATCGACGGCCACGTCGAACACTGGTTCGCCGACGACACGGCCAAGCGCTTCGAAGGCTACGGCTGGAACGTCATCCGCGGCATCGACGGCCACGACGCCGCCGCCGTGGACGCCGCCATCAAGGCAGCCCGCGCGCAATCGGAAAAGCCCACGCTGATCGTCTGCCGCACCGTCATCGGCAAGGGTTCGCCCAACATGGCCGGCACCCACAACGTGCACGGCGCCCCGCTGGGCAAGGACGAAATCGCCGCCACCCGCGCCGCGCTGGGCTGGTCGGCCGAACCCTTCCAGATTCCGCAAGACGTCTACGACGGCTGGGACGGCCGCAAGACGGGCGCCGCCGCGCAGGCCGAATGGCAGTCGGCGTTCGACGCCTACGCCGCCGCGTTCCCGGTCGAGGCTGCCGAGTTCACCCGCCGCATGAAGGGCGAAATGCCCGCCGGCTACGCCGAGCAGTTCCAGGCATTCCTGAACAGCACGCTGGAAAAGGCCGAAACCGTCGCCACCCGCAAGGCTTCGCAGTTCGCCATCACGGCGCTGGCCGCCGCGCTGCCGGAAATGCTGGGCGGCTCGGCCGACCTGACCGGCTCGAACTTCACCGACTGGAAGGGCGTGGCCGCCGTTCGCGCCGGCGACAAGGGCATCCAGTTCGGCCGCCACATCAACTACGGCGTGCGCGAATTCGGCATGGCCGCCATCATGAACGGCGTGGCCCTGCATGGCGGCTACCTGCCGTTCGGCGGCACGTTCCTGACGTTCTCGGACTACTCGCGCAACGCCATCCGCATGGCTGCGCTGATGAAGCAGCGCGTGGTGCACGTGTTCACGCACGATTCGATCGGCCTGGGCGAAGATGGCCCTACCCACCAATCGATCGAGCACGCGGCCAGCCTGCGCCTGATCCCCAACCTGTCGCTCTGGCGTCCTTGCGACACGGCCGAAACCGCCGTGGCCTGGAACGCCGCCGTGACGCGCCCGACCAGCATCGGCATGGACGTGCATGACGGCGGCCCGACGGCCCTGTTGCTGTCGCGCCAGAACCTGCCGTTCGTGCCGCGCGATGCCGCCACCGTGGACGCCATCGCCCGCGGCGGCTATGTGCTGCGCGATGCCGAAGGCGCCCGCGCCGTCATCATCGCCACCGGTTCTGAAGTGGCCATCGCGCTGGACGCGCAGGCCCAGCTGGCCAAGGACGGCATCGCGGTGCGTGTGGTTTCCATGCCCAGCACCGACGTGTTCGACCGCCAGGACGCCGCCTGGAAGCAATCGGTGCTGCCCAAGGGCCTGCCGCGCGTGGCTGTCGAAGCCGGCGTGACCGCCTTCTGGCACAAGTACGTAGGCCTGGAAGGCGCGGTGGTCGGCATTGACCGCTACGGCGAGTCCGCCCCGGCCGGCGCGCTGTTCAAGTTCTTCGGGCTGACCGCCGACAAGGTGGCCGAGACCGTCCGCCAAGTTTTGTAAAAAAGGAGCTTAGTCATGACTATTCGCGTCGCCATCAACGGTTACGGTCGCATCGGCCGCAACATCCTGCGTGCCCACTACGAAGGTGGCAAGAAGCACGATATCGAAATCGTCGCCATCAACGACCTGGGCGATCCCAAGACGAACGCCCACCTGACCCGCTACGACACCGCCCACGGCAAGTTCCCGGGCACGGTCGAAGTCGACGGCGAATTCATGGTCGTCAACGGCGACAAGATCCGCGTGCTGGCCAACCGCAACCCGGCCGAGCTGCCCTGGGGCGAGCTGAAGGTCGACGTGGTGCTGGAGTGCACGGGCTTTTTCACCACCAAGGAAAAGGCCGGCGCCCACATCAAGGGCGGTGCCAAGAAAGTCATCATTTCGGCTCCGGGCGGCAAGGACGTTGACGCCACCGTCGTGTACGGCGTGAACCACGGCGTGCTCAAGGCCACCGACACCGTCATCTCGAACGCGTCGTGCACCACCAACTGCCTGGCCCCGCTGGTCAAGCCGCTGAACGACAAGCTGGGCCTGGAAAACGGCCTGATGACGACCGTCCACGCCTACACCAACGACCAGGTCCTGACCGACGTCTACCACGAAGACCTGCGCCGCGCGCGTTCGGCCACGATGAGCATGATCCCCACCAAGACCGGCGCTGCCGCCGCCGTGGGCCTGGTGCTGCCGGAACTGAACGGCAAGCTGGACGGCTACGCCATCCGCGTCCCGACCATCAACGTGTCGCTGGTCGACCTGTCGTTCGTGGCCAGCCGCGACACGACCGCCGAAGAAGTGAACAAGATCCTGAAGGACGCTTCGGAAGGCGCGCTCAAGGGCATCCTGGACTACAACACCGAACCCCTGGTCTCGGTGGACTACAACCACAACCCGGCCTCCAGCACCGTTGACGCGTCGCTGACCAAGGTCTCGGGCCGCCTGGTGAAGGTGTCGTCCTGGTACGACAACGAATGGGGCTTCTCGAACCGCATGCTCGACACCACCGTCGCGCTGATGTCGGCCAAGTAAGCATCGCTGTCAGGCCGAAGGGGACGAACGGGTTTTCCGCCCAAGCGGAAAGCGGGTTCGTCCCCTTTGTTCGCCAACTGTAGGAAGCAAAGCATATGTCCAAGGTCAATACCCTGTCCGCGCTGGCCAAGGCCGGCGCCCTGTCCGGCAAGCGCGTGTTCATCCGCGCCGATCTGAACGTGCCGTTCGATGATGCCGGCCGCATTTCCGAAGATACCCGCATCCGCGCCTCGGTGCCCGGCATCCGCCTGGCGCTGGACGCCGGCGCCGCGGTGATGGTGACGTCCCATCTGGGCCGCCCGAAAGAAGGCGTGCTGACCGAAGCCGATTCGTTGGCGAAGGTGGGGCAGCGCCTGTCCGAACTGCTGGGCATGCCGGTGCCGCTGGTGCAAAACTGGGTGGACGGCGTGAAGGTCGAGCCGGGTCTGGTGGTGCTGCTGGAAAACTGCCGCGTGAACGTGGGCGAGAAGAAAGACGACGAGGCGCTGTCGCGCAAGATGGCGGCGCTGTGTGATGTGTACGTGAACGACGCGTTCGGCACGGCGCACCGGGCCGAGGCCACGACGCACGGCATCGCGCGTTTCGCGCCGGTGGCTTGCGCGGGCCCGCTGCTGGAAGCCGAGCTGGATGCGCTGGGCCGTGCGCTGCACGAGCCGAAGCGCCCGCTGGTGGCGATCGTGGGCGGTTCGAAGGTGTCGACGAAGCTGTCGATCCTGCAGTCGCTGGCGGACAAGGTGGACCAGCTGGTGGTGGGCGGCGGCATCGCGAATACGTTCATGCTGGCGGCCGGATTGTCGATCGGCAAGTCGCTGGCGGAACCGGACCAGGTGGATCAGGCGCGCGCGGTGATCGAGCTGATGAAGCAGCGCGGCGCGGATGTGCCGATTCCGGTGGACGTGGTGTGCGCGAAGTCGTTCGGGGCGGATGCCGAGGCGACGGTGAAGGCGGCCGACGCGGTGGCGGCAGACGACATGATCCTGGATATCGGACCGCAGACGGCCGAGCAGCTGGCCGCGATCCTGAAGCAAGCCGGCACGATCGTGTGGAACGGCCCGGTGGGCGTGTTCGAGTTCGATCAGTTCGCCAATGGCACGAAGGTGGTGGCGCAGGCGATTGCCGACTCGGACGGATTCTCGATTGCGGGTGGCGGCGATACGCTGGCTGCGATTGCGAAGTACGGGATTTCCGAGCAGGTGGGCTACATCTCGACCGGGGGCGGGGCTTTCCTGGAATTCCTGGAAGGCAAGACGTTGCCGGCGGTGGCCGTGCTGCAGGAGCGGGCCAAGTAAGCGTTTTGCTTGGTGTCTGCTTGATGAAAGCCGCTCCTTTTGGAGCGGTTTTTTTTGGTCGTTATGGTTGTTTTGTCTTGGCTTGTCGCACTGGTGCTTCGTAGGTCGCCCGGGGCGGCGGCTGGCAGGGCGTCGAGCGCCCACGATTGCGGTCCGGAGCCTTCGCTCCGGACTGCCCCGTCGTCATCTTCGTCCGAGCCTGCGGCTCCTCCTTCAGATTCCCTCGGGCGCATCGAGGTTGCTCGACGCCCTGCCAGCCGCCGCCCCGGGCTACGGGCGTCTTGGCTTGTGGCGTTGTTGGGTCAATGGCATGTGGAGAGGTTTGCGGGGCCCGCCAGGACCGGCCACGCGGGCGGCCGGTCCTGGCATACGTGCGGTGGGGCGTCGGGGCGATGTGCGCTGCGCGCTTGTGGAGGTGGGGGGCTGAACGATGTCGTGCGCTGCTTGGTGGCTCGCTACGCCGGGTGGCGATTCTTTGCTTGCGCCTTTACTCCATCTTTGCGCCTGACAGCTTCACGATCGCGCCGTAGCGGTCGATTTCCGTGCGCATGAATTCGCCGAAGGCGTCGGGGGGCTGGCCGGCGGGGACGAGGGCGCCCATGGCCTCCATGCGTTGACGCATATCGGGCGAGGCGGTGATGGCGTTGATGTCCTGGTTCAGGCGGTCGACGATGGCGGTGGGGGTGCCAGCGGGGGCGACGATGCCGTACCAGGCGGAGGCGTGCATGTCGGCGATGCCGGCTTCGGCGAAGGTGGGGACGTCGGGCAGGGCGGGCAGGCGTTGGCGGGAGGCGACGGCGAGGGCGCGCAGGGCGCCGGCCTGGACCTGGGCGAGGGAGCCGGTGTCGATCATCATGTCGACCTGGCCGGCCAGGAGGTCGGAGACGGCGGGACCGCTGCCTTTGTAGGGGATGTGGAGGATGTCGATGCCGGTGCGGGACTTGAACATGGCGCCGGCCAGGTGCTGGGACGAGCCGACGCCGCCGGAGCCGTAGTTGAGTTTGCCGGGGGCGGCGCGGGCGGCATCCAGCAGGTCGCGGACGGAGTGGTAGGGGGACTGTTTGGGGACTTCGAGGATGTTGGGGATTTCGGCGACGAAGGCGACGGGGGTGAAGTCCTTGATGGGGTCGAAGCCCAGCCGGCTGTAGAGGTGGGGATTGGCGGCGTTGGTGGAGCTGGTGGCGACGAGCAGGGTGTAGCCGTCGGGCTTTTCGCGCACGAAGGAGGCGGTGCCGATGTTGCCGCCGGCGCCGGCTTTGTTGTCGACGATGACGGTCTGGCCGAGGCGCTCGGTCAGGCGTTGGGCAAGCATGCGGCCCAGGGCGTCGGTGGCGCCGCCGGGGGGCCAGGGCACGACGAGCTTGATGGGGCGGTCGGGGTAGGACTGGGCCTGGGACAGGGCGGGGGCGGCGGCGCCGAGGGCGAGCGTGGCCAGGGCGAGCGCGCGCGCGGCGCGACGCAGGACTGCGTGGGGCATGGAGTCTCCTGTGCGCGGACGGCGGGTGGGCGGGCCGCGCTGTTGTTCCGGGGCCGGACGGGCGGCCCAGGGAGCGGCGGTGAGGCCGCGTTTGTTGTGAGCACGACTCTACGCAATCGGGAAGTTGATAAAAAGGGATAAATAGTTAAGGAAATCGATTCCTTTTGGGAATGAAGCGGCCGCGCGGGTTTGATCTGGCGACAGGTATTGGGGACGCGGCTGGTGTAGGCTTGTCGCTCGCCCGCGCGCCGCGGTTTTCTTTCGGTTTTCTGCCTGCCTTGCCGCTCCATGAATCTACGTTTTCTTCCTGGCCTGAATAATTTCCGCGGCATCACGCGGGAGTCCGCGGGCCGTGATGTGACGGCCGGCCTGAGCGTGGCGGCGGTGGCGTTGCCGGTGGGGCTGGCCTACGCAGCGATGATGGGGGTGCCGCCGGTGGCGGGGTTGTGGGCGGCGATCGCGGGGATGCTGGGCTACGCGTTGTTCGGCTCGTCGCGCACGCTGATCGTGGGGCCGGACACGGCAACCTGCACGCTGATCGCGGCGACGCTGACGGGTATGGCGCTGACGACGCCCGAGGACCGGCTGGTGGCGGCGACGGGCATTGCGTTGACGGTGGGCGTGGGCTGCCTGGTGGCGCGAGTGTTGCGGCTGGGGGTGTTGGCGAATCTGCTGTCGCGGCCGGTGCTGATCGGCTATATGGCGGGGGTGGCGGTGACGCTGGCGCTGTCGCAGCTGAGCGGGTTGACGGGGGTGGGGCTGCGCAACAGCGGGCTGGTGCATCCGTTCCTGGAGCTGTCGCGCCGGATGTCCGAGATCCGTATTCCGACCCTGTGCCTGGGCGTGGTGTCGTGCCTGTTGCTGGTGGCGGTCAAGCGCTGGCGGCCGACGTGGCCGGGGCCGATCCTGCTGGTGGTGGGCGCGTGCTTGCTGTCCTGGCTGTTCGATTTTCCCAGCCTGGGCATCGCGGTGGTGGGCGAGGTGCCGGCGGGCTTGCCGGCATTGAGCCTGCCGGTGCGGCTGGAAGGGGTGGACAACATTCTGCTGGGCGCGGCCGGGGTGCTGGTGGTGAGCTTTTCCAGCGGCATCGTGACGGCGCGCAGTTTCGCGGCGCGCACGGGCGAGCATGTGGACCCGAACCGCGAACTGGTGGGCTTTGGCGCGGCCAATGTGATGGCCGGGCTGTTTCAGGGCTTCGTGGTGACGGGCGCGGATTCGCGCACGGCGGTGGGGCTGGCAGCAGGCGGTTCGTCGCCGCTAGTGGGGGTGAGCGCGGCGGCGGCGCTGGCGGTGGTGGTGGGCTTGCTGAGCGCGCCGCTGTATTGGCTGCCGCAGGCGGTGCTGTCGGCGATTCTGCTGCTGGCGGCGGTCAGCCTGTTCGATGGGCAGGCCTTCCTGCGGCTGGCCCGCATTTCGCGCATCGAGCTGGCCTTTGGGATCCTGGCAGCAGTGGGGGTGGTGGGCTTTGGCGTGCTGCAGGGCGTGGCGGTGTCGGTGGGCGCCACGTTGCTGTACGCGATGTACGTGTCGGGCAATCCGCGCGACGCCTTGCTGGGCCGCCTGCCGGGCGAGTCGGTGCTGGGCAAGATGCATTTGAACCCCCAGGCGCAGCCGGTGCCGGGCACGGTGATCTGGCTGTTCGAGTCGTCGGTGTGGTTCTTCAATGCGGATGCGTTCCGGCGGCGTGCGCGTGAAGTCATCGAGCAGGCGGGGGACGCGACGTGGTTCGTGCTGGACGCCGAGGCGATGACGCAGGCGGATGCCGACGCGATCGAGGCTTTGTATGAATTGCGGCGCGAATTGCGCGACCGTGGCATGGTGCTGCTGGTGGCCGGCGGGCACGGCCAGTTCCGCATGGCGCTGGATCGCTCGGGCCTGGCGGATCGGATCGGGCGCGACAAGATTTTCGCCAGCCCCGAGCAGGCGGTCGAAGCCATCGAACGTTGGCGCCAGGGGCCGGCGCCGGCCACGCTGAGCTGACGAATGCGTGGCGCGTGGCCGGCTGCGACCTGCATACCGGCATAAGCATGCCGGCGCGCCTCAATCGATGATGTGATACCCGCCGTCGATATACAAGGTCTGCCCGGTCATCAAGCGGGCGGCATCGGTGGCGAGCCAGGCGGTGGCCTCGCCCACATCGTCGATGGACACCAAACTGCGCGCCGGGGCCTTGGCCTGGGCGCGGTCCAGCAAGGCGTCGAATTCATGGATGCCCGAGGCGGCGCGGGTCTTCAGCGGGCCGGGTGAAATGGCGTGCACGCGGATGCCCTGGGGGCCGAGTTCGGCGGCCAGGTAGCGCGTCGCCGATTCCAGCGCGGCCTTGACCGGACCCATCATGTTGTAGTGCTCCACCACCATCTGCGAGCCGTAGTAGCTCATGCAGAACAGTGCGCCGCCGCCCGGCATCAGGGGCTCGGCCAGCTTGGCCATGCGGATGAACGACCAGCACGAGACGTCCATGGCCTGCAGGAAGCCGGCGCGCGAGCAATCCGTGACGCGGCCATGCAGGTCGTCGCGCGGGGCGTAGGCAATGGAGTGCAGCACGAAGTCCAGCCCGCCCCATTGTTCGGTGATGCGGCTGAACACGGCTTCGAGCTGGCCATCCTGCAGCAGGTCCAGCGGCATCAACAGGGACGCATCCACTTGCCGCGCCAGCGGTTCGACGTGCGGCCGCGCCTTGTCGTTCAGGTAGGTCACCGCCAGTTCCGCGCCCAGGGCGCGAAAGGCCTTGGCGCAGCCCCAGGCGATGGAGTCGGCGTTGGCGATGCCGGTGACCAGGCCGCGCTTGCCGGCCAGGGGAAGCGGGGCGTTCATCGTTGTTTCACCAGGTCCAGGGTGTGCTGCGCGATGACGAGTTCTTCGTTGGTGCGCACGACGTAGACGCCGATGCGGCTGTCGTCGCTGGAGATGCGCGGGCCGTGATGGGCGTTGCGTTCGGGGTCGAGCTTGATGCCCAGCCAGCTCCAGTGTTCGCTGATGGCGCGGCGGATCTCGGCCGAGTTTTCGCCCACCCCGGCGGTGAAGACGATGCCGTCGATGCCATTCATGGCGCAGCCCAGGCCGATCATGCCTTCGGCCACGCGCCAGGCGAAGTACGACAGCGCCAGCTTGGCCGACGGCGCGTCGCTGGCCAGCAGTTCGCGCATGTCGTTGCTGATGCCGGACAGGCCCTTCATGCCGCAGTCGTGATACAGCATGTGCTCGATCTCGTCGTGCGTCATGCCTTGTTCCATCATCCACAGCACCACGCCGGCATCCAGGCGGCCGGGGCGCGTGCCCATGGGCAGGCCTTCCAGGGCGGTGAAACCCATGGTGCTGTCCACGCTCTTGCCCTGGTGCATGGCGCAGGCGGACACGCCCGAGCCCAGGTGCGCAGCGACGATCTTGCCCATGGCGATCTCGGGCAGCGCCTGGCGCAGGCGCTGGGCAATGTATTCGTACGACAGGCCATGAAAGCCATAGCGGCGCACGCCTTGCTGGTACAGCTTGTCGGGCAGGGCGTAGCGGTCGGCGACGTCCGAATGGCTGCGGTGGAAGGCGGTGTCAAAGCACGCCACCTGAGGAATCCAGGGGCGCCGCTCGCGGATCACGCGGATGGGGGCCAGGTTGTTGGGCTGGTGCAGCGGCGCCAGCGGCGTGTAGGCCTCGAGCCGCGCCAGGATGGCGTCGTCCACGATCACCGGCTCGGACAGGTCCGGGCCGCCGTGCACCACGCGGTGCCCCACGGCCAGCGGCGCGCCGCCCAGGTGGCCGCTGAGCCAGGTGCCGACCACTTCCTGGCCGTTGGGCACGTCGGGGGCGTGGCTGGGCGCGATGTCCCGTTCCACCAGCGTCTGGCCGGCGGCATCGCGCACCCGCAGGCGCGGGTGGCTGGTGCCGATGCCTTCGAGCTGGCCGCCCAGCCGCGGGGCCAGGGCCGCTTTGTCGTCGATGTCGTACAGGTAGAACTTGATGCTGGAACTGCCGGCGTTGATGACCAGGATGGTGTCGGACATGGGCAATGGCCTTTCGATGCAACGGACAAGGGGGCGGGGCCGAAGCCCCGGCGCGCTAGGCGAGCGGACGGGCCTGCTGTTCGGCCAGGTGGTGCGCGTAGATCGCGGCCACCGCGCAGGACGCCAGGCGCGAGCGCGGGCTGTCCGCGCGGCTGGTCAGGATGATGGGCACGCGCGCGCCCAGCACGATGCCGGCGGCCTCGGCGTTGGCCAGGAAGGTCAGGTTCTTGGCCAGCATGTTGCCGGCCTCCAGGTCGGGCACCACCAGCACCTGGGCCACGCCGGCCACCAGCGAGCGAATGCCCTTGATGCGGGCGGCATCGGGGCTGATGGCGTTGTCCAGCGCCAGCGGGCCGTCCAGCACGCCGCCGGCGATCTGGCCGCGGTCGGCCATCTTGCACAGCGCGGCGGCCTCGATGGTGCTGGGAATGCTGGGGGTGACCTGTTCCACCGCCGACAGGATCGCCACGCGCGGCTCGCCCAGGCCCAGGCCGTGGTGCAGGTCGATCACGTTGCGGATGATGTCGGCCTTGGTTTCCAGGTCGGGAAAGATGTTGATGGCGGCGTCCGTGATGAACAGCGGCTCGGCATAGGTGGGCACTTCCATGATGAACACATGGCTGATGCGCCGGCCGCTGCGCAGGCCCGTGGTGCGCGCCACGACTTCGTGCATCAGTTCGTCGGTGTGCAGGCTGCCCTTCATGAGCAGCGACGCTTCGCCGCTGCGCACCAGGGCCACGGCGGTTTCGGCCGCGGCGTGGCTGTGCGGCGCATCGACGATGCGGGCATCGCCCAGGTTCAGCTTGAACTGCGCGGCCGTGTCGCGGATCTTGCGTTCCGGGCCCACCAGGATGGGCCGCAACAGGCCCAGGTCGCGCGCTTCCAGCGCGGCCGACAGCGACGGCTCGTCGCAGGGGTGGGCGATGGCGCACAGCGCAGGGTCCAGCGTTTGCGCGCGCGCGATGAGCTTGTCGTAATGCGTGGAGGTGGGCAGACTCATTCGGATTCGACTTGGGCGGGTTGACGGGCGCTCGCGGTCTTCTTCACGGCGGATTTTTTCGGGGCAGCCTTGCGGGCAGCGGCTTTCTTGGGAGCGGCCTTCGCAGCGGGCTTGGTGGTGGCTTCCGCGGCCTTGGCGGCAGGCTTGGCCTTGGATTCAACCGCTTTGACGGCCTTGGCCGGTGCGCGCCGGGTCTTGGCGGGAAGGGCGGCGGCCGGGGCATCCTGCCGGGCGGCCGCAATGCGCTTGCGCGCGGCGGGCGCGGCAAGGCGTTGCGCGGCGCGTTCGGCCGTCAGAAAGATCTGCTCCATTTCCGCCAGGCTCTGGCGCGCGGCCGGGTTCAGCGGTTCGGCGGCTTCCAGCACGTGCTTCATCGTGTCCAGCGCCTCGCGGATCGCTTCGGGCGGCGCGTCTTCAAGCAGGCGCGGCATGGTCTGCAGCACCGCGGCGGAATCCAGCCGCATCATCATGGCCTGGTCGCGCACGATGTCCTTGAATTCCTGCAGCGTCATGGCGTTGCCCGCTTCGGCGCGCATCTTGCGGATCAGCGCGAAGCTGCGTTCGTCCAGCCCGCCTTCGGCGCCGGCCACGTACAGCAGCATGCGGATGGCGGCCACGCGCAGGCCGCCTTCCTGCAGCAGCGAACGCAGCTCGGTGGCGCGTTCTTCCATGAAGCGGCGGTGTTCCGGCGACACGCCGGGGTGGCGGCGCGGCAGGCCGTCCTTGCCGCCCAGGCCGGCCAGGTCCTGCACCAGCGGCGAACCGTAGACGCTCATGAAGGTGCGTTCGTCGGCCGAATCGCGTAGTTCCTGGAAGATGTTCAGGCTGGTCTCGATCAGGTTCGAGAACATCTCCTGGGCGATCAGGAACGGGTTGGTGGGCGAGACCGGCTGGCGATGTTCGCGCACCTGCTCGGCCACCTGCGCGATCGGCGCGATGAGCGGGTTGCGGTCGGACACCAGCTCGTAGGGCAGGCGCAGCGGATGCAGGCGCTGGCTCCATTCGGCCGATTGCGGCGTGACCGTGGCGCGCACCCAGGGCTGCACGAAGCTGCGGTACATGCCCAGGTTGATGTCCGAGATGCGGGCAACGGCCTTGAAGCGGCGGTCGTCGTCTTCCTTGCGGTCGACGATGGTGCGCACGTCGTCCATCTTGCGCTGCTCGAACGACAGCACGTAGTTGCCGTAGGCCAGGTCGGCGTTGGGCGTGTCCGGCGTCTTGTCGGTGATTTCGGCCTGGTAGATGCCCGGCGGCAGCACATCGATCATGTCGATGTTCGACGTGAATTCCTGGTGTTCCTTGCGCGCCACGCTGCCGGACACGAAGATGCCCAGGTGGCCGATGCTTTCATGCACGGCATAGACGATGGTCTGGTCGTGCGCCAGCACTTCGGCGTCGTCCTGGTACAGGTCGGGGATCCAGCCCAGCGCCTGCGGCGGCGGGGTGATGTTGTCGCCCTTGGAGCAGAACACCACGATGGGCGAACGGATGTTGCGCAGGTCGATGCGGATGCCGTCCGAGGTCACCAGGCCGGCGGTGGACAGCCGGTTGCCCACGAACAGGTTGTCGACGATGTACTGGATTTCCGGCCCGTTCAGGAAGACGTGGCCGCCCCACCATTTCTCGAAGCTCAGGTAGCGCCCGGCTTCGGTATCGACCTTGGAATACAGGTTGTACTGCTTGGACCACAGCGTGTTGGCGGGATTGAGGTTTTCGAAGTTCTGCACCAGCCAGGCGCCATCGAAGGTGCCGTTGCCCAGGTCGCTGGTCAAGGCGGTGAGCCAGCTGCCGCCGAGCAGGCCGCCCGCGTAGCGCATCGGGTTCATGCCGCGCCAGCCCGCCCAGTACGACAGCGGCGCGCCAGCGATGATGATGGGGCCGAACAGTTCGGGGCGTACCGCGGCCGTCATCATGATCTGCCAGCCGGCCTGGCAGTTGGCCACCACTACCGGCTTGCCTTCGGCGTCCGGGTGCAGCGCGATGATCTTTTCCAGGAAATGCGCCTCGGCCATCATCACGTCTTCGACGGTCTGGGTGGGCATGGGCCGCGGCAGGAAGGTGGCGAAATAGCAGGGATGGCCGGCTCGCACGGCCACGCCGATCTCGCTTTCGGGCTTGAAGCCGCCGATGCCGGGGCCGTGCCCGGCGCGCGGGTCCACCACCAGGAAGGGGCGCTTGATGGGGTCGACCACCACGCCTTCGGGCGGCTTGATGCGCAGCAGGCCGTAATTGACCGGCCGTTCCAGCTCGCGGCCGTCCAGCACCAGCTCGTATTCCATGCTGAGCACGTTGGGGGCCCGCTTGGCCATGTGCTCGTGGTATTGATTGCCGCGCTGGCGCATCACGTCGGCATAGAGCACGGCGCGCTGCCAGGCGTCCACAGCGTATTCATAGGCGGCCGTCCAGGGATTGAAGGACGGGGCGGGGACGCGATCGTTGCCGGATTCGGCCATGGCGATCTCCTGTAGGGATGCTGCCGGCGGCAAGGTTGCCGCCGGGCGGGTTCCCAGTGGAACCAGCTGACTTGACCCCCCCATTACACCCGAATGAATGTTGCGTCGCAACATGGGTGGGCTTGATGCAAGTCAAACGCCGGGGACTATCCGTCCCTCTTGGTCTTGCCGCGGCCTGCAGACGTGTCAGGCCGCGTCGTGGCAGACGGCTTCGATGCGGTTGCCGGACGGGTCGAGCAGGAACGCGGCGTAGTAATGCGGATGGTAGTGCGGCCGCAGGCCGGGCGCGCCGTCGTCGCGGCCGCCATGGGCCAGCCCGGCGGCGTGAAAGGCGTCGACCGCTGCGCGGCTGGCGGCCTTGAAGCACCAGTGGCGGCGCGCGCTGGCCATGGGGGCGGCGGCATCGGCCAGGACGGAAAGGTAGGTGTGCCCGGCGTCGCCGGGCCCGCAGCGCTCGCCATAGCCCAGGGCGTCGGGGCGGTCGTAGACCTTGGCCGCGCCCAGCGCCTGCATGACGGCATCGTAGAAGGGCCGGGCGGTGTCCAGCCCGGCGACGGTCAGGGAGACGTGATCCAGCAATTGCATGGCGGCTCCGGCGCGCGTGCTAGCCGCGGGCGGCTGCGTTGTGCTCCAGCCATTTGCGCACCGACGGGCGCTGCCACTGCGCTTCGGCGTAGTCACGCAGCGGATCGGGCAGGCCATCCAGCCACAGGCGCCGCAGCGCCACCGCCAGGTCGAGATCGGCCAGGCACCATTGGTCGAACAGCGTCGACTGGCCCGCGCCGATCAGGGCGCTGGCCACGTGGATCAGCTTGGCCGCGGCCGCGTGGCCAGCGTCGGACAGGGGCTGGCCGGGCTGGTCGTAGAACACGGTTTCGGTGGGACGTTCCTGGCGCAGGGCGGCCAGGTCGCTGCGCAGCCAGGCCTGCAACTGGCGGGCGCGGGCGCGATCGCGCGGGTCGGCCGGATACAGCGCGGTACAGGCCGGCGCCGGATGCAGGTCTTCCAGGTATTCGGCGATGGCGGTCGATTCGGTCAGGTTGAAGTCGGCATGCGTCAGGGCCGGCACGCGCGCGGTCAGGGCGCGGCTCTGGTACGGCTGCATGCGTTGTTCGCCTGCGTCCAGATCGATCGGGCGCACCTCGAAGGGCAGTTGTTTTTCAGTCAGCGCCACATAGGCCGACATGGCGTAGGGGCTGAGGAACTGGGAATCGACGAACAGCGTAAACGGGGCGCCCAAGTGCTTCTCCGGTGTGGCGGTGATGGGGGTACGTAGGGTGAAGCGTAACGCAACTGAAATTCAGCGTGTCGCGCCGGCGCGTCAGTCGACGATGAAGAGCTTGGCGCCGGTGGCCGTGGACGAGCGGTGCGGCTCGGCCTGGTCGGCCACCTGGTAGCTCATGCCGGGCGTCAGCACGAAGCGGCGGCCGTCTTCCAGTTCGGTGTGCAGCTCGCCTTCCAGGCAGAACAGGATATGGCCCTTGCTGCACCAGTGGTCGGCCAGGTAGCCGGCGGTGTATTCGACCATGCGCACGCGCACGTCGCCGAACTGGCGGGTGCGCCAGTAGGCCATGCCGGTGTCGCCGGGGTGTTCGGTGGCGTCGACTTCGGACCAGTCCGTGGTGCCGAAGGGAATGTTGCTCATCTTCATGGAATGTCCCTTGGGGGTGGGCGCCGCGGCGGCGCCCGGTATTGGAATGCGTGATGGCTCAGGCGGCCAGCTTCTTTTGCCAGAACATGGCGCGGCCGGTGTCTGCGTCCAGCGAATAGCCTTCGAAGCCCAGCTTGCGGTAAAGGCCCTGCGCCACGTCGTTGCCTTCCAGCACTTCCAGCGTGATCTTGCAGCAGCCCATCTGGCGGGCGCGGGTTTCCAGCGCGGCCAGCAACTGCTTGCCCACGCCCATGCCCTGAAAGCGCGGCGACACGCCCAGGTCGTGCAGGTTCACCAGCGGACGGCAGGCGAACGTGGAAAAGCCTTCCAGGTAGATCGCCACGCCGGCCGCCTGGCCGTCGACCCGGGCCAGCAGCGCGTGCGCCGTGGGGCGGCGCGCCAGTTCCGGGATCAGGTTCTGCTGCGCATGTTCGGGCAGGGGCGAATTGCCGCCCATGGGGCCGCTGGCGTACTCGTTGAGCATGGCCAGCACTTGCGCGCCGTGTTCCGGGTTGTTGAAGTCGACGTCGATGATTTCCAGCACGATCGGTTCCTGTTCGTTGGCGGTGGCCGGGCGCAACGGGCGCGGGGCCGCCGGCCCGGCCTGCGCGACCGGGCGTAACCTGCAATTATGCGCGAAGCGGCCTGCTTGTCGAATCGCATTGAAAAATCGGGCGCCAGCCCCTATCTTCTTTATGTTCAGGGCCGAATCCGG
Organism: Achromobacter deleyi; assembly: GCF_902859705.1. Lineage (GTDB taxonomy): Bacteria > Pseudomonadota > Gammaproteobacteria > Burkholderiales > Burkholderiaceae_B > Achromobacter > Achromobacter deleyi. Next base: position 99,036 of record NZ_CADIJO010000011.1, on the reverse strand, counting down.
CGCGAGCCGCCTTTGGCTGCAACCCTAACCATGGGCTGGAAAATGGAGTTCAAGGACTACTACAGCATTCTTGGTGTGGAGCGCGGCGCCTCCGAAGACGAGATCCGGCGTTCCTACCGCAAGCTCGCCCGCAAATACCACCCCGACGTCAGCAAGGAAAGCGACGCCGAGGCGCGCATGCGCGACGTCAACGAAGCCTACGACGTACTGCGCGACAAGGAAAAACGCGAGGCCTACGACAACCTTGCCGCGGGCGTGTCGCCCGGCGGCGGCTTCCAGCCGCCCCCCGGCTGGGACGAAGGCTTCGAATTTCACCGTGGCGCGGCCCCCGGCGACGAAGCCCAGTTCAGCGAATTCTTCTCGTCGCTGTTCGGCGGCCGTGGCCGCCGCGCGGCCGGCCAGGGCGCACAGCAGGAATTCCGCGCTCGCGGCGACGACCATCACGCCGCCATCGAGGTCGACCTCGAAGACGCGTTGCAAGGCGCCACGCGCGACATCAGCCTGCGGTCCATGCAGGTCGATGACCAGGGCCGCCCGCAAGTGCAGACGCGCACGCTCAGCGTGCGCATTCCGCCGGGCGTGCGCGAAGGCCAGTTCATCCGTCTGGCGGGACAGGGCATGCCCGGTTACGGCGGGGGTGAAAACGGCGATCTGTACCTGGAAGTGCGCTTCAAACCGCACGCCCGCTACCGGGCCGAAGGGCGCGACCTCTACATGACGCTGCCCGTCGCCCCCTGGGAAGCCGCGCTGGGCGCCAAGGTCAATGCGCCCACGCCGGGCGGCACCGTCGAAGTGTCGATCCCGGCCGGGTCCGGCAATGGCCGCAAGCTGCGCCTGCGCGGCCGCGGCATTCCGGGCGATCCGCCCGGCGACCTGTACCTGGTGCTCGAGCTTGCCCTGCCGCCCGCCGACACCGAGGCCGCCAAAGAGGCCTACCGCAAGCTGCAGCAAGACCTGCCGTTCAACCCGCGGCGCCACCTGGGGGTCTGATCATGAAGAAACTCGTCATCACCAGCGCCACCGTGGTGGGCAAATCGCAGCCGCTGTCCGCCGACGACCTGGCCCGCGCCTGCGGCGCCGAAGTGGAATGGGTCGCGCAACTGGTCGAAGTGGGCATCGTCGAGGCCGCCGGCCCGCAGCCGGCGCAATGGCGCTTCTACAGCGTGGACCTGCAGCGCGCGCTGGATGCGCGCCGGCTGCAACGCGATTTCGGCGCCGGCCTGGATGCTGTCGCGCTGATCCTGGACCTCAGCCAGGAAGTGCGGCGCCTGAAGGCGCAACTGCGCGCGCTGGGCGGCAGCGATTGAAGCCCGGGGGCGCCGCGGGGCCGTGATACGTCGTGGGCCGCTCGTCATGCTTTGACGGATGCGGCTACGCAATGACGCTGTCCGCGGCCGGGCGGCCTGCGGCAAAATGGTCGGACAACGACAGGTGCCTTCCGGCACCAGGAGACCGACCATGCTGACCCTTTATCACGCGCCGCGTTCGCGGTCGTTCCGGATACTCTGGCTGCTGGAAGAACTGGGCGTGCCGTACGATACCGAGATGGTGTCGATCCGCCGCCGTGACGGCTCCGGCCATATCTCGCCCGACTACATCGACATCCACCCGCACGGCAAGGTGCCGGCGCTGGTGCATGACGGCGTGCCCATCTTCGAAACCCCCGCCATCGCGCTGTACCTGACCGATCTGTATCCCCAGGCCGGCCTGGGCCCGGTGATCGGCGACCCGCAGCGCGGGCCCTATCTGACGTGGCTGGCCTATTCCACCGGCGTCTTCGAACCCGCCATGACCGAGCGCGCCTTCAAGACGGCGCACCAGAGCGGGACGATGGGCTGGGGGTCGGCCGACGAGGTCGAACAGGTGGTGGCGCACGTGTTGCAGGCGCGGCCCTATTTCCTGGGCGACCACTTCAGCGCGGTGGATATCGTGCTGGGCGGCAGCTTGCAGTTCATGATGCAGGTGAAGCTGATTCCGGAAAATCCCGTGTTCTCGGCCTATGCCGAGCGGCTGGCTGCACGCCCGGCGATGCACCGCGCCTTGCAGCGCGATGGAGACATCGGCGATTCCTGATGCCGGGCCGCGGCCACGCAGGCCGCCCGGTCGGTTCGGGCTGAACCGGGTTTGCGTAGCGGGCCTTGGCCGGCGGTGTTTACTTCAGCCGCTCGCGCAGGTCCGCCTGCCATTGCGACGGACGGCCCAGGTAGCGGCCCGGTTCCAGCACGGTGTAGGCGCCGTTCATTTCCAGTGCCAACGTCGGAAAGCCCGATCCGCCCACCCGCGTCAGCAGTGCGCGGCTGTCGGCGATGTGGCGCGCGGTGGCTTCGCCGTCGGCCTGCGCATAGGCCGCGCGAAAGGTCTCGGCATCCAGGCCGATGTCTTCGGCCAGCCGTTGCAGTTCGGCGGGGTCGGCGATGCGCAGACCTTGCACGTAGTGCGCGCGTTGCAGCCGCTTGAGCAGGTCCAGGCCGCGGCCGGCCAACGTCTCGGCGGCCAGCACCGCGGTGGTGGGCGGGGCCGAATCGAACACCGCACCGTGGTCGCGCAGCAGGCCGTCGGTATAGTCCACGCCGAATTCCTGGCCGGTCAGGCCGGCGATGCGCTCGTCATGCGGCATGACGTAGCGGCGCAGCGCGTCGGTGACGGGCTGCACGTTGCTGCCGGTCATCATGCCGCCGCCGTGGGGCGCGATCGTCAGGCCCGCGATGCCGCGGGCGGCCTCGATCAGCGGCGCGGCGCCATAGCACCAGCCGCAGAGCGGGTCATAGATGTAATGCAGGGTGGGGGTAGGGGTAGCCATGGCGCCATGGTAGTGGCGCGCCCGCGCCGGACATAGCCCGGCGCGGTTGCCAGAGTGTTGCGCCGGCCGCGCGGATCGCGCGGCCGCGGGCACGGGCTTTGGCCCTTAGCCGGCGATCTGCACGCCGACCCAGAACAGGCCGGCCGCCAGCAGCATCGAGGCGGGCAGGGTCAGGATCCAGGCCAGCAGAATGTTCCGCACGGTGCCGCCCTGCAGGCCGCTCTTGTTGGCGATCATCGTGCCGGCCACGCCGGACGACAGCACGTGCGTGGTCGAGACCGGCAGGCTGAACACGTTGGCCAGGCCGATGGCGCCCACCGCCGTCAGCTGGGCCGACATGCCCTGGGCGTAGGTCATGCCCTGCTTGCCGATCTTTTCGCCCACCGTCAGCACCACGCGGCGCCAGCCCACCATGGTGCCGGCGCCCAGCGCCAGCGCCACCGCCACGATCACCCAGAAGGGCGCGTATTCGGTGGTGGCGGTCAGGTCGGCGCGCAGGCGTTGCAAGTCGGTGCGTTCACGGGCGGGCAGGCCTTCGATGCGCGCCACCTTCTTGGCCGTGTCGTCCAGGCACAGCAGGTAGCGGCGCACGTCGATGCGCTTGGCCGCCGGCAGGTCGGCATAGTTGCTGACGCCGTGCAGGTCGGCCTGCAGCGCGTCGATGGTGGGCAGGGTCAGCTCGGGATCGCAGCGGAAATTGCGCGGCAGGTCCGACGCCGAACCGGCGCGCTTGAGCGCCAGGAAATCGCCCAGCATGGCTTCGTTGCGCTGGTAGAAGGCGGACAGGTGGGTGGCCGCGTCGCGGGTGCGTTCGATCTGGTAGGTGGTGCTGTTGGTGTCCAGCACGAAGTTGGCCGGCACGATGCCGATCAGCACCAGCATGATCAGGCCGATGCCCTTCTGGCCATCGTTCGAGCCGTGCACGAAGCTCACGCCCATGGCCGACAGCACCAGCACAAGGCGGTTCCAGAACGGCGGATGCTTTTTATTGTCGATGGCGCGGCGCTGTTCAGGCGTCTTGTGCATCTTGGACAGCGGCAGCCAGCGCTTGAGCGCCAGCAACAGCCCGCCGGCCACCAGGAAGCCCGCCACCGGCGACACCACCAGCGAGGCGCCGATGTCGATCGCCTTGCCCCAGTTGACGCCATCCGCCAGGGGCAGGTGGGTCATCATGGCATTGGCCAGGCCCACGCCCAGGATCGATCCGATCAGCGTGTGCGAGCTGGACGCCGGAATGCCGAAATACCAGGTGCCCAGGTTCCAGGCGATGGCGGCGGCCAGCATGGCGAACACCATGGCCAGCCCGCGCCCCGTGTCCACGTTGATCAGCAGTTCCACCGGCAGCAGGTGGACGATGGCGTAGGCCACCCCCACGCCGCCCAGCAGCACGCCCAGAAAGTTGAAGATCCCGGAAAGCACCACCGCCAGGTGCGGCGGCATCGCTTTGGTGTAGATGACCGTCGCGACGGCGTTCGCCGTGTCATGAAAGCCATTGATGAATTCGAAGGCCAGGACGAACGTCAGGGCCAGCGCAAGGCTGAGGCCGACCCAGAGGTCTAGGCCATGGAAGAGGGAGAACATGGAGGGCGGGGAGAGGTTCCGGCGAGGCCCAGATTATTACAGATTTGTGACCCGTCCCTGGTTGCTTGGCGCAACTTCGCCCCGGGCGGCAGCCCTAGAACTTCTGATACTGGAATTCGATCTCGATCGGCTTGCCCAGGTTGGCCGACGTGTCGGCCTGGATCATCATGACCGCCAGCAGCCCCAGGTACAGCAGGCACAGCCACAGGGTTTTCTTCATCGCGGTCCCTTCTTGGCGGCCAGCACCGCGGCCAGGGGGAAAATGAGGGGCATCATGGCCGGAATACCTCGGCGATGCGCTGGTTGACCCGCAGCCAGCCCAGTTCGCCCAGGTGCTGCACGTCGCGCAGGGTGCCGACCTCGTAGGGGGCGCCATACATGTCCATGCAGGTCATGGCGTAGCGGGCGCACAGGGCGTTGACCTCGTGCTGGATCGGGGTGAAGCGGTCCAGGTCCTTGAACACCAGCGGGTGCAGCGGCTGCATCACGAAGAGCGCATTCACGCCGTGGTTGCGCAGCAGCTGCATCAGCGCGGCCAGCTCGCGCAGTTCGTCCTTGCCGGTCAGCGGCTGCGGCTGGAAGGCCGTCTTGCCGCCCGCCGGCACCGTTTGCAGGTATTTGTCGAAGAAATCGTCGCGCACCGCATAGCGGTTGCGGGCCATCTGTGCCTGCTCGGCATCCTGCGCCTCGCGCGCCAGGGCATCCCAGTCCACCACGCGGGCGGCGGCGCCGGGGCCCACGGTTTCGCTTTCCGGGGCCGGGGCGGCGTAGGCCGGCGTCCACAGGTCGACCAGCCGCTGGCGGAACACATAGGCCTGTTCAGAGGCCATCGACCAGGCGACGCGGGCGTCGCCCTTGTCGCGCAGCCAGCTCGCCACCTGCTCGCGGCCTTCGGGCTGGCGCAGCAGGCGGGGCAGCAGGGGATTGGCATGCTCGCGGAATTCGTCCGGCCCCAGGCCGCCATCGCCGTCGAACCAGCCGGGCGACACCATCACCACCACCCGCGAAGCGGGCGACAGGTCGTCGGCCAGGGCGGCCAGCACCAGCTGCATCCCCAGCGACTGAAAACCGGAATGGCCGTAGGCCATGACCGGCATCTGCAATTCGTCGGCCAGGAAGCGGTACGGCACGAAGCGCAGGTCGGTGCTGGTCAGTTCGGACGAACCCAGCACCACCAGCCGGTCGCCGGTGCGCAGCGCCTGGCTCAGGCGCGACAGGTTGCGGGTCTGGTCCGCCAGGGTGTTGCCCAGGTTGTGGATGTACACGCCGGCCGATGCGGCGGGCGCCGGGCCGGTCCGCAGGGCCAGCGAATGGCAGGCGCCCCAGCCGGCGGCCACGGCGACGGCCAGGGCCAGCGCCGCCGCCAGCGCATGCTGCCCAAGGGTGCGTTTGAACATGAGGAACCAGGAAGGCGCGGCGCGCGTCTCAAGTGAGGGATCGGATTGTGAGCGGATGTTATCCAGGCGCCATGACCGAGACAAGCGCGCAAACCCGAGGGTGCCCGCGGATTCCCCTTTTTGCGACAACCTGCGGCCCGCCGGGCCGCGTCCATGCCCGGCTCGGCCGCCAAAGAATGCGATAGCATCCTGTCATGACTACCCCTACCCGAATCGCCCGCCGCCACCCCGACGAACTGATCATCGGCCTGGTGTCGATTTCCGACCGCGCCTCTTCCGGTGCCTACCAGGACCAGGGCCTGCCCGCCCTGCGTGAATGGCTGGGCGGCGCCCTGGCTTCGCCCTGGCAGGCGGTGGACCGCCTGATTCCTGACGAGCCCGCGCGCATTTCCGACACGCTGATCGAACTGGTCGACACCTGCGGCTGCGACCTGGTGCTGACCACCGGTGGCACCGGCCCCGCCCGGCGCGACGTCACGCCCGAGGCCACCCTGGCCGTCGGCACCAAGGAAATGCCCGGTTTTGGCGAACAGATGCGCCAGATCAGCCTGCGTTTCGTGCCCACCGCCATCCTGTCGCGGCAGGTTGCCGTCATCCGCGAGCGGCCGTCGCACGCCGCCTTGATCGTCAACCTGCCGGGCCAGCCCAAGGCCATCCGCGAAACGCTGGAAGGCCTGAAGGCCGACGACGGGTCGACGCTGGTGCCGGGCATCTTTGCCGCCATTCCTTACTGCATCGACCTGATCGGCGGCCCCTATGCCGAGACCCGCCCCGAGGTCATCGCCGCCTTCCGCCCGAAATCGGCGCGCCGCCCGCAGCCAGCCCCCGGGGACGCTGCGGTATAGTTGGCCGCCCCCTTTTTCACCCCCAGCCAGAGAGCCGTCCCATGAAGGTCCGTACCGCCTTGTCCCTTACCGCCGTCCTGCTCGCCGTGTCGGCCTGCGCCAACGTCAAAGACGTGCGCGACCGCGATCCGGTGTTCTACGGGTCCACCCAACGCTCGGCCGAGGACTATACCAATTGCGTCGCCTCGGCCTGGAAGGGCATCGGCGTGAATTTCGAACGCAAGGCGGTGCGCAACGGCTTTGAACTGATCCAGCAGGACAGCCTGGGCGTCGAGGCCGTGCTGACCACCACCACCTGGAAGGGCAAGACCGAAGCCCGCCTGTCCACCCGCATCACGCGTCGCGATCAAAGCCTGATCGAACCGGCCAACCTGTGCCTGCAACAGTGATGCCGCAACGCCGAGACATGCTGCGGCTGGGCCTGGCCGCGGCCGCCGTGTGCCTGGGCCTGCCGGCCCGGGCGCAGCAAGCCGCCGCCGCGCAAACTGGCTTCATCACCCGCAAGCTCAATGCGCCGGTGCCGGGCGGCGTGGCCGTGCTGGCGTTGGGCGATGGCCCCCGCGCCCCGGAAGTCACCTACCGCGACCGCCGCGTGCTGGTCGTGCGCGAAGACGGCAAGCAATGGATCGCCGTCGTCGGCATCCCGCTGGCGGTCAAGCCGGGCGCGCAGGAAATCTCGGTGCGCGACGGCAACGCCACGCGCCAGGTGGCCTTCACGGTGCGCGCCAAGGAATACGTGGCGCAGCACATCACGCTGAAGAACCCGCGCCAGGTCAACCCGGACCCCGACGACATGAAGCGCATCGAGCGCGAGATGGCCGAGCAAAGCGCCGCCAACCGCGCCTATCGCGCCGGCGTCACGCCCAGCAACGTGTTGCTGGATCGTCCGGTCACCGGCGGCCGCCTGTCCAGCCCGTTCGGGCTGCGGCGTTTTTTCAACGGCGAAGAACGCAATCCGCATTCCGGGCTGGATTTCGCCGTGCCGGCGGGCACGCCGATCAAGGCGCCGGCCGCGGGCGTGGTGTCGCTGGTGGGGGATTACTTCTTCAACGGCAAGACCGTCTTCCTGGACCACGGGCAGGGCTTCGTCAGCATGTTCTGCCATATGTCGGCCATCGACGTGAAGGTGGGCGACGAGGTGCCCCGCGGCGGCCTGGTCGGAAAAGTCGGGGCCACCGGCCGGGCAACCGGCCCGCACTTGCACTGGAATGTCAGCCTGAACGATGCGCGGGTCGACCCCGCGATCTTCATCGGCGCCTTCAAGCCCTGATGCACGGCGCGCATGGGCGCGCCGGGATGAAAGTCAGGCCGTGACGGCTTGCGCCTGCGGCTCGGGCGCGGCCGGCGCGGCGGCCGGCTGTTGCAGGGCGATGCGGTGCAGCACGAACTGGTGCATGCGCTCGGCATACATCATCTGGTCCAGCATGCCGTGCAGCTGCACTTCCTGCTCATCCAGGCAATTGTCGTACTTGGTCTTGGCTTCGGCGTAGGTCAGGCCGGTGTTGCGCAGGCTGTTGATGAACGCCTCGCGCGATTGATGAAGCAGGCGCAGGCCTTCTTCTCCCTTGGCGAATCGTCTTCGCGTCAAAGAGAGCTGGTCAGCGGCTTCTTTCAATTCCTGTGTCAGATCCATCTTGCTTCGTGCGTGGTCCGCCGGGCCTGGCGGCTGGGCGCCATTTTTTCATGAACCGGGGTCTTCTGCATTACTACGGCAGGGCGCGGGCAAGGTTAAGGGCTGCCCGGGCTGAAGCAAGCGGTGGGGGCCGGCGCACAGGCCGGCCCGGAGCCGGGCGTTTTAGCGGCGGTACTGCTGGGGACGGTGCGGCGCGGGTGCGCGCTCGTCCTTGTGGCGGAAGTTGATGCGGCCCTTGGTCAGGTCGTACGGCGACATTTCCAGGGTGACGCGATCGCCCGCCAGGATGCGGATGCGGTGCTTGCGGATGCGGCCCGAGGCGTAGGCGCCGACTTCGATGCCGTTGTCCAGTTTGACGCGGTAGCGGCTATCGGGCAGCACTTCGTCAACGATGCCATCCAATTCGATGAGTTCTTCTTTAGCCATTTTCTACTCCTTGATCGTTACGCGCCGCCATGCCGTCGGCAAGGCGCGCCGCAGGGGCGGCGGGCGCGTTGGACCCTGAAATCCAGGTCCAGCGGTTTGAACGTAAAACGTCCGGGCAAGCGCGGGTAGGGGCCACGGCATCCCGATTGGATGTCTGAAATGACGGATACTCGCGCCGCGAGGGCTGTGTGCGCGCGATGCGCGGCTTGGTCGCGGGTCGGCGCTTGTGGCGCGTTGCCGGAAGAAGCGGGTTGGAGCGTCTGCTGCAGTGCCGGGCGGCGCGGGGTGCTGCAATGCGCTGCGGGACAGTCGTAGGTTTCGCCCAAGAAAACCGGTTGCCGTTCCGACCCGCCACCACAGGGTTGGCACGCAGAGTGAAAAAAGCCCGGTTTTTGCGGAAAAATCACGGACTTATGTTACTGCAAAGCGCAATATTTAGCCAGTTTTTATCCGTCGCCAGGGCGTGATAGTTGCTATTGAACGACTCGGCCGCGCCGGCCAGGCAGGCTGGCGGCGCGGCCGGGCCACGGCCCGGACCAACGGCCCGAGCCAAAGGCGGTCAGCGCGCCGGGATGCGCGCCTGGTAGTCGGCTTCCCAGCGTTGCAGCGCCGACCAGAACCCGCCCGGGCTGCGGCCGGCCAGTCGGGCGGACAGCACGCCCAGGTGCGCATGCCAGCCGCCGGCCACGTCGACCATGTCCTCGCGGGTGGCCAGTTTGCGGTGGGTCAGCACCAGCAGGGTGTCATGGCCTTGCGGCGACAGTTCGAACGTGACTTCCGAGGGTTCGCCGCGCGAACCGCCCCAGGTGAAGGCCAGCAGCCGCGGCGGCTCGCAGCGGGTGATGACGCCGTGCGTGGTGACCCCGTTTTCGTAGGGCTTGTAGGGCTCGGGCGTGGGTTCGGCCACGGACGACAGGTCGGCGTGCACGAAGCGCAGGGTGACCCCGCCGCCTTCGCGCAGGTCCATGTCGCCGGTGGCCAGCCACTGGCCGCGCTTGTCGGATTCGGTCAGGAAGGCCCAGACGCGCTCGACGCTGCCGGGCAGGACGCGGGTGAAGGTCAGGGACTCGGGGCCGGTGACGACGCCGTATTCACTCATGTTGCTCTCCTTGGGGACTGGCCGGGGGCGTGTGGGCGGCGAGCGCGGCGGCCAGCGCGTCCAGCTTGCCGGACCAGAATTGTTCATAGAAGCGCAGCCATTGCATGGCCTCGGCCATGGGGGCCGGTTCCAGGCTGCAGACATGGTTGCGGCCCTTGACGGTGCGCCGCAGCAGGCCGGCCCGTTCCAGCGCCTGCACGTGCTTGGAGGCGCCGGCAAAGCTCATGCGCAGGGGCGCGGCCAGTTCACCGATGCTGCGGTCCCCCTCGGCCAGGCTGCGCAGCATCTCGCGCCGCGTGGGGTCGGCCAGCGCGCGAAAGACGGCATCCAGGGTGGGGGTGGGCATAAGTTCAACCATAGGGTTGAATATAGCCCGCTTTTCGCCAGAAGTTCAACCCCTGGGTTGAATATTCAGGTCACCGCGTGCGGCAACTCGGCGTCGGCGCTCTCGTAGGCCTCGGGGTATTGGGGCAGGGTGTCGGTGATGTCGAACCACGGCGCCTTGCTGGCTACGTGGCAATGCGCGCCGGGCTTGACGCCCGGATCGTTGTCCAGCGCGCCCAGCGGCAGGCCGTAGATGTCCGGGGTCTGGTCGAAGCGGCTGAGCAACGGCGTGCCGCAAGCCTCGCAGAAGCCGCGGTAGTTGCCCGGCGACGAGCAGTACCAGGTCACGTGGTTTTCCCCCTTGGTCCAGGCGAAGTCCTTGGCCTGGACGGTGGCTCGGCTGCGGAACGCCGCGCCGTGCGATTTGCGGCACATGGCGCAATGGCAATTGAGGGCGTCGGTGAGCGGGCCGCTGATTTCGTAGGCAACGCGGCCGCAGAGGCAGGAACCTTTGATCATGATGAGCGCCTGGCGGAAGGGGGGATTCCTTGAATATACCCGCGGCTTGCGACAGCGGCGCGGCCTTATATGACGGATGTCTTTCAGTCGGTTGCCATGCCCCCATTTTCCGCCAAATGATTCGATCGTCAGGTCATCGCGCTGTCATGCCGCGAAAACAGAATGCGCCCATGAACTACCCAAGGGGATTCGACGATGACAACCGCCATCGAAGTGCAAGGCCTGAGCAAATCCTTCCATCCCGGCGCGCTGGCGCTGGACAACGTCAGCCTGCGCGTGGCCGACGGTGAAATGGTGGCGCTGCTGGGCGCCTCGGGCTCGGGCAAATCCACTCTGCTGCGCCACCTGGCCGGCTTCGTGGCCGGTGACGCCGGGCAGGGCAGCGTGACCGTCAACGGCCAGCTGATCCAGCGCAACGGCCGCCTGTCGCGCAATGTGCGGGCTGCCCGCGCCAGCATCGGCTTCGTGTTCCAGCAATTCAACCTGGTGGGCCGCCTGCCGGTGATCACCAACGTGCTGACCGGCATGCTGCCGCGCGTGCCGATGTGGCGCAGCCTGATCCGCGTGTTCCTGCGCGCCGAAGTCCGCCAAGGGCTCGACGCGCTTGCCCAGGTTGGTATAGACGACTATGCATTTCAACGCGCCTCGACGCTGTCCGGCGGCCAGCAGCAGCGCGCGGCCATCGCCCGCACGCTGGTGCAGAACGCCCGCGTGATCCTGGCCGACGAACCGATTGCCTCGCTCGACCCGGAATCGTCGCGCCGCGTGATGGACACGCTGGCGCAGATCAACCGCACCCGCAAGGTGGCCGTGGTGGTGTCGCTGCACCAGGTCGACGTGGCCCTGCGCTACTGCCCGCGGGTGGTGGCGCTGCGCCACGGCAAGGTGGTCTATGACGGCCCGTCGGCCGACCTCACGCCCGCCATGCTGCGCGACCTGTACGGCTCGGAACTGAGCGAGCTGCTTCCCGAATACTCGCCGCCGGTCACGCCGCTGCCCGGCCTGGCGCCGCTTTCCCAACAGGCCTACGCCGCTTGACCCCCCGCTTTCCTACCCGGAGCTTTCCAATGCTACGCAGAACCTTTTGTGCCCTGATCGCCGCTGCCGCCCTGTCCACGCAAGCCCACGCCCAGGACGCCAAGCCGCTGAACTTCGGCATCATCTCGACCGAATCGTCGACCAACCTGAAGTCGGTCTGGCAGCCGGTCATCGACGACCTGAGCCGCGCCATCGGCGTGCCGGTCAAGCCCTTCTTCGCGTCGGACTACGCCGGCATCATCGAAGGCATGCGCTTCAACAAGGTGCAGGTCGCCTGGTACGGCAACAAGGCCGCCATCGAGGCCGTGGACCGCGCCAACGGCGAAGTGTTCGCCTCGGTGATCGACAAGGACGGCAACCCGGGCTACTGGTCGCTGCTGATCGTCAACAAGGACAGCGACCTGAAGACGCTGGACGACGTGCTCAAGCGCCGGGGCCAGCTCAGCTACGGCGCGGGCGATCCCAACTCGACGTCCGGCACCGCCGTGCCCGGCTACTACCTGTGGGCCGCCAACAAGATCGAACCCAAGACCTTCTTCAAGACGGTGCGTTCGAGCAACCACGAAGCCAACCTGTTGTCGGTCATCAACAAGCAGGTGGACGTGGCCGTGAACAACACCGAAGCGCTGGAGCGCTATCGCCTGAACACCGGCAAGGACGCCAACGACAGCGTGCGCATCCTGTGGAAGTCGCCGCTGATCCCGGCCGATCCCCTGGTCATGCGCACCGACCTGCCGGCCGACATGAAGGCCAAGATCCGCGACTTCTTCGTGAACTACGGCAAGGGCAAGGACGCCGAGCGTGAAATGGCCAACCTGAAGGCGCTGACCTACCAGGGCTTCCGCGCGTCGGACAACCAGCAACTGGTGCCGATCCGCCAGATCGAACTGGCCCGCGAAAAGGCCAAGGTCGAAGGCGACGCCACCATCAGCCAGGCCGAAAAGCAGAAGCAGCTGGCCGAACTGGACCGCAAGCTGGCCAGCCTGGGCCAACCGGCCACGGCCAAGCAGTAACGATGCCGCGCGCGCCGGCGCCTGATTGCAGGCGCCGGCGCGCGCGCATCGCACTTTCTACCTGGAATCGATATGACCCTGGCCGTGCCCACTTCCCGTAATTCCGCCGCGCCGCGCTCGTCGCTGCCGGTCCTGCTCGTATGGGCCATCGTGCTGGCGTTGCTGGTGATGTCCTGGCGTGGCGCCGACATGCGGCCGCTGGACCTGCTGCGGGACTCCGGCAACATGGCGCAGTTCGCCGCCGACTTCTTCCCGCCCAATTTCCGCGATTGGCGCATGTACCTGGACGAGATGGTCGTGACGGTGCAGATCGCCGTGTGGGGCACGTTCCTGGCGATCGTGCTGGCGGTGCCGCTGGGCCTGCTGTGCTCGTCGAACATGGTGCCGGCCTGGGTCTACCAGCCGATGCGGCGCCTGATGGATGCCTGCCGCGCCATCAATGAAATGGTGTTCGCCATGCTGTTCATCGTGGCGGTCGGCCTGGGCCCGTTCGCCGGGGTGCTGGCGCTGTGGGTGCACACCACCGGCGTGCTGGCCAAGCTGTTTTCCGAGGCGGTCGAGGCCATCGACCCGCGGCCCGTCGAAGGCGTGCGCGCCACGGGTGCCAATGCGCTGGAGGAAATCGTCTACGGCGTGATCCCGCAGGTGCTGCCGCTGTGGATCTCGTATTCGCTGTACCGCTTCGAATCGAACGTGCGTTCGGCCTCGGTGGTCGGCATCGTGGGCGCGGGCGGCATCGGCACCGTGCTGTGGGAAATCATCCGCAGCTTCCGCTATGCCGAGACCTGCGCGGTGATGATCATCATCGTCGCGTTCGTGGTGGTGATCGACATGGCGTCCTCGCGCATCCGCCGCGCGCTGATCTAGGCTTGGCCGGGGTTGCAACCCCGGCCCGGCGCGGGCGTCAGTCCGGCGCCAGCGTCAGGAAAGCGGGCAGGGCCAAGAGGCCCGCCAGCCGCGCGGCGGCGATGTCCGCCGCGGACAGCGCGGCGCGCGGCATCAGGAAGTTGACGGTGCCCAGGCAGGCGCCGTCATGCACCACCGGCACGTTGATCACCGACTGCAAGCCCAGCTCGCGGATGGCATCGTGGTCGTTGAAGAACTCGCGGATGGCGGCTTCGCCTTCGCCAACGAACAGCTGGCATTCGAGCAGCACGTGATTGCCCCAGGCGGTGCCGCGCTTGTCCTTGCTGCCGCCGGGCGGGTAGGCCGCCGGGTTCGAGCTGTACAGGCGCACCACGCGCATCTGGGCCGCATCGTGGCGGTTGATGGTGCACAGCGTATGGCCGAGCACGTCATGCGCATGGGCGTCGACGGCGGCGAAAGCCGCTTGCGCCGATGCGTCGGCGTAGGCCTGCTCCAGGCGGTCGAGAGCGCCGGCGGTGTCCAAAAGCGTACTCATTCGGCGGTGATTCCCAGTTCCTTGATGAGCTTGCCGTACTTGTCGGCATCGCGCGCCAGCACCTTTGAAAACTGTTCCGGCGTGGTGTCCATCAACAGCACGCCCATGTCGGCCATTTTCTTGATGACGTCGGGCCGCTTCAGGATGCGGTTGATTTCCTGGTTCAGGCGGGCGGTCAGTTCCGGCGACATGCCGGCCGGGCCGAAGGCGCCGTACCACACCGACAGTTCATAGCCGGGCAACGTTTCGGCCACCGTGGGCACGTCGGGCAGCAGCGGCGAGCGCTGCTCTTCGGTCACGGCCAGCAGCTTGAGCTTGCCGGTCTGCACGTGCGGCAAGGTCTGCGTGCCGGCGCTGAACAGCACCTGCGTGCGTCCGGCCACGGTGTCCATCACGGCGGGCGCGCCGCCGCGGTAGGGGATGTGCATCATCTTCACGCCCGCGGCCTTCTCGAAGAGCGCGGCGCTGAGATGGTTGGTCGACCCCTGGCCGGCCGACGCATAGGCGACGGTGCCGGGGTTGGCCTTGGCGTAGGCGATGAATTCCTTCAGGTTGGACGCCGGCACCGACGGGTGCACCACCATGGTGTTGGTCACCAGCGCCAGTTCGGCGATGGGCGTGAAGTCCTTGACCCCGTCGAACGGCATGCTGGAATACAGCGCCTGGTTCATCGTGTGCGTGCTCATCGAACCGACCAGCAGCGTGTAGCCGTCGGGTTTGGCGCGGGCCACGTAGGTGGTGCCGATGTTGCCCGATGCGCCCGAGCGGTTCTCGACGATGACCGGTTGGCCCAGCGATTGCGTCAGCCCTTCGGACAGCACGCGAGCCAGGATGTCGGTGGACCCGCCGGCGGCCCACGGCACGATCAGGGTGATGGGCTTTTCGGGCCAGGCGGCATGCGCCAGGGCCGGGCCGGCCAGGGCGACGCCCAGGGTGCAGGCGCGCAGCAGTCGTTGGATGAGCTTCATGGTGTTTACCCCTTGCAATGTGGCCGGTCTGGGCGCCGGCTGGATGGAAATTTGGTCAGTCAGTAAAGGCGGTCGATACGGGCAGTCAGTACGGGCAAGCTAGCGGCCGACGGCATAGCCCTGCATGCCGCGCGGATTGGCGCCCGCGCGCAGCAGCAGGCCGCCCCCGGCGGCGGGTTCGCGGGTGCAGGCGCTGATGCGGCCTTCGGACCAGTCCGGCCCCACGCGCACCTCGTGGCCCGCGTCGCGCAAGGCCTGCACGGTGTGCTCCGGCAAACGCGCTTCGACCGTCAATCGGTTCAGCGTCAGCGCGCGCGGCCAGAACGAACCTGGAAAGTGATCGATGTGCCAGGACGGCGCCTCGATGGCTTCCTGCAGATTCATGCCCAGCGCGTGGCGCAGGAAGAACGCCACGGTCCATTGGTCCTGCTGGTCGCCGCCCGGCGTGCCGAACGCCATGTAGGGCTGGCCGTCGCGCAGCACCAGGCCGGGCGACAGCGTGGTGTTGGGCCGCTTGCCCGGTTGCAGCTGGCCGGGCACGCCTTCGTCCAGCCAGGTCATCTGCAGCCGCGTGGTCAGAGGAAAGCCCAGCCCGGGCACCACCGGGCTGGACGACAGCCAGCCGCCCGAAGGCGTCGCGGCCACCATGTTGCCGTCGCGGTCGATGACGTCGATCTGGCAGGTGTCGCCCACGAAAATCTCGCGCTCGGCCCATTCGGCCACGGGCGGCAGCGCGGCAAACGTCGGCTCGCCCACGCCGAAGCGGGTGTCGGACGCGGCCAGCGTGCGCACGGCCGCGCCCAGGTCGGGCAGGCGCGGCGCGCGGCCGCCGGGGCTGCCGGGGCGCAGTGTGTCGCTGGCGCGCGGGCCGATCGTGGCGGCGCGCGTTCGGGCGTATTCGTCGCTGAGCAGGTCGGCCAGCGGCACGTCGACGAAGTCGGGGTCGCCATACCAGACGGCGCGGTCGGCAAAAGCCAGCTTGGCGGCCTCGGCCACGTGGTGCACGAACTGCGGCGAGCACGGGTCGGTGCCCAGGTCCAGGTGGCGCAGCAGCGCCAGTTGCTGCAAATGCGCCGGGCCTTGCGACCAGATCCCGCACTTGGCCACGGTGTAGCGGCCATACTGGACCGTGGCCGGCTCGTCGTAGCGGGCGCGCCAGTCGGCCAGGTCGGCCTTGCGCAGCAGGCCGCGGTTGCGCTGGCCGGTAGTGTCGCGCACTGCCTCGTGGGTGTAGTAGCGGTCGATCTCGTCGGCCACGAAGCCGCGATACCAGACGTCCAGCGCGGCATCGATGCGGCCGCGGCGGTCGGTCGACGCGGCATGCGCCTCGTCCAGGATGCGGGTGTAGGTAGCGGCGATGGCCGGCGTGCGCATCAGCGCATCGGGCGCGGGCACGCGGCCGCCGGGCAGCCACACGGCAGCGGAACTGGTCCATTCGTCGCGGAACAGGGCCTGCACCGCCAGAATGGCCTGCGAGATGCGCGGCACCAGCGGAAAGCCGTTGCGGGCGTAGTCGATGGCCGGGCGCAGCACGTCGGCCAGTTCCCAGGTGCCGTAGTCGCGTAGCAGGGTCAGCCAGGCGCCGAACGCACCGGGCACCGTGGCAGGCAGCAGGCCGATGCCGGGCACCAGGTCCACGCCCAGGCCGCGAAAGTAGCCGGGCGTGGCCAGTGCCGGCGCGGGACCCTGGCCGCACAGCGCCCGCATGCGGCCTTCGGTCTCGCTCCAGAACAGGATCGGCACTTCGCCACCCGGGCCGTTCAAGTGAGGCTCCACGATCTGCAACGTGAAGCCGCCCGCCACCGCCGCGTCAAAGGCGTTGCCGCCGCGCTCCAGCACGCTCATGGCCACTTGCGAGGCCAGCCAGTGCGTGGACGAGACAACACCGAAGGTGCCGCGGATTTCAGGTCGGGTGGTGAAGGCTGGGGTGGACATGGGTGATCGGGTCGGCAGGCGGCGGTGAACGGGCCCAGTATAGGATCACGAAATAACTGATAAAGGCTTTGTTGGCATAATTGAATAACCAATTGGTTATAGGACTGCGCCGTGATCTGGGACCCCTCTCGCCTTGCCAACCGCCTGAAGCAGCGGCACCTGGTGCTGTTGGCCAACATTGCCCGGCACGGCACGCTGACGCGCGTGGCGGCGGCCACCGGGATCAGCCAGCCCGCGGCGACCAAGGCGCTGGCCGAACTGGAAGACATCTTCGGCGCGCCGCTGTTCCTGCGCACGGGCCGCGGCCTGCAAGCCACGCCCCTGGGCGAGCTGGCGCTGGTGCGCGCCCGCCACCTGCAGAACGATCTGGACGTGTGGGCGCGCGAGGTCGCCGCGCTGCACGATGGCCGCGCCGCCCACCTGCACGTGGGCGTGGTGCCGTATGTGTCGAGCGCGCTGCTGACGGCGGCGATCAGCCGGCTGCACCAGCGCCATGGCGTGACGCTGACGCTGCATCGCGCCACCACCGATCACCTGGTGCCGATGCTGCGGCGGCACGAGCTGGATTGCATCATCAGCCGCGCCACGTCGACCGTGGCGCTGGACGACCTGAGCCACCGCGTGCTGTACCGCCAGCGGCCGCGCCTGATCGCGCACAGCCGGCTGGCGCAGCGCCTGGCCCGCCGCAAGCCGGATTGGGCAGGGCTGGCCGAGATGGATTGGGTGCTGCCGGCCGCCAACACGCCGACCCGACAGCTGATCGTCGAGCATTTCATCCGCGCCGGCCTGCGGTCGCCGTCGCCGGTGCTGGAAGCCTATTCCACCGACGTCATCGAAGGCATGCTGAGCGCCAACGATGCGCTGATGTCCGTGGTGCCGGAAGACATCGCGCGCGAGATCTGCCAGCGCGGCAAGCTGGGCATGGTGCCGTGGGATTTCGGTTGGGAACTGCCGCCGATCAACCTGATCCGGCGGCGCCGCGATCAGGCGCTGGCGGCGGAAGACCGGTTTTCCGAGATACTGCTGGAACTGTGTGCGCCCGCCTCAGGCGGCCAGCCGGTCCCGGGCGATATCCAGTAGTTCGGCCGCCGCGGCTTCCGGCGCGCCGTTGTTGCCCACCCGCAGCAGGCGGCAGCCCTCGGGCACGCCGAAGTCCTGCGCCGCGCGCGCCAGGCGCGACGCAATCTGTTCGGGCGTTTCACGGCCGCGTTCGGCCAGCCGCTGCGCGAGCCGGGCGGGGTCGACCGTGATTTCGACTGCGGTCAGCGCCGGATAGCGCTGGTACGCGTCGGCCAGATGTGCGCGCGAGCCGTTGATGATGACGGCCGCGCCGCAGTCCAGCCAGGTATCGACCTCGATGCCGATGCCGTAGAAAAGGCCATGGCTGGCCCAGCGCAGCGCAAAGCAGCCCAGCGCGGCGCGGCGGGCGAACTCCTCGACGGTCAGGCGCAGCGCGTCTTCGGTGGCGCCGCTGTCGCGCGTGATGTAGCGGTGTGCCACCAGCACGGGTTCGTCGCCGCGCAGGCGGGCGCGCATCAGCCGCAGCAAGGTGTCCTTGCCGCTGCCCGAGGCGCCCATCAGGTAGACCAGGCGGGCGCCGCTGGCGGGGGCGGGCGGATTCATGCGGCGGTCGGCCCTTGCAGCCAGGCGGCGCCGGCGGCATCGGTGTGCGTGCCGTCGAACCCGTAGTGGCGTGCGGCGATGAAATCCGCGCCCGCTTGCGGCTGCACATAGACGCTGACGCCCGGTACCGGCATGGCCTGGCCGCGCAACGGGTCTGCAAAGGCGGCTATCGCGGCCTGCGCCTGGGCCAGCGCGGCGCCTTCCAGCTTGCCGGTCAGCGTGATGTGGAAGGTGAAGGTGTCGAACACGTACGGGTAGCCCCAGCGCGCCAGCATGGCCTGCTGCTCGGGCGGCAAAGTGTGCGGCTGGCGGCGGGCCAGTTCGTCGGCCGTGGGCGGGGCGCGCAGTTCGTCCAGCCCGCGCACGGCGGCCGCGGCCAGCGCGTGGATGCGGGCATGGCCGTCGGCATCTTGCGGCGCCACGCGCCAGGCCAGGAAGCCGCGCAGCGGTTCGCATTCCAGTTCGATGGCGAAGGCGCTGCCGTCTTGCACCAGGCGGCGCGCCGCGGCATCGACGTCTTCGGGCGCGGTGCCGGTCCGCAGGCGGAACGGCGGCTTGAGCGTAGCGTGCAGGCCATAGTGGCGCGGCGCGCGGGTCCAGTCGGACGCGGCGTCGGGTTGGCCGGGCAGCGGCGGCAGGGCCGCGCCGGTGTCGGCGCAGCGGCCCAGCCAGCGGCTGCCCAGGTCGCGCCAGGGGCCGGTGGGGGCCAGGTACAGGGCGTAACGGTGAGCCAGCGGCATGATCAGGCGGCCATGCGCTGGCTGTGGTCGTCGCCGAAGGCGCGGGTGGCATAGCGCAATTCACCGCCCACGATCGCGGCGCAGACGCGCGGCAGGCCGGGCACCTGGTCGTCCACCACGATGGCGTCGGCGATCAGGCCAGGGGCCAGCAGGCCACGGTCCTGCAAGCCGGCGGCGCGCGCCGGGTTCAGCGACACCAGGTTCCAGGCCTGTTCCAGCGGCAGCACGCCGTCGTGGGCCAGGCGCATCACGGCGGCCAGCGGTGCGGGGTAGTAGTAGTCGGACGTGAGGATGTCGCACAGGCCGGCGCGGATCATCTCGGTGGCGCTGGGGGCGTTGGTATGGCTGCCGCCGCGCACCACGTTGGGGGCGCCGAACACCACGGAATTGCCCAGGTCGCGCGCCACGCCGGCCGCTTCGCGCGTCAGCGGGAATTCGGCCACGCCGCAGCCCAGCTGGTGGTAGTAGCGGCGGGTGGCGGCGTCCGGGTCGTCGTGCGAGGCGACCTTCAGGCCGGCCGCCTGGGCGCAGGCGGTCAGTTCGCGCATGGCGTCGGCCACGGAATCGGCCGCGCCCATCGCCTGGCGGATGCGGGCCTGGAAGGTGTCCAGGTCGCACTCGGCGCGGTCGGCGTATTGCAGCAGCTTGCGGTCGTCGCCCAGGCGGCGGGCCATGCTGGGCAGGTGGTCGTTCAGCGCCACGAAGCGCACGCGGCCGTCGCGGATCCATTGCTGGGCGGTCTCGACGCCGCCGACGTGGTGGGTCTCGAAGCGCAGGTGCACGTAGTGGCGCGCGCCCATGATGTGGCGCATGCGTTCCAGCGCGTCGAACATGCGTTCGGCGTAGGCCTCGCCGCGCAGGCCGCCTTCCCAGGACAGCGTGACGCCGTGGAATTCGGTGGTGATGCCGTTGGCCAGCAGTTGGCGGTCGACGTCGAACAAGGCGCCGTCGTACGGAAAGGTGACGCTGGGGCGCGGCATGATGGCGCGTTCGAAGGCGTCGCCATGCAGGTCGACGATGCCCGGCAGCACCAGCAGGTTGCCGGCGTCGAACCAGGACGCGCCGCGCGCGGCCGTGCCGCCGCCGTCGTCGATCAGTCCTGCGTGAAAGCGCAGGCTGGCGTGCTCGATGCCGCGAGGGGTCAGGATACGTTGGCCTGTGACACCGGCCAGGGGCGAGGGGGCGTGTGCTTGGTTCATGACTGGGACGTTAGCGGTGTTGCATTACAACCAGATGTCTAGATGAGTGGAATCGCACTGCCGCGGCCGAGGCCGCGGGAAGTTCAGGTTTCGTCGGTCACCATCAATTGCACCAGGTCGCCGACGAAGCGGGTGATGCTGTATTGCAACGGCGCGCCGGCCTGGTCGATGTTCAGGGCTTCGACCTGCAGGATCGGGCGCGTCTTGGGCTGGCCCAGCAGCCGCGCAACTTCGGGCGAGGGCAGGGCGGCGGTAATGCGCGACCACTTGCGGGTGTAGTCGCCGATGCCGTAGTGGGCATAGACCTTGGATACCGACTTCAAGGCGGTCAGGCGGTCGGCGAAATCGGGAAAGCGCTTTTCGTCGAAGTAGTGCTCGGACGCGCTGATGGGGCGGTTTTCGGCCTTGCCCACCAATTGCACGCGCAACAGCGGCGCGGTGCGCGCCAGGCCCAGGTGCTTGGCCACGTCGGCCGCGCGCAGGGTCTGGCTGCCCAGGGTTTCCAGGTGGCCCAGCACACCCTGGCTGCGCAGGTTTTCGGAAAAGCGGGTGCGCTTGCCGATCGCGTAGTCGATGGCGTGCTCTTGCACGAAGGTGCCGCGGCCCTGCTCGATGCGGACCAGGCCGCTTTGTTCCAGTTCGCCCATGGCGCGCCGGATGGTATGGCGATTGACGGAAAACTTGGCGGCCAGTTCGGGCTCGGACGGCAGCTGCTCGCCCGCCATATAGAGCTTGTTGCGGATGTCGTCCGCCAAAGACTCGCCAATCTGCCGCCACACGGCAATGCCGGAACCTCTTTCAACCATGGGATGTGCTCGCGCTGTCATATCAGCTTCATCAAGAATGGCTGTGATTGTGCACCAAGCGGCGGGCGCGGGATAGGCGATGCGTCCCCGCCGCAACTGTCATCAAAAATTCACGCCAGGCTGTTGAACTTCGTTGTGAACGCGATCATACTCCATCCGGTCGTCTAGACGTTTAGAGGAAATAATGGATCATCGACACACAGCGCAAGGCGAGGCCAACGCGCAGCGGGCTGCCTGGATGCGGGTGCTGGCGTTGGCCGATCCGGCCATGCTGGACGGGGCCTTCGGCTCGCTGGGCGGCCTGCCGTCCCACCAGATGCTGCGCCCGGCGCAGACCGGCATGGCCATGGTGCGGGCCCGCAGCGGCGGCACCGGCGGACGTTTCAACCTGGGCGAAATGACGGTCACGCGTTGCGCCGTCAGCCTGGACAACGGCGTGGTCGGCATTGCCTACGTGCAGGGGCGCTCGCTGCGCCACGCCGAACAGGCCGCCGTGGCCGACGCCCTGCTGCAACTGCCCGACTGGCACGACACGGTGCAGGCCCAGCTGATCGGGCCGCTGGCGCGCGAACGCGCCGAACGCGTCGAGCGCCAGGCGCGCGTGGCCGCGCAGACCAAGGTCGAATTCTTCACGATGGTGCGAGGCGAGGACTGACATGCAGCAACACATCACGAGCGCGGCGGCCGCCAGCCGCAAACTGCTGCCGGGCTTCGCGGACCCGGTGAACGACGCGCAGGCCACCTTCCGCACGGCGCTGGACGCCATGGCGCATCCCGGCCGCGTCGTCGAAACGACTGCCACCAGCGGTGTGCCCAGCGGGTTGTCGCCCGCCTTGGCCGCGCTGCTCCTGACGCTGGTCGACGTCGACACGCCGCTGTGGCTGCCCGACGGCATCGATAGCGGCGTGCTGGATTTCCTGCGCTTTCATTGCGCCTGCCCGATCGTGCCGTCGCCCTCGCTGGCGCGCTTTGCGTGCGTGCCGGCGGGGTTTGCGGCGCCGGCCCTGTCGGCCTGCCATCCCGGCGACCCGGCGTACCCCGACCTGTCGACCACGCTGCTGATCGAAGTCGAATCGCTGGAAGCGGGTGCCGAGGTCACGCTGAGCGGCCCCGGCATCCAGACCCGCCAGGCGCTGCGCGCCGCCGGGTTGCCCGACGGTTTCTGGCGCGAATGGCGCCTGAACCATCAACGTTTTCCGCTGGGCGTCGACGTCTTCCTGACGCACGGGCGGCAACTGTGCGCGCTGCCCCGCAGCACGCGCGTGGAGAACTGACATGTACGTGGCCGTCAAAGGGGGCGAACGCGCCATCCTCAATTCCTATCGCATGCTGGACGACTACCGGCGCGGCGACCGCGCCGTGCCCGAGCTCAGCCTGGACCAGATCCGCGAACAGATGCCGCTGGCGGTGTCGCGCGTGATGGCCGAGGGCTCGCTCTACGATCCGCAACTGGCGGCGCTGGCGCTCAAGCAGGCCGCGGGCGATGTGATCGAAGCCGTGTTCCTGTTGCGCGCCTACCGCACGACCCTGTCGCGCTATGGCTATACGCAGCCGATCGACACGGGCCGCATGCGCCTGCAACGCCGTATTTCTTCCACCTTCAAGGACGTGCCCGGCGGCCAGATCCTGGGCCCGACCTACGACTACACCCAGCGCCTGCTGGATTTTTCGTTGGAAGCCGAGCGCCAGGCAGACGCCTTGCCGGCGGGCGACGAGCCGCTGGACAGCGCCATGCCGCGCGTGACCGACCTGCTGGCGCACGATGACCTGATCGATGCCGAAGCCATTCCCGACGGCGATCCGGAACCCTTCGACCTGACCCGCCAGCCGCTGGACTTCCCGGCCTCGCGCGCCGCGCGCCTGCAGAACCTGGCGCGCGCCGACGAAGGCTTCCTGCTGTCGATGGGCTATTCCACGCAGCGCGGCTATGGCAATACCCACCCCTTCGCCGCCGAAATCCGCTACGGCTTCCTGGAAGTCGAGATGCACATCGAGGAACTGGGGTTCGCCGTCACCGTGGGCGAAATCGAGATCACCGAATGCCAGATGGTCAGCCAGTTTTCCGGCAACGGCGAAGAAGGCCCCAAGTTCACCCGCGGCTACGGCCTGACCTTCGGCTACGGCGAGCGCAAGACCATGTCGATGGCGCTGGTGGACCGCGCCCTGAAGGCCAAGGACCTGGGCGAACGCGCCGATTCCCCGGCCAACGACCACGAGTTCGTGCTGTATCACAGCGACAACGTCGAGGCCTCCGGTTTCGTGCAGCACTTGAAGCTGCCGCACTACGTCGACTTCCAGGCCAACCTGGAGCTGCTGCGGCGCATGCGCGCCGAGCGCGCCGCGCCGGGCTCGGCATCTGACCCTGCATCCGATCCCGCGCTTGCCCCCGACACCACCCGCCAGCTGGACGAGGCCGTTGCCCCATGAATGCCACCCCCACTTCCGCCTCCACCGTCGCGCGCGACGACCACTACAACTTCGCCTACCTGGACGAATCCACCAAGCGCATGCTGCGCCGCGCGCTGCTCAAGGCCGTGGCCATTCCGGGCTACCAGGTGCCGTTCGGCAGCCGCGAGATGCCGCTGCCTTACGGCTGGGGCACGGGCGGCATCCAGGTCACCGCGGCCATCATCGGCCAGGGCGACGTGCTCAAGGTCATCGACCAGGGTTCGGACGACACCACCAACGCCATCAACATCCGCCGTTTCTTCGGCCGGGTGACCGGCGTGGCCACCACCGAATCCACCCGCGCCGCCAGCATCGTGCAGACCCGCCACCGCATTCCTGAAACGCCGCTGGCGGCCGGGCAGATCATGGTGTTCCAGGTGCCGATTCCCGAACCGCTGCGCTGGCTGGAGCCGAGCGAAACCGAAACCCGCACGATGCACGCGCTGGCCGAATACGGCGGCATGCACGTCAAGCTGTACGAAGACATCGCGCAGCATGGCCACATCGCCACCACCTATGACTACCCGGTCATCGTCAACGACCGCTACATGATGCGGCCGTCGCCGATCCCCAAGTTCGACAACCCCAAGCTGGACAACAGCCCGGCGCTGATGCTGTTCGGCGCGGGCCGCGAAAAGCGCGTCTATGCCGTGCCGCCCTACACGCGGGTCAAGAGCCTGGACTTCGAAGACCATCCCTTCACCGTCGAGAAGTGGTCGGAATGCTGCGACGTGTGCGGCTCGCGCGACAGCTTCCTGGACGAGATCATCCTGGACGATGCCGGCACGCGCCGCTTCGTCTGCTCCGATACCGAATACTGCAACGACCGCCAGGCGCAGCAACACCCGAAAGAGGCCACCGCATGAACGCCCAACCTTTGCTTTCCGTGCGCGACATGACGCGCACCTGGGACGGCGTGCACGGCTGCCGCAACGTCAGCTTCGACCTGTTCCCGGGCGAAGTGCTGTGCGTGGTGGGCGAATCCGGTTCGGGCAAGAGCACCTTGCTGTCGGCCGTGTCGTACCAGACCCCGCCGGACTCGGGCAGCGTCTGGTACGACACCCGCGACCAGGGCTTCACCGACCTGGCCGGGCTGCAAGGCGCGCGCCTGCGCCTGCTGTCGCGCACCGACTGGGGCTTCGTGCGCCAGAACGCGCGTGATGGCCTGCGCATGCAGGTCAGCGCGGGCGCCAACATCGCCGAACGCCTGATGGCCGTGGGCGACCGCCACTACGGCGACCTGCGCCAGGCCGCGGGCAGCTGGCTCGAGAAAATGGAAATCGACGCCGGCCGCCTGGACGACGCGCCGGCCGCGTTTTCGGGCGGCATGCAGCAGCGCCTGCAGATCGCCCGCAACCTGGTGACTCATCCGCGCCTGGTCTTCATGGACGAGCCGACCGCCTCGCTGGACGTCTCGGTGCAGGCGCGCCTGCTTGACCTGCTGCGCCAGCTGGTGACCGACCTGGGCCTGGCCGCGATCGTGGTGACCCACGACCTGGCGGTGGCGCGCCTGTTGGCGCACCGCACGCTGGTCATGCGCGGCGGCGAAGTCGTGGAAAGCGGCCTGACCGACCAGATTCTCGACGACCCGCAGCATCCCTACACCCAGTTGCTGGTGTCTTCCATTTTGCAGAGCTGACCATGACTGTAGCGACTCCCATGATCGAGGTGCGGGGCCTCGGAAAGATGTTCACCCTGCACAACCAGGGCGGCATTCGCCTGCCGGTGCTGGACGCGGTGGACTTCGACGCCGCCGCGGGCGACTGCCTGGTGCTGGCCGGCCCGTCGGGCACCGGCAAGAGCACGCTGCTGCGCTGCCTGTATGGCAACTACCTGGCCACCGAAGGCAGCATCCGCGTGCGCGCCGGCAACGATTGGGTGGAGCTGGTCGGCGCGCCCGAACAGCGCATCCTGGCGCTGCGGCGCGATGTCATCGGCTACGTCAGCCAGTTCCTGCGGGTGATTCCGCGCGTGTCGGCGCTGGACGTGGTGGCCGAGCCGCTGCGCATGGCCGGCACCGATGCCGAAGAAGCCCGTGCCCGCGCCGGCGCCATGCTGCGGCGCCTGAACGTGCCGGCCCGCCTGTGGGGCCTGGCGCCGGCCACGTTTTCGGGCGGCGAGCAGCAGCGGGTCAACATCGCCCGCGGCTTCATTGCGCAGCACCCCATCCTGCTGCTGGACGAACCGACCGCCTCGCTGGACGCCGACAACCGCGCCGTGGTGGTCGAACTGATCCGCGAAGCGCGCGCCGCCGGACGCTGCCTGCTGGGCATCTTCCACGACGCCGAAGTGCGCGACGCCGTGGCGACCCAGGTCCTGGCCTTGCGCCCCGCGCAGGCTGCCGTCGAATTGGAGTGACCCCATGCAAAGCATCTACCTGACCCACGCCCGCGTCGTGCTGCCGGACCGCGTGCTGGAAGACAGCGCCGTCCTGATCGACGATGGCGTGATCGTGGCCATCGCCCCCGACGGCGCCCGCGCCGACCAGGAAATCGACCTGCGCGGCCAGACGCTGGTGGCGGGCCTGATCGACCTGCACTGCGATGCCATCGAGAAAGAAGCCGAGCCGCGCTCGAAAGTGTTGTTTCCGCTGGATTTCGCGGTGGCCCAGGTGGACCGCCGCAACGCCGCGGCGGGCATCACCACGCCCTACCATGCGCTGTCGTTCGCCAACAGCGAGTCGGGCGTGCGCAACAACGAAACCGCGGCCCAGGTGGTGCGCAGCGTGCGTGCGTTCCGCTCGCACAGCCTGGTCGACAACCGCGTGCATTGCCGCTACGAAGTCACCGACGCCACATCGCTGCCGGTGTTGCAGGCGCTGATGGACGAGGGCGCGGTGGACCTGCTCTCGGTGATGGACCATTCGCCGGGGCAGGGCCAGTTCAAGACGCTGGAGTCGTACCTGCAATACATGATCGGCAACCACGCCATGAGCCGCGAGCAGGCCGAAGAGGCCGCCCGCGCCAAGACCCGTTCCAAGGACGGTGCGGTGCAGCGGGTGGAAACGCTGTTGGCGCATGCGCACGGCCTGGGCATTCCCACGGCCAGCCACGACGACGATTCGATCCATCGCATCGCCACCATGCGCAACCTGGGCGTGGCGATGAGCGAATTCCCGATCACGCTGGACACGGCGCGCGCCGCGGTGTCTTGCGGCCTGCCCACCATCCTGGGTGCGCCCAACGTGCTGCGCGGCAAGAGCCAGAGCGGTTCGATGCGGGCCATCGATGCCATCCGCGCGGGCGTGGCCAGTTGCCTGTGCTCGGACTACCAGCCGTCCACGCTGATCGCCGCGGCGTTCGCGGTGGCCGCCCAGACCGACCTGACGCTGCCGCAGGCCATGGCGCTGGTGACGGCCAATCCGGCCGACGCCTGCGGGCTGTCCGACCGCGGCCGCATCGCGGTGGGGCTGCGCGCCGACCTGGTGGCGGTGGCGCAGGTGGGCGCGCTGCCGCTCATCAGCCATGCCTGGAGCGCGGGCCGGCTGGTGTTTTCGGCCCATTACCCCGCCGGCCGCACGCAGGCCCCTGCCGCCGAACCGCGCGGCCTGGTGGCGGCGTGATCTGGCAAGGAGACGCGCGATGCGCCCGATCGTGACCGCCGTGGCCGCCAGTGCGGGCCACGGTTTTTCCAAGGTGGTGCAGCCCGACATCGTGCTGCTGCAGGGGCTGGGCGTGCAGGGCGACGCCCACGCGGGCGTCACCGTGAAGCACCGCTCGCGCGTCAAGGCCGATCCGACGCAGCCCAATCTGCGCCAAGTGCACCTGATCCACGGCGAACTGCACGACGAATTGCAGGCTGCCGGTTTCAACGTGGCCGAAGGCACGCTGGGCGAGAACATCACCACCCGCGGGCTGGATCTGCTGGGCTTGCCGCGCGATGCCTGCCTGCACATCGGGCCGCAGGCGGTGCTGCGGATCACCGGGCTGCGCAATCCGTGTTCGCAGCTGGATCACTACCAGAAGGGCTTGACCGCGGCGGTACTGGGGCGCGACGCGGCCGGCAACCTGGTGCGCAAGGCCGGCATCATGGCGGTTGTGTTGCAGGGTGGCCGGGTCAGGGCGGGCGACGCGATCCGGGTGGAATTGCCCGAGTTGCCGCACTTTGCGCTGGAACGCGTCTGATAGCCCTGTCCGGATCCAGGCGTTTTGCGCCAACGCAGGTCTTGCGCGCAAAAACATCGCGGCCGGGCAAGCGGGCGTCGCGCGCATCTGGTTAAATGGGCGGATGACGAGGCGGCCCCGGCTTGCGGGGCCCGTCTTCCCTTTTTCCGGAGCGCGCGATGGCACGATTCAATTTCACCCAAGACCCCGAAGAACCCGATCTCTGGGCCGCGGAAAACGTGCCCGTGGGCGGCAGCCGCCCGCCCATCCACGTGATGATCCAGACCGACGGCGAAGAACCCGACAGCGGCGCCTCGAAAGTGGTCAAGGCCATCATCGACAACCTCGATGACCACGTCCTGGCCGCTGCCGAGTTCCTGCTCGACAACTATTCGTACGAACACTACAAGAAGCTGGGCATCGAAGACGACCAGCTGCTGGCCGAAGAAACCGCCGAAGCCATGGCCGAAAAGGCCGTGCTGCGCGCGCTGTGGCTGTTCGACGAAGATGGCGACGGCTATGAACTCTGGTTCACGCTGCCCTGGGACCCGGTTCACACCTACGACGTGGAATTCGAAGACGGTTCGCCCGTCTCGTGTTCGGTCAACGACTGATCCCGCGCCAGAAACGCCCCGCCCAGCGGGGCGTTTTTGCATCGGCGGCGCCTGGGTGCCCGGTCAGGGCCTTCAGGGCATGAGCTCGTAGCGGGTCGCGCGGGCCTCGCCCAGCGATTCGTCATAGCGGTAGAGCAGCTTGACGGGCTTGCCTCGGCGTACCGCCGACGCATCGACATTGTCCAGCGCCACATCGACCTGCCGGCCGACGAATTCCGTGCAGTCGGTATCGGCACGCGCGCCTTCGGGAATGTCCGCCGCCTTGACCTTCAACTGGAACAGCACTTTCGATAGCTCGGTGCCATCGGTGCGGTATTGGCGCATGGTGACGGGCAGGTTGACGACGGTGCCGGACAGATCGCACGAGATGCGGGTCCAGGCATGTGCGCTGGGCAGCGCGGCCATCAGCGCCGCCGCGGCCAGCACGGTGCGCAAGCGTGGGAATTTCATGGCGTATGCAATGGGCGCGGCAGCCAGGCGCGGCGCCCGTAAGGGGCCAGGGGGCTTTTATGTTGCGCCGGTCGCGCGCCCCGGTCAAGACGCAATCGGCGGCAAAAAAAAGGCCCCGCAACAGGTTGCGGGGCCTTCCTTGTCTTTCAGCGATGCGTCAGTGAAACGCGTCGGCGTCAGGCATCGCGCGTGGCGGTCTGGCCCGGCTGGGAAGCGTCCGTCAGCGGCTGGCCGACGTCGGCCTTGGGCGCCAGGTCTTCCTCGTTGCCTTCCATCTTGGCGATCACGGCGGTGGCCAGGCTGTTGCCGACCACGTTGGTGGCCGTGCGGCCCATGTCGAAGAACTGGTCGATGCCCATGATCAGCAGCAGGCCGGCTTCGGGCAGGTGGAACATCGGCAGCGTGGCCGCCACCACCACCAGCGAGGCGCGCGCCACGCCAGCCATGCCCTTGCTGGTCACCATCAGCACCAGCAGCAGGGTCAGCTGCTGCGAGAAGCTCATGTCGATGTTGTAGGCCTGGGCGATGAACAGCACGGCGAACGACTGGTACATCATCGAGCCGTCCAGGTTGAACGAATAGCCCAGCGGCAGCACGAAGCCCGAAATGCGCTTGGACACGCCGAAACGCTCCAGCGCCTCGATCGTCTTGGGGTAGGCCGATTCGCTGCTGGCGGTGGAAAAGGCGAGCAGGGTCGGTTCCTTGATCAGCCCGCCCAGGCGGAAGGTGGACTTGCCCAGGAACAGGTAGCCCACGGCAAACAGGATGGCCCACAGCAGCGCCAGGCCCAGGTAGAACTCGCCGATCAGCTTGCCGTAGCTGACCAGCACGCCCAGGCCCTCGGTGGTGATGGCGGCGGCCATGGCGGCGAACACGCCCAGGGGCGCGAAGCGCATGACGTAGTCGGTCACGCGGAACATGATCTTGGCCAGCTCGTCGATCATGTTGTAGATGGTGTTGTGGCCCTTGCCGCGAATGAACGACAGCGCCGCGCCGAAGAACAGCGAGAACACCAGGATCTGCAGGATCTCGTTGTTCGCCATGGCTTCGGCGATGCTCTTGGGGAACACGTGGGCGATGAAGGCCTTGAGCGTGAAGTCGCCCGTTTTCAGGCCGGCGGTGGCAGCCGCGTCCGGCAGCGCCAGGTTCAGGTGCGCGCCGGGCTGGAAGATGTTGACCAGCGCCAGGCCCAGCAGCAGCGAGATGGCCGAGGCGGCGATGAACCAGAACATGGCGCGCAGGCCGATGCGGCCCACGGCGCTGGCGTCGCTCATGCTGGCCAGGCCCGACACCAGCGTGGCAAACACCAGGGGCGCAATGATCATCTTGATCATGCGCAGGAAGATGTCCGTGATCAGGCTGAAGTACGAGGCGATTTCCTTGGCCTCTTGCGCGTTCTGCGCGTACTTGTTGCAGAAATAGCCCACCACGACGCCCAGCACCATGGCGATGCCGATGTAACGCGTCAGCTTCTTAGTATTCATCTTCTAAAAACGGAAAACAGGGACTCTATCGGTCGGCCGGGGGCCTTACCCGCCGGCACGGGGCGGGGCGAATCGGTCCAATGACGGATATGCCGGAGGGCGCCCGGAGCGGCACGGGTTAACCCTTGGGGCGCGATGTTAACGCCGCGAACCTGACAGTTAGTTGTCAGGTTGGGGACGGATCGGCACAATCGAACCCGGGCCGCCGGACATGCCAGAATGGCAACATCCGGGGTCCGCCGCCAGCCGGCGGGCCGCCGAGAAAAAAAGGGCCGCCCAGGTCCGATACCTATATAGGAGACAGAGCTATGCCGAAACGCGAATTGTCCGTCCTGGCGTCCGGGTACACCTACCTGGAAGGCCTGCGCTGGCACGACGGGCGCCTGTGGGCGTCGGACTTCTACACCGGCCAGGTGATCGCCGTGGACCTGCAAGGGCGCGTCGAGGTGATCTGTCGGGTGTTGCAGCAGCCCTCCGGCCTGGGCTGGCTGCCCGACGGGCGCCTGCTGATCTCATCCATGAAAGACCGCAAGCTCCTGCGCCGCGAGACGGACGGCACGCTGTCGCAGCATGCCGACCTGTCTGCCCTGACCGGCGGGCCCATCAACGATCTGGTGGTGGATGATCAGGGCCGGGCCTACGTGGGCAACTTCGGCTTTGACCTGATGGCCGGCGAGCCTTTCGCCACCACCACGCTGGTGCGGGTGGACACGGACGGCGTCGCCCAGGTGGTGGCCGACGGGCTGTGGTTTCCCAACGGCTCATTCATCACGCCCGACGGCAAGACGCTGATCGTCAACGAAACCTTCGGCAACCGCATCTCGGAATTCGACATCCTGGCCCATGGTGCCCTGGGGCCGCGGCGCGACTGGGCCCATTTCGGCGCCTTGCCCGATTCCAACGACCTGTCGGTGCTGATCGCGGCCTCGGCCATCGGGCCCGACGGCGGCGCGCTGGATGCCGAGGGCGCCCTCTGGGTGGCCGACGCCATCGGCAAGCGCATCGTGCGGGTGGCGCGCGGCGGCAAGATCCTGGAACAGATCGATACCGGCGAATTCGGCATCTTCGCCGCGGCGCTGGGCGGCCCGGACGGCAAGACGCTGTTCATGGCGGCCGCGCCCGACTTCATCGAGGCCAACCGGCGGGCCAAGCCCGAAGGGCGGATCCTGATGACGCAGGTGGACGTGCCGCACGCGGGCCGTCCCTAGAACGGGCGGGCAAGCCGCCCCGTCAGACGGCCGGTTTAGTCCTGGTGGATAGGGATACCGGCCGTTTCAAGACCTTTCTTCGATTCCCCCGTAAAATCTCGCCATTCGGCTCGATTTCAACCATCTTTCAATCCACAGTACCTAAGGAGGACCACTCATGGCCCTAGTCTCCATGCGCCAGTTGCTCGACCACGCCGCCGAGCACGGCTACGGCATTCCGGCTTTCAACGTCAATAACCTGGAACAGGTCCAGGCCATCATGGAAGCCGCGGCGGAGACCGACAGCCCGGTGATCATGCAGGCTTCGGCCGGCGCCCGCAAATATGCCGGCGAAGGCTTCCTGAAGCACCTGATCCAGGCCGCCGTTGAGTCCTACCCGCACATTCCCGTGGTCATGCACCAGGATCACGGCCAGTCGCCCAAGGTCTGCCAAGGCGCCATCGACCTGGGCTTCTCCAGCGTCATGATGGACGGTTCCCTGAAAGAAGACGGCAAGACCATCGCCGACTACGACTACAACGTCGACGTCACCAAGAAGGTCGTGGACATCGCCCACAAGCTGGGCGTCACGGTCGAAGGCGAACTGGGCTGCCTGGGCTCGCTGGAAACCATGGAAGGCGACAAGGAAGACGGCCACGGCGCCGACGGCAAGCTGACCATGGACCAGCTGCTGACCGACCCGGAACAAGCCGCCGACTTCGTGCGCCGCACCCAGCTGGACGCCCTGGCGATCGCCATCGGCACCAGCCACGGCGCCTACAAGTTCACGCGCAAGCCCACCGGCGACATCCTGTCGATCGCCCGCATCAAGGAAATCCACGCCCGCCTGCCCAACACCCACCTGGTGATGCACGGCAGCTCCAGCGTGCCGCAGGAACTGCTGGCCGAGATCCGTGAATTCGGCGGCAACATGAAGGAAACCTACGGCGTGCCCGTCGAGGAAATCCAGGAAGCCATCAAGTACGGCGTGCGCAAGATCAATATCGACACCGATATCCGTCTGGCCATGACGGGCGCGATCCGCCGCTTCTTTGCCGAGAACCCCGAAAAGTTCGACCCGCGCGAATACCTGAAGCCGGCCCGCGCCGCCGCCAAGGCGATCTGTGTGGCTCGCTACACCGAATTCGGCACCGCCGGCAACGCCAGCAAGATCAAGGCCTTGCCGCTGACCGACATCGCCGCCCAGTACGCTTCGGGCAAGCTGTCCCAAGTGGTGCAGTAAGCCGCTGGGCCGGCCGGGTGGGGCGCCTTTCGGGGCGGCCACCGGCCGGAACCAGGCGAAAAAAAGGCGGGCCCCGGTGGGCCCGCCTTTTTCTTGCGCGTCGCGCTAGGCCGACGGCGCGTTCTTGGGAAAGTGCGGCACCGACTTGTCCACGTGGTGCCAGGACGGGGCCGAATCGGTCCACAGGCTGACGCGGGTGTGGAAGGCCTCGGGGTCGTCCAGCGAACCGGCCCGCACCACTTCATACGTGGTGCTGTCCGAGCCGCCGAACAGCGGCGTGCCGCAGTCCGGACAGAAGCTGCGCATCACGATGTGGCCGGAATCGCTCTTGTAGCGGTGTTCGCGCGGCTGGCCGCGCAGCAGGGTGACGGAGCCGGCCGGGAAGATCAGCGCGTGGGCCGGCGCGCCGCCGCTGGAATACTGGCAATCGCGGCAATGACAGGTGGCGGCCATGATGGGCTCGTCCGTCACCGCGAACCGCACGGCGCCGCACTGGCAGCCGCCGGTCAGGTGAACCTGCGCGTCGGCGTGGGACGCGCGTTTTAAGGATGCTTCCTGCATACGACTTTGTCTCCTCCAGGTGAAAAGGGGGCGCCGTGACGCGAGTTCGCGGCCGGCGCATCATTTGGAATGCAGCCAGACTAACCCGGGGTCCGCGACCCGGCAAGACGGACCTATTTGCAGTAACCTATGCGCTTTCTTGCGCCCTCATTTTTGCCATAGGCCATTTTTCCCGTGACTTCTGCTTTGCATCAATCCAGCATCAAGTCCTTGCCGCTGCTGGGCCGCGGTAAGGTCCGCGACATGTACGCCGTGGGCGACGACAAGCTGCTGATCGTCGCCTCGGACCGCATCTCGGCGTTCGACGTCATCCTCGACGATCCCATCCCCGGCAAGGGGCAGGTGCTGACCGAGCTGACCGAGTTCTGGCTGCAGAAGCTGGCCCACATCCTGCCGAACCACTCCACCGGCGTGAAGCCCGAAGACGTGGTGGCGCCCGACGAAGTCGACCAGGTGCGCGGCCGCGCCGTGGTGGTCAAGCGCTTGAAGCCCATCCTGGTCGAAGCGGTGGCCCGCGGCTACCTGATCGGTTCCGGCTGGAAAGACTACCAGGCCACCGGCGCCATCTGCGGCATCAAGCTGCCCGCCGGCCTGCAACAGGCCAGCCAGCTGCCCGAGCCCATCTTCACGCCCGCGGCCAAGGCCGAATTCGGCATGCACGACGAAAACGTCGACTTCGCCCACGTGGTCAAGGAAGTCGGCCAGGAAATGGCCGAACGCATCCGCGACGTCACGCTCAAGCTGTACGCCGAAGCCGCCAAGTTCGCCGCCACCAAGGGCATCATCATCGCCGACACCAAGTTCGAATTCGGCCTGGACGACGATGGCACGCTCTACCTGATGGACGAAGTGCTGACCCCGGATTCCTCGCGCTTCTGGCCCGCCGACGGCTACCGCGTGGGCATCAGCCCGCCGTCCTTCGACAAGCAGTTCGTGCGCGACTGGCTCGAAACCCAGACCTGGGACAAGACCCCGCCGGCCCCGCGCCTGCCCCAGGACGTGCTGGAAAAGACCGCCGCCAAGTACCGCGAAGCGCTGGATCGCCTGATCGCCTGATCGCGCCCACGCGCCTGGTCACCCCGCAACCCGCCCGATTTCTGGGCGGGTTTCTTTTTGTCCGCGATGGCCGATCGATCAGGGAAATCCCTGTTTTTCGGTAAGAATTATTGCTTATTGTTACGTTATACTCGCCGCGGACAAAGAGACGGGAGCTGCGCATGACAATGATGTTGCCTTTCCTGACCGGATTGGTCGCGGTGTGGTTCGGCATGCTTGGCAAGCGCCGTCCCTGCGTGGCGTTCTGGCTGATCACCCTGCTGGTGTTCGCCGCCTGGTGCCAATTCCACATGACCAGCCCGCTGGCGCTGTCGCTCTAGGCTCCCCCGACATGATCTTCACCCGCCATCCCGCGCGCGGCTCGCGCGTGCTCAACGGCCTGGCCCTGCTGGGCGTGACCGTCATCCTGGGCCTGGCGTTCGCCTGGCAGTTCGCCTACGACGAGCTGCCGTGCCCGCTCTGCCTGCTGCAGCGGGTGGCCCTGATGCTGGCCGGCGTCGGGCTGCTGCTGAACCTGCGGCTGGGGCCGTCGCCCATGCACTACGCCATGACGATCGCGGCCTCGCTGGGCGGCATGGTGGCCTCGGGCCGCCAGGTGCTGCTGCACATCGCGCCGGGCGACCCCGGCTACGGCACGACGCTGCTGGGCCTGCATTTCTATACCTGGGGGTTCATCGCCTTTGCCGCGCTGATCGTCTTCTGCGTGGTGATGCTGTCGGCCGACCGCAAATGGGGCGACAACGTGCTCAAGCGGCCGGTCTCGGCATTGGGCGTGGTGGTCATGGCCCTGTTTTTCATCATGGTGCTGGGCAACCTGGGCAGCACCACGCTGCAATGCGGTTTCGGGCCTTGCCCGGACAACCCCACCAGCTATCTCTGGCTGGGTTCCGCCGATCCGTCGTAAGGGTGCCGCCGACGCCGGGTAAAATACCGGGTTTCGCGGTTTCGCCGCGGCCATCCAACTACTCGACATCGGTTATGACAGCCAAGACTTCCGCAGCGGCAGACGCCACCCCCGTGGTGGGCGTAATTATGGGTTCTTCCAGCGATTGGGAGGTCATGAAGCACGCCGTCACCATGCTGGAAGACTTCGGCGTGGCCTATGAAGCCCGCGTGATCTCCGCGCACCGCATGCCGCAGGACATGGCCGAATACGGCGCCGCGGCGTTCGAACGCGGCCTGCGCGGCATCATCGCCGGCGCTGGCGGCGCGGCGCACCTGCCGGGCATGATGGCGGCCCTGACCGAAGTGCCGGTGTTCGGCGTGCCGGTGCCGTCCAAGTACCTGCGCGGCGAAGACTCGCTGCTGTCCATCGTGCAGATGCCCAAGGGCGTGCCGGTCGCCACCTTCGCCATCGGCGAGGCCGGCGCCGCCAACGCCGCACTGCACCTGATCGCCACGCTGGCGGGCACCGACGCGGGCCTGCACAAGAAGCTGGTGGCGTTCCGCGCGCGCCAGACGCAGGCCGCGCGTGACATGAAGGTTCCGCCCGAGGCCTGATCCGAATGACGCAATCGACTGCTTTCTCCATCGCACCCGGCGGCTGGCTTGGCCTGCTCGGCGGCGGCCAGCTGGGCCGCATGTTCTGCCACGCGGCGCAAAGCCTGGGCTACAAGGTCGCGGTGCTGGACCCGGCCGCCGAATGCCCCGCGGGCATGGTGGCGGACCTGCACATCCAGGCCGCCTACGACGACGAGGCCGGCCTTGAGCGCCTGGCCAGCACCTGTCAGGCCGTCACCACCGAATTCGAGAACGTGCCGGCCGCCAGCCTGCGCGCGCTGGCCACGCGCTGCCGCGTCAGCCCGGCCGCTGATGCGGTGGCGATCGTGCAGGACCGCATTTCCGAAAAGAGTTTCATCGCCGGCCAAGGCATCACGGTGGCGCCGCACGCGGCCATCCGCAGCGAAGCCGACCTGCACGCCGCGCCCGATGCGCTGTTCCCGGGCATCCTCAAGGTGGCCCGGCTGGGCTACGACGGCAAGGGCCAGGCCCGCATCGACACGCGCGAAGCCGCGCTGGCCGCCTTCGCCGAATTCGGCGGCGTGGCCTGCGTGCTCGAAGCGCTGATGCCGCTGGACTACGAAATCTCGGTCGTCATCGCGCGCGGTTTCGATGGCGCGAGCGTGGTGTTTCCGGTGGCCCGCAACGTGCACCGCGACGGCATCCTGGCCGTGTCCACTGCGGCGCCGGTCAAGCAGGATGCTGCCCACGCCGAACGCCAGGCGCGCGCCACCGAGGCCGCGCAAGCCATCGCGCAGGGCCTGGGCTATCACGGCGTCCTGTGCGTGGAATTCTTCGTGTTGCAGGACGGCAGCCTGATCGTCAACGAGATCGCGCCGCGTCCGCACAACAGCGGCCACTACACCATGGACGCCTGCGTCACCAGCCAGTTCGAGCAGCAGGCGCGCGCCATGGCCGGCCTGCCGCTGGGCAGCACCGACCTGCTGGCACCGGCCGTGATGCTGAACATCCTGGGCGACATCTGGTATCCATCGGCCACCGGCGATGCGCAGCGCGAACCCGACTGGGCCGCCGCGCTGGCCGTGCCCACCGCCAAGCTGCATCTGTACGGCAAGCGCGAAGCGCGCCGTGGCCGCAAGATGGGCCACGTCACCATCGTCGCTGCCAGCTTGCGCGAAGCGCAGGCCGACGCCGCGCGCGTGGCCGCCGCGCTGGGCATGCAAGCGCCCGAGTAACGCCATGCCTGTCCAGCCGTCCCTTACTGCCAGCGCGCAAGACATCGCCGCCGCCGCCCAGCGCCTGCTGGACGGAGAGCTGGCGGCGTTTCCCACCGAGACCGTCTACGGCCTGGGCGCGGACGCCGAGAACCCGCAGGCCGTGGGCAAGATCTACGCCGCCAAGGGCCGCCCGTCGAACCACCCTGTCATCGTGCACATCGCGCCGCACGGCGACCTGTCGTACTGGGTGTCCGAGGTGCCGCCCGAAGCCCGCCTGCTGATCGACGCCTTCTGGCCCGGTCCGCTGACGCTGATCCTCAAGCGCGCGCCGCACATCGCCGACACGGTCAGCGGCGGCCAGGACAGCATCGGCATCCGCTGCCCCTCGCATCCGGTGGCGCAGGCACTGCTGGCGGCGTTCGCAGCCGGCAAGCCGAACGGGCAGGGCGGCGTGGCCGCACCGTCGGCCAACAAGTTCGGCCAGGTCTCGCCGACCCGCGCCGACCATGTGAAGAACGAATTCCCCGACGAGGTCGCCGCGGGCATGCCGGTGCTGGAAGGCGGCGCGTCCGAGGTCGGCATCGAATCCACCATCCTGGACCTGTCGCGGCTGGATCGCGGCGCGGGTCCGGTGCTGCTGCGCCCGGGGCACATCAGCGCCGCGCAGATCGAAGCGGTGCTGGGCGTGCAGGTGTTCGCGCCGGACGCCGCGGCCCCGCGCGCCTCGGGTACGCTGAAGGCGCATTACGCGCCGCGCACCGCGCTGGAACTGGCCTCCGATGCGCGCTTGCAGGCCGTGCTGCAAGGCCGCGGCCTGCCGGCAGGCAAGGTGGTGGTGGTAGCGTATGCGCCGCCGCCTGCGGGCCTGGATGCCCGAATTCAATGGCAGCAGGTGCCGGCGGACCCGGCGCGCTACGCCCAGGCGCTGTATGCGCTGCTGCGCGACCTGGACGGCCAGGGCTTTGCGCGCATCATCGTGCAGGCCCCGCCTGCCAACGACGACTGGCACGCGGTCAACGACCGCATCGGCCGCGCGGCGGCGGCGTTCACGCTGGACACGACGGACCTGTAAGGTCTGTCTTTTCCACGCGGACCTGTAAGGTCCGTCCTTCACGCCTTGGACCTGTAAGGTCTGTCTTTCACGCCGCCAGGAATTCCCCGATCCGTTCCACCGCCTGCCGCATCGGCGTCAGGAATTCGCCGGTCAGCCGTTCCAACGGCACCCGCGCCGCCTTCACGCTGACGTTCACCGCGCCGCAGGCCTTGCCGCTGGCCGAGCGCACCGGCACCGAGATCGCGCGCACGTTCAGTTCGAGTTCCTGGTCGACTACCGCGTAGTCCTGCTCGCGGATGCGTTCCAGCTCGGCGCGCAGCCGCGCTTCGGTAACCAGCGTGAATTCCGTATAGGGTTGCAGGTCGACGGCGGCGAAGTAGCGCGCCAGCGCCGGCTCGGACAATTGCGCCAGCAGCACCCGCCCGATGGACGTGCAATAGGCGGGCAAGCGGCTGCCCAGCCCCATTGACGTGGCCAGCAGCCGGTTCACCTCGGAGCGCGCCAGGTACAGCATCTCGTGGCCCTCCATGATGGCCAGCGCGCAGGTCTCGTTGACGGTGGCGCTGAGTTCTTCCAGCACCGGCTGGGCCAGCGACACGAACGGCGTCGACGAGAAGTAGGCGTAGCCCAGGCCCAGGATGCGCGGAGTCAGCACGTATTGGCGGCCGTGCTGCTCGGCGATGCCCAGCAGAATCAGCGTGTGCAGGCAGCGCTGCACCACCGCGCGCGGCAGGTCGGCGCGGCGCGCCAGTTCGGCGGCGGTCTGCGGATGGCGCCGCGTGCCGAACGCGCGGATCACGTGCAGGCCGCGCGCCAGCGTCAGCATGTAGTCGGGATCGCCCCGCAACTGGTCGGGGTGGTCTTCGGGGGCCAGCGGCGCGGCATAGCCGGGCGGGGGAAGGTTGGGCAGCATCAGCCTGCGCGCAGCGGCGCGCCGGTGCGCGCCTGCAGTTCCGTCAAGGTCATGCCGTCGATCATATCCCGGACCCACAGGCCGTCCGGCGTGACGTCGATGACGGCCAGGTCGGTGTAGATGCGGTCCACCACGCCGGCGCCGGTCAAGGGATAGGTGCAGCGTTCGACGATCTTGGGCGAGCCGTTCTTGCTGTTGTGCTCCATCATGATGAACACGCTGCGCGCGCCCACGGCCAGGTCCATGGCGCCGCCCACGGCCGGCGCCTCGCCCGGCTTGTTCAGCGACCAGTTGGCCAGGTCGCCGTTGGCCGCGACCTGCATGCCGCCCATGACGCAGATGTCCAGGTGGCCGCCTCGCATCATGGCGAACGAGTCGGCGTGGTGAAAGTACGCGCCGCCGTCGAGCAGGGTGACCGGCTGCTTGCCGGCGTTGATCAGGTCCAGGTCGATGGCGTCGTCGGCGGGGGGCGGGCCCATGCCCAGGATGCCGTTTTCGCTGTGCAGCACGATCTCGCGGCCGGCGGGCAGGTGGGCGGCCACCAGCACGGGCATGCCGATGCCCAGGTTGACGTAGCTGC
The DNA here is from genome assembly GCF_902859705.1 of Achromobacter deleyi. GTDB lineage: Bacteria > Pseudomonadota > Gammaproteobacteria > Burkholderiales > Burkholderiaceae_B > Achromobacter > Achromobacter deleyi. The sequence goes on along the minus strand of NZ_CADIJO010000011.1, from coordinate 59,317 downwards.
CGTCGGGGATGTCGCGGGCCAGGCGGCGCGCCATGGCCTCGCGGGTCAGGGGGGTAGGCATTGCGGGTTCCTTGAAGTTGCTGGGCCTAGCTGGAAAAGGCGGCGTCGGCCACTTCGGTGACGCGCGTGACGAAGATGCCGGGCGTCACCACGGCTTCGGGCGAGAGTTCGCCCAGCGCGGCCTTGGCGCGCACCTGGACGATGGTGGTCTTGGCGGCCATGCACATGATGGGGCCGAAGTTGCGCGCGCTTTTGCGGTAGGTGAGGTTGCCCCAGCGGTCGGCCTGGTCGGCCTTGACCAGCGCGAAGTCGCCGTGCAGCGGCGTCTCGAACACGTAGCCGCGGCCGTCGATGATGCGGGTTTCCTTGCCGGCGGCCAGGTCGGTGCCGTAGGCCGTGGGCGTGAAGAAGCCGCCCAGCCCGGCGCCCGCGGCGCGCAGCCGTTCGGCGATGGTGCCTTGCGGCACGCATTCGAGTTCGATCCTGCCCTGGCGGTACAGGTCGTCGAATACCCACGAATGCGAGGCCTTGGGAAACGAGCAGATCACCTTGCGCACGCGGCCGGCCTTGATGAGCGCCGCCAGGCCGGTTTCGCGGTTGCCGGCGTTGTTGCTCACCACGGTAAGCTCGCGCGCGCCCTGGTCGATCAGGGCGTGCAGCAGTTCGGTAGGCATGCCGGCGCCGCCGAAGCCGCTGACCAGCACGGTGGCGCCGTCATGGATGCCGGCCACCGCGGCGTGGGGAGTGTCGATGAACTTGTCGATCATGGTTGCCTTCGGGTCGGGCGGGGCGCGAGTTGCCGGCGCGCCCCGCGGATGCGTCGCCGCGGGGGGGCGGTTCAATCCAGTGTGATGTGCGCCTGCTTGATGATGTCGGCGTAGCGCGCCGAGTCCTGCTTCATCAGCTGGGCGAACTGGTCGCTGGTGCCGCTGGCGGGAAAGAAGCCGGCGTCCAGGAATTTCTGCCGTACGTCGGGCTCTTGCACGATTTCGCTGATCTCGCGCGCCATGCGGTCGATGATGGGCTTGGGTGTGTTGGCCGGCGCCATCAGGCCCGCCCAGGACCCGGTGACAAAGCCCGGCATGCCGGCTTCTTCCATGGTGGGAATGGCCGGTTCGGTGGGCCAGCGCGCCTTGCCGGTGAAGCCCAGCGCCTTCAGGCGGTTCTGCTTCACGTATTGCATCGGCACCAGGATGGGGTCGAACACCATCGACACCCGCCCGCCCAGCAGGTCGGTCAGGATCGGTGCGCTGCCCTTGTAGGCCACGTGCGTCATGGTGAGCTTGTTCTGCAGGGCGAAGTCGGCGCCGGTCAGGTGCGCGCTGGACCCGTTGCCGCTGGAGGCATAGGTGAGCTTGTCCGGATGCTTGCGGGCATAGGCCACCAGTTCGGCCACGCTGTTCACGGGCAGGTCCTGCGAGACGAACAGGAACAGCGGCAGGTCGGCCATCTGCGCCACCGGCGTCAGGTCGTCGGGCTTGTAGGGCAGCTTGTACAGGTGGAAGTTGATGATGAACGCGGGCAGGATGGACAGGAAGGTGTAGCCGTCGGGGTCGGCCTTGGCGGCGATGCCCGCGCCCACGCTGCTGTTGGCGCCCGGCCGGTTCTCGACAATGATGGTCTGCTTCAGGCGCGGGCCGAGCTTTTCCATCACGATGCGCGTGACGATGTCGGTGGACCCGCCCGGTGTGTAGGGCACGATCACCTTGATGGGTTTGCTGGGCCAGTCGTCGGCGGCCTGCGCGCTGGCCGTGGCCAGGCCGCAGGCGGCCAGCGTGGCGCAGAGCAGGGTCTTGAGGGCGTGGCGGCGATGTCCTGCCGCAAGGTGGCGGGGCTGCGTTTTCCTTGCTTGTGCCATGGATTTGTCTCCTCCATGAGTCGGCCTTGAGCCAGCGCGCGCCCGAGGTTTTTTTGAATGGCGCGGCCGGTTTTTTGTGGGAATGTCGATCGCGCCGCCTTTCGGACAAGGCGCGAAAAAAGTATGGCACGCAGGGGAGAGGCCGCTGGGGGGGAGGGGTGCGGATAAAGTTCGGTGATCGGACTTCACCTAGGTTTCCAGGACACTTTCACCTGGGGTTTCCACTAGGCCTGTGCGCGTTGTTCACGCCGTGGACATCGCGTAATCTGGCGGCCGGCCCGCAAAGCATGGGCTCGGTTTCAGCCGCAGCGGGCCTACAGGCCGGCGCGGGCATCTAATTCAGGAGAAGCAATAATGAAGCGGTTGATCTCGTTTGCTGCCGGCGCCCTGGCCCTGGCTTGCGTATCCCAGGCAGCGGTGGCCGGCCCCACGCTGGATGCAGTGAAGAAAAAGGGCTATGTGCAATGCGGCCTGACTGACGGCGTGTCCGGTTTCTCGGCCACCAACAGCAAGGGCGAATGGGAAGGCATGGACGTGGACATCTGCCGCGCCGTGGCTGCCGCGGTGTTCGGTGATCCGACCAAATTCAAGGGCACGGCGCTGTCGACCCAGCAACGCTTCACCGCGCTGCAATCGGGCGAAGTCGACGTGCTGCTGCGCACCGTCACGCTGACCCAGACCCGCGACACCTCGCTGGGCCTGTCGGCCGTGGCCGCCAGCTTCTACGACGGCCAGGGCATCCTGGTGAACAAGAAGCTGGGCGTGAAAAGCGCCAAGGAACTGAACGGCGCCACCGTCTGCGTGCAGCCGGGCACCACCACCGAGCTCAACCTGGCCGACTGGTTCCGTGCCAACAACATCGAATTCAAGCCGGTCGTGATCGACAAGGTCACCGAAGTCGTGCGCGCGTTCGAATCGGGTCGCTGCGACGCCTTCACCGACGACGCCTCGCAATTGGCCGCCGTGCGCGCCACCCAGGTCGCCAAGCCGGACGACTACGAGATCCTGCCGGAACGCTTCTCGAAGGAACCGCTGGGCCCCATGGTGCGCCAGGGCGACGAGAACTGGTTGGGCATCGTGCGCTGGACCCTGTTCGCGCTGCTGGAAGCCGAGGAATACGGCATCACGCAGAAGAACGTGGACGAAATGCTCAAGAGCAACAACCCCAATGTCTCGCGCATCCTGGGCGTGACGCCGGGCGCCGGCAAGAACATGGGCCTGGACGAAAAGTGGGCCTACAACGCCATCAAGGCCGTGGGCAACTACAGCGAAGTGTTCGAGCGCAACGTCGGCAAGGACAGCAAGCTGGGCCTGCAACGCGGCACCAACGCGCTGTGGAGCAAGGGCGGCGCCATGTACCCGTGGCCGATCCGCTGAACGCGGCGGCATGAGCAAACGGCCCGTTCGCGGGCCGTTTTTTTTGGACGATGCGCGTGGCCTGCGTCGCAGCCTGGATGTTAATGGGCATCGCCATGCGATATGGTCGAACCATTATGCGGTACGCTATGCGCTTTTCCACCGGACGCACCGCGCGCCATGACGCAACCCCGACCTGCCGAGGATTCCCCCCTGTTCATCGCCGCGCTGGCGCGTGGCGTTTCCGTGCTCAGGGCCTTCAGCGAAGGCCGGCCGGCGATGACGCTGCCCGAACTGGCCGAGGCCACGGGCCTGAGCAAAAGCTCGGTGCAGCGCTTTGCCCATACGCTCTGGACGCTGGGCTATCTGCGCAAGGACCCGGCCAGCAAGAAGTTTTCGCTGGGCCCCTGGTCGCTTGAACTGGGCATGAAGTATGTGCAGACCAGCCCGCTGGTGCTGGGCGGCAACCCGTTCCTGCACACGCTGAACCGCAACTGCCAGGAAACCTGCAGCCTGGCCGAGCCCGACGGGCTGGACATGGTCTACGTGGCGCGCTTTGCCACCCACAAGGAAATGTTCGTCAACATGCCGGTCGGCATGCGCCTGCCGCTGTATTGCACGGCAGCGGGCCGCGCCGTGCTGGCGCGGCTGGACCCGGCGGTGGCGCGCGGGCTGCTGGAACGCGGCGAGCGCAAGTCGTACACCGCCGCCACGATCACGGACCTGGATGCGCTGCTGGCCGAACTGGACTTCGCGCGCCGCCACGGGTTTGCCCGGTCCAACGGCGAGTTCTACCCCGGCGACATCACGGTCAGCGCTGCCGTGCTGGACGCGGGCGGCACGCCGCTGGGCGCGGTCAATGTGTCGGTGCCTTCCAGCCGCTGGTCGTTCGAGCAGGCGCAGGCCGTGTTCGGCCCCCAGGTGGTGGAAACCGCGCACGCCATCAGCGCGTCGCGCACGCTGGGGCGCTCGCATCCCTTCTACGAACTGGAGCCGCCCGGCGGTTCGCTGCGCGACGCCATGCCGTCTGCGGGCGACGAGGCCTGACGCAGTTTTCCGGCAGGCGACGGTCGGGTGCGCCAGCGGTGCACCACAGGCGTGCCATCGCGGCCTGAATTCATACTAAATAAGTCAAGTATTGCGACCGCCATTCAGGGGAACACCCTAATTGGCGGCCTGCTTGTGTGCGCGTTACTCTAGTTTTGACACGATCGTATCGCACAGCGATTCGATTGAATCTAAACTTGCAGCCGTCCGCGACCTAGCCGCGAGCGGCCGCCGCCAGGGAGCCGCGCTGTGCAGCCGTCCGCCGAAGTCTGTTTTCACCCCGCCTCGGGATTCATGGGCCTGCCGTCGGCCCGCCTTGCCGGCACCGGCGAGGCCCGCGCCTGCGTCGTGGGCATTCCGTTCGATTGCGGCACGCATCCGTTCCGCGTCGGGTCGCGCCAGGGGCCGGACGCCATCCGCGAGCAGTCGCGGTTGCTGCGGCCGGTGGACATCTTCCGCCGGCATGGCATCGACAACCCGCCGGAATTCCTGCGCGCCATCGATGTGGGCAACGTGGCCTGCCATCCGGGCGACCCGGATGCGTCGTATCCGCTGATCGAAGCGGGCATCGGCGCCATCCTGGATGCCGGCGCGATTCCCATCTCGATGGGCGGCGACGGCGCGGTGACGCTGCCGCAACTGCGCGCCGTGGCGCGGCGCCACCCGGACTTCGTGGTGCTGCATTTCGATTCGCACACCGATACCTATCCGATTCCTGGCTACAACACGGCCACCACCTTCACCCGCGCCGCCGAAGAGGGCCTGCTGGACGTGCAGCGCAGCTTCCATGTGGGCACGCGCGGCAGTTCCTTCATGCCGGGCGTGCTGGAATTCGGCCGCGAGGTCGGCTACACGATCGTGCCGTACGACGAGTTCGACGCGGACCAGAAGGGCGCGCTGGACGACATCAAGCAGCGCATCGGCCAGCGGCCGGTGTACCTGTGCTTCGACATGGACATCTTCGATCCGTCGTGCGCGCCGGGCGTGTGCACGCCGGAGTGGGGCGGCCTGTCGCCCAAGGAAGGGCTGGCCCTGCTGCGCCAGCTGGCCGGCATGAACTTCGTGGCCTTCGACGTGAACACCGTGTCGCCGCCGCAGGACGTGCAAGGCGCCACGGCTTTCCTGGCCGCTACCGTCATGCAGGAATTCTGCGCGCTGGCGGCGGTGGCGGTACGGCAGTACCCAGAAGGGCGTCCGGCCTGACACGGCGCCCGCGGCATTCATTCATACAAGGGGAATTCCATGAAACTCAAATCCATCCTGCTCGGCCTGGTCTCGGCCGCGCTGCTGTCCCAGGCCGGCGCCGTTGCGGCGCGCACGCTGGACGAAGTGCGCGCCGACAAGACGCTCAACGTGGTCACCACCGCGTCCGCGCCGCCTCACGGCTTCAAGAACCCGCAGTCGAACCGCCTGGAAGGCATCATGGTGGACGTGGCCGCCGCCGTGGCCAAGCACCTGGGCGTGGCCGACAAGCTGGCCGACGTGCCGTTCTCGGGCCTGATCCCGACGCTGACCTCGGGTCGCGCCGACGTCATGTCCGCGCCGCTGTTCATCACCGAGGAACGCGCCCGCGCCATCGACTTCTCGGCGCCGGTGTACGAGTGGGGCGAGGGCATCGTGGTCAGCGACAAGGCCACCCGGCGCTACGGCAAGTTCGAAGACATGCAGGGCCAGAAGGTCGGCGTGCTGGTGGACTCGGTGCAGTTCAACATGATCAAGGACATGCCCGGCACCAAGGTGTCGACCTACCAGGACTATTCGACGCTGCTGGCCGACGTGCGCGCCGGCCGCATCGACCTTGGCATCGTCGATCCGCCCAGCATCATCTACCAGATCAAGACCAAGAACATTCCGGGCGTGAAGCTGGACACCGGCTACCAGCCGCAGCGCAAGTGGCAGGTCGGCATGGCCGTGCAGAAGGGCAACGCCGCGCTGCTCGAGGCCGTGAACGCCGCGCTGGCCGAGATGAAGCGCAACGGCGAACTGGCCGCCATCGGGCAGAAGTGGGGCGTGTCGGACCTGCTCAGCAAATAAGGCCCCCGCGGCACGGATAAGGAGCACGACTTGGATCTCGCTACCCTGCGCATGTACCTGACCCCCTTGGCCGAGGGCACGGTCTGGACCCTGGCGCTGTTTTTCTGTTCGGCATTCCTGGCGGTGGCGCTGGGCCTGGTCGTCTGCCTGTGCCGCCTGTCGCGGCATCGGGCGCTGAGCCGCGCCGCGCGCCTGTATATCGACATCATCCGCGGCACGCCGCTCTTGTTGCAGCTGTTCTACATCTACTACGGCCTGCCGGAAATGGGCGTGGTGATCAACGGCTTCGTGGCCGGCGTGCTGGGGCTGACGCTGAACTTCGGCGCCTATCTGGCCGAGCTGTTCCGCAGCGGCATCCAGTCGGTGGATACGGGCCAGTACGAGGCCGCGCGCGCGCTGGGCCTGCGCCGTGGCCAGCGGCTGCAACGCATCGTGCTGCCGCAGGCGCTGCGCACGATCTTCCCGGCACTGGGCAACTACGCGCTGGTGCTCATCAAAGAGACGTCGCTGGTGGCGGTGATCAGTGTGTATGAACTGATGCGCGCCGGTGAAATGCTGGCCGGCGCGACGTTCCAGGCGCTGACGGTCTACACCATGGTCGGCGTCATCTACTTCGCGCTGTGCAGCATCCTGGCCTATCTGTTCCGCCGCTCTGAAAAGCGCCTGACTGTGCCGGGCTACTGGAGCGGCGCCGGCGACAACCACGACATCTCGAAGGCCTGACGCCATGGACGGAATGAATCGCATCGCGCCCATCATCACGATGCAGGGCGTCTCGAAATGGTATGGCGACTTCCAGGTGCTGGACGGGCTGGACCTGCAAGTGAGCCCCGGCGAAAAGCTGATCCTGTGCGGTCCGTCGGGTTCGGGCAAGTCCACCACCATCCGGCTGCTCAACCGGCTGGAAGAGCACCAGAAGGGCCGCATCGTGGTCGACGGCATCGAGCTGGACGACGACGTCAAGAACATCGAGCGCATTCGCGCCGAAGTGGGCATGGTGTTCCAGCACTTCAACCTGTTTCCGCACCTGACCGTGCTGGAGAACTGCACGCTGGCGCCGATGCTGGTCAAGGGCGTGGCGCAGGCAGAGGCCGAGCAGCGCGCCATGCAATACCTGGAACGCGTCAAGATCCCGCAGCACGCGGCCAAGTATCCGGGCCAGCTGTCAGGCGGGCAGAAGCAGCGCGTGGCGATTGCGCGCGCGCTGTGCATGCAGCCCAAGATCATGCTGTTCGACGAGCCGACTTCGGCGCTGGACCCCGAGATGGTCAAGGAAGTGCTGGACACCATGGTGTCGCTGGCGCGCGACGGCATGACGATGGTGTGCGTGACCCATGAAATGGGTTTTGCGCGCGAGGTCGGCGACCGCGTGGTGTTCATGGACCAGGGCGCGATCGTCGAGGTCGACACGCCGGCGCAGTTCTTCTCGGCGCCGCGTTCCGAACGGGCGCAGGCCTTCCTGGGGCAGATCCTGGCGTAGGGACGTGGAGCATCCGGTGCCGCAGCCGATAAATTCCGCCAGCCGGAACCCGCAAAATGGTTCCATGTCCGGCGGTGCAAATGGCTCTACCGGGTTTGCGCTACGCTACCTATCATGCCAATGGGCCGGCGCGCCGCCGCCGGCCCCAGCCAACAAAACTACCAGGGAAACACGATGAACGGCGCTGACAGTCTTTGCGACACCCTCCTTGCCAACGATGTGGACGTCTGCTTTGCCAATCCAGGCACGTCCGAGATGCACTTTGTGGCGGCGCTGGATCGCAAGCCGAAGATGCGCTGCGTGCTGGGCCTGTTCGAAGGCGTGGTGACCGGCGCCGCCGACGGCTACGCCCGCATGGCCGACAAGCCGGCCGCCACCTTGCTGCACCTGGGCCCGGGCCTGGGCAACGGCCTGGCCAACCTGCATAACGCCAAGCGCGCCCGCACCCCGATGGTCAACATCGTGGGCGACCACGCCACCTATCACGTGCAGTACGACGCGCCGCTGACCAGCGACGTCGAAGGCGTGGCGCGGCCGATGTCGCACTGGGTCAAGCGCAGCCTGACCGCCCAGGCCATGTCCGCCGATGCGGCCGAGGCCATTGCCGTGGCGCGCCGCAAGCCGGGCAACATCGCCACGCTGATCCTGCCGGCCGACACCGCCTGGACTGAACTGCCGGCCGATACGCCCGCGCCGGTCAAGGTCACCGACGCCGCCGTGCCGCACACGTCCATCGAGGCCGTGCGCGCCGCCGCCCAGGCGATCCGCAGCGGCGAGGTCACCACCCTGATGCTGGGCGGCGCCGCGCTGCGCGACCGCGCGCTCAATGCCGCTGGCCGCATCGCGCGCGCCACCGGCGTGCGCCTGCTGTCCGAAACGTCCAACCGCCGTATCGAACGCGGCGGCGCGCGCACGCCGGTCGACCGGCTGCCGTACCCCATCGACCTGGCCGTGGCCAAGCTGAAAGACGTGCGCCACCTGGTGCTGGCAGGCGCCAAGGCGCCGGTGGGCTTCTTTGCCTATCCCGGCAAGCCCAGCCTGCTGGCCCCGCCCGATTGCCAGCAAGTGGTGCTGGCCACCGGCGAGCAAGACCTGGCGCATGCGCTGGAGTGGCTGGCCGACGAACTGGGCATCGCCGCCGACGCGCCGCGCCTGGCCGCGCCGGCCGCCGCCTACGAGGTTCCGGCCACGGGCAAGCTGACGGGCGCCGCGGTCAATATCCTGGTCGCGCATCACCTGCCCGAAAACGCGATCGTCTGCGACGAATCGATCACCCAGGGCCGCGAATTCCCGATCTACAGCGCCAGCAGCGCCCCGCACGACTGGCTGATGCTGACCGGCGGCGCCATCGGCATCGGCCTGCCGATGGCCGCGGGCGCGGCGGTGGCCTGCCCGGATCGCAAGGTCATCACGCTGCAGGCCGACGGCAGCGGCATGTACACGCTGCAGGCGCTGTGGACGCAGGCGCGCGAAAACCTCGATTGCCTGACGGTGATCCTGGCCAACCGGTCCTACGCCACGCTGCACGGCGAAATGAAGAACGTGGGCGTGCAGGAACCGGGCCGCAATGCCCGCCGCATGCTCGACCTGGAAGAACCCTACCTGGACTGGACCCACCTGGCGCGCGGCATGGGCGTCGAAGCGGTCAGCGTCGACACGGTCGAAGGCTTCGCCCGTGCGCTGCAAGACGGCCTGAAGCGCCGCGGCCCGTTCCTGATCGAAGCGCTGATCTGATCTGACGGAATGCTGGCAAGCCCCGCCGCGCCGGCCATCGGCGCGGCGGGGCTTTTTCATGGTGGGTTCTAGACGCCCAGATAGCGCGTCAACTGTTCCGGCCTGGCCGCCAGCGCGGCGCTGTCGCCATCCTGCGCGATCAGGCCTTTCTCCATCACCAGGCAGCGGTCGGTATGGGCCAGCACCGCGCGGTAATTGCGGTCCACGATCAGAGTGGACATGCCCGTTTCGCGGATGCGCCGGATGATGCGCCAGATCTCGGCCACGATCAGCGGCGCCAGGCCTTCGGTGGCTTCGTCCAGGATCAGCAGGTCGGGGTTGGTCATCAGCGCGCGGCCGATGGCCAGCATCTGCTGTTCGCCGCCGGACAATTGCTGGCCGCCGTGGCCCAGGCGTTCGGCCAGCCGGGGAAAGGTTTCCAGCACGCGGTCGTAGTGCCAGTCCTGGCGGCCCTGGACGCCGGCGCGCGCGGCCACCAGCAGGTTTTCGCGCACGCTCAGGTTGGGAAAGATGCCGCGGCCTTCGGGCACGTAGGCGATGCCCAGCCGTGCGATGGCATGGGGGCGGGCCCGGGTGCAGTCCCGTCCGCGCACGGTGACGTTGCCGCGCGCGCTGGGCACCTGGCCCACCAGGCTGCGGATCAGCGTGGTCTTGCCCATGCCGTTGCGGCCCACCAGGCCCACGGATTCGCCCGCCGCGATGCGCAGGTCGACGCCGCGCAGCACATGGCTGGCGCCGTAATACACGTGCAGGCCGCCGGCCTCGATCAATGCGGGCATGCGGGGTCTCCGAAAGCGGTGTCCGCCGCCAGGTCTTCGCCCAGGTAGGCGGTGCGCACCTCGGCGTTGGCGCGGATCGCTGCGGGGCTGCCGCTGGCGATGCTGCTGCCGTTGACCATGACGGTGATGGTGTCGGCGATGCGAAAGACGGCGTCCATGTCGTGTTCCACCAGCAGGATCGCGTGGCCGTCCTTCAGCGTTTGCAGCAGGGCCAGGATGCGGTCGGTTTCTTCCGGCCCCATGCCGGCCAGGGGTTCGTCCAGCAGCAGCACCTGCGGTTCGCCCGCCAGGCACATGGCGATTTCCAGCTGGCGCTTGCGGCCATGCGGCAGCAGGCCGGCCGGCTGCCCGGCGTCGTCCGCCAGCCCGGTGCGGGCCAGCGCCTGTTCGGCCAGCGCCGCGCTGGTCCGGCAGGCCGATGCCGGCCGCCACCAATGCCAGAAGCGCTGGCGCCGCGCCTGCGCGGCCAGGCGGCAATTCTCGAACACACTCAGTTCAGGAAACAGCGTGGACCGCTGGTAGCTGCGGCCCAGTCCCGCCTGGGCCCGTTCGGGCTGGCTCCAGGCGGTGATGTCGCGGCCGCCCAGCGAGACCTCGCCGCTGGTGGGCGCCAGTTCCCCGGACAGCAGGTTGATCAGCGTCGACTTGCCCGCGCCGTTGGTGCCGATGACGGCGTGGACTTCGCCGCGTTGCAGCGCCAGCGACACGCCATTGACGGCGGTCAGGCCGCCGAAGCGGCGCGTGATGCCGCAGGCGGCCAGCAGGGGATCAGGCATGGGGCTCTCCGGGTAGGGGCAGGCGCAGCGGCGCCGGGGGGGAGGCGGCGGGCGCTTCGCGGCGCGCGCGGCGGCGGCGCCACTGCGCGGGCAGGCCCGCCAGGCCATCGGGCAGCAGGGCGACCAGCGCGATGATGGCCAGGCCCAGCGGCAGGTGCCAGTGGCGCGCATAGTCGCCAAACAGCGCCTGCGACTGGAACAGCTCCTGCAGCAGCACCAGCGCCGCCGTGCCGAGCACCGCGCCGCCCTGGCTGCCCATGCCGCCCAGGATCACCATCAGCAGCACCAGGCCCGATTGTTCCCAGGCCAGCAGCTCGGGCGTGACGAAGCCGTCCTTCAAGGCAAACAGGAAGCCGGCCAGCCCCGCCAGCGCGGCGCCGATGACATACGCGGCCAGCTTGTACGGATAGGTCGAATACCCGGCCGCGCGCATGCGCTGTTCGTTGATGCGGATGCCGGCCAGCGCCGCGCCGAAGGGAGAACGCCGCAGCAGCGCCAGAAAGCCCCAGGTCAGCGCCAGGCAGGCCAGCACGAAGAAGTAATACGTGGCGCCCTGGTCCAGGTCGAACGGGCGCCAGCCGCCGATGTCGGCTTGCGGCCGGAAGTACAGGTAGATGCCGTCGCTGCCGCCGCCCGCCTTGGTGTCGTGGAACACGTAATAGGCCATCTGCGCAAAGGCCAGCGTCACCATGATGAAGTACACGCCGCGAGTGCGCAGCGCCAGCGCGCCGGTGATGAGGGCGTAGACGGCCGCGGCCAGCAGCGCCGCAGGCAGCAGCCACCACAGGCTGCCCGCTTCCGATGCCGGCGACAGCAACGCGGCGGCATAGGCGCCGATGCCGAAGAAGGCGGCGTGCCCCAGGCTGACCAGCCCCGCGCCGCCCACCAGCAGTTGCAGGCTCAGCGCGAACACCGCGTAGATCATGATCTTCACGGCCAGCCCGGTGTAGTAGTCACTGCCGCTCCAGGCGAAGGCCGCCAGCGCCAGCAGGGTCAGGCAAGGAAGGAGTCGATTCAGCGTCATGGTCAGCCCTGTTTGAACAGCCCTTCGGGCTTGCACAGAAGAATGGCGGCCATCAGCACGTACACCAGCACGCCCGCGGCGGCCGGGAACAGCACCTGGCCGAAGGTCTCGACCACGCCCACCAGCATCGCCGCCACGAACGCGCCGCGGATCGAACCGATGCCGCCGATCACCACCACCACGAAGCAGACGATCAGCACGCCGTTGCCCATGCCGGGGTACACCGACGACACGGGCGCGGCAATGCTGCCGGCCAGCGCCGCCAGCGCCACGCCCGCGGCGAACACCAGCCGGTAGAGCTTGTTGATGTCGATGCCCAATGAGCCGGTCATCTCGCGATTGCTGGCGCCGGCGCGCAGCATCATGCCCAGCCGCGTGCGCGCGATGACCCAGTACAGGAGCAGCGCCACGCCGATGCCCACGCCCGAGATGAACAGCCGATACACCGGATAGGTCATCACGTCGCCCAGCGCGATGCTGCCTTGCAGCCAGGCGGGCAGCGGCACGCCGTGCACGTCGTTGCCCACCAGGATGCTGCGCAGTTCCTCGAACACCAGGATCAGGCCGTAGGTCATCAGCACCTGCTGCAGGTGGTTGCGCCGGTACAGGTAGCTGAAGAACGCGGCTTCGAGCAGGTAACCCAGCGCGGCGGCCGCCAGCACGCAGACCGCCAGCGTGGTGAGGAAGCCGCCGCCCAGCCAGCGGTCCACCGCCGGCCCCAGCGCGAACGCCATGTAGGCGCCGATCATGTAGAAGCTGCCATGGGCCAGGTTGATGATGCCCATGATGCCGAAGATCAGCGTCAGCCCGCTGGCCACCAGGAACAGCAGCAGGCCGTACTGGAAGGCGTTCAGGCTCTGGATGAGCAGGATGCCGGCGTCCATGGGTCTGTCCTAGAGCTTGCAGCCGCGGGCGGGGTCGGCCAGCTTGCGCACGGCCACGTCCACCACCTTGTTTTCCAGCCCGTCGACGCGGCGCAGGTAGATGTCCTGCACCGGGTTGCCGGCGGCCGACAGCGTGAACGGGCCGCGCGGGCTGTCCACCGTGGCGCCGCGCATGGCCTGGCGGAAGTCCGCCTTCTTGGCGAAGTCGCCCTGCACCGCGGTCAGGCCCGATTGCATCAGCTGCGCCGCGTCATAGCCCTGCACCGCATAGACGTCGGGCTGTGCGTTGTAGGCCTTGGCGTAGTCGGCGCGAAAGGCGTTGTCGCGCGGCGTGTTCAGTCCGTCGGCATAGTGCAGCGTGGTCAGCAGACCCTGCGCCGATGCACCCTGCGCGGGCAGCGTGCCGTCGGTGAGAAAGCCCGAGCCGTACAGCGGAATGGTCTTGTCCAGGCCCGCCGCGTGGTAGTCCTGCACGAACTTCACCGCGCCGCCGCCGGCAAAGAAGGTGAACACCATGTCGGGTTTGAGCGCGGCGATCTCGGTCAGGAGCGATTGGAATTCGACGTTGGGGAAGGGCAGGCTCAGTTCCTTGACCACCTTGCCGCCGGCCTGCTCGAAGCCTTCCTTGAAGCCGCCGATGGCCTCGTCGCCGGCCGCGTATTTCCAGGTGATGGTGACCGCCGTCTTGTGGCCGCGCGCCTTGGCCACCGGCCCCATGGCGTAGGCCGGCTGCCAGTTGGTGAAAGACGTGCGGAAGATGCCCGGGCCGCACAGCGGGCCGGTGATGGCGTTGGCGCCGGCATTGGTCACGATCAGCGTGGTGTCCGAATCCTTGGCGGCCTTGGCCAGGGCCATCGCCACGCCGGAGTGCACGGTGCCGATCAGCACGTCCACCTGGTCGCGCTTGATCAGGCGATTGGCGTTTTCGGCCGCCTTGGACGGGTTGGATTCGTCGTCCACCTTGAAGTATTCGATCTCGCGCCCGCCCAGCTTGCCGCCCTGTTCGGCCACATACAGCTTGAAGCCGTTCTCGATGGCGTTGCCGAGCGCGGCGAAGGTGCCGCTGTAAGGCAGCATGAAACCGACTTTGAGCTTGTCGGCGGCCAGGGCGCCGCTGGCGGCAAGCATCAGGGCGGCGCCTAGCGCGGCCCGGGACAGGGCATGGGTCATGGTGGGTCTCCGTACGTTGTTATGGGCTGCCTTAGCGGCGGCCGGGTGGGTCCAGCGCGCCGATGAAGCCGGCGATGGCCTGGATGACGGTGGCGGGCTGGTCCTTGTGCGGCGAATGGCGGCAGTCGGGAATCTCCAGCAGTTGCGTCTGCGGCGCGGCATCGCGGATGCCGCGGATCTGCGCCAGCGTGCCGTATTCGTCGTCGATGCCCTGCATCGCCAGGACGGGGCAGGTGATGGCGGGCAGGCGGGTCCGCAGGTCCCATTGGGCAAAGCCCGGGTCCAGCCAGATGTCGTTCCAGCCCCGAAAGGCGGAATCCACGTCATCGTGGTGGCGCGCCAGGCGCTCGCGCAGGCTGCCTTCCTGATAGGCCTGCCGCGCCAGGCGGATATGGTCCACGGTGCGCGTTTCGACGAAGATGTGCGGCGCGGCCGCCACCACGCCGGCTACGGCGGCCGGATGGCGGGCCGCATAGAGCAGGGCGATCGAGCCGCCGTCGCTGTGGCCGAACAGCACGGGGCGATCGCGCCCGGCATCCACGCCCAGCGCGGCCAACAACGCGGGCAGCACCTCTTCGGCTTCGCGATGCATGAAATCGGCGGCGCGTTTTTCGCCCGCGGCCAGGGGCGTGGACCGGCCATAGCCATGGCGCGAATACACCAGCCCGCGGCAGCCGACGGCCTCGCACACCTGTTGCGGCCAGTCTTTCCACATCGACACCGAGCCCAACCCTTCATGCAGGAACACCAGCAGCGGGGCATCGCGCCGCTGGGGCGAAAGCCAGCGGTATTCCAGGCGCTGGGGGCGGCCCGGCACGTGCAGGTCGACCCAGCCGGCGTCCTCGTCGGCCTGGAGAGCGGGGGCGGCCGTCATGGCGTGACCTGTTCCAGCTGGCGCAGGCGGAAGCGCTGGATCTTGCCGGTGGCGGTCTTGGGCAGTTCCTCGGTGAAGTCGATCTGGCGCGGGTACTTGAAGGGCGCCAGGTGCTGCTTCACATAGCGCTGCAGGTCGGCGCCGGTCTGCGCATCGGGCGCGAAGCCGGGGCGCAGCACCACGTAGGCCTTGGTCTTGACCAGCCCGTCGTGGTCGGGCACGCCGATCACGGCGGCTTCGAGTACGGCCTCGTGCTGCACCAGGATGTTCTCGACTTCGACCGGCGACACATACTGGCCGCTGACCTTGATCATGTCGTCGCTGCGGCCGGCATAGGTGTAGTAGCCGTCGGCATCACACACGTATTTGTCGCCGCTTTTCAGCCAGTCGCCCAGGAAGCACTGGCGCGTCTTGTCGCGGTTGTTCCAGTACATCAGCGCGGCGCTGGGGCCCTTGATGTAGAGGTCGCCGATGGCGCCGGCGGCCACCGGGGCGCCATTGTCGTCGCGTAGCTGCACTTCGTAGCCGGGTACCGGCTTGCCGGTGGTGCCGTAGCGCAGCTGGCCGGCCTGGTTCGAGATGAAGATGTGCAGCATTTCCGTCGAGCCGATGCCGTCCAGGATCTCGCAGCCGAAATGGCGCGTGAAGCGCTCGCCGATATCGCGCGGCAGCGCCTCGCCGGCCGAGGTGCAGACGCGCATCGCGACGCGTTCGCGCGGCGGCAGGTCAGGGGCCGCCAGCATGCTGGCATACAGCGTGGGCACGCCGTAGAACACGGTCGGGCGATGCTGCGTCAGGCGCTGGAATACCGCCTGCGGTGTGGGCCGTTCGGCCATCAGGACCACCGTGGCGCCCACCGACAGCGGAAAGGTCAGGCCGTTGCCCAGGCCATAGGCAAAGAACAGCTTGGCGGCGGAAAACGCCACGTCGTTCTCGCGGATGCCCAGCACCGGCTTGGCATACAGCTCGGCCGTGTGCCACAGGTTGCCGTGGGTATGCACCACGCCCTTGGGCTTGCCGGTCGACCCCGACGAATACAGCCAGAACGCGATTTCGTCGGACAGCGTGCGCACGGCCGGCGCCAGCGGCGCCGCGGCCAGCAACGCGTCCAGATCATGCGCGCCGGCCGGCAGCGGCGCGGTCGGCTGCGAGACCACCAGGTGTTCGACCTCGCCGGGCGCCTGCGCCAGCGCGGCCTGCAACGTCGGCAGCAGCGCGCCGGACACGAAGGCGGCCCGCACCCGGCTGTGGCTCAGGATGTAGGCATAGTCGTCGGCCGTCAGCAGCGTGTTCACGGCCACCGGCACCACGCCCGCGTGCAGCGCGCCCAGGAACGCCACCGGCCAATCCACCGTGTCCTGCATCAGCAGCAGCACGCGCTCTTCGCGCCGCAGGCCCAGCTGTCGCAGCGCGCCCGCCATGCGCGCCACGCGCTCGGCCAGCTCGCCGTAGGTCAGTTGGCGGGTGTCGTCGATGTAGGCCGTCTTGGCGGCGCGCGGCGCGTTCAGGGCCGCCAGGTGACTGGCGAAATTCAATTCGGCGGGACAGGCATTCACGGTGGTCTCCTGGTGTTCTGGCGGGCGTTGGGCCCGGGCCTGTGGTCGGCCCTTGTCGGCATTGCGGGCCATGCTGGCGCTCAAGGCCGCATGACGGGGTGGGGGTTCAGGGGCGCGCGAAATCGATGGCACCGCCGGGCAGCAGATACAGCACCAGCGCGCGGCCTTGCGTGACTGTCGGCGCATGCGCGCTGCCGGGGCCGTAGACCAGCCAGCCGGCGCCGTGGCCGTCGAAGCGGGCCTGGGCGGTCAGCGGCATGATCATGTCGATTTCGCCGTTGGGGTGGGCGTGGTGCGGACCCGCCAGGTCGTCCATGTCGACCACGTCGACGGAACAGCCGGCCAGGTCGTCGGCCGGCTTGATGACGCGGCCGTAGCGGATGCCGCCGCCTTCGCGGTTGCACATCCAGCCGTCGGCCACGCCTTGTCTACAGGCACTGAAGATGTCGGTGTACAGGGCGCTGCCGGGGCCGGCATCGCGGTTCAGGCGGTCTTGCAGGGCGCCGTCCAGCGCCTGCCCGGCCATCAGGTCGGTGACCTGGCGCATCAGGGCGTGGAATCGTTCAGGCGTACTCACCGTATCTCCTCCTTTACACTGTCGGCGCTTCAGCGGGATGCAATCCAGTGCTGTTTTGTCGCACCTGACACGCTGTTGAAGCTGTTGGAGGAAAAATAGTGCTTCCATTGATCTGGGTCAAGCACTATAGTGCATAAATCGAGTGTTATCAGGGTATTTGCGGAGTCAGCTACACCATGAACCAAGCGCTAGACGCGGCGCCATCCGAAGAACCCCAACGCGAAGCCTTCCTGGTGGCCCTGGGCGAGCGGGTACGCCGCCTGCGGGCCATCCGCGGCATGACGCGCAAGGGCCTGTCGCAGGTGACGGGCGTGTCCGAGCGCCACCTGGCCAACCTCGAACACGGGGTCGGCAATGCCTCGATCCTGGTATTGCTGCAAATTGCCAAGGCCTTCAATTGCGCGCTGGCCGAACTGGTCGGCGACGTCACCACCGAATCGCCCGACTGGCTGCTGATCCGTGAACTGCTCAGCGGCCGCACCGAATCGGACCTGCAACGGGCGCGGGAAGCCCTGACGCAGCTGTTCGGCGTGGGCGCCGGGGCGCAGCGGCCCAACCGCACCCAGCGCGTGGCGCTGATCGGCCTGCGCGGCGCCGGCAAGTCGACGCTGGGCCAGATGCTGGCCGACGACCTGGGTTACCCCTTCGTCGAGCTGAACCGCGAAATCGAGCGCGTGGCCGGCTGCAGCATCCTGGAAATCCACAATCTGTACGGTCCCAACGCCTACCGCCGCTACGAGCGCCGCGCCCTCGAAGAGGCGGTGCAGATCTACCCCGAAATGGTGCTGGCCACCCCCGGCGGCCTGGTGTCCGAACCGGCGACGCTCAACCTGCTGCTGGCCCATTGCTATACGGTGTGGCTGCGCGCCACCCCGGAAGAACACATGGGCCGGGTCATGGCACAGGGCGACTTTCGCCCCATGTCGGGCAACAACGAGGCCATGGCCGATCTCAAGCGCATCCTGGCCGGCCGCGAGGCCTTCTACGCCAAGGCCGACCTGACCTGGGTCACCAGCCACCTGGAGGTGCAGGAAAGCTTCGCCGGCCTGCGGACCCAGGTGCGCAAGGCCTGCGGCCTGCCGTTGTAGCGGTCGGTTCATCGGTGGGTTTGCGCCAGGGCCGCCCTTTGGGGCGGCCCTGTTCATTGCGGCGGCCGCGCGCCTCCAAGAAACTGCACTTTTGTGCATCTTTTGCTTGACGCTGATTTTCACCTGCACTAATATGCATAATAATTCATGTGATGCAGTATTTTTCCTGTACGCCAGGGTGCACGAGGAGACAAGCGATGAGCAGCGCAGCCACCAAGGTCGATTTTCGGACCGACCCCGCCCAGTACCGCCATTGGCGCCTGACGTTCGACGGCCCAGTGGCCACCTTGGCGATGGATGTCGCCGAAGACGGCGGCCTGCGCCCCGGCTACAAGCTCAAGCTCAATTCGTACGACCTGGGCGTGGACATCGAACTGCACGACGCCCTGCAACGCATCCGCTTCGAGCACCCGGAAGTGCGCAGCGTGGTCGTCACCAGCATGAAAGACCGCATCTTCTGTTCGGGCGCCAACATCTTCATGCTGGGCCTGTCGTCACACGCCTGGAAGGTGAACTTCTGCAAGTTCACCAACGAAACCCGTAACGGCATCGAAGACTCCAGCCGCCACGGCGGTCTGAAGTTCATCGCTGCGCTCAACGGCGCCTGCGCGGGCGGTGGCTACGAGCTGGCGCTGGCCTGCGACGAGATCCTGCTGATCGACGACCGCTCGTCGTCGGTCGCCTTGCCCGAAGTGCCGCTGCTGGGCGTGCTGCCTGGCACTGGCGGCCTGACCCGCGTGACCGACAAGCGCCGGGTGCGCCACGATCACGCCGATATCTTCTGCACCCTGGTCGAAGGCGTGCGCGGCCAGCGCGCCAAGGACTGGCGGCTGGTCGACGATGTGGTCAAGCCGGCCCAGTTCGAGGCCGCGGTGCGCGCCCGCGCGCTGGCGCTGGCCGAGGGCAGCGGCCGCCCGCAGGGCGAGACCGGCGTGGCGCTGACGCCGTTGATGCGCGAAGAAAGCGCCGATGCCTTGTCGTACCGCTATGTCGACGTCCAGCTCGACCGGGCCCGCCGCCAGGCCACCTGGACCGTGCGCGCGCCGCTGGCGCCGGTCGAATCCGAACTGCCGGACATCCTGGCCGCGGGCGCCGCCTGGTGGCCCTTGCAGATGGCGCGCGAACTGGACGACGCCATCCTGTCCCTGCGCACCAACGAGCTGGACATCGGCACCTGGATCCTCAAGACCGAGGGCGACGCCCAGGCCGTGCTGGCCGCCGACGCCGCGCTGCAACGCCATGCCGGCCACTGGTTCGTGCGCGAAACCGCCGGCCTGCTGCGCCGCACGCTGGCGCGGCTGGACGTGACCTCGCGCAGCCTGTTCGCGCTGATCGAACCCGGTTCGTGCTTTGCCGGCACGCTGCTTGAACTGGCCCTGGCCGCCGACCGCAGCTACATGCTGGACAGCGACGCGGGCGAGGCCGCCGCCAGCCTGATCGTGGGCGAGGCCAACTTCGGCGCCTATCCGATGGTCAATGGCCAGAGCCGCCTGCAACGGCGCTTCTACGAAGAAGCGCCGCCGCTGGACGCGGTGCGCGCCCGTGCCGGCCAGCCGCTGGCGGCCAAGGACGCCCTGGCGCTGGGCCTGGTGACCTTTGCCCCCGACAGCATCGACTGGGACGACGAAGTCCGCATGGTGCTGGAAGAGCGCCGCGCGCTGTCGCCTGATGCGCTCACCGGCCTGGAAGCCAACCTGCGCTTCGGCGGCCGCGAAACCATGGAAACGCGCATCTTCGGCCGGCTGACCGCCTGGCAGAACTGGATTTTCAACCGCCCCAACGCCGCGGGCGAGAAGGGTGCGCTCAAGCTGTACGGCAAAGGCGAGCAGGCGACATTCGACTGGAACCGCGTCTGAGCGGCCCCACGATCAAAAAGAACCAGGAGCGAGACAATGTCAGGCATCAACTACACCGACAAGATCCCCAATAACGTCAACCTGTCCGGCGACCGCACACTGCAACGCGCGCTGGAACACTGGCAGCCCAACTACCTGCAATGGTGGCAGGACATGGGGCCGGACGGCTCGCACGGCTTTGACGTGTACCTGCGCACCGCGGTCAGCGTCGAGCCGGACGGCTGGGCGCATTTCAACCACGTGCGCATGCCGGACTACCGCTGGGGCATCTTCCTGGCGCCGCAGGACGGCCAGCGCAAGATCCACTTCGGCGAAAACATCGGCCGCGATGTCTGGCAGGACGTGCCCGGCGAACACCGCGCCAACCTGCGCCGCATCATCGTCACGCAGGGCGACACCGAGCCCGCGTCGATCGAACAGCAGCGCCACCTGGGCCTGACCGCGCCGTCGCAATACGACCTGCGCAACCTGTTCCAGATCAACGTCGAAGAAGGCCGCCACCTGTGGGCCATGGTGTACCTGCTGCACCGCTATTTCGGCCGCGATGGCCGCGAAGAGGCCGACGCACTGCTGCAGCGCACGTCGGGGGATTCGGACAACCCGCGCATCCTGGGCGCCTTCAATGAAAAGACGCCCGACTGGCTGGCGTTCTACATGTTCACCTACTTCACCGACCGCGACGGCAAGTTCCAGCTGTGCGCGCTGGCTGAATCCAGCTTCGACCCGCTGGCCCGCACTACCAAGTTCATGCTCACCGAAGAAGCCCACCACATGTTCGTGGGCGAATCCGGCATTTCGCGCGTCATCCAGCGCACCTGCGAAGTGATGAACCAGTTGAAGACCGACGACCCGGCCAGCGTACGCGCGGCCGGCGTGATCGACCTGCCCACCATCCAGCGCTACCTGAATTTCCACTACAGCGTCACCATCGACCTCTTCGGCGCCGACCAGTCGTCCAACGCCGCCATCTTCTACGGTTCGGGCCTGAAAGGCCGCTACGAAGAAAGCAAGCGCACCGACGACCACCAGCTCAAGAACGACACCTACCGCGTGCTGACGGTCAACAACGGCAAGCTTGGCGAAGCCGAGGTGCCGATGCTCAATGCCCTGAATGAAGTGTTGCGCGACGACTTCATCCGTGACTCCATCGCCGGCATCGGCCGCTGGAACAAGGTCATCGAAAAGAGCGGCATTGCGTTTCGCCTGCAAGTGCCGCACAAGGCCTTCAACCGCCAGATCGGCACGCTGGCCGGCATCCGCATGTCGCCCGAAGGCGAGGTGCTGTCCGAAGCACAGTGGCAGGCCCACCGGCACCAGTGGCTGCCCACGCCCGAAGACCGCGAATTCGTGGCCTCGCTGATGGGCCGCGTCACCGAGCCGGGCAAGTTCGCCAACTGGATCGCGCCGCCGGTCATGGGCGTGAACCGCCAGCCGGTGAATTTCGAGTACGTCCGTTTCAACTGAGGCGCGGCGGCGGCGCCCGGCGCCGCCGCGGTGCGTATTGGGATGACCGCGATGAACGCAGCCCTGCCCGTAGATGTCCTGAAGCAGCATCTCATCGATCCCGAGATCTGCATCCGTTGCAATACCTGCGAAGAAACCTGTCCGGTCGACGCGATCACGCACGACAGCAACAACTACGTGGTCGACCCCGACATCTGCAACGGTTGCATGGCCTGTGTGCCGCCGTGCCCGACGGGGTCCATCGACAACTGGCGCCTGGTCGTGCGCGCCCAGGCCTACACGCTGGCGGACCAGTTGGGCTGGGATGAGTTGCCGCGCGAAGAAGCGCTGCCCGAGGCGGCCGCGGCAGTCTTGCCGCCGGCCGATGCCACCGCACCGGAACCGCCCGCGAACGTGGCCTACACCGCGGCCGGCGCCAGCGTGCCGCCCTGGTCGGCGGCGCATCCGTACGTCAACCTCTACACCCACAAGACGCCCGTCACTGCGACCGTGGTGGGCAACTATCGCGTCACCGGCGCGGACACCGACAGCGACATCCACCACCTCGTGCTGGACTTCGGCGAGCTGCCGTTCCCGGTGCTGGAAGGCCAGTCCATCGGCATCCTGCCGCCGGGCGTCGATGCGCAGGGCCGGCCGCACCACGCGCGCCAATATTCGCTTGCCAGCCCGCGCGACGGCGAACGCGCCGGCTACAACAACCTGTCGCTGACCGTGAAGCGCGTCACCGAAGACCATCAGGGCAACGCCGCCCACGGGGTGTGTTCGAACTACCTGTGCGACCTGGCCAAGCACGATACGGTGCAGGTCATCGGCCCCTTCGGCCAGACCTTCCTGATGCCCAATCATCCGCGGGCCAACCTCATCATGATCTGCACGGGCACGGGGTCG
Organism: Achromobacter deleyi; assembly: GCF_902859705.1. Classification (GTDB taxonomy): domain Bacteria; phylum Pseudomonadota; class Gammaproteobacteria; order Burkholderiales; family Burkholderiaceae_B; genus Achromobacter; species Achromobacter deleyi. Next base: position 36,872 of record NZ_CADIJO010000011.1, on the reverse strand, counting down.
GCGCCCATGCGCGCCATGACCGAACGCTATCGCCGCCGCATCGACACCGGCGAGAACGGCCGGCTGATGCTGTTCTTCGGCGCGCGCACCGAGCGCGAGCTGCCGTACTTCGGCCCGCTGATGAAACTGCCGCGCGACTTCATCGACATCAACCTGGCGCTGTCCCGCGAGGCGAGCCAGCCCAAGCGCTACGTGCAGGACCTGATCCGCGAGCGGGCCGCCGACGTGCTTGGCCTGCTGGCCGACCGCAATACCTGCATCTACGTGTGCGGATTGAAGGGCATGGAGGTCGGCGTGCTGGACGCGCTGCGCGAGGTGACGATGCAATCGGGGCAGGATTGGACTATCCTGCATGACGTGTTGCGCCGCGAGGGGCGGCTGCACTTCGAAACCTACTGACGTCGAGCACCATCGACTCGGAACCGGCGCGGCAAGACTGGGCAAACCTGGCGTGGCAAGCCCGACCAGCCTTGGCGCGCCGCTTGCATCACGAGGGGAAGTCCACCCATGAAGTTCGCCGATTTCAAGGACGGCATGCTGATCAAGGCCGGTCCTGTCACCATCACCGAAGCCGAGATTCTCGAGTTCGCCCGCAAGTACGATCCCCAATGGTTCCACACCGACGTCCAGCGCGCCGCCGAAGGCCGCTGGGGCGGCCTCATCGCCAGCGGCTGGCACACCTGCGCGCTGGCCATGCGCATGGCAGTGGACTCGGCGCTGCACGATTCCGAATCCTTCGGCTCGCCCGGCCTGGGCGAAGTGCGCTGGCGCACGCCGGTGCGTCCCGGCGACCAGCTGCGGCTGGAAGCCCGTGTACAGGGCGTGCGCACGTCGTCGTCGCGCCCCGACCTGGGCATCATCACCTGGGCCTGGACGGTGCTGAACCAGCACGACGAAGGCGTGCTGGAACTGGACGCCACCAGCCTGTTCGACCTGTCCGGAGACTGATCCCGTCGCAGGCGCCCTTCGGTTCGCGCCGCGTCCGCCGGCCACCGGCTCCATGTCGCAGTTCGCTTGCCGGCCGGGCCGATAGCCCCCTAACATGACTGCGTCGTGGGCGAATTGCGTCCATTGATCCCGAAAGCCCGCCCAGGACACTGAGCGGGCTTTTTGCATGGGGCCAATGAATCAGGCATCGCCCCAGCCATATCTCGCCCACCCGCATTGTGCCGGTGGGCTTTTTTTTCGGCGGCGCTGCCGCGTTCTGTCTTCAAGGGCCCTTCATGCAAATCCTCAAACCCATCAAGGTCGGCCAGGCGCCGAACGACCAGACCGGCGATACCTTGCGCGATGCGATGGTCGTCGTCAACGAGAACTTCACCAAGACCCGCAGCGGCGTCGATGCCGTGGAAGTCGCGGCGGCCGCCGCGCAGCGCAAGGCGGACGCCGCCATTCCCGCCGCGGAAAAGGGCGCGGCCGGCGGCGTGACGCCATTGGATGCGGCAGGCAAGGTGCCGGCCGCGCATCTGCCGGAACCCGCCATTCCGCTCGCACAGAAAGCGGCCCCTGGCGGTGTCGCGCCGCTGGATGAAGGCAGCCGGGTGCCGGTCGATTTCCTGCCGATCACGGAACCGGCCGTGCCGTTGGCGCAGAAGGGCCAGCCCGGCGGCGTTGCCACGCTGGCGGTCGACGGCAAGATCACGCCGCTGCAATTGCCCGACCTGATTCCGGCCGCAGAAAAGGCGCAGCCCTATGGCGTTGCGACGCTCGCCGTCGACGGCAAGATCGACCCGTCGCAGTTGCCCGCGCTGATCCCGGTGGCCGAGAAAGGCCGCGCCAACGGCGTGGCGATGCTGGGCGCCGACGGCCGCGTGCCCGCCGTGCAACTGCCGGCGGTGCAGGACGCCGTGCCGCTGGCGGAAAAAGGCCTGCCGGGTGGCGTGGCCACGTTGGGAGGGGATGGCAAGGTGCCGGCTGAGCAGATGCCGCCGATTCCCATGGGGCCGCCGGTGGCCACCATCGCGTGGTGGCCCTTACGCGCGTCCATCCCGGCCGGGCAGATTCCGGCGGACGGCCAAACCATTTCGCGTGCCACGTTTCCCGATTTGGCCGCCATGGTGACGGCGGGCAAGTTGCCCGTCGTGCCGGAATCGGACTGGCTGGCCGACCCGCTCAAGCGCGGCAGTTACACGCTCGGCGACGGTGCCACCACCATCCGTGTGCCGGACTTGAATGGTGTCGCCAGCGGTTCGCTGGCGGCGATGGTGTTGCGGGGCGACGGCGCGAGATCCGCAGGCACGCCGGGCAGGCTGCAGGCAGATCAACTGGGTCCGATGGACTACCGCGTGGTCAGCGGATTCAACCAGGCGACCAACGTTCTGGCCGATGGGTCGTTGAACGCCGTGATGCCTTCGGGGAATTTCGCTGGCTACACATTCACGACGACTCGGCAAACCACGTCCGGCAATCGGTGGATTGCCAACACCGGCGACGAAACGCGGATGGCGAACGCCACGGGGGTATGGACGATACATGCCTTCGCAGCGGTGACCCATTCGGGCGCTATCGATGTCGCTCAACTGGCCAGCGACTATGCCGCGCTGAACGCCGCCTTTCAGACGTTGCGCGGGCAGGCGTTCGGGGTGAACCAGACCTTGCAGGACGTGACGGCCTCTCGCAAGTTGGATGTGATCTACACGAATGGCACGGGCCGTCCCATCGTCGTGTACGTGTATGCCATTTCCACTGCCCCCAATGGGTATCTTTTCCTGGCAATTGACGAAAAGCCCGTGGGCGTGGGCTCCTATCCCATCACGTCCTCGACCTGCGTCGCCACTGCCGTGGTGCCACCCGGGTCCACCTACCGAGCCTCGACGTCGGCCGCGAATCTCTCCACCTGGCGGGAATACCGGTAATGCAGACAGGCCACCACGGCCTGCGCGACGCGCTGCGCCCGGTTTCCCTTTCAGATTGATTCCATCCAAGGACTCCCTCATGCAAATCCTCAAACCCATCAAGGTCGGCCAGGCGCCGAACGACCAGACCGGCGATACGCTGCGTGACGCCATGGTCGTCGTCAACGAGAACTTCACCAAGACTCGCAGCGGCGTCGACGCCGTGGAAGTCGCGGCGGTCGCCGCGCAGCGCAAGGCGGACGCCGCCATTCCCGCCGCGGAAAAAGGCGCCGCGGGCGGCGTGACGCCGCTCGACGCCGCCGGCAAGGTGCCTGCCGCGCATCTGCCGGAACCAGCCATTCCGCTCGCACAGAAAGCGGCGCCCGGCGGCGTCGCGCCGCTGGACGAAGGCAGCCGCGTGCCGGTGGATTTCCTGCCGGTTATGGAACCGGCCGTGCCGCTTGCGCAAAAGGGCCAGCCCGGCGGCGTCGCCACCCTGGCCGCGGATGGCAAGATCGCGCCGGTGCAATTGCCCGACCTGATTCCCGCCGCCGAAAAGGCGCAGCCGAACGGCGTTGCCACCTTGGCGGCAGACGGCAGGATCGTGGCGGGCCAACTGCCCGCGTTGATACCCGCCGCCGACAAGGGCCGCCCCGGCGGCGTGCCGACGCTGGATGCCGAAGGCCGTGTGCCTGCCGCGCAATTGCCGGCGATGCAGGATGCCGTGCCGCTCGCTGAAAAAGGGCAGCCCGGCGGCGTGGCGACGTTGGCCGCCGATGGCCGCGTGCCCGCCACGCAACTGCCGCCGATCGACAGCATTCCGCTGGGTTTCGTGACGTGGTGGCCGAGCCGTACGGCGATTCCTGCCGGTTGGGCGCCGCTGGACGGGCAGGTGATCAACCGGGCGACGTATCCGGATATGTGGGCGAGCGTACAGGCGGGTAAATTTCCGGTGGTGCCGGAGGCGACTTGGCAAAGCGATGCCTCGGTTCGGGGCAGCTACACCACGGGAGACGGCACGACCACGCTGCGCCTGCCGGACCTGAATGGTAAGTCGGCTGCGGCGCTGGGGGCGGTCGTGTTGCGAGGCGATGGGGCGTTGTCGGCGGGTACGTCCGGGGTGATTCAGCGTGATGCGATGCAACAGGTCACGGGGGAACAAGCCTTTACCTACGGCGTGATTTCCGGCCCAGGTACCGGCCCGTTCTCGAAAAGTGCCCAAGGGGACAGGGTGTTTCGATCCTCGCCGCCATACTCCCTTGAGTTCTATGGGGATACGTTGAGATTCGACAATTCGCTGGGTGCGCGTACGGCGACTGAGACCCGTCCGTTGAACGCCACCGGTTGCTGGGTGGTCAAGCTGTTCGGCGTCGTGAGTAACGTGGGCGCGTTGGATGTGGCACAACTGGCCTCCGACCTTGCCCAGGCGCAGTCCGCGCTTCAACAATTGAAGAGCCAGGTATTCGGCACCGGGCAAACGCTGCGACAGCGCACCACGGTATTGCGTACTTGGTATCAGAACACGACGGGTCGTCCCATCATGGTGGGATCGCGCTTCATCGGGACCGCTGCTGGAACCATCCTTGTTGCCGGCTACTTCAACAAAGCTGCCAACGGCGTGGATGCGGTGACCTATCACTATGAAACCCTCCCCGGGGGCTACGCAGGCATGCGATGTGGGTTCACCATGCAGGTCCCCCCCGGGTTATGGTGGACGGTGGATGCGGTGAATGCCGATGTCGACGCCAGTTTCAGCTGGGAATACGCGTAGCGCCTTGTCGCCTATGGCCGCCGCATCGCCTTCAAGACATCCACCCCGTCCGGCCCTGCCGCCGTCTCCCACTGCTTCACCGAATCCGCCGCCGCGTCCTTCAGCGCCTTGCGCACCGGCATCGGCACCGCCGTGTCGATCGTCACGCCGTTCTTGCGCATGTTCGCGTAGTTCTGCTGCAGCCTACCTTCGATGCGCTTCCATTGCTCGGCCTCGGTCTGGGCGGCGGCCTGGTCGATGGCGCGGCGCGACTTCGCATCCAGCGCCTGGTAGGCCTGCAGGTTCATCGTCGCCACCGACACCGGCATGGCGTAGTTGATCTCGGCAAAGCGCGGCAGGTGTTCCCACAGCTTGCGGCCTGCGCCGCCGTCGCCCGACGACAGCACCGCGTTGACTTCGCCCGAGGCGATGCGCGGCATGGCGTCGGCGAACGAAATGTTCTGCGCGCGGGCGCCGGCCTTCTGCATCACGTCCTGCGACGTGGTGTCGTACGTACGGATGCTCAGCGCCTTCAGCGCCGCCACGCTGTCCACTTTGTCTTTGGACCAGATGCCCGAGGCCGGCCAGGGCGTGGTGTAGAGCAGCTTCTGGCCGTGTGCGGCCAGCAGCTTTTCATAAGCAGGGCGGGCGGACTTGTTCAAAGCGCGCGCCTTGCTCAGCGAGTCGGCCAGGAAGGGCAGCGACGACACGCCGAACAGCGGGTACTTCGCCGCCAGGGCCCCGGCAAAGGCGTCGCCGGCATCGACCTTGCGGGCCTGCACGGCATCGATCATGTCGCCCGACTTGATGCCGCGCGCGGCATCGAAGCTCGCGTCGATGAGCACCTGGCCGCCGCTCTTGCTGCGCACCAGGTCGGCGAAGGTGGACACGCCTTGTCCCGGCATCGACGTGGCCGGGTATTCGGTGGTCATGGTGAGGGTGGTGGCGGCAAAGGCGCCGTGGCCCGCGAAGGCAATGACAACGCCCGCCAACAGGCGGATAGAGGGACTGCGAAGCATGCGCGACTCCTGGTCGTGACGGAAAATCCGGGGTCGGGCAGGCGATGCAGCGGGCCGGCGCCAGGCCAATGCCGCAAAGCGTACGGCAAGGCCCGTTGGGCGGCTAGTTCTTGATTACCCTGAAGGCGTGTCGCGGCGCATGAAAAAAGCCGCCTCGGGGTGAACTGACCCCCGGGGCGGCTTGTCGGTGCAGGCAAGCGGGGCGGCTATCGAGGGCCCCGTTGCCTGCCTGGCGTTACGCAGGCGATCAATAGAACGCTTGGATGCCGGTCTGCGCACGGCCCAGGATCAGGGCGTGTACGTCGTGCGTGCCTTCGTAGGTGTTGACCACTTCCAGGTTCACCAGGTGGCGGGCCACGCCGAATTCGTCGGAGATGCCGTTGCCGCCCAGCATGTCGCGGGCCAGGCGGGCGATGTCCAGCGCCTTGCCGCAGGAATTGCGCTTCATGATCGAGGTGATCTCGACGGCGGCGGTGCCTTCGTCCTTCATGCGGCCCAGGCGCAGGCAGCCTTGCAGCGCCAGCGTGATTTCGGTCTGCATGTCGGCCAGCTTCTTCTGGATCAGCTGGTTGGCGGCCAGGGGGCGGCCGAACTGCTTGCGGTCCAGCGTGTACTGGCGGGCGGTGTGCCAGCAGGCTTCGGCGGCGCCGACAGCGCCCCAGGCGATGCCGTAGCGGGCGGAATTCAGGCAGGTGAACGGACCCTTCAGGCCGGACACGCCGGGCATCATCTGGTCGGCGGACACTTCCACTTCGTCCATGACGATTTCGCCGGTGATCGAGGCGCGCAGGCCGACCTTGCCGTGAATGGCGGGGGCCGACAGGCCCTTGGTGCCCTTGTCCAGGATGAAGCCGCGGATCTTGCCGTCGAACTCACCGCCCACGCACTTGGCCCACACCACGAACACGTCGGCGATGGGCGAGTTGGTGATCCACATCTTGTTGCCGGACAGCTTGTAGCCGTCGGCGGTCTTGACCGCGCGCGTTTCCATGCCGCCGGGGTCGGAACCGTGGTTGGGTTCGGTCAGGCCGAAGCAGCCGATCCACTCGCCGCGCGCCAGCTTGGGCAGGTATTTCTGCTTTTGCGCTTCGCTGCCGAATTCGTTGATGGGCACCATCACCAGCGACGACTGCACGCTCATCATCGAGCGGTAGCCCGAGTCGATGCGTTCGACTTCGCGGGCGATCAGGCCGTAGCTGACGTAGTTCAGGCCGGCGCCGCCGTATTCGGCGGGGATGGTGGCGCCCAGCAGGCCCAGCTCACCCATTTCGGAGAAGATTTCCGGGTCGGTCTTTTCGTTGCGGAAGGCGTTCAGCACGCGCGGGGCCAGCTTGTCCTGCGAATAGGCCTGGGCGGCATCGCGCACCATGCGTTCTTCTTCGGTGAGCTGCTGGTCCAGCAACAGGGGGTCTTGCCAATGGAAGGAAGGATTCGAGGACATGCTGGGTCTCCGCTATGGATTTCCGTTTTCGGAATCTGGAAAGTTTAAACCTAAAATAATTCGGGCGGCAAGCCGGGGTTTGCGCGACGCGCGCTTGCGCGCCGCTCGTGGCCTGGCTGCCGGTCGGGGATCAGTGCTGGGCCTTGAGCGCGGCGTCGCGGATCTTGTCCAGCGTGGTGGATGGCGTGATGGCCTGCGGGTCGATGAAGCAGTGCAGGATCGCCGGCTTGCCGCTGGCCAGGGCGCGTTCGAACGCCGGGCCGAACTGCTCGTTGGTCTCGACGCGTTCGCCGTGGCCGCCAAAGGCGCGGGCGTAGTCGGCGAAATCCGGGTTCTTCAGCTCGGTCGCGGAAATGCGGCCGGGGTAGTGCTTTTCCTGGTGCATGCGGATGGTGCCGTACATGCCGTTGTCGACCAGCACCACGATGATGGGCAGGTCGTACTGCACCGCCGTGGCGAATTCCTGGCCGTGCATCAAAAAGCAGCCGTCGCCGGCAAAGCACACCACGGTCTTGTCGGGCCAGACGCGCTTGGCGCCCACGGCCGCGGGCAGGCCGTAGCCCATCGAGCCCGACGTGGGGGCCAACTGCGTGCCGTAGCGCGTGAAGCGGTGAAAGCGATGCAGCCAGGTGGCGTAGTTGCCCGCGCCGTTGGTCATGATGGCGTCGGCCGGCAGCGTCTTTTCCAGGTAGGCCATGACCTGGCCCATCTGCAAAACGCCCGGCGTGGTGACGGCGGCCGGGTCGCTCCATTTCAGGTACGACTCGCGCATGGCTTGCGTGCCTTCGGCCCAGGCGGGCTGGGCGGGGGCCTTCAGGCCGGCCAGCGCGTCGGCGAAGGCCGCGGGGGACGTGTTGATGGCCAGCGTGGGGCGATAGACACGCGCCAGTTCGCCGGCATCCGGATGCACGTGCACGAGCTTCTGCTTGGGCACGGGGATGTCGAACAGTGTGTAGGCCTGGCTGGGGTTTTCGGACATGCGCCCACCCACCAGCAGCACCAGGTCGACGTCGGCCACGCGCTTGAGCAGGGCAGGGTTGATGCCCAGGCCGACGTCGCCGATGAAGCAGGGGTGGTCGGCCGGGAACAGCATCTGGCGTCGGAACGACACCGCCGTGGGCAGCGCATGGCGCTGCGCGAAATCGGCAAACTGCTGCACCGCGCGCGCATCCCAGCGTGTGCCGCCCAGAATGGCGACCGGGTTGCGGGCCTGGGCCAGCAGTTGTTGCAGGTCGGCCAGCTGGCCGGCCGTGGGGGCGGCGTCGATGACTTCGTAGCGCGGCGCGTCGGCCACCTTGGCCGCTTCGACCAGCATGTCTTCGGGCAGCGCGATCACGACGGGGCCGGGGCGGCCCGAGGTGGCCACGTGGAAGGCGCGCGAGATCAGTTCGGGAATGCGTTCGACCTGGTCGATTTCAGTGACCCACTTGGCCTGCGTGCCGAAGACGGCGCGGTAGTCCATTTCCTGGAAAGCTTCGCGTTCGCGCATGCCGCGTTCGATCTGGCCGACGAACAGGATCATGGGGGTGGAGTCCTGCTTGGCGATGTGCACGCCGGCCAGCGCGTTGGACGCGCCCGGGCCGCGGGTGACCATGCAGATGCCGGGTTCGCCGGTGAGCTTGCCGTGCGCGTCGGCCATCATGGCCGCGCCGCCTTCCTGGCGGCACACCGTGACCTTGATGTCGGCATCGTGCAGGCCGTCCAGCACCGCCAGGTAGCTCTCGCCGGGAACGCAGAAAACGTGTTTGACGCCCTGGGCGACCAGTTGGTCTACCAGGATATGGCCGCCAAGGCGGGAATCTTGCTGGGACATGGTGGGGGACGTAGTAAGCCGAGGTTGGGACTCCCGAGCATAATGTTCCTTGATCGCACAACGCAATTGATAAAATTGCACAATCTAGTGACCCCCCGGCACGACCCCCGATGCTGCGCCGCGATAAGCGGGCTGCGGGTTTTCCCGGGTTTTTCGGTTTTTTTCCAGGCGGTTCCCGCTCCATGAGAAACGGCATTCCCAACCTGAGCGCGTTGCAGGCCTTCGAGGCATCGGCCCGTCTGGGCAGCTTTTCGCGGGCGGCCGAAGAACTGTCCCTGACCCACAGCGCCATCCACCGCCAGGTCGCCAGCCTGGAATCCCGCCTGGGGGTGCAACTGTTCACCCGCGTGCGGCGGCGCATCGTGCTGACCGACCATGGCGCGGAATACGCCGGCCGCATCCGCCACCACCTGGACCAGATCGAGAAAGACACCTTCGGCCTGGTCAGCCGCACCGGCATGGGCCGCAGCATCCACATTGCCGTGGTGCCTACGCTGGCGACCACCTGGCTGATTCCGCGGCTGGCCGACTTCCAGCGCGAACAGCCGGACATCACCGTCAGCCTGTCGGTGCGCACCTTGCCCTTCCAGTTCAAGGACCAGCCGTTCGACGGTGCGCTGTACCACGGCGATACGCTGTGGCCAGGTACCCAGGGCGTGCTGCTGTTTCCCGAGCGCGAACTGGTGCCGGTGTGCGCCCCGGCGCTGGCGGCCCGGGTCACCGAGGCCGGCGCCAGCGCGCTGGCCGGCATGACCCACCTGCACCTGAGTTCGCGCCCCGACGCCTGGCGCCAGTGGTATGGCGCCCACAACTACCTGTATGGCCCCCAGGCCGCCGGCGGCCCGCGCTACGAGTTGTTCACCATGGTGATGGCCGCGGTGCAGGCCGGCCTGGGCGTGGGCTTGATGCCGCGCTTCCTGGCGCAGCCGGCGCTGGACCAGGGCACGCTGGCCATGCCGGTGCCGCAGGCCTTGACGGTCAGCCAGGGCTATTACTTCGGTTATCCGCTGCGCAGCGAACGATCCGACGCGCTCAAGCTGTTCGAAGCCTGGCTCAAGTCGGCCGCCGCCGCGGTGGCCGGCCGCTGACGCCGCCGTAGAATGGGGCCAATTTCTTCAGTCCTTGCCATGCCAGAACCCCGCCCCTCGCTAGCTTCCCAGCCCGACATCGACGCTTTCATCGACGCCGTCTGGCTCGAAGACGGCCTGTCCGCCAATACCCTGGCCGCCTACCGCCGCGACCTGACGGGTTTCGCACGCTGGCTGGAAGACCCCGAGGCCTATGCCCGCGAGATGGCCGATCGCTACGGCGACGCGGCGTCCTCCCATGCCTTGCCGGCCGGCCCCGCCAAACCCCTGGCCGAGGCGGACAAGGGCGACATCGAAGCCTGGTTCGCCTTTCGCCACGAGGAAACCCGCGCCACCACCGCCAACCGGCGCCTGGCCGCCCTGCGGCGCTTCTATGCGTGGGCGCTGCGCGAGCACCGCGCACCGGGCGATCCCTGCCTGACGTTGGTGGCTGCCAAGCAGCCGCCGCGCCTGCCCAAGACGTTGTCCGAGCAGCAGGTGGATGCCTTGCTGCGCGCGCCCGACCTGGGCCAGCCGCGCGGCCTGCGTGATCGCGCCATGCTCGAAACGCTGTACGCCACCGGCCTGCGCGTGTCCGAACTGGTGGGCGTGCGGGCGCTGGATGTCAGCCTGAACGAAGGCGTGGTGCGCGTGGTGCTGGGCAAGGGCGGCAAGGACCGCCTGGTGCCGCTGGGCGCCGAGGCCGCGCACTGGATCGACCAATACCTGAAGACCGCGCGCCCCGAACTGGCCGCCGGCCGCGTCAGCGATGCGCTGTTCATCACCGGCCGCGCCGAAGCCATGTCGCGTCAGGCGTTCTGGCAGCTGGTGAAGAAATACGCGCTGCTGGCCGGCGTGAATGCGCCGTTGTCGCCGCACGTGCTGCGCCACGCCTTTGCCACGCATCTGCTGAACCACGGCGCCGATCTGCGCGTGGTGCAGATGCTGCTGGGCCACGCGGATATTTCCACCACGCAGATCTACACCCACGTGGCGCGCGAGCGCCTGAAGGCGCTCCACGCCGCGCATCATCCACGGGGCTGACGCCGGGTCGTCGCCTTATCGTCCTATTTCAATCGCAATCTCCATGAGTAAAGCCCGCCACGTTTCCGAAACGCCCGCCACCCAGTTCCTCAAGCAGCACAAGGTGGCCTACACCGAGCACACCTACGACTACGTCGATCATGGCGGCGCCGGCGAGGCCGCGCGCCAGCTGGGGCTGGACCCGCATGCGGTGGTCAAGACGCTGGTGATGGAAGACGAAGCGGCCAAGCCCCTGATCGTGGTCATGCACGGCGACCGCGAGGTCTCCACCAAGAACCTGGCGCGCCAGGCCGGCCTGAAAAAGGTCGAGCCCTGCAAACCCGAGGTCGCGCAGCGCCACTCGGGCTACCAGGTGGGCGGCACGTCCCCCTTCGGCACGCGCAAGAAGATGCCGGTGTGGGTCGAGGCCGACGTGCTGCAGTACCCGGTCGTCTACATCAACGGCGGGCGCCGCGGCTACCTGGTGGGTATCGACCCGAACGTGCTGGTCAGCCTGCTGGGCGCCAAGCCGGTGACGGTGGCGCTGGAATAGGGCGCGGGTTCTGCGTCGGCCGGCCGGCAGCGCGCCGGTTCGGTCCGCGCGTGGTATCCCGTTACCACCCTTGCGCGGGGCGCCGGGGGCACAATGGCCAAAGAACATCAAGAACCGGCCGCCCAGCCTTGGGCGCCTGAACCGGCCCAGCCCCCATCCCAGGAGACAAGCATGAGCAAGAGACTATTGATGCTGGTCGGCGACTACGCCGAAGACTACGAAACCATGGTGCCGTTCCAGACGCTGCTGGCCGTGGGGCACACGGTGCACGCGGTCTGCCCGGGCAAGAAGTCCGGCGAAAGCATCGCCACCGCCATCCATGACTTCGAAGGCGCGCAGACCTACAGCGAAAAGCGCGGCCATAATTTCGCGCTGAACTACGACTTCGATCGCGTCGAAGCCGGCTCCTACGACGGCCTGGTGATCCCCGGCGGCCGCGCCCCGGAATACCTGCGCCTGAACGAAAAGGTGCTGGACATCGTGCGCGCCTTCGACCAGGCCAAGAAGCCCATCGCCGCCGTGTGCCACGGCGCCCAGCTGCTGGCCGCCGCCGGCATCCTGAAGGGCCGCACCTGCTCGGCCTACCCGGCGTGCGCGCCTGAGGTGCGCCTGGCCGGCGGCACGTATGCCGAGATCGGCATCGATCAGGCCTATACCGATGGTCACCTGGTCACGGCGCCCGCCTGGCCCGCGCATCCGGCGTGGCTGTCGCAGTTCCTGGCCGTGCTGGGCACGAAGATCACGCACTGAGCGTGTCGCCCAAGAACAAGCGCCTGCCGCGAGGCAGGCGCTTTTTTTGCTACGCGAAGTCCAGCACGATGCGGCCTTCGATCTGGCCGCGGCGCATGCGGTCGAACACGCTGTTGATGTTCTCCAGCTTCTCGGTGGCCACGGTGGCGTGCACCTTGCCTTCCTCGGCAAATTGCAGCGATTCCTGCAGATCCAGGCGCGAACCCACGATCGAACCGCGCACCGTCACGCCATTGAGCACCATGTCGAAGATCGACAGCGGGAAGTCGCCGGGCGGCAAGCCGTTCAACGCCACCGTGCCGCCGCGCCGCACCATGCCCAGCGCCTGCTCGAAGGCCTTGGGCGATACTGCCGTGATCAGCGCGCCGTGAGCGCCGCCGATTTCCTTCTTCAGGTACGCCGCCGGATCGGTGGTCTTGGCGTTGACGGTGACCTCGGCGCCCAGCCGCTTGGCAAAGGCGAGTTTGTCGTCGTCGATGTCCACCGCCGCCACGTTCAGCCCCATCGCGCGCGCATATTGCACCGCCATATGGCCCAGGCCGCCGATGCCGGAAATGACCACCCAGTTGCCGGGGCGGGTATCCGTCATCTTCAGGCCCTTGTAGACGGTGACGCCGGCGCACAGCACCGGGGCAATGTCGACAAAGCCGACGTTCTTGGGCAGCAGCCCCACATAGTCGGCCGCCGCCAGCGCGTACTCGGCAAAGCCGCCGTTGACGGAGTAGCCCGCATTCTGCTGTTGTTCACACAAGGTTTCCCAGCCGCCCAGGCAGTGTTCGCAATGGCCGCAGGCGGAATACAGCCAGGGAATGCCGACGCGATCGCCTTCCTTCACATGGGTCACGCCTTCGCCCACGGCCACCACGTGGCCCACGCCTTCGTGGCCGGGAATGAACGGCGGGTTGGGTTTGACGGGCCAATCGCCCTCTACTGCGTGCAGGTCCGTATGGCACACGCCGCAGGCTTCAATCTTTACCAGGAGTTCGCCGGCCCGGGGGCGCGGCACCGCGACTTCTTCGATTTCCAGGGGTTTGCCGAATGCTCGTGCAACTGCGGCCTTCATCGTTTTGTCCATCACTACCTCCGAAGTCAGATCAGTTTCACCATGCTCGGATGGGCACGCGTCCGAGACCTTGATTTATATCAATCGTGTCCGGATGCGGGGCCGGTCGAAACGTGTCGTTTCAGAATGCCGCCTGGATTTCCGGCAAAACGCCGCAACTTGCCGCGCCCGCGCCTGTCGTCGTACAGTGGACCGCAGCCCCGTCCCCGCACCAGGAGCTCTCATGTGTGAAATCTTCATCCGCGCGAGCGAACAGTCCTACGCGCCCGAAACCCGTTCCCTGCGCCTGCATGGCGTGGCCACCAGCCTGCGGCTCGAACAACTGTTCTGGCAGGTGCTGGAAGAAATCGCGGCGCGCGACGGCATGCGGGTCACGCAACTGATCGAACGCCTGTACGACGAGCTGATCGAGTACCGCGGCGAGGCGGCCAACTTCACCTCGTTCCTGCGTGTCTGCTGCCTGCGCTATCAATTGCTGCAGGCCGAAGGCCGCATTCCTGCCGACACGGGCGTGCCGATACGGTCGCTTAATGCGCAAGCCGTGCTCGAAGGCCTGCCGACGTCGCTGTACGACCCGCAGCCCCTGCGCCAGAAACGGCCGGTGGCCGCCTAGCCGGCCTTGTCACGGCAGGCAGGCCCTACGCCCCGGCGCAGCGGCAAGCGTGCCGTCAGGGCAGGGCGGCGCAGGCGAAAAAAAGCCCGATCCAGGATCGGGCTTTTTCGTGGGCGTTTGCCGCAGGCATCAACCGCCTGGCTGGGCCGAGGCCATGGCCACTTCGCTTTGCACGATGCGGCGGATGCGCACCGCGTCGCCGATACGCGAGAGCTTGCCCTGCGAATCCAGCAGCACGATCGCCAGGTCGCGGCCGTTGATGCGGGCCAGCATCACCAGGCATTCGCCGGCTTCGTTGATGTAGCCGGTCTTGGAGACCTTGATGTCCCAGTCGGGCTTGCGCACCAGCAGGTTGGTGTTGCGGAACGTCTGCGTGCGGTTGTTGATCTCGACGTCGTACTCGGTATCGGTGGAGTAGCGGTGGATCAGCGGGCGTTGCGAGGCGGCGCGCAGCAGGCGGGCCAGATCGTGCGGCGACGACACGTTGTTGCTGGACAGGCCGGTGGGCTCGATGAAGTGCGTGCTGGTCATGCCCAGCGACTGCGCCTTGGCGTTCATGGCGGTCACGAAGGCGGGCAGGCCGCCAGGGTAGTGACGGCCCAGCGCATTGGCGGCGCGGTTTTCAGAGGACATCAGCGCCAGGTGCAGCATGTCGCCGCGCGACAGCTTGGTGCCCACGCGCAGGCGCGAGGTGGTGTGCTTCAGGCCATCGACGTCTTCGTCGGTGATCTCGAGCATTTCGTCCATGGGCTGGTTGGCGTCCACCACCACCACGGCCGTCATCAGCTTGGAAATGGAAGCGATGGGGCGCACCACGTTTTCGTTCTTGGCGAAGATCACGGTGGACGTGGCCAGGTCTTGCACGTAGGCGGTGCTGGAACGCAGCGCGGCGGCTTCGGCGCGCACCGACACGGCGGGCGGCGGCATGGCGGCCGATGCGGCAGCGGCCGTGCGCTGGCCGCGGGCGGGCTTGTTGGGTTTGCCGTTCTTGCCGGCGGCGCCCTTCTTGGCCGGGGTCTGCGCCGCGACGGCTTGCTTGCCGCCCTTGGGCGGGGCCTTCTTGCCGGCGGCCGGCTTGGGGGTGCCCTTGGCCGAGGCCTGCTTGCCAGCGGCCGCCTTCGGCGTGCCCTTGGCGGCGGCGGACTTCGGTGCGGCCTGCTTGCCTGCGGCAGCCTTGGGCGCGGCTTTGCCTGCGCTTTGCTTGCCGGCGCCAGCTTTGGCGGCGGGAGTCTTCTTGGCTTGTTGCGCCTTGCAGGCCGCCGATTTGGCGTTGGTCTTGCAAGGGTCGGTGTTTTTCGCGGCGAACGCGGCGGAGGGCAGGAGCGCGCACATCGCCAGCGCCGCCGGCGCTATCGCGTTCGCAATCGCACGTTTCCAGTTAAATGCCATGGTTTGAGCAGGCTTGTCAGTCTGTGAAGAATTATTTCCCGGTCCGGGCTTGCGGTGCGTCAGGAAAAGTCCAGATGAATTAGAGGCTTACGCGTCGAATTTAAACAGCAATTTCAAGTTGCGCGCAAGACGATTCGCTATCATCGCCTAAAAAAATACCGGGGACATATTGACGGATGATCAATTTGTCACCAACGGCGTCCCGAGAAGCTACCGTCGCGCGGCGCGTGAGCGTAGCCCGGATTAACCCTCATCTTGCTGAAAGGGCTGAATTTTCTTGGGGTTGGCGATGCAGGGGGCGGGATAACGCCAGGGGCGGGGCTGCGGGGGGCGCAGTCAAGGCCGGGGGAAGGGTGGCCTCGCCGGGTGGAATCGAACCACCAATTGACCCTTAGGAGGGGCCGGTTATATCCATTTAACTACGGCGAGACTGGCAAGGCATTGAAAATAAAGAATTTATTCTTTATGCCTGAAATGCTGAGAGGCGCATTCTATCATTCGGCATCAGAGCTTACGTCTGGGCGCGAGCCATCTGCCTGTCCCATTCGTCGCACAGCTTGCGGAAGGATCGGCATCGCTCCAAGGCTTGCGGCAAATTCATCTTGGCGGAAAACGCAGGCTGATCTGTCGTCTCGCCATAGACCTGATTGCCCATTCGTTCCCGCAGCCATCCTTTGGCATTTCTCGGCGCTTCCGCGTCAATGTGCAGATCGGCGGCTGTGATCTTCAATGAACGTTCCCCATTCAGTGAAGCGGCTGCGCCGATGAACCACGCCTCGTATTCTCGATTTGCCAGTATGACGGACACGGGGCGATGAGGTAGAACCGCACGGGCACGGGCGAGGACGCTGGCACCCAGTTCGGCGGGGCAATCGTCATCGGCGTCCAGCAAGACCATGACCCAGCCATCGTCGCCACATTTGGCCGCGGCGAATAGCAGGTGCCGCTGGAATTCTTCTTCACGGCGCAAAAATCTGTCGCGATGGACTCGGATGGGTGGGCATACCTCGATGTAGGCGTCCGGGGTGCGCCAGTTTCCGATCCTTCGCAGCAGGATGGGTAGCGAGACGACTTCACCGTGGCCTTCGACGATGCACGCCACACGGGTCATGGATTGCCGCCGTCAAACAGCTGGGCTTGGTGGGCGGCTTGGTCACTCAGGGCGGCAGGATCAGGGGCCAATTGACCGAGCTTGAGAAGTTCTCCGGCTGAAAACAGATGCTGGCGTATGGCTTCGCGGGATGCCATATCGATCGGGGCAAGTTTGGTTTCGCCTTCGTCGGACACAATGGCCAGGATTTGATCGTCTCGGATGGAGACGTCATCCAGCAGATCGGGACTATGGCTGGTAACGATGACCTGCGTATTCTGCGTGGCGCGTTCGAGCGCCTCCCGGAGCGCCGCGCTGGCCGCGGGGTGCAGGGCGGTTTCCGGCTCTTCGATGCCGATCAAGGTCGGCGCGAAATCCTGGTTGGTTTGAAACAGGGCAGTTAGAACGCCCAACGCGCGAAGTGTGCCGTCTGACATGTTGTGGGCCGAGAAACGCCAAGGATCTTTGGCGCCTGGCACGTCTTGACGGAATTCCAAGGTTTCCATCGGACCGACTTGCACCCTGGTCACTTCATGGACGGTGGGCACGACGGTCTGAAGGTATTCGGAGATGGTTTCGATGGCGCCAGGATTCACTTTTTCCAGGTGTCCGATGACGCTTGCGATGTTCTCGCCCTCGGGCTTGAGCAGACGGCCTTCTTGCGGCTTCTGCAAATCACGCATCATTTTGGGATTCAAATTGTAGAAGCCCATGCTGGTGAGTGCGTCGTAAATGGGTCTGAAATCGCTCAATCCGGACAGTGCCACCAACGCCAGGCGATCTTTCGTGAAAGCCGGCAATGTCGTTTCGCTGCTTTGCACGACTTCACCGCGCTCGATGCGGTAGAACGGGCCCTTGCCGACGCCGCCCAGGCTGCATTCTTCGGCTTGGACCTCGAACCCACGATTCTTCAACGCGCCCACATTGAAAGCGTAGTGGCCGTGTTGATCTCCGATTCGGAATTCCAGGCGGATTCCAAAATGAGTGGGGTGTCCGCTGGACCGCCTGCGAACTTCCGAGAGGCCGCCGCGCCGGCTCAGGGCTTGATCAAGCGAGCTGCTCAACGCATCGGTCACCAGATGCAGTGCGTCGACGAAATTGCTTTTGCCGGCGCCATTGGGTCCGACCAGATAAGTCAGCGGGCCTAGTGCGACGTCGCACTGACCGATGCTTCGGTAGTTGCGAAGAACGACTCGGGTGATGAAGGGAGCGGCTTTCATGGGTGATATCCCTGGGACAGTCCGGGAATGGTAACAGTGCAGACCCTGGGCGAAAGGGGTATCGGATAGTGTGTGTCAAAAGTAGTGGATTTAATCAACTATATGCCCTATATTGAATGCCATGGCCGGACCACGCGGCAGGCGATGCCCAGCGTTCGGCCCCATACCTAGAACATCCAGGAGTGAGGCATGACCCCGACTTTCCACACGATCTTGCTGGACGTGCAGGACCGTGTCGCCACGGTGACGCTGAACCGGCCCGACAGCCGCAATGCGCTCAATTCCCTCATGTGCGCCGAATTGGTGCAGGCCATGCAGTGGCTGGCGGCCGAGCCGACCGCGCACGTGGTGCTGATCAACGCGGCGGGCTCCGCCTTTTGCGCGGGCGCAGACCTGAAAGAGCGCAAGACCATGTCGAACGCCGAGATGACGGCGCGGCGCGTGCAGGGCTTTGCCGCGTATGGCGCCATCGAGCGCATGCCGCAGCCGGTGATCGCCGTGGTGCAGGGCGCGGCGTTCGGCTCGGGCTGCGAGATCGCCGGCGCGTGTGACTTCGTGCTGGCCTCGTCCGAGGCGGTGTTCTGCTATCCCGAAGTGGGTTGGGGCACGGTGGGCGCCACGCAGCGGCTGCCGCGCATTGCCGGCGCGCGCCTGGCGAAGGAACTGCTGTTCACCGGCCGCCGTTTCGATGCGGCCGAGGCGCGCGAGATCGGCCTGGTCAATCATGTCTACGCACCCGATGCGCTGGCCCGCGAAGCCGCCAGCATGGCCGCCGCCATCGCCCGCGCCGCGCCGTTGACCGTACGGCTGACCAAGCGCAGCATCGACCAGGGCCTGGCGACCACGCGCGAAGGTGCGATGGCGATCGAATTGCTGGCCATCGAGGAAAACCTGCGCGGGACCGACTGGAAGCAGGCCATCGCCGGCTTTGGCGGCGCGGGAGACCAAGCATGATCGCCCCGATGACGCTATCGCAGGCGCTGGCGCGCCAGGTGGCCGAGCGCGCGACGGCAGAAGCCTTCGTGGCGCCGGGCGAACGCCTGACCTGGGCCGAGCTGCATGACGGCGCGCAACGCATCGCGCGCGCCTTGTTGGCGGCCGGCGTGCGCCGCGGCGATCATGTGGGCGTGCTGCTGGGCAACGGCGGCACGTGGGTGCAGATCTTCTACGCCTGCGCCATGCTTGGCGCCGTGACCGTGCCGGTCAACACGCGCTTCAAGACCGACGAATTGGAGTTCTGCCTGAAGCAGGCCGACGTCACGCTGCTGCTGACCGCGGACACCTTTCTGGGCATCGATTTCCTGGATTTGCTGACGCAGGTCGAGCCGGCGCTGAACAGCACGCTACCCGGGACGCGGCTGCCACGGCTGCGGCGCGTGGTGGTGCTGGGCGAGCGCTGCCCTCCCGGCGCCCAACCCTGGGAGGTGTTCATTGGGGCGGGCCATCCCGGGGCAGGCCATCCCGTCTCTCCCCCCGACGACGCCGAATTCGCCGCCCGCCAGCGTGAAGTCACCCCCGACGACGTACTGCTGATCCAGTACACCTCCGGCACGACCTCATTCCCCAAGGGCGTGATGCTGACGCACGCCAACATGCTGACCAACGCCTGGGCCGCGGCGCAGCGCATCGGCGTGCGGCCCGACGACCGCTACTTCAGCATCCGGCCGTACTTCCATGTGGCCGGCACCACGCTGTCGATCCTGGTCAGCCTGATGACCGGCTGCTGCCTGCTCACGCTGCCCAAGTTCGACGTGGCCGACGCGCTGCGCATGCTGGATGAAGAACGCTGCACGCTGACGTCCGGCAACGACACCATCTTCCTGATGTTGATGGGCCATCCGGACTTCGACCGCAGCCGCATCCACCTGCGCGGCGGCTGGGCGGCGGCGGGGCCGCAGGTCATGCAGAAGATCCGCGACGTCATGGGCGTGCCGGGTATCTGCAATGCCTATGGCCAGTCCGAGGCGTCACCGAACATCACGCTGTCTTCGTTCGATGACCCGTTCGAACTGCGCGCGATGGGCTGGGCGCTGCCGCATCCCGGCATGCAGGTGCGGGTGGTCGACCCCGGCACCGGCCAGCCGCTGCCGGCGGGCGAACCCGGCGAGATCCAGGCGCGCGGCTGGAGCGTGATGAAGGGCTACTACAACATGCCCGAGGCCACGGCGCGCGCGCTGGGCCCGGACGGCTGGCTCAGCACCGGCGACCTGGGCGAGATGGACGCCTCGGGCCGCCTGCGCATGGTGGGCCGCCTGAAGGATATGTTCCGCGTGGGCGGTGAAAACGTCGCGCCGGCCGAGGTCGAAGAAACCCTGCACGGCCATCCGGCGGTGCGCATGGCGCAGGTGGTGGGCGTGCCCGACGCGCGCCTGGGCGAAGTGCCCGCCGCGTTCGTGCTGCTCAAGGACGGGCAGGACTGCACCGCGGCCGAGCTGACCGCCTGGTGCAAGGCGCGCTGCGCCAACTTCAAGGTGCCGCGCTATGTCGAGATCGTGGACAGCTTCGAACACATCGGCATGACGGGCAGTTCCAAGGTGCAGAAGAACAAGCTGCGCGCGCACGCGGTGGCGCTGTTCGGGCTGGAGCCGCAATCATGAGCGCGCGCGACGTGGTGCTGTGCGAATGCTTCGCGCGCGACGGCTTGCAGCATGAACCCGACTTCATCGCGACGGACGTCAAGGCGGGCCTCATCGACCGCTTCGCCGCGCTGGGGTTCGAGCGGGTCGAAGCCACCTCGTACTCCAACCCCAAGGTCGTGCCGCAGTTCGCCGACGCGACCGAACTGCTGGCCGCGCTGCCGCGACGGGATGGCGCCTGGTACAAGGCCACCTGCGCCAACGCCCGCGCGGTGCAACGCGCGCTGACCGATCTGGACGCCGGCATCGGCGCCAACGAAATCAGCCTGCTGGTCTCGGCCAGCGAGTCGCATTCGGCGCGCAACCTCAAGCGCGACCGCGCCGCGCAATGGGACAACATTGCCGAAATGGCACGGCTGGCCGATGGCCGCTTTCGCCTGATCGGCACGATCTCGGTGGCGTTCGGCTGCCCCTTCGAAGGCGCCGTCGATCCGGACGCGGTGCTGGCGGACGTGCGCCGTTTCGCGGCCCTGGGCGTGGGCATCGTGACCTTGGGCGACACCACTGGCATGGCCACGCCGGCCTCGGTGCGGGCGCTGTATGGCCGCATGGCGCGCGAGACGCCCGAGGTGACGCCGGTGGCGCACTTTCACGACACGCGCGGCACCGGGCTGGTCAATTACGTGGCCGCGCTGGACGCGGGCGTCAGGTATTTCGACTGCGCTTTCGGCGGGGTCGGCGGCCACCCGGCCAAGGTGCGCTACGGCGGCGGCCATACCGGCAACGTCGCCACCGAAGATCTGGTCAACCTGTTCGAATCCATGGGTGTGCGCACGGGGCTGGACCTGCAGGCGTTGCCCGCCGTGTCGCAGCACTGCCAGGATGTGCTGGGGCGTGCGCTGCACAGCCGGGTGGCCCAAAGCGGGTTCAATCCGCTGATCGCCGCCGCGGGGGCCGCGTGATGGCCGCGCGCCGCATTTGTATATCATGCGGGCAGCAACGCGCACCCCGTGCGCGCCTAGTATTCCCCTGCATTTGACGAGTCTCGCCATGGCCACCCGAACCGCATCCAAGCCTGCCACCGCCGCGCGCCCCGCCCCGCAAGCGCTCAAGGAACTGTTCTCGTACCGTCTGAACCGCCTGGCCTATGTGTCCAGCCGCATCGCCGCGGGCCTGAACGAAAGCCGCTACGGCGTGGGGCCGCGCGAATGGCGCATCATCGCGCTGCTCGGCGCGGCGCCGGACATGTCGCTGAACACCGTGGCGCGCGAGGCCAACATCGACAAGAGCCAGGCCAGCCGCACCGTCTCCGAATTGATCGAGCGCGGCCTGATCCAGCGCAGCGCCGACAGCCAGGATGGCCGCGGTGTCAGCCTGGATCTGACGCGCGCGGGCCGGGCGCTGTACGACGAGATGTTCCCGGCGGCGGTCGATCGCAACGAGGCCATGCTGTCGGTGCTGACGCAGGCCGAGCGCGACGCCATGGAACGCATGCTGGACAAACTGACGGGCCACGCGTTGGACATGCTGAACGAGTGCAAGGCGGAAGTGCCCGCGCGCCGCGGCCGGGGCGTGCAACCGCGCTGAGCGCGGGGCGCGCGCCTTTTTTTACCCTTATTGTTGATTTAATCAATTAATTTGCAAGTCGCCATTGGCAAAGGATATCCGTGATGTCGGAACTGATCATCGAAGACCTGGGCGCCGTCCGGCTGCTGCGGTTGAACCGCCCGGAAAAGCACAACGCGCTCAACACGGCGCTGACCACGGCGCTGCTGGACGCGCTGCGGCAGGCGGACCAGGACGCCGCGGTGCGCGCGGTGGTGCTGACGGGCAACGGCAAGTCGTTCTGCGCCGGCGCCGACACCACGGAATTCTCGGCCCTGACGCTGGAGCAACCTGATGCCGTGCTGCGCCGCGCCGACTTGACTACCGACCTGCACCTGGTGTTCTCGCGCATGGCCACGCCCGTGGTGGGCGCGGTGCACGGCAACGCGCTGGGCGGGGGCGCCGGCCTGGCGCTGGCTTGCGACCTGACGGTGATGGCCGACGACGTGCGCTTCGGCTATCCCGAGTTGCGCCACGGCATCGTGGCCGCGGTGGTCATGGCCAACCTGGTGCGCCAGGTGGGCCGCAAGCACGCCTTTGAACTGGTGGCGATGGCTGAGCCGATCGACGGCGCCCGGGCCCTGGCGCTGGGCATCGCCAACCGCGTCGCGCCCGCCGCGCAGGTGCTGGATCAGGCGTTGGCCATGGCGCAGCGCCTGGCCGGCTGGGAACCGGCAGCCATGGGGCTGACCAAGCGTGCATTCCACCGCACGGCCGACCTGGGCCTGGCCGAGGCGCTGGGCGTGGGCCGCGACGCCAACGTCATCATGCGCGGCTTTCGCCAGGGAGCGGTGCGATGAGGCCGCTGGATGGGGTCACCATCCTGGACCTGTCGCGCGTGCTGGCCTGCCCGTTTGCGTCGATGATCCTGGCCGAGCTGGGGGCCGATGTGATCAAGGTCGAGCAACCCGGCGGCGGCGACGAAACGCGCGGCTTCGAACCGAAAGTGCAGGGCGAAGGCGGATCGGAATCGGCCTACTACCTGGCCTTCAACCGCAGCAAGCAATCCGTCACGGTGAACTTTCGGCATCCCGAAGGCCAGGCGGTGATCCGGCGCCTGGCGCAGACCTGCGACGTGGTGGTCGAGAATTTCCCCGTGGGCACACTGGCGAAGTACGGCCTGGACCGCGACCACATCGCGCCCGACAACCCCGGCCTGATCTATTTCTCGTGCACCGGTTTTGGCATGACTGGGCCATATGCGCCGCGCAAGGGCTACGACACCGTGTTCCAGGCCATGGGCGGCATCATGAGCCTGACGGGGGAACGCGGCGGCGGCCCGGTCAAGCCGGGCCTGCCGGTCAGCGACCTGACGTCGGGCCTGTGGGCTGCCATCGGCATCCTGTCCGCGTTGGTGGGGCGGGCCCGTTCGGGCCAGGGCTGCCATATCGACTTCTCGATGCTCGATGGCCAGGTGGGTCTGCTGTCGCTGGCCGCCGCACGCTATTTCGCGCTGGGCGAAGTGCCGCCGCGGCTGGGCACCGAGCACCCGGGGCGGGTGCCGTCCGCCGCGTTCGAATGCGGCGATGGCCGCTGGGTCCAGATCACCGGCAGCGACCAGCACTGGAAGCCGCTGTGCGAAGCGCTGGAATTGCCGCAGTGGGCCGATGACCCGGACCTGGCGAAGAACGCCGTGCGCGTGGCGCGCCGCGAAGAAGTCATGGCCGGCCTGTCGGCCGCCGCGGCGCGGCTGACCCGCGACGAACTGTGCCGCCGTTGCGATGCACGCGGCGTGCCGGCCGGGCCGATCCTGGATGTGGAAGAGATCCTGCACAACGAACATGTGCTGGCGCGCGGCATGGTGGCCAGCTACGACCATCCGTCCATCGGCCGCTTCGGTGCCGTGCCGGTGCCGTTCAAGTTCGACGGTTTTGACGATCCGCGGCTGGAGCGCCCGCCCTTGCTCGGCGAGCACACCGACAGCGTGCTGGGCGGGCGGCTGGGCCTGTCGCCCGCGCAGATCGAAGCCTTGCGCGCGCAGGGCGCGATCTAGGACTGCCGTGCCAGGCGCGTATTCCGTTTCAGCAGGCATCAAGGCCTTGGGGCATGACGCCCCGGGCCTTGCCTGATTCACCCCCCCAAAAAAACAATATTCCAGGAGACAACCCATGAAGATTCTGCAGCGCCTGTTATGCGTCGCGGCGGCGGGCGCGTTAAGCGCCTCGGCCGTCGCGGCCGATTCGTATCCCTCGCAACCGATCACGCTGGTCAACCCCTATGCCGCGGGCGGCCCCGCCGACGTGCTGGGCCGGGCCCTGGCGCGCGAGCTGGAAAAGCAGCTGGGCAAGACCGTCATCGTCGAGAACAAGGCGGGCGGCGGCGCCGCCATCGGCGCCAACTTCGTCGCCCGCGCCAAGCCCGACGGCTACACGCTGCTGCTGGGCACGTCCGCCGCGCATGTGGTCACGCCGCTCATGCAGCAGACGCCGTACGACGGCATCAAGGACTTCGCCTTCGTGTCCATCGTCGCCAACCAGCCCAACATGCTGGTGGTGCGGCCCACGCTGAAGGCAGAAAACATCGAGCAGTTGATCGCCATGGCGCGCAAGGAACCCGGCCGCATCAACTACGCCTCGGCCGGCCCGGGCAGCTCGCCGCACCTGGGCGCTGAACTGTTCCGCGAACGCGCCGGCGTGGACATCGTCCACATTCCCTACAGCGGCGCGGCGCCGGCCATCAATGACCTGGTGGGCGGGCAGGTAGACATGGCCGTGCTGAACCTGGCCGCCAGCCTGCAATTCATCCGCAGCGGCCGCCTGAAGGCGCTGGCGTACGCCAACGACAAGCGTTCGCCGCTGTTGCCCGACGTGCCAACCCTGGCCGAATCCGGCGTGAAGGGCGCCGAATCCGCGTCCTGGTACAGCCTGGCCGCGCCCAAGGGCACGCCGCCCGAGGTGCTGCAACGCCTGAACGACGCGGTGGCGAAGGTGAATGCCAATCCCGAATACGCCAAGCTGATGCAGGCGCAGGGCGTGGATCTGTGGAACATGACACCGCAGGAAGCCACGGCATTCGTGGAAAAAGACCAGACCGCCATGCGCAAGCTGGTACAGGCGGCGGGGTTGATGAAGAAGTAAGGCGGGCGGGCTGCGGCTAGGTGCCGCAGCCCGGAAGCGGCGTTAAACAGTCCGCTTTCCAACATTTTTGTTGATTGCGTCTTCCTGGGGTCGTGATGTACCTCTAACATTACATACGTTGTAGGTGCTTCATCCTACTGAAGATATTCCCCTACCTGTATGGATTCAACTCGGCATGTGATCAGAGCTACAAAATCCCCTACTTGTGGCCGCGAGTGCATCTCATGGCGAGATAAGCCCACGAACGTATTGCTGAATATTGACGAGTCTCTGCGTCCGACAAGCGAAAGGCGCAGCATTGTGGATGTTTTGTCGATGTCAGGGCTCTCTGATATCGAATTGGATTTACCGCGCTTTCGGCTGGTTCTATTGACGGTAGGCATCGATTGGCCTGCGCCCTCTTTCGAGCGAGAGCGCCGCAAATTGCCACCTACTTTTGGTCATCTCCGAGGAGTTGAATAGGAGCCCTCGCGGCGCAAGAGGCACGGTCTCATATAGGTCACTCCGCCAACGCCGCCACGCGCTTGAGCGCCTCGCGCGTTTCAGCCACCAGTTGTTCCACGACGGCGCCTGCCGGTTGCAGGCTGTCGATCAACCCGGCGCTTTGTCCGGCCTCGACCTTGCCGCCTTGCACGTCGCCGTCGAAGGCGGCCTGTTTCAGCGAGCTTGCCGCAAACATCGCGTCCAGCGCGGCGGCGTCGCCGCCACGTTCGGCGGCCAGGTAGTCGTGCGCGAAGGCATTGCGCAGCATGCGTACCGGCGAACGGCCGCGGCCTACCAAGGTCGTGTCGGCCACGCCGGCCGCCAGCACGGCGTCTTTGTAGGCGTCGCAGACGCCGGCTTCGGGCGTCAACAGGAAGCGGGTGCCCAATTGCGCGCCTGCCGCGCCCAGGCATAGCGCGGCGGCGATGCCCGCGCCGTCGGCGATGCCGCCAGCCGCCACCACCGGCACCGTCACACGGCGCACCACCGCGCGCACCAGCACTTGCAGGCCGATCTCGTCCGGACCAGGGTGGCCGCCGGCTTCCAAGCCCACGGCGATCACGGCATCCACGCCCGCCGCCTGCGCCTTGGCGGCATGCTCGGGGCTGGCAATGACCTGCAACCACTTGATGCCCGCTTCGCGTGCGCGCCCGATGTGCTTCTGCGGGCCGCCCTGGGACGCAATGATGACCGGCACGCCTTCGCCGATGGCGATGTCCATGTGTTCCTGCGCGCGCTTGTTGTAAAGCGGAATGTTGACGGCGAAGGGCGCGTCGGTGCCGTCGCGCACGTCGCGGATGGCGGCGCGCAGCACGTCGGGGTACATCGGGCCGGCGGCGATCACGCCCAGCCCGCCGGCACGCGATACCGCCAGCGCCAGCGCCGCATTGGACGAGGCCCAGCTCATGCCGCCCTGGATGATCGGATAGCGCGTGCCCAGCAAGCGGGTCAACGGGGTCTGCAGCGTCATGGTCTTCTTGTCTGGAGAAAATCCCATTCTGGAATATTTGGTTGATAAAATCAACTATATTCGAAGGCGGACGCCATTCATGGCGACGCGGTTATTGCCGGGACGGGTGGGCGATTTGATTATCATGTGAAGGTCCGGCTTGCGGCCGGATCGTCCCGAGGAGGGGGCGTCTCTCTTCATCAATAACAACAATCATGTCTGGCAATACCGATACGCTTTCCGTGCGCACCCTCGTTTTGGGCACTCTGGTCGTGCTTCTGGCCATGGGCGTGCGCGCCACCTTCGGCCTGTTCATGCAGCCGATGGGACTGGCCCATGGCTGGGGCCGCGACGTTTTCTCCATGGCCTTCGCGCTGCAGAACCTGGTCTGGGGCGTGGCCTGTATCTTCATGGGCATCCTGGCCGACCGCTATGGGTCCGGCCGCACCATCGCGCTGGGCGCGGTGCTGTACATGCTGGGCATGATCGGCACGCGTTTCGCCACCGACGAGGCCACGCTGTACCTCAGCGCGGGCGTGCTGGTCGGGCTGGGCCAGGCGGGCACCACGTTCCCGGTGATCCTGCCGGTGGTGGCGCGCGCCGTGCCGCCGGCTTACCGCAGCACGGCCATGGGCATTGCCAGCGCGGGCGGTTCGCTGGGCCAGTTTGCAGTGGTGCCGACCGGCCAGGTGCTGATCTCCGGGCTGGACTGGCCGGGCGCGCTGTGGGTGCTGTCGCTGTTCGTGGCCTGCGCCGCGCCGCTGGCGTATTTCCTGCGCGGCCGGCCGCAAGCGCAAGGCGGACCGCAGCAATCGCTGGCGGCCGCGGTGCGCCAAGCCGTGCGCCATCCGTCGTTCCATTTCCTGTTCTGGAGCTATTTCGTCTGCGGCTTCCACACGGCCTTCATCACGCTGCACCTGCCGGCCTACGTCACCGACGGCGGCCTGACGCCGGGGCAGGGCGCCACCGCCGTGGCGTTGATCGGCCTGTTCAATGTGCTGGGCTCGTTCTACGCCGGCAAGCTGGGTGGCAAATACAGCAAGAAGCGGCTTCTGGCGGTGGTCTACGGCATGCGCGCCTTCGGCATCCTGCTGTTGTTGTGGATGCCGCTGTCGCCCTGGGTGCTGTATGCCTTTGCTGCCTGGATGGGCCTGTTCTGGCTGGGCACCGTGCCGCTGACCCAGGGGCTGATCGGGCAGATCTACGGCCTGCGTTATGCGGCCACGTTGTCCGGCATCGTGTTCCTGGGCCACCAGTTGGGCAGTTTCATCGGCGTGTGGCTGGGCGGCTATGCCTATGCCACGACCGGCAACTACGACCTGGTCTGGTGGCTGGGCGTGGTGCTGGCGGTGGTGGCCGCGTTGCTGTGCCTGCCGGTGCGCGAGCAACCGGTGACGCAACCGGCTGCCGCGTCCGCGTAATCACCCCGGGTCCGCCATGAATCCCGCGCCAGCCTCGCCGCCCGCTTCGCCCAGACGCCACACCGGCTGGCGCGTGGCCGGCTGGGCCGCGCTGGCGCTGGTGCTGGGCCTGGCCTTCTGGGGCTACACCACGCCCGAGATGCAGATCCACTGGGAAAACCTGGCCTCACTGTGCGGTTTTTAGCCACGTAGAAGGGGGCGGCTCGCGGTATCCTACGGCGGTGAATTCTTCTTCGCCTTCCATGCAGGACACACCGCTTTCCTACCCCGACCTCGGCTTGCCCGACATCGGCGGCCTGCCCGCCGCCGACATGCTCGTGCTCACGGTCAACAACCGCCTGTCGCGCCGGCTCACGCTCGAGCTGGCCGGCTTGCTGCGCCAAGAGCGCCAGGTCAGCGAACTGCCCCGCATCCTGCCCCTGTCCGCCTGGCTGGCCGAATCCGCCAACGAACTGGCGTTCGAGGCCGACGAAGGCGTGCCCGCCTACCGGCTGGACAGCTTCGCCACCCAATTGGTCTGGACCGAGGCCATCCGCGCCGAAGAAGCCGAACGCGTGCTGCTCGACGCCAGCCAGGCCGCGCGCCTGTCGATGGACGCCGACCTGCTCATGGACGAATGGGCGCTGCAAGTGCCGTCCGGCGCCGACACCGACGAATACCGCGGGTTCGCACGCTGGCGCCAGCGCTACCGCAAGGCCTTGGCCGCCATCGATGCCGAAGACGCCAACCAGGGTTACGCCCGGGTCTTGCGTGCGCTGGAAGACGGCCGCCTGGCCACGCCGGGGCATCTGGTGCTGGCGGGTTTCACCGATCTGTCGCCGCGCTTTCGCCGCCTGCTGCAAGCCTTTGAAGAACAGGGCTGCCTGATCGCCCAATGGCGCGACGCGCAGCGCGCGCCGGCCACGCCGCAACGCTACGAAGCGCCCGACCAGGGCGCCGAATGGCGCGCCGCGGCGGAATGGGCAGCCAGCCAGCTCAAGCAGCATCCCCAAGGCCGCTACGCCATCGTCTCGCCGCAACTCGAAGCCGAATCGCCATTCGCACGCCGCATACTCAGCCAGGCATTGGCTGGCCGGGGCGGTGAACCCGCGTTTGCGTTCAACGTCGCGGTGGGTCGGCCGCTGAACGAATGGCCCCTGGCGCGCGCCGCGCTGGCCTGGCTGCGGGCGCTGGCCGAATGCGCGGCCGGCAAGGGCTGCGGCGTCGACATCCTGGGCGCGGCCCTGCTGGCGGGCCACTGCGCGGGCGATGTCAGCGAACGCGCGCGGCTGGCCACCATCGATGCGCGCTGGCGCCGCCGCGGCCAGGTGCACGTCGCCGCGGCCGAATGGCGCAAGCAGCTGGCCGTGGTGCCGCCCCTGGCACAGGCCTGGGGCCAGGCCATGGAAATCTGGACGCAGGGCGGCAACCGCGCATCCTGCGATGTCTGGATGCTGCGCATGAAGGCCGCCCTGACGGCGCTGGGCTTTCCCGGCGAAGGCGTGCTGGACAGCGTCGGCTACCAGGTGCTGGGTGCGCTGGGCGATGCGCTGGCCAGTTTCTCGGCGCTGGCGCCCGCGGCGGGCAAGCTGGGCGGCGTGGCGGCAGTCAACCTGCTGCAAAGCGTGGCGCGGTCGGCCTCGTTCCAGCCGCAGCGCGATCCCCTGGCGCGGCTGGACGTGCTGGGCCTGCTGGAAGCCGAAGGCGGCTTCTGGGACGGCGTCTGGATGCTGGGCCTGACCGACGACGTGCTGCCCGCTTCGCCCAAGCCCAATCCGTTGTTGCCGCTGGCCGTGCTGCGCCAGGCCAAGGCGCCGCGGGCCACCCCCGAACGCGAACGCGAATGGGCCGAAGGCATGTATGCCGCGCTGTGCCGCTGCGCGCCTGCCCTCATCGTCAGCCATGCCCGCATGGACGGCGAACGCGAACTGCGGCCGTCGCCCCTGATCGCGGCGGCGCAGCCCACCGACTGGGCGCCCGCGCCTGTGCAAGGCATCGCCGCGCTGCCCCAGGAATCCCTGGACGACGCGCAAGGCCCGCCGTTGGCGCCCGATGACCGCGGCGGCGGCGGCCTGGACGTGCTCGACACCCAGGCTCGCAATCCGCTCTGGGCCTTTGTGCGGCACCGGCTGGGCGGGCGCGAACTGGCGCCGTATGCCGATGCCGCCACGGTGAACGTGCGTGGCCAGTTCCTGCACAAGGCGCTGGAACTGGTGTGGGGCATGCTGCCCGATCAAGACGCGCTGCACGACACGCTGGCCACCGGCCGCCTGCCCGCCTTGCTGGAACAGGCGGTGGCGCAGGCTGCCGACGAAGAACTCAAGGAATACCCCCCGGCGCTCAAGGCGCTGGAATGCGCGCGGGCGCTGACCGTGCTGGCGTCGTGGCTCGACATGGAAGCCCAGCGCCTGCCGTTCGCCGTGGCGCAGGTCGAAAAAAACCACGAGTGGCGCCATGGCGCGCTGCACCTGAAACTGCGGCTGGACCGCATTGATGCCCTGGCCGACGGCCGCAATGTCATCGTCGACTACAAGACAGGCGTGGCCGCCGCCAAACCCGAACCCGACTGGTCGCGCAGCCGTCCCGTGAACGTGCAGTTGCCGTTCTACGCGTCGGTACTGGCCGACGCCGCGGGCGGCGAGGTTGCCGGCCTGGTGCTGGCCCAGATCCATGCGCGCCAGGTGGCGGCGCAGGGCCTGGCCGACGAAGATCTCGGCATGCCCGGCATCACCCTCGCTGCCGACAGCAAATACTTCGATGGCCTGACCTGGCCCGAAATCCGCCAGCGCTGGCGCAGCGCCATCGAATCTCTGGCGGACGAATATGTGGCGGGTTACGCCGCCAACGTGGCGTACCGCCGCGATGACCTGAAATACTGCGATGCGCTGCCTTTCCTGCGCTTGCACCTGGATGACGAGGACGCCTGAGTCATGGCCGATACAGAACGCCAGCCCCAGGACCACGCCGCGCGCGCGGCCGCGCTGGACCCCGCGCGCTCGTTCCTGGTGCAGGCCCCCGCGGGCTCGGGCAAGACCGAACTGCTCACCGACCGTATCCTGGCGCTACTGGCCACGGTGAACCGCCCGGAAGAAATCGTCGCCATCACCTTCACGCGCAAGGCCGCGTCCGAAATGCATGCGCGCGTGCTCAGCAAGCTGCGCCGCGGCCTGGATGCCCCGCCCGACGCCGCGCACGAACGCCGCAGCTGGGACCTGGCCCGCGCCGCGTTGGCGCGCAACGACGAACTGGGCTGGCATCTGCTGGATCACCCGGCGCGCCTGGCCATCCGCACCATCGATTCCTTCTGCGCAGGCCTGGTGCGCAGCATGCCGTGGCTGTCCGAATTGGGCGGCATGCCCGAAATCACCGACGACGCGCGCGCGCACTACGAAGCCGCGGCGCGCGCCACGCTCGACCTGGCCGACGACTACGACGCCGTGCGCATCCTGCTGCGCCACCTGGACGTGGACGTGCAAGCCGCCAAGGAAGCCATTGCCGCCATGCTGGGCCAGCGCGACCAATGGCTGCCGCTGCTACGCCACGGTTCCGACCGCGAGGCCCTGGAAGCCACCCTGGCCGAGGCCATCGGCGAAGATCTCGACGCCCTGTGCGAGGCCATGCCCTTTGGCTGGGCCGACGCCCTGTCGGGGCCGGCCCGCATGGCCGCCACGCAGTTGCAAGACAGCGACGACGACAACAAGCTGGCCGCGCTGCTCGACTGGACCGACGAACTGCCCGCCGACGCCGAGGTACTGGACCAATGGCGCGCCGTGGCGCACCTGCTGCTGACGGGTACCGGCACGCTGCGCAAGACCGTCAACAAGAACCTGGGCTTTCCGGCCAAGTGCGCCCACAAGGAACCCTTCGTGGCCTGGCTGGAAAGCGCCGACCCCGACGCCGCCTGGGTGCGGCGCCTGGCCGCCGTGCGCGACATTCCCGCGCCCCATTTCTCCGACGCCCAATGGGAAGTGCTGGGCGCGCAGCTGATGACGCTGGCTTTGGCCGTTGCGCAACTGCGCCTGCGGTTTGCCGACACGGGCGAGGTCGACTTCATCGAAATCTCGCAGCGCGCCGCCGCCGCGCTGGGCAGCGCCGACGATCCCGGCGAACTGCTGCTGAAGCTGGACGCCTCCATCCGGCACCTGCTCATCGACGAGTTCCAGGACACCAGCCAGACGCAGCTGGATCTGCTGTCCACCCTCACATCCGGCTGGCAGCAGGGCGACGGACGCAGCCTGTTCCTGGTGGGCGACCCGATGCAGTCCATCTATCGCTTCCGCAAGGCGGAAGTCGGACTGTTCCTGGAAGTCGCTGAACAGGGCGTGGGCGAACTGCAACCCGACTTTCTCAACCTGACCGACAACTTCCGCTCGCAAGCCGGCATCGTCGACTGGGTCAACCAGTCCTTTGCGCAGCTGCTGCCCAAGCGCAGCGACGCCGCCGCGGGCGCCATCAAGTACAGCCCGTCCAGCGCGTTCCACGAGGCCCTGCCGGACCCGGCCGTGCGCTTTCATCCTGCCTGGTCGCGCGCTGGCGCCGCCCCCGCGGAAGAACAGGCCGAAGACATCGCCGTGGGCCTGGTGCGCCAGGCGCTGGCGGAAAACGCTGGCAGCAAGCACCCCGTCGCGGTGCTGGTGCGGGCTCGCAGCCACCTGGGCAACCTGACGCGCCGGCTGGCGCAGGAAGGCATCCGTTGCCGCGCCGTCGACCTGGTGCCGCTGGCCCTGCGGCCGGTGGTGGCCGACCTGGTGCAGCTGGTGCGCGCCTTGTCGCATCCCGGCGACCGGCTGGCCTGGCTGTCGGTGCTGCGTGCGCCGTATTGCGGCCTGACACTGGAATCGCTGCAACGCCTGTTCGGCGCCGACCACGTCACGCCGGTGCCGGTGCTGCTGGAACGCGCGCTGCGCATCGTGCCGGCCAAGACGGCCCCAGGGGCCTTCGATGCCGCCGCGAGCTTGGCACAAGGGAAGCGGTCCGATCGCTCCGACGTCGCGCAACAGGGGGCGCTGTTCGATCACGCCAATGTCGCGCAACAGGGATCGCTGTTCGATCACACGGAAACGTCGCCCCACGGATCGCTGTTCGACGACACCGAGGCCCCGCCTCAAGGGGACCCATCCGCCGACACACCGGCGACGCCCTTGGCGCAGACGCTCTTGCGCCCGGACGAATATGCCCGCCTGCGCCAGGTGGCGATGGTGCTGCTGGACACGCGCAACGCATCCGGCGCCATGCCGTTCGCGGCCTGGGTCGAAGCGCTCTGGCGCCGCCTGGGCGGCCCGGCGCTTTACAGCGGCCCGTCGGTGGCCACCGACGCCGAAAGCCTGTTCCAACTGGTCGAACGCCTGGCGCCCCACGGCGCCATCGATCCGGCCGCGTTGGACGCCGGCATCGCCCGCCTGTTTGCCGCGCCCGATGCGGCCGACGAAGAAGCTGCGGTCGAAATCATGACCATGCACAAGTCCAAGGGCCTGCAGTTCGACACTGTCATCCTGTACGGCCTGCACCGCGCGCCGCGCGGCGACCAACCGCCGCTGGTGCGCTTCGAGCAAAGCGGCGGCCGCGTGCTGTTCGGCCCCGTCAAACCCCGCGCCGAAACCGAAGCCGACCCCGTGTCGCGTTACCTGGGCGCCCGCGAAGCGCGCCGCGCCTCCTACGAAATAGACCGCCTGCTGTACGTGGCCGCCACCCGCGCCCGCAAGCGCCTGCACCTGGTGGGCCACGTCTCGATCGACGAGGCCAGCGGCCAGCCCAAGCCCCCCTCATCGGCCAGCCTGCTGGGCCGCCTGTGGCCCTGCCTGACTCCGCCCGAGCCGCCGTCGGCGAGCGAGGACGCGGCCGCGCCGCCCGATGATGTCCCCGAGTGGCAGGGCGAACCCCTGCGCCGTATCGACACGACCGGCCTGGCTCACCTGTCGCGCCAGGCAGACATCGCCATCAGCCCCGGCTTCGCCGCCGCCGCGCGCGGCGCCTGGGGCGACAGCGGCGAGCATCCCGCCTGGCAACTCGAATCCGGCTACGACGCCGCCATCGGCACGCTGGCCCACGCATGGCTGGCCCGCATCGGCCAAGACGGCGTCGCCGCCTGGCCGGCAGAATCACTGGCTGACCGCCTGCCCGCCATGCGCCGCCAACTGACCCGCGCCGGCATCCCCGCCAGCCAGGCCGACGCCGCCTCCGAAGCCGTGCTGGACACCCTGCAAGCGACCCTGTCCGACGACCGCGGCCTCTGGCTCCTGTCCCAATCCGGCGCCCGCCGCGAATGGCCCCTGATCGACGCCGCCGGCAAGGTCTCGGTCATCGACCTGGCCCTGAGCACCGAAGACGGCTGGCTGATCGTCGACTACAAAACCGGCCGCCCCCAACCCAACGAATCCCCCCCCGCCTTCGCCCAACGCATGCGCCAACGCCACGGCGACCAACTCCTGCGCTACTGCGCCCAAGTCACCGCCCTGGACGGCCGCCCCGCCCGCGCCGCCCTCTACTTCCCCCGCGCCAAAGCCTGGATAGACCTGACCCCACCCCCCTAAGTCAGCCACTCCACACCCAATACCCCGCGCCCAACCAAAAGAAGACAAACCGAAGCCAGCGCACCACAAGACAAGCAAGCCACACTCTCACCCAGGCAAATAAAGCCAGCCAAGAATCAAGGCAAGCAGGCAAAGCAAGGCAAGCAGGCAAAGCAAGGCAAGCAGGCAAAGCAAGGCAAGCAGGCAAAGCAAAGCAAGGCAAGGCAAGCAAGCAAGCAAGCGAAGCGAGCAAGCAAGCAAGGCAAAGCGAAGCGAGCCAAAAGGACAAGCGAAGCAAAGTCCTCTCTCCCTCCCCCCCGGGGGGAGGGCCGGGGAGGGGGCCCCCTACAGCCCCCTGGGGCCCGCCAATCAAGAGGCTAGCAAGCGAGCAACGCGAAGCTCTGCTAGAATCTTGATTGGCGGGCCCCTTCGCATGGTTCGACGGTGAACCTGGTCAGGTCGGGAACGAAGCAGCCATAGTCGTTTAGGGTCAGTGCCGGAGTAAGGCTCGCCAACCGGTTTCTCAAAGGGGACGGGGTTGTTTTCCAAGGGGGATTCCCCGGAAGATGATTCCGTCCCCTTTGCATTTCATGCCGGCCATCGCTTAGGCTCTTGCAAAGGCTCTACAATCCCGCCATGACTTATCTGGTACTGGCCCGCAAGTGGCGGCCGCGATCGTTCGAAACCCTCGTGGGACAGGATCACGTGGTGCGCGCGCTGACGCATGCGCTCGACACCCAGCGCCTGCACCATGCCTGGCTGTTCACCGGCACCCGCGGCGTCGGCAAGACCACGCTGTCGCGCATCCTGGCCAAATCCCTCAACTGTGAAACCGGCATCACCTCGAAGCCCTGCGGCGTCTGTCGCGCGTGTACCGAGATCGATGCCGGGCGGTTCGTCGACTACCTCGAGCTGGACGCGGCGTCCAACCGCGGCGTCGAGGAAATGACCCAGTTGCTGGAGCAGGCCGTCTACGCGCCGGGCGCGGGCCGCTTCAAGGTCTACATGATCGACGAAGTGCACATGCTGACCGGGCACGCGTTCAACGCGATGCTCAAGACGCTGGAAGAACCGCCGCCGCACGTCAAATTCATTCTCGCCACCACCGACCCGCAGAAGATTCCGGTCACGGTGCTGTCGCGCTGCCTGCAATTCAACCTGAAGCAGATGCCGGCCGACTCCATCGTGGGCCACCTGCAGGCGGTGCTGGGTGAAGAGCAGGTGGGCTTTGAAGTCCCCGCGCTGCGTCTCATCGGCCAGGCCGCGTCGGGTTCCATGCGCGACGCGCTGTCCCTGACCGATCAGGCCATCGCCTACAGCGCCGGCAATCTCACCGAAGACGCCGTGCGCGGCATGCTCGGCACGATCGACCAGCGCCATCTGGTGCGCCTGCTCGACGCTCTGTCTGCTGGCGACGCCAAGAGCGTGCTGGCCGTGGCCGACGAACTGGCGACGCGCGGCCTGTCCTATGCCGGCGCACTGGCCGACCTGGCCGTGCTGCTGTCGCGCGTGGCCATCGAGCAGCGCGTGACCGGCGCGATGCCCGCCGAAGACCCGCTGGCGGCCGACATCGCCCGCCTGGCCCAGGTCCTGCATCCCGACGCCGTGCAACTGTTCTATTCCGTGGCGGTGCACAGCCGCGGCGAACTGACGCTGGCGCCGGACGAATACGCCGGCTTCATCATGGCCTGCCTGCGCATGCTGGCGCTCAATGGCGACGCCGGTCCGCAGACGGCCCTCGAGGCGCCCGCCACACCGGCCCGCCAGACGGCAGAGCCGGCCACGGCGGCCGCGCAGCCGGCGCCGGCTGCGCCGGTCGCAGCCGCACCCGCGGCGTCGTCGTCGGCGCCTGCCGTGCAAGTCGCGGCGCCCGCTGCGGTGGCACCGTCGCCCGTTGCACAAGCCGCCGTTGTTCAGGCACCCGTTGTTCAGGTACCCGTCGATCAGGCGCCCGCCGCCGCTCAAGCTCAGGCCGCGCAAGCGTCCGTCGGGCAAGCGCCGGCCACCCTGGCCGCCACGAATCCGCCCCCGACGGCGCAGCCCGACGCGGCGCAAGTGCAGGTTGCCCAGGCCGCTGCGGCGACGCCCGCGCCGGCCCCTGTCTCGGCCCCGACTGCTCCGGTGCAGGTCGCCAGCGTGGCAGACGAACCTGCCGCAAGCCCCGCAGCCGCCGCACCGGCCGTCGCTCCAGTTGCCGCCGCAGCCGCCGCTGCGAACCCGGCAGCCGCTGCGCAAGCGCCGTCGGCTGGCATCCCGCCCTGGGAAGAACTCCCCGCTGACGCCTTGGCGCAATCCGTCGCGCCGGCCGCGCCTGCGCAACCGTCTGCTCCTGCGAATGCGGCAACGGACTCGCCGGCATCGCCGCCCGCCGCGGGAACGCCCGCCGCAGGTTCGCCTGCCGTCGGATCGCCTGCCGCAGGATCGCCTGCCGCAGGATCGCCCGTCGCCGGATCGCCCGTCGCCACCAAATCCGCACCGCTCGCCGTGACGCCGGCCGCTGCCGCCGTCGCGCCCGCCGTGGACGACAGCGAAGGCCCCCCGTCCTGGGTCGACGAAGAAATTCCCTTCGAAGCCGAAGGCGGCTTCGTGCCGGACGGCGGTTTCACGTCTGATCCCGACGACGACTTCGAAACCCTGGCCAGCGCGCC
>NZ_CADIJO010000010.1 GCF_902859705.1 Achromobacter deleyi | reverse complement strand
CGCGGGCCGCCCTGCCGCCGCCGTCCCGCGCCGTCGCGCCAGGGCGGCGCTTGCCATGGGCCGGCGCCGCGACCGTAGAATAGGGCGTCGGCGTGTTGCGGTTGTTCCCTTTTTTCATCCCGGGGCCCCATGAAAATACTGGTTATTGAAGACGAGAAGAAACTCGCCGAGTACCTGCGCCGGGCATTGACCGAGCATAACTACGTGGTCGACGTGGCCATGGACGGCGTCAGCGGCCTGCACCTGGCCCGCGAAAGCCAGTACGACCTGATCCTGCTGGACGTGATGCTGCCTGGCATGGACGGCTTTGCCGTGCTGCACGAACTGCGCAAGACCGACCGCGTGCCGGTCCTGATGCTGACCGCGCGCGACAAGCTGGAAGACCGCGTCAAGGGCCTGCGCGACGGCGCCGACGACTACCTGGCCAAGCCCTTTGCGTTGTCCGAGCTGCTGGCGCGGGTGCTGGCGCTGGGGCGCCGCAGCGGCCACAACGTGGCCGAGGCCGGGGGCCAGAACGTGCTGCGCATCGGCGACCTGGAACTGGATCTGCTGCGCCGCCGCGCCTACCGCGCCGGCACGCGGCTGGACCTGACCGCCAAGGAATTCACCTTGCTGGCGCTGCTGATGCGCAAGCAGGGCGAAGTGCTGTCGCGCCTGGAACTGGCCGAACAGGTCTGGGACATCAACTTCAACAGCAATACCAATGTGGTCGAGGTGGCGGTGCGGCGCTTGCGCGGCAAGGTCGACGATCCCTTCGAGAAAAAGCTCCTGCACACGGTGCGCGGCATGGGCTACGTGCTGGAAGTGCGGGAAGACTGATGGTCGCGCCGCGTGCCCGGTCATTGCGCCGCTGGCTCTCGCGCTGGCTGGCGATCCAGACTTTCGCCGCGCTGGCGGTGATCTGCGCCGTGGTCTATTGGGCCACCAACGTCAACCTGTCGATTCGCCAGGAGGCGCTGCTGACGCAGAAGATGGAAGTCATCAAGCACCTGGTCGAGGAAAACGCGGCCAAGGGTGATTCATCGTCGCTGCGGCACAAGCTGGATGACTTCTTCTACGGCAAGCCGGATTTTTCACTGGTGCTGGAACTGGACGGCGAAAAAGTCGCGTACGGCATGCCGGACGACGGCGATGCCAGCCAGGGGCACGACCGGCGCATCAGCTTCACGCTGCCGGTGCCCGGTTCGCCGCGTGGTTCGATGAACGCCGAACTGGTGCTGGACATCACGTCCGACCTGCATCTGCGCGCCGCGTTGGCCTGGACGCTGCTGGCCTGCGCATTGGCCGGCGCCATCGTGGTGTCGGCCATCGGCACGCTGTTGGTGCGGCGGGCCATGGCGCCCGTGGATGAACTGGGTCGGCAGGCGGCGCGGCTGTCACCGGACCGTATCGGCGAGCGCCTGGACGAAAGCCACCAGGCCGAAGAGATCCGGCCATTGGTGCATCAATTCAACGCGGTGTTGCAGCGCCTGGAACGCGCCTATGTGCAGATGGAAGGCTTCAATGCCGACGTCGCGCACGAGATGCGCACGCCCCTGGCGACGCTGATCGGCGAGACCGAACTGGCGCTCAGCGGCAAGCGTCCGGAAAGCGTGCTGCGGGAAATCCTGGGATCCAACCTGGAAGAACTGCAACGCCTGTCCGGCATCGTCAACGACATGCTGTTCCTGTCGCAGGCCGACCGTGGCGCGCAGGCGCGCGGCGCCCGCACCGAGAGCCTGGCGCAGGCCGTGGCCGAGGTGGCCGCCTATCACGAGGCCGAGGCCCTGGACGCGGACCTGTCCCTGGCGGTGTCTGGCGATGCGGCAGCCAGGGTGGATCGGCCATTGTTGCAGCGGGCCGTATCCAATCTGCTGTCGAACGCCGTGCGCTATGCGCATCCCGGTACCCGCATCGACCTGCTCATCGATCGAGACGCCGACGGCATCCGCATCGCCGTGCGCAACCAGGGCGACCCGATTGGCCAGGAACACCTGCCGCGCCTGTTCTACCGCTTCTATCGCATGGATGCGGCGCGGCCTTTCGATTCGAACCACCACGGCCTGGGCCTGGCTATCGTGGCCGCCATTGCCCGCATGCACGGCGGCCGGCCGTTTGCCCGCTCGGAAGGCGGGGTGACGACCATCGGCTTTTCCATTGCCGACGGCGACATTACAGAAAACTAATCTGCCTGTCCGCGTTCTGTCGGGACGCCCTCCATAGACTGGTCTTGTCGAGCGGGCCGCCTTGTTCCAGGCCTGCCACGGAGCGTCTATGAAGCGATCGATCCTGGTGGCGTGCACCACCCTCATGATGGCCGGCCTGCCGGCCGCACACGCCGCGCAGCCTGCGCC
The DNA here is from genome assembly GCF_902859705.1 of Achromobacter deleyi. Classification (GTDB taxonomy): domain Bacteria; phylum Pseudomonadota; class Gammaproteobacteria; order Burkholderiales; family Burkholderiaceae_B; genus Achromobacter; species Achromobacter deleyi. The sequence continues at coordinate 232,663 of NZ_CADIJO010000010.1, read as the reverse complement.
GGCCATTGGCCTGCCGCAGATGCCGGACGGCGAATGCAACTTGCCCGAATCCGTGCGCAACGCGGTGTCGGCCCAGCTGGCGCAAGGCCAGATGCCGCGCGCGGCGGTGCGCGCCGACGTCGCCGTCTGGCGCGCGTCGGGCATGTCGCAGCTGTCGCGTGCAAGGCCCCTGCCGGACGTCTACAGCGAGCGGTACCGCGAGCACTACGCGACGTACCTGCGCATGCGCGGCGGCCCCGAGTTCGCGGCGGCTTTCTGCCAGGCGCTGCGCGATGCGCAGTAACGACGCGTTGGCCTGGCGGATGCATCGATGAAGATTCTGTACACCAACTTCCATCAGGGCGATGGCGGCGGCCATACGACGTATGTCGTGTCGCTGGCGCGCACGCTGGGGCCGAAGGCCTGCATCTCGGTGGCGGCCCCCGCGGGCAGTCGTCTGCTGGACGAGGCAGCCGCCCTGCCCGGCATCCGCGCGATTGCGTTGCCTTTCCGAGGGCGGCCCGCGCAGCAATGGCGCGCACTGCGACAGTTGCGTATGCTGCTGCGCGACGAGGCCTTCGATGTGGTTCACGCGAACGGCTCGGCCGATCATCGTCTGTGCATGCTGGCCGCGCTGGGCATGGGCGCCGACCGCCCCTTTTTCGTCTACACGCAGCACAACAGCCGCTACCCGCGCAGCCTGGGTGCGCGCGTTCGGGCGCGCCTGGCGACGGACCGCGTCATCTGCGTCAGCGGACACACGTTCGAGCGCATGGGCGACTCGGCGTTTCGCCGTGCCGACCTGCGCATGGTGCGCAATGGCGTGGATACGGCCCACTATCGTCCGGCCAGCCCGCAAGAGGCCCGCGAGGCTCGCGCCCGCTGGTTGCCCACGGCGTTGCAGGACTGCCTGGTGGTCGGCAGCCAGGCCGGCACGGCAGCCTACAAGAACTGGCTGGACATGGTCGAGGCGGTGGCCAGGCTGCCCGAGGCCGCGCGGCGACAGATCGTGGTGCTGGTCGCGGGCAGCCCGCCGTCGCCAGGCGATTGGCAACGCGTCCAGGCCCTGGGCATGACGGATGCGGTTCGGTTCACCGGCCTGCTGCGCGATGTGCGGCCCGTGCTGGCGGCGATGGATGTCGGCTTCGTGCTGTCGTCGCGGCTGGAGACGATCTCATTCGCTTGCCGCGAGATGATGGCGGCCGGCAAACCCGTCATCGTCAGCGACACGGGCGGGCTGGCCGAGAACATCACGCCGGGCGTCGACGGCTGGGTCGTGCCGGCCAGGGCGGTGGATCGCGTATCGCAGACGTTGTTGGACATCCTGGATGCGCGCGCAACCCTGGCGACGATGGGCGCCGCTGCCCGGCAGAAAGCGGTGCGCGATTTTTCGTTGGAGGCTTTCGTGGACGGGACCGAGCGCATCTATGCGGAAAACGTCCTGCGCGAGACGCGGCCACGCTACAGGCTGGCCGCCACCGGCTTGCTCGTTGGCGTGGCCTTGTGCGGCGGGGCCGTGTTCCTGGACTAGTCTGCCGGGCCAGGGCATGGCCCGGCGCACCAGGCCGACGCTCCGGTCAGAGCGCCGGCCTGTCGCTTACTCGCTGTACGTCTGCGTGCTGTACTGGCTGATCGGCAGCAGGTTCAGCACCGGCAGGCCGGACACGGGGTCCTTGGCCTGCTTGTCGATGTAGGCCTGCAGCACGTCGGCATCCAGCACGCCGATGTCCTGGCGCCGCGCCGCGGGCACGTTGGCCAGCGTCTTGTAGCCGTCACCGCCGGTGGCGTTGAAGCTCAGCACGAACAGCTTGTAGGTACGGGCCAGGTCCAGCGGCAGCCAGCTGCTGCTGGCGTTGTCGAACACCTCGATGCGAGACACCCGGCTACCCTCGGCCAACGCAGCGTTCACGTCCCAGCGCAGGCCGCCGGCATACGGGTACGGACCCGTGGAGCCGCCCGGACCGTAGACCGCCTGCATGCCGTCTTCCAGCATGCTCTTGACCTCGGCGCCGGTGACGTCCAGGCGCCACAGCATGTTGCCGAACGGCACGACCTCGATCACGTCGGCGGCCGTCACGTTGCCCAGCAGCGACACGCGTACGCCGCCGCCGCTTTGCAGCGAGATGTCGGCGCCGCCGTAGCTGGCGTTGGCCACTTCCAGATAGGCCTGGGCCACCAGTTGCTGGATGTCGCCGCCGTGCAGGTTGACGTTGCCCAACGTGTTGCAGGCGACGCTGGACCGCGTGTAATCGCGCGAGCCCGGGCCACCCGGTACGCGGCGCGAGCACAGTTCCTGCGGCACCGACGCCACCAGGCTGGCACTGAACGCATCCACCTTGGCCTTGAAGGGCTGCAGCACCGAGGTCGCCTGGGCATCGGGCGCCTGCACGCGCAGGAAACCGCTGGCGGCCACGTCGGCCAGGATGGCGGTCTTGTCGGCCGCTGCGGGCGCGGCGCCGCTGATGGTGAAGGCATCGCCCACCAGCACGTGCGGGGTGCCGGCGCAGGCCGTCACGTCGCCGTTTTCATCGAAGCTGACCTTCAGCTCGCCCACCACCTGCGAATATTCCCAGGCCTGCACCAGGCAGACGCGCTTGCCGTCCTTGTTGCGCAGTTCGGTCGGGTAGGCGCCCGCGGGCGAGCCGACGCCGTAGGTCGACAGCGCAGCCGGGCCCAGCAGCGTGTGCGAATCGCCGCCCACCACCACGTCCACGCCGCTCAGCTTGGGAATGATCTGCTTGTCGTAGTCATAGCCGATGTGGCTCATCACCACGATCTTGTTCACGCCCTGGGCGCGCAGCGCATCGATCTGCTGTTGTGCCGCGGCGGTCTCGTCCGAGAACAGCGTGCCGGGGTCGGGGCTGGAGGACTGCTGCGTCTTGTTGGCGATGGTCAGGCCCACCAGGCCGATCGGCTGGCCATCGCGAGTCAGCGTGACGGACGGCTTGACCATGCCCGGCGCGCGCGACGGATTCAGCGCAGAGTTGGCGCCGAACGTGACGTTGGCGCTCAGCACGGGGGTCTGGCAGGTGCCGGCATGCAGCAGTTCGATGAAGTGCTTCAGGCCGCTGTCGCCCTTGTCGAATTCGTGGTTGCCCAGCGTCATGGCGTCAAAGCAGACCGTGTTCATCAGCGCGGCATCGGCCTCGCCGGGATCGCCCGCGCGGTTGAAGTACAGCGTGCCGGTGGTGGCGTCGCCCGCGTGCAGTTTCAGCACGTTGGGCGATTTCGCGGCCAGTTCCTTGAAGGCCGCCGTCACGCGCGGAAAGCCGCCCACGTCCGTGTTCACGGTCACGCGGGAACCCGCTGCATTCTTGAGCTTCAGGTCTTTCTTCTTGCTGTCCAGGTTGGAGTGATGATCGTTGATATGCAGGATCGTCAGTTCCATGGGCCGGCTGGCCGCCGGGCCCGGCTTGGGCGCAGGGGCCGGGGTAGCCGGCGTATCGTCATCGTCGTCGCTGCCGCCGCATCCGGCCAGCAGCGCCATCATCAGGCTCAATGCCGCCGCGCCGGTAGTCCTCTTCCACGTATTCATGCGTGCATCCCTCTTGTTTTACGAGGGCGCATGGTCGCGGGCCAAGATTACGTGAAGATGAATGACAAGGCTGTCATATGCGCAAGCGGTGATGTCTCGCGTTCGTCACACAAACAAAAAGGCCCGGCGCAGTGCGCCGGGCCTGTCTGGGTGCGGCAGGCGGGATCAGTAGTGGATCACGGTACGGATCGACTTGCCTTCGTGCATCAGGTCGAACGCTTCGTTGATGCGGTCCAGCGGCAGCGTGTGCGTGACGAACGGGTCCAGGTCGATCTTGCCGCTCATGGCGTCTTCGACCATGCCCGGCAGTTGCGTGCGGCCCTTCACGCCGCCGAAGGCCGAGCCGCGCCATACGCGGCCGGTGACCAGCTGGAACGGGCGGGTGCTGATTTCCTGGCCGGCGCCGGCCACGCCGATGATGATGCTTTCGCCCCAACCCTTGTGGCAGCATTCCAGCGCGGCGCGCATCACGTGTACATTGCCGATGCACTCGAACGAGAAGTCCACGCCGCCGTCGGTGAGTTCGACGATGACTTCCTGGATGGGCTTGTCGTAGTCCTTGGGGTTGATGCAGTCGGTAGCGCCCATGGCGCTGGCCAGCACGAACTTGTTCGGATTGGTATCCACGGCAATGATGCGGCCCGCCTTGGCCTGCACTGCGCCCTGGATCACCGCCAGGCCGATGCCGCCCAGGCCGAACACGGCAACGGTATCGCCTTCCTTGACCTTGGCGGTGTTGTGCACCGCGCCCAGGCCGGTCGTGACGCCGCAGCCCAGCAGGCAGACCTTTTCGTGCGGAGCGGCCGGGTTGATCTTGGCCAGCGAGATTTCGTTCACCACGGTGTATTCGCTGAACGTCGAGCAGCCCATGTAGTGGTACAGCGGCTTGCCGTCATAGCTGAAGCGCGAGGTACCGTCGGGCATCACGCCCTTGCCCTGCGTGGCGCGGACCTTCTGGCACAGGTTGGTCTTGCCCGACAGGCAGAACTTGCACTCGCGGCACTCGGCCGTGTAGAGCGGAATGACGTGGTCGCCCGGCTTGAGCGACGTGACGCCCTCGCCCACTTCGACCACCACGCCGGCGCCTTCGTGGCCCAGCACGGCGGGGAACAGGCCTTCGGGGTCGTCACCGCTGAGCGTGAACGCGTCCGTGTGACAGACGCCGGTGTGGGTGATCTGCACCAGCACCTCGCCGCGCTGCGGCGGCGCGACGTCGATTTCAACGATTTCCAGCGGCTTGCCGGGTCCGAATGCGACTGCTGCGCGTGATTTCATAAGCTTTGCTCCACGAGGTCGGGTGGCGTTATTTCAAATAGGAACGGACGATGCGCATGACCTGATCGATCTCCGCTTCGGGTTCGAGCGTCGCGCCGGGTCGTCCGCCCTGGGCGGATTGCAGGAAGGTTTCCCGAAGATGGCTTTCAAGCACTTCGGCCATCAGGCCCGTGGCCGCGCCGCGCAGGGCGGCCAATTGCTGCAGCAGCGCACCGCATTCCGTGCCTTCGTTGACGGCGCGCTCAAGCGCCAGCGCCTGGCCCTGGATACGGCGCAGGCGCGTGGTGACGCGCTTCTTTTCAGTGGGGGAATGGGGCACGGCGGGCTCCGGTCTATACAGGGGGGGAGTATACGAAACCGGAGCGTCCGCGTCCAGCGCGGACCTTAGTGGGTGTAGGGCCGCTCCAATTCGCAGGCGGGGTTGAGTCTGACCCCGAATCCAGGCGCATCCAGCGCCGAGGCCTTCATGCGGCCATTGACCGGCACGGGTTCATCCAGCAGTTGCGGGTGGAACATGGGCACGACGCGGTCGGCTTCTGGCGCCATCATCAGGAATTCGGCGAACGGGCTGTTGTGCCGGGTGATGACGAAGTGGTAGCTGTACACCGACGAGCCGTGCGGCACCACCAGCTTGCCATGCGCATCGGCAAGCGCCGCGATCTTGATGAGTTCGGTGATGCCGCCGCACCAGCCCACATCCGGCTGCACCAGGTCGCAGCATTCCATTTCCAGCAGCATCCGAAAGCCCCAGCGGGTGGCTTCATGTTCGCCGGTGCTGACCATCAGCCCGCGCGGCACGTTGCGCCGCAACTCGGCGTAGCCCCAGTAGTCGTCCGGCGGCAAGGCTTCTTCAATCCATTTCAGGCCGAAGTCGCGATAGGCGGCGGTGGCCAGGCGCGTGGCGTATTCCACGTCCAGGCTCATCCAGCAGTCGTACATCAACCAGAAGTCGTCGCCGACCCGCCCGCGCATGTCGGCCAGCAGGTCCAGGTTCTTGCGCAGGCCCTCGTCGCGCTCGGCCGGGCCGTGGTGCAGCGGCAGCTTGCCGCCGATGAAGCCCATGTCCTTGGCCAGGTCGGGCCGCGCGCCGGTGGCGTAAAACACCAGTTCGTCGCGCACCGGGCCGCCCAGCAATGCATGCACGGGTTCCTGGCGCACCTTGGCAAGCAGGTCCCATAGCGCCAGGTCGACGCCGGAAATGGTGTTCAGCACCAGTCCCTTGCGGCCATAGAAGAGCGTGGCGTTGTACATCTGGTCCCAGATCTTCTCGATATCCGTGACGCGAGCGCCTTCGATGAAGCGGGCCAGGTGCTTTTCGACGATCCAGCAGGCCGGTTCGCCGCCGGTAGTGACGGCAAAACCGATGGTGCCGTCGCTGGCTTCGATTTCCACCACCAGGGTGCCCAATACGTTCAGGCCGAAGCGCTTGCGGCTTTGCCGGTATTCCGGGTATTTCGCCATGGGGGTGCTGATGTGGTCGTCGATCCAGTGGCCTTCGCCCTGGTCGTGGTAATCGGCACCGCCGCCGCGTACGGTGTAGGCGCGGACGTGTTTGATGGTCGGCATCGGCATGGGAAAGGTTTGCTCCAGTCAGGTCAGGGATCAGGGTGCGCTGACGGACGGCTTGGTCCGTGGCGTGGGGCCGCGCTTGCGCAGCGCGTGGAACAGCAGGGCGCCGACGACGGTGGTGCCGGCCAGCAGATTCAGGCCGGCGCTGGGCGAGGCGAATGCGCGTTCGGCCCAGGTCTTCAGGTTGGGCGCCACAAAGCCGCCCAGGGAACCGAGCGAATTGATCAACGCAATGCCGCTGGCGGCGGCCGCGCCGCTCAGGTAACCGGTGGGAAATGACCAGAACAGGGGCTGCACGGCAATGAAGCCGGCCGCGGCCAGGCACAGCGCCACCATCGCCAGCAGCGGCGATGCGGTATTGACCGACACCGCGATGCCCAGCGCGCAGACCAGCATCGTGATGAGCGCAAGGCCCGCATGGTTGCCGTGACGTTCGGCGTGGCGCGGCAGATAGTAGGTGGCCGCCAAGGCGCACAGCCACGGAATGGCGGTAACCAGCCCGACCTGCAAGCCCACGCTCTTGCCAAGCAACGCCGCGACCTGGGTCGGCAGATAGAACACGACGCCGTAGACGCTGACCTGGATCAGGAAGTAGATCAGCGACAGGAACAGCACCCGGCCGTTGGCCAGCGCACGCAGCGCCGTGCCGGGGCCATGCGCGGCCTTGTGCGCGTCTTCCCGTTCGATGGCCTCGGTCAGCAATCGGCGTTCTTCCGCTGTCAGCCATTTGGCGTCGCGCGGCGTATTGTCCAGGTACCACCAGGCCCAGATGCCCACGGCCGAGGCCATCAGGCCTTCGACCAGGAACAGCCATTCCCAGCCACGCAGCCCGAAGGCGCCGTGCATGTCCAGCAGCAGGCCGGACAAGGGGCTGCCGAAGATGAACGCCAGCGGCGCCCCGAAATAGAACATGCCCAGCACCCGGGTGCGGGCACCGGACGGAAACCACTTGGTCAGGTAGTAGATGACGCCGGGGAAGAACCCTGCTTCGGCCACGCCCAGCAGGAAGCGCAGCGTGTAGAAGGCGGTCTCGGTGGTGGCGAACATCATGCCCGCCGATACCAGGCCCCAGGTCACCATGATGCGGCACATCCAGGCGCGGGCGCCCACCCGATGCATGATCATGTTGCTGGGCACTTCGAACAGCGCGTAGCCGATGAAGAACACGCCTGCGCCGAACGCGAACATGGCGTCCGACAGCCCGGTGTCCAGCTGGAAGGCCTTCTTGGCAAAGCCGATGTTGGCGCGGTCCAGGAAGGCCAGCACATACATCAGCAACAGGAATGGGACCAGCCGGCGGATGGCGCGGGCCGTAGCGCGCGCCAGCGCGGCGTCCTGGGTGGGGATCATGGTGTCGTCTCCTCGTTATGTTTTATGCCGAGGCCCTGTCAGGCAGGGCCTCGGAGACTGCTCGGACGCGCTCAATACGTGGCGCGCCCGCCCGACAGGTCGAACACCGCGCCGGTGCTGAACGCGCAGTCCTCGGAGCTGAGCCAGCCGATCATCGCGGCGGCTTCGTCCACCTGCAGGAAGCGGCCCATCGGAATTTTGGACAGCATGAAATCGATGTGCTCGGGTTTCATCGAATCGAAGATAGGCGTCTTGGCCGCCGCCGGCGTCACCGCGTTGACCAGCACGCCGGTCTGCGCCAGTTCCTTGCCCAGCGATTTGGTCAGCCCGATCAACCCGGCCTTGGAAGCGCTGTAGTGCGAAGCGTTGGGGTTGCCGTCCTTGCCCGCGATGGATGCGATGTTGACGATACGGCCATAGCCGCGCGCAATCATGTGGGGCACGACGGCGCGGCAAGCCAGGTACGATCCCATCAGGTTCACCTCGATGACGCGGCGCCACATGTCCACCGGCAATTCCCACAGCGTGCCATTGCCGCCGGTGATGCCGGCGCTGTTGACCAGGATGTCGATCTGGCCGTGCGTTCGAAGGGTGGCCGCGGTCGCAGCGTCGACGTAGGCGCCGGCCGTCAGTTCGACGTCGACGATGCCGACGTTGCCCAACGGGGCCAGCGCCTCGCGGGCAGTCCCCAGGGCGGCTGCATTGACGTCCCACAGCGCCACCTGGGCGCCGGATCGCAGCATGCGTTCGGCGACGGCGTAGCCGATGCCTTGCGCGCCTCCAGTGATTACCGCGACGCGTCCGTTGAGGTCCAGCTGGTTCATGCGGCGGCTCCGAGGCAGGGGGTGGCGGGCGCTTGGCCGGGGATGAATGGCGTCATGTTGTCTCCGTGTTCCAGGGGTTCGTGTCCGTTGAACTGTAGGAGGGCCGGCTATATCATTCCAATCAATTATTCAGACCAAGACATTCCGTTTTGGAATTGCTCGGAGCAACCTATGGCCCTGGCCCCGCGGCTGGTGAATCGACTCAGGCTCAAGCATTGGGCACTGCTCAGCGCGCTGGACGAAGCGGGCACCCTGAATCAGGCGGCGGCGCAGATCAGCGTCACGCAGCCATCCGCCACCAAGATGCTGGCGGATATCGAACAAGCGTTCGGCTTTGCCTTGTTTGAGCGGCATGCGCGCGGCATGACAGTCACCCCATTGGGTCAGGAGGTGGTGACCTATGCGCGCCAGACACAGGCTGGCCTGGAACGCTTCCTGGAAGACCTGGACGCCAAGCGCCGCGGCGGCCACGGCCACCTGGTGTTCGGCGCCATCATGGGGGCCGCGCCCGACCTGGTGGCGCGCGCGGTGGCCGACATCAAGCGCGAGCGGCCGCGGCTGAACATCCGCATCCTGGGCGAAACCAGCGACCAGATCGGCCTGCTGCTCGACCGTCACGAAATCGAGCTGGCGGTCGGACGCTATACGGGCCCGCTCGACCACAATCGCTTCGATTTCCAGCCGCTGGCCGACGAGCCTTTGCGGGTATTCGTGCGCAATGGCCATCCGCTGGCGCGCAAGCGTCGGCTCACCTGGGACGAGCTGGTGCGCTGGCCCTGGGTGCTGCAAATGCTGTCCAGCCCCGCACGGGTACTGCTGGAAGGCGAATTCGCGCGGGCGGGCGTGGCGGGCCCTGGCGACGCCATCGAGTGCTCATCCATCTTCGCCACATTGCAGCTGGTGCAGTCCAGCGACGCCATCGCGATGCTGCCCGAATCGGTGCTGCGCGACCACGTGGGCGCTGGCCTGTTGACTGCGTTGAACCTATCGGTGGGCAAGGACCTGAAGGCTTTCGGCGTGCTGACGCGCAAAGGCGAGACCTTGTCAGACACCGCGGTGGCATTTGTCAGTCATTTGCGGCGCAACGCGGGGGCCGCGTGAACGCGGATGCACGACGCAGGTCGCGTTGTCTGTACATGTCTAGTGCCCCCCTATAATCCGCTTTCGACCAACGGCACGACACAGGATATTTCCGTGGCTTCTTCCCCGCCCCGCCTGCCCGCCCAGGCCACCGCCCCGCCGGCCCCGCTCTATGCGCATCTCAAGCAGATGATCGCCCAGCAGATCCGCAGCGGCGCCTGGCCCGCGCATTACCGTGTACCGTCCGAAAGCGAACTGGTGCAGGAACTGGGCTACTCGCGCATGACCGTCAACCGTGCGCTGCGCGAACTGACGGCGGAAGGCCTGCTGGTGCGCATGCAAGGCGTGGGCACGTTCGTGGCGCAGCCCAAGACGCGTTCGGCGCTGTTCGCCGTCAACAATATTGCGGATGAAATCACGGCCCGCGGCCACCGGCACCATAGCCGCGTGGTGCGGCTGGTCGAAGAACCCGCGGGCGGCGAGCAGGCCTCGGCGCTGGATATCCGCGAAGGCCAGCCGGTGTTCCATTCCATCATCGTGCACTTCGAGGACGACGTGCCGATCCAGCTGGAAGACCGCTACGTCAATGTGCGGCTGGCGCCAGACTACCTGCAGCAGGATTTCACGCAGCACACGCCCTACGAATACCTGACCCGCGTCGCGCCGCTGACCGAAGGCGAGCACGTGGTCGAGGCCATCGTCGCCAAACCGCGCGAATGTCAGCTGCTGCAGATCGACCGCACCGAACCCTGTCTGCTGATCCGCCGCCGCACCTGGTCGGGCGAGCGCGTGGTGACGCTGGCCCGCCTGATCCACCCCGGATCGCGTCACCGTCTTGAAGGAAAGTTTTCCCAATGAAGCATCCCGATGCGCGCCTGTACCGGGCGCAGGACTATCCCCGCATGCCGTGGCGCAATGGCGGCGGCATCACGCAGGAAGTGGCGTGCAACCCGGGTGGCAGCAGCGCGGCATTCGACTGGCGGCTGTCGATTGCCGAGGTGGCGCAGGACGGCGGCTTTTCATCATTCAGCGGCTTGCAGCGCATCATCACCGTGCTGGAAGGCGCCGGCATAGCACTGACGGTGGACGGCCAGGCGCAGGCGCCGCTGGGGCCGCGCCAGGCCTACGCGTTCTCGGGTGACGCGGCGGTGGACTGCCGGCTGGTGAACGGCCCCATCCGCGATTTCAACCTGATCTATTCGCCGGCCCGCTATCACGCGCGCTTGCAGTGGGTGACTGGCGTCGGAGACTGGGCTTTCCACAGCTCTGCCCGCAGCGTGTTGGTGCTGAATGCGGCCCCGCTTCCGATGTCCGTCAATGTGGGCGACGCATGGCACGACATTCCCTCGTGCTACGACTGCCTGCAGATCGATGCGCGGCCCGGTCTGCACGCCTATCGTTTGCGCACAGAGGGGGCGCTTGACGCCTGCCTGATCGAGCTGACACCGTGCAATCGCTGACCGTGTCAGAAAATTTCCCTGGGGAAATCCCTAGGGAATTTTTTTAAAACCCGTACTTGTATATACAACCATAGACGTCTTATCATTCTTCCACGCTGCTGCGCGTTCTATCCAATGCGTGGAGTGAATGGAAATGGAGATCGAGTCATGCAGAATTCGAACAAATACCGCAACGTGGAAATCCGCGCGCCGCACGGCACCAAGTTGACGGCCAAGAGCTGGCTGACCGAAGCGCCGCTGCGCATGTTGATGAACAATCTGGATCCCGACGTCGCTGAAAACCCCAAAGAACTGGTGGTCTACGGCGGAATTGGCCGGGCCGCTCGGGACTGGGATTGCTATGACAAGATCGTGGAATCGCTGACCCAGCTGAACGATGACGAGACCTTGCTGGTTCAGTCGGGCAAGCCAGTCGGCGTATTCAAGACCCATGCCAACGCACCACGCGTGCTGATCGCCAACTCGAACCTGGTTCCGCATTGGTCGACGTTGGAACACTTCAATGAACTGGACGCCAAGGGCCTGGCCATGTACGGCCAGATGACCGCCGGCAGCTGGATATACATTGGCAGTCAAGGCATTGTGCAAGGCACCTATGAAACCTTTGTCGAGGCTGGGCGCCAGCATTACGGCGGCAGCCTGACCGGCCGTTGGGTGTTGACCTCGGGTCTGGGTGGTATGGGCGGTGCGCAGCCGCTGGCGGCCACCCTGGCGGGCGCTTGCTCGCTGAACATCGAATGCCAGCAGACCAGCATCGACTTTCGCTTGCGCACCCGCTACGTGGACGAGCAGGCTTCCGATCTTGACGACGCACTGGCTCGTATCGCGAAGTACACCAAGGAAGGCCACGCCATCTCGGTGGCGCTGTGCGGCAACGCCGCCGAGATCCTGCCTGAACTGGTGCGGCGTGGCGTGCGGCCGGACCTGGTCACGGACCAGACCAGCGCCCACGATCCGCTCAATGGTTACCTGCCCACTGGCTGGACCTGGGCGGAGTATCGTGAACGCGCCAAGCGAGAGCCCGCCGTGGTCATCAAGGCTGCAAAGCAATCGATGGCGACGCATGTTACGGCCATGCTGGCATTCCAGAAGATGGGTGTTCCCACGTTCGATTACGGCAACAACATCCGGCAAATGGCCAAGGATGAAGGCGTGGCCAACGCGTTCGACTTCCCGGGGTTTGTTCCGGCCTATATCCGGCCCCTGTTCTGCCGTGGTGTGGGTCCGTTCCGCTGGGCCGCGTTGTCCGGCGATCCGCAAGACATCTACAAGACCGACGCCAAGGTCAAGGAACTGATTCCCGATGACGCGCATCTGCACCATTGGTTGAACATGGCGCGTGAGCGGATCAATTTCCAGGGCTTGCCCGCGCGCATCTGCTGGGTGGGTCTGGGTCAGCGCGCCAAACTCGGCCTGGCGTTCAACGAGATGGTGCGTAGCGGAGAACTGTCCGCGCCCGTCGTCATCGGCCGCGACCACCTGGACTCCGGCTCAGTGGCCAGTCCTCACCGTGAAACCGAATCGATGCGCGATGGCTCCGACGCCGTGTCCGACTGGCCGCTGCTCAATGCGCTGTTGAACACCGCTGGTGGCGCAACGTGGGTGTCGCTGCACCACGGCGGCGGCGTCGGGCTGGGTTATTCGCAACACTCGGGCATGGTGATCGTGTGCGATGGAACCGACGCCGCGGCCGAACGCATCGCTCGCGTGTTGACCAACGACCCGGCTACTGGCGTGATGCGCCATGCCGATGCCGGCTACGAAATCGCCATTGATTGCGCCCGCGAGAACGGCCTGAATCTGCCCATGGTCGACGCGCTGCGTTAATCCCGGCCGGTTATCAGGTTCAATAAGAACAAGGGCACCGGGGGCCGGTGCCCGCAAGGAGATTCATGATGGAGCAGGAAGGGCCGGCTTCGAAAGGAGCCCTGTTGGAGCAGAGGTCGATCGACTTCATTCCGGAAACCGAACGGCACGGCAAACTCTACAGTCAGTTCACGCTGTGGATGGGCGCCAACTTGCAGATCACCGCGATCGTCACCGGGGCATTGGCCGTGGTGCTGGGCGGGGATGTCTTTTGGTCGTTGATCGGCCTGCTCATCGGTCAGGTATTCGGTGGTGCGGTCATGGCGCTGCACGCGGCGCAAGGCCCTAAGCTAGGCTTGCCGCAAATGATCTCCAGCCGCGTGCAGTTCGGTGTGTATGGCGCAGCAATCCCGATTGCGTTGGTGTGCCTGATGTACCTGGGCTTCACGGCCACCGGCACGGTGTTGTCGGGACAGGCCATCGGTCGGTTGCTTGGCATGAGCGACAGCGCGGGCATCCTGCTTTTTGCCGCCGTCATCATGGCGGTGACGGTGTTCGGCTACCGCATGATCCACCTTATCGGCCGCGTCGCCAGCGTGCTGGGACTGATCGCGTTCGTGTACCTGTTCAGCCGGGTGATCGCGCTGGGCGACGTCGGGCAGCTGCTGCAGATCCGGCATTTCAGCTGGACTTCGTTCTTGCTGGCCGTGTCGCTGGCGGCATCGTGGCAGATCGCCTATGGGCCGTATGTGGCGGACTACTCACGCTATCTGCCCAGCCGCACGTCGTCGTTCAAGACCTTCCTGGCGGTGGGCCTGGGCTCGGTGCTGGGCGCGCAGATCGCCATGGTGCTGGGCGTGCTGGCAGCCGCGATGGCCGCGGGCCAGTTCGCCGGCCGCGAGGTGGCTTACATCGTCGGCCTGGGCGGCACCGGCACGATGGCGGCGCTGCTGTATTTCAGCATCGCCTTCGGCAAGGTGACGATCTCGACGCTCAATTCCTACGGCAGCTTCATGTGCATCGCCACCATCATCAGCGGCTTTCGCGGCCATGTCGACATCACGCGGCGCCAGCGCCTGTGCTTCGTGCTGGTGATCGTGGGCGCGGCCACCTGTGTGGCGCTGGTCGGACAGCATTCGTTCCTGAATGCGTTCAAGTCGTTCATCCTGTTCCTGCTGGCGTTCTTCACGCCCTGGAGCGCCGTCAACCTGGTGGACTATTACTTCATCAACCACGGGCGCTACGACGTTGCCGCGTTGTCGGACCCTGACGGCCGCTATGGCCGCTGGAACTGGCCCGGTATTCTGGTGTATGTGTTCGGCGTGCTGGTGCAGATGCCCTTCATCTCGACCAAGCTCTACACCGGCCCATTGGTTGCACACCTGGGCGGCGTCGATATTTCCTGGATCATCGGGCTGATCGTGCCCGGCATCCTGTATTACCTGTTTGCCCGTCGTGATCCGCTGCCCGCGCCCATGGTGTTGGCTGCCGGAGGCCGGCACGATATTGCATGACACGGCCCCATCGTCCTGGAGAAAAACAATGGATCTGCACCTGAACCCCGGCCATCTCTCCCTGGCGCAATTGCGCCAGGTGTACCAGCAGCCGGGCCGCGTGACGCTGGACCCGGCGGCCTACGGTCCCATAGACGCCAGCGTCGCCTGCGTCGAACGCATCATCGCCGAAGGCCGCACGGCCTACGGCATCAATACCGGCTTCGGCTTGCTGGCGTCCACCAAGATCGCGCGCGAAGACCTGCAGGCGCTGCAAAGCTCGCTGGTGCTGTCGCATGCGGCCGGCGTGGGCGAGCCGCTGGACGATGCGATGGTGCGGCTCATCATGGTGCTCAAGATCAACAGCCTGGCGCGGGGCCGTTCGGGTATTCGACGCCATGTCATCGACAGCCTGATTGCGCTGGTCAATGCCGGCGTCTATCCGCACATTCCGCTCAAGGGGTCCGTGGGCGCCTCGGGCGACCTGGCGCCGCTGGCCCATATGTCGCTGTTGCTGCTGGGTGAGAGCCGGGCACGCCATCGCGGAGAATGGCTGCCGGCCAGAGAGGCCCTGGCCCGCGCCGGGCTCGAACCCCTGACGCTTGCCGCCAAGGAAGGGCTGGCGCTCTTGAACGGCACCCAGGTATCCACCGCCTACGCGCTGCGCGGCCTGTTCGAGGCCGAAGACCTGCTGGCCGCCGGCCTGGTCTGCGGCAGCCTCAGCGTGGAAGCCATGCTGGGCTCGCGCGTGCCGTTCGATGCCCGCATCCACGAGGCGCGCGGCCAGATCGGCCAGATCGACGTGGCCGCGGTGTTCCGCGACCTGCTGACCGACGATAGCGAGGTCGGCCATTCGCACGTGGATTGCGACAAGGTCCAGGACCCCTATTCGCTGCGCTGCCAGCCGCAAGTCATGGGCGCCTGCCTGACGCAGATCCGCCATGTGGCCGAGGTGCTGCAGATCGAGGCCAACGCGGTGTCCGACAATCCGCTGGTGTTCGCCGAGCAAGGCGACGTGCTGTCGGGCGGCAATTTCCACGCCGAACCGGTGGCGCTGGTGGCCGACAATCTGGCGCTGGCGCTGGCCGAGATCGGCGCCCTGTCCGAACGCCGTATTTCGCTGATGATGGACAAGCACATGTCGCAGCTGCCCCCCTTCCTGGTCAGCAATGGCGGCGTGAATTCGGGCTTCATGATCGCCCAGGTGACTGCGGCGGCGCTGGCCAGCGACAACAAGGCGCTGGCCCATCCCGCCAGCGTCGACAGCCTGCCCACGTCGGCCAACCAGGAAGACCACGTATCGATGGCGCCGAATGCCGGCAAGCGGCTGTGGCCCATGGCCGAGAACGTGCGCGACATCCTGGCGATCGAATGGCTGGGCGCCTGCCAGGGGCTGGATTTTCGCGCCGGCCTGAAGACGTCGCCCAAGCTGGAGCGGGCCCGCGGCCTGCTGCGCGAAAAAGTGGCGCACTACGAGAAAGACCGCTTCTTCGCGCCCGACATCGAGGCGGCCAGCCAATTGATCGGCGCTCGCCACTTGAATGCTTTGGTGCCCCCGGGCCTGTTGCCCAGTCTTTGACGGAGCGCGCGATGAAACAGGTATGGCGCAACTGCCACGCCGCCACGATGGCCGATGGCCGCTATTCGATGATCGAACGCGCGGCGTTGGTGACCGACGGCGCGCGCATCGCCTGGATCGGCCCCGAAGACGCGCTGCCGCACATCGCCACCGAGCACGAGCATGACCTGGGCGGCGCCTGGGTCACGCCCGGCCTGATCGATTGCCACACCCACCTGGTGTTCGGCGGCAACCGCAGCCAGGAATTCGAACAGCGGCTGCAAGGCGTGGATTACGCGGTGATCGCGGCGCAGGGCGGCGGCATTGCCAGCACGGTGCGTGCCACCCGCGAGGCCACCGAGGCGCAGCTGTATGCCAGCGCCCGCCAGCGCGCCCTGCATCTGTTGCGAGACGGCGTGACCACGCTGGAGATCAAGTCGGGCTACGGGCTGGACCTGCCCAACGAACGCAAGATGCTGCGCGTGGCGCGGCGCCTGGGCCAGACGCTGCCGCTTACGGTGCGCGCCACCTGCCTGGCCGCGCACGCGCTGCCCCCGGAATTTGCCGGCCGCGCCGACGACTATATCGATGAAGTGGCGCGCCGCATGCTGCCGGTGCTGGCGGCCGAAGGGCTGGTCGATGCGGTGGATGCCTTCTGCGAGCACCTGGCGTTTTCACCGGCGCAGGTCGAACGCGTCTTCCAGGCTGCCGCGCACCTTGGCCTGCCGGTCAAGCTGCACGCCGAGCAGTTGTCGTCGCTGCACGGCGCCAGCCTGGCCGCGCGCTACGGCGCGCTGTCGGCCGACCACCTGGAATACCTGACCGAATCCGACGTGTTGGCGATGGCCGCGGCGGGCACGGTGGCGGTGCTGCTGCCGGGCGCGTTCTACGCGCTACGCGAAACGCAACTGCCGCCCATTGACCTGCTGCGGCGCCATGGCGTACCCATCGCAATTTCCAGCGATCTGAACCCGGGCACGTCGCCTGCCCTGTCGCTGCGCTTGATGCTGAGCATGGCGTGCACGCTGTTCCGGCTGACACCCGAAGAGGCGCTGGCCGGGGCCACCGTGCACGCGGCTCGTGCGCTGGGCTTGCAGGCCACGCATGGCGTGTTGGCGGCGGACATGACGGCCGACTTTGTCGCTTGGGATATTTCACATCCCGCCGAACTGGCTTACTGGATCGGCGGCGAGCTGCCCAAGCGGGTAGTGCGCCACGGCGAGCCCGTGTGCGCCACCGCGCTGGAATAAGGCGCGGCTTGTCTTGCCGACAGGCGGGCCGTGGCGACGGCCCGCCTGTCGGATTACGCCGATAGCGCCAGGCGTTCCCGTACCGGCAGGACCAAGGTCTCGTGGCCGGCATCCGGGCCAGGCAGCCGGAAGGCGCTGACCGAGCTTTGCAGACGCTGGGCCTGCGATTCCAGCGAGGCGGCTGCGGCGGCAGCCTGTTCGACCAGGGCCGCGTTTTGCTGCGTCACCTGGTCCATCTGCGTGACCGCCGTGTTGACCTGGTCGATGCCCGTGACCTGTTCCCGCGAGGCGGCGGCAATATCGCCCACCAGCAGCGTCAGGCGTTCGATCACCGCCTGGATTTCCTGCATGGTGCGCCCGGCGGTCTCGACCTGCACGGACCCGGCCTGCACCGTGGCGCCGGATGTGCTGAGCAATTGCTTGATTTCCTTGGCGGCGCTGGCGCTGCGCTGCGCCAGCGAACGCACTTCGCCCGCCACCACCGCGAAGCCCTTGCCTTGCTCGCCGGCACGGGCGGCTTCCACCGCCGCGTTCAGGGCCAGGATGTTGGTCTGGAACGCAATGCCGTCGATCACGCCGACAATGTCTTCGATGCGGCCCGAGTCCTGCGTGATTTCACGCATGGTGGCCACGGCGCTTTGCACGGCCTCGCCGCCGCGGCGCGCCACCTGAGATGCCTCGGCCGCCATGGCGTTGGCCTGGCGGGCGTTGTCGGCGTTGCTGGTCACGGTGGACAGCAGCTCTTCCATGCTGGCGGCGGTTTCCTCCAGCGACGCGGCCTGCTGCTCGGTACGGCTGGACAGGTCCTGGTTGCCTGCGGCGATTTCGCTGGACCCGGTGTTGATCTCGGCCACACCGTCGCGCACGGCATGCACCGTGCGGGCCAGGCTGGCCTGCATTTCCTGCAGATAGGGAATCAGCTGCCCGGCGCAGTTGCCGCCGAACGTGGCGATGGGCACGGTGAGGTCGCCGCGGCTGATGTGCTGGAAATGCTGCTTGATGTCGTCCAGCGGGCGCCGCACGAAGGCCACGACGTAGCGGTCACCCAGGAACAGCAGCAAAAGGCTCACGCCCAGCACGATGCCGATGCCCAGGTAGGCGTTGCGGCGTTCGTCGACGGCGCGCTTGCCCAGCGCCTCCTGGCGTTCCTTGGCATAGGCCTCATAGTTTTCGATGCTTTTGCCGTAGGCCCGGCTGGCGGTGATGACCGGGCCGGCGGCGTGGGCGCGGGCCTTTTCAACATCGTCCTGGGCCAGAAAGCCCCGCTGGACGGCGATGCCGCCATTGACCAGCGCATCGAAGTCGCTGCGCAGCGGTTCCAGGATCGCGGCGGGGGTGTCGCGCTGCGCCGATTCCAGGAACAGCGCCTGGTTCTTGCGGGCTTCTTCCACGGCCACGTCGATGGCGCGGCCTTCCTCCGCGGCAGGGGCGGCCAGGCCGTCGCGGGCGTATTCCAGTTGGCGGGACAGACGCAGGCGGGCCCGCATGATCTGATCGTTGATGCGGGCAAGCGAAGAGACTTCGTTCAGGAGTTCGTTGCTGTCGGCGAGCGCTTCGCCGGAGTGGTGCAACCCGTTGATGCTGATGGCCGATTGGCCGGCTAGCAGGACACTGATCATGAGCAGTGTGCACAGGATCATGCGGCGGATGGTGATGTCTTTCAGGAACTGTGTCATACGCGTCTTTCTAGGGTGTAGAGAGGGACTACACCCGGACAACGGCCCCGCCTGAACGATATTTAGCAGGTGTTGCACATCTTACGTATATGTCTGGCCTGTCCTGGAATATATCGAAATTAACCGCAATAAATCGGGGTTTCAGCGGGTTGCCGCCGCTTGCGCGGGCTCCACGGCGCCGAAGCGCAGCCGTGCAAAACTGGCCAGGCTGGCCAGCGCTGCGCACAGGCCGCCCAGCCACAGCGACATCACCGCGCCATGCGTGGTCGACACGTTGAAGCATGCAGCCACCAGGGCGGCGCCGGTGGCCTGGCCCAGCAGGCGCACCGTGCCGATCATGCCGCTGGCGCCGCCCGCGCGCGACGGCGGGGCCGACGTCATGATGGCGCGCAGGTTGGGCGACTGGAAGAAACCGAAGCCGGCGCCGCACAGCGCCATGCGCCAGGAAATGTCCCAGGCCGACGGCGCGGCCGGCAACAGGGCCAGCGAGGCCATGCCCAAGGCCAGCAAGGCCAGGCCCACGCCACCCAGCATGCCTGCCGGATAACGGTCCGACAGGCGCCCGGCGATGGGCGCCATGATGGCTACTACGACCGGCCACGGTGTGATCAGGAAACCGGTGTGCACCTGGGTGTAGCCCAGCACGGTCTGGAACAGGAAAGGCAGCGACACGAAGGCCAGCGCCTGCGCCGCGAAGGCGCAGACGGCCGTGGCGGCCGACAGGGCAAACAGCGGCCGGCGCAGCAGGTCCACCGCCAGGATCGGGGCCGGATGGCCGGCTTGCCGGCGCATCAGCAGCCACAGGCTGGCCGCGGCCAGGCCCCATTCCAGCGTGACGCGCGGCCACGGCGCGCTGTGCGCCAGTTCGTTCGAGCCCAGCACGAACAGGCCCAGCGTCGTTGCGCACAGCGCCGCGGCCACGCCGTCAAAGCCGTGCGTGGACCGCGTGGTTTCGGGCAGGCCGCGCAGGCCCAGCCCCATGGCCAGCAAGCCGATGGGCACGTTGATCAGGAACAGCCAGTGCCACGACCCCAGCAGCAGGATGGTGGACGCCGCGGTGGGGCCGGCGGCAAATGACAGGCCCACCACCATCGCATTGAGCCCCATGCCGCGTCCCAGCACGGGGGCGGGGTAGATGAAGCGCAGCAAGGCGGCGTTGACGCTCATGACGCCGGCCGCGCCCAGCCCTTGCAGGATGCGTGCGGCCACCAGTACCGGCAGCGACGGCGCCAGCCCGCACGCCAGCGACGACAGGGTGAACACCACGATGCCCACCATGTACACCCGCCGATGCCCCAGGATCTCGCCCAGCGCGGCCGCCGGCAGCAGGCCCGCCACCATGGCCAGCTGGTAGCCGCTGATGACCCAGATGGAACCGGCATCGCTGGCTTGCAGGTCGCGCGCGATGGTGGGCAGCGCGGTGTTGGCGATGGCGGTGTCCAGGCTGGCCATGCAGACGGCCAGCATGACGGCCAGCAGCGCGCCCAGGCGTTCGGACGCCGGCAGGCCCTGGCCCGCGGGATAGATGGTATTGCGTGAGAACGAGAACATGAGGAGCCGCGCGGCAAGCCGTCGGGGCCAAGGGGGCGCCGACCGGAAGTGAGGGGTTGGTGCGTTGATTCTAGTGCGACATGGCGATTCAACGCTTCGTCAGCCAGGGGCGGCCGGCGCAGCGCGTGGGAGGGGCCGGGGGCGCTGCGCCAGATAATGCGACCGGGTGGTCACGCTTTGTCGTCGGCCCAATAATCCGCCCGAATAATCGTGCAGTGCCGCAAAGGTCTTGAATTCCGTGGTTTTTGTTACTAATGGAAATTATCTAATTTGCTGATTTACAACAATTTATCCCATACTGCCCGAAGCATGTTTTCATAGAGAAACCGCGTCCGCTCGCCGTGGTTTTTTAATCGAATCGGTTAGAAAGGGTAAATAACCCAATTTGAAAATTAACCGAATCGCGCTTCGCCGCTATATCCGACGTACCATGTTTCGTATGCAAGTCTGATAGTGCAACAGTATTTCGTGGGGGTGATTTCATGAAACGCTTGTCTTTGTGCGCGACGACTCTGGCCTTGGCGACCGCCGGTGCAATGCCGCTGGCGGCCCAGGCACAAACCACCGCCAACATGGTGGTGACGCTGACCATCACGGCAAACTGCACGATCGCCGCGAATAATCTCAATTTCGGCAGTCACGGGGTTCTGAACACCGCGTTCAGCAATACCACCACCGTGAATGTCACCTGCACCAACACTACCCCCTATACGGTCGGCCTGAGCGCCGGCACTGGCACCGGGTCCACCCTGACCAACCGGCTCATGAACGGCACGGCCACGGGCAACACGACGTCCACCGTGGCCTATCAGCTGTATCAGCCCGCGCCGAACCAGACCGTGGTGTGGGGCGACACCGGCGCGTCGGATCGCGTCGGCGGCACCGGCAGCGGGGCATCGCAGGCGTTGACGGTCACCGGTACGGTGCCCGCGCAGGCGACCCCGGCGCCCGATACGTATTCGTCCACCGTCACCGCGACGGTGTATTTCTAGTGGGTCGCCCGATCGGAAATCATTCGGGCGGGAGCGGCGTGATCCGATGGCTGGCAGGCGCGCTGCTGGCCGCCTGCATCGGCGTGGCCAGCCTGCCTGCGCAAGCGGCGACATTGCAGATATCGCCGGTGCTGGTGGACCTGGCGCCGCAGCAGGCCGCCACCGGCATCATGCTGCGCAATCCCGGAACCACGCCCATCTACGGCCAGGTGCGCGTATATGCCTGGGACCAGGCGCAGGGTGACGACGTGCTGACGCCCACGACCGAGATCCAGGCCAGCCCGCCCATCATCCAGGTGCCGGCCAAGGGCGAGCAACTGGTGCGGCTGGTGCGGGCGGGCAATGACCTGGCGCCGCTGCAGAAAAGCTACCGCCTGGTGATCGACGAGATTCCGGACCCCGCCACCCCGCTGGTCAACGGCGTCGTGTTGCGCATGCGTTATTCGGTGCCGGTGTTCGTGGCGGGCGCCACGCCCGAGCCGACGCCCGAACTGGACTGGCGGGTGACGCGCGCGGACAAGGAATGGGTCCTGCGGCTGGCCAACACCGGCACGCGCTATGCCCAGGTGGCGTCGCTGCAGATCGTGACTGGCGCGGATGCGCAGGTGGCGAAAGTGGATGGTTTGCTGGGCTACGCGTTGGCCCAGCGGCAGCGCGAGTGGCGGATACCCGTCAAACACGGCGCGGCCGGCCCGCTGAAAATCAAGGCTCTGGTGAACGGCAGCGCCGTCACCGTGACTCCGCGAGTTGACTGACTGATTGCGCTGCGCGCCAGCCTTGCCGGCGGCCGCGGGGTAAGAGAAGGCAGCCCATGGCAGTACGCGCTATCCGTGCTTGCGGGCGCTGCGCATGCCGTCTCGCGCTCTTCTTGATCGGGGCGTCGGCGGCTGCGGCGGACGCGCCCATCCAACTGGTGTCGTTCGGCGATATCGCCGAGCGCGACGTCTATTTGGAGGTGAGTATCAACGGTGTGAACACCAGCCAGTTGCTGCGCTTTCGAGATGCGCAGGGTCGGCTGTCGGCCAGCCCCGGCGCCCTGGGGTCGGTGGGAGTGGACATCAGCAAGCTGGGTGCATCGCCGGACAGCGAGGTCCGGCTCGATGACGTGGCCGGCCTGCGCTACACGTACAACGCGGCGATGCAGTCGGTGAACCTGGTGGTGCCGGACGCGCTGCGCCAGCCCTACCAGGTGGACACGCGCGGCCTGCCCAAGACGCCGCCGGCCACCTCGGGCCGCGGCCTGATCCTGAATTACGAGGCCTATGCGCAGACCGACGCCTACAACAAGGTGTCGATGTATACCGAGCAGCGTTATTTCGATCCGCACGGCACGTTCAACAATACCGGCACCGCCTACCTGGGCGGACGCGCCGACCGCTATGTGCGCTACGACACCTACTGGACCCAGTCGAACCAGGAAACGCTGCGCACGCTGCGAGTGGGCGACACGATCACGTCGTCGTTGAACTGGTCGCGCTCGGTGCGCGTGGCGGGCATTCAGTGGGGCCGCAACTTTGCGCTGCGGCCCGACCTGGTGACCTTTCCGGTGTCGTCCTTGAGCGCCTCGTCGGTGGTGCCGTCGTCGGTGTCGCTGTACGTGAACGGGGTGCAGCAGTATTCGGGCAACGTGCCGGCCGGGCCGTTCGTGGTGAACCAGATTCCCGGCATCACCGGGTCGGGCCAGGCCACGCTGGTGACGCGCGACGCGCTGGGGCGCAGTGTCAGCACGTCGGTGCCGCTGTATATCGACACCCGCATGCTGGCGGCGGGGCTGTCCAGCTATTCCATCGAAGCGGGCTTTGCGCGGCGCCTGTTCAGCGTGCGGTCGTTCGATTACGACAAGCGGCCCGCATTCACGGCGTCCGGCCGCTATGGGCTGGACGACGCGTTGACGCTGGAAGGCCATAGCGAGATGAGCGCAGGCGTCTACAACGTGGGGGCGGGCGCGTTGGTAAGGCTGGGGCAGGCCGGCGTGATCAACGGGGCGTTGTCGGGCAGCGCCGGCAACCATGCGGGCGGGCAGGTCAGCCTGGGCTATCAGTATGTGCAGCCCGCCTTCAGCGTGGAACTGCAGACCGTGCGTGCGCTGGGCGATTACGGCGACCTGGGTTCACGCGAAGACGTGCCGGTGCCGCGCCAGACCGACCGGGTGACGTTTTCGCTGCCGCTCACGACCTCGCAGAGCATGGCGTTCAGCTACATCGGCTTTCGCATGCCGCAGTCGCCGGCCGCCCGGATCGGGTCGGCGTCCTATACGGCCAATCTGCACAGCCGCGTGTCGATGAACGTAAGCGCGTACAACGATTTCGCCCAGACCGGTTCGCACGGCGTCTACCTGGCCTTTTCGATCCTGCTGGGCGACAACACCCAGATCAACGCGTCGGCCGGCAAGCAGGGCGAGCAGAATATCTACAGCGTGGGCGCACAGCGCAACGTGGATTACGACGGCGGCTGGGGCTGGGGCGTGGAGAACGGCCGCAGCGGCGGCGGCCAGTACAACCAGGGCAAGGTGCAGTTCCTGGGCCGCTACGGCCAGCTGACCGCATTGGGCCAGGACTACGCGGGCAAGAGCCAGGCGGCGGTGCAGGCCTCTGGCGCGGTGGTGCTGATGGATGGGTCCCTGACGCCGTCGCGCCGCATCAACGACGGCTTCGCGCTGGTCAGCACCGATGGCACGCCGGATGTGGCGGTGCTGCATGAAAACCGCAAGCTGGGCCGCACCAACAGCGCCGGGCACCTGCTGGTGCCGGACCTGAATTCCTATCAGATCAACCGCCTGTCCATCGACCCCGATGAGCTGCCGGTGGACATGAAGCTGGAATCCACCAAGGTCGTGGTGGTGCCGCAGGCCGGTTCCGGCGTGCTGGCCAAGTTCCAGCTGCAGCGCTACGCCGCGGCGTCGGTGGTGTTGCAACTGCCGGACGGCAGCGCGGTGCCGGTGGGCGTGCAGGTGGCGCATGTGGAAAGCGGCAAGCAGTCGGTGGTGGGGTACGACGGCATCGCCTTCGTCAAAGACCTGAAGCCGGAGAACCACCTGCGCATCAAGGGCGGCGGCGTGTCCTGCGTGGTGGAGTTTCCGTATCAGCATGACCCCGCGCGGCCATTGCCGACATTGGGGCCGTTCGTGTGCCAACCGTTGAAGGAGCCGGGTCAATGAAGTGCGCGTTGTTCTTGGTGGGAGCCTTGCTGGGCTTGGGGTGGTCGGCGAATGCGCAGGCGACGACTTGCTCGTTGGCGGCCGGCACCGTCAGCTCGGTCAACTTCGGCAACGTCAATCCGTTGCTGCCTGCCGATACGTTTGCCGATAGCAACACGGTCACGGTGACCTGCAATTTCACGGCCTTGGCACTGGGCGCGCGCCTGTGCTTTTCGGCGGGCGTGGGCAACACCAGTCCGTCGGTGGCCGCGCGGGCGCTGGGGGCCGGCGCTTTGCGCATGAACTACAACCTGTACACGGACAGCGGCCATACCCAGGTGTGGGGGGCGGCGACGACCAGCGCGCCGACCTCGGTGCTGCTGGCGGGTCCGGCGCTTGGCGGCAATGCGTCGGCCTCGTTTTCGTTCTATGGCAAGCTGCCGGGCGGGCAATCAAGCGTATCCACCATCGGCAATGCCAATACGCTTTACAGCGAGACCTATACCACGACGGCCCGCGTCGACATTTCCGTCGGCTTGCTGTCCACCCTGCTGATCAATTGCCCGATTGCCGCGCCAACCCAGACGCTGAGCATCCCGCTGAACGTGCAGGCGACGGTGCAGAAGAATTGCACCATCAATGCGACGAACCTGGCGTTTCCCTCGCAGGGCTTGCTGAACCACGTGGTGACGGCCAATGGCACGATCACGGTGCGCTGCACCAACAACAACGCCTTCTCGGTGGCCCTCAATGGCGGCTCGGTCGCCAACAACGTGGCGGCGCGCAAGATGAAGCACCAGACCGCAGCAGATACGGTCAGCTACCAGCTGTACCAGGACAGCAACTACGCGACGATCTGGGGCGATAGCGTCACGGGTGGTACGCCGCTGACCAATACGGGCACGGGGGCTAACCAGCAGTTCACGGTGTATGGCCGCGTGCCGGTGCAGACGACGCCGCGGCCGGGAAACTACAGCGATACGGTCACGGCCACCATTACGTTCTGATGCGGTGGGGCGCCTTCACGCCGCCGCGGCGGCGCGGGCCCGCAGCAGGCTGGCCAGTTCGGTATAGCAGCGCTGCACGGCGGCACGCGCCTGTTGTTCGGGGGCGCGTGCCATCAGGCTGATGCGGCGCGTCAGCCGTGGATGCTGCAGCGGCACGATCGCCAGGCCGTCGGGGCGCTGTCCCTGCGTGTACAGGCGCGAGATCAGGCCGACCCGCAGGCCGGCGCGCACCAGGCTGTAGAGCGTATCGGTGTAGTTCAGCGTGTCGGTGGCGGCCAGGTCGGCGCCCTGCTGGCGCAGCGCCGACACGATCATTTCGTAGGTGCTGCCGCGCGACAGCACAGCCAGGGGTTCGCGCTTCAGGTCCTGCCAGGTGATCTGGCGGCGACGCGACAGGCGGTGGCTGTCGGACAGCACGGCGACCAGGTCGTCTTCGGCCACGAAGGCTGCCGCCAGGCCCGGCGCCAGCCCGAAATCCAGGCCCAGGCCGATGTCGAGTTCGCCATTGGCCAGCGCGGCCATCAGTTCGTCGTTCAGGTGGTCGGACAGGATCAGCACGATCTCGGGGTGGCGCAGCCGCCACTGGGCCACGGCGGGCGCCAGCAGGTGCATGGTGGACGGAATGCAGCCGATGCGCACCGTGGCGGCCTGGGTGTCCAGCAGGCGCCGCAGGTCGTCGGTGCCCTGGGTGTAGCTGTTGAGCAGCCATTCGATCTGCGCGCGCGCGGCCTGGCCGGCCGGCGTCAGGCGCACGTGATGGGTGCCGCGGTCGAACAGGGTTACGCCCATCAGGGTTTCGAGCTCGCGGATGGCGGACGACAGGGCGGGCTGGCTCAGGGCCAGGGCCTCGGCCGCGCGGCTGAAGCTGGCGTGGCGGGCCACTTCCTTGAAGCCGCGCAATTGGCGCAGCGTGGGCTGGCGGGCAGGGCTGGCGGACGCCGGGGCCGGGCCCCGGTCTGGCGGCTTGGTCATAGATTTACCTGATGAATCTATAAAAATAACCCATTTCAGTTATGACGCGATGCTGCGTACGATGGCGCCCTCGCCCTCTGCGCGCGCCGGTCGGCCGACGCGCCTTGCCCGTTGCGGATCCACGTCATCATGTTCAAACGCCTGTTCCTGTCCGTCGCCACGCTGGCGGCCGCGCTGTGTGTCGCCCCGGCCGCCTGTGCCGCCGACGCCTGGCCCGCGGCCAAGCCGCTGACCCTGATCGTGCCCGTCAGCCCGGGCGGCAACGTGGACACCACCGCCCGCCTGGTGGCCCAGAAGCTGTCCGAGCGCCTGAAGCAGTCCATCATCGTGGACAACGTGGCGGGCGCGGGCGGCGTGCTGGGCGTGGCCAAAGCGACCCACGCGGCGCCCGACGGCTACACGCTGGTGATGGGCTTTGATGGCCCGGTCAGCGTAGCGCGGCTGATCAACCCGGCCGTGAAATACGACGCCGAGACGGCGTTGGCGCCCGTGGCGCTGGTGACCACCGCGCCGGTGGTGCTGCTGGCCCGTCCGGGCCTGCCGGCCAACAACATGCAGGAACTGATCGCCTTGGCGCGCAGCAAGCCGGATACGCTGACCTACGCCTCATCGGGCGTGGGCACCGTGCTGCACCTGGCGATGGAAGTGATGCAGGAGCAGGCCAAGGTCAAGCTGGTGCACGTGCCCTACCGCGGCGGCGCGCAGATCACCAACGATGTCATGGGCGGCCAGGTGGACCTGGGCCTGTTGGTCACCACCAGCGCCACGCCGCTGGTGCAGCAGAACAAGCTGCGCGCCCTGGGGCTGACGTCGGCCACGCGCATCGCCACGCTGCCGGACGTGCAGGCGTTTGCCGAAACGCCCGAACTCAAGGGCTTTGAATTGAATACCTGGACCGGCGTATTCGTGCCGGCGGGCACGCCGCCCGAGGTGGTGCAACGCCTGAACCAGGAACTGAACGCGGTGCTGCAGATGAGCGACGTGCAAAAGCGCCTGGCCGAGGGCGGCGCCATCGCCGGCCAGGGCTCGCCCGAGGCCTTCGCCGCGTTCCTGAAGAAAGAGAAAGACGTATACGCGCACATCGTCAAAAGCGCCAACATCCAGCAGGAGTAGACGCCATGAGCTTTGCCGTCACCGGCCCCGTGCTGCCCGAGATTCGCGCGATCCAGGACGACATGGTGGCGTTGCGCCACCGCATCCACGCCAACCCTGAACTGGCCTATGAAGAGGTCGCCACCGGCGACCTGGTGGCCGAGCGCCTGGCGGCCTGGGGTTTCGAGGTGCACCGCGGCCTGGGCGTGACCGGCGTGGTGGGCACCTTGCGGCGCGGCACCGGCACGCGCCGCCTGGGGCTGCGCGCCGATATGGACGCCCTGCCCATCCACGAGACCACCGGCCTGCCCTATGCCAGCGCCCACCCGGGCAAGATGCACGCATGCGGCCACGACGGCCACACGGCCACGCTGCTGGCCGCGGCCCAGGCGCTGGCGCAGCGCGGCCAGTTCGATGGCACGCTGCACCTGATCTTCCAGCCGGCCGAGGAAGGCCACGGCGGCGCACAGAAGATGATCGCCGACGGCCTGTTCGAGCGCTTTCCGTGCGACGCGGTGTACAGCTTTCACAACGAGCCGGGCTATCCGGCCGGGCATTTCGGCTTTCGCGCCGGGGCCATGTACAGCTCGTCGGACACGGTGGTGCTGACGGTCAGCGGCGTTGGCGGCCACGGCGCCATGCCGCACGTGGCGGTGGACCCGGTGGTGGCTGCGGCCCATATCGTGCTGGCCTTGCAGACCATCGTGTCGCGCGAGATCGATCCCAACGACATGGCCGTGGTGACCATCGGCGCCATTCACGGCGGCGATGCGCCGAACGTGATTCCCAAGACCGTCGAGCTGCGCCTGACCGTCAGGGCCCGCAAGCCCACGACGCGCGCCCTGCTGCGCGAGCGCATCACGGCGATCGCGACGGCCCAGGCCGCGGTGCACCGGGCCAGCGTGACGGTGGATTACCGCTGGCGCTATCCGCCCGTGGTGAACGATGCCGGCGCCACCGAATTCGCGGCCGCTGTGGCGCGCGACTGGCTGGGCGAGTCGCTCGTGATTCCCGACCTGGAACCGCTGCAGGCCAGCGACGACTTCGCCTTCATGCTGGAAGCGGTGCCGGGCAGCTATTTCATCGTGGGCAACGGCGAGGGCGAAGGCGGCTGCATGGTGCACAACCCCGACTACGACTTCAACGACGCCATTCTTCCGGTCACCGCCAGCTACTGGGTCAAGCTGGCCGAGGCCTTTCTGGCCGACGGCGCGCGCTGAGCGCTGCCGGCCGCCCTGCTCCTGAACCGCATGACTGCTACTGATGTCCAGGGCGAGCACGCCCCTGAGCCTGACTTCCTACCGTTCGACGCCACCACCGGCTACTGGCAGGAGATCGTCGCCGCCGACGCGCTGACGATTCCTGCCGAGCCGCCCTACTCGGGCGGCTATCCGGCGCGCCTGCCCGACGGCCGTTACCTGGTGCTGCCGCTGCGCGGCGTGCCGGCCGATCCGCGGCGCTGCGTGGCGTCGCTGATCGCCAACCACGCCAGCCTGGACGTGGTGGAGACTTTGGCCGGCTTCATGGCCGAACGGGCGCGCGCCTTCGGCGCCGAGATCGTGGTGGGCCTGCCCACGCTGGGGCTGGCATTCGCGCCGCTGGTGGCGCGCGGGCTGGGCTTTTCGCGTTACGTGCCGTTCGGCTATTCGCGCAAGTACTGGTATGACGAAAGCCTGGCCGTGCCGGTGCGCTCGTTGACCACGCCGGATGCCGGCAAGCTGCTGTACGTGGACCCGAACCTGGCGGATATGCTGCGCGGGCGGCGCGTGCTGGTGGTGGACGATGCGGTCAGCACCGGCCAGACCATGGCATCGGCCCTGACGTTGCTGCAGCGCTGCCAGGCGCAAGTGGCCGGTATCGTGGTAGCCATGTGCCAGGGCGAGCGCTGGCGCACGCGGCTGGTGGATGCCGAGGGCGCGCCGATTCCGCTGGCCTGTGCGTTCGAATCGCCGCGGATGCAGCGCGTGGCGGGCGGTTGGGCGCCGGAAGCGGGCGTGTAGCGCCGCCAGCTGCGGGTTCGCCCTTCGATGCGCGCGGCGCCGCCTGGCGTGCCCGCGCGGCCCCGGTCAGGCTTGCGGCGCCGCCGGCCGCGGCTTGACCGGCCAGAACAGCGTGGCGGGGCGCTGCCAGATGCGTCGGCGCACGCCCAGGGCCAGCGCCTGGCGATCGCCGCGGCGCAGGTTGCGTGAGCGCAGCGCCACGTTGAAGGCCAATGCGAAGCTCACCCCCACGTTCAGGATGCCGGTCAAGGCGGTGCCCGCCACCGCCATCCAGAACGCGTGCGTGTGCACGACTTCCCAGCCCAGCGCGCCGATGGCCGATCCGATCTGGCCGGCGGAAAGCGTCACGTGTCGCACTTCGACGTGCGGCCCGAAGAAGCTGACGATGGCCGGCCCCAGGCCCAGCATCAGCCCCAACGAGACATTGCCGGCGATGCCGGAGATATTGCGTTGCCAGAATCCCGCCCAGCGGGCCGCGCCGCGCGTGCCGAACAGGTGGCGCACGCGCCGGTCGTAGGCCATCACGTCGTGCACGCGGTGCAGGGCGAACCAGTTGTCGGCCCACCCGGCGACCAGGCTGGACAGCCACAGCAGCACGCCGGTGGCGGCGGCGTAGATGGGCGTGGGGCCCCAGGCCGAGAACGAGTCGAGCGTGGTCTGCGCTTTCTGCGCGTCGATCAGGGGCCGGTCCAGCGCGTTCTGCGCTATCCACTGCACCGCCCAGGCCAGCGGAAACACCACCGCCAGGTTGCCCAGGATGGCGGCCGCGTTCGAGCGGATCATGGACAGGGTGTCGTCCAGGAAGGCCTCGCGGCCCTCGGGGGTATTGGCCTCGTCCAGCCGGTGAGCCAGCGCCGGGCCGGTCATGGCGGGCTGCTTGGTGGCCAGCGTGAAGTGGGCGAAGTGGATGGCGAGAAAGCCGCCCGCGTAGTTCAGCGAGGCCAGCAGGCCTTCGATGAACTTGTCCAGGTGCAGCGAGACGATGAAGAACTTCAGGTACACCGTCAGCACCATCACCAGGCCGCCGCCGGCCGAGGCCTTGAGCATCGTCAGGTATTCGGCGGGGTCGCGCGCGATGTAGTGTTCGCCGGTTTCGGCGGTGCGTTCCATGACGCGGCGGGCCAGTTGCGCGAACGACGAGGCGGCCAGGTGACGGATGCTGCTGCGAGCCTGGGTCGAGCGGATCAGTTCGGCAGCCAGGTGCACGTATTTATGGCGCTGAGTGGGGTCAACCCATACGCTGAGCAGCAGTTCGATGCGCGCCAGGCGCAACTTCATGCGTTCGATCTGGAAGACGACTTCGACCGATACGCCGTTCTGTTCCAGTTCGGCATAGACCTGCTGCGAGGCCGCGCGGCAACTGTCGAGCAGCGCGCGGAACACGTTCAGGCGCCGGCCGAAGACCTCGCGCGGGGTGTCGGGCGCGCTGTCGCACAGTTCGGCGGCGGCCGTTGCCAGCGGAAAGAAGGGATTTTCCCGCACGCGGCCGGGCAGGCGCGAGCGGATGTCCTGACTCAGGCCGGTGGCGCGCACCTGGCTGGCCAGCACCTGGATGCTGCTGGTGAGCGCTTCCTCGAGGAAACGGGGCGGCGGTTCGGGGGCGGCGGGATCGGCGCGCGTCACGCCGTCGCCGTGGCGTAGTAGCAGGCGCATGCGCGTCAGCGTGTCGTCGTCCAGCGCTTCGATCCACGAGGCATCGTGGGCCTTGCGGAAGATCAGCGAAAACAGGCCGAACATGTCGCTGCGGTTGGGCGGCGGCGGTAACAGCCGGGCCTGCGCGCGTTCCCAGAATTCCCCCCAGAAACCGGGGTGCGAGGCCACGCCGGTGTCGCACAGCAGCGAGGTGGGGTCGTTGTCGGCGATCAGCGAGCGCAGCGTGGCGGCGACGGGCGTGGCCAGCGCCGGGTTGTGCTCCAGCACCTGCAGTACGTAGCGCAGGCGTGCATGCTGCGGGTGGCGGCCGTCGTCGGCCGGCGCACGGCCTGGCCGGTCGATCCAGCGGCACAGGTCCACCATCCACAGATTGCGCTGTGCCAGCGGCGCATCGGGATCGGCGCCGGCCAGGATCACGTCCAGGGCAGGCCCGCCATGGCCCGACGCACGCCATTTACGCCAGAGAGAGGTCAGCATGGTCGGGCCTTGTGGGTCAGAGGGATTCGGGTTCGCGGCGCAGCGAGAAGCCCTGGGCTTCGTTCATGGCCAGGTAGCTGACGTTGCGCGACACCACCGGCGGTTTGTCGCCCGTGTGCAGCGCCCGCAGCTGGTCCAGCACGATCTTGTCGGCCAGCGTCAGGCGGTCGAGCATGCGCAGGTACTGCATCCAGCTTTCCACCAGGAAGACCTCGCGCCAGACGCCTTCGCGTTCCAGGTCGCGAAACAGCTGCCATTGCTGCGCGCCGTTGCGCAGCCGCAGCTGGCGCAGCGGTCCGGCGGCACGAATGAGTTCGGACAGCTTTTCCTTGGGAATCAGGTATTCCACCGCCACCAGCACCGCGCCGTGCTGAGTGTTGAAGCCCGCGGCCGACAGGGCCGGTTCGGTGCTGTCGGCGCGTGCCAGCGATTGGGTGTCGACCTGTTCGGGCAGGCGCGAGCGGTACAGCAGGGCCACGGTGATGCCCAGCATGATGCCGGCTGCCGACAGGGCGCCGGACACGCCCATGGTGCCGGCGAAGTGGCCCCACATGAACGAGCCGGCCGCCAGCCCGCCGAAGATGGCGGTCTGGTACAGCGCCAGCGAGCGCGCCTTGACCCAGTCGGGCACCAGCATCTGCACCGTGGTGTTGTAGGTGGCCAGTACGCCGATCCAGCAGCCGCCGGACAGCAGCAGCGCGGGAAAGGCCACCCACAAGGTGGTGGTCGTGCCCAGCGCCACCAGGCAGGCGGCGAGCAGCCCCGCGGCGGCGCTGACCAGCCCGCCGGCACCCCAGGCCGCCTGCAGCCGGCGGACCACGGCGCTGCCCAGGATGGCGCCCACGCCCAGCGCGCCCAGCATGTAGCCGTACAGCAGCGCGTTGCCGTCTTCGTGGCCATAGGCCAGCAGCGGCAGCAGCGCCCACAGGGCGCTGGCCGACAGGCCAAAGGCAAAGGCCCGCAGCATCACCAGCCGCGTCACGGTGGAATGCTGGGTGTAGCGCAGCGCGGCGATCACGCCTTCGAAGAGCCGTTCGGGCGGCAGGCGCCGCTCGGGAATGTCGCGGCGCCAGCGCCAGATGGCCCAGATCAGCCCGGCGTAGCAGACGCAGTTCAGCAGGAACACGGTGGGCGCGCCCGTGGCGCCGAGCAGCAGGCCGCCGATGGCCGGGCCGACGGCGCGCGCCACGTTGAAGTTCACGCTGTTCAGCAGCACCGCGCTGCCGACGTGGGCGCGCGGCACCTGTTCGCCCACCGCGGCCTGCCAGGCGGGCGTGACGACCGCGCTGCCGATGGCGATGCAGAACACCGAGATGATCAGGGTGACCGGGTGCAAGAGGCCGGCGAAGGCCAGGATGGTGATGAAGATGCCGCCGGCCAGTTCCAGCAGCATGCCGGTGAGCATGACCTTGCGGCGGTCGTAGTTGTCGGCCAGCACGCCGGTCAGGATGGACAGCGCCACCAGCGGGAAGGCCGCCGCCACCTGAATCATTGCGACCATCAGCGGGCTGCTCTGTTCGGTGGTGATGACCCAGGCGGCGGCGACGGATTGCGCCCAGGTGCCCAGGTTGGCGAACAGGTTGGCGATCCAGATGATGCGGAACGCGGGAAAGGCAAAGGGGGAAAGCGTGCTGACCCGCAGGACGGGTTGGGGGGCGGCTGCGGCCACCTCGGGCGGGGCGGCGGCCAGATCGGTGTTGGCCGAGACGGGCTGGAGCATGTAGGCCTCTGGGAACCCCGGGGAACGGCGGGCGGGGGCCGTCCAATGGTACGCCTAATAGGGGTCCCGGTTAAGTCGAGGCAATGGCCGCAATGTGAGGGATTGCGACGCCGCCCGCAAGGGGCGGCGCGGCGTCGGGGGCAGGCTCAGGGCTTGGCGGACGCCGCCGGGGGCGGCGGGTAGGCCTGGTTCAGGTATTGCACGATCAGCGGCACCTGGTCGGCCGGGATGGGGGCGCCGTAGGTGCCGACCATCTTCTTGACCTCGGCGTCCCAGAAGCCGATCGGCATGGGCGGTTGCGACGACAGGTAGTCGACCGAGTGGCACATCAGGCACAGGGCGGCGCTTTGGGCGCCGGGGCCGGTGCCGGGATGCAGGGTGGCGGTCTCGGTGGGCAGCTGGATGTCCAGGGCAACGGCAGGCGCGGCGGCACAGGCGGCGGCCAGCGTCAGGAGCAGGCCAGCCAGGCGGATGGGGCAAGCGGGGGTGGGGGATCGGGTCATGGCGGGCTCCTTACGCGGCGTCGACGCGCACGGTTTCGACCACGTTGCGCATGTAGCCGGACGGGTTCCAGAGCGGGTCCAGCGGCTGGGTTTCTCCAGCCATGTTGGTGGCGCGCACTTTCAGGGCATAGGCGCCGGCCTTGTCGGGCGTGAACTCGGCGTGCCACTCGCGGAAGGAATAGCGCCCCAGGTCCTGGCCCAGTCTGGCGGCGCGCCAGGTCTTGCCGTCGTCGGCCGAGAACTGCACCTCGCGGATGCCATGGCCGCCGTCAAAGGCAATGCCGCGCACCGATACCGGCCGCCCGCGCGCCACGCGGGCGCCGTCGGCCAGGCTGGTGATGAAGCTGCGCACGTTGTAGCGGCCGATGGGGCGGGTTTTCTCCGGCGCCTTGCCCACGGGAGTACAGGCGCAGTCGTTGTCGGGGATGCGGTAGGCCTTCTGCATCCAGAAGCCGTCGAACTCGGTGTCCAGCACCTTGATGTCGGCCAGATGCTTGACCCAGTAGGTGCCGTAGTGGCCCGGCACCACCAGCCGCACGGGATAGCCGTTGAGCATGGGCAGGTCGGCGCCGTTCATGGCGTAGGCCAGCATGACCTCGCCATCCAGCGCGTGGGCCGCGTCCAGCGCCTTGACGAATTCGGGCGTGCCGGGCAAGACGGGGCGGTCTAGCCCTTCGAAAGTGACCTGGCGGGCGCCGGCCTGGATACCGGCCTTTTCCAGGATGCGCTTGAGCGGAATGCCCAGCCAGCGGGCGTTGCCCATGGCGCCGTTGGCCAATTGTCCGCCGCCTACGCGGGGCTCGAAAAAGCCGCGGCTGTTGCCGGAGCATTGGGTGACGGCCACCAGTTCGACCGGGGCGCCGAACTGCTGCTTCAGGTCGGCCAGCGACAGTTCCAGCGGCGTGCCGACCTTGCCGCTGACGCGCAGCCGGTAGGTGGCCGGGTCGATGGCAGTGGGGATGTTGCCCAGGTGGTAGCGCACGAAGAACGCGTCGTTGGGCGTGATGACGCCGTCGTTGAACACCGCGAATGGGGTTTCCAGTTGCGGCGGCCGCGAGGTCTGGCGGATCAGGGGGCGCTTCT
Organism: Achromobacter deleyi; assembly: GCF_902859705.1. GTDB lineage: Bacteria > Pseudomonadota > Gammaproteobacteria > Burkholderiales > Burkholderiaceae_B > Achromobacter > Achromobacter deleyi. Next base: position 197,622 of record NZ_CADIJO010000010.1, on the reverse strand, counting down.
GGGGGTAGGCGATCAGGTCGCGCTCGCCGTTGGCGAACGGCAACGTGACGGTGGCCGGGGCGGCCAGGCTGGTCAGGGCGTGGCCGGCCAGCGTGCCGGCGGCGCCCACGGTACAGGCTTGACGCAGGAAGCGCCGGCGCCCATCCGGATCGAATGTGCTCATGCTTGTCTCCTCGTTGTTTTCTAGTACCCTGCCCCTCGCGGCGCGGTCGGATCAGGCTACGCCTGACGGGCTGACAACGGGGTGAACAGCACCTGAATTGTCACGTTCGCCGTTCCAATAACCGAATTTTTCGCACGATATGCCCCTGCGGGCGCCGGCAAGCCCGCCGCCCGCGCAGGCACCGCCCGTGGCCACATGATGAGACTACTGACCTTCAACCGATCCGCCTTTGTCGCCCTGCTGGCCGTGACCCTGCTGGAGGTGCTGATCGCCACCCTGGGCAGGCCCTACCCGCTGTTGCGCGGTTTCGTGGGGGATGTGGTGGCCGTGGGGTGGGCCTATCTGGTGTATCGCAGCTTCATCCGCGCGGGCGTGCTGCCTCTGGCGGTGGCGGCGCTGCTGACCGGCTATGCGGTGGAATTCGGCCAGTACCTGGCCCGCTACCTGGGCTGGCGGATCGAGCAGCCGGTGCTGCGCATCGTTCTGGGCAGCGTGCCCGACTGGTGGGACATGCTGGCCTACACGCTGGGATTTTTCCTGGTGCTGCTGTTGGCCGGGATCAAGCGGCGCTGGCAGCGGCAAGCGGCATAGCACGCCTGAGAGGGGGGCCGCCTGGCCTGCCTGCTTCGTGCAGGGCGGGCCAACTGTCGCGCTTCATCCCAGGCGCTTTGCGCCAAGCGTTTCACCACACGCATCAGGCGGTTCAGCCCGCCTGCGCCACCGGCGCGTCATTGCGCCCTTTGTTTTTCTGGCCCGTGGACGCGGCCAGGGGCTGCAGCCGTTCGTTGCGCAGCGGCGCGAAGCATTCCGACCAGGACTTGGGCAGCAGGGGCGTGGCGTGGCGCACGGCGTCGCGGCGGGCGTAGTGGGCCAGCAGCTGCTGGCCGATCGGGGCGTCTCCGAGGGGATGGCGGTTCGTCATGGTATTTCCGTATTGCATTGAAAGTGTATTCATTGTACCGCTCTGCGCACGCTTTGATCAACCCGGTAAGAAGGCCGCAAGTCCTTGATAACAGAGGGTCGGTCCCCTTAATCGATTAAGGCGGACGGGAATACCCTAGGCGACTAAAACGGTAGACGGTATACAATGTTCATCATCGGCCAAGAGCAGCAACCGGCCGGCCCCCCTCCCCCATAGGACCTGGAGCGCGTCATGGCAGAACTGATGAACCGAGATGAATTTCGTAGCGCGTTGGAAAACGCGATCAAGGGCAAAAGCGCCAACGCTTCGCCCTTTTCCATTGCCTGGGCCGAAGGCAAGCTCAGCCGCCAGCATCTGCAACGCTGGGCCGAAAACCACTACCACTACGTCGGCCCCTTCGCCGACTACCTGGGCTACCTGTACGCCCGCACGCCGGACACCTACACGGAAGCCAAGGATTTCCTCCTGGCGAACATGTACGAAGAGGAAATCGGCGGTGACCGCCACACCGACCTGCTGATCCGCTTTGCCGAAGCCTGCGGCACCACGCGCGAACGCGTGACCAACCCCGACAACATGTCGCCCACCACGCGGGCGCTGCAAAGCTGGTGCTACGCCGTGGCCATGCGCGAAGACCCCATCGTGGCCGTGGCCGGCCTGGTGGTGGGCCTGGAATCGCAGGTGCCGTCCATCTATCGCAAGCAGACGCCGACCCTGCGCGAGAAGTACGGCTTTACCGACGAAGAGGTCGAGTTCTTCGACCTGCACATCGTGTCCGACGAGATCCACGGCGAACGCGGCTACCAGATCGTGCTGGAGCACGCCAACACGGTAGACCTGCAACAGCGCTGCCTGAAGATCTGCGAAATCGGCGCGCAGATGCGGTTGCTGTACACCACGGCGCTCTACACCGATTACGTGCAGCAGGAAGTGGCGCTGCCCGAGCTGGGCCTGGCCGCCTGATTCCCTGGCCATGGCGGCGCCTGCGCAGCCCGCGCGGGCGCTGCTGCGGCCACTGACACGGAACCCCCGATCCATGCCCACCGTTGTATTCCACAAAGGCGGCCAGACCTACACCGGCGTGGTGCAGGACAACACCAATCTGGTCGTGCGCGCCGGCATCCGGCAGTTTCCCTTTCCGCACCTGCGCTACGAGTGCGGCATGGGCAAGTGCGCCAAATGCGCCTGCCGCGTCCTGTCCGGGGCCGAGCACCTGCCACCTGTGAACTGGAAAGAAAAAAAGCAGCTGGGCGATCGTGTCGACGACGGCTACCGGCTGGTCTGCCAGCTGTGGATCGGCCACGACGTCGAACTGGCGCAGGACACGGAAGGCTAGGGCCTTTTGCCGTGGCCCCAGACCCGACCGACCCCCACCAGGAAGCCCGCATGAATCCAGGCGATGCGCCCTATGTGATCCTGACGACCAAGCCCGGCGTGTTCCGCACCGAAGCGGGCGAGGGCGCCGAGATCATCGAAACCTACGACTACACCTGCGGCGGCCGAACGCGCGCGGTGTTCAGCATTGCGCGGCTGGCCGGACCGACCCGGCTGGTCGTCACCGAAGAGACGCCGCCGTATGTCGTGAACCGCGTGCCGTCCAAATTCCTGGATCACTTCGCCTCGATCGAGGCCGCGCGCCGCGAGCTGGATCACCTGACGCGATTCGGCAGCAGCGACACCACTTTGACGCGACGCGCCCATCCCGTCGCCGCGGAGCATTGAGCAGCATGGTCAATATCACTTTTCTTTCGAACGGCGGCAAGGTCGTCACCGCACCCGAAAACAGCAATCTGCTGCGCGTGTCGCTCAAGGAGCGCGGCGGCATTCCGTTCAAGTGCGGCGGGGGGCTGTGCGGCACCTGCAAATGCCGCATCGAACAGGGGCTGGAAAATACCGACGCCATCAAGCCCAAGGAACGCAAGCATCTGCGGCCCGAGGATTTCGAGGCCGGCTACCGCATGGCGTGCCAGACCTTCGTGCTGGGCGACGTGGCCGTGTCGTGGGTGGTGCAGAACGGCAAGGGCGTGGTGCAGGCCGTGGCCAGTGCGCCTGCTGCCGCAGAGCCCGCCGCGCAGGCGGACTCGTGATCGCGGAATGACGCGCCGGCCGCTCAGGCGGCCGACGAGTGCGCCTGGCGCGTTTCGGTGTAGGCCTTGGCGGCGTTGTGCACGTGCTGGCTGGCCAGCAGGGCGGCCAGGTCGCCGTTGCCGGCGATGACGGCGTTCAGGATCTGCGAGTGTTCGTCCCAGTTCTGCTTGGCGCGGTGCATGTTGCTGGGCGCGAACAGCAGCGCGGTGCGGTCGCGCAAGGATCGCATCAGGTCGGTCAGCACCACGTTGCCGCCGATGGTGGCCAGCATTTCGTGGAACTGCGAATTCAGCGCCAGGAACTTGTCCAGCTGTTCGCTGCGCGCGGCCTCGGTGCCTTCGCGCAGGAAGGCCTGCAGGCGTTCTACGGTCTTGTCGTCGCGGCGCTGCGCCGCCAGCTTGGCGTTCAGGCCTTCGAGCGTGGCACGCACTTCGACCATGTCGTAGGCCACCGCGTCGGACAGCACCGACACGGACGCCCCGCGGCGCGGCTCGATGGTGACCAGCCCTTCGGCGGCCAGCGCCCGCAAAGCTTCGCGCACCGGGATGCGCGACACCCCCATTTCTTCGGACAGGCGGCCTTCGACCAGGCGATCGCCCGGCGTGAATTCGCCGCTGAGAATGCGCTCGCGCAGCTTGTCGCGAATGACCGCGAACAACTGCGGATGCTGCTCGCCGATCTTCAGCGGGGCGGAAGGCTGCGTGTCTACGGCTTGCGGGCTGACGGGCATGGTGGTCATGGCGAGCGGGGTGGGTGGAATGGATACAGTCTTCATTGTATTACCGGGTTGTATCAGCGGGCGGTGTGGCGGTGATGAGGGCCGGCGGCGTCAACCCATCCACAGGGCCTTGGCGATGACGCCGACAGCGCCCAGGGCGCAGGCGCCCAGCAGCACGCCGCGCACGGCGCGCGGGGGCAGAAGTTGGCGCAAGCGGCTGGAAACGGCAAAGCCGGCCAGCAGGAAGGGCGCCAGGCTGAGCGCCAGCCCGGCGTGGTAACCGGTGTAGCGATTGGCCAGCGCCAGCATGGCCAGCGAGAAGATGGACCCTAGAAATAAGACCATGCCCAGCGTGGCGCGCAGCCGCGCGGGCTCGGCATGCTGCAGCACGATGGCGATGGGCGGGGCGCCTACCGAGGTCATGGTGCCCATGATGCCCGAGGCCACGCCGGCGCCCGAGACGCGGCCCGGCGTGGCGGCAAAGCGCAGGCCGGCCAGGCTGAGCGCGACGGCAGCCAGGATCATCACGGCAAAAAGCAGGCCCAGCGCCTGGGCCGAAAAGCGGGCCATGGCGTAGATGGCGATCAACGTGCCGGCGGCGCGGCCCGTCAGGGCATAGCCCACCGCGCGCCAGTCGATGGCGGCGCGTTCGCGCAGGGCGGTCAGAAGGGAAATGAAGCCGCCCAATGTCAGCAATGGGCCGGGCGCCAGCTGAGGAAAGCACAGCGCCGCGACCGGCGCGGCGAACATGGCGAAGCCGATGCCGCCTACCCCCTGGGCCAGCGCGGCCCCGAACACCACGACCGCCATGGCCGCGTAGTGCCAGAAATCCGGGACGAAGGATGCCATGCCTGAGGGCCTATTTATGTATACGGTAGTCTAAGCGTTTTTTCATGATGCACCATAACTGGGCGCGATGCACCAGTTAGTACCCTGATTTTCCTGGGATATTCAAGAAGTTTTCAGAATTATCGGTTTCCCTAGGCCCTGCATATTTCGATGGGTATGGCTTCAAACTAAATATAGTATACCGACGTGGCGACTTAACAGCCACGTCGACAAGGGGAATCACGCATGCAATCGGACGTCGTGCTCAACGCCGCTCACTGGGTGTACCTGGCCAGTGTGGCCGCCATCATCCTGACGATGATCCTGCGGGCCAATGTGGTGGTGCCGTCGGTGATCGGTACTTTTCTGGTGGTGCTGGCCATCACGGGCAACCCGATCAGCGGGCTGATCGGCATTTTTTCGGCCAGCTTCGTGGCGGCCAAAGAGCTATTCAACATCTTTCTGGTCATCACCTTCATGACCGCGCTGCTCAATGCGCTCAAGACGCTGCAGGCGGATGTGCGCATGGTGCAGCCGTTCCGGCGGGTGATGCGGGGCGGGCACTCGTCGTTCATCATCCTGGCGCTCTGTACCTATGTGATCTCGCTGTTCTTCTGGCCCACGCCGGCGGTACCGCTGGTGTCGGCCATCCTGCTGCCCGCGGCCATCGCGGCGGGCCTGCCGCCCCTGGCGGGCGCGATGGCGATCGCCATTGCCGGGCAGGGCATGGCGCTGTCGTCGGACTACGTCATCGGCGTAGCGCCGGGCATCAGCGCCAAGGCGGCGGGCGCGGCGGTCAGCGCGGCGGTCGTGGCAGACCGCGCGCTGGTGCTGTCCTTGATCACCGGCGCGGTGGCGCTGACCGCTGCCTATCTGCTGATCCGCAAGCACATCGTGGCGGCCGACCCGGCGCTGCTGCCGGCCTGGCAGGCCCGCGCGCAGGACGGCAGCCTGGCCGAGATCGAGCACTCCGGCTCGTTCGACAAGGCGGAACTGGCCCGCGGCACCATGGGCGCCAACCCCACGCTGCCGCGTGGCCCGGGGCTGGACGAGGCCGAACGGCGGCGTGTGCGCTGGTCGCGCGTGTTCGCGGTGGTGACGCCGCTGGCGTTCCTGGGCGTGATTGCCGTGATGGTCGTGCCGCGGCTGGTTCCCGGCCTGCCGGCCCTGCGCGGCGGCGACGCGGCGGCGCTGGTGGGCGGCGTGGCCTTCGTGGTGATGATGTTCGTGACGCTGGCCGCCGAAGGCCCGCGCAAGATGCTGGACGTATGCCCCGAGCACGTCACCGACGGCTTCGTGTTCGCTTTCAAAGCCATGGGCTCGGTGCTGCCGATCGCGGGCTTTTTCTTCGTGGGCGCCAATGAGACTGCGGCCCAGATCCTGGGCATGCCCCAGGCGCAGGCGCCGGGCCTGCTGTTCGAGGTGATCTCGGCGGCCCAGCACCTGATTCCCGAAAACCACTTCCTGGTCGCCTTCGGCGTGCTGCTGGTGGGCATGATCACCGGCATCGACGGCTCGGGTTTCGCCGGTCTGCCCCTGACGGGCACCTTGTCCGGCGCGCTGGGCCCGGTGGTGGGGGTGGACCCGGCCACGCTGGCCGCAGTGGGCCAGATGGGCGCGGTCTGGACCGGGGGCGGCACGCTGATCGCCTGGTCGTCGCTGATCGCCGTGGCGGGGTTTGCTCGGGTGCACGTGCTGTCGCTGGTGCGGGCGCTGCTCGTGCCGGTGCTGCTGGCGCTGTTCGTGTCCACCATCTGCGCCGTCCTGATCTGGCAGTGAACGAGGGTGAGCGGCCGTCCGGGTATGGCCACCCGGGGCGGCCGCCTTCGGGTTTACGTGGATCGAACGATTTAGATTAAAGTATACAATGTTCAGAAATTACCTCAGACGGCCGATTTCCGGGCACTCCGGCCAGCCCGGCAAAGGAAGGACACCCGTGGACGATCTTTCGCAGCAGGAATTCCAGAACCATATTGGCGGTGAATGGGTGCCTTGCGCCTCGGGCGCCACGGCCCCCAACTTCAATCCCGCCGACACGACGGACGTGGTGGGGCGGTTTCCGCTGTCGGACGCGACCGACGGCGCCCGGGCGGTGGCCGCCGCGCAGGCGGCGTTTGCCGCGTGGCGCGACACGCCGATCTCCAAGCGCGCGGCCATTCTGTTTCGCGCCGCCCAATACCTGGAAGACCACGCCGACAGCGTGGCGCGGGAACTGACCCGCGAAGAAGGCAAGGGCCTGGCGCTGGCGCGCGACGAAGTGCTGCGGTCGGCCCAGACCATCCGCTTCTACGCGGTGGAAGGGCAGTCGTTCACCGGTGAGACCTTCGTCAACGACGATCCGGACATGGTGGTCTACAGCCAGCGCGAGCCGCTGGGCGTGGTGACGGTCATTTCGCCGTGGAACTTCCCGATCTCGATTCCGGCGCGCAAGATCGCCCCGGCGCTGATCAGCGGCAATACGGTGGTCTTCAAGCCGTCGTCGGACGCGCCGCTGTCGGGTTACCGGCTGGCCGAAGCCTTCGTGCAGGCCGGGCTGCCTGCGGGCGTGCTGAATCTGGTCATCGGGCCGGCGTCCAAAGTGGGGGCATCCATCACCACCGCGCCGGCCGTGCGCGCGATTTCGTTCACCGGGTCGACCGCCGCGGGCGAGCAGATCCACCGCGGCGCGGGCCTGACCACGCGCACGCAGATGGAGCTGGGCGGCAAGAACCCATTGATCGTGCTGGCCGATGCCGACCTGGACCGCGCAGTGGATCTGGCCGTGAAAGGCGGCTTTTCGCTGTCGGGCCAGGCGTGCACCGGCACCAGTCGCCTGCTGGTCGATCGCAAAGTGCTGCCGGCCTTTACCGACAAGCTGCTGGCAAGGATGAAGGCGCTGACCATCGGCAATGGCCTGGACGGCAATTTCGACCTGGGTCCGCTGGCCACGCAGAAGCAGCTGGACACGGTGCTGAGCTACGTGGCGGTGGGCAAGCAGGAAGCCACCCATCTGCTGGGCGGCGATCGCCTGACCGGCGAGGGCTTTGACCGCGGCTACTACGTCACGCCGGCCCTGTTTACCGACGTGACGCAGCAGATGCGGATCGCCCGCGAGGAAATCTTCGGCCCGGTGCTGGCCCTGATTGCGGTGGACGGCTACGACGAGGCTATCGCCTGCGCCAACGACACGGAATACGGCCTGTCGGCCGCCATCGCCACGACCGATGCGCGTTATGCGCATCGCTTCGCCCGCGACATCCAGGCCGGCACGGTGAAGATCAACCGCACCACCACCGGCAATCTCATCAACGCGCCGTTCGGCGGCCTGAAAAGTTCCAGTACGTCGACGTTCCGCGAGTCGGGCCGCGTCGGGCTGGAGTTCTATACGCAGATCAAGACCGTCTACCGCGCCGGCTGACGGCCAACCTGGGAATCACTGACATGAAGCAGATCTATCGCCTGGAACTGGAAGAAGCGCGCGCCATGGTGCGTGCGGCCATCGCTCGATCGGAACAGATCGGCGTGCTGGAATCGGTGTGCATCGTCGACGACGGCGGCTACCCGATAGCGCTGGAGCGCATGAACGGCGCCCGCATCACCGGCCCGCAGATCGCCTGGAACAAGGCCTTTACCGCCGCGGGCCACAAACGCTCGACCCATTTGTTCACCACGCCGCCCAACGGCCCCGCGTTGCCGGGCAACGAGGCCTTCGGCATCCAATGGAGCTTCGAGGGCAAGTTCGCCGCGTTTGTCGGCGGTTTTCCCATCGTGGTCAACGACGAGGTGATAGGCGGAGTGGGCCTGAGCGGCGGCAACGGCGAGCAGGACACCCAGGCCGGCCTGGCGGCGTTGACCGCGCTGGCCGAACTGCTGGAGCCGCACGGCCTGAAAGTGCTGGTGCAGGCCGACATCAAGAAATAATCGACAGCCGGCTGGTGACGTCATGGCATACCGCGTGCATATCCTGGAAACCGAGCAGACCTTTCTGGTGGAAGAAGGCGAATCCGTGCTGGACGCCGCCACCCGCGCCGCGGTGAAGCTGCCGCACGAATGCACCTTCGGCGGCTGCGGCACCTGCCGCGTGAAGCTGGAGGCGGGAACGGTGACCTACGACGAGTTCCCCATGGCGTTGACGCCGGAAGAGGCGGCCCAGGGCTACGCGCTGGCCTGCCAGGCGCGGCCCCAGAGCGACCTGAGCCTGAGCGTGCCCGACCGGCGCGCGTTTGCCGAGCCGCGGCGCCTGCCCGCCCAGGTGCATCGCATCGCGCCGCTGTGCGATGACGTGATACACCTGACGCTGGCGCTGCCGCCGGATACGCCGCTGGACTACGCACCGGGCCAGTACATGAATGTGCTGCTGCCGGACGGCGAAACCCGCAGTTTCTCGATGGCGTCGGCGCCGGCCGGCAACCTGGTCGATTTTCATGTGCGCCGCATCCCCGGCGGCCGCTATACCGACCACTGGCTGGGCCAGGCGCAGGCCGGCGCGCCGCTGGAGATCGAGGCGCCGCTGGGCGTCTTCAGCTACCACGAGGAAGACTGGCGGCCGATGATCATGCTGGCGACGGGCACCGGCATTGCCCCGATCAAGGCCATCCTGGAATCGCTGCTGGACAACGACGACTGCCCGCCGGTGACGCTGTACTGGGGCATGCGCACCGAAGCCGACCTGTACTTGCGCGACGAGATCGAAAGCTGGGCGGGGCGCCTGTACGAGTTCAACTTCGTGCCCGTGCTGTCGCGCGCGGGGGCGGGCTGGCAGGGCCGCCGCGGCCATGTCCAGCAGGCGGTGCTGCAAGACCATGCCGACCTGTCGGAACACGCCATCTACCTGTGCGGCGCCCCGGCCATGGTCAGCGAAGCCACGACGCTGCTGGCCGAGCGCGGCGCCAGCCTGGACCATGTGTATGCCGACAGCTTCACGTTCCAGCATGCCGCGGTGGCGGCCGCCACCCCCTGAGCCCTTGATCCTTCACGCGGCCTTCGGCCGGTCTTGCCGGAACACCAGCACCGGCAGCTTCGTGCGCGCCAGCACCCGCTGGGTTTCGCTGCCCAAGAGAAAGCCCGTCATGCCGTGGCGCCCGTGCGAACCCATCACGATCAGGTCGCAATGATGCTGCAGCGACGCTTCGACGATGGCTTCGTGGGGATGGTCGTTGACGGCGACCGCGGTGCTGCAGGGCACCAGGGCGTGGCGCGCTTCCATTTCCAGGCCATCGAGATACGCGGCGGCGTTCTTGCGGGCCTGGTCGGTGGGCGGGGCCTGGTGCGCGCCCAGCATTTCGGCCTGGTAGACCAGCAGGTGGTCTTCCGGAATGGCGCGCAGGATCGTGATCGAAGCCCCCATTTCCTTGGCGAAAACGAGTGCTTGCTTGAAGGCCGATTCGGACGTGAGAGAGCCGTCCACGGCGACGAGCAGATGCCTGTACATGTTGCGTCTCCTTTGAAAAAAGGAAGGTCCAGCAACGGGTGAATTCAGTATAGGCCTGCGTCTGGCTGCAATCCAGTAGTGCGTTGGGAGGAGGTGGGGGGGGGGGCGCCGAGCTGGGCGCCTAGCCGGGCGCGCCCAGCCGGGCGCCTGGCCGGGCCCCGCCAGCGCCCGCTATGCGATGCGGCGCAGCGTCTCGCCGTCCCCGGCCAGCCCGCGCGGCAGGGCCTCGATCAGGCTGCGCGTGTACGGGTGGCGGGCGTCGCGCCACAGGGTGGCGTTGGGCCCTTCTTCGACGATCCGGCCCGCATTCATGACCAGCACCCGGTCGGCCAGGTAGTGCACCACCGACAGGTCGTGCGAGATGAACAGGTACGACAGGCCGAATTCCGCCTTCAGGTCCACCAGCAGGTTCAGGATCTGCGCCTGCACCGACACGTCCAGCGCCGATACGGGTTCGTCGCAGATCACCAGCGCCGGCCGCAGCACCAGTGCGCGGGCGATGCCGATGCGCTGGCGCTGGCCGCCCGAGAATTCGCTGGGGTAGCGGGCCAGGGCGGCCTGCGGCAGGCCCACGGCATCGAGCATGTGGGTGATGCGGCGGCGGCGCTCATGGCGGTCGGTGACGTGATGGATGCGCAGCGCGGCTTCCAGGATGTCGGCCACGGTGTGCCGCGGGTTGAGCGAGGCGTAGGGGTCCTGGAAGATCATCTGCACGCTCTGGCGGTAGGCGGCCAGGTCGCGTTTTCCCAGATGGGTGGTGTCCTGCCCACGCAGCAGGATGTGGCCGCCCGCGGGGGCCAGCAGGCGCACCAGGGTGCGAGAAAGCGTCGATTTTCCGCAACCGGATTCGCCCACCAGGCCCAGCGTTTCGCCCCGCTCGATCTGGAACGACACGCCGTCCACGGCCGTCTTGGCACCCTGGCGGGTCGGGTAGTCCACCCGCAGGTCGCGCACCTGCAACAGCGGCACGGCGTCGGGCACGGCGGCGTCGTTGGCGGCCGCGACGCGGGGCGGGGTGACCAGCCCGAAGACGGGCCGTCCGGATGCCGGGTCCAGCCGCGTGCGGATTTCCGGCAGGCGGCGCTGGCGATAGTGGGTGGCGTCGTCCAGCCGCAGCGAGGCGCCGAGCAGGCCGCGGGTGTACGGATGGCGCGGTTGCGACAGCAGCGTCGACGCCAGGCCTTCCTCGACCTTCTCGCCGGCCACCATCACGGCGACGCGGTCGGCCCAGTCGCCCACCACGGCCAGGTCATGCGTGATCAGCAGCAAGCCCATGCCCAGGTCGGCGCGCAGGTCGTCCAGCAGCCGCAGGATCTGCGCCTGCACGGTGACGTCCAGCGCCGTGGTGGGCTCGTCGGCCACCAGCAGCGCCGGCTCGCAGGCGATGGCGGCGGCGATCATGGCGCGCTGACGCTGGCCGCCCGACAACAGGTGCGGGTAGTCGTCGACCCGGCGCTGCGGCTCCGGCACCCGCACCAGGTCCAGCAACTCAATGGCGCGCTGGCGCGCGGCGCGGGCCGTGGCGCCGCGATGCAGGCGCAGGGCTTCGCCGATCTGTTCGCCCAGCGTCAGCACCGGGTTCAGGCTGGTCATGGGTTCCTGGAAGATCATCGCGATGCGGTCGCCGCGCAGCGCGCAGCGCTGGCGCGGCGGCAGGGTCAGCAGGTCGCGGCCTTCGAACAGGATGCGGCCGCTGGCACGGGCGTGGCGCGGCAACAGGCCCAGCAATGCCAGCGCGGTGGTGGACTTGCCGCAGCCGGACTCGCCCACCAGCGCCAGCGTTTCACCGGCGCGGATCTGCAGGTCCAGGTTGTCGACGGCCTGGTGGCCGGGAAAGGCCACGTTCAGCCCTTGGATGTCGATCAGTGTGCTCATGGCATTCGTGTTGGCAAGGCCCGGACGGGTCAGCGCGCGGGCGCGGGCGCCGTGGCTGTGCGGCGCCGCAGCTTGGGGTTGAGCGCGTCGTTGATGGCATCGCTGAGCAGGTTCAGCGCCAGCACGGCGGCCATGATGGTCAGGCCGGGCAGGGCGGTCATGTACCAGGCGGTGCGCAGGGCCTCGCGGCCGGCGCCCACCATGCTGCCCCAGCTGACCACGTTGGGGTCGCCCAGGCCCAGGAACGACAGTCCGGCTTCCGACAGGATGGCGTTGGCCACCAGCACGGCGGTGGTGACGATGATGGGCGGCAGGGCGTTGGGAAGAATTTCGCGGAAGATGATGCGGGCGTGTCCCGCGCCCAGCGCCTGGGCGGCGCGCACGAATTCGCGTTCGCGCAGCGCGATGAATTCGCCGCGCGTCAGGCGCGCGATGCCGGTCCAGGACGTGACGCCCAGCGCGAAGATGATGGTGGACAGCGACGGCCCCAGGATCGCCACCAGCACGATCGCCAGCAGAAACGACGGCACGGTCTGGAACAGTTCGGTCACGCGCATCAACACCGCGTCGGTGCGCGGGCCGGCGTACCCGGCAAAGGCGCCCACCAGCAGACCGATACCCAAGGCGATGGCGGCGGAGGCGCCGCCCACCAGCAACGACACGCGCGCGCCGTGGAACAGGCCGGCCAGGATGTCGCGGCCCATCAGGTCGGTGCCGGCGGGAAACTCGGCGTCGCTGCCGGGCCAGGTGAAGGGTGCACCCACCATCTCCAGCGGGTCGCCGGGGTACAGCCAGCCGGCGGTGGCGGCAGCGCCCAGCAGCAGCGCCAGGATGGCCGCGCCGATGGCGGCGGACGGCGCGCGCAACAGGCGCAGCGTGGCAAGCAAGCCGATACGCAGCGTCATGCTTTTCTCACACGGGGATCCAGCCACCCGTAGGTAGCGTCGACGGCAATGTTCATCACCGCCACCAGTGCCGCGCTCATCAGCAGGATGCCCAGCAGCAGGTTGACGTCGCGGCTGGCGATGGCCTCGAACGACAGCTGGCCCAGGCCGGGCCAGGCGAACACGGTTTCCACCACGATGCTGCCGCCCAGCAGCGCGCTGCTTTGGAGGCCCAGCATGGTGACGACGGGCAGGATCGCGTTGCGCAGCGCATGGCGCCAGATCACCCGGGCCTCGCCATTGCCGCGAGCGCGCGCGGTGCGGATGTAGTCTTCCTGCAGCGTTTCGATCATGGACGCGCGCGACAGCCGCGCGTAGATGGCCACGTAGTAGATCGCCACCGTGGCCACCGGCAGCGCCAGGTGCCGCGCATGGTCCAGCCACAGCGCCCAGCCCTGGTAGGCCGCGCCCACGTCGCGAATGCCGCCGACCGGCAGCCAGTCCAGGTGCACGCCGAACCCCACGATGAGCATCAGCGCGGTCCAGAACATGGGCGCCGAATAGCCGGCCGTGGCCAGGGCCGACAGCAGTGTGTCCAACAGACCATGCGGCCGCCGTGCCGCCAGCACGCCCAGCAGCACCCCCAACACCACTGACAGCGCCAGCCCGGTGCCAATGAGCGCCAGCGTCGCCGGCAGCCTGCCAAAGATCAGCGTTGCCACCGGCTCGCCATAGCGGAACGAATAGCCCAGGTCCAGCGACGCCAGGCTTTTCAGGTAATAGCCCAGTTGCGCCAGCACGCTCTGGTCCAGCCCGTAGGCCAGCCGCAACTCAGCCACGTGGGCCGGGGTGATGCCGCTGTTTTCCGCGGCGATCACGTCCACCAGGTCGCCGGGAACCAGCTTGAGCAGGAAGAAATTCGCCACCGCCGTGGCGCCCACCACGAACAGGATCTGCAGCAGGTAGCGGACGGGGCGGGGCAGGCGCGCGAACATGGCTGGTGGGTCCCGCGGCGCTCAGGCCTTGCCGAGCCAGACGTTGGCGAAGTTGTTGCGCGAGTGGGACGACGCGTCGGTCACGTTGCGCAGCTGCTTGTCCCAGACGCCGAACCAGCGGAATTCGAACAGGCCGATCAGCGGCAGATCGCGCTGCGCCAGCCGCTGCACCTCGTTGTACTGTTCGATGCGTTTTTTGGGGTCGGTCTCGACCTGGGCGGCCTCGATGGCGCGGTCCATGTCGGGGTTGTTGTAGCCGGACGCGTTGTACCAGGGCGTACCGCGGGCTTCAGCCTTGCTCCAGTAGCGGGTTTCGACCCCCAGTTGCGGATCGATCAGCACCGTGCCCCACGAGCTGATCAGCTGGAAGTTGTAGTCGGTGAAGACATTGCGGGTCCAGGTGGCCAGGTCCAGCCCGCGCAGGGTGACGTCGATGCCGATCTTGCGCAGCGCCTGGCGCACGAATTCGCCGGTGCGGCGGTAATCGTCGCCGAACGGAATGTAGTCGTGGGTCAGCGCAAAGCGCCAGCCGCCGGCGCCGCGCGGGTAGCCGGCTTCGTCCAGCAGCTTCTCGGCCAGTGCGGGGTCGTAGGCATACTGCTGCACGTTGGGGTTGTGGTACGGCTTGACCAGCGAAGGCACCGGGCTGACGAAGGGTTCGGCATAGCCGTTCCAGACGGTCTTGACCAGCGCCTGCTTGTTGACCGCGTGGGCGATGGCCTGGCGCACCTTCAGGTTCGACAGGATAGGGTCGCGCAAGTTGGCTTCTAGCCACAGCCACGCGGCAAAGCCGTTGTAGCCGGACGTGTCCACCGCCAGCTTGGGCAGCTTGGACAGGCGGGTGGCGTCAGTGAAGGCTACCGGATTGCGCTCGCCATACGAGACCGCGCCAGTTTCCAGCGCGGTGGCGCGGCCGGACACGTCAGGCACGATTTTCCACACGATGCGGTCCAGGAAGGGCCGTTCGGGCTGCCAGTAGTGCGCGTTTCGTTCGAGCACGATGTAGTTGCCGCGATTCCATTCTTTGAAGACGAACGGCCCCGTGCCCACCGGCTTGTTGTTGTACGGGTTGTTCTGGATGTCGGTGCCTTCGAACAGGTGGCGCGGCAGAATCGGTGCACCCAGCGAGTCGATGGCGTTCAGCGCCACCGGCGTGGGCTGCGACAGGTGCAGCACCACGGTGTGGTCGTCAGGCGTTTCCACCTGCTTCAGGTACTGGAACACGCGGCGCGCGCTGGGCGCGTGCTTCAGCCAGACCTCTTCGGCGGACCACTTCACGTCGGCCGCGGTGAACGGCTTGCCGTCGTGCCACAGCACGCCCTGGCGCAATTTGAAGGTGATGGTCTTGCCGTCTTCCGACACGGTCCAGCTTTCGGCCAGCACCGGCCGCGGTTTCAGGTCGGGGCCGTATTCCACCAGGCCGTCGAAGATCTTGCTGGCCACGGCGCCCGTGGGCGTAGACGAATTGAGGTAGAAGGCCAGCGTGGGCGGCTCGGGGTGCACCACGGCGTTCAGCACGCCACCCGGGGTGGCGCCTTGCAGCGTGTTCGGCAGGCTCTGCGTGTCGGCATGGGCCGGCGCGAAGATCACGTTGGGAAACAGCGCGCCGGTGCCCATCAGCGCACCGGCGCTGAGCAGCCAGCGGCGCAGGGGGTTGACGGTGTCCTGCGGCGCGTCGGTGTCGAACGCCGGGGGCAAGGGCTGGGTCATGCGGGTTCCTTCGGTCGTGATGGGCGTCGCCGGGTTAGGCGGCCAGGCTGGTCAAGGGGGGCAGGTCGTCGGGGGCCACGCGCAGCAGCGTGGCCAGCAGCTCGCGCCGCCAGGCGTCGTACAGCGCGACGTGGCCGCGGGTATCCAGGCCGGTGGCGCGCAGGTTCAGTTGCCAGGAATCGCGCAGGTAAGGCCCAAGAATGCGTTGCACGTCTTCATCGGCCTGGATCAGGCTTTCGGTCCAGTCATGGCGCTGGGCCTCGCTGGCGTTCGCCAGCTTGCGCAGCCACCATTGCGTGATGCGGATGCGGTGCGCTTCTTCGTCGGGCAGGATGCGGTTTTCGCCAAATTCGCGATGGCCGAAGTCCAGCACGCGGGCGGTGCGGCGGTTCACGAACAGGCGTGCCAGGATGTAATGTTCGTAATGGAATTGCCAGGCCAGGAAGTTCTGCCAATTGCGCAGCGCAAAGCCGCCGACCAGGTCCCAGGCATCGCGCACGCCTTGCTCGACTTCGGGCAAGGGGTCGCGGCCCAGCAGCGCGGCAGCGCGGCCGCGCGAGAATTCCGCATGGGCCGCGTCGTCGCCCAACTGGCGCGCCAGGGCGAACTGGAACTCGGAGTCGTCGCGGAACAGGCCGGCAATGGCATGCGCCGCCACCTGCGTGATGAACAGGTCGTGCACGGTGTTCCAGATGGCGTATTCGCCGGCTGCCTGGCGCTCGTCGGCATTGGCCAGGTCGCGTGGCGGCTCGATGCGTGCGGCCGGAATATTGGGCGCCACGACAACGCGGATGTCGTCGAACAGCCGGGCTTCCAGCGCGCCGTCGTAGTCCAGGGCAATAGGCAGATCCAGTTCGGGCATGAAGGCGGGCGGCAGGGCGCAGGGCTCGGAAAAGCTCGACTCTAAGCAAGCGCGAAAGCCGCCCGCAAACACTCTTTGGTGATTTCGTTATGCCGCCGCGACGCCTGCTAACAGGTAGCGCGGGGCACGGCGCGGCATATACCGATTTCAAATAACCGCATGAGAAATCCGTCCTTCCGCGCGCCGGGCCGCGCCGATAGGCTGCATGTTTTCACCCCTGGCGCCCCGTCTCATGCCGCAAGCCGCAGCTTCCCCCTTTCCGCAGGACAACGACGAGGCGCCTCGCGTGGTGCCGGCCGCCCGGCTGCACAGCGATGCCGAAGCCCTCGACGCCGCGCATGCGTTGGCCGCCGACTTCGCACAGGGCGCGGCGCAGCGCGATCGGGACCGCAGCCTGCCGTGGCGCGAGATCGAACGCTATTCCGCCAGCGGCCTGGGCGGCATCACGGTGCCGCGCGAATACGGTGGCGCCCAGGTGTCGCACGTGACGCTGGCCGAGGTGTTTCGCATCATCAGCGCGGCCGACCCGTCGCTGGGCCAGATTCCCCAGAATCATTTCGGCTCGCTCAACCTGCTGCGCCAGGTGGGCACACCGCAGCAGAAGCGGCACTACTACGAGGGCGTGCTGGCCGGCCGTCGCCTGGGCAACGCCGGCCCCGAACGCCACACCCGCCATGCGCGCGACGTGCAGGCGCGGCTGGTGGCCGAGGGCAATGGCTACCGGCTGTCGGGGCGAAAATACTATTCCACCGGTGCGCTGTACGCGCACTGGATACCCACCAAGGCGCTGGACACCGAAGGCCGCCTGGTGACGGTGCTGCTGGATCGCGGCGCGCCGGGCCTGACGGTGGTGGACGATTGGTCCAGCTTCGGCCAGCGCACCACCGCCAGCGGCACGGTGCTGCTGGACAACGTGCGGGTCGAACCTGACGCCGTGCTGCCGGCCTGGGCGGTGCAGGAAAAGCCCGCGCTGCAAGGCCCGTTCGCCCAGCTGATGCAGGCCGCCATCGACGCCGGGATTGCGGAGGCCGCGCTGAACGACACCGTCAAATTCCTGCGCGAACGCGCCCGCCCGTGGGCCGAGGCCGGCGTCGAACGCGCCACGCAAGACCCCTATGTGATCGGCGACGTGGGCCGCCTGTTCATCGACCTGCACGCCGCGCAGGCCGTGCTGCTGGAAGCCGCCGCACACCTGGACGACGCCACCCCGCGCACGCTGGATGCCGACGACGTGGCCGCCGCATCCATTGCGGTGGCGCGCGCCAAGGCGCTGACCACCGAGATCGCGCTGGCCGCCAGCGAAACGCTGTTCGAGCTGTCCGGCTCGCGTTCATCGCTGGCGGAATTCAACCTGGATCGCCATTGGCGCAATGCCCGCACCCACACGCTGCACGACCCGGTGCGCTGGAAGTACCACGCCGTGGGCAATTACCTGCTGAACGGCCGCCGCCCCAACCGCCATTCCTGGATCTGAGCCATGAGCGACACGCCCATTTCGACCCTGGCGCCGCAGCGCGCCGCCATCATCGCCAGCGATGCCCAGGCGCTGGACGTTGCGCGCGTGCTGGCCGCGGACTTCGCCCTGGAGGCCGCCCAGCGCGACCGCGAACGGCGTCTGCCCCTGCCGGAACTGGAACGCTATTCGCAATCGGGTCTGTGGGGCATCACCGTGCCGCGAGAATACGGCGGCGCGGGGGTGTCGAGGGTGACGCTGGCCGAGGTGACGGCGATCATCTCGGGCGCCGACGGCTCGCTGGGCCAGATTCCACAAAACCACTATTACGCGCTGGAAGTGCTGCGCGTGAACGGCAGCGCCGACCAGAAGCGCCGCTTCTACGCCCGCGCCCTGGCGGGGGAACGCTTCGGCAACGCCCTGGCCGAGATCGGCACCCGCACCGCCGCCGAACGCCGCACCCGCCTGTCGCCGGACGGCGAGGGCGGCTGGCGTATCAACGGCAGCAAGTTCTATTGCACGGGTGCCCTCTACGCGCAGTGGATTCCCACTGCGACGGTGGGCGATGACGCGATCCAGCGCCTGGCCTTCGTGCGCCGCGACAGCCCCGGGGTGGAGGTGATCGACGACTGGTCGGGTTTCGGCCAGCGCGTGACGGGCAGCGGCACGGTGCTGTTCAAGGACGTGGCGGTGCCGGCGGAGAACGTGATGGTGCTGGTCGACTCCACTGCGCCACCCAACACGATCAAGCCGCTGGCGCAGATCATCCACGCCGCGATCGACCTGGGCATCGGCCAGGCGGCGCTGGCGGACGCGCTGGAGTTCGTGCGCAACCGCTCGCGCCCGTGGATCGATGCCGGCGTGGAACGCGCGGCCGACGACCCGCTGACGCTCAGCGAATTCGGCCGCCTGTCGATCCGCCTGGATGCCGCAAGAGCGCTGGTGGCCCGCGCCGGCCGCATCCTGGACGTGGCGACTGCAGACCCGCAGCCGCACCTGGTGGCCGCCGCCGCCATCGCGGTGGCCGAGGCCCGCGCGCTGACGACGGAATCGGCGCTGGCGGCGGGCACGAAGCTGTTCGAACTGGCCGGCACGCAGGCCACGCTGGACCACCTGAACCTGGACCGCCACTGGCGCAACGCGCGCACCCACACGCTGCACGACCCGGTACGCTGGAAGCGCCACGCGGTGGGCAATTACTACCTGAACGACGCGGTCCCCGGCCGGGTCGGCACCACCTGACACTTAGGAAAGCGGCACGCCATGGCGAAGAAGCAAATCCTCCTGAACGCATTCAACATGAATTGCGTGGGCCACATCAACCACGGCCTGTGGACGCATCCACGAGATACGTCGACGCAATACAAGACGCTGGACTACTGGACGGACCTGGCGCGGCTGCTGGAACGCGGCCTGTTCGACGGCCTGTTCCTGGCCGATATCGTGGGGGTATACGACGTGTACCAGGACTCGGCGGACCTGACGCTGCGCGAGTCGATTCAGCTGCCGGTGAACGACCCGCTGCTGACGGTGTCGGCAATGGCGGCCGCGACGCGCCACCTGGGTTTCGGGGTGACGGTGAACCTGACGTACGAGGCCCCCTACCTGCTGGCCCGCCGCTTTTCGACGCTGGACCACCTGACGAACGGCCGCATCGGCTGGAATATCGTGACAGGCTATCTGGAAAGCGCGGCGCGGGCGATGGGCCTGTCGGAGCAGATCGCGCACGACGAACGCTATGACCGCGCGGACGAGTTCCTGGAAGTGGCCTACAAGCTGTGGGAAGGCAGCTGGGACGACAAGGCGGTGCGCGCGGATCGCGCGGCCCGGGTCTATGCGGACCCGGAGGCGGTGCGCCGGATAGACCACGAGGGCAAGTACTACAAGGTGCAGGGCTACCACCTGTCGGAGCCGTCACGCCAGCGCACGCCGGTGCTGTACCAGGCCGGCTCGTCGGGCCGCGGCCAGGCGTTCGCGGCGCGCCACGCGGAATGTGTGTTCGTGTCGAGCCAAACCAAGGAAGGCCTGCGCAAGCTGGTGGCCAGCGTGCGCGAGTCGGTCGCCAAGGAAGGCCGTGACCCGCGCGACATCAAGTTCTTCATGGGCGTGACAGCAGTGGTGGGCAAGACGGAGGCCGAGGCCAGGGAAAAGCACGCGGAGTATCTGCGCTACGCCAGCCCGGAGGCCGGCCTGGCACACTATGCGAGCTCAACGGGGATAGACTTTTCGCAATACAGGAACGACGAGCCGATACGCTATGTGAAGAACAACGCGATCGAGTCCGCAGTGAAGAATCTGACGGTGGCCAGGACGGACCGCACGGTGAATGACCTGCTGGCGGACATGGCACTGGGCGGCCGTTATCCGGCGCTGGTGGGCAGCGGAGCGCAGGTGGCAGAGGAACTGGCATCCTGGGTAGAAGAAACAGATATCGATGGCTTCAATCTGGCGCGTACGGTGACGCCTGAGTGCTATTCGGACTTTATCGATCTGGTGGTGCCTGAGTTGCAGGAACGTGGGGTTTTTAAGAGTTCTTATGTCGAGGGGACGCTTCGGGAGAAGCTTTTTGGGGTGGGGCGGAGTCGGTTGCCTTTGGAGCATGTGACGGGGGACTTCCGGGGGGTGATTGTTTGATGCTTCGGGTTTTCTGAGGTCGTCTGTGGATTTTTTTGTCTTGCGTTGGGCTTTGCTTCGTAGGTCGCCCGTCGCGGGGGTGGCTTGCGGAGTGGGCGCCCACGATTGCGGTCCGGAGCGTTCGCTCCGGACTTCCCCCTCGTCATCTTCGTCCGCCTTCGGCTCCCTTCAGATTCCCTCGGGCGCATCGAGGTTGCCCACTCCGCAAGCCACCCCCGCGACGAGCTACGGTTTTCGAGGTTTGTCGCGCTGCTAGACCTGTGTACAGGGAATGAGATCTGCAGGGTCGCCAAGCCGCGGCCGCGCGGGCGGCCACGTTTGGCATTTGTGTTGCTGACAGTGTTGCGGTTGCGCTTCGCGCTGTTGGGGATTGGTTTTCTATTGGGTCGCACATCGTGGGGGTGGGGCGGTGATGGGCGGCGCGGCAGGCGCTTGATTG
This sequence comes from Achromobacter deleyi, assembly GCF_902859705.1. GTDB lineage: Bacteria > Pseudomonadota > Gammaproteobacteria > Burkholderiales > Burkholderiaceae_B > Achromobacter > Achromobacter deleyi. The sequence goes on along the minus strand of NZ_CADIJO010000010.1, from coordinate 176,641 downwards.
CGCATGCTGACCGTCTCGCGCGCCGCCCATCAGGCGCTGCACACTGATGTGGAACGCCACGGCATCCGCGCCGCTAGAAAACAACATCCTCACCTACGCGCGAGAGCGGCATCGGCGCCCGCAAGACGCCGCGTAAGCTTCGTAAGGCCGCCCGCGCGGCCGGCACGAAGCGGGCACCGTCCCACCCCGCCCACCCCCCACTGACCGTGAAAAAAACGCCAAGCACACCGTCCGCCCCAACGTCCGTGACTGATCCTAATCGTGAGCGCTTGGCGGGGTCGGGGTGTGGAGGGCGGGGCGTGTAGATGCGCCCGAGGGAATCCGAAGGGAGCCGAAGGCGGACGAGGATGACGAAGGGGCAGTCCGGAGCGAAGGCTCCGGACCGCAATCGTAGCCCCGCCCTCCACACCCCGACCCCGCCAAGCGCGACTTAAGAACTCAAACCCACGCACAACCCATCCCCCTAAAACCCCACGAAATATCGTCATATTTCCAAAACAAAGCCATTCCCCTCCAGATCAATCTTCAACACATAACTTCATACCGACTAAGTATTTTTCCGCCCCGCCCCACGATGCCAGAATCAACCATCGATTCTCTGCATATTCGGAAAAAACAAGATGTCGTTCGCTAAAAACCTGCTGGCCATCACCGCAATCGCCTTTGCGATCGCGCCTGCCGCTCACGCGGATACCCAAGATAAAAAGACCATCACCGTCGGCATCTCCGTCGGCACGACCGAGAAGATCTTTGATGTCGTCAAGCAAGTCGCTGCCCGCCAAGGCCTTGAGATAAAGCTCGTCAAATTCAATGATTACCAGCTGCCCAATGCGGCGCTCAATGCGGGTGATCTGGATGCCAATGCGTTTCAGCACAAGCCCTTCCTGGACAACCAGATCAAGGCGCGCGGCTTTGACATCGTGCCCGTGGGGCTGACCGTTACTGCGCCGCTGGGGTTCTATTCGCGCAAGATCAAGTCGCTCAATGATTTGCCCGAAGGTGCGTCTGTCGGCATTCAGAACGATCCCTCCAACGGCAACCGGGCGTTGCGTCTGCTCGCCGCTTATAAGCTCATTACTCTCAAGCCCGAGGCCGAGCAGAAGAACAATGCCACGCCGCTTGATGTCGTCTCCAATCCGCGCAAGCTCAAGCTGGTGGCGCTGGATGCGGCCCAGTTGCCGCGTTCGCTGGATGACCTGACTGCCGCTTCCATCAACAACGACTACGCCACGCAGGCGGGCCTCGAGCCGGCGCGTGATGCCATTGGGCGTGAAGCGGCGGATGGGCCTTATGCAAATGTCATTGCCGTGCGCACCAAAGACCGGGACCAGCCCTGGGTCAAGAAGCTGGTGTCGGCCTATCAGTCGCCCGAAGTACGGGCCTTCATCGAAAGTGAATTCAAGGGTTCGCTGATTCCCGCCTTCTGAAACGGCCTGGCGCCGCGCAGGATTCTTCAACGCTACACCGGCCATCTGACATGAGCATTCTTACCTTGGCGGGCAGCCCGTCGCAGCGCTCCCGTTCTTCCGCCTTGCTGCGCCATGCCGCGCAGCTGTTGCGGGCGCGGGGGTTGGGCATCATCGAATTGGGGTTGCGCGACATTCCTGCCGAAGACCTGGTTGAAGGGCACTACACCGGGGCTGCCGCCAATGCCTTGCGGGCTCGGGTGGCCACGGCCGATGCCGTGCTGATTTCCACGCCCGTCTACAAGGCCTCGTTTTCGGGCGGGTTGAAGGCGGTGCTGGATCTGCTGGACGAAAAGGCGTTGGCGGGCAAGGTGGTGCTGCCGATTGCCACCGGCGGCAGTCCGGCGCATCTGCTGGCGCTGGAGTATGGCTTGAAGCCCGTGCTGTCCGCGCTGGGCGCACGGCACATTCTGGCCGGGGTCTATGCCACCGACAAGCAGGTGAGCATCGATGATGCCGGCGTCAGCCAGATCGATGTGGACGTGCTGGCGCGGCTGGAGGATTCGGTCGAGCGGCTGGCCGAACAGGTGGCGCCGCGGGGTGCGGTTGTCAACGAAGCATTTGACCTGGGTCGGCTCGCGCTTGCGGGCGGCTTCAGCGTCTGAAACGGAGGTTTTCCATGCGCAGCGTGATCTGGGTGTCCCGTCTTTCCGTGTTCCGCTGGTTGGCGGCGTTGCTGTGCGCATCGCTGCTGTGGCCCGCGGCGCAGGCGCAGGATGCCAAGACGCTGCGCATCGGCTTTCAGAAGTACGGCACCCTGACCATCGTGCGGGCGCTGGGGGACCTGGACAAGCGCCTGGCCGCGCAGGGCATCACGGTGAAGTGGACCGAGTTTCCCGCCGGTCCGCAGCTGCTGGAAGGCTTGAACGTCGGTTCCATCGACTTCGGCACCGTGGGTGAAGCGCCGCCCGTGTTCGCGCAGGCCGCGGGTGCTGCGTTGGTGTACGTGGGTAACGAACCGCCATCGCCCACCAGCGAAGCCATCCTGGTGCCCAAGGACTCTGCGATCAAGAGCGTGGCCGACCTGAAGGGCAAGAAAGTTGCGCTGAACAAAGGGTCCAACGTGCACTACCTGCTGGTCAAGCAGCTGGAGCGCGCCGGGGTCGCCTATGGCGACGTCAACGTGGCCTACCTGACGCCGGCCGATGCGCGTGCCGCGTTCGAGCGTGGGTCGGTCGATGCGTGGGTCATCTGGGACCCGTTCCAGGCGGCCGCCGAAAAGCAGTTGGGCGCGCGCGTGCTGGCGGACGGCACCGGCGTGGTCAAGAACTATCAATTCTTCCTGGCCGCGCGGGCCTACGAAAAAGCGCATCCGGACGTGATCCGGACGGTGCTGGACGAAGTGCGCAAGGGCGACCTGTGGGCGCGCGACCATCGCGCAGAAGCCGTGGCGCTGCTGCAGCCGGTGCTGGGGCTGGACAAGGCCGTGGTCGAACTGGCGGCCGACCGGCTGGCTTACGGCGTGCAGCCGATCACGCGGGAAGTGCTGCAGGAGCAGCAGCAGGTGGCGGACGCGTTCCACGCGCTCAAGCTCATTCCCAAACCCCTCAACGTGTTCGACGCCGCGCCGTCGGACCTGAAATAGACAAGGGCAGGCCTACCCATGGACGTCTTCTGGTTCATCCCCACCCACGGCGATTCGCGCTATCTCGGCACCAGCCAGGGCGCGCGCGCCGCCAGCTACGACTACTTCCGCCAGGTCGCGGTGGCGGCCGATACGCTGGGTTATGACGGCGTGCTGCTGCCCACCGGCCGGTCGTGCGAAGACGCCTGGGTGGTGGCCTCCAGCCTTATCGGCGCCACGCGCCGCCTGAAGTTCCTGGTGGCCATCCGGCCGGGTGTCAGCTCGCCGCAGTTCTCGGCGCGCATGGCCGCCACGTTCGATCGCCTGTCCGAAGGGCGGCTGCTGGTCAATGTGGTGACCGGCGGCGATCCCGGCGAACTGGAAGGCGACGGCGTGTTCGTCAGCCACGACCAGCGCTACGCCATCACGGCCGATTACCTGCGCATCTGGCGCGGCATCCTGGAAAACAGCCACGACGCCGAGGGCTACACCTTCGAAGGCGAACAACTGGTGTCCAAGGGCGGCAAGGTGATCTACCCGCCGGTGCAGAAGCCCTATCCGCCGCTGTACTTCGGCGGCTCGTCCGAGGCCGCGCATGAACTGGCGGCCGAGCAGCTGGACGTGTACCTGACCTGGGGCGAAGCGCCCGACGCCGTGGCGGCCAAGATCGCCGACGTGCGTGCCCGCGCGGCCAAGCATGGCCGTACGGTGCGCTTCGGCATCCGCCTGCACGTCATCGTGCGCGAGACGGAAGACGCGGCCTGGGCCGCGGCCGACGAACTGATCAGCCATCTCAGCGAAGACTCGGTGCGCGCGGCACAGGCCGCGTTCTCGAAAATGGATTCGGAAGGCCAGCGCCGCATGGCGGCGCTGCACGGCGGCAAGCTGAACGACGAACAGGGCGGCCGCAAGCACCTGGAAATCTCGCCCAACCTGTGGGCCGGCGTCGGGTTGGTGCGCGGCGGCGCCGGCACCGCCCTGGTGGGCGACCCCAAGACCGTGGCCGCGCGCATCCAGGAATACGCCGACCTGGGCATCGAGACCTTCATTTTCTCGGGCTATCCGCACCTGGAAGAGTCGTACCGCTTTGCCGAACTGGTGTTCCCGCTGCTGCCCGGCAAGGGCGGCAACAAGGTCGGAAACACCGTGCTGACCGGCCCGTTCGGCGAAGTCATGGCCACCGAACTGGTGCCCAAGGAATCGGCCAGCTGATGAGCGCCGCCCAGAAGCCCGGCGGCTGGCGCGCGGCCCTGGCGCCGTGGCTGGTCCCCGCCCTGATCCTGCTCGTGTGGCAGTTGGCCGCGCAGGCCGGCTGGCTGTCGTCGCGGATTCTGCCGGCGCCTTCAAAGGTGGCTGCGGCCGCCTGGTCGCTGGCGGTATCGGGAGAGCTCTGGCAGCACGTGCGCATCAGCGCCTTGCGGGCGCTGTGGGGCTTGCTGCTGGGAGGTGGGCTGGGCCTGGCGCTGGGCTTGCTGAACGGTTCGTCCCGCACGGCCGAGACCTTGCTGGACACCACCTTGCAGATGATCCGCAACATCCCGGTGCTGGCGCTGATTCCGCTGATCATCCTGTGGTTCGGCATCGAGGAAACCGCCAAGCTGGTGCTGCTGTCGCTGGGGGTGTTCTTTCCCGTCTACCTGAATACCTTTCACGGCATCCGCTCGGTGGACCCGGCGTTGATCGAAATGGGGCGCTCGTACGGCCTGACCGGCTGGCGCCTGTATCGCGACGTGATCCTGCCGGGCGCGTTGCCGTCGATCCTGGTCGGCCTGCGCTTCGCGCTGGGGCTGGTGTGGGTGATCCTGATCGTCACCGAGACCATCTCGGCGCAATCCGGCATCGGCTACATGACCATGAACGCGCGCGAATTCCTGCAGACCGACGTGGTGCTGCTCGGCATCCTGCTCTACGCCTTGCTGGGCAAGGTGGCCGACACGCTGGCGCGGGCGCTGGAACGGCGCCTGCTGCGCTGGAATCCAGCCTATCGGCCGGCCTGAGCGCCCATTCTTTGCAACGAGATTCCATGGCCAAGACTTCCACAGACCAAGATGCGAACCGGGCGCCCCATGGTGGCGCCGCGCCGGCCCGCGGCGCCGATGTGGCTCGCGCCGTCCAGGCCTTGGCAGCGCAACTGGCAGCCACCGCCGTCGAACGCGACCGCGCGGGCGGCCATGCCGGCGCCGAGCGCGAACTGATCCGCGCCAGCGGCCTGCTGCGCCTGTCGGTGCCCACGCAGTACGGCGGCGCGGGCGCCAAGTGGTCGACGGTGCTGGGCGCCGTGCGCACGTTGGCCGAGGCCGACAGCGCGCTGGCGCATGTGTTCGGCTTTCACCATCTGCAAGTGGCGGGCGTGCTGCTGTACGGCACGACCGAGCAGCATGAGTACTTCCTGCGGCCCACGGTCGAACGCCATCTGTTCTGGGGCAATGCTCTCAATCCGCTGGACCGGCGGGTGGTGGCGCGCGCCGAGCTGGACGGCTATCGCATCGATGGCGTCAAGAATTTCAGTTCCGGTTCGGTGGGGTCCGACCTGCTGACGTTTTCGGCCTGGCACAAGACCTCCAGCACGGCGCTGATCGCCGCGCTGCCGACGCGCACGGACGGCATCACCGTCAACCCCGACTGGGACGCCTTCGGCCAGCGCCAGACCGACAGCGGCACCGTGCGCTTCGATCATGTGCGGCTGGAACCGATCCAGGTGTTGCAGGCGCCAGGTGTGGCGCCCACGCCGCGCGCCACGCTGCGTTCGCAGGTGGCGCAACTGATCATGACCAATCTGTACCTGGGCATCGCGCGCGGCGCCTTCCAGGAAGCGCGCCGCTATGTGCGCGACCACGCACGGCCCTGGTTCGCGTCGGACGTGCAGCGCCATGCCGACGACCCCTATGTGCAGGAACGCTTCGGCGAATTCTGGCTGCGGGTGCAGGCCGCGCAGGCGCTGGCCGACCTGGCGGGGCAGCAGCTGGACACCGCGCTGGCGCGCGGGCCGTCGCTGACCGCCGACGAGCGCGGCGAAGTGGCGGTCGCCGGCGCCCAGGCCAAGGTGCTGGCGCATCGCGCGGCGCTGGATGTCGGCAATGACCTGTTCGATGTCACCGGCGCCTCGTCCACCGCCGCGCGTTACGGCTACGACCGTTTCTGGCGCAATGCCCGCGTGCACACGCTGCACGATCCCGTGGCCTACAAGATCCGCGACCTGGGCCGCTATGCGCTGCTGGACCAGATTCCCGAACCCACCGCGTATTCCTGACACGCATGACTTCCCCTTTCCTGATCCGATGACCGATATTGCCTCCCTTTCCGCCGTTGCCGCCGCGACGCAGCCGCTGATCCGCCTGGACGGCGTGAGCAAGGCCTTCGCCACGCGCGCCGGGCGCTTTGATGCCGTGCGCGACGTGTCGCTGTCGATCCGCGCGGGCGACACCTTCGGCATCATCGGCAAGAGCGGCGCGGGCAAGTCCACGCTGCTGCGCTTGATCAATCTGCTGGAGCGCCCCGATGAGGGGGCGGTGCGCGTCGGCGGCACCGAACTGACGGCGCTGGCCAAGCGCGACCTGCGCGCCGCGCGCCAGAACATCGGCATGATCTTCCAGCAGTTCAACCTGCTGCAGAACGAGACCGTGTTCGAGAACGTGGCCTTCCCCTTGCGCGTGCACGGCGGACGCAGCCGCGAACAGATTTCGGCGCGCGTGCGCGACTGCCTGGAGATCGTCGGCCTGACCGACAAGACGACCAGCTATCCAGCGCAATTGTCGGGCGGCCAGAAGCAGCGCGTGGCCATCGCCCGCGCCCTGGCCAGCGAGCCGGCCGTGCTGCTGTGCGACGAGCCGACCTCGGCGCTGGACCCCGAAACCACCCGCTCCGTGCTGAGCGTGCTGCGAGACATCAACAAGCGCCTGGGCGTGACCATCGTGATCGTCACGCACGAACTGGCGGTGGTGCGCGCGCTGTGCCGCCACGTCGCCGTGATGGAAAACGGCCAGGTGCTGGAGCAGGCCGAGATCTCGGGCGCCGGGGTGCACCTGTCGTCGGCGCTGGGCCGCGAACTCATCCGCGAAGCCACCCACCCCTATGAAGAGGTCGCGTAATGCTGGATACCTTTGTGCAATTGCTGCCCGAGCTGGGCGTAGCCGTCGGCCAGACCTTCCTGATGCTGGGCATCGCGCTGGCGGCGTCGATCCTGCTGGGCGGGCCGCTGGGCGTGCTGGTGTTCCTGACGGGGCCGGGGCAGTCGCTGGACCGCCCGGTGGCGCACCGGCTGCTGAGCTGGACGGTCAATACGGTGCGCTCGTTCCCTTTCATCATCTTGCTGGTGGCGCTGGTGCCGTTCACGCGGGTCATCGCCGGCACGTCCATCGGGCCGGTCGCCGCCGCGGTGCCGTTGTCGTTCGCCGCCATTCCGTATTTCGCCCGCCTGGTGGAACAGTGCCTGCGCGAGGTGCCGCGTGGCGTCATCGAAGCCGCGCATGCGGCCGGCGCGTCGGAATTGCAGATCGTGCGCCGCGTGCTGCTGGTGGAAGCGCGTTCGGGCCTGGTGCTGGCGCTGACCGTGCTGGCCGTCAGCTTCCTGTCCTATTCCGCCGTGGCGGGCGTGGTGGGCGGCGGCGGCATCGGCGACCTGGCCATCCGCTATGGCTACTACCGCTTCCAGACCGACGTGATGGTGCTCACCGTGGCGCTGCTCGTCGTGCTGGTGCAGATCATCCAGTTCGCCGGCAATACCGTCGCGCGACGTATCGACAAACGCTGATTCCAGAGGCAAGACCATGTCCATGACCCGCAATCTCCTGACCCTGGCGCTGACCGCCGCCGCGCTGTCGCTGTCCGCCGGCGCGCAGGCCGCCGACCCCGCCAAGAAGGAAATCGTGTTCGGCGCCACCGCTGGCCCCTACAGCGACCAGATCAAGCTGGGCATCAAGCCCATCCTGGAAAAACAGGGCTACACCGTGCGCATCGTCGAGTTCAACGACTACGTGCAGCCCAATTTTGCGCTGGCCCAGGGCGCGCTGGACGCCAACGCGTTCCAGCACATCGTGTACCTGAAGAACTTCGCGTCCAAGAACAAGCTGGAATTGTCCGAGCTGGTCAAGGTGCCCACCGCGCCCATCGCCATCTATAGCCGCAAATACAAGAGCGTGGACGCGGCCCCTGAAGGCGTGAGCGTGGCCGTGCCCAACGACCCCACCAACCAGGCGCGGGCGCTGGTGGTGCTGCAGGAACTGGGCTGGATCAAGCTGCGCGAAGGCTACGACCCCTTGCAGGTGTCCGAGAAGGACGTGGCCGTGAACAGCAAGAAGATCAAACTGATTCCGCTGGAAGCCGCGCAACTGCCGCGTTCGCTGGAAGACACCGACTATTCCTTCGTGAACGGCAATTTTGCGCTGGCCTCGGGCCTGAAGCTGACCGAAGCGCTGGCGCTGGAAAAGACCACGCCCACTTACCAGAACCTGGTGGCCGTGCGCACGGCCGACCTGGACAAGCCGTATGTCAAAGACATCGCCGCGGCCTATGCCTCGCCCGAGTTCCTGGCCGTGACCGAAAAGTCCTTCGCCGGCTTCGTCAAGACCGACTACCAACAGAAGCTCGCCGCGACCCGCTAGGGCGCAGCGCACGCCACAGGAGGCTGCGGCCATGTTCATCAACCCCAACGAGTTCGAGCTGCTGCAGCACCTGGACGTGCCGGGGCGGATCGAACCGGATGCCATGCAGGACGACGAGCCCGCCACCCGTCCCGCGCTGCGCGTGACCCTGCGCAAGCTGGCCAAGCGCTATGGCGAACGCGTGGTGCTCAACGGCCTGGACCTGGAATTCGCGCCGGGTGAGTTCGTCGCGGTGGTCGGACAGAGCGGCTGCGGCAAGAGCACGCTGCTGCGCCTGTTGGCGGGGCTGGAAACCGCCAGCGGCGAGCAGGGCGGCTTGCCCACCCGGTCGCCCGTGCTGTTCGACAACTTTCCGCAGTGGTCGGCCGATAGCCGGGTGCGCATGATGTTCCAGGACGCGCGCCTGCTGCCCTGGAAGAGCGTGCTGCAGAACGTGGCGCTGGGCCTGCCCGGCCAGGCCCGGGCGCAGGCCGCCGCCGTGCTGCGCCAGGTGGGCCTGGGCGACCGCGGCGGCGACTGGCCGGCGCAGCTGTCGGGCGGCCAGCGCCAACGCGTGGCATTGGCCCGCGCGCTGGTGCATCGGCCCGGCCTGTTGCTGCTGGACGAGCCGTTGGGCGCGCTGGACGCGTTGACGCGCATCGGCATGCAGCAGCTGATCGAAGACATCTGGCGGCGCGACGGCTTTACCGCGGTGCTGGTGACGCACGACGTTGGCGAGGCCGTGGCGCTGGCCGACCGCATCCTGGTGATCGAGGACGGCCGCGTGGCGCTGGACGAACGCGTGACGCTGGCGCGGCCCCGCGCGCGCGGTTCGGCCGCGTTCGCGGCGCTGGAAGCGCGGGTGCTGCGCGTGGTGATGAAACAGGGAATAGAGCAGAACGCAGAGCAGGAAACGGCGGCGCAAGGGGACAGGCCCCTCGCGCCAGTCATACAGATCCGGCACCTGCGGCTGGCGGTATAGCACCGTCACGCCCGGGCCGCCACCGCGGTTCCATGTGCCGGCGCCGATAACGCGCAGGCGCCTGTCACCGGCATTTTTCCATTACTTAGGAGCAGGACCATGAGCATTCAATCCATCAACGCCCGCAACCAGTTCCGCGGCAAGATCAAGGAAATCATCCTGGGCCCGGTGGTCTCGGAAGTCGACGTGGACACGCCCGCCGGCATCGTCACGTCGGTCATCACCACCCGCTCGGTCAAGGAACTGGATCTGCAGGTGGGCACCGAGGTGCTGGCCTTCGTCAAGGCCACCGAAGTGTCGGTCGCCAAGCTGTAACGCCGGGCCTGTCGTGCCCGGGCGTTGATGCCTGACCCCGAAATTGGCGCTTGCCCGGCGCCGGTTTCGGGATATATTGTCTTCGCGGTATCCGGCGGTTCCACCCTGTTTGTAGCAGTTGCGTTGCGATCATGGAGAACGGGAAATGCGTCGACTGCAAGCGTGGTTCATCGGCTGCCTGTGCCTGGGTTTCGCCGTCTGCCTGCCCGCCATGGCGCAGGCCAAGCTCGACAAGGGACAGCTTGACCAGCTACTGGCGCCGGTGGCGCTGTATCCCGATGCCCTTTTATCGCAAGTGCTGATGGGGGCCACCTACCCCGACGACATCGCCGCGGCCGCGCAATGGTCCGCCGCGCACACCAATCTGTCGGGCGACGCCGCCGCCAAGGCCGTCGAACCCGAATCCTGGGACCCCAGCGTCAAGTCGCTGGTCGCCTTTCCATCGGTGATGGACCTGATGGGCCGCCAGCCCGCCTGGGTGAAATCGGTGGGCGATGCCTTCCTGGCGCAGCCCGACGACGTCATGGATTCCGTGCAGCGGCTGCGGGCCCAGGCCCGCCAGGCCGGCAACCTCAAGAGCACGCCGCAGCAGAAGGTCACCTCCAGCGATACGGGCGGCAAGACCGTGGTGGTGATCGAGCCGGCCGATCCGCAGGTGGTCTACGTGCCCAGTTACAACCCAACCGTGGTCTACGGCACCTGGCCTTACCCCGCCTATCCCCCCGCCTACTACCCGCCACCGCCAGGGTCCGTGTTCGCTACGTCGCTGGTGGCCGGCATCGGTTTCGGGCTGGGCGTGGCGGCGGTGGATTCGATGTGGGGCGGCTTCAATTGGGGCCATAACGACGTCGACATCAATGTCAACCGGTACAACAACATCAACGTCAACCAGCGCATCAATGCGGCCAATGGCAACCGTGCGAACTGGCAGCACAATCCGGACCATCGCGGCAATGTGCCCTACGCCGATGCGGGCAGCCGCCAGCGCTTTGACAGCCAGCGCCAGGCGGGTTTGCAGAATCGGGGGCAGGGACGCCCGGCGCCCGCCCCGGGTTCGCGCGAAGCCGCCCGCGACCGCGCCGCGCAATCCTTCCAGGGCCGTACCGGCCAATCCATTCCCGGCCACGCCGAACCGCGCGGCGGCGATCGCCTGGGGCAGGGGGGCGCCGGCACGCGGACGCCGGGCGCGGGCCGCGAACCATCGGCCGACCGCCATGCTCCCGGTGCCGACCGCAGGGCGACGCCTTCGGCAGACCGCAATGCGGCCGCCCAGCGCCAGCGCGCGGATGCGGCGGCGGCGCGTGATCGCTCACGCGCCAACAACGGCAACAACGCCCTGCGCGATGCCGGCAACGGCGACCGCATGCGCCAACAGGCGCAGCGCAGCCAACGGGCGGCGCCCGCGCCGCGAGGCGGCGATGGCGCGCGTGCAGGGGGCGGACGAGCCGGCGGCGGGGGCGGGCATCTTGGCGGTGGCGGGGGTGGCGGCCATTTCGGCGGCCGGAGGTAGGCACCATGAACAGCGGAGTCTCCATGATGAATGTGCTTGCCCAACATTCGCGCCGCGGCATTCGCCTGGCCGGCGCGGCCGCGCTGCTGGCGCTGGCGGCCCTGGCTGCGCCCGTTGCAGCACAGCAGGTGTATCCCACGCCGCAGGCGGCGGCCGACGCGTTCGGCGAGGCGCTGGCAACCAGCGACCGTGAAGCCCTTGCCAAAGTGCTGGGGCCGAACTACCGCCAGATCGTGCCCGGTGGCGTGGCGCAAGACGACATCTACCGTTTCCTGGCCGCCTGGGCCAGGAAACACGAAGTGGTGCCGGACGGCGACCGGCGCGCCTGGCTGGGCGTGGGCGATTCGGGCTGGACCATGGCGGTGCCGATCGTACGCGTGGCGCAGGGCTGGCGCTTCGACCCCGTGGCCGGCAAGGCCGAAATCCAGCGCCGCACCATCGGCCGCAATGAACTGAGCACCATCGACACCCTGCACGCGTTGCAAGCCGCCCAGGCCCGCTATCGCGACGGCGTGGGCCAGGGCCGCTACGCCGACCGGCTGGTCAGCCGGCCCGGCACCACCGACGGCCTGTACTGGCCGGAACTGCCCGGCTACCCGCCCCAGGCCTTCGGCCCGGACGCGCTGGCGATGGGCCCGGACGTGCCGGCGGCCGACGCCTACGACGGCTATCGCTACAAGGTGCTGCCCGCGCGCGGCGGCGACGGCTACTGGATCATCGCCTGGCCCGCCCGCTACGGCCAGACCGGCATCGGCAGCTTCGTCATCGGCGCCCAGGGCGGGGTGCGCGAGGCCGACCTGGGGGCCAACACCGCGAGCCGCGCGCCGCGGCTCCAGGGCAGCGATGTGTCGTTCGGAAACTGGATTGACGCCAGCCCGCAACCCGTTGGCGCCAAATGATTTTTCCGATTGTTGCAGGCTGGGCGGGGTCGCCGTTGTTGCGGGGTCGCAACACGGCTCGGCCTTTGCCCGGAGCGCGCCGGATTGCGTTTTGGCTTACGGTTTTTTGACAGGCGGCTATGCCAAAATGGCGGGCATTGGGATCGGCTCCCGATCCCCTCTTGTCGGACCTGGAAATTGAATCCCTTGCATTTTGTCCGCTGCGCCATTTTCGGCGCAGGGATGGCGCTCAGCGCCGCGGCGGTGTCTGCCCCCATCTTTGTCCTGAACTCCCTGGACGCCAACGTCAGCATCGTCGATCCCGCCACCTACACGGAAGTGCGGCGCGTGCCCACGGGCAAGGAACCGCATCACCTGTATCTCACGCCTGACAAGAAGTCGCTGATGGTGGCCAACGCCACCGGCGACTCGATCACGCTGATGGACCCGAACACCGGCGAGGTGCAGCGCACCCTGACCGGCATCGTCGACCCCTACCAGTTGCAGTTCTCGCCGGACATGAAGTGGTTCGTCACGGCCGCCAACCGCCTGGACCACATCGACATCTACGCCTGGAAGCCGCTGGAAAAAGGCTTTGACCTGAAGCTGGTCAAGCGCATCCCCGCGGGCAAGACGCCCAGCCACATCATGATCGACGCCAAGAGCACCACGGCGTACGTCACGCTGCAGGACAGCGACCAGCTCATCGCCATCGACCTGGCCACGCAAACGCCCAAATGGACCGTCTCCACCGGCAAGACGCCGGCCGACGTGTTCCTCACGCCCGACCAGAAGACGCTGCTGGTGGCGCTGACCGGCGACTCCTACGTCGAGGCCTACGACGTCAGCAACGGCCCGGCCAAGCTGATTTCCCGCATCAAGACCGCCGCCGGCGCGCACGCTTTCCGCGCGCAGGGCGACAAGCGCCACCTGTTCGTCAGCAACCGCACCGCCAACTCCATCAGCCGCATCGACCTGCAGACGCTGGCCGTGGTCGACACCTTCCCGGTGCCGGGCGGCCCGGACTGCATGGACGTGCTGGCCGACGGCAAGACGCTGCTGGTCACCTCGCGCTGGGCGCGCAAGCTCACCGTCGTCGACCTGGACCAGAAAAAGGTCGTCAAGCAGGTCAACGTGGGCAAGTCGCCGCACGGGGTCTGGACGCTGAACCATGCGCCGACCCGCTAAACGCCTCGCCGCCGCCGTCTGCCTGGCCATGACGGCCTCGGCCGCCACGGCGGCCCCGGCGGTGTGCGAAAAGCCCGTCTACCTGACCTTCGACACCGGCCACATGGGCGTGGCCCCGCTGATCGCCGACGTGCTGGCGCGCCACCACGTCAAGGTCACGTTCTTCCTGGCCAACGAGCGCACACTGACCGACGGCAGCAGCCTGGACGACCAGTGGGCGCCCTGGTGGAAGGCGCGCGCCGCCGAAGGCCATGTGTTCGGCTCGCACACCTACGACCACGTCTACTGGCAGGGCGACCTGCCGGACGGCAAGTTCCGCGTCAAACCCAGCGCCGGCCCCGACACGGGCAAGCGCCAGACCTGGACGGCCGAGCAATACTGCGCCGAAATCACCCGGTCGGCCACCCGTTTCAAGCAGATGACGGGCAAGACCATGCTGCCGCTGTACCGCGCCCCGGGCGGCAAGACCTCGCCGGCCCTGCTGCGCGCCGCCAAGGCCTGCGGCTACGAGCACGTGGGCTGGGCCCCGGCGGGCTTCCTGGGCGACGAACTGCCCAGCGACAAATACCCCAACGCCAAGCTGCTGGACCAGGCGCTGCGCACCATCAAGCCCGGCGACATCCTGCTGGCGCACCTGGGCATCTGGTCGCGCCAGGCCCCCTGGGCCCCCGCCGTGCTCGAGCCGCTGATTGAAGGCTTGCAGCGCAAGGGCTATTGTTTTGCTACTTTGGATACGCATCCCGCTTACCGCGATTGGATCGCCACGCATCACTGATCATGGATACGCTTAGTCAATGGTTCGGGAACTGCCAGCAATGGCTGTTTGAAACCCTGGTGCAGCCCGCGCTGTTCCACCTGGGCCTGAGCAATTTCATCGAAGACGGCTACGACGCCACCATGTGGCTGCTGGTCGGCCTGGTGCAGGTGGCCGTGCTGCTGCTGATCTTCGGCCCGCTGCAACGCCTGCGCCCGGTCGAAGCCGTCACCGACCGCCAGCAGATCGGCATCGACGTGCTCTACACGTTGATCCATCGCCTGGGCGTGTTCCGCCTGGCGCTGTTCTTCACCATCGACCCGTTTTGGGACAGCGTCTTCGGGCAGCTGCACATCTGGGGCTTTGCGCCGTTCCAGCTGGATCAGTATTGGCCCGGCGTCACCGATAACGCCTGGGTCAGCCTGGTCATCTACCTGCTGCTGTTCGACCTGGTCGATTACCTGTATCACCGCGCGCAACACCGCTACAGCTGGCTCTGGGCGCTGCACGCCGTGCACCACAGCCAACGCCAGATGACCATCTGGAGCGACGACCGCAACCACCTGCTCGACGACATGCTGCGCGACGTGCTGGTGGTGTTCGTGTCGCAACTGGTGGGCGTGCCGCCCGCGCAGTTCGTGGCGATCGTGGCCATCACCCAGCTGGCGCAGAGCTTCTCGCACGCCAATCTGCGCATGCACTTCGGCGCCATCGGCGAGCGCCTGCTGGTCAGCCCGCGCTTTCACCGCCACCATCATTCCATCGCCTACGACGCGTCCACGCCGGGGCCGGCGGGCGGCTACAACTTTGCCGCGCTGTTTCCCATCTGGGACGTGCTGTTCCGCTCGGCGCGCTTTGGCGTGGGCTACGGCCCCACGGGCATCCACGACCAGCAGCCCGAACTGGGCGGCCGCGACTACGGCCGCGGCTTCTGGGCGCAGCAGTGGCTGGGGTTGAAACGCATGGTGGGCCGCGACCGCGAGCCGGCTGTCACCGCCCCGCCGCGCCCGCCGGGGGCAACCGAGGGCGCTTAAGCCGCTGTCCGTCTCCATCGGATCGCGGCAGATGCCGCGCCATGAAAAAACCGGGCCTTTGCCCGGTTTTTTCATGGGTGCGCCTTATGGCGCCTTATGGCGCTTCATGCGTGGTTTCCCGCTTGATCTCGTCGTGGCGCCGTTCCATCTCCTGGCGCAGTTCGCGGCGCAGGCGGGCGGCCTCGAAGCGCTGCTTTTCTTCCAGGTTGCGCGGCGCCAGCGGCGGCACCGCCGTCGGCGCGCCCGCATCGTCCACCGCCACCATCGTGAAGTAGCAGCTGTTGGTGTGGCGCACCAGCTTCTTGCGGATGTCTTCAGTGACCACCTTGATGCCGATTTCCATCGAGGTGCGGCCGGTGTAGTTCACCGCTGCCAGAAAGGTCACCAGCTCGCCGACGTGGATCGGCTCGCGGAACACGACCTGGTCGACCGACAGCGTCACGACGTACTGGCCGGCGTAGCGGCTGGCACAGGCGTAGGCCACCTGGTCCAGGTACTTGAGAATGGTGCCGCCGTGCACATTGCCTGAGAAATTCGCCATGTCAGGCGTCATCAGGATGGTCATCGACAGTTGGTGGCTAAAGGCGTCGTCCATGGCGGGCGTTCTACTCGGCGATAAAACGCCTATGGTAGTGGCGAAAGCCTGTCATATCGCCGTCTTCACGGCATTTGCTAGGGTTTCTTCACGGCGGCCGGCGTCTTACCGGAGGCGGGGGGCGCCGCAGGTGCCGCCGAGGCCGCGGGTGCCGGCGCGGCGGCGGGCGTCGCCGGAGCCGGTTCTGCGTCCACCAGGGGTTCCGGCGCGGGTTCGTCGCGTACGGCCGCGGGCGGCGCCCACAGGCCGTCCAGCAGCGCCGGGCCGGGGGCATAGGCCCGCAGCAGCACGGTCACCGGCCCCGTGGCCGCCACCGGCAGCCAGTTGGCCTGCACGCCCGGCTCGGGCGCGGCGTGGCTGATGACCACATCCAGCGAGCCATCGGCGTTGTACTGCAGCGGATCGCGGTCGCCCAGCGCGTAGCGGTCCAGCGGGTTGGCGACCGGCATGCCCTGGCTGTCGTACGCCGCCAGCGACCACAGCGCACCGGCCGGGGGCAACTGTCCGCTGGCGAAATGCAGGGTGTAGCGGTGCGCGCCTTCCAGCGGCCGGCCCTGGCTGTCGGCGGCCAGCAGCAGCACGGCCAGGTCTTCGGGCAGGCCTGCGCCCGGCTGCGCCTGGGCCGACAGGGCACGCCGCAGATAGGCGTTGCCGTAGACGCCCGCGCTGGCGGTTTCGCGCTGCCAGCCGTTGACGCCGCCCAGCGTGACGCCCGCGGCTGCCTGCATGCGGTCGCGCGCGGTGCGCAGGCCGCGGCGCAGGCCCTGCTTGACCGGGTGGTCCTGCTTGTCGAAATCGAACGGCCGGCCGGGTATCAAGCCGACCCGGCGCAGCTTGGCCAGCACCGGCTGGTCGGTGGCGTGCGGCGGGTTCTTGCGCAGCAGCTCGGCGGCGTAAGTGAAGAAGGCATCGGTCGGCATCGACTCGACCTGCTCGCGCACCGGAATCTTCAGATCCAGGGACGGGTCCGCCTTGACTCGCTGCGACTGCGGCGGCAGGTTCCACTGGGCCAGCGGGGTCACGGTAAAGGCGTCCTGCAAGGCGTTGACGGCCGGATAGTCGGCGGGGCCATCGGCCTGGATCAGGTTCTTGGCCCACACATAGGCGGTGGGGGCGTCGATGCGCGGCATGCCGGACGGCAACGTGCCGGTCCAGCCCGGCGGCACGAGAGCGGTGTTGCCGCGTGCCGTGCCGGTGCTGCGCTTGCCCAGCGTGGCAAAGGCCTCGTTCCACATGTCCAGCAGGGTCAGGGTGTAGAGCCGGCCATGTGTGTCGGGGGCGGACAGCACCACGGGGCCGGCCGTCAGGTCCAGCCAGGCGGTGCTGCGCAGCATGTCCGGGTTGGCCCACGGCGTCGCGGCGCCCGGCCGGGGCAGGGCGCGCTGGTGCAGGAAGGCGTTGGCGGGGGCGCCCAGGGCGCCCTGCGACGGATGGGTGAACTGGCGCCGCGTCAGGTCCATGGTGACCAGCGGATAGAAGTACAGATAGCCTTCCATCGCCGCGTCATGGGCGGCCTCGGTGGCGGCAGCGGCCGGCGACAGCGTGGGCGCGGCCAGGACGGGGGCGGCGCCCAGGCCCAGGGTCGTCAGGGAAAGGGCGGCGTGGAGCAGGGCCGTCCGGGGCAAAGCCATGCGCGACAGCGCCGACAGCGACAGGGTCAAGGGGGCAAAGCGGCGCATCGGCGCTCCAACAGGCGTGCGGGAATCAGGCGGAAAAGGCGGGCCGGAACCCGCCGCCGGCAATGGTAGCAGCCCCGCGATCATCCAAAATCTGCGAAAACCCCCGGTTTGGCCGCCAAATCCACCGGGAAAGCCCGTCCCCGTGACCGATGGCGTCCGGCGCGCGCTGCGCCTATACTTGCTTGCATATCCTTGGAACTTGTAGGGCTTTTCTTCGGATCGGTCCGAGAGTTCCCCCTTTCACCCGGAGAGGAGTGTTTCATGGTCAACATGAACCGCCGCCAGTTCTTCAAGGTGACCGGTACGACGCTGGCGGGCTCGAGCCTGGCCTTGCTGGGGGTAGCCCCCGGCACGGCAATGGCTGAAGTCCGCCAGTACAAGCTTGCGCGCATGACGGAAACGCGCAACACCTGTCCCTACTGTTCGGTCGCCTGTGGTCTCTTGATGTATGGCCTTGGCGATGGCGCCAAGAATGCCCGCGCCAGCATCATGCATATCGAAGGCGACCCCGACCACCCCGTGAACCGCGGGACGCTCTGTCCCAAGGGCGCGGCCCTGATCGACTTCATCCACAGCCCCAACCGCCTGAAATTCCCGGAATACCGGGCGCCCGGTTCGGACAAGTGGGTGCGGATGTCGTGGGACGACGCCCTGACGCGCATCACCAAGCTCATGAAGGCCGACCGCGACGCGAACTTCGTCGAGAAGACCGCGGACGGCAAGACAGTCAACCGGTGGCTGACCACCGGCATGCTGGCCGCCTCGGCAAGCAGCAACGAGGTGGGCTACATCACGCACAAGACCGTGCGCAGCATGGGGATGTTGGCGTTCGACAATCAAGCCCGTGTCTGACATGGCCCGACGGTGGCAGGTCTTGCCCCGACGTTTGGCCGTGGAGCGATGACGAACCATTGGGTCGACATCAAGAACGCGGACGTAGTACTGATCATGGGCGGCAATGCCGCCGAGGCCCACCCGTGCGGGTTCAAATGGGTCACGGAAGCGAAAGCCCATAACAAGGCGAAGCTGATCGTCGTGGATCCGCGCTTCACGCGCTCGGCATCCGTGGCGGACTTCTACGCGCCCATACGCACCGGCACCGACATCATCTTCCTGGGCGGTGTCATCAAGTACCTGTTGGATCACGACAAGATCCAGCACGAGTACGTGCGCAACTACACCGACTTTTCGTACATCGTGCGCGAGGACTTCACGTTCGACGCGGGCCTGTACTCGGGCTACAACGCCGACAAGCGCAGCTACGACAAGGCCAGCTGGGACTACGAGCGCGGCGACGACGGCTTCGTCAAGACGGACCCGTCGCTGCAGCATCCGCGCACGGTCTACCAGCTCTTGAAGAAGCACTATTCGCGCTACACCGAAGAGATGGTCGAACGCGTCTGCGGCACGCCCAAGGACAAGTTCCTGAAGGTGTGCGACATGCTGGCGTCCACCGCCACCACCGACCGCGCCGCCACCATCCTGTACGCGCTGGGCTGGACGCAGCACTCGATCGGTTCGCAGATCATCCGCACCGGCGCCATGGTGCAGCTGCTGTTGGGCAACATCGGTATTGCCGGCGGCGGCATGAACGCGCTGCGCGGGCACTCGAACATCCAGGGCCTGACCGACCTGGGCCTGATGTCGAACCTGCTGCCCGGCTACATGACCCTGCCCAACGAGCCTGAACAGGACTACGGCAAGTACATCGAGTCGCGCGCGCTCAAGCCCCTGCGGCCCAACCAGCTCAGCTACTGGCAGAACTACAGCAAGTTCCACGTGAGCCTGATGAAGGCCTGGTGGGGCAAGGCCGCGACCGCCGAGAACAACTGGGCGTTCGACTACCTGCCCAAGCTGGACAAGCTCTACGACATGCTGCAAGTCTATGAGCTGATGGTGCAGGGCAAGATGAATGGCTACCTGGCGCAGGGCTTCAACCCGCTGGCGGCCGCGCCCAACAAGGCCAAGCTGAACGCGGGTTTCGCCAAGCTGAAGTTCCTGGTCATCATGGACCCGCTGGTCACCGAGACCTCGGAATTCTGGCGCAACGCGGGCGAGGCCAACGACGTCGATCCCTCGCAGATCCAGACCGAAGTGTTCCGCCTGCCCACCACCTGTTTCGCCGAAGAAGACGGCGCGCTGGTCAATTCCGGGCGCTGGCTGCAATGGCACTGGAAGGGCGCCGAGCCTCCGGGCGAGGCCAAGAGCGACATCGAGATCATGTCGCTCATCTTCACGCGCCTGCGCAAGATGTACCAGGACGAAGGCGGCAAGTATCCCGACCCCATCGTCAACCTGTCGTGGCCGTATTCCAACCCGCAAAGCCCCACCGCGGAAGAGCTGGCCAAGGAATACTCGGGCAAGGCGCTGGTGGATCTGGCCGACCCCAAGGACGCGACCAAGATCACCCGCAAGGGCGGCGAGCAGCTGGCCGGTTTCGCCGAGCTGCGCGACGATGGGTCGACGGCCAGCGGCTGTTGGATCTTTGCCGGCGCCTGGGGCCCCGGCGGCAACCTGATGGCGCGCCGCGACAACAGCGACCCCACCGGCATCGGCCAGACCCTGAACTGGGCCTGGGCGTGGCCGGCCAACCGCCGCATCCTGTACAACCGGGCCTCGTGCGACGTGTCCGGCAAGCCGTTCAACCCGCGCCGCAACCTGATTTCCTGGAATGGCAAGGCGTGGGTCGGGGCCGACATCCCTGACTTCAAGGGAGATGAAAACCCCGACGGCGGCATGGGGCCGTTCATCATGAACCCCGAGGGTGTGGCGCGCTTCTTCGCACGGGCGGGCATGGCCGAAGGGCCGTTCCCCGAACATTACGAGCCGTTCGAGAACCCGCTGGGCTACAACCCGCTGTACCCGAAGGCCAAGGGCGTCACCAGCAATCCGGCGGCGCGCGTGTTCAAGGACGACCTGGCGGCAATGGGCACGGTGGACAAGTTCCCGTACGTGGCCACCACCTATCGCCTGACCGAGCACTTCCACTACTGGACCAAGAACGTCCGCATCAACGCGATCCTGCAGCCCGAGCAGTTCGTCGAGATCGGCGAAGTCATGGCCAAGGAGCTGGGCATCGCCAACGGGTCGCGCGTCAAGGTGTCGTCCAACCGCGGCTATATCAAGGCGGTGGCGCTGGTCACCAAGCGCCTGCGGCCGCTGACCATCGAAGGCAAAACCGTGCACCACGTGGGCATCCCGATCCATTGGGGCTTCGTGGGCCTGGCCAAGCCGGGCTTCCTCACCAACACCCTGACGCCATTCGTGGGCGACGGCAATTCCCAGACTCCGGAATTCAAGTCGTTCCTGGTGCAGGTCGAGAAGGCTTAGGAGACCGACATGTCCATGCAATCCCTAGACATCAAGCGGCGCTCCGCCACCACCACGCCGCCGCCGGGCATCCGCGAGCCCATCACGGGCTCGGTGGCCAAGCTGATCGACGTGTCCAAGTGCATCGGCTGCAAGGCGTGCCAAAGCGCCTGCATGGAATGGAACGACCTGCGCGACGAGATCGGCACCAACGTCGGCGTGTACGACAATCCGGCCGACCTGACCGAGCATTCCTGGACCGTCATGCGCTTCTCGGAATACGAGAATCCGCAGGGCGACCTGGAATGGCTGATCCGCAAGGACGGCTGCATGCACTGCGAGGACCCGGGCTGCCTGAAGGCCTGTCCGTCGCCGGGCGCCATCATCCAGTACAACAACGGCATCGTCGATTTCCACGAAGAGAACTGCATCGGTTGCGGCTACTGCATCACCGGCTGCCCGTTCAACGTGCCGCGCATCTCCAAGAAGGACCACAAGGCGTACAAGTGCACCCTGTGCTCCGACCGCGTGGCCGTCGGCCAGGAACCGGCCTGCGTCAAGGCCTGTCCCACCGGCGCCATCGTGTTCGGCACCAAGGACGACATGAAGCAGCACGCGGCCGAACGCATCGAAGACCTGAAGTCGCGGGGTTTTGACCAGGCCGGCCTGTACGACCCGCAAGGGGTGGGCGGCACCCACGTCATGTACGTGCTGCATCACGCCGACCAGCCCGGGCTGTACCACGGGCTGCCGAAGGACCCGCACATCAGCCCGATGGTGTCGCTGTGGAAGGGCATCACCAAGCCGCTCGGCGTGGCCGTCATGGCGCTGACGGCGCTGGCGGGCTTCTTCCACTACGCCCGCGTTGGCCGCAACGAGGTCAGCGAGGAAGACGAACGCCGCGCCGAAGAGGAGGTGCGCCATGAGTGAAGACCACCGTCACCGCCGCATCCGGCGCTATTCGCCGGGCGAGCGCACCAACCACTGGATCATCGCGCTGACGTTCATCCTGCTGGCGTTGTCCGGCCTGGCGCTGTTTCACCCGTCGATGTTCTGGCTGACCAACCTGTTCGGCGGCGGCCCCTGGACGCGCATCCTGCATCCGTTCATCGGTCTGGTGATGTTCGTCTGCTTCGTCGTGTTCGCCGGCCACATGTGGCGCTACAACCTCATGACGAAGGCCGACCGCCAGTGGCTGCGGCAGCTGGACGACGTGCTGGACAACCGCGAAGAAAAGCTGCCCGAAGTCGGCAAGTACAACGCCGGCCAGAAGCTGCTGTTCTACGTGCTGATCCTGTGCATGCTGGGGCTGTTCGTCAGCGGCATCGTCATCTGGCGCGAATTCTTCGCCTTCTATTTCCCGATCTGGGTCGTCCGCGCCGCTTCGGTGCTGCATGCCGTTTGTGCATTGGTGCTGATTTGCGCGATCATTGTGCATATTTATGCGGCGATCTGGGTCAAGGGTTCCCTGACGGCAATGCTGCGGGGCTATGTGACCGCAGGCTGGGCGTGGAAGCACCATCGCGCCTGGTTCCGGGAACAAGTGGGCAAGAGCAAGTAATCCGCCCGGCCGATTTCACGGGTCTGACCGCACGGCTGCCTCCCCTATGTCGGGGCGGCAGCCGTGTTTGTTTATCTGGAGACGCGAATTGCAGCGAATTCTTCCGCGCGGCGAGATCGAAGCGCTAGACCACAACACCATTCCCCGCGTCCAGTTGCCGGCGCGCGAGTCGGTTTTCGCGACCCGCGCGGCCCGCTTGCGGCAACTGGCCGCGGACAGTCCGGTGGCCGACTATCTGCTGTTGATGGCCCGGTTGGTCGACGCCCAGCATCGTGCGCTGAAGGGCTGCGCCGCGCCGCCCGCCTCGCAAGAGCGCATCGAACTGGCCCAGACCCACGGCATGCCGCCGCTGCAAGCCGTGGGCTGGCCGCGCGACCCGCTGTGGCGGGACATCCTGCGCCAGCTGGTCGACGATGTCGCCGCCGGCCCCGACGTGCCGGCCGAGGCCGTCGAGGTCTGTGCGTCGCTGCGCCGTGCGCTGGACGAAGACACCGAATCGCTCGAAGACCTGGCCGAGGCCGTGCTGTCTGAACAGCACCACGGCGTGGACGGCGCTGCCGCCCCGTTCGTGATGGCCGCGCTGCAGGTCTACTGGACCGATCTGGCCAGCCGCTTCGACGAAAAGCAGCTGCCGGTGGCGTCGCCCTTCGGCGTGTGTCCGGTGTGCGCCAGCCTGCCGGTGGCCAGCGTGGTGCGGGTCGGCGGCCAGTTCGAGGGCTACCGTTACCTGTGCTGCAGCCTCTGCGCGACCCAATGGCACATGGTGCGCGTCAAGTGCACGCACTGCGAAGACGTGGAATCCGTGGCCTATCAGGCCATCGACGGCCGTTCACCCGCCATCAAGGCCGAAACCTGCGACCGTTGCCACGCCTATCGCAAGATCTTCTATCAAGACAAGGACCTGCACGTCGAACCGGTGGCCGACGACCTGGCCAGCCTGATGCTGGACGTGCTGGTGGGCGAGGCCGGCTATTCACGGGCCAGCGGCAATCCGCTGCTGTGGCACGGCGCCGACGAGGAATAGCCATGGCCGATCTTGCCGCCGCCGCCGACATTCCGGCGCTGGACCGCCTGCTGAACGCGCCCGGCCTGGCCGTCGCGTTGGAAACCCATGGCCGCACGCAGGTCGTGGCGGCGTTGCGCCGCCACCTGGACGCGCTGCGCCAGCGGGCGCTGGCAGGCGAGCTGCCGCGCGCGGACCTGGCCGAGGTCACGGTTGCGGCAGCGGTGTCGGCCGCGCTGGCGGCTGCCGCGGCGCCGCGCCTGCGGGCCGTGTACAACCTGACGGGCACGGTGCTGCACACCAACCTGGGGCGGGCGCTGCTGCCCGACGCGGCCGTCGATTCGGTGCTGCGCGCGCTGCGTTCGCCGGCCAACCTGGAATTCGACCTGGACACGGGCGGGCGCGGCGACCGCGATGACCTGATCGACGAGCTGCTGTGCGAACTGACCGGGGCCGAAGCCGCCACGGTGGTCAACAACAACGCGGCCGCGGTGTTGCTGATGTTGAACGCGCTGGCCGACCGCCGCGAGGTCGTCGTGTCGCGCGGCGAACTGGTCGAGATCGGCGGCGCCTTCCGCATTCCGGACATCATGAAGCGGGCCGGCGCCAAGCTGGTCGAGGTAGGCACCACCAACCGCACTCATGCGGCGGACTACGAGACCGCCATCGGCCCGCGCACCGCGATGTTGATGAAGGTGCATTGCAGCAACTACGCGGTCACTGGTTTCACCAAGAGCGTCAGCGTGGCCGAGGTGGCGGCGCTGGCGCATGCCCGCGGGCTGCCCGCCACGGTGGACCTGGGCAGCGGCACGCTGGTAGACCTGACGCAATTCGGCCTGCCGCGCGAGGACACGGTGCGCGAGACCATTGCCGCGGGGGCCGACCTGGTGACGTTCAGCGGCGACAAGCTCCTGGGCGGACCGCAGGCGGGCCTGCTGGTGGGCCGTGCCGACCTGATCCGCAAGATCAAGAAGAATCCGCTCAAGCGCGCGCTGCGCGTGGGCAAGCTGACGCTGGCCGCGCTGGAACCGGTGCTGGCCCTGTATCGCGCGCCGGAATTCCTGGCGCAGCGCCTGACCACGTTGCGGCTGCTCACGCGCCCGCAGCGCGATATCCAGCCGCAGGCCGAGCGGCTGCGCGGCACGCTGGCCCATGCCGTGGGCGCGGGCTACGAGGTGCAGGCGGTGCCGATGTTCAGCCAGATCGGCAGCGGCGCCTTGCCGGTGGACCAACTGCCCAGCTTCGGGCTGGCGGTGCGCTACACCGGCAGCGGACGTCCCGGGCGCCATCTGGACCGACTGGAAGCGCGGCTGCGAGGCCTGCCGGTGCCCGTGATCGGACGCATCGCGGACGACGCGCTGTGGCTCGATCTGCGCTGTCTGGAGGCCCGCGACGAAGCCGACTTCGCCGCGCAGCTGGCGGAGCCCATGGCATGATCGTCGGCACGGCCGGCCATATCGACCATGGCAAGACCACGTTGGTGCGAGCGCTGACGGGGGTGGACACCGACCGTCTGAAGGAAGAGAAGGCGCGCGGCATTTCCATTGAACTGGGCTACGCCTATACGCCGCTGGCCAATGGCGACGTGCTGGGCTTCATCGACGTGCCGGGCCACGAAAAGCTGGTGCACACGATGGCCGCGGGCGCCAGCGGCATCGACTTCGGCCTGCTGGTGGTGGCGGCCGACGACGGCGTCATGCCGCAGACGCGCGAGCACCTGGCGATTCTGACGCTGCTGGGCGTGGCGCGCGGTGCGGTGGCGCTGACCAAGGCGGATCGCGCCGATGCGGCTCGGCTGGCGGCGGTGCGCGCCGAGATCGCGGCCCTGGTGGCGGATACCTTTTTGCAGGGCGCGCCGGTGTTCGAGGTTTGCGCAGCACAGCCGGATGACGGCGGCACGGCCGACCTGAAGCGCCACCTGGACGAGACCGCGCAGGCGCTGGGCGCACGCGGCCACCAGGGCCTGTTCCGATTGGCGGTGGACCGGGTGTTCACGTTGGCGGGCCACGGCACGGTGGTGACGGGCACGGCGCACGGCGGCCAGGCGCGGGCGGGCGATGACGACGCCGATCTGCGGCTGATGCCGGCGGGCACGCGGGTGCGGGTGCGCAGCATCCACGCGCAGAACCAGTCCAGCGCAACGGGCTCGGCCGGGCAACGCTGCGCCTTGAACCTGGCGGGCATCGACAAGCAGGCAATCGGACGCGGCGACTGGATCGCGGATGCGCGCTGTTTCCTGCCGTCGCGCCACGTGGATGTGGCGCTGACGTTGCTGGATTCTGCCGATGCGGCGCTGCGGGCCTGGACGCCGCTGCATGTGCATATCGGCGCCGCGCGCCACATGGCGCATGCGGTGCCGCTGTCGGCGGAATCGCTGGCGCCGGGGCAGTCCGGCTGGGTGCAGCTGGTGTTCGACGAGCCGGTGTGCGCGATGCCCGGCGACCGCTACATCGTGCGCAATTCGCAGGCGACGCGCACGGTGGGCGGGGGCCGGGTGCTGGACCCGAACGCGCCGGATCGCAAACGCCGCGCAGCATCGCGGCTGCAATGGCTGGGCGCGGTGGCCGAGATGCTGGATGGCGGCGGGCTGCACCCGTTGCTGGAACAGGCGACGCTGGGCCTGGACGAAGCGGCGTTGCAGCGCCTGACGGGCCAGCCGGTGAGCGAACTGGCCGCGCCGCACGGGGCCAGCTGGATTGCGCCGCGCACGCCGCAAGGGGCGCGCACGCTGATCCTGTCGTCGCACTGGGAGGCATTGCGCGATCGGGTGGAGGCGGCGCTGGCGGCCTTTCACCAGGGGGCGCCGGATGAGCCGGGGCCGGACAGTTCACGGCTGCGCCGGATGGCATTGCCAACAGCGCCTGAACCGCTGTGGCAGGGGTTGCTGGATCATCTGCAACAGCATGGCCGCGTGGTGCGCAATGGGCCGTGGCTGCATCTGCCGAATCATGTGGCGGTGCTGGCCGAGGGCGAAGCCCAGTTGGCGCAGCGGCTGCTGCCGCTGCTGGCAGCGGGGGCCTACGATCCGCCATGGGTGCGGGATATGGCGCGGCTGCTTGCCGAGCCGGAAGACCGGGTGCGGCAGGTGCTGCGCAAGCTGCTCAGGCGCGGTGAGGTGGCGCAGGTGGTGAAGGATCTTTTCTATGACCGCGAGCAGGTGGCGCAATTGGTGGCGCTGGCGGTCGATCTGGCGGGCAAGCCTGCTGGGCTGAATGCGGCGGCGTTCCGGGATGCGACGGGGTTGGGGCGCAAGCGGGCGATTCAGATTCTGGAGTTTTTTGACCGGACGGGGGTGACGCGGCGGGTGCGGGATGCGCATGTGCTGCGGGTATCATAGGCGGGTCACTGCGGAAGGCATCCGTGTCCGGTGGCACGGCCGGGCTTCAAACCCGGTTGGGGGCGTCAGACGTTCCCAGGTAGGTTCGACTCCTGCTGCCTTCCGCCAATTCTTTTGCTGACGTTGTGTTGTTGCTGGCGATGGGGTGAGTTCTTCTGCCGCCGTGGCGTTGCGGGGCGTGTGACAGTGGGCCTCCGATTGCGGTCCGGAGCCTTCGCTCCGGACTGCCCCGTTGTCATCCTCGTCCTCGCCTTCGGCGACTCCTTCGGATTCCCTCGGGCGCAATCTAAACGGCCCACTGTCACACGCCCCGCAACGCCACGGCTCACGTTGGATTGGGTTGTCGCGGTGCTGAATCTTGATCGAACGGTTTGCTTGTTGTGGGGATTGGCGGAAGGGGTTTTGTTTTGGCGGGGGCGGCGCTTTGCGCCGCCTTTTGTTTGGGTGGGCGGTTTGGAATGACGGGGGGTCATTCGCTACGCGCGCAGCATCTTGGTGACGACGCTCGTGACGTTGTCGGCTTTCCAGTCCAGGGCGCCCAGGTGCCAGTAGCGGGCGGTGCCGCCGCGGTCGATCAGGTAGTTGGCGGGGAGGCCGGCGGCGTCCCATTTTTTTGAGGCGGTGCTGTTGCGGTCGTGCAGGACGGTGCCGGCGACGGGCCATTTGGCCAGGAAGGTGGTGATCTTGCCCAGGGCTTCGCCTACGTTGACGGCGACCAGGCGCAGGCCTTCTTCGCGGTGGCGGCGGGCCATGGCGGACATGAGGGGGATTTCGTCGCGGCAGGGGTCGCACCAGGTGGCCCAGAAGCTGACGATGACGACGTTGCCGCGCCAGGCGGAGAGTTTCTGTTCGCGGCCGGAGAGGTCGGGCAGGATCAATGGGGGAGTGGGGGTGGTCCAGGGGGCCCAGTCGGGGCCGGTGGCGGCCTTCAGGGCGCTGTCGCTGGCGGCGCGGGCCCAGGGGGGCAGGGCGGCTAGCGACAGGCCGGATTGCAGGAGCTGGCGGCGGCTGATCATGGCGCGCGGGGTCAGGTGGACAGGGGCTTGGCGGTGAGCTTGTAGCTGAAGCTGTCGGGGTCCAGGCTGTCCAGGCGGCCGTCGGCGGTTTCGCCGTTGGGGTACATGAGGAACGGGACGGGGCCGTGGGCGGTGCCGGGCAGCGCGACGTCGTGGCCGTGGTTGTAGGCGACCCAGTTCATTTCCCAGGCGCCGAACAGCATGACGCGCGCGGCGCGCACTTTGGCGTCGGTCAGGGGCAGGTCGCCGGGGGGCTCTTCGAGCATGACTTTGCGCACGTCGGCGGGGTCGACGGGGATCCAGCCGTAGCCGTCGGCGTAGAACTCGGCGCGGCAGTGCTGCGCCTTGGTGACGTCGCCGGCCTTGCCCAGGCTTTTGTAGCCGAGCTGCGAGTCGGCCACGCGCAGGCCGTAGGCGTCGCGGGCCGGAATGCCGGACGCGCGGGCCAGGGCGACAAAGAGCGCGTTGATGTCGGCGCATTTGCCGTTCAGGTCGTTGGCGGTGAGCATGTAGCGCACGTCGCCGACGCCGCAGCCGCGGGTTGCTGCGGTGCGGCAGGTGTTTTCGACGACCCAGTCGTAAATGGCGCGGGCGCGGGCCAGGGTGCCCTGGTGGCCGCGGGTGATCTGGTCGGCGGTGGTCTTGACGATGCCGTCGGTGGGCAAGAGCGCGGTGGGCTTGAGGAATTCGCGCAGGGTGGCGGCGCTTTCGCGCGGGGTACCGGCCGGCGGGGGCTGGGTCAGGTCGACGCGGCGGTTGCGGGTCTGGAAGCGGCTGGTGACGGTGACTTGCCGTGGTGCCTGGGCGTCGGGCCATTGCACGGCCAGCATCTGCACGTCGTAGCCGGGGGCCTGGACCAATTGCGCAGTGCCGCCGCCGCTGACCTGCCAGGTGCTTTGTGCGCCGCGCTGGTAGGCGGTGTCGGTGGCGTAGGGCACCGGAATCCAGAGGCGGGTCTGGGCGCCGGGGTCTTTCACGGTGATGCTGCTGGTCAGTTCGTAGGCGCGCCAGCCGGCGGTGACGGGGGCCTGCTGCGCGCGGGCCGTCAACGGCAGGGCGGCCTGGGTGGCGCACACGGCGCCCGAGAAACGGAGGAAGTGTCGGCGATCCATAAAGCCCTCACGCACGGTGAAGTTTGGCTGTCGGTGCGCCCGGTGGCGGGCGGGCCGTCCGTTGCTGCGTGCTGCAGCAATGATGATAGGGCCATTCCGGGGGGCGATGCTATCCTTTTCCGAGACCCCTTACGGAGAGATTGACATGACCCAGGATGCTGCATCGGCGGCGGTGCCGCGCTTGACTTCGCTGTCCCATGGCGGCGGCTGTGGCTGCAAGATCGCGCCCGGCGTGCTGTCGGAATTGCTGGCGCGTTTCGGTCCCGCGGCCAGCTATCCGGA
The DNA here is from genome assembly GCF_902859705.1 of Achromobacter deleyi. GTDB lineage: Bacteria > Pseudomonadota > Gammaproteobacteria > Burkholderiales > Burkholderiaceae_B > Achromobacter > Achromobacter deleyi. The sequence continues at coordinate 147,477 of NZ_CADIJO010000010.1, read as the reverse complement.
CCTGCTGGTGGGCACCGAGACGGCCGATGATGCGGCGGTGTATCGGCTCAACGACGAGCAGGCGCTGATCGCCACGACCGACTTCTTCATGCCGATCGTGGACGACCCGTTCGATTTCGGCCGCATCGCGGCGACCAATGCGCTGTCGGATGTGTACGCCATGGGCGGCACGCCGATCATGGCGCTGGCGATCGTGGGCATGCCGATCAATGTGCTGCCGCACAGCGTCATCGCAGACATCCTGCGCGGCGGCGAATCGGTCTGCGCGGACGCCGGCATTCCTGTCGCGGGCGGCCACAGCATCGATTCGGTGGAACCCATCTACGGCCTGGCGGCGATGGGCCTGGTGCATCCGGGCCGCATCAAGCGCAATGCCGATGCGCGCGCGGGCGACGTGCTGATCCTGGGCAAGGGCCTGGGCGTGGGCATCCTGTCGGCGGCGCTGAAGAAGAACCGCCTGGATGCGGCCGGTTATCGCGTGATGATCGATACGACGACCCGGCTGAACCGGCCCGGTGCGGCGCTGGCCGCGCTGGACGGCGTGCATGCCATCACCGACGTGACCGGCTTCGGGCTGTTGGGGCATGCGTTGGAAATGGCGCGTGGCGCCAAGCTGACGGCGCAGTTGCGCCGCGATGCCTTGCCGTGGTTGCCTGGCGTGCAGGCCTTCGCCGCCGATGGCGTGGTGACGGGCGCGTCGGGGCGCAATTGGGCCTCGTATGGCGAGTCCGTGCGCCTGGGGGCCGAGGTGACCGACGTCGAGCGGGCCCTGTTGACCGATCCGCAGACTTCGGGCGGCCTGCTGGTGGCCTGCACGCCGCAGACGGCGCAGGCGGTGCTGGATCTGTTCCATCACCAGGGCTTCGAGGACGCCGCGGTGGTCGGTGAAATGGTGCCGGGCGACGCGCTGGTGCGGGTGGTCTGAAGCGCGTGCGGCCGGCCCGAGCGGCGCGGCCGCGCCCTGGCCTAGGGCCGGTCCCGCCGTGGCGGCGCCTGGTTCTGCACCTGGTAGTTGATCTGCCATTTCAGCAGCGGCCCGTAGGCTTGCAGCCGGGCTTCTTCGGTGCGCTGGGCGGGCGAGGCGTCCTGTTCGGGCGCCAGCGCCACGCCGGCATCGCCGGCCCAGGGCATGATGCGTCCCGGGCGGTCCTTGCGGTAGGCGCCGTCGCGGGTGATGAGCAGGCGCGGGTTGTTGTAGCCGAAGCACCATTGCGGGTCGGGCCGGGCGGCCAGCAGGTCGCAGCCGCTGCGGAAGTACGGCGTGTCGGGCAGGCTCAGGTGGTACAGCGTGGGCAGGATGTCCTTGTGGCTGCCGGGGCGTGACGGGTCGTAGGTCGACTGCCCGCGGTAGGCCTGCGGCACGTACAGGTAGAAAGGCACGGCGCGTGCCAGCACGGCGTCGGTGTCGGCCTGGTAGTCCACGCCCAGGATGTTGTGGTCGCCGGTGACGGCAACGATGGTGTTGGCGCCGTTGGCCGAGGCCTTCAGGCCGCTGAGGAAACGGCCCAGCTGGTCGTTGGCGTAGCGCAGCGTATCGAAGGCGTCGTCCAGGCCAGTCCACGAATCGTAGTACGGCAGGTTTTCCACATCGTCCAGATTGATGCCGCCCCGCTTGCCGCCTGCGGGCACCAGGAAGGGCGGATGGTGGGTGGTGGACAGGGCCACGATGAACAGGGGCTGGCCGTCACGGTCGGCCTGCGCCAGCCGTTCGGCAATGTAGCGGAACATGTATTCATCGGGCACGCCCCAGGCGCCGGCCTCGGCCTCGGGATAACGCTGTTTCAGTGCCAGTTGGTCGATGAATTCGCGCGCGCCCAGGTGGCTGGCGAAGCTGCCCAGGTTGCGCCAGGTGGCTGCGCCCGACGTCACGAACAGCACCTTGTAGCCGCGCGCCAGGAAGGGCGTGAAGGCGTTGCTGTCGAAGACGCCGCTGGCCGCCGACGACTGGCTGATGGCGGGCACGGGGCTGCGCACCATCAAGCGGCTGAGCGAATCGATGGTGCCATTGCCTTCGGACAGGAACCGGTCAAAGCGCCAATCCGCGTTCCAATGCGGCCGCAGGGCGCCCAGCAGATCGCGCCCGGGGCGGTCGTACTGGTTCATGTGGTGGCCCATGCTTTCCATGACCTGCAGCACCACGTGGGGCGGATGGGCCTGGGCCGCCGGATTGGCGCCGGTGCTGGCCATGAAGGGTGCCAGCCCTTGGCCGGGCCGGCCCAGGAAGCGCTGGTACAGCTCGGCGCCATCCTGGTCCGAGACGGGCGTGAAGCGCTTGTCGTTGCCGCGGTCGTCCAGCGCCCAGAAAAATGCCGAGATGCCGTTGGGCGCGATGTCGTTCAGAAGCCGCAGCGACGAAATGCTGGTGTCGTCCTTGTTGAGCGGAAAGGTGCCCAGCGACCCGCGGCACGCCAGCACGGTGATGCCGATGATCAGCAGCAGGCGCAATGCGCTGGGCAAGAGGGGGCGCTGCGCCAGCCGTGCGCGCAGCACGCTGGCGCCCCAGCGGCGCGCCAGCCAGAAGGTGATGCCCAGCACGGCCGCCAGCAGCGCCAGCGCCCGCAGCACCGGATAGCCCTGCCACAGCGTCAGCAGGATGGCGTGGGTGTCGTCGTCCATCAGGCCGAACACGAAGATGTCGATCGACCGCGAAAAGGTGGCGAAGTAGCAGACGCTGATCACGGTGCTGGCGGCGAACAGCATGGCCATCGTCGCCCCGACATAGGGCAGGCTGCGCAGCCAGCGGCCCTGCCAGGTGGGGCGGGCGGGCAGCAGCAGGGCAATCAGCAGCAGCACCGAAAATGCGATGGCCGACACCTTGATGTCGAACAGCAGGCCGATGCCAAGGGTGCGGCTGATGTCCTGCGGCAGCGCCGTATAGGCGTTGGGCGGCGCATAGGCATACAGCAGGTAGCCGCGTCCGGCGCCTTGGGCCAGTACCGACACCAGCCACGGCGCCAGCAGGATCAGGAAAGAGCGCTGGAAATTCAGGAACCAGTCCTGCCATGCCCGGGAAGAGCGAAAGAGCGTCGTCATCAGCGCCTTGAGAGGATTGCGGGGGAGGCGCGCCGGAAGTGGCGGCGACAGGCCTGCGGGCCGATGGCCAGGGCAGAACGCCGTCGCGAATAGGCAGAGCTCGGACCCGTGCTTGTTGCGCAGGCCGCAATCTACAGGAGCGGGGACGGGAATGTATGAAAGTTTGTATAGATCTTGTACGGCGCCCGTCAGGCCGCCGCGCCGGCCGGCGTCACGGCGGCGTCAGCGCCTGGGCGGTGGCCGCGCCCTGCTGCACCAGCCAGCGGGTCACGATGTCGGCATCGGGCGTGCTGCGGCGGGCGTTGCGCACCAGCCAATAGGCGTGTTCGGTGGCATCGGCCGCGGCGCCGCCCACGGTGGCCAGGCGCTGGTCCGCCAGCATCGGCGCGATCAGGGCCAGCCGGCCCAGGGCGATGCCATGGCCGGCCAGCGCGGCGTGCACGATCTGGTCGTATTGGTTGAACCGCAGCATGCCCTTGGGCCGCACCCGGCCCAGGCCGCGCGCGTTGAGCCATTCGGACCATTGCAGCCAGGGCCGGGTGGGGTCGTCGAACTCCAGCAGCACGTGGCGCTGCAATTCGCGCGCATCCAGGGCGCGGGCCTTCAGGGACGGATGGGCCACCGGCACCACCGATTCGCCAAACAGCCAGACGGCGCCGTCCGGCACGGTGTCGCGCAGGCTGTAGCGGATGGCGATGTCCACACTTTCGCGGTCGATGTCGATGACCCGGTTGTCGGCCGCCACGCGCACATCGATATTCGGATAGGCGGCCTGGAAGTCGCCCAGCCTGGGCAGCAGCCACAGCGAGGCGACGCCGATGGTGGTGGTGACGGTGACCGGCGTGCGGCGTTCCGGTGCGCGCAGCTGTTCGGTCAGGTCGCCCAGCTGGCTCAGCCAGGCGTCGGCCATGCGGAACAGTTGCGCGCCTTCCGACGTGAACGACACGCTGCGAAAACCGCGCAGCAGCAGCGGCACGCCCAGATGGGCTTCCAGCGCGCGGATCTGCCGGCTGACGGCCGATTGCGTCACGTGCAGGTCCTGCGCCGCCAGCGTGATGCTCATGCGGCGCCCCACGGCGACGAAGCCGCGGACGAGGTCAAGCGGAGGCAGTCTGGCCAGCGGATATGACATTCGTAAAACTCATGCGTAGGGGGCGGAAAAGTTGCTTGTGCAATATAACGCCTGCGGCGTCCAATGGAACCTGATCCTTGGGTAGGGCGGCCGCAAACCGCCCCTGCCGCCGAGGAATCTCCAGGATTCACTGATGTTGCACCGCGGGAATGCGATTCCCGCAGATGGGCGGCCTGCACTATGCTGTTCCCACGTCCCGCCGCCGGAGCTTTTGCGATGAATGCGCCCTTGTCCGCCACCCCCCGCATCGAAATGTGGTTCGATTTCGCCAGCCCCTACAGCTATCTGGCGATCGAGCGCATCGACGCCCTGGCCAGGCAGGCGGACGTGCAGGTGGACCTGCGTCCCTTCCTGCTGGGTCCGATCTTCCAGGCCCAGGGCTGGAACGACACGCCTTTTCGCCTGTTCCCGGGCAAGGGCGCCTACATGATGCGCGACATCGCCCGCCTGGCCGAAAAGTACGGCGTGCCCTACAACCGCCCTCGGTTGTTTCCGCGCATGAGCGTGCTGCCGGCGCGCATTGCCCTGCTGGGCCAGGACGAGCCCTGGGGCCGCGATTTCTGCGTGGCCGTGTTCCGCGCCAATTTCCAGCGCGACCAGGACATCCAGGCCGAGGACGTCGTGCACGAGCTGCTGACCGAACTGTCGCTGGACGCCGATGCGCTGATCGCGCGCGGCAAGTCCGAAGCGGCCAAGGAAGCGCTGCGCCGCCAGGTCGACCAGGCGCGTCACCTTGGTCTGTTCGGTGCGCCGACCTTCTTCGTCGATGGCGAGATGTTCTGGGGCAACGACCGTCTGGAAGACGCCCTGGAATGGACCCGCCGGGCCCCCGTCAGCGCCTGGGCGGCCAGCGCGGGCTGATCCGCGCCCCGCCCGAAATTTTTTCCCGTCAATGCTCGATCCGCAATGAAAAACGCCAGCAGTCCCCTACGCGGCGCACCGATGCCCGGTGGCCGTTCGTTCACGCAATTTCGCGCCGCGCGCATCCGCCGCGTGTCGTTTCAATGGAAGCAGGTTGCCGGCGAAGCTACCGCTGACAAGGGCGGAACGCCGCAAGGCGCGTGAGGCGTTGCGGCGGCCGGCCCTGCGGCGCGTCAGCCCTTGGTGACCGCCGCCACGTTGGCCCATTCTTCATCGGAGTACAGCCGCGAGCGCAGCAGAAAGCGCTTGCCCTCGGCGCTGTCCAGTGAAAACGCGCCGCCGCGTCCGGGCACCGCGTCGATGATGAGCTGGGTGTGTTCCCAGTAGGCGAACTGGTCTTCGCCCATGTAGAACGGGCAGCCCTCCAGGTCGCCCAGCAGCACGTCCGAGCCGCCCACCATGAATTCGCCCTGGGCGTAGCACATGGGCGAACTGCCATCGCAACAGCCGCCGGACTGGTGGAACATCAGCGGGCCATGCTTGGCGCGCAGGGTGTCGATGAGTTCGCGTGCCGCGTCGGTGGCGACAACGCGCGGGGTGGGGTCTGCCATGATGCGGCTCCGCAGGGTGCTGTTCGGGTGAATCGCGCCGGGCCGCCAGGCCCGGCGCCGCCTTGCGTCGCGGTCAGAAGAAACCCAGCTTCTTGGGCGAATAGCTCACCAGCAGGTTCTTGGTCTGCTGGTAGTGGTTGAGCATCATCTTGTGGTTCTCGCGGCCGATGCCCGACTGCTTGTAGCCACCAAACGCCGCATGCGCCGGGTAGGCGTGATAGCAGTTGGTCCAGACCCGGCCGGCCTTGATGGCGCGGCCCATCCGATAGCACGTGTTGGCATCGCGCGACCACACGCCCGCGCCCAGGCCGTACAGCGTGTCGTTGGCCAGCGCCAGCGCGTCGTCGGCATCCTTGAAGGTGGTCACCGCCACCACCGGCCCGAAGATTTCCTCCTGGAACACGCGCATCTTGTTGTGGCCCTTGAACACCGTGGGCTGCACGTAATAGCCGCCTTCCAGCGCGCCCTGCAGCTGCGCACGGCTGCCGCCGGCCAGCACCTGGGCGCCTTCCTGCTTGCCGATGTCCAGGTACGACAGGATCTTCTCCAGCTGCTCGGTCGAGGCCTGCGCGCCCAGCATGGTGTCGGCATCGAGCGGGTTGCCCTGCTTGATCTCGCCCACGCGCTTGAGCGCGCGTTCCATGAACTTGTCGTAGAGCGATTCCTGGATCAGCGCACGGCTGGGGCAGGTGCAGACTTCGCCCTGGTTCAGCGCGAACATCACGAAGCCTTCGACCGCCTTGTCCAGGAAGTCGTCGTCTTGCGTGGCCACGTCGGCAAAGAAGATGTTGGGCGACTTGCCGCCCAGTTCCAGTGTCACGGGAATGATGTTCTGCGACGCGTACTGCATGATCAGGCGGCCGGTGGTGGTCTCGCCGGTGAAGGCGATCTTGGCGATGCGCTTGCTGGAGGCCAGCGGTTTGCCCGCTTCCAGCCCGAAGCCGGTCACCACGTTGACCACGCCCGGGGGCAGGATGTCGCCGATCAGTTCCATCAGCAGCAGGATGCCCAGCGGCGTCTGCTCGGCGGGCTTGAGCACCACGCAGTTGCCGGCCGCCAGGGCAGGCGCCAGCTTCCAGGCAGCCATCAGGATGGGGAAGTTCCACGGAATGATCTGGCCCACCACGCCCAGCGGTTCGTTGAAGTGATACGCCACGGTGTCGCTGTCGATTTCGGACAGGCCGCCTTCCTGGCTGCGGATGCACGAGGCAAAGTAGCGGAAGTGGTCGATTGCCAGCGGGATGTCGGCGGCGCGGGCTTCGCGGATGGGCTTGCCGTTGTCCCAGGTTTCGGCGGTGGCCAGCCGTTCCAGGTTGGCCTCCATGACGTCCGCGATCTGCATCAGCATCTGCGCGCGCTGGGCGGCCGGGGTCGCACCCCATTTGGGGGCGGCGCGGTGCGCGGCGTCCAGCGCCAGTTCGATGTCGCGCTCTTTCGAGCGGGCGTTGCGGGTCAGCACCTGGCCGGTGACCGGCGTGACGTTGTCGAAGTACTCGCCGTCGGCGGGCTTTTGCCATTTGCCGTCGATGAAGTTGTCGTACTGGGTCTTCAGGTCCAGGCGGGTGCCATAGGATTCGGGGGTGACGCGGGTCGCGATGTCCATGCTTGTCTCCGTATTGTCGGGATGGCGGCAGTCGGGTGCCTGTCCTGTATCAAGCAAACCGCGTGCCATCCCGGGGGTTCCCCGCTGGACAAGCGCGCCTGCCGCGTGCGAAAGTAGATTTCCACGCACCGGCAAAGGGCGTGGGCGGCGGTCAGCCGCCCCAGGGTGTCGCGTTTTGCGACACTGTCGCGGAACAGGTGTCGCAGAACGCCGTCCAAGGAGACATGCATGGCCACTCATTCCCGTCGGCAATCGCTGACGCAAGCGCGCCAGCTGTTCAACCAGCAGGGCGCCGTCCCGGCCGGGCTGGTGGCCGAACCTATCCTGCGGTCCTGGCGCCGCTGCGCCGACCTGGGCTTCGACATGCGCGGCGCGCGCCGCGCCGAACTCATGACCGCCGGCGAATTGCGCGAAGCGCGCCAGCGCAACGACGCGCTGCGCCGCCTGTCCGAACCCGCCATGTCGCTCTTGCGCCGCGAAGGCGGCCGCGATGGCCTGGTGATCCTGTCCGATGCCCAGGGCCTGGTGCTCGACAGCGACGGTGACCTGGATTTCGCCCAGCGCGCGTCGCGCGTGGCATTGATGCCGGGCGCGCCCTGGGACGAGGCCGCCGCGGGCACCAACGCCATCGGCACCGCGCTGGTCGAGGGCCGGCCCATCGTGGTGCACGGCGCCGAACATTATTTCGAACCGAACCGCATCCTGACCTGCGCCGCCGTGCCCATCACCGACAGCGAAGGCCGCATGCTGGGCGTGCTGGACCTGTCCAGCCCGGCGCACGACACGCGCCCCGACGTGCTGGCGCTGGTGCGCGCGGCAGTCGACCTGATCGAACATCAGCTCTTTGACGCGGCGCACGAGCCCTGCGCCGTGCTGCGCCTGCATAGCGACCGTTCGGGCCTGGGCACGCCGGGCGAGGCCCTGCTGGCCTTCCAGGGCGACCTGCTGGTAGGCGCCAACCGCCGCGCGATGCTGGCGCTGGGCCTGGCCGCCACCGCCCTGGGCGTATACCGGTACGCAGACCTGTTCGAGGGCGACCTGGAACACAGCCCCGATGCCGCGGGACGCGTGCACGCGCGGTCCGGCGCGATCTATCACGCGCGGCTGCGCCTGCCGCGCAGCCGTGTGCCGGCAACCCCGGCGCCGTCTCTGCGCCTGCCGACGCCCGTTGTGACACCCGCGTGCGATGCGCGCGCCGGCATCGCCAGCTTCGACGCGGCCACGCTGGGCGCGCTGGCCCGCGCGGTGCATCTGTCCGATGCGGGTGTGTCGATCCTGCTGCAAGGTGAAACCGGCGTGGGCAAGGAAGTGTTCGCGCGCCAGCTGCACGCGCGCAGCCAACGCGCGGCGGGCCCGTTCGTGGCCGTCAATTGCGCGGCGCTGCCCGAAAGCCTGATCGAATCCGAACTGTTCGGCTACGAAGACGGCGCCTTTACCGGCGCGCGCCGTCAGGGCAGCAAGGGGCTGCTGCGGCAGGCCCACGGCGGCGTGCTGTTCCTGGATGAAATCGGCGATATGCCGCTGACGTTGCAATCGCGCCTGTTGCGCGTGCTGCAATCACGCGAAGTCTCGCCGCTGGGCGCGGCGCGGCCGGTGGCTGTGGACTTCACGCTGGTGTGCGCCACCCATCGCGCCCTGGCGCACGACGGCCCGCAAGCGCCGGTGCGCCCCGACCTGTATTTCCGTATTGCCGAATACACCGTGACGCTTGCGCCGCTGCGCACGCGCGCCGACCTGCGCGAGCTCTTGCGCGGGCTATGGGCCGCGCAGGGCGCGGGCCCGGTGCTGCCCACCGATATCGAAGACACGCTGGCGCAGTACGCCTGGCCAGGCAATTACCGCCAGCTGGCCGCCGTGCTGCGCACCTTGCATGTGCTGGCGGGTGCGTCGGGCGTGGTGGATCGCGAGATGCTGCCGGCCGAGGTCCGCGGCGAAACCGTCGCCGCTGCGCCCACGGCGGCCGCGGCCGCCAGCCTGCAGGCGATTGCCGACGATGCCATCCGCGCGGCGCTCGCCGCGCACGCAGGCAACGTCAGCGCCGCGGCGCGCGCGCTGGGCGTGCACCGCAGCACCTTGTACCGGCGGGTGGCGGCGTTGGGTCGGGCTTAGGCGACCAGGCGGGCCAGCTCGGCGCCCGGGTCCTTGGCGCGCATGAAGGCTTCGCCCACCAGGAAGGCGTCGACCTTGTGCTGGCGCATCAGCTTGACGTCTTCGGCCTTGAGAATGCCGCTTTCGGTCACGACGCGCTTGCCGGCGGGAATGCGCGGCAAGAGGTCCAGCGTGTTCTGCAGGCTGGTCTCGAACGTGCGCAGATTGCGGTTGTTGATGCCCAGCAGCGGCGTCTTCAGCGTCAGTGCTACGTCCAGCTCCTGGGCGTCATGCACTTCCACCAGCACGTCCATGCCCAGTTCCATGGCCAGCGTTTCGTAGTCGCGCAGCTGCGTGGGCGTCAGTGCGGCCACGATCAGCAGCACGCAGTCCGCGCCCATCGCGCGGGCCACGATGATCTGATAGGGATCGATCACGAAGTCCTTGCGCAGCACCGGAAGCGAGCAGGCCGCGCGGGCCTGGCGCAGGTGGTCGTGCGAGCCCTGGAAGAACTGCACGTCGGTCAGCACCGACAGGCAGGCGGCGCCGTGCACGGCGTACGAGGCCGCGATTTCAGCGGGCTGAAAGGTTTCGCGCAGGATGCCCTTGGACGGCGAGGCTTTCTTGATTTCGGCGATGACGCCGGCCTTGCCCTGCGAGATCTTGTCTTCGATGGCCTGGGCAAAGCCGCGCACATCCTGGCGGGCCTGCGCTTCGCGCAGGACTTCGGCTTCGCTGCGCATCTGGCGAGCGGCGGCGACTTCCTCGACCTTGACGGCGAGGATCTTCGCGAGAATATCGTTCATTTCTGGAATTTCCGGGTATATGCGCAGAAATCTTCCAGCTTGGCTCGTGCCGCGCCGGTGGATATCAGTTCGAATGCTAGCGCTAAGGCTGCGGGAATGGAATCGGCTTTATTGCCTGCGTAGATGGCGAGACCCGCATTCAGCGCGACGATGTCACGGGCGGTGCCCTCGACATTGTCCAGCGCCTCTATGACAAGTTCGCGCGACTGTTCGCGATTGGACACCTTGATGCTGCGATTGGACATCATGGATAGCCCGTAGTCTTCGGGGTGGATTTCGTACTCGCTGACCTTGCCGTCCTTGAGCTCGCCCACCATGGTGGCGCCGCCCAGCGAGGCTTCGTCCATGCCGTCCTTGCCGTGCACCACCAGCACGTGGCGCGAGCCCAGGCGTTCCAGCACGCGCACCTGGATGCCCACCAGGTCGGGGTGGAACACGCCCATCAGCTGATTGGCGGCGCCGGCCGGGTTGGTCAGCGGGCCCAGGATGTTGAAGATGGTGCGCACGGCCAGTTCCTTGCGGACGGCCGCCACGTTCTTCATGGCGCCGTGGTGCGCGGGGGCGAACATGAAGCCGATGCCGGTGGCCTGGATGCACTCGGCCACCTGTTCGGGCGTCAGCACCAGGTTGGCGCCCAAGGCTTCGAGCACGTCGGCGCTGCCGCTGGACGACGAGGCGCTGCGGTTGCCGTGCTTGGCGATCGGCACGCCGGCCGCCGCCGCCACGAACATGGCGGTGGTGGAAATGTTGAAGGTATGGCTGCCGTCGCCGCCGGTGCCGCACATGTCCAGCAGGTCTTCGGGGTTGGGCGTGACCACGGGCGTGGCGAATTCACGCATGACCTGCGCGGCCGCCGTGATTTCACCGACGGTTTCCTTTTTCACGCGCAGGCCCATCAGCAGTGCGCTGGCGATCTGCGGCGACATTTCGCCGCGCATCAGCAAGCGCATCAGGTGCAGCATTTCGTCGTGGAAAATTTCGCGGTGTTCGATGCAGCGCGTCAGCGCTTCTGCGGGGGAGATCGTCACGGTGCGTCCTTCTTAGGCGAGGTTCAGGAAATTGCGCAGCAGGGCGTGGCCGTGTTCGCTGAGCACGGATTCGGGGTGGAACTGTACTCCGTACAGGGGCAGCGTCTTGTGGCGCACGCCCATGATGTCGCCGTCCGGCGCCGTGGCGGTCACGGCCAGGCAGTCGGGTAGCGTCGCCGGGTCGATGGTCAGCGAGTTGTAGCGAATGACAGTGTACGGCGTCGGCAGGCCGGTGAAGAGGTCGGTGCCGGTGTGCGAGATCTGCACCGTCTTGCCGTGCATGATCTGCTGCGCGCGGACGATGTCGCCGCCATAGGCCGCGCCGATGGCCTGGTGGCCCAGGCACACGCCCAGGATCGGCTTCTTGCCGGCAAAGGCCTGGATCACGGGCACCGAGATGCCGGCTTCGGCCGGCGAGCAGGGGCCGGGCGACACGCAGATGCGGTCCGGATTCAGCGCGGTGATCTCTTCCAGCGTGATCTGGTCGTTGCGCGCCACGCGCACGTCTTCGCCCAGTTCGCCGAAGTACTGCACCAGGTTGTAGGTAAACGAATCGTAGTTATCAATCATCAACAGCATTTTTTCTCTCCAGGCGGGCCGTCGCGCGGCTCGGGGCGGGTAGGGGGCGGGGCCTCAGATGGGTTCGTCCAGGCCGTGCTGCACCTGCTCGGCGGCGCGCAGCACGGCGCGGGCCTTGGCTTCGGTCTCGGCCCATTCGGCTTCGGGGTTGGAGTCGGCGACGATGCCGGCGGCGGCCTGCACGTACAGCGTGCCGTCCTTGATGACGCCGGTGCGGATGGCGATGGCCACATCCATTTCGCCGCCGTACGACAGGTAACCGGCCGCGCCGCCGTAGATGCCGCGGCGCACGGGTTCCAGTTCGTCGATGATCTTCATGGCCTCGACCTTGGGCGCGCCCGTCAGCGTGCCGGCCGGGAACGAGGCGCGCAGCACGTCCATGCTGCTCATGCCGGGATTCAGGTTGCCGGTGACGTTGGACACCAGGTGCATCACGTGCGAATAGCGTTCGATGACCATGGTGTCGCTGACCTTCACCGAGCCCACCTCGGCCACGCGGCCGACGTCGTTGCGGGCCAGGTCGATCAGCATCACGTGCTCGGCCACTTCCTTGGGGTCGGCGCGCAGCTCGGCGGCCAGCGCGGCATCTTCCTCGGGCGTGGCGCCGCGCTTGCGGGTGCCGGCCAGCGGGCGGATGGTGATCTGCGACTTCGGCGTGCCGTCGACCACGGCGCGTTCCTGGCGCACCAGGATCTCGGGCGACGCGCCCACCACCTGGAAGTCGCCGAAGTTCCAGAAGTACATGTAGGGGGAGGGATTGAGCGACCGCAGGGCGCGGTAGAGGGAGAGCGGCGAATCGCGGAAGGGCTTGGCGATGACCTGGCCGATCTGCACCTGCATCAGGTCACCGGCGGCGATGTGTTCCTTGGCGCGGTGCACGGCCGCCAGGTAGTCTTCTTTCTTGAAGTCACGCCGTTCTTCGGTCTGCATGCTGGCGTGGCTGTACGGGATTTCCACCGGACGTCGCAGGCGGGCGCGCAGGTCGTGCAGGCGCTGCTGGGCGCGGCTGTAGCTTTCGGGCTGGGCCGGGTCGGCGTAGACCATCAGGTAGATGCGGCCGGCCAGGTTGTCGACGATGACCAGTTCGTCCACGTGCATCAGCATCAGGTCGGGCGTGCCGCCTTCCATGCCGGCCGGGAAGGGCTTGACGGCCGGGCCCAGGCACGGCTCGATGTGGCGCACGGTGTCGTAGCCGAAATAGCCGGCCAGGCCGCCGCAGAAGCGCGGCATGCCGGGGCGCAGGGCGACCTTGAAGCGGCTCTGGTACTGCTCGATGAAGGCCAGGGGATCGCCGTCGTGGGTTTCAGCGACCTTGCCGTCCTGCAGCACCTCGGTGCGGGTGCCGCTGGCGCGGATTACCGTGCGGGCCGGCAGGCCGATGAACGAATAGCGGCCGAAGCGCTCGCCGCCCACCACCGATTCCATCAGGCAGGTCATGCGGCCGGCCTGGGGGCCGGCGTGGGCCAGCTTCAGGTAGATGCCCAGCGGGGTGTCCAGGTCGGCGTAGGTCTCGGCCACCAGGGGGATGCGGTTGTAGCCTTGCGCGGCGAGGGCTTTGAATTCGATTTCGGTCATGTCGGGTCTCGTGGGCAATGGGTGTCTGCTTGGGGACCGGGCGCGCAACAAAAAGCCCGGTCCAGGTATCTGGTTCCGGGCTTGGCTCTGTGTTCTGCACAGTATCGGCGCTAGGCGGTGGTGTACGCGTCTAGGGCCGGGAAGGGAATCATCGCCACCCGGAAGACAAACGCCACCAGCGCCACGAGGCGCTGAGCATTTGGTTCTGGATGGAAACGTTCATCAGGTCAGGTCGATATTCGGTATTCGGGGTGACTTCGAGGCACGCTTTCGAGTGCATTCCGAGTGCAGTCAGACCGCGGTTTTCGCGGCGTTCTGGTTTTGATTCCAGAGCGCCACCCACTGGGCGGCGTTGACAAGCGTGTCAACTATACCATCGACATCCAGCTCGCGCACGTCACGGCCTTCGTTGTAACCATAAGGCACCACCAGCACCTGGGTGCCGGCGCTGCGGCCCGCCTGCGCATCGTTGATGGAATCGCCGATGGTGACGGCTTCGTCCACCGAGACGCCCAGCAGGTCGCACGCGTGCAGCACCTGGTCGGGATCCGGCTTGCGGCGCGGGCAGGTGTCGCCGCACACCACGGCGTCGAAAAAGCCCGCGAGGCCCGTGCGTTGCAGCAGCGGCAGCGTGAATTCGGTGGGCTTGTTGGTGACGACCGCCAGCTTCAGGCCCTGGTCGCGCATGTGCTTGAGGCCCTCGATGACGCCCGGGTAGACCCGCGCGCGCTCGCCGTTGACCAGGTGGTAATGGCGGTAGAAGGCCTCGCGGGCGCGTTCGAAATCTTCCGGAGAGGGGTCGGCGGCGTCCAGGCTGCCCGCCAGGCTGCGGCGCACCAGGTTGTCCACGCCCTTGCCCACGAAGGTGGCCACGACGTCCTCGCGCAGCGAGATCATGCCCAGTTCCACGCGCATGGCGTTGGCCGCGAAGGCCAGGTCGGGGATGGAGTCGAGCAGGGTGCCGTCAAGATCCAGCAGCGCGGCGCGAAAGGCGGTCATGGCGTTCCTCAGATGGCGGTGGTTTCGCCGATGGCGATCTGTTCGCGCATGGCCGTGATGATGCCGGCGTAGTCGGGCTTGCCGAAAATGGCCGAGCCGGCCACGAAGGTGTCGGCGCCGGCACGGCGGATTTCAGCGATGTTGTCGATTTTCACGCCGCCGTCCACTTGCAGCATGATTTCCTGGCCGCCGGCCTGCATCCAGGCGTCGATCCTGGCGCGGGCCTCGCGCAGCTTGGTCAGCGTGGCGGGAATGAAGCTCTGGCCGCCAAAGCCGGGGTTGACCGACATGATCAGCACCAGGTCGATCTTGTCCATCACGTAGTCCATATAGGACAGCGGCGTGGCCGGGTTGAACACCAGGCCGGCCTTGCAGCCGCTTTCGCGGATCAGGGACAGCGTGCGGTCGACGTGGCGGCTGGCGTCCGGGTGAAAGCTGATGTAGTTGGCGCCGGCGCTGGCAAACATGGGCACCAGGGCGTCCACCGGCTCGACCATCAGGTGCACGTCGATCGGCACCGACACATGGGGACGGATCGCCGCACAGACCATCGGGCCGATGGTCAGGTTGGGCACATAGTGGTTGTCCATCACGTCGACGTGGATCCAGTCGGCGCCGGCGGCCACGACGTTGCGGACTTCCTCGCCCAGGCGGGCGAAGTCGGCGGACAGGATGCTGGGGGTAATGCGGGTAGAGGACGTAGACATGATGTTCGGGGTTGGGGAAGGCATAATGTGCCATTATTGCAGTTTGAGCGTGCCACACAGGGAAGGGCTGTGAAACCTTACGACCTTAGCGTCTCCGTCTCTCCGCGCTTCGTGCCAGAACAGTCCGATCCTGGCGAGCAGCAGTTCGTGTTCGCCTATACCGTTCGCATCACCAATACCGGTGAGCATCCGGCCCAGGTGATCAGCCGCCACTGGATTATCACCGATGGCAACCAGCGTGTGCAGGAAGTGCGCGGGCTGGGCGTCGTGGGCCAGCAGCCGTTGCTGGCGCCCGGCGAGACCTTCGAATACACCAGCGGCTGTCCCCTGCCCACCCCGGTCGGCACGATGCGCGGCACCTACCATTGCGTCGGCGAGAACGGCATTCCGTTCGAAGTGCCGATCTCCGAATTCGTCCTGGCCATGCCGCGTACCCTGCATTGACCGGGGCGCGGCCACACGTTGTACGGTTTTCCATCTGCTCATGAAGCGCATTCTTAGCCTGTCCGTGCTGTCAGTCCTGCTGGCGGCATGCAGCACGACCTCAGAGGTCCCCCCCGATTCCGGCCAGCCGGCCACGTCCGGTTCGCGTACCCCGTCCGTCGACGGTCCCCTGGTGGTGCCGGCGCTGTCGGCCCTGCCCGATACCCCGCCGCGCGCCCTGGCGGGCAAGTTCAAGGCGGCCTCGTGGGCCGAGATGCCGGGCTGGTCCAACGACGACCTGGCGCAGTTCTGGCCTTTGTTCCTGCGCAACTGCAAGGGGCTGATGCGCCCGACCAGCGGCAACCTGGCCGCGCCGGCGCGCGCCGCGCCGCGCGCCTGGCAGCCGGTCTGCGCCGCCGCGGCCGATCCGGCCCGCGCGCCCGCCGCCACCGACATCGAGGGCGTGCGCCGCTTCCTGCAGACCTACCTGCAACCCTGGCGCCTGAACGCCCCTGACGGCAAGCCGGCGGCCAACACCGTCACCGGCTACTACGAACCCCTGGTGCGCGGCTCGCGCCGCCAGGGCGGCAACTATCAATGGCCGCTGTACGCGGTGCCGGCCGACCTGCTGACCATCGACCTGGGTTCGGTCTACCCGGACCTGGCCGGCAAGCGCGTGCGCGGCAAGCTCGAAGGCAAGCGCGTGGTGCCCTACGACACCCGCGCCGCGATCGAATCGTCGGGCCGCCGCCCGCCGGTGGTGGTCTGGGTCGACGATCCCGTCGACAACTTCTTCCTGCAGGTGCAGGGCTCGGGCCGGGTGCAGCTGACCGACGGCCCTGATACCGGCAAGACCATCCGCGTGGCCTATGCCGACCACAACGGCCAACCGTATGTGTCCATCGGTCGCTGGCTGGCGGACCGCGGCGAGCTGTCGGCCGATCAGGCGTCCATGCAGAACATCCGCGCCTGGGCGCAGCGCAACCCCAAGCGCGTGCCCGAGATGCTCAACGCCAATCCGGCCGTGGTGTTCTTCCGCGAAGAACCGGTGATCGACCCCGAACTCGGCCCCAAGGGCGCTTACGGCGTCAACCTGGCCCCGCGCCGCGCCATTGCGGTGGACGCCGGCTTCGTGCCGCTGGGCACGCCTGTGTTCCTGGCCACCACCTACCCGGCCTCTGACCGGCCGTTGCAGCGCCTGGTGTTCGCGCAAGATACCGGCACCGCCATCCGCGGCGCAGCCCGCGCCGACTTCTACTGGGGCTACGGCGAAGAGGCCGGCCAACAGGCAGGCCGCATGAAGCAGCGCGGCCAGATGTGGCTGCTGTGGCCCAAGCAAGCCGGGGAGCCCAGCGCAAGATGACCCACCAGATCGTCGTTTGCGGGGCCGGCATCGTCGGCCTGTCGTCCGCGCTGGCCCTGGCCCGCCGCGGCCAGCGCGTGGCGCTGCTGGCGCCGCGCACCACCGTGCCGCCGGCCGATCCCAACCACTACCATGCGCGCGTCTATGCCATTTCGCCCGCCAGCCAGCGTTTCCTGGCCGAGCTGGGCGTCTGGGACGCCATGCCGTCCGCCCGTCTGACGCCGGTGCAGGCCATGGAAATCCATGGCGATGCCGACGGACTGGTGCACTTGAACGCCTGGCAGGCCGCCTTGCCGCAACTGGCCTGGATCGTCGAGTCCGGCGAAATCGAACGGGTGCTGATCCAGGCTGTGCGCATGTTCGGCATTCCCTGGATCGAAGACCGCTGCACCGGCTACCAGGCCGGCACGGTCGACACCGAAAGCGGCGCCCGCCTGCAGGCGGAACTGTTCGTGGGCGCCGACGGCGCTGCCTCGCCGCTGCGCACTGCCGCCGGCCTGAAGCACGACGCGGTGTCGTACAACGACACCGGCCTGGTCGTGAACCTGGACGCCGAGCACGCCCACCAGGGCACGGCCTTCCAATGGTTCCGCGACGACGGCGTGCTGGCGCTCTTGCCGCTGCCCGATACCGCCGACGGCCCGCAAGTGTCCATGGTCTGGTCGATGCGCAGCGAGCGCGCCGCCGAACTGCTGGCCCTGCCGGCCGACGAGCAGGCCGCCCGGCTGGAATCCCTGCTGGAACACGCCGCGCAAGGCCGGCTGGGCCGCCTGAAAGTGCGCAGCAAGCTGCACGGCTTTCCGCTGACGCTGGAACGCGCCCAGATGGTCGCACCCGGCATCGCGCTGGCCGGAGACGCCGCGCATCGCCTGCACCCGCTGGCCGGCCAGGGCCTGAACCTGGGCCTGGGCGACGTCGAGGCCCTGGCCCGCACCGTGGCCGGGCGCGAGCCCTACCGCCAGGCGGGCGA
Source organism: Achromobacter deleyi (assembly GCF_902859705.1). GTDB lineage: Bacteria > Pseudomonadota > Gammaproteobacteria > Burkholderiales > Burkholderiaceae_B > Achromobacter > Achromobacter deleyi. The sequence continues at coordinate 129,699 of NZ_CADIJO010000010.1, read as the reverse complement.
CCTGCGGGTGCTGCATCGCTACCAGCGTGCGCGCGCCGAGCCGGTGCTGGCCTTGCGGCTGGCCACCGATGGCCTGCACAAGCTGTTCGGGTCGCATGCCACGCCCCTGGTCTGGCTGCGCAACGCGGGCATGCACTGGGTCGAGCGGGCCCCGCTGATCAAGCGGCGTCTGATCGCGGGCGCCTCCACGAATTGAAGGGGGGCCCAGGCCCCGTTTTTCGTATTGCCTGCGGGCGGCCGCCGGAATCGGCGCGTTGAGGAACCCGTACGGGTCCCGACCGGTCTGATTCCCATGGTCCTGGCGCCAGGCCCCGGCATTGCCCGGCGCCGCGTCACACCGGATCGGTTACGCTTTCCGCCTACGTACGCGATACGTCACGATAATTACAGGAGTCCCCATGAATTTCCGTTTTCCCGCCGCGCTGGCCGCCTGCTTCATGGCCGCGGGCCTGGGTCTGTCCGCAGGCGCGCAGGCCCAGGGCGACAAGTCCGTTTCCACCAGCACGGTGGGGCAGCCGGCCAAAGGCGACAAGAGCTATTCCACCACCCAGGTGGCGCCGGCGGATCCCGTGGCGGACGCCGTCAAGGACCGCTTCAAGCAGCGCTTCACCGGCATGGACGTGACCGCGGTGCGCCGTACGCCCTATGGCCTGTTCGAAGTGCAGCTGGGCATGGACCTGATCTACACGGACGAAAAGGTCACCTGGGTCATGGAAGGTCCGTTGATCGACGCCATGACCCGCCGCGACGTGACGCGCGAAGCGCAGGAAAAGCTGGGCACCATTCCGTTCGACCAGCTGCCGCTGGACCTGGCCATCAAGCAGGTCAAGGGCGACGGCTCGCGCAAGGTCGCGATTTTCGAAGACCCCAACTGCGGCTATTGCAAGCAGCTGCGCAAGACCATGGAAGATGTGGACAACATCACCGTCTACACCTTCCTGTATCCCATCCTGTCGCCCGACTCCAATGTGAAGGTGCGCGACGTCTGGTGCTCGAAAGACCCGGGCAAGGCCTGGGACGACTGGATGTTGCGCGGCCAGAAGCCGGCCACCGCCAATTGCAGCGTGCCTGAAGACAAGCTGCTGGCGCTGGGCAAGCAGCTGATGGTGCGCGGCACCCCGACCCTGTTCTTCCCCGACGGCTCGCGCATCAGCGGCGCGCTGCCGCTGGACCAGCTCAAGGCACGACTGAACTGACCGGCGCGCAACGCGCTGGCCGGGCGGCTGGCGCGATGCGCGCCACGCCACCCGGAGACGAGACTTGAAAATCGCAATCCTCGACGATTACCACGATGTCGCCAAACGCTACGCCGACTGGGGTTCCCTGGGCGGCGATGCCGAGGTGCAGATCTTCAACAACTTCATTCCCGACGAACAGGTCGAGGCTACCCTCGAACCCTTCGACGTGATCATCGCCATGCGGGAACGCACGCCGTTCCCGGCCGAGCGCATCCGCGCATTGCCGCGCCTGCGCCTCTTGGTCACCACCGGCATGCGCAACAACGCCATCGACATGCCGGCCTGCACCGCGCAGGGCATCGTCGTCAGCGGCGCACCCGGCAGCGCCGACGCCAATACCGCCACCGCCGAACTGGCCTGGGCGCACATCCTGGGCCTGTTCAAGCACCTGACCGCCGAAGACGCGGCCATGCGCCGCGGCATGTGGCAGACGGGCATGCCCGAGCCGCTGGCCGGCAAGCGGCTGGGCGTGCTGGGCCTGGGCAAGCTGGGCGCGGCCGTGGCCAAGGTGGGCCTGGCCTTCGGCATGGACGTGGTGGCCTGGAGTCCCAACCTGACCGATGAGCGCGCGGCCGAGGCCGGCGTCAAGCGGGTGGACAAGCACGAGCTGTTCTCGACGTCCGACGTCGTCAGCCTGCACCTGATCCTGTCCGACCGCAGCCGCCATATCGTCGATGCGGCCGCGCTGGCCGCCATGAAGCCGTCTGCCTATCTGGTGAATACGTCGCGGGCCGGGCTGGTGGACCAGGACGCCCTGATGGATGCGCTGGTGAAGTTCCGCATCGCGGGCGCCGGGCTGGACGTGTATGACGAAGAGCCGCTGTCGCCCACCGACAATCTGCGCGACCTGGACAACGTCATCCTGACGCCGCACCTGGGCTATGTCAGCCGCGAGAATTTCGAGGCGTTCTATCGCAATGCGCTGGAAGCCGTGAAGGCCTGGCAGGCCGGGGCGCCGGTGCGGGTGTTGAACGCCTGACCGGCGTTCGATGCCGGCTCGTCTGATCGAGCCGGCAAAAGATCATGTCATTCCGATGCGGCCCGGGGCCCTTGTGGCTCCGGGACGCATTCGCGGCATTCAGCCGCGCGTGAACATCACTTTCTTTTCAACGATGCCGTCGGGCGTCTGCGCTTGCGTGGCCGCGGTGTCGCCGCAGGCTTCGTCGCTGTCGCCTTCGGTCGGGTCCACGGTGTCGAACGCCGTGTCGCCGTTGGCGTCCGGCACACCCGTCGGCTTGAGGCCGACGAAATCGAACAGGTCGCGGTCCATCAGGTGCGACGGCACCACGCGCGACAGCGCGTTGAACACGTTCCACGAGCGGCCCGGGTGCTGCTTGTCCCATTCCTTGATCATGCGGCCGACTTCCTTGCGCTTCAGGTTTTCCTGCGAGCCGCACAGGTTGCAAGGAATGATCGGGAACTGCTTGAGTTCGGCGTAGGCGATCAGGTCGGTCTCGGGCACATAGGCCAGCGGGCGGATCACCGTGTGGCGGCCGTCGTCGGACACCAGCTTGGGCGGCATGCCCTTGGCCTTGCCGCCGTAGAACAGGTTCAGGAAGAACGTGCCCAGGATGTCGTCGCGGTGGTGGCCCAGCGCGATCTTGGTCGCGCCCAGCTCGGAGGCCACGCGGTACAGGATGCCCCGGCGCAAGCGCGAACAGAGCGAGCACATGGTCTTGCCCTCTTCGAGCACGCGCGTGACGATCGAGTAGGTGTCCTGCGTTTCGATGTGAAACGGCACGCCCAGTTCGGTCAGGTAGCGCGGCAGGATGTCGGCGGGAAAGCCGGGCTGCTTCTGGTCCAGGTTGACGGCGATCAGCTCGAACGGAAACGGGGCGCGCTTTTGCAGCTGGAGCAGGATGTCCAGCATGGCGTAGGAATCCTTGCCGCCGGACAGACAGACCATCACGCGGTCGCCCGCCTCGATCATGTTGTAGTCGGACAGCGCGCGCGTGGTTTCACGCGCCAGGCGCTTGGTCAGTTTGTTGCCTTCGTGGCGGGCTTTTTCTTCGGCCTCGGTGCGAAAGCGGATGCCGGGGGGAGCGATATCGTTCATGGTCAACGCGAGAGCTGGATTTCCACGCCTACCGCCGCACAGTCGGAAAAGGCCATGGGTTTGCTGATGCGCAGGCGCAGCGAGCGGATTTCCTGGAAGTCGGCCAACAGGCGTGCGGCGACTTGTTCGGACAGGGTTTCGATCAGGTTCACATGCGCCTGGGTGCACTCTTCGACGATGGCTTCGCGCAGGCGGCGGTAGTCCAGCACGCTGTGGATATCGTGGTCGTCGACCGTGCGCTGGATGTCCACGTCGAATTCGGCGTCGACATGCAGGGGCTGGGTGGCACGGCGCTCGTGTTCGAGAATGCCGATGCGGGCGTCGAGCGCGAGCCCGGAAAGGATGATGCGGCGTGTGGGCATGATGAAAACCTGGGTGGAATAGGCGGAATTGTAAGGCGATGCCGGGCCGGGGCTGGCGCGCTGGCTACAATTCGGCCATGTCCGGGCGCCCGCGAGGGGCCGGCAATGGCAAACAAGGGGTGAAATGCAACAGATGCACGATTCGGTCATTGTAGGGGGCGGCCCGGCCGGCGCCTCCTGCGCCCTGTGGCTGGCCAGGCTGGGCCTGGCGCCGCTGCTGGTCGAGGCGGGCGACCGCCTGGGCGGGCTGAGCAGCGACAACCCCTTCACGGACGACTGGATCGCCGTGCTGCCCGGGGTGACCGGCCAGCAGGTGGCCGCCAATATCGACACGAGCGTGCGCGCGGCCGGCGTGCCGTTGCGGCTGGGCGCGCGGGTGACGGCGGTGCGGCCCTGCAAGGGCGGCATCGAGGCCAGCTTGTCCGATGAAAATGGGGGCGTATCGCAGGTGCGGGGCCGCACCCTGGTGATCGCCTCCGGCGTGCGCGCCAAGGGCTTTCCGGAACATCCCCCCGGATCGCGCTGGCCCGGGGTGCTGATCGGCCCGGGCTCGCCCATCGTGGCGCAGGATTACTCCGGCCTGTCCGTCGCCGTGCTGGGCGGCGGCGACAACGCCTTCGAAAACTATGTCTATGTGCGCAACCGGGGCGCCGCCACGGTGCACCTGTATGCGCGCAGCGTGCGGGCCCAGCAGCAATGGGTGCAGCGCGCCGGCAAGGAAGGCGTGCGCATCGGCCCGTACCAGGTCGACCCGGCCAACCGCAGCGTGGACGGCCGGCGCTACGACCTGATCCTGGTGTTCTATGGCTGGGAACCGCAGGCGTCGTTTGCCGATGGCCTGCAACTGGCGCGCGACGAACGCGGCTACATCCGCACCGATGTCGCTACGGCCGAAACCAGCGTGCCCGACATCTATGCCATCGGCGAGGTGGCGCACCGCATGCACCCCTGCGTGGTCACGTCGATGGCGGACGGCGTGGTGGCCGCCAAGGCGATCCAGCGCCGCTGGGAGCGGGCAGGCGAATAAGGCCGAGGGTCAGCGGAGCGGGGCGGCCTGATTGAGCCGGCATGGAACTTGGGTAATAATAATTATTCTCAAATAAGCCCCCTGACCGGTGCATCCGGTCCGATCCCATGCCTTTCCTGCGCGCCCGCGCCGCGGCCCCCGCTGCCGAACACCACCGCGTCGACGCGGCGCTTGACCTGGCCCATGGCTGCTCGCTGCGCGCCGGCGTGTTCCGCCGCAGCGTCACCGAGTGGCGCGAAGAATCCCTGTATCCCGGCCTGAAGGTCATTCTGCTCGACGGGCAGGTGCGCAGCCGCGTCGAAGACCGCGCGTCGCTCGCGTTGCGCGGGCCGGCGCTGTGCCTGGCCTGGAACCCCGGCCAGGCACAGGGCGCCGATGCTTTCGAGGCAGGTGTGGACCAGCGCTACACCGTGGTCACGCTTCCGGCGGCGTCGCTGTGGCAGGAACTGGGCGTGGATCCCGATTTCCTGCCCAGCGATGGCGGTCCCGTCATCTGGCACGGTACGGCGGGCCGCGAAGCGCGCCGCATTGCCGATCAGGTGCGCGTCTGCCGCTACGAGGGGCCGGCGCGCGGCCTGTACCTGGCTGCCAAGGGCCTGGAACTGGCGGCGATTGCCCTGGCCCAGGCCGGGCAGGCGCCGCTGCCGGATGAACGCGCGGCGGCGCCGTCGGCCGCCGTGCGCGACCTGGACGCCGCCCACGAGGCGCGCCGCCGCCTGGCCGCGGACCTGCGCGGCGCGCCGTCGTCTTCGATGCTGGCGCGTGCCTTGGGCCTGCACACCCGCAAGCTGGAAGCGGCCTTCAAGCGCGCCTTCGGCGTCAGCATGGCCCGCTATCTGCAAGAGGCGCGCCTGACCCATGGACGCGAATTGATCCTGAGCGGCGGCCTGAGCGTGTCCGAGGCCGCCTGGCACGTGGGTTACGCGCCCGCGCATTTCTCGGTGGCGTTTCGCCGTCGCTTCGGCGTGCGCCCCAGCGAGCTGCGTTAGCCGCGCAGGAAGTCCAGCACCGCTTCGCGGAAAGCCTCTGGCTGTTCGATATTGGACAGGTGCACCGCCGGCAACATCAGCAGCTTCGCGCCCGGCACCGTCTGCGCGATCTGCTCGCCATGGCTGGCCGCGGTCACCGTGTCGTCGCGTCCGGCGATGACCAGCGTGGGGCGCGGAATCAACGCGATGGTGCGGCGCAGGTCCGTGTCCCGCACGGCCGCGAAGGCGCCTGCCAGGCCGTGCCTGTCGGTTGCCAGCAGCATGCCGCGGAACGTGTCGATGACCGGGCCGCCGGCTTGCAGCATCGCAGCGGGAAACCAGTTCGCCAGAAAGGTCTCGGCGGTTTCCGCCATGTCGGGCGCCCGCAGCGTGGCGGCGATGCGCTCGTCCCACTGCGGCGCGGGGCCGAGATAGGGCGAGGTATTGGCGAGGATCAGCCGGTCGATGCGGTCCGGGGCATGCACGCCCAGCCATTGGCCGATGATGCCGCCCAGCGACAGTCCCAGGAAGTGCGCGCGCGGCACGCCCAGGGCATCGAACAATTCCAGTACGTCGCGGCCCAGCCGGTCCAGCGAATAGGGGCCCGGCGGCACGCTGGAAGCGCCATGGCCGCGGGTGTCGAACCGCAGCACGCGGAAATGCCGCGCCAGCGCCGGGACCAGGTCGTCCCACATGTGCAGCGTGGTGCCGATGGAGTTGGACAGCGCCAGCACGGGCAGGGCGGCGTCGCCATCCCAGCGGTAGGCGATGCGGGCGCCGTCGCCCGTGGTGATGAAGGATTCGGTCTGCATGATGGGCCTCATGAAAGAAGAGTCGATGAGGCAGATCGTAGTTGCGGGCCGTTTTGGAAGATATTACAAAGATCGCACAGAGATTGTCGGAAAAACAGACATGAGCGAATTCACGCTGCACGACCTGCAATGCTTCGACGCGGTGGTGCGGGCAGGCGGCTTCCAGGCCGCCGCCGCGTTGCTGCACCGGTCCCATCCGGCCGTGTTCGCCGCGGTGGCCAAGCTGGAGCGCCAGCTGGGCCTGGTACTGCTGGATCGCGCCGGCTACCGCGTCAAGCCCACGCCAGCCGGACAGTCGTTTCACCTGCGCGCGCAGGCCCTGTTGCGCGAACTGGCCGGCCTGCGGGCCCATGCCGAGCAGTTGGCGATGGGCCAGGAAACCGAATTGAACGTGGTGATCGGCGATTTCTGCCCGCGGCCCTTGCTGCTGGGCATGCTGGGCCAGTTCTTCGCGGCGTGGCCGGCCACGCGGCTGAACCTGCATTTCGAGGCGGTCACCGGCCCCTGGGAACGGCTGATGGATGGCGATGCCGACCTGATCCTGCATCGCGTCGAACCCGGCGAGTCGCAGGTCGAATGGCTGGACCTGGGCAGCGTGCCGTTCGTGCCGGTGGCCGCGCCCGGCTACCTGGGCGAGCCCGCGCCGCGCGCCACCAAGCCCGAACAGCTGCGCGACTACACCCAGTGCGTCATGCGCGACACCGCCCGCCATACCCCTGCACGGAACTACTTCATGGTCGAGGGCGCGCGCCAGTGCACGGTTGCCGACCAGCTGATGAAGAAAGAGATCCTGCTGCAAGGCCTGGGTTGGGGCCACATGCCACGTTTTCTGATCGAAGACGAACTGCGGGATGGCCGTCTCGTGTCGTTGGCCAACCGCCACCTGCCCGGCGGCACCGAGACGCTGGCGGCCGCGCGGCGCCGCGATCGGCCGCAGGGGCCGGTGATGACGCACTTGTGGCAGGCCTTGCGTGAACAGGCGCCCGCCATCCGCCTGGCCGTGTCGCCGGTGAAAAAGCGAAAGCCTTAATCCGGAATTCGAAAGCCTTTCCGATTGCCCGCCTTCCGCCCATTGAAGATGATTATCAATCTTATTGAAACGGGCAGGAAGCGGAGGAAATCGTGGGTATCAAGACACGTGGGGCGCGTCGGTTGGCGCGGCGCAAACATTCATCCCACGCGGGTGCGGCAGCCGCCGCGCAGTGGTTGCGGCGCGGCGCCGTGGCGGTCGGGCTGGCCGCGGGGGCGGGCAGCGCGGGGGCGCAGTCGGCCGAGCCGGGCACCGCCATCCTGGCGCCGGTCACGGTGCAGGGCGAGCAGGCCGGCGTCACCGAAGGCAGTGCCTCGTACACCGCGCCCAGCGTCACCATCGGTGGCAAGCTGCCGCTGTCGTTGCGTGAAATACCGCAGTCGGTGTCCGTCATCACGCGTCAACGCATCGAAGACCAGAACCTGGCGTCGCTGGAAGACGCCATGGCGCAGACCCCCGGCATCACCATCGACCTGGCCGCCACCGCCGCGATTCCGCAGTTCTATTCACGCGGTTTCCAGATCGAATACTTCCAGTACGACGGCGTGCCGATGCAGACGGGGGGCGCATCGTGGGCGCAGCCCGATCTGTTCATGTTTGACCACGTGGAACTGCTGCGCGGCGCGGCCGGCCTGTTCAACGGCGCGGGCCAGCCCGGCGGCGTTATCAACCTGGTGCGAAAGCGCCCCACGCGTGAATTGCAGTTTTCCGGCTCGGCCAGCGCCGGGTCGTGGGACAACTACCGCGGCGAACTGGACCTGTCCACGCCGCTGAACGCCTCGGGTTCGGTGCGCGGCCGCATCGCCACGGCGCAGGAAGACCGCAAGTATTTCTATGACGTGGCCAACTCGCAGAAGCAGGCCTACTACGGCATCGTCGAGGCCGACCTGGGCGAACGCACGCTGCTGACCCTGGGCGGCAGCTACCAGAAGCGCGATTGGCTGCCCTACATGATGCAGCTGCCTCGCTACAAGGATGGCGGCGATCTTGGCCTGACGCGCGGCACCTACCTGGGCGCCGACTGGAACCGCTGGGATTTCGAGAACACGCAGGTGTTCGCCGAACTGGCGCACCAGTTCTCGTCCGACTGGACGGTCAAGCTCAACGTCAACCAGGCCGACGAAACCAGCAAGCTCAAATACGCCTATGTGCGCGGCGCCGTCGATCGCCAGACCGGTCTGGGGCCCCGTCTGTATGGCGGCGGCAACCAATACCGCAACGAACAGCTGGGCATGGACCTGATGGTGACCGGCGCATTCGAAGCCCTGGGCCGCCGCCACGAACTGGTGTTCGGCGGCAATTGGTACGACCGCAGCGCGCGGGCCTACAACGCGTATTCCTTGCCGGGCTTTTCGGCGCGGCCAGTGGATGTCTTTCACTACGACGTCAACGACTATCCCGAGCCGGCCGACCCGCAATGGGGCAGCAAGAGCGACGTCAAGACCCGCCAGTCCGGCGTGTATGCGATGGCGCGGCTGAAGCTGGCGGATCCGTTGACGCTGGTGCTGGGATCGCGCATGAGCTGGTGGCGCACGCAGAGCAAGAATCTCATCACCGGCCGCAGCGATCCGGCGGTCAGCGAGCATGGCCGCATGACGCCGTACGCGGGCCTGGTCTTCGACATCGACAGCCACTGGACCGCGTACGCCAGCTATGCCGACATCTTCCGCGTGCAAAGCGACCTGCGCACGGCCGACGGCGGCTCGCTGCCGCCGGTGGTGGGGTCCAACTACGAAGCCGGCCTGAAAAGCGAGTGGCTCGATGGCAAGCTGAACACGTCTTTCGCGCTGTTTCGCATCACCGAACGCAACCGCGCCCAACGCGACCCGGCCTATCCCGACGTAGGCGACTGCTGCTATGACGCCAGCGGCCAGGTGCGCAGCCAGGGCCTGGAAGCCGAGGTCTCGGGCCGCATCGCGCCGGGCTGGGAAGTCGCGGGCGGCTATACCTTCAACACCACCCGCTACCTGAAAGACAACACCAATGGCGGCGCGGCCTTCAGGACCTTTACGCCCAGGCACATCTTCCAGCTGTGGACGACCTATCAGCTGCCGGGTGAATGGAACCGCTGGAGCGTGGGCGGCGGCGTCAACATCAAGAGCGGCATCTATACCGAAAGCGCCGTGCAGGGCCCGGTCAGCGGCAGTTCGGTGCGCGTGTCGCAAGCCGGCTATGCCCTCTGGAATGCCCGCATCGGCTACCGCGTCAGCGACCACGTGTCGCTGGGCCTGAACGTGAACAACCTGTTCGACAAGGTCTATTACCAGCGGCTGGGCAACGCGGACATGGGCAACGCCTATGGCGAGCCGCGCAGCGCCATGCTGAACCTGCGGGTCAAGTATTGAAGCGGGCGCGGCCCAGCCATCCTGGACACGCTTCCCGTACCCCCCTGAACGCAACACCAAGGAGAACACCATGCAAGCCTTCCTGACGCGATCGCTGCGCGCCGCCCTGCTGGGCGCTGCGCTCTGCGCCGGCACTGCCGCCCAAGCCGTCACGCCTGCGGCGCCAGCCGCCAGCGCCATGGCCGCGCCGTCATCCTTATGGGCGGCCGGCGAATACCGCTGGACGGTCGATGACCGCAACGGCGAGCCGCCCTATACCCTGCGTCTGTACGTGCAGCCGCTGCCGTCGGGCGACTATGCGCTGACCGGCAGCCTGCTGCTGGACGATGCCGAACTGGGCGCGTATGGATCGGCGCGCTTGCGCGACGGCAAGCTCGTGCTGGACCTGACGGCCAGCGGCGGCGTGCTGCAGGCGCCTATCGACGAGGGCAAGCGGCGCCTGTATCCCAAGGGCCGTGCGCCCGAACGCGTGGACTCGGCCGGCTTTGCCACGATGCGGGCGTTGCTCGACCCTGCATCGCTCGATGGCGTGGTGCAGCGCTACCAGACCAACGTCATGACGGGCCACCATGTGCAGGGCCCGATGTACGCCAACAGCGTGATCCGCCGTTTGCCGTAGCCACCCCGCCAGGCCGCGCCTGGTAAGGGAAAATACGCATGGCACGACACCGTGCGCTTCTTCAGAATGCCTTCCAGACGCTAGATCGTCTTCCAATTTTCGCCGACTGCCAGTGTTGCCAGTCAGGCGTGGGGCAAAAAGGCCCGAGCCGGATTTTCCGGCTCGGGCCTTTTCGTTTTCCGTTTGCAAATCGTCTTCTTCCGGATGGCGCCATGACGCGCCGTGGGCGCAGCTTTGCCCGAAGAAACGCATGCAGGGCGGATGGATGGTTGTCGTCGTGATGTGGCTGCCTGGGGCGGCCGCCCAATCCCGGGCGGCCTGGCTACAGGCTTGCCTTCGGAAACGCACAGGAGCGTATCGATGAGCGCATACAACCGCCGCCGCTTTCTGCAGCACAGTGGCTCCATGGTCCTGTTGGGTGCCGCGTCGGGGGTGGCCGCCTTGCCCCGCCGCGCGTTCGCGCAGGAAACCGTGAAGCTGGGCTTGCTGCATTCCCTGTCTGGCACCATCGCCATCGCCGAGGCGTCGCTGGTGGACGCCGAGAAACTGGCCATCGAAGAGATCAACGCCGCGGGCGGCGTGATGGGCCGCATGATCGATCCGATCGTCGAGGACGGCGCCAGCGAGAACGCCGTGTTTGCCGAAAAGGCGCGAAAGCTGCTGGATCGCGACAAGGTCGCGGCCATCATCGGCTGCTACACCTCGGCCTCGCGAAAAGCGCTGCTGCCCGTGCTGGCGCGCAGCAAGGGCCTGCTGTATTACCCCACCTATTACGAAGGACAGGAGCAGGATGCGCGCGTGTTCTATCCGTCGCAGGAAGCGACGCAGTCGGTGATTGCCGCGGTGGAATGGATGGCGCGTGAAAAGGGCAAGACCTTCTTCCTGGTTGGCTCGGACTACATCTATCCGCGGACCTGCAACAAGATCGCCAAGCCGGCGATTGCCCATATGGGCGCCAAGGTGGTGGGCGAGGAATACGCACCGCTCGGGCACACCGAATTCTCGTCCATCATCAACAAGATCAAGGCCGCCAAGCCGGAGTGCATCTACAGCACGGTGGTGGGTGGCTCGAACGTGGCGTTCTACAAGCAGTTGCGCGCCGCCGGGCTGGACGGCACGCGGGTGGTGCTGCTGTCGACCGTGGTGTCCGAAAACGAGATCGAGGGCATCGGCAAGGACAACGCGGCGGGCTACTACGCCTGCATGGGCTACTTCCAGAGCCTGCGCAATCCGGCCAACGAGAAGTTCGTCAAGGCATTCAAGGCCAAGTATGGACAGGATCGCGTCATCGGTGACCCGATGGAAGTGGCCTACAACAGCGTCTATCTGTGGAAGCTGGGCGCCGAGAAGGCCGGCTCGTTCGACCCCGACCAGGTCATCGCGGCCTCGGCCGGCCTGACGCTGGAGGCGCCGGAAGGCACGGTGCGGGTGCACGAGAAGAACCATCACGTGTGGAAGAAAGTGCGCGTGGGCCGTGCTCGGCCCGACGGCCAGTTCGACGTGGTCTGGGAATCGGCCGACCTGATCGAACCCAATCCCTTCCCCAAGCTGTAAACGGGCCTGCCAACCGCCGAGGGCGCCGCCGTCGGCGCATGGAACGCGATCATGAACATCGACATCGCCGCGATGCAGTTTTTCAACGGGATCAGCCTTTTCAGCATTCTGCTGCTGATGGCGATCGGCCTGGCCGTGGTGTTCGGCCTGATGGGCGTCATCAACATGGCCCATGGCGAGCTGATGGCCATGGGCGCCTACACCACCTATCTGGTGTCGGTGGCATTCCAGCGCTGGGCGCCCGGGTGGATGGACATCTATCTGTTCGTGGCGATCCCCCTGGCGTTCCTGGCGACGTCGGCGTTTGGCTACTTGCTTGAGCGCGGCTTCATCCGCTGGTTCTACAACCGGCCGCTGGACACGCTACTGGCGACCTGGGGCCTGAGCCTGATCCTGCAGCAGACCTATCGCTCTATCTTCGGCGCACAGGAAGTCAGCGTGCCGCTGGCCTCATGGTTGAGCGGCGCCTGGGAGCCGACGCCCGATCTGCAATTTCCGCTGAACCGCATCTTCATCCTGGGGCTGACGCTGCTGGTGGCGCTGGGCGTCTACCTGCTGCTGTACCGCAGCGCATGGGGGCTGCGGGTGAGGGCGGTGACCCAGAACCGCGCCATGGCGGGCGCCGTGGGCATCAACACGCGGCGAGTCGATGCCCTGACGTTCGCGCTGGGCTCTGGCCTGGCGGGCATCGCCGGCTGCGTATTCACCATGATCGGCTCCACCAATCCGGGAACCGGCCAGCTGTATATCGTCGACTCGTTCATCGTGGTGGTGTTCGGCGGCGTGCAAAGCCTGCTGGGCACCGCCTTCTCGGGGCTGGCGATCGCGCAATCACAGACCACGCTGGAATACCTGATGAGCGGCTCGATGGCCAAGGTCACGATCCTGGTCCTGGTGATCGTGGTGCTGTACTTCCGCCCCAACGGGCTGTTCGCGCCCAAGACGCGAGGATGACACGATGAAGACCTTGCACCGCAGAACCGAGGAAATCGCGCTGGCGTTGGTGGCGCTGCTGATCCTGGCCGTGATGCCGCTGTCGCTGGACCCGTTCCGGCTCAACCTGCTCGGCAAATACATGGCGTTTGCCTTCGTGGCGATCGGCATCGTGCTGACCTGGGGTTACTGCGGCGTGCTGAGCCTGGGGCAGGGCATCTTCTTCGGATTGGGCGGCTACATGATGGCCATGTTCCTGAAGCTGGAGGCGTCCACTCCCGAGCTGCCCGACTTCATGGTGTGGAGCAGCGTCGACAGCCTGCCCGTGTGGTGGCTGCCGTTCCATTCCCTGGGATGGACGCTGTTGCTGATCGTGGCGTTACCGGGCGCGGCGGCGTATCTGTTTTCGCTGGCGATCTTTCGCAAGCGGGTGGGCGGCGTGTATTTCGCCATCGTGACCCTGGCGCTGGCGATGACGCTGACCGTCCTGATCATCGGCCAGCAAGGCGACACCGGCGGCGCCAACGGCATCACCGATTTCCGCACGCTGCTGGGCTGGGACATCGTCGGCGACGATGGCAAGCAGGTGCTGTATCTGGTCGAGGCGGCCGTGCTGACGCTGGCCATGGTGGCGGCGTTGTTCATCGTGCGCAGCCGGCTCGGCAAGATCCTCATTGCCATCCGCGATCGCGAAGACCGCGTGCGCTTCTCGGGCTATGACACCGCGCATGTGAAGGCGTGCGTGTTCTGCGTCGCGGCCGTCCTGTCGTCCATCGGCGGGGCGTTCTTCACTCTGCAGGTGGGGTTGATCTCGCCGGGGGCGATCGGTGTCGTGGCGTCGATCGAGATGGTGATCTATGCCGCGGTCGGCGGCCGGCTGTCGATTCCCGGCGCGGTGGTGGGCGCGTTGCTGATCGGCTTTCTCAAATCGTATCTGTCCGAGACCTTTCCCGAGATCTGGCTGTATTTCCTGGGCGCGATCTTCATCGTGGTGGTGGTGGCGATGCCCAACGGCCTGGCCGGCGTGGTCAGCCAGTGGCAGGCACGCCGCACCGTCGGGAGCGCGCGATGACCACTGCACTGGACCTGTCTGAGTCACCCGTCATGGACATGCATGTTGACCGCCCCAGCGCTGGCGTCATCCTGAGCGTCGAAGACCTGACCGTGTCGTTCGACGGCTTTCGCGCGGTCGACGGCCTGAGCCTGAGCGTGGCGCAGGACGAACTGCGCGTCATCATCGGGCCCAACGGGGCGGGCAAGACCACCTTGCTGGACATCATCTGCGGCAAGACCCGACCGTCAGCGGGGCGCGTGATGTTCGAGGGCCGCGACCTGGTTCGGCTGGCGGAGTTCGACATCGTACGGGCCGGAGTCGGCCGCAAGTTCCAGACGCCGTCGGTGTACGAAGACCTGACGGTGCTGGAGAACTTCGAGATATCGCTGCCGAATGTGCACGGCGTGATCCGTTCGCTGCGCTTTCGGCGCACGGCCGAGGTGCGCGAGCGCATCGAGGCGATGGCGGCGCAGGTTTTCCTGGCCGACCGGCTGGCCGAAAAGGCCGGGCGTCTCAGCCACGGCCAGAAGCAATGGCTGGAGATCGGCATGTTGCTGATGCAGGAGCCGCGCCTGTTGCTGCTGGATGAACCGGTGGCGGGCATGAGTCCGCGTGAACGGGAACAGACCGCGGAACTGTTGGTGCGCATTGCGCGCGGCAAGTCGGTGGTGGTGATCGAGCACGACATGGACTTCGTCAAACGCATCGCCCACAAGGTCACGGTGCTGCACCAGGGGCGGCTGCTGAGCGAGGGCAGCGTGGCCGAGGTACAAGCCGACCCGCGCGTGCTCGACGTGTACCTGGGTCATTGAAAGGGAGACATCCGTGTTTCGCATCGACGGGTTGAATGTGAGCTATGGCGAATCGCACGTCATTCGTGACGTGAGTTTCGAGGTGGGTCCGGGCGAATCGGTGGCCATCATGGGCCGCAACGGCATGGGCAAGACCACCTTGCTCAAGGCGCTGATCGGCATGCTGCGTTCGGGGTCCGGCAGCATCCGGCTGGGCGACACCGAGCTGTCCGGGCTGGCCAGCTACCAGCGGGTGCGCAACGGGCTGGCCTTCGTGCCGCAGGGGCGCATGATCTTCCCGTTCCTGACGGTCGAACAGAACATCCTGACCGGCGCCGAGCACAGCCGGATCAAAGCGGTGCCGGACTACCTGTACCGCTTCTTTCCCGTGCTGCAAGAGATGCGTCGACGCAAGGGCGGCAATCTGTCGGGCGGACAGCAGCAGCAACTGGCGATCGCCCGCGCGCTGATTTCCAACCCGCGGGTACTGATCCTGGACGAACCGACCGAGGGCATCCAGCCATCGATCATCAAGGACATCGCGCGGGCGCTGAATGCGTTGCGCGAGGAACAGGGCTTCGCCATCGTCGTGTCCGAACAGATGCTGAGCTTTGCGCTCGACCTTGCCGACCGCTTCCTGGTGATCGATCGCGGCCGCATCGTGCACGAGGCGGGCCGGGCCGGCCTGGACCAGGACAAGATCAGGTCTTTCCTGACGGTATGACCGTCAACCTTTGAGGAGCATTGTCATGAGACATGGAGATATCTCCAGCAGCAACGATTGCGTGGGCGTGGCCGTCGTGAACTACAAGATGCCGCGCCTGCACACCAAGGCCGAGGTGATGGACAACGCCCGCAAGATCGCCGACATGGTGGTGGGCATGAAGCGCGGCCTGCCCGGCATGGACCTGGTCATCTTCCCCGAGTACTCGACCCACGGCATCATGTACGACGCCAAGGAGATGTACGACACCGCCGCGGCGATTCCGGGCGAGGAGACCGCGGTGTTCGCCGAGGCCTGCCGCAAGGCCAACGTCTGGGGCGTGTTCTCGCTGACCGGCGAGCGCCACGAAGAACATCCCAACAAGGCGCCCTACAACACGCTGATCCTGATGAACAACCAGGGCGAGATCGTGCAGAAGTACCGCAAGATCATGCCTTGGGTGCCGATCGAGGGCTGGTATCCGGGCGATTGCACCTACGTGTCGGAAGGCCCGAAGGGCTTGAAGATCAGCCTGATCATCTGCGACGATGGCAACTACCCCGAGATCTGGCGCGACTGCGCCATGCGGGGCGCCGAGCTGATCGTGCGATGCCAGGGCTACATGTACCCGGCCAAGGACCAGCAGGTGATGGTATCGAAGGCCATGGCCTGGATGAACAACGTCTATGTGGCGGTGGCCAACGCGGCAGGTTTCGACGGTGTCTATTCCTATTTCGGCCATTCCGCCATCATCGGCTTCGACGGGCGCACCCTGGGCGAATGCGGCGAAGAAGAAATGGGCATCCAGTACGCCGAACTGTCGACCAGCCTGATCCGCGACGCGCGCAAGAACATGCAGTCGCAGAACCACCTGTTCAAGCTGGTGCATCGCGGCTACACCGGCAAGATCAATTCGGGCGAGGACGCCAGCGGCGTCGCGGCGTGCCCCTATAACTTCTACGCGAACTGGATCAACGATCCGGAAGGCACCCGCAAACAGGTCGAATCGTTCACGCGGTCAACCGTGGGCACGCCGGAATGCCCCATCGAAGGCATTCCCAACGAGGCGCCGCAACACCGCTAGTACTTTCCCGTTCGCCAGGTCCGGCCAGGTGCTGGCCGGACCGTTGCAAAGGATCTGCATCGTGGCCGCTCTGCTCGACGCCTACCGGATTGCGCAAGAACCGTATTACCGTCCCAGCGGCCGTGAGGCCGAGCTGTACGCGCATGCCTATGCGCACCGGCTGCCGCTCATCCTGAAAGGCCCTACAGGCTGCGGCAAGACGCGCTTCGTGGAATACATGGCGTGGAAGCTTGGCCGGCCGCTGGTGACCCTGGCCTGCAACGAAGACATGACCGCGTCCGACCTGGTCGGCCGCTATCTGCTGGACGCCGACGGGACGGCCTGGCACGACGGTCCGCTGACGCTGGCGGTGCGCCACGGCGGCATCTGCTACCTGGATGAGGTGGTCGAGGCGCGCCAGGACACCACCGTGGTGATCCACCCGTTGACCGACGCACGCCGCATCCTGCCGCTGGACAAGAAGGGCGAGGTGGTCCACGCGCATCCAGACTTCCAGCTGGTGGTGTCGTACAACCCTGGCTACCAGAGCAGCGCCAAGGATCTGAAGCCATCGACGCGCCAGCGTTTCGTGGCGCTGGATTTCGACTATCCCGACGCCGACCATGAAGCGGCGATCGTTGCGCACGAGGCCGGCATCGACGCCAGCCTGGCGCGCCGGCTGGTGCGCATCGCGCAGGGTTCGCGCGAGCTCAAGCACCATGGCCTGGACGAAGGCGTGTCGACGCGCATGCTGATCTATGCCGGCGTGCTGATCCGCGACGGCGTCAGCCCGGCCGAGAGCTGCGACATGACCATGATGCGCGCCCTGACCGACGATCCCGACATGGCGGCGGCGTTACGGGCGCTGATCGACGCCAACCTGGAATGACGATGCGCGCGCTTGCGGCGTTCGGAACCGGGGAGGGCGCTGCCGCGCGCGTGCGCACGGCGACGCCGGACAAGGTCCGGCCGGGCCTCTCGTGGTTGTTGTGCGGCCTGTCCGGGCGTGCCATGACGGTGGAGCCGACGGATTCCGAGGCGGCCGACAGCCCGACGCGGCCGGTGCTGACGTCGACGCATCTGCTGGTGCCGGACAACGCCGAGCCCGTGGGCGCCGCGTCCAGCGTCGCCGCAAGGGATCACGCCGCCGTCGCACATGCGGCGGCCCACCTGCTGTATTCACCCGCCGCCCAGCCCGTCGCCAGTCTCAAGCCGATGGGCCTGGCGGTGGTGTCCGCCATCGAGGACGCGCGGGTGGAACGGGTGCTGGTGGCCCGTTACCCCGGCGTGCGCCGCTGGTTTCATTCATTCGTGCCGTCGCTGCCCGATCCGGCCGACCTCAGTTTTTCCGCGTTGATGCAACGCCTGTGCCGCCTGTTGATGGATGCCACGCTGCGCGATGACAACCACTGGGTCAACAAAGGGCGCGATCTATTCGAAGCGCAGGCCGCCATCGACCTGGCCGATATTGCCGCGTTCCGCCGGCTGGGTTCGTTGCTGGCCAATGACCTGGGCCAGATGCGGGTGCGCTTCAATCCGCTGCAGTACGTGGTGCCGGTGGCCTATCGCGACGACAACAGCTATCTGTGGGATTATGGCGATGCCGCCGAGCCGCCGCCCGCGCTGGCCCTGGGAAGCCAGGGCGCGGCGCCGCAGCCGCGCGAGGCCGCGCCGGGCGATGCCCAGGCGGCGTCGGACGAAGACACCGAACTGGGGCGTTACCTCTATCCCGAATGGGACTACCGGCTGGCGCGCAGCCGGCCGGATTGGTGCACCGTGATCGAACGCCTGCCGGGCTGGCGTGCCGAGGCACCGCTGTTGGCGGGGCTGCGCCAGCCCCGGCTGGCACTGCCGCGTTCGCGTCGTCTGGACCGGGCGCGGCGGCTGCGGCGCCAATGGGAGGGGGATGACATCGACCTGAATGCCGCCATCGAAGTCATGATCGACCGCCGCCTGGATCTGGCGCCGGACGCGCGCTTTTTCCAGCGGCCGGGCAGCCAGCCCGGCGTTTGCAGCACGCTGGTGCTGCTGGACCTGTCCGCCTCGGCCAATGACCCCGCACAGGACGGCGCCACCGTGCTTGACCTGGAAAAGCGCGCCGCGGCGCTGCTGGTGGGCGCGGTGGCTGGAAGCGGTGACCGCATCGCGGTGCACGGCTTTTGTTCCGACACGCGTGCCGCGGTGCACTATTACCGCCTGTTGGACGCGGGCGTGGCGCCGGTGGACGCAGCGCTGGGCCGCATCGCAGCGGCACGCGCCCGCTATTCGACGCGCCTGGGCGCGGCGCTGCGCCATGCCGGCGAGCTGGCGCTGCGGATGCCCGGCGAGCGGCGTGCCCTCATCGTCGTCACCGATGGGGCGCCTTCAGACATCGACGTGCACGATCCGCGCTACCTGGTGGACGATGCGCACGAAGCGGTTCTGGCGCTGCGCCGCGGCGGCCTGCGGGTGCAATGCGTGGCGCTGGATGGCCGCGCGGAACCCCAGCTGCGGGCGATGTTCGGATTCCGCGGGTATCGGATCGTGCTGAACGCGGCGGCGTTGCCTGCCGCGCTGGCCCATGGCTACGGCCGCGCCACGCTCGGCTGAGCCCCCCAGGAATCCACGTGTTGACGCGGCCCGTGCCTATGTTGAAACTGATCACCTGGACCGATTGACCTCTGTGCTTCGACTCCTCAGACCATGGCAAACAAAGATCCTATCCGTGTGGGCGTGTTGTTCTCTGAAACGGGGGCCACATCTACGATCGGCCGCTCGCAGCTGCAAGGCACGCTGCTGGCCATCGATGAGATCAACGAGGCCGGCGGCGTCGATGGACGCGAGGTCGTGCCGGTGCGCTATGACCCGCGCTCGGATCCCGCTATCTACAGCGTGTTGGCTGAAAAGCTGATCACCGAAGATCGCGTCAACGTCATCTTCGGCTGCTATATGTCCAGCAGCCGCAAGGCCGTGCTGCCGGTGGTCGAGAAATGGAACCGGCTGCTGTTCTACCCGACGCTGTACGAAGGTTTCGAGTTCTCCAACAACATCATCTACACGGGGGCCGCGCCCAACCAGAACAGCGTGCAGCTGGCCGAATTCATGACCGCCAACTTCGGCGCCCGCGTCTACCTGATCGGTTCGGACTACATCTATCCGTACGAGTCCAATCGCATCATGCGCGAGCTGGTACTGCAACGCCAGGACAGCGCCAAGCTGGGAGAGCGCTACGTGCCGCTGACGGCGACCGAACGCGACTACCGCGAAATTCTCGACGACATCCGCAACAAGCGCCCGGACTTCATCTTCTCGACGGTGGTGGGAAATTCCACGGCCTGCCTTTACCGCGCCTATGCCGATGCCGGCTTCGATCCCAAGACCATGCCGATCGCCAGCCTGACCACGTCAGAGGCCGAGATCTCGCAGATGGAACCCGAGGTGGCCGCAGGGCATTTCACCTCGGCGCCGTATTTCCAGTCGATCGATTCCGAGGTCAATCATCGCTGCCTGGAACGGTTGCGGCGGCGCTTCGGCGCGGACTGCGTGCCCAATCTGTGCTGGGAAGCGGCCTACTTCCAGATGCACATCTTTGCCAATGCCTACCGCGACACCGGCACCGACGAGATCGCGCAGATCCTGCCGCGGGTGCTGCAAAGCGAATTCGATGCGCCGCAGGGCCGCGTGCGCATCGACCCCGCCAATCACCACACCTGCCTGTATCCGCGGGTGGGGCGGGTCAACGGCAAGGGGCAGTTCACCATCGTGCGCGAGGCCACCCGGCCGGTGCATCCCGATCCGTACCTCGTCACCCACTCGCTGGGCGACTGGACGGCGACCTTGAGTTCGCTGGAGATCTGACGGTGGAGCCGGCAAGCCGCCTGCGCGTGATGCGCGCGACGCCATCGCTGCTGAAAGACCTGCGCACCCTGCGCGTCGTCGTCTACCATCCGGACGACGCCGACGGCAGGCAGCTGACGCAACAGCTGCAACGCATCGGCTGTCAGGTACAGACCTTCTGGCCGCCGGCGCCGACCTTGCCGGAGGGGCTGGATGTGGTGTTTCTGGCTGTGCGGCCGGACGTCATCGACCTGGGCTTCGAGTGGGCCAAGAGCGACGAGGCGCCGATGGTCATCGCCATCGTCACCTACGAGAATCCCACCATTGTCGAAGCGGTGCTGCGCATCGGGGCCAAGGCGGTGCTGCCGTCGCCGGTGCGTTCGTTCGGCCTGCTGTCGACGCTGGTGGTGGCACGGCAGGTCTGCGACGACATCAAGTCGCACGCGCGCCGCCTGCGCAAGCTCGAAGGCAAGCTGCTGGGCGCGCGCCGCATCTCGGAAGCCAAGAGCATCCTGATGCGTACCCGCAACGTGACGGAAGGGCAGGCCTACGACCTGATTCGCGAACAGGCCATGAACAAGCGCGTCACGACCGAGGACATCGCTGCCGCCATCGTCAACGCCAACGAGGTCCTGTCGTTCGGCAAATAGCGTTCAATACTTGCCGGTCAGCAGCGCGCCGGCATCGGGCACGCGGGTTTCCAGGCCCAGCACCTTGAGCATGCGGTACACGGTGGCCGCGGCCGCGGTCACCACCGGCAGACCCAGGCGGTCCTGCACCGGCTGGATCGAGGCCAGCGACGGCATCTGCACGCAGGCCGACAGCACCACGGCATCCACGCCGCGCGTGTCCAGGCGGTTGACGTGGCTGGCCGGCGCCAGCGGGTCCTGCGCGCCCACCTTCAGGTTGTCGGCGATCTCCAGCGACAGGCTGTCGTGCACTTCGATGCCTTCGTTTTCGATGTAGTCCACCACCATCTTGGTCAGCGGCTTCATGTAGGGCGTCAGGATGGCGACCTTGCGCGCGCCGATGGCGTGCAGGCCTTCCACCAGCGCGCCCGCGCTGGAAATGACGGGTGCCGGCGCGCCGTTGTCGACGGTCGCCTGGTGCAGCCGCTCCTGCGATACGCGGTGGTAGCCCAGGCCTTGCGCCATGATGGCCACCAGGCAGGCGTAGCCCAGCACGTCCACGCGGGCGTCGGACAGCTCTTGCGCGCAGCGGTCGGACTCGCGGTCCATCGAGGCCAGCTCGGCCGCGGTGACCTGCTTCATGCGCATGCGGCTGGAATGGAAGG
Source organism: Achromobacter deleyi (assembly GCF_902859705.1). Classification (GTDB taxonomy): domain Bacteria; phylum Pseudomonadota; class Gammaproteobacteria; order Burkholderiales; family Burkholderiaceae_B; genus Achromobacter; species Achromobacter deleyi. The sequence goes on along the minus strand of NZ_CADIJO010000010.1, from coordinate 108,034 downwards.
TGAAACGCTCGGGTGCGATGGTCTCGCGCAGCCGCAGCATGGCCGGGATCTCCGTTTCCATGGTGGTGTTGGAACTGGGAACGATCTGGCCGATGCGCAGAGCGCGGGGCGGCGTGGTCATGGCGGGGCCTCCGGGAGAAATGGCTGCGCCCGATCGGCGCCAAACAATTCTGCTCGCCGCGAACGATAGTTTCCAATATAGTTTTTGTCTGGTTTCATATCTTTCGCAAATCACTGGCCACCATGGAACTCCGCCAACTTCGCTATTTCGCCGTGCTGGCCGAAGAACTGAACTTCACTCGTGCGGCTGCCCGGCTGCATATTTCGCAGCCGCCGCTCAGCCTGCAGATCGCGCAGCTTGAACGCGAGCTCGACGTCAAGCTGTTCGACCGCAACAATCGCCGGGTGGCGCTGACCGAGGCCGGCGCGGCCTTCCTGAACGACGTGCGCGCCACGCTGGCCGGCCTGAAGGACGCCACCGTGCGAGCCCGCGAAGTCGACCAGGGCAGGGCGGGGCGTATCGAGATCGGCCTGTCCGGATCGCACTTCCTGGGCCCGGTGCCGGCGCTGATCGCGCGCCACGCCGCTACCCATCCGCAGGTGTCCGTGCTGCTCAACGAGATGAACCCGGCCGCGCAGCTGGACGCGCTGCGCGGGCAACGCATCGACGTCAGCATCTCGCGCACCGCGGTCGATGACGACGAGTTGCAATCGCTGGCGCTGTGGCCCGATCCCGTAGTTGCCGCCTTGCCCGCCGGCCACCGGCTGGCCGCCAGGAAACGTCTGGCGCTGGCCGACCTGGCGCAGGATGCCTTCGTGATGCTGCGCCCGGACACCTCGGGCTTTGCCCGCGGCCTGGCCGACGCCTGCGCCCGCGCCGGCATCGCGCACACCGTGGCCCAGCGCGTGGCCGAAGTGCCCGCCCAATTGGCGTTGGTGGCGGCCGGGTTGGGCGTCGCACTGGTGCCCCAATCCGCCTGCGGCCATTTCGGCGATCGCATTGCGGTCTGCGCGTTGCCGGCCGAACTGTCGCGTGGCACCGTCTACGCCGTCACCCGGCGCCTGGGCCGCAACCGCGCCCTGCAGGCCTTTCTGCAGACGGCCGGCAAGATGGCGATGCGGCCTGGGCGCTGACCGGGCGCCGACCGGGCGTCATGCGGCGGCGCGGTTTTGACGCCGTCTTGAATCCGCGCGGATATCCGCGCCGACGCCTTCGTGACGCGCCGCAACGGCGGCTCTTCGGCACAGGCGAAGCCGCTCCTCCACATTCCGGAATAGGCATTTCCGCCTGCCGCGCACACACTCTCCCGCACAAGTTGATCCGTTCGATGATCACGTAGGGAGACAAGCATGTTGCACCCGCAACGCTGGCTGGCCGCCAGCGCGCTGGCGATCGCCCTGGCAGGCCCCGCGCAGGCGGCCTGGCCCGAGCGACCCATCACCCTCATCATCCCGGCCTCGCCCGGCGGCACCACCGACATCGCCGCACGCCTCATCGCGGACAAACTGGCCGCCAGGCTGGGCCAGCAGGTCATCGTGGAAAATCGCGCCGGCGCAGCCGGCATCATCGGCGCCCAGGCCCTGGCGCGCGCCAAGCCCGACGGCTACACGCTGCTGATGGGCAACATCGGCCCCAACGCCATCAACTACGCGCTCTACAGGACGCTGCCCTACCAGGCCGCCGACTTCGCACCCGTCACCCGCGTCATCTCGGTGCCCAACGTGCTGGTCGTCAACGCCGCGTCGCCCGTGCGCAACGTCGCTGACCTGCTGGCCGACGCGCGGCGCGAGCCGGGCAAGATCTCGTTCGGCAGTTCCGGGTCCGGCCAGTCGCCGCACCTGTCCGCCGAACTCTTCAAGCAGCGCGCCGGCATCCAGGGCACCCACGTGCCCTACAAGGGCGCCGGCCCCGCCGTGGCTGCACTGCTGGGCCAGCAGTTCACCTTCATGATCGACAACCTGCCCAGCTCCATGCCGTACATCCAGTCAGGCAAGCTGCGCGCGCTGGCCGTCACCAGCGACCAGCGCCTGGCCGAACTGCCCGACGTGCCCACCATGGCCGAGGCCGGCGTCAAGAACATGGTCGTCACTGCCTGGTTCGGCCTGGTCGCGCCCGCCGGCACCCCGCGCCCGATCATCGACACCCTCTATGCCGCCACCCGCGACGTGGTCCGCAGCCCGGACATCAGCGCGCGGTTCCGCGCCATGGGCGGGCAGGCCGGCGGCGACACGCCGGCCGAGTTCGCCGCTTTCATCGACCAGGAACGCGCGCGCTGGCAACAGATCGTGGCCGCCGCGGGCATCGCGCAGGAGCAATAAGTGATCGACAAGATTCAGGCGTCCATGGCCGAGGCCGTGGCCATCATTCCCGACGGCGCCTCCGTGCTGGTCGGCGGCTTCGGCGAAGCCGGCGTGCCCTTCGAACTGCTGCACTGTCTGGCCGAACTGGGTCGCCGCGACCTCACCGTGATTGCCAACAACGCCGGCACCTGGGACCGCGGCATTGCTGCGCTGCTCAACCGCAAGCAGGTCAGGAAAATCATCTGCTCGCACCCGCGGCCCCCCAACTCCGAAGCCTTTGCGCGCGCCTTCCGAGCCGGTGAAGTCGAACTGGAATGCGTGCCCCAAGGCACCCTGGCCGAACGCCTGCGCGCGGCCGGTGCCGGCCTGGGGCCGTTCTACACCCCCACCGGCTATGGCACCGAACTGGCGCAGGGCCGCCACCAGGAAGTCATCGACGGCGTCGGCTACGTGCTCGAACAGCCGTTGCGCGGCGACTACGCCCTGATCCGCGCCCACCAGGGCGATCGCTGGGGCAACCTCATGTACCGCCACGCCGCCCGCAACTTCAACCCCGTCATGTGCATGGCCGCCGGCCACGCCATCGCCCAGGTCGACGACGTCGTGCCGCTGGGCACCTTCGTGCCGGAGCAGATCATGACCCAAGGCCTTTTCGTCAAAGCCGTCGTCCGGGTGGAGACCTGACATGCAGACCCCCCTGACCCGCCAACAAGTCGCCCAACTGCTCGCCAACGATATCCCCGACGGCGCCATCGTCAACCTCGGCATTGGCATGCCCACCCTGGTCGGCGACTACCTGCCGCCCGACAAGGACATCCTGCTGCAAAGCGAAAACGGCATCCTCGGCATGGGCCCCGCCGCCGTGGGCGACGCCATCGACCCCGACCTCATCAACGCCAGCCGCCTGCCCATCACGCTCTTGCCCGGCGCGTCCGTCACCGAGCACACCATCTCGTTCGCCATGATGCGCGGCGGCCACCTCGACTACGCCGTGCTCGGCGCCTTCCAGGTCTCCGAAAGCGGCGACCTCGCCAACTGGAAAACCGACGCCGCCGATGCCATCCCCGCGGTCGGTGGCGCCATGGATCTGGCCGTCGGCGCCAAGCAGGTCCTGGCCATCATGGAACATCGCGGCCGCGACGGCGCACCCAAGATCCTGCGCCGATGCCGCTATCCGCTCACCGGCGCCGGCGTCGTCACCCGTATCTACACCGACCTGGCCGTCATCGACGTCACCCCCGACGGCCTGCGCGTCCATGCCGTGCTGCAAGGCATCAGCCCCGACTTCCTGCAGTCCGTCACCGAAGCCCCGCTGCAGTTCCCCGACCCGCTGCGCACCATCCAGCTCGACCCCGCCGGCACCCCGCGCTACGTGTGACCTTGCGCGCTGGTGCGCTGGCTGGCGCAGCAGCAGGGCGCAAAAGCAGGACACGCCAGCCGCATCCGCGCAGACCTCTCGTCCGAAACCCAGGAGCCTCGCCATGCCCCGTTCCTTCCTCGCTGCCCTGGCCGCCGCCACGGTGACTCTGCTTGCGGCCTTCCCGGCACAGGCCGCCGGCCCGTATCCCGACAAACCCATCACCCTGCTGATCCCTTACCCGCCGGGCGGCAGCGCCGACATCCTCGCCCGCCCGCTGGGCGCGGCCCTGCAAAAGAAGTGGGGCCAGCCCGTCGTCCTGGAATACAAACCCGGCGCAGGCGGCGCCATCGCGTCCTCGCAACTGGCCCGCGCCAAACCCGACGGCTACACCCTGCTCATGGTCCTGGCCGCCCACGCCATCAACCCCAGCCTTTACCCCTCGCTACCCTACGACACCCGCCGCGACTTCGCCCCGGTCTCCCTCGTCGCCACCTTGCCCATGCTCGTCTCGGCCCCGCTCGCCACCCCCGCCGACAACATCCCCGACCTCATCGCCTACGCCAAGTCCCACCCCGGCAAACTCAGCTTCGCCTCCGCCGGCAACGGCAACACCAGCCACCTCGCCGCCGAAATGTTCAAGGCCCGCACTGGCACCGACATGATGCACGTCCCCTACAAAGGCAGCGGCCCCGCCGTCGTCGCCCTGCTGGGCGGCGAAGTCTCCCTGATGTTCGACAGCATCTCCACCTCGCTCCCCCAAGTCCAATCCGGCAAACTCAAAGCCCTGGCCGTCACCGGCGACCACCGCTCCCCCTTGCTCCCCAACGTCCCCACCGTCGCCGAATCCGTCCCAGGCTTCGTCGTCAACGGCTGGTACGGCATCCTGGCCCCCGCCAACACCCCACCCCCCATCCTGGACACCCTGAGCACCGCCATCGCCACCGCCATCCAGACCCCCGACCTGAAGGCCCAACTGAACAGCTACGGCTACGAAACCGTAGGCTCCACCCCCCAAGCCTTCGCCGACCACATAGAAAAAGAACTCGCCACCTGGAAAAACGCGGTAGAAGTCTCAGGCGCAAAACTGAACTGAGCAACGCAACGACAAGTCGCCAACACCCCCCCGCCGAAATCACAGCACCCCCGCCGCAAGCGCGCAGCGTCATCACGCGACGCAAGACACCGCGTAAGCCTCGTAAGGCCGCCCGCGCGGCCGCCACGAGGCGGGCACCGACCCACCCCGCCAACCCCCTCCGATGTTGGCTAGCATGCCAAGCACACTGACCGCCCCAACGGCCGGCAGTAAGGCACATCAAGAGCGCGTGACGGGGCAGGCGGGTGAGGGCGGGGCGTGTAGATGCGCCCGAGGGAATCCGTAGGGAGCCGAAGGCGGACGAGGATGACAACGGGGCAGTCCGGAGCGAAGGCTCCGGACCGCAATCGTAGCCCCGCCCTCACCCGCCTGCCCCGTCACGCGCGGCTAAAGAACCCCACCCCAAAAAGCAAAGGGCCCTTCCAAAGAAGAGCCCTTAACCAAAACCATAAAAAAAACTTCACCCAACAGTCAACACACAATCCAACGCCTCAGGCCCACTCAACCGAACCGTAAACACCCTCAACTCATCCCGCCGAAACACATGCACATCCACCCGATCCCCCACCCGATACTGCCCGAGCAACACCTCAACCCCCGCAGCCCCCTCAACCTTCAACCCATCAATAGCCACCAACAGATCCCCCGCCGACAACCCCCCCTTATGCCCAGCCCCGCCTTCCAACACGGTAGCCAGCACCAGTGAGTCCCCCTGCTTGCGCGTACGCACATCCAGCGAAGGAATATTCGCCGACACCTTCCACTGCACCTTGATTCCATGCGGCGCCAGCAGTTCGGCCAGCGGCACATCCGCCACGCCATAGGCATAGCGGGCGATGAAGCGCCGCGCATCCACCCCGGTCGCTTCCTTGATCACCCCAGGCAGCCCATCTTCCGGCAACCCTTGCGGCTTGCCTTGATAGAAATCCCGCCCATAACGCTGCCACAGCAGCCGCATCACATCATCCAGCGAATACGCCCCGGCGGATTCCTGTCGGATCAGCAGATCCAGCCCCAGCGCCACCAGCGCACCCTTCGTGTAATAGCTGACCAGCGCGTTCGGCGAATTCTCATCCTGCTTGTAATAGCGCGTCCAGGCATCGAACGAGCTTTCCGCCACCGACTGCTTGTGCCGTCCCGGCGTACGCGCCACGCTCGTGATCGTCTTGGCCAGCAGCCGCAGATAATCGCTCTGCGTGATCGCAGTCGAACGCAGCAGCAGCAGATCGTCGTAGTAAGACGTGAACCCCTCGAACACCCATAGCAGCCGCGACAGATCCGGCTGCGACAGGTCATACGGCACGAACGCCTGCGGCTTGATCCGCTTCACGTTCCAGGTGTGAAAGTACTCGTGGCTGACCAGCCCCAGAAAGCCGCGGTAGCCGTCGCCCTGGCCTTGCTGGCCCAGCACCGGCAGATCCTTGCGCGCCGTCATCAGCGCCGTGCTCGCGCGATGCTCCAGGCCGCCGTAGCCGTCGCCCGTCACCATCGTCATGAACACATAACGATCGGCGCTGTCCAGGAACGGCGCGCGCTTCGTGCGCGGTTCGAAAAACGCGATCTGGGTTTCGCAGATCTTGCGAACGTCGTCCGTGATGCGGGCCAGGTCCAGGTTGGGCGCCACGCCCGTGAACACCAGTTCGTGCTCGGCGCCATGCGCCGTGAAGCTCGCCACCTGCGGCGTGCCCATTTCCACCGGATGGTCGATCAGCGCGTCGTAGTCTGGCGCCAGATAACGCCCGAACCCGTGCCGGCGTGCCGCGCCCTGGTGGCCGCGGGCTTCCGGCAGGCTGGTGTAGACCTTCCAGCCGTCGATGCCGCGCGGCGGCGCCAGGTCCACCAGGCAGGGCAGGTGGTCTTGCCCGTGCACCCGCAGGAACACGCTGGTGCCGTTGAAAAAGCCGTGCGTTTCGTCCAGGTGGGCGCCACGCACCGACAGATCCCAGGCGTACACCGCATATTCCACCCGCAGCGGTCCGTCGCAAGGCGCGGCCTGCCAGGTGTGATTGTCTATTTTGTCGACAACCACGCGCCGATTGCCCGAATACGCCGTCAACGACTCGATCTGGCGCGAGAAATCACGGATCAGGTAGCTGCCCGGAATCCAGGCCGGCAACGACAGCCGCTGGCCGTCCGGCGAGGGGGCCTGGACGGTTAGGGTTATCCGGTAGCGGTGTCCGGCGGGGTCATGGGGCGCGAGGCGGTAAAGTACGGGGAAAGCATCGGTTTTATCCATGCGCATATCTTATTTCATCCTTCCCCTGGAGACATTCAATGAGCGAGTCGTTTGTGCTGGTCGAAACCCGCGGCCGCGTCGGTCTGCTGACGCTGAACCGCCCCAAGGCGCTCAACGCGCTCAACGATCAACTGATGGACGAGCTCGGGGCGGCGCTGCTGGCCTTTGAAGCCGACGCCGGCATCGGCGCCGTGGTCATCACCGGCAGCGAAAAAGCCTTCGCCGCCGGGGCCGACATCGGCGCCATGAAAGACTGGTCGTACATGGATGTCTACGGCAGCGAATACATCACCCGCAACTGGGAAACCCTCAAGCGCATCAAGAAGCCCGTGATCGCGGCGGTGGCGGGCTACGCGCTGGGCGGCGGCTGCGAGCTGGCCATGATGTGCGACATCATCATCGCCGCCGACAGCGCCAAGTTCGGCCAGCCCGAAATCAAGCTGGGCGTCATCCCCGGCGCCGGCGGCACCCAGCGCCTGCCGCGCGCGGTGGGCAAGGCCAAGGCCATGGACATGGCACTGACCGCCCGCATGATGGGCGCCGAAGAAGCCGAGCGCGCCGGCCTGGTGTCGCGCGTCGTACCGGCCGACAAGCTCATGGAAGAAGCCATGGACGCCGCCACCGTCATCGCCTCGATGTCGCTGCCGTCGGTCATGATGGCCAAGGAATGCGTCAACCGCGCCTTCGAGGGTTCGCTCAACGAAGGCCTGCTGTTCGAACGCCGCGTGTTCCATTCGCTATTCGCCACCGAAGACCAGAAGGAAGGCATGGCCGCCTTCACTGAAAAGCGCAAACCGGACTTTAAACACCGTTAAACCTTGTTACGTCCGCGCCGGCAGGCCGGATGCGCCAGGCAAGACCCACGCGCCCCGCGAGGGCGCGTTTTCATGTGCGGCGTCGGCGTCGCGGGAACGTTGCGCCTTGAAACCTTTGGGCAGCACCTTGTTGCAGTGATCGGTCATATCCTGAATGGGCGTCATCACTAAGAGGTGCCGCGCCAGAGAGGCTTGCCCGAACTGGTAAGCCCACGCGCGGCGGCTCGCCTGCAAACAATAGCAACAAGGAGCCTTGCATGCGTACTTCCCCTTTTAATCGCCGGTGGTCCGCCGCCGTGCTCGCGGGCGCCTTGGGCGTCTGCTTCGTGACCGCTACGCAAGCCCAATCGCCGCGGCCGTCGATGCGGCTGGTGTCCGAGACACCGTATCCCGCCGCCGCCGCGCCCGCGCCGCAGATGAGCGCGCAGGAACTGCGCGAGACGGCCATCGACGCCTATGTCTACGCGTACCCGATGGTGCTGATGGAATTGGCGCGCCGCAAGGCCACCGCCGTGCAGTCGCCGCTGGACGGCAAGGCGCCGGTGAACCAGTTCGGCCACAAGGCCGCGTTCCCCGATCCGCGCGCGGCCGATACGCCGTGGCCCAGCGCCGACGCGCTGTATTCCAGCCTGTGGTTCGACGTGTCGCGCGCGCCCTTGATCGTGCGCCTGCCCGATACCGGCAACCGCTATAACGTGCTGTCCGCGCTGGACATGTGGAGCGACGTGTTCGCCTCGCGCGGCACCCGCACCAACGGTCCTGGCGCGCAGTCCTTCGCCATCGTCGGCCCCAATTGGCAAGGCACGCTGCCGCCCGGCGTGGACGTGATCCACAGCCCCACGTCCACCGGCTGGCTGATCGGCTGGACCCAGACCGGCGGTCCGCAGGACTACGCCAACGTGAATCAGATCCAGGCCAACATGTCGGCCAGCCCGTTGATTGCACCGGCCGTGCCGGTACCGGGCCGTGCCCGCGGCGCGGCATCGCCGTATCCGCAGACCGGTCCTGGCGTCGGCACCGCACCGATCGGCAGCGACGTGCCCATGCCGATGCCCGTCACCGTGGTCGAAGGCACGCCGGCCGAACAGGCGGCCGCGATGGACGCCGCCTCGTTCTTCACGCTGTTCTTCGACGTGCTGCGCAACAACCCGCCGCACGCTAACGACACGCCCATCCTGGACCGCATGCGCCGCATCGGGCTCGATGCCCGCCAGCCGTTCTCGTATGGCCGCTTGAGCCCCACCGTGCAACAGGCCCTGGCTGACGCGCAGCCGCTGGCCGGCCGCCGCATCGCGGATGGCGTCTCGCGCCTGGCCACGCCGATCAACGGCTGGAACACCGTGCTGACCGGCATCGGTACGTATGGCACCGACTACACGCGCCGCGCCGCCATTGCCTATGCGGGCCTGGGCGCGCCCACGCCGGAAGACGTGCTGTATCCGGTCACGGTGTCCGATTCCAAGGGTCGCGTGCTGTCGTCGAACGAAGACTACGTGCTGCACTTCGACAAGGGCCAGTTGCCGCCGGCCAACGCGTTCTGGTCGCTGCATGTCTATAACGACAAGCACGGCTTTGCCGACAACCCGGCCAACCGTTATGCCCTGCGCAGTACCGACGGCCTGAAGTACAACGCCGACGGTTCGCTGGACATCTACATCCAGCGCCGCGACCCGGGCGAACGCAAGCGCTCGAACTGGCTGGCCACGCCGGCCAACGAAGGCCAGTTCCTGCTGAGCATGCGTCTGTACTGGCCGCAGGATACGGCGCTGGACGGCCTGTGGGCGCCGCCGCCGGTCAAGCGCGACTGACCTGTCGCGGAAAGCGGCGCCGCCATGGTGGCGGCGTCCTCCAACGACAAAGCGGCCCCGGTGGGGCCGCTTTCTTTTTGCGCAATCGTGTTGTGTCGACCGGATGGATACCGCCCGGCGGCGAGGGGCATTCGCGTCCCCAATTTCTCTCGGAAGCCGCGGGGCTTCAGGCCCTTGTTGTCACCTTACAAACCCCCGAAAGTTCATTTGCTCGGGTAAAAAGAATCACGCTATACTCTGCGGGTTTGACGCTTGCGGGATAAGGACAAAGGTGCCGACAGCACTGGTCTTCGTAGCGAAACAAGAGAGCAGTACCGGATAGGGTAGTACCGGGAGCAGTACCGAGGGGCAGGGCTATGCGGCCAGGCTGAAAAGCCGGGCCGGAAGGCTGAGCCAAGCAATCTTGGCTTAGCAAGGTCAGGAACTACGTGGGGCTACTTGAGCAGATTTCAAGAGCGCTTTCGGGGTTCCAGCCAAGCAGGTAGCCAGGCCGGAATTTACGCGGGGAAGTTTGATGCAGCAGAACACAGTGCGGCACGAACCTGCGCGGCAGATGCAACCACAGCAACTGTCGCAACAGGGCGAAGTGCGCCAGGTTCTGGCGAATCAGGACTCGGTGGACCGGGTGCTGGTGCTTAGCGACGCGGACCGCGCGGCGCTGAATGCTCAAGCGGGCCGCGGACTCTTGTTGGCGCTGGTGGCGCAAGGCGCCATGGGGCTCGCAGCAGCAGTAATAGCGGGGGTTGTAGGAGGGGCGGCGGCAGGTTGGTCGGCGCTGGCGGGGGCAGGAGCGTATTTCATACCCAATGCGTTGTTCGCATTGCGCCTGGCTGTCAGTGTTCGGGCCGGTAAAGCCAGTCCCTTTACCTTTCTCTCTGGTGAGTTGATCAAGTTGTTCGCAACGGCATTGCTGTTGTGGCTGCTTTCGCATGTGGCGCAGGACACGCTGGTCTGGCCTGCCGCACTGCTCGGTCTGATTCTCACCTTGAAGGGATATCTCCTGCTTTTGATGTTCCGCAAGTTGTCATAGCGCGCCGGGAAATTTACGGCAAACCGAATCGTGGAATCGTCCAGCTCGCAAGGGCTGGGCATACAGCAAATAGGGTAGGATTCAAATGGCTGCTGCCAGCGACGTGTCGCCTCAGTCCGCGTATATTCAGCATCACCTGGTGCATCTGAACAATACGGGCGAGAAACAGAGCGCAATTGCTCAGTTCGACATCATCAATTACGACTCGTTGTTCTGGTCCGGCCTGACGGGTCTGATCGTCATCTTCTTCCTGTGGCGCGCCGCCAGCCGTGCGACCGCCGGCGTTCCGGGCCGCTTCCAGGCCTTCGTGGAAATGATCGTCGACATGGTCGACGATCAGGCCAAGGGCATCGTCCACAACGCCAAGAGCCGTCTCTTCATCGCTCCGCTCGCGCTCACCGTGTTCCTCTGGATCATCCTGATGAACGCGCTGGACTTGCTGCCCGTCGACCTGCTGCCCTCGATCTGGCGCTGGACCGGCCTGGGCGCGCACCACGGCGACCCCCTCTACTACCACCGCGTGCTGCCCACCGCTGACTTGAACGTGCCCATGGGCATGTCGCTGGGTGTGCTGCTGCTGATGTTCTATTACGGCATCAAGATCAAGCACCCGGGCGGCTTCATCAAAGAACTCTTCACCGCGCCGTTCCACGCGCACGGCATCGGCGCCGTCGTGCTGGCACCGTTCAACCTGCTGCTGAACCTGATCGAATACGCCGCCAAGTCCGTATCGCTGGGCATGCGGTTGTTCGGCAACATGTTCGCCGGCGAACTGATTTTCATGCTGATCGCCCTCTTGGGCGGCGCCTGGACCGGCTTCAACGGTTCGAGCATCGGCTTGGGAATCGGCCACGTGCTGGCCGGCTCGATCTGGGCAATCTTCCACATCCTGATCGTGCTGCTCCAGGCCTTCATCTTCATGATGCTGACCCTGGTGTATCTCGGCCAGGCCCACGAAGGCCACTGATCCCCCGAATTTCCGGCGTCGGCCACCCGGCCGGCGCTGGATAGCAAGATCCTCTTGCATTGAGCAGTACCCTCATTTTTTTATTTTTGACTTCAGATTTCTAACCAAGGAGTTGTCATGACCAACGTCGCTTTCGTTGCTCTCGCTTGCGGTCTTATCATCGGTCTGGGCGCTATCGGCGCTTGCATCGGCATCGCACTGATGGGCGGCAAATATCTGGAAGCCTCGGCTCGTCAGCCTGAACTGATGAACGCTCTGCAAACGAAGATGTTCCTGCTGGCTGGCCTGATCGACGCGGCATTCCTGATCGGCGTGGGTATCGCCATGCTGTTCGCCTTCGCCAACCCGTTCGTCGGCTAAGGCACGCCCGCCGGCGAAAAGGCGGGTCATGACGCTGGCGGCGATGTGGGCATAAGCCCCGTCGCCGGTCAGCAAAGTATCGAGTGCTCCGCGTTGCCCCTCCCGGGTGCCGTCGGAGCCGCAAGGTGTTAAAGGAACGACCGTGAATCTGAACGCGACGATCATTTTCCAGATGCTCGTGTTCTTCGTTCTGGGCTGGTTCACGATGAAATTCGTGTGGCCTCCTCTGACGAAGGCGATGGACGAGCGCCGCCAAAAAATCGCCGACGGCCTAGCCGCCGCCGAGAAGGGCAAGGCCGATCTGGCCCAGGCCCAGGCGCGCGTCAGTCTGATCGAGGCTTCTGCCAAGTCCGAAAACCACGCCCGCATCATCGAGGCCGAGAAGCAAGCCGCCTCCCTGATCGAGCAGGCCCGCCGTGAAGCGGAAGCCGAGCGTGCCCGCATCGTGGCGCAAGCTGCACAGGATGCCGCGCAGGAAGTCCAGCGCGCCCGTGATTCGCTGCGCGACGACGTTGCCGCGCTGGCTGTCAAGGGTGCTGAACAGATCCTCAAGCGCGAGGTTGACGCCCGCGCGCACGCCGAGCTGCTGAACCAGCTTCGCGCGCAGCTTTAATCCGGGACCGTCATGGCTGAACTTTCCACTGTTGCCAGGCCCTACGCCGAAGCCTTGTTCGCCGCCGCGCGCGACGACAAGGCCGGTCTGCAGGTCTGGGCCGACCTGGTCAGCGAGCTGGCCCAGGTCGCATCCAACCCCGACGTGCGCGAGGCCATGGCCGACCCGCGTCTGGGTGACAAGCAGCGCGTCGACCTGTTTACCGGCCTGATCAAGGCCGATTTGCCGCAAGCCGCCCGCAATTTCATCGAGCTGCTGGTTGAAAACGACCGGCTGCTGCTGCTGCCCGACATCGCCACGCAATTCGTGGTGCTGCGGAATCGTCACGATGGCACGGCGCAGGCGGAAATCACCAGCGCGTTCGAGCTGAGCGATGCCCAAGTCAAAGAACTGGTCACCGCCCTTGAACACAAATTCGGCCTCAAGCTCAAGCCCAGCGTCACCGTCGACCCGTCGTTGATTGGCGGCGTGCGCGTGGCCGTCGGGGACCAGGTGCTCGATACGTCCGTACAAGCCCAATTGGCCCGCATGCGCGATACGCTCGCCGCTTAAGGCAACTAACAGGATTCCAGGAGTCAATATGCAACTCAATCCCTCCGAGATCAGCGAACTGCTCAAGAGCCGCATCGAGGGCCTGGGCGCTTCGGCTGATGTCCGTACTCAGGGCACCGTCGTGTCCGTGACCGACGGTATTACCCGCATCCACGGCTTGTCCGATGTGATGCAGGGCGAAATGCTCGAATTCCCCAACAACGTTTTCGGTCTGGCGCTCAACCTCGAGCGCGATTCCGTCGGCGCCGTTATTCTCGGTGACTACACCGGCATCTCCGAAGGCGACCAGGTCAAGACGACCGGCCGCATTCTGGAAGTTCCGGTTGGTCCCGAACTGAAAGGCCGCGTGGTCAACACGCTGGGCGAACCGATCGACGGCAAGGGCCCGGTCAATGCCAAGGCCACCGACATCATCGAAAAAGTGGCGCCTGGCGTTATCGCCCGCCGCTCGGTGTCGCAGCCGCTGCAAACCGGCGTCAAGGCTATCGACTCGATGGTTCCCATCGGCCGTGGCCAGCGCGAACTGATCATTGGCGACCGCCAGACCGGCAAGACCGCCGTGGCCGTCGACACCATCATCAGCCAGAAGGGCAAGGGCGTCACCTGCGTGTACGTCGCTATCGGCCAGAAGGCTTCCACGATCAACAACGTGGTGCGCAAGCTGGAAGAGCACGGCGCGATGGACTACACCATCGTCGTGGCCGCTTCGGCTTCGGACTCGGCCGCCATGCAGTACCTGGCTGCCTACGCCGGCTGCACGATGGGCGAATACTTCCGCGATCGCGGCGAAGACGCCCTGATCGTCTATGACGACCTGACCAAGCAAGCCTGGGCCTACCGCCAGGTGTCGCTGCTCCTGCGCCGTCCGCCGGGCCGCGAAGCCTACCCGGGCGACGTGTTCTACCTGCACTCGCGCCTGCTGGAACGCGCTGCCCGCGTGAACGAAGACTACGTCGAGAAGTTCACCGATGGCGCCGTCAAGGGCAAGACCGGCTCGCTGACCGCACTGCCGATCATCGAAACCCAGGCTGGCGACGTGTCCGCTTTCGTTCCGACCAACGTGATCTCGATCACGGACGGCCAGATCTTCCTGGAAACCGACCTGTTCAACGCCGGTGTCCGCCCCGCTATCAACGCCGGTATCTCGGTGTCGCGTGTGGGTGGCGCTGCGCAGACCAAGGTCGTCAAGAAGCTGTCCGGCGGTATCCGTACCGACCTGGCGCAGTACCGTGAACTGGCCGCCTTCGCGCAGTTCGCTTCCGACCTGGACGACGCCACCCGTCGCCAGCTGGAACGCGGCAAGCGCGTGGTCGAACTGCTCAAGCAGCCGCAATACCAGCCGCTGCAAGTGTGGGAACTGGCCGTCACGCTGTACACGGTCAACAACGGCTACCTGGATGACGTGGACGTGGCCCAAGTGCTGTCGTTCGAGAAGTCGCTGAAGGATCAACTCAAGGCCAAGCATGCGGCCCTGATCCAGCGCATCGAAGACACCAAGGAACTGTCCAAGGACGACGAGGCCGAACTGGCCACCGCCGTTCAGGAATTCAAGAAGCACGGTGCTTTTTAAGAAAGTGATGGGTTAGGCGTCTGCAACGCCTCACCCATCCTTACCGGATGGTTGAGGCGTGAGCGGAACCCATCGGCCAGTCTTCACAGGAAAGCGCAATGCCCGGAATTAAGGAAATCCGAACCAAGATCAAGAGCGTGCAAAACACGCGCAAGATCACCAAGGCGATGGAAATGGTCGCCGCATCCAAGATGCGCAAGGCGCAGGAACGGATGCGTGCTGGTCGTCCGTACGCCACCAAGGTGCGCGAGATTGCTGCGCACCTGATGCAGGCCAACCCCGAGTACAGCCACCCGTACCTGGTCGAACGCGAAATCAAGGCGGTCGGCGTGGTCATGGTGACGACCGACAAGGGTTTGTGCGGCGGCTTGAACACCAACATCACTCGCGTGACGTTGGGCAAGCTGAAAGAGTTCGAGAAAAACGGCATCGCCGTGCAAGCGACCGCTTTCGGCAACAAGGGCGTGGGTGTGTTGACCCGTATCGGCGCCAAGCTGGTGTCCCAGGAAGTGCAACTGGGCGACAAGCCGCAACTGGACCGCCTGCTGGGCGCGATCAAGGTGCAGCTGGACGCCTACCTGGAAGGTCGCATCGACGCGCTGTACGTGGCTTCGACCCGCTTCGTCAACACGATGAAGCAGGAGCCGCTGTTCTTGCGCCTGCTGCCGTTGGCCAGCGGTTTGGAAGATCCGTACCAGACGGGTGCCGAAAGCCTGGCGAAGACGTCGGAAGTGAAGTCGGACTACAGCTGGGATTACATCTACGAACCCGACGCCCGTAGCGTGATCGACGACCTGCTGCAGCGTTACGTTGAAGGCCTGCTGTACCAAGCCGTGGCCGAGAACATGGCTTCGGAGCAGTCGGCCCGGATGGTCGCCATGAAGGCGGCGTCGGACAACGCCAAGAAGGTCATCGGAGAGCTGCAACTGGTCTACAACAAGACCCGTCAGGCCGCGATCACCAAAGAAATTTCGGAAATCGTAGGGGGCGCTGCCGCCGTTTAAGGCAGGCAGCTCCCATCTAAAGCTATCAAGCAAGGAATCGACATGAGCAACGGAACCATCGTTCAGTGCATCGGCGCCGTGGTGGATATTCAGTTCCCCCGCGATCACATGCCCAAGATCTATGAAGCGCTTACCCTGGCCGACGACGAGTCCTCCTCGTTCGCCGAAAAGGGCCTGACGCTGGAAGTGCAGCAACAGCTGGGCGACGGCGTGGTGCGTACCATTGCGCTGGGCTCCAGCGACGGCCTGCGCCGCGGCATGAAGGTCAACGGCACGGGCGCCCCGATCTCGGTGCCGGTCGGCACCGGTACGCTGGGCCGCATCATGGACGTGCTGGGTCGTCCCATCGACGAAGCCGGCCCGATCCAGCACGAAGAAAAGCGTGGCATCCACCAGGCCGCTCCCCGTTTCGACGAACTGTCGCCGTCGGTGGAACTGCTGGAAACCGGCATCAAGGTTATTGACCTGGTGTGCCCGTTCGCCAAGGGCGGCAAGGTCGGCCTGTTCGGCGGCGCCGGCGTGGGCAAGACCGTCAACATGATGGAACTGATCAACAACATCGCCAAGCAGCACAGCGGTTTGTCGGTGTTTGCCGGCGTGGGTGAGCGTACCCGCGAAGGCAACGACTTCTACCACGAAATGGAAGAGTCGAACGTTCTGGACAAGGTCGCCATGGTGTTCGGTCAGATGAACGAACCCCCGGGCAACCGTCTGCGCGTGGCGCTGACCGGCCTGACGATGGCCGAGAAGTTCCGCGACGAAGGCCGCGACATCCTGTTCTTCGTCGACAACATCTACCGCTACACGCTGGCCGGTACCGAAGTGTCGGCACTGCTGGGCCGTATGCCGTCGGCCGTGGGCTACCAGCCCACGCTGGCCGAAGAAATGGGCAAGCTGCAAGAGCGCATCACGTCGACCAAGACCGGCTCGATCACCTCGATCCAGGCCGTGTACGTCCCTGCGGACGACTTGACCGACCCGTCGCCTGCCACGACCTTCCAGCATTTGGACTCGACCGTGGTGCTGTCGCGTGACATCGCCTCGCTGGGTATCTACCCCGCCGTGGACCCGCTGGATTCGTCCAGCCGCCAGCTCGACCCGCAAGTCGTCGGCGAAGAGCACTACGCCGTGGCCCGTGGCGTGCAGCAGACGCTGCAGCGCTACAAGGAACTGCGCGACATCATCGCGATTCTGGGCATGGACGAACTGTCGCCGGAAGACAAGCAGGCCGTGGCCCGCGCGCGCAAGATCCAGCGCTTCCTGTCGCAGCCGTTCCACGTGGCTGAAGTGTTCACCGGCTCGCCCGGCAAGTACGTTCCGCTGGCTGAAACCATCCGTGGTTTCAAGATGATCGTGAACGGCGAGTGCGATACCCTGCCGGAACAGGCCTTCTACATGGTCGGTTCGATCGACGAGGCCTTCGAGAAGGCCAAGAAACTGCAATAAGGAACCGATATGGCTACCCTGCATGTGGATGTCGTCAGCGCAGAGGAAGCGATCTTCTCCGGTGAGGCGAAGTTCGTGGTGCTGCCTGGCGAGGCGGGTGAGCTGGGCATCTTGCCCGGTCACACCCCGCTGATTTCGCGCATACGCCCCGGGACGGTCAAGATCGTTCGTGCCGACCAAGGCGAGGAAAACATCTTCGTCGCCGGGGGCATTCTGGAAGTGCAGCCGGGCAGCGTGACGGTCCTGGCCGACACCGCCATCCGTGCCGCGGACCTGGACGAAGCCCGTGCCCTGGAAGCGCGCAAGCGCGCCGAAGAGGCCCTGGCCAACGCCAAGGACAAGGCCGACATCGCGGTTGTCGAAGCTGAACTCGCCATGCTGGCTGCGCAAGCCATCGCGGCGCGCAAGCTGCGCCAAGGCGGCCGTTCGCACTAAGCGACAGCTGTCCGCCGGGGTTCGCCCCGGACTCGAAAGAAGCGGCCCTCGGGCCGCTTTTTTCATGCCTGTCGCGGGCGCCACGGCCTCGGCAAGCCGGGCGGCTTTTTGCGTTCGCTACGAATGGCGAGCGGGATGGCCCACCCGTAGCCTTCAACTTTAGGCAAGCTGCCTGAGGAAGAAAGCGTGCGAGACACCACGGATTGCGGGGTATTGCTGACCCCAGGCCACGAAGTCGCCATGCGCGCGTGGGTTGCGCGCGACCAGGCCCGGCTGGCGCGGGTGCGGCTGCACCTGGTGCCGCTGCGAAGCGCGGCGGTGGCCGCCGGTGATGACGGGCCGGACATTCATGCGCTGGCCCGGCTGGCGGTAGGCCTGCGGCGCTACGATCATTGCATCCTGCCCGTCGCGCCCGCGTCGCTGGCCTGGACCCGCATGGCGTTGCAGCAGGCGGGCGACGCCATGGTAACGCCGGTGCTGCTGTTCGTGCACGACATGACCGCACCGGCCATCGAAGACCTGCTGCAGCTGGGGGCGGCCGATTTCATGACCGCGCCGTACTGCCTGGAAAGCCTGCGGGTGCGGCTGGGGAGGCTGGCGCGGCGGACGGCGGGAATCCCGCCCAGTCAGCTGGAGCAAGTCGAGCTCGTCTACCCCGCGTCAAGGCTGGGCGGGGTTCCCCGGCCGGATGTCAGCGTCAGGCCAACGCTCTCCAGGCAGGTGTTGCAGCAAGGCCTGGCGGGGCTGCATCACCAGGCGAACCCTGGCGCGCACGAGCCCTTTCGCCAGGCCAAGGCGCGGGTGGTGGATGGCTTTGAATCCGATTACATCCGCCTGGCGTTGTCGCGCCACCAGGGCAATGTGGCGCGGGCGGCCCGGGCATCGAGCAAGCACCGGCGGGCTTTCTGGGCGCTGATGCGCAAGCACGGCATCGATGCCGCGCCGTACCGCCGCCGGGCCGAGCGCGGCGACGCCTGACGGGTATCGCCCCGGCGAAAAACGTCCGGCTTTGCGCGCCGGCAAGGCGGCGGCAGGCGGCGGTCATGCCCTGTCAGCTTGGGGCAGTAAAATCACGGCTTCCGATCATCGAGGATAGTCGTGTCCACTGCCGTCTTGAAGAACGATGTGTTCTTGCGCTCGCTCTTGCGCGAGCCCGTGCCCTACACCCCCATCTGGCTCATGCGCCAGGCGGGTCGCTACCTGCCCGAATACCGCCAGACGCGGGCCCGGGCCGGTTCCTTCATGGGCCTGGCTCAGAACCCGGACTACGCCTCGGAAGTCACGTTGCAGCCGCTCGAGCGTTTCGACCTGGACGCGGCCATCCTGTTTTCCGACATCCTGACCGTGCCGCACGCCATGGGCCTGGGCCTGGACTTCGCCGAAGGCGAGGGCCCGCGCTTTGCTCGTCCGGTGCGTTCCGAGGACGACGTGGCACGCCTGGCCGTGCCCGACATGGACAAGCTGCGCTACGTGTTCGACGCGGTGTCCACCATTCGCCGCGACCTGGACGGCAAGGTGCCGCTGATCGGCTTTGCCGGCAGCCCGTGGACGATTGCCTGCTACATGGTCGAAGGGCAGGGCAGCGATGACTACCGCCTGATCAAGACCATGCTGTATTCGCGTCCTGATCTGCTGCATCGCATCCTGGAAATCAACGCCGAAGCCACGCTGCAGTACCTGAACGCGCAGATCGCGGCGGGCGCGCAGGCCGTGATGCTGTTCGACAGCTGGGGCGGTGTGCTGGCCGACGGCCTGTTCCAGCAGTTCTCGCTGGCCTATACCCGCAAGGTCGTGGCCGGCCTGACCCGCGAACACGAAGGGCGCCGCGTGCCGGCCATCGTCTTCACCAAGGGTGGGGGCCAGTGGCTGGAATCCATCGCCGCTTGCGGTTGCGATGCCGTGGGCCTGGACTGGACGGTGGATCTGGCTGCGGCGCGCCGCCGCACCGGCGATTCGGTCGCCTTCCAGGGCAACCTGGACCCCATGGCCCTGTTTGGCGGCGGCCCCGCCATCCGCGCCGAGGCGCGTCGGGTGCTGGATGCCTTCGGGCCGGTGGGCAAGGGCGGCCATGTGTTCAACTTGGGCCATGGTATTTCGCGCTTCACCCCGCCTGAAGCGGTAGCCGAATTGGTCGACGAAGTCCACCAACACAGCCGTTCGCTCAGAGGGTAAGTGAGTGAACGCTTCGGCCCGCAGGGCCGAACTTGGAGGCCCCCGGCGGATACTTGTGCACAGCAAGATTACGCCTGGGGAAAACCCTCTAGAAGCTTGTTTACAATCTTGGAAGTCTGCATAAGCTATTGTTTTTGTTGGAATAAAATAGGTTTTCAACAGATTTGCAAGACTTGATGCAATCTTGCCTTATTCCAATTTCTAACGTTGCTCCAGCCTTTTCCCCAAAGTTATCCACAGGTAGGGATCGGAGCCGTTTCGGGTCCGCCCAGTCCATGTTCCGTTTCGTAGCCCATGTCTGAAGTCTTCGCGCTGGTCGAATCCACGCCGGCCGCCGAGCCGGCGGCGACCTGCTGGGTGCGCGTCGCGCTGGACGTGCCGCTGCCCGGCCCGTTCGACTATCGCCACACTGCCCCCATTACGGCGGGCCTGCGGGTGATCGTGCCGTTCGGCCGGCGCAAGCTGATCGGGGTGGTGGTGGACAACCCGGCCGAGCCGTCATTCGAACCCAAGCAGATCAAGCCCATCGAAGAGGTGCTGGATGACCTGCCGCCGTTTGACGACGGCTGGCTGCGCCTGGCCCGGTTTGCCGCCGAATACTACCAACGGCCCCTGGGCGAGGTGATGCTGCCCACGCTGCCGCCGCCGCTGCGCAAGCCCACCGCGTACCAGGGCAAGCGGTCGGCGGGCGGCCCGGTGGCTCGTTTGGACGCGCGCAAGCGCAAGACGGCGCGCGCCGCCGCCACGGCCGACCAGCCGCCCGACTTGAACGACGCGCAGCAGACCGCGGTGGATACCATTGCCGGGCTGACGCGTTTCAAGCCGGTGCTGCTGTACGGCGTGACCGGCAGCGGCAAGACCGAGGTGTACCTGCGTGCCGCCGAAAAGGTGCTGGCGGCCGGTCGCCAGGTGCTGCTGATGGTGCCGGAAATCAACCTGACGCCGCAGCTGGAAGGCGCGCTGCGGGCCCGGCTGGAAAGCCTGGTGGGGCCGGACGGCCTGGCGGTGATGCATAGCGGCTTGTCCGACGGCGAACGCCTGCAGGCGTGGTCGCGGGCGCAACGCGGCCAGGCGCGGATGCTGCTGGGCACGCGCATGTCGATCTTCGCGCCCATGAGCGAGCTGGGCCTGATCGTGGTCGACGAAGAGCACGATGCGTCCTACAAGCAGCAGGACGGCCTGCGCTATTCCGCACGCGACCTGGCGGTGTGGCGCGCGCACGACCTGGATATTCCGGTGGTGCTGGGGTCGGCCACGCCGTCGCTGGAAACCTGGCAGCACGCCGAGCGCGGGCGCTACCTGCGGCTGGCCTTGCCGGCCCGCGCGCGGTCCAGCACCTTGCCATCGATGAAGCTGGTGGACACCCGCCGCTTGCAGATGAAGCATGGGATGTCGCCGCAGTTGCTCGAAGCCATCGGCGAACGCCTGGCCAACAAAGAGCAGTCGCTGATCTTCCTGAACCGGCGCGGCTTTGCCCCGGTGCTGCATTGCCAGTCTTGCGGCTGGGTCAGCAACTGCCCGCGCTGCACCGCCTTTACCGTGCTGCACCGCGCCGGCCGCGGTCACCGCCTGCAATGCCATCATTGCGGCTACCAGGCGCCGGTGCCGCATGCCTGCCCCGAATGCGGCGACCAGGACCTGGCGCCGATGGGGCGCGGCACCCAGCGCGTGGAAGAACACCTGGCCGAGCTGTTTCCCGAAGCCCGCATCCTGCGCATCGATGCCGACAGCACGCGCAAGAAGGGCAGTGCCGAGGCCCTGTTCGCGTCGGTGCATGCGGGCGAGGTCGACATCCTGGTGGGCACCCAGATGGTGGCCAAGGGCCACGATTTCGCGCGGCTGGGGCTGGTGGGGGTGTTGAATCCGGATTCGGCCCTGTTCGCGCATGATTTCCGCGCGCCCGAACGCCTGTTCGCCCAGTTGATGCAGGTGGCCGGGCGGGCCGGACGCCACCAGGGCAACGGCCAGGTCATCATCCAGACCGGCTACCCCGAGCAGCCCGTGTACCAGGCCCTGCTGCGCCACGACTACGCGGGCTTTGCCCGCCATGCGCTGCACGAGCGCGAGAGCACCGGCCTGCCGCCATTCGCCTACCAGGCGCTGCTGACGGCCGAGGCGCGTGAATTGGCGGTGGCACAGGCTTTCCTGCAACAGGCGCGCGCCTTGCCCGAGGGCGAGTGGGCGGCCGATTTCCCGGGGCTGGACGCCATCATGCTGTACGACCCGGTGCCGCTGCGGGTGGTGCGGGTGGCTAATGTCGAGCGCGCGCAATTGCTGGTCGAAAGCACCAGCCGCCCGGCGTTGCAGGCGTTCCTGGCGTCGTGGTCGCACCATCTGCCCTATCTGGCCAACGAGGCCCGCGTGCGCTGGCAACTGGAGGTCGATCCGCTGGAAATCTGACGGCGGCGGCCTCGGCGCCGTCACCCTGATTGCTCTATGATCGTTCTCCCTTCCCCGAGTCACCATGTCCGCAAGCGAACCCATTGGCCACGGCCTGAACCCCGCGCAGAAAGAAGCGGTGCTGTACCTGGACGGCCCCTGCCTGGTGCTGGCCGGCGCCGGCAGCGGCAAGACGCGCGTGATCACCCAGAAGATCGCCTACCTGCTGCGTGAATGCGGTTACATGGGCCGCAACGTGGTGGCGCTGACCTTCACCAACAAGGCCGCGCGCGAGATGGACGAGCGCGTCAAGACGCTGGTCGACCGCAAGCTGGGCAAAGGCCTGACCATCAGCACCTTCCACTCGCTGGGCGTGAAGATGCTGCGCGAAGAGGCCCGCAATGCCGGCCTGAAACCCACGTTTTCCATCCTGGATGCCGATGACGCGATGGCGATCATCCAGGAACTGCTGGCCACTACCGACAAGGGCCGTCTGCGCCACGTGCAGGGCATCATCTCGCTGTGGAAGAACGCGCTGATGGAACCGGACGATGCCGCGCGCGAAGCCATCACGCCGGGCGACGTCGAGGCCGCCAATGTCTACCGCAGCTATGCCGCCACGCTGGCCGCCTACCAGGCGGTGGACTTCGACGACCTGATCCGCATCCCGGCGATGCTGCTGGCCAACAACGAAGAAGTGCGCACCCGCTGGCAGAACCGCGTGCGCTATCTGCTGGTGGACGAATACCAGGACACCAACGTGTGCCAGTACCGCCTGGTGCAGCTGCTGACCGGCTCGCGCGCCATGTTCACGGCGGTGGGCGACGACGACCAGGCCATCTACGCCTGGCGCGGCGCCACCATCGAGAACCTGGCCAAGCTCACGACCGACTACCCGAACCTCAAGCTCATCAAGCTGGAGCAGAACTACCGGTCGGTGCAGCGCATCCTGGCAGCGGCCAACCAGGTGATCGAAAAGAACCCCAAGCTGTTCGACAAGAAGCTCTGGTCGGACCTGGGCGTGGGCGAGCCGATCCTGGTGTCGCCGATGGACGGCGAAGAGCAGGAAGCCGAGTCCATCGCCATGAAGATCTCGGCCTCGCGCTTCGAGCGCCAGGCCCAGTGGAAGGACTTCGCCATCCTGTATCGCGGCAACCACCAGTCGCGCATCCTGGAGCAGGCGCTGCGCAACCTGAAGATTCCGTACACGATCTCGGGCGGGCAGAGCTTTTTCGACAAGGCCGAAGTGCGCGACGTGCTGTCGTACCTGCGCCTGCTGGCCAACGACGATGACGACCCGGCCTTCATCCGCGCCGCCACCACGCCCAAGCGCGGCATCGGCCAGGCCACGTTGCAGACGCTGGGCCAGTACGCCGCCAGCCGCGAGCTCTCGATGCTGGCGGCGGTGGAAGAAACCGGCCTGGAAAGCCAGCTGGCCCCGCGTCAGCTGGAACCGCTGCGCACCTTTACGGAATTCATTCGCCGCATGCAGTGGCGCGCCGGCCGCGGCGCCACGTCGGGCAAGGACGCCGCGCCGGCCGAACCGGCCGGCGTCATCCTGGACGACCTGGTGCAGGCGATCCAGTACGAACGCCACCTGTTCGAACTGTTCGACGAGCGGCCCGCGCAGACGCGCTGGCAGAACGTGCTGGAACTGACCGGCTGGCTCAAGCGCAAGGCCGAAGAAGACAACATGTCGCTGTTCGACCTGGTGCAGCACGTGGCGCTGGTCACCATGCTGGAACGCGGCGAAGAAGAAGAGCCGGACGCGGTCAAGATGTCGACCCTGCACGCGTCCAAGGGGCTGGAGTATCCGCACGTGTACCTGGCCGGCGTCGAGGAAGGCCTGCTGCCGCACCTGGGCAAGGACGACGAAGACGGCGACCCGGCACGCGCTGCCGAGAACCTGGCCACCCGCATCCAGGAAGAACGCCGCCTGATGTACGTGGGCATCACGCGGGCGCAGCGCAGCCTGAACCTCAGCTGGTGCAAGCGCCGCCGCCGGGCGCGCGAAGACGTCGTGCGCGAGCCGTCGCGCTTCATCGAGGAAATGGGGCTGGATGACCCGACCGTGCAGGAAGACGAAACCACGGCCGCCATGAATCCCAAAGAGCGCATGGCCATGCTCAAGGCGTTGCTCAAGAAGTAGCGCCGCAATAAATTACATGACGGAGGGCGGCTTGCGGGCGTATACCTGCCGCTTTGCACCATGGCGCTATCCATGAAGGACGACGTTCGATATCAAGCGGTGGCGGGCACGCCGGGCCTGGTGCTGGGCGTGGCGCGCCTGTGCGAATTCCAGTTCGACCGGCATTACCACGTCGATTACCACATCGGCCTGGTGACCCAGGGCGTGCAGCGCCAGACCTTCGGCGGCCAGAGCATCCTGCTGGGCCCGGGCGCGGTGGCGTTGATGCCGCCGGGCGAGATCCATGACGGCACTGGCGTGGATGACTATGGCAACCGCTACACGCTCAAGACCTTCCGCATCGCGCCGGACCTGATGCGCGGTTTCATCGCCGAAGTCTCGGGGGCGGGGCCGCACGAGCGCTTCACGGGCACGCTGCTCGAAGATGCGCGGCTGGCGGCCCGCTTCGTGGCATTGCACGCGTCGTGGATGGACGGCGCGCCTTCCGGTCCGCTGGCGCACGAATCTGTGTCGCTGGCGCTGATGGGCGCCTTGTTCGCCCGTACCGGCGCCGTGGCGCCGCAGGACATTCGCGGCGGGCTGTCGGCGACGCACACGCGCCGGGTGCTGGATTACTGCCAGGCCCATATGGCCGACAAGATCAGCCTGCAAGACCTGGCGCGGCTGTGCGGGCTGAGCCGCTACCAGTTCTTGCGGCGTTTCGCGCTATCGGTCGGCCTGACCCCGCATGCCTGGCTGACGCGGCTGCGCCTGGAGCGGGCCTGCGCGGTGCTGGCGCGCGCGCAGGCGTCGATCGCGCAGGTCGCGGCCGACGTGGGCTTCTACGATCAAAGCCACTTCAACCGCGCGTTTCGCACGGCCTACGGCGTGGCGCCGTCGGCGTTTCGGCGCGCAGCGTAGCCCCGATATGAATCCCTACCGGCACTGTTCGCGCAGGGCCGCCAGGAAATGGTCCACGTCCTGCTCACGCGTGGCGAACGAGGTGACCAGGCGCACCACGCCAGGGCCCCAGCGATCGTGATAGAAGCGAAAGCCCTGTGCCAGCAGCCCATCGATGGCCGCAGCGGGCAGGCGGCAGAACAGGATATTGGCCTGTACCGGCCCTTGCGTTTGCACGCCCGGCAGGTCGGCCATGCCGGCGGCCAGGCGGGCCGCCATGGCGTTGGCCTGGCGCGCGTTGCGCAGCCACAGGCCGTCGTCCAGATAGGCTTCCATCTGGGCCGACAGCAGGCGCATCTTCGAGAACAGGTGACCGCCGCGCTTGCGCCGGTAGGCCAGTTCGGTGGCCAGGCCCGGCTCGAACAGCACGATGGCTTCCGCGCCCAGCACGCCGTTCTTGGTGGCGCCGAACGACAGCGCCTTGACGCCCGCCTTCCAGGTCATCTCGGCGGGGGTGCAGCCCAGGCTGACCAGCGCGTTGGCAAAGCGTGCGCCGTCCATGTGCAGGGGCAAGCCGGCGCCCTGGCAGATCTCGCTGATCGCGGCGATTTCAGCCAGCGTGTAGACGCTGCCGGTTTCAGTCCCCTGAGTGATGCTGACGCAGGCGGGCTGCATGGAATGCACGTCGCCGACTTTGCGGTGCACTTCGACGGCGAGCTGCGCCGGGTCGATCTTGGCGGCGTCGCCATCGAGCAGCGTCAGGCGGGCGCCGCTGGTGTAGAACTGCGGCGCGCCGCATTCGTCGTTGGCGATATGGCTTTGCGCGTGGCACAGCACGCTGCCCCACGGCGGCGTCAGCACGGACAGCGCCAGCGAATTGGCCGCGGTGCCGGTGGGCACCAGCAACACCTCGACCTCGCGTTCGAAAATCTCGGCCAGTTGTCGGGTCACGCGCTGGCTGGCGTCGTCGGCGCCATAGGGTTGGGCCTGTCCCTCATTGGCGCGCAGCAGCGCATCCAGGACTTGCGGGCTGGCGCCGGCGATGTTGTCGCTGGAA
The DNA here is from genome assembly GCF_902859705.1 of Achromobacter deleyi. Lineage (GTDB taxonomy): Bacteria > Pseudomonadota > Gammaproteobacteria > Burkholderiales > Burkholderiaceae_B > Achromobacter > Achromobacter deleyi. The sequence goes on along the minus strand of NZ_CADIJO010000010.1, from coordinate 81,808 downwards.
AAGCCCAGCTGCGGGGAAAACGGGGGGGAAGTGTCCAAGGCAAGGCTCTCTGGCGGATAAGGCGAATGCCCACTATGCCGACCCGGCGGCAGGCGGGCTTGTAGAAAATTGCACGCCGCTTACACTGGGACGTATCGCCAAGGCCCCGCGCCGGGCCTGTCTTGAAGGAGCGCATCATGTGCCGCTGGCTCGCTTACACCGGTAGTCCCCTGCAAATGGAGAGCGTGCTGTTCAAGGCCAAGCACTCTCTGATCGACCAGAGCCTGCACGCACGCATGAGCGTCACCACCACCAATGGCGACGGTTTCGGCCTGGGCTGGTACAGCCCGCCGCGGGGCGGCCGCCACCCGAATGGCCAAGCACCGAATGGTGCACCTCAGGCAAGCCCGCCCCAAGAGCCGCCATTCCGCTACCGCAGCGTGCACCCTGCCTGGAACGACCGCAACCTGCGCGAAGCGGCGCGCGCCATCCACGCGCCGCTGTTCGTGGCGCACATCCGCGCCGCCACCGACACCCCGGCCCAGGAAACCAACTGCCACCCGTTTCGCCACGGCAACTGGCTGTTCGTGCACAACGGCGTCATCCGCGACTATCCGCTGCTTCGGCGCGACCTGATGCTGATGATCGCGCCGAGCTATTTCGGGTCACTGGAAGGGTCGACCGATTCCGAGGTGATGTTTCTGCTGGCGCTGACGTTCGGCCTGGAAGAAGACGCGCTGCCGGCGCTGGCGCGCATGGTCGGCGCGGTCGAAGAGACCGGCCGGCGCCATGGCGTGGCGCAGCCTATCAACATGACGGTCTGCGCCCTGGACGGCGAACGGCTGATCGCGGTGCGCTATTCCAGCGAACGCGAATCGCGCACGCTGTTTCACAACACCTGCGTGCAGCACCTGCGCCAGCTGTATCCGGATGATCCGCAGATCGCGTCGCTGGACGACAACGCCTTCCTGCTGCTGTCCGAGCCGTTGACCGAGATGCCGGGGGCCTGGGAAGAAGTGCCCGAGGCCACCGCCATCATCGCGGCGCACGGCCGGGTGGAGCATTACCCGTTCGTGCCGGTAGCGCCGGGCGCCTGAACGCCGTAGCGGGCCGCGGGCGCGTTGCGAGACAGTTCCGGGCCCAGCGCCTGGCGCGCGTCTTCCAGGCGCTGCCACAAGGCCGCGTCGCCCAAGGCGGGAATGGTCACGAATTCGCCCTGGTCCAGGCCGGCCAGCGCGGCCTGCACCATGTCGTCGGCGCTCATCACGATGGCGGCCGGCAATTCGCGGGCCGGCTTGCCCGCCAGGTCCCAGAAGTCGGTGCCGGTGGCGCCCGGCAGCACGGCCTGGATGCGCACGCCCTTGTCGGCCAGTTCGTGGCGCAGCGATTGCGAATACGCCAGCACATAGGCCTTGCTGGCGCCATAGACACCGTTGAGCAGTTCCGGATGCAGCGCCACGACCGACGCAATGTTGATCAGCGTGCCATTGCCGCGCGCGACGAACCCCGGCACCGCGGCCATGGTCAGGCGCGTCAACGCACTGACGTTCAGGTCGATCATGGCCTGCATCTGGTCGGGGTCCGATTGCAGCAGCGGCGCCACCGCGCCGATACCGGCGTTGTTCACCAGCACGGTCAGCGATTCGTCTTCACGCAGCTCACGCGCCACCCGGACCAGGCCATCGGCATCGGCCAGATCGGCCGGCAATACGCGTACGTCGCGGCCGGTTTCGGCGCGCAGGCGCGCGGCCAATGCTTCCAGCCGGGCGGCGTTGCGCGCCACCAGCGTCAGGTCGTGGCCGCGGCGGGCCAGGTGATGCGCGTAGCGTGCGCCGATACCGGTCGAGGCGCCGGTGACCAGGGCGCGGCCGGGGGTGTGATTCAGGGGGGTATTGCTCATGTTGGCTCCGAGAGAAAGGCGGTGGATGCCGCCGGTACCCATGCAGAGTAGAATTGGCAGGAAATATCCTCAATGACATAGAAACGTCTTTTTAGGACATCCGACTGAATCAGTCGAATCCGGGCCTGAACCAGGCCTTTGCTTCTGTTGGCGGGCCTCTTCATGAAAACGATCGCGATCGTGCTGCACCCCGGTTTCCAGGTTCTGAGCCTGGCCGCCAGTTCCGTCTTCGAAACGGTCAACATGCACCTGGGGTCAGTGCAGTACCGGGTGACGCTGGTGTCCGAGCACGGCGGCCCGGTGCCCAGCTCACAGGGCTTTTCGGTGGATTCCACCAAGCTGGGCCGACGCACGTTCGACACGCTGATCGTGGCCGGCGACAACAATGGCGCGGGGGCGTCCGAGGGTTTGCTGCGCGCCTTGCAGGCCGCCAGCAAGCGCGTGCACCGCTGCGCCGCGATGTGCACCGGCGCCTTCATCCTGGCGCAGGCCGGCCTGCTGCAAGGGCGCCGCGTCACCACGCACTGGCACTTCGCGCGACGCTTGCAGCGCGAATATCCCGGCGTGCAGGTGGACGAAGACCGTATCTATGTCGCCGACGGCCCGATCTGGACATCGGCGGGCATGAGCGCGGGCGTGGACATGGCACTGGCCATGGTGGAAGCCGATCTGGGCGCGGACGTGGCCCGCATGGTGGCGCGCAAGCTGGTGCTGACGCAGCGCCGCGCGGGCGGCCAGTCGCAGTATTCCGCGTTGCTGGAACTGGACCCCAAGTCCGACCGGGTGCAGACGGCGCTGGCTTACGCCAAGGCCAATCTGAAGGCCGAACTGTCGGTCGACGAACTGGCCCGCGCCGCGCACTTGAGCCCGCGCCAGTTCAGCCGGGTCTTTCGCCTGGAAACCGGCCAATCGCCCGCCAAGGCGGTGGAACACCTGCGGCTGGAGGCCGCGCAGGGCATGATGCAGTCCGGCCGCCATCCGGCCGAGGTGGTCGCGCGCGAAACGGGCTTCGGCGACCGCGATCGCATGCGCAAGGCCTTCCTGCGCGCATTCGGCCAATCGCCGCAGGCGATGCAACGATTGATGCGCGCCTGACCCCGTTATTGCCGCATCTGGCCGCTAAAACGGGGTCATCAAGCACGCTTTGCCGATATGGGGGAGAATGCGTATCGCATGACTTTGCGACGTTCCTGGGCCGCGAAAGCACCCTGATTCCAATAAGGAAGTTGCATGACTGATGACAAAACCCCGCAGGCTCCTGATGCATTGGCGGTGTTTGTAGACACGGGGAGCACCCCGGATTGCTTTGAATTGCACGAGCGCGGCATCGTCCGCCAGCAAGACGGCGAACGCTACTACACCGCCTTCGCCGACATCTCCGACCTGTACTTGTCTGCCCCCGGCCCGCAAACCGGCCCCGACGGCATCGACCGCTTCGCCTACCGCAGCCGCGCCGAACCCGACTGGACCCTGGTGCCGGGCGACATCGCCGAATTCCCCCGCTTCATGGATGCCTTCCGCTCGCGCCTGGTCGACCAGCGCCTGCCGGTGCTCGAAGCCCGCCTGGCCGACGGCGCGAAGGTGGCGTTCCGCACGCTGGATGGCGGCGATTTCCCCGACCTGACCACGCGCGAACTGGCCCTGTCGGCCGAAGGCCTGCACATCGGCGCCGACACCTGGCCCTACGAATCGCTGCAACGCATCGACCTGAACGACTGGACCGAAACGGTCAGCCTGCGCACCGACGACGGCGCCACGGTGTTCTCGTGCCCCGCCGCGCGCATCCTCAGTTCGGACCTGTTCGTGAACCTGGTCTACGACCGCCTGGGTGAAACGGCGCAAGCGGCATCGGCCTGACGGCCTGGACGCCTCTGGCGTCACACGCCAGGCGCATGGCGCAATCCCCGAAGCATCAAGGGCCGCGAAAGCGGCCCTTGTGTCGTGGGGGCGCGGCGTTCGCCGCGCGGATCAATGGCCCGTATGCAGGGCCGGGTTGAGCGTGCCCCAAGCCGCGGTGCGCACCAGTGTTTCGACGGCTCCGGTCTGCGAGTTGCGACGGAACAGCAGCCCATGCTGGCCGGCCAGTTCGACGGCCTTGACCACGGCCCCTTCGGGCGTGAGCACGCGCGTGCCGGCGGTGACATAGCACCCCGCTTCGACGACGCAGTCATCGCCCAACGAGATGCCGATGCCCGAGTTGGCGCCGAGCAGGCAGCGCTTGCCGATGGCAACGACCTGTTTGCCGCCACCAGACATGGTGCCCATGATGGAAGCGCCGCCGCCGACGTCGGTGCCATCATCGACGATGACGCCCGCACTGATGCGGCCTTCGACCATGGAAGCCCCCAGGGTGCCGGCATTGAAGTTGCAGAAGCCTTCGTGCAGCACGGTGGTGCCCGCGGCCAGATGCGCACCGAGCCGCACGCGCGCGGTATCGGCAATGCGCACGCCCGCCGGCACGACGTAATCGGTCATGCGCGGAATCTTGTCGACGCCGCGAATCTCCAGCACCTGTCCGGTGGCGCGCAGTTGCCAACGCAGGGCGTCGACCTGATCGACGGCGCAAGGCCCGACCGACGTCCAGGCGACATTGGCCAACACATTGAACAAGCCATCCAGGTTGGCGCCGTGCGGCCGGATGAGCCGATGACTGAGCAGATGCAGGCGCAGATAAGCATCATGCGCATCGGCGGGCGGCGCATCGAGCGAAGCGATGGCAGTACGCACGGCCACGATATCGACTTTCCGGCGGGTGTCGCGGCCAAGTGAAGTCGGCACGTGTTCACCGAGGGCGGCGCGGGCTTCTTCAGGCGTCAGGTGACGAGTGCCGCCGGCGGGCGAGTTGTCGGCCAGGGAGGGGCGCGGATACCAAGTATCAAGAACGGTGCCGTCGGCGGCAATAGTGGCTAGGCCGTAGGCGATGGCGCTGGTTTGAATGGCTTGGGACATGGTTCTTGCTGAGTTCTGTTGTGGTTCTTTTTGGGGGTGCTCTGGGGGAATATTCTAGGCCAGGTTGTTTGTGTTTGTATCTTGCGGGGCTGCGTACTTCGTAGGTCGTCCCTGGCGGCGGTGGCATGCGGGGCGGGCGCCCACGATTGCGGTCCGGAGCGTTCGCTCCGGACTGCCCCGTCGTCATCTTCGTCCGCCTTCGGCTCCCTTCAGATTCCCTCGGGCGCATCGAGGTTGCCCGCCCCGCATGCCACCGCCGCCAGGGACTACGTGCGTCTGGGGGCGTTGCGCTGCTGGACCTGTGGTCAGGGTATGGGATCTACAGGGTCGCCAAGCCGTGGCCGCGCGGGCGGCCACGTTTGGCATTGCGTTGCTGGAAAGTGTTGCGGGGGCGCTTCGCGCTGTTGGAGATTGGTTTTCTAATGGTTCGCAGTCAGGGGGGAGGGGGCGGTGATGGGCGGCGCGAGCAGGCACTGGCTTGCGCATGCTGACTGTCTCGCGCGCCGCCCATCGGGCGTTGCACATGGGTGTGGAACGCCACGGCATCCGCGCCGCTAGAAGACCGGTGGCCGGTGGAGGGCAATTCAACAGATGATCAAAACGCGCGCGATCCCCGCAAGCGCGAGAGCGGCATCGGTGCACGCAAGACGACGCGTAAGCCTCGTAAGGCCGCCCGCGCGGCCGGCACGAGGCGGGCACCGTCCCACCCCGCCAACCCCCCCTGATGGTGGCTAGCATGCCAAGCACACCGCTCGCCCCAGAGGCCGTGACTAATCAGCAGCAAGAGCGCGTGGCGGGGCAGGCAGGGGGTGGGCGGGGCGTTAGATGCGCCCGACGGAATCCGTAGGGAGCCGAAGGCGTACGAGGATGAGGACGGGGTAGTCCGGAGCGAAGGCTCCGGACCGCAATCGTAGCCCCGCCCACCCCCTGCCTGCCCCGTCACGCGCGGCTTAAGAACCCAACCGCACGCACTAAACCGACCAGATTTTTTAAGCCAAATCCTTCAACAACAACTCCCAAAACTTCAACCGCTGCTCCAACGTAGAAACCAAGATGTACTCATTCAAAGTATGAGCACCATCTCCGTCCGCACCCAAACCATCGAGTGTCGGGATTCCCATGGCCGAGGTGAAGTTGGCGTCGCTGCCGCCGCCCGTCATCGGGGCGTCTTCCAGCAGGAAGCCTGCGCGTTCTGCGTAGCCTTGTACCAGCGCCAGCAGGGCGGCGGCTTCTTCTGTCTTTACCATCGGCGGGCGGTTCAGTTCCACGTCGATGTCCAGTTCCACGTCCGGGCCCACTGCGCACAGCTCGCGCATGCGGCGCAGCACGTCTTCTGCCGCGCCCATGTCCGGCACGCGGAAATCCACCACGCAGCGGCACAGCGCCGGCACCGTGTTCGTTACCGTGCCGCCGGCGATCGTGCCCACGCTGACCGTGATGCCGCGCTCGTAGTCCGTCATCGCTTCCAGCGCCAGCACCTGGTGCGCCATCTCGCGGATCGCGCTGCGGCCCTTCTCGTGCTGCATCCCGGCGTGGGCCGGGCGGCCCTTCACGTTCAGGTTCAGCATGCCCGTGCCCTTGCGCGCCGTCACGCACTTGCCTCCGTTCGGGCGGGCCGGTTCGCACACCAGCGCGTACTTCGCGTTGGCCGCGAAACGTTCGATGTGCACGCGCGAGGCATGGCTGCCGGTTTCTTCGTCAGGCACCACCAGGAAATCCACCGGCAGTTGCGTCGCGCCCGGACGAGCCACGCCCGCCAGCGCCGTCAGCGCCAGGTAGATGCCGGCTTTCATGTCGTAGCTGCCCGGGCCGTACAGGCGGTCGCCGTCGATGCGCACCGGGTTTTCGAGCAGCGTGCCCACCGGGTGCACCGTGTCCATGTGCGCCAGGATCAGGATGCCGGGGCGCGTGTCGCCGGGGGCGCGGTTGGTGGCGTACAGCAGCGGGCCGGTCGTGGGGCCCAGCGACGACAGTTCCACCGTCAGGCCGGCCGCGGCCGCGTAGTCGGCGATGATGCGGGCCATGGCGGCGATGCCGTCGGGGAAGTTCGAGGGCGATTCGCATTGCAGCCAGCTTTGGATGCCGGCGACGAGCTGTTCAGTACGGGTAGAAGACATAGCGGTATCCGGGAATATCGGCGGGGAAAATGGGGGAAGCGTTCAGGCGACCTGCTGGCCGGCCAGGCGGGCCAGTTCGGCGTCGTCGGGCATGCGGCCGTCAAACCACAGGCTGGCGCAGACGGCGGACATCGCGCGGCCGTCGTGGCCGATGCCGGGAACCACTTGCAGCGTCCAGTTGAACGGCACGCCGCGGCGTTCGGCTTCCTTGCGGCCGGCTTCGAAGTAGTTGTGGGCGCGCGCGAAACGGTGCGGGCCCTGGCGCATCGCGGCTGGTTCCGACGGCAGGTTGGGGTCGTCCGTGGCGATGTCCTGGTCGCCCGCCATGATCATCATCGGGTACGCCAGCAGCTTGACCAGATGGTCTTCGGTCAGGCCCACGCCGTCCATGCCTTCGGGGAAGGGGTAGTCGAACGTCGGTAGTGTGTACCAGCCCGGGTTGCCTGCCGCCACCGCCTTGAACGGGGCGTGCGACTGGCTGCTCATCAGGCGGTGCACGAACTGGCCGCCGGCCGAGTGACCGAACAGGTAGATGTTCTGGCCGTCGGTGATTTCGCCGTCGATCATGTCGCGGATCACGTTGCCCACCAGCGCGTAGGTCCAGCCGTCGATGTGGCGCGGGTTGCCGCCGGCCGAGAACACGCGGCCGTTGTTGTAGCTTTCGACGCCGGGCCAGATCTCGTTGGAGAACGTCAGCGCCACGATCAGCAGCTTGTGCTTGTCGGCCGCCTCGACCCAGAAGTCGCGGTATTCGTCGCCGTTGCGCAGCACGCCGTGCTGCACGATTACCACCGGGCGGTCCGGCGTGTAGCCGTAGGGGCGGTAGGTCTGCAGCTTGAACGGACGGTCGGAATTGCGGTCTTCGTCGATGTAGGCGATGGTATTGCGGCCCGCATGGCCCATTTCGATGGCGATGCGGTCCTTGTTGGACATGTCAGAGGGTTTCATGGCGTTCAGGCGGTGGCTTCGTTCAGGTGGCAGGCCGACCAGTGGCCCGGCGATATTTCTTTCAGGGACGGCGCCTGCTCGCGGCAGCGCGGCATGGCGTGGGGACAGCGCGGGTTGAACGTGCAGCCCGGCGGCGGGTTCAGCGGCGACGGGATTTCACCCTTGATCGGCGTGAACTTGCGGCCCCGGCGGGCCACGTCCGGCACCTCGGCCATCAATGCCTGAGTGTACGGGTGGTTGGCGCGCGCGAAAATCTCGGCCGACGTCGAGATCTCGACGATCTTGCCCAGGTACATGATCGCGACGCGGTCCGAGATGTGCTTGACCACGCCCAGGTCGTGGCTGATGAACAGGTACGTGAAGCCGTGCTGTTCGCGCAGGTCCATGAACAGGTTGATCACCTGCGCCTGGATCGACACGTCCAGCGCGGCAACCGGTTCGTCGCACACCAGGAACTTGGGCGCCACCATCAGCGCACGGGCGATGCCGATGCGCTGGCGCTGGCCGCCCGAGATCTGGTGCGGGAAGCGGTCGCGGTACTCGGTGTCCAGGCCCACTTCCGTCAGCGCCTGGTCGATGCGCGAGGGAATCTCGGCCGGCGGCGCCAGCTTGTGCACCTTGAGCGATTCGCCCAGGATCTGGCGCAGGCGCTGGCGCGGATTCAGCGAGGCCTGCGGGTCCTGGAAAATCATCTGCACGCCCAGCGTGTAGGCGAGCTTGTCGGCGCCGCGCAGGCGGCGGGCGTCCTGGCCCTGGTAGAGCAGGTCGCCTTCGGTCTGGCGGTGCAGGCCGGCCACGACGCGGCCCAGGGTGGACTTGCCACAGCCGGACTCGCCGACCAGGCCGACGACTTCGCCGCGGCCGATGCGCAGGTCCACGCCGTTGACGGCATAGACGGTGCGGCGGTCGATGGGGCGGCCGCCCAGGGCCAGGATGCGCTGGGCCAGGTCGGGCCGCTGCTCGAAGCGCTTGTGGACGTTCTTGAGCTCGATGACGGGGGTATCGGCTTGGCTCATGCTTGCTCGGCCTCGCGGGCGATCGGGACGTAACAGCGATAGCTGCGCGGACCTTCGGTGGTGATGGTGGGGGCTTGTTCGGTGCAGCGCGTGACCGCGTGGGCGCAGCGCGGCCGGAAGGCACAGCCCGACGGGCGGCCGGCCAGGCTGGGCGCCATGCCGTTGATCTGGTGCAGGCGCGCGCCCGGCTGGGTCGAGCCGGGCATCGAGTCGAGCAGGCCCTTGGTGTAGGGGTGGCGGGGTGCGTCCAGCACCTGTTCGACCGGACCGCTTTCGACGATGCGGCCGGCGTACATGACCGCGACGCGGTCGGCCAGCTCGGCCACCACGCCCAGGTCATGGGTGATCCAGATCAGCGCCGTGTTGTGTTCGCGGCAGATCTCCTGCATGCGGTACAGGATCTGGCCCTGGATGGTGACGTCCAGCGCCGTGGTGGGTTCGTCGCAGATGATCAGGTCGGGCTTGTTGAGCATGGCGATCGCGATCGCCACGCGCTGGCGCATGCCGCCCGAGAACTCGTGCGGATAGCTTTTCAGGCGCTTTTCCGGCGACGGAATGCCGACCATGGCCAGCGCCTCGCGGCAGCGCTCCAGCGCCTGGGCGCGCGGCACGTCTTCGTGCGTCAGGATGGCTTCCATCATCTGCTCGCCGATGCGCAGCACCGGGTTGAGCGTCATCAGCGGGTCCTGGAAGATCATGGCGATGCGGTTGCCGCGCAACTGGCGCATCTGCTCTTCCGAGAGCTTGCGCAGGTCGTTGCCCTTGAACTTGACCTCGCCGTCGACGACTTCGCCCGGCGGGTCGATCAGACCCAGCAGCGAGAAGCCGGTGACCGACTTGCCCGAACCCGATTCGCCGACCAGGCCCACGATTTCGCCACGGCGCACGGTGAGGTCGACGCCGTCGACCGCCAGCCACGCGCCGGCTTCGGTATGGAATGCGGTGCGCAGGCCGCGCACCTCAAGAAGAACGTCGCTCATCGCTTGGGGTCCAGGCTCTCGCGCAGGCGGTCGCCTACGATGTTGATGGAGAGGATCAGCACCAGCAGGGCAATGCCCGGGAACAAACTGATCCAATAGTCGCCCGACAGCAGGTACTGGAAGCCGTTGGAAATCAACAGGCCCAGCGACGGCTCGGTGATGGGCACGCCCACCCCCAGGAACGACAGCGTCGCTTCCAGCGCAATGGCGGTGGCGATCTGGATGGTGGCGAACACCATCACGGGGCCCAGGCAGTTGGGCAGCAGGTGGAACACCATGATGCGCCACGCCGGAAAGCCCAGGTTGGCGGCGGCCTCGACGTATTCCTTGCGGCGTTCCTGCAGCGCGCGGCTGCGCATGATGCGGGCGTAGTGGCCCCACTGCACCAGCACCAGCGCCAGGATCACCTTGTCCACCCCGCGCCCCAGCACCACCAACAGCACCAGCGCTACCAGGATGGTCGGAAAGCCCAGGATGAAGTCGACGATGCGCATCAGCACGGTGTCGACCAGGCCGCCGATGTAGGCAGCCACCAGCCCGACCGCGCCGCCCACGGCGGTGGCCAGCACCACGGCGGACAAGCCCACCATCAGGCTGATCCGCAGGCCATACAGGATGGCGCTGAGCATGTCGCGGCCCTGGTCGTCGGTGCCGAGCCAGGCGATGCTGCCGTCCATCAGGGCCTGGCGCGGCGCCAGGCGGCCGTCCATCAGCGACAGGTTGGCCAGGTCATAGGGATTCTGCGGTGCGAAGTAGGGTGCGAACACCACCAGCACGATCAGGATGATCAGGGCGATGACCGAGCCACGCACGGTCGGACGGGCCCGCAGTTTCTTCAGGATCGAGGCGCGCTTGGGCGTATCGGCCAGGGGCTGGACGGTACGGGTGCGGCCGGTATTGGGAGGATTAGCCATGGCGGTTATTGAGCAGGGGTCACGAGCTGCACGCGCGGGTCGAGCGCGGCGTACAGGATGTCCACGACCAGGTTGATGACCACGAAGATCAGGGTGACCAGCATCACGTAGGCGACCACCACGGGGCGGTCAAGCTGGTAGACGCTGTCGATCAGCAGCTTGCCCATGCCGGGCCATGCGAACACGGTTTCGGTGATGGTGGAATAGGCGATCAGGCTGCCGAATTCCATGCCGATCACGGTGACCACCGGGATCAGGATGTTGCGCAGGATGTGGCGGCGCACGATGCGGCCGGGCTTGACGCCCTTGGCGCGGGCGAACTTCACGTAGTCCTGGCTGCGGGCCTCGACCACGCCCGAGGCCGTCAGGCGCAGTACCAGGGCGATGTTGGCCAGCGCCAGGTTGATCGCCGGCAGGATCAGGTGCGACCAGCCGTCGGCCGTCAGGATCGACAGGCGCACGCCCAGCACGGTGACCGTCTCGCCGCGGCCGGTGGCCGGCAGCCAGCCCAGCCAGACGGCGAACAGCAGGATCAGCATCATGCCCTGCCAGAAGTTGGGCAGCGAAAAGCCCAGCACGGAAGAACCCATGATGCCGCGGCCCAGGGGCTCGTCGCGGTACAGGCCGGCCACCAGGCCCAGCGGAATGCCGACCACACAGGTCAGGCCGATGGCCAGGATGACCAGCTCGAAGGTGGCGGGAATGCGCTGCACGATCAGTTCGATGGCGGGGATGCCGTGCACGAACGAGGTGCCCAGGTCGCCATGCAGCGCGCGCCACAGGAAGCCGGTGTATTGCTGCCACACCGGCAGGTCCAGGCCCAGGCGCGCGATCATTGCTTCGCGGGCGGCCTGGCTGGCTTCGGGGCTGACCAGCAGTTCGATCGGGTCGCCCACGGCGTACACCGCGAAGAAGACCACGACCGACACGGCCAGCAGCACGAACAGACTCTGTATCAGTCTGCGTAGGATGAAAAGGGCCACGTGATATTTCCTTGGTGGGCTCGGGTTGCAGGCGCCGGATTGGCGATCTTAATTAGCGGGTCTGGCCGACATGGCCAGGGTGTATTGGTCGGCGCGGCCTTCGTAGGTCAGCCCTTTCTTGAATGCCCAGATGCTGCTTTCGAAATGCAGCGGAATGCTGGGCAGGTCGGCCAGGGCCAGGGTCAGGGATTCCTGCAGCAGCTTTTCGCGGGCGGCCGGGTCGACGGTGACCAGGGCGCGCTTGAAGACGCGGTCGAATTCGGGGTTGTCGTAGCCGCCATAGTTGCTGGTGCCCAGGCCGCGTTCCTTGTCGAAGGCGCTGACCCAGTACTGCAGGAACGACGAGGCCTCGCCGGTTTCCGACGACCAGCCGCCCATGGCGAAGCTGAACTCGCGCTTGGCGCGCTTGGGGAAGTAGACCGAGCGCGTCATGGCGTCGACCGTGGTCTTGATGCCCACGCGCGACAGGTACTGGGCGACGGCCTGCGAAATCTGGGCGTCGTTGATGTAGCGGTCGTTGGTGGACGAGATGGTCAGCTCGAAGCCGTCCGGGTAGCCGGCCTCGGCCAGCAGCTTCTTGGCGGCGGCCGGGTCGTATTTGAGTTCGGGCGCGGGCTGCAGCGTGCCGGCCATGCCGTCGGGCAGGAACTGGTTGGCGGGCACGGCGGCGCCGTCCATGATTCGCTGGGTGATGGCCTTGCGGTCGATCGCCAGCGAGATCGCGCGGCGCACGCGCACGTCCCGCAGCGGGTTCTTGCCGTCGGCGGCGCGCACCGTGGGGCTGGGGCTGCGGGCCACGTCGAACTGGAAGTACACCACCCGCACCGACGGCGTGATGACGTAGCCGAAGCCCGGCGTTTCCGAGATGCGCTTGACGTCGCGCGCCGCGGGGTTTTCGATCAGGTCGAAATCACCGGCCAACAGGCCCGTCAGGCGCGGGCCGGCGGCGGGCACCGGCACCAGCTTCACGTTGGCCCAGGCGGGCTTGTCGCCCCAATAGGCGTCGTTGCGGGTCAGTTCGATGGCGTTGCCCTTGACGTACGACTTCAGCACATACGGGCCAGTGCCGATGGCGGATTTGCCGGTATTGAAGTCGGCCATCGTGGGCCAGGGGCCGGTCACGCCGCAACCCGTCTTGGGTTCGAAGCGGATCGGGCCGTGCTGGACGATGCCGCTCCAGAGGATGGCGTTGCGGGTCAGGTCGTTGGGCAGCAGCGGGTAGGGTTGATGCGTCTTGATGACCAGCACGTTGCCGTCGCGCACGTCGATGCTGGCCAGCTTCTGCACCACGGCGGCGTACGAGCCGGCGATGGATTGTTCGTTGTGCAGCGCGCGGCAGAGCGTGAAGATCACGTCGTCGGCGGTGAACGGCTGGCCGTTGGAGAACTTCACGCCGTCGCGCAACGTGAATTCCCAGGTGGTGTCGTCCACCGGCTTCCAGGCCGTGGCCAGCCGCGGGATCAGGTTCATCTTGGCGTCCTGGCCCACCAGCGTCTCGAAGATGTGCGAGGTCATCGAGTCGTTCGGCGTGGCCTGGTGGTAGTGCGGGTCCATCGCGGTGGGTTCGGACGACAGGCCGATTCGCAGCGTCTGGGGGGCGGCCTGGGCCAGCGCCGCGGGGGCGCCGATGGCCGTGGCGGCCGCCAGCGTACAGGCGGATAAGGCGCTGCGGATGAAAACGTTTGCGGACATTGTGTTCCCTTGGTGTGTTTTTATAGATGGCGGCGCGCCGTCGAGGGCGCGCCGCTCGGTCGATCAGGCGATGGGCTGGGCCAGCCGTACGACGGTGACGCCGGCCCGCAGATTGGCGGTGGACGGCATGATCAGCACGCAGTTGTCATAGGGCGTGGTCACGGCTTCGCCTTCGGACCAGCCGATGACGGTGCCGGCGCGCGGCAGCGTTTCCAGGCCCTTCCAGCGCTCGGCGAAGCGGAAGTCGGCGCTTTTCGCGGCCACGGCGTGGGTCACGCGCAGGGCGCGCTGGGCGCTGGCCTGGGGCGCGATCCAGTCTTTGGGCAGATCGGCTTCGTCCACGGTGCCGGCCGCGACCAGAAAGCGCGCCATCTGGTCGATCGCGACGCCGCGGGCCTCGGGGGCGCCATGAAAGCCGCATTCGATCAGCAGCGAACGGGTGCCGTTGTCGCCGGCTTCGCCGAAGCGGCCGTAGTCGCGCATGCGCACGCCAGCGGCGTGGCCGGCGTCGGCAATGATGGTGGCGGGGTTGCCCAGCGCCAGGGCCAGGTCGATGTTGCGCTGTTCCATGCCGGTCAATTGCAGCGGCACGTCGGAATTGCTCATCGAGTGGAAATCCAGCAGCCAGTCGGCCTGGGCCACCCAGGGGCGGATCTCGGCGGCGCGGCGGCGTTCCTGGCTGATGGGCTGGGCCAGCTTGTCGTCGCTCCAGACGCGGTTCATGTCTTCGTCGACAAAGCGCGCCGGGGCGTAGTGGGCGGGGTCGAAGCGGTCGAACGCGGCCAGGTTGCAGAACGCCAGCGTCAGCGAACCGCGGCGCGGGCGCAGGCCCGTGGCCAGGGCTTCTTTCAGGGCCCAGGCGCCGCACAGCTCGTTGCCGTGGATCAGGGCGCTGAGCATGACGCGCTTGCCAGGCACGCCGGAGTCGAAATGCCAGACGCCCGGCGTATCCGTATTGCCCAGGCGTTCGGTCGACAGATCCGGACAGGCAAGCAGAAAGGGGCGCGGCTGGGGCGCGGACGAAGACAAGGACATGGGAACTCCGATCAAGCGAAGGGGATTGTATAGGGGATGACGACAGAGGGCGGTCAGGCGGCGGTCAGGCGCCGCTTGAGCGTGCCCGTTGGGCGACGATATCCGCGCCTTGTTCGCCCAGGTCCCAGAACAGGCCCGCCATGACGGCGGCGGCTTCACGCGCCACGGACGCCAGCAGGTGCTCGTCCGGGCCGTGCTGGCAACAGGCGGGGTAGGAATGGGGCACCCACACCGTGGGCAGGCCCAGCACTTCGGAAAACGCGTCGTTGGGCACCGTGCCGCCCAGGTTGGGCAAGAGCGCCGGCGTCTTGCCGGTGGTGGCGGCCAGCGAGGCCACGGCCCAGCGGGCCCAGGGATCATCGGGGTCCAGCCGGGTGGCGGGCGTGCCGCGGCGCATGCGGATGGCCACTTGCGACAGGCCGTGCGCGTCCAGATGGCGGCGCAGGATGGATTCGGTCTGGCGCCAGTCGGTGCCGACCACGAAGCGCAGGTTGCAGGTGGCGCTGGCGCGCGGCGGAATCGCGCCCACCGGGTTTTCCGGGTTGCCGGTCTTGTAGGCCAGTACTTCCAGCGTGTTCCAGCCGAACAGGCGTTCGGCCAGCGACAGCCCCGGTTCGCCCCAGTCGGGATCGATGTCGGGGGCGTCGTCGTCCTGGCCGACCTGGATGCTGGCCAGCGCCTGGCGCACGGCGGGCGGGATGGCCGGGGGCCGCAGGCCATCGACCAGCAGGCGGCCGCGCGCATCGACCAGGCTGGCCAGCGCGTTCGCCAGGATGATGCCGGGGTTGGGCAGCACGCCGCCCCAGTTGCCGGAATGGT
Source organism: Achromobacter deleyi (assembly GCF_902859705.1). Taxonomy (GTDB): domain Bacteria; phylum Pseudomonadota; class Gammaproteobacteria; order Burkholderiales; family Burkholderiaceae_B; genus Achromobacter; species Achromobacter deleyi. The sequence goes on along the minus strand of NZ_CADIJO010000010.1, from coordinate 66,476 downwards.
GGGCGTGGCCGCGCAGGTCCACCGCCAGGTCGAACAGCAGCGTGCCGCGCGACCCCAGAAACAGGGTCGGCAGGTCAGCGGCCAGCCGCGGGCCGTCGGAGGCGATGAAGACGTCGGCGGCAAGCAGGTCGCGCCATTGGTCGCAGGCCTGGTGCAGGCCGGGCGAGCCGACCTCTTCGCCGCATTCCACCAGCATGCGCAGGTTGAAGCCCAGGCGCTGGCTGCGTTCGGCCAGCACCTGTTCCAGCGCGGCCATGTTGATGCAGTACTGGCCTTTGTTGTCGGCCGTGCCGCGGCCGTACCAGCGGTCGCCTTCGGCGGTCAGTTGCCAGGGGGCCAGGCCATCGCGCCATTGTTCGTCGTAGCCTCGCACCACGTCGCCGTGGGCGTACATCAGCACGGTGGGCAGGGCCGGGTCTTCCTGGCGTTCGCCGATCAGGAAGGGCGGGCCGCCGTCCACCGGGTTGTCTTTGATCTGGCAGGAAAAGCCCAGGCCTTGCAGCCGCGGCGCCACCGCGGTGCGCAGGTAGTCGTACAGCGCGTCACGCTGGTCGGGGTTCTGGCTTTCGGTGCGGTACGCGACCAGGCTGGCCAGGTCGCGCTGCAAGGCGCCGCTTTCGGCATAGGCGGCCGCGCGGCCGACAGCGGCGGCGCGGCTGGCGTTCGGAACTGCTGCTGACACGGACTTCCCCTTTTGTGGGCGGACGCGTCGTGCGCGCCAGCCTAGATCGTTGCGCAAATTCTAGGATCAGGGAAGCTTTCTCTACAATTAGAATATTTATCGATAGCTTTGCATAAAAGGCAAAGCTTCATCCCGGCGCTTCACCACCTACAAGGGTTGAACATGCACGGCATTGCCTTGCGCTACTTTGTCGAGGTCGCCCAGGCGGGCAGCTTGAGCGGGGCGTCCGAGCGCCTGCATGTGGCCGTGTCGGCCATCAGCCGCCAGATCTCCAAGCTGGAAGAAGAGGCGGGCGCGCCGCTGTTCGAGCGCGCCGCGCGCGGCATGGTCCTGAGCGAAGCCGGCCAGTTGCTGCTGGCGCACGCCCGCCGCACGCTGCTGGAGTCCGAATCCGTGCTGCAGGAAATCGCCGGCCTCAAGGGCATGGCGCGCAACGAAATCCGCATGGCCGCGGTCGAGGGCGTGGCCCGCGTCTTCCTGCCTTCGTCCATGGTGCGCTTTCGCCGCGATTGGCCCGGCGTGCGCTTCGATCTGTACGTGGGCCCGTCGCACGACGTGGCCCGGCGGGTGGCCGAGGGCAGTGTCGAACTGGGCATGACCTTCAACGTAGAGCGGGTCAGCGGCGTCAGCGTGCGCTATTCCCGCCGCGCCCCGGTGCACGCGGTGATGGCCGCCGGCCACCCGCTGGCCGGGCGCCGCAGCGTCAGCCTGCAGGACCTGGGCCAATATCCACTGGCGCTGACCGGGCTGGGCACCTCGTCCCGGCACCTGTTCGAGATGGGCTGCCTGCTGGAATCGGTGCAGCTCGAACCCACCCTGACCTGCAACGACTCGTCGCCGCTGCACGGCTTCGTGCTGGAATCCGACGCCATCATGCTCAGCGGCTACATTTCGGTCGCCTGGAGCCTGAAGCGCGAAGAATTGGTGGCGGTGCCGATCTCGAACGCGGAATTGCAGTCGCGCACGCTGCAGATCTACGTCATGGAAGGGCGGGTGCTGCCGCCCAAGGCCGAGGCGTTCATCGCGCTGCTGTCGCGCGAGCTGGATCTGGTGCTGGACCAGGGTCCCGGGGTCTGACGGCTGCCGGCCTCAATGAAAAACGGCTGCCCCGCGGGGCAGCCGTTTGCATTGCGCGAGGCCGGATTACTTGGCGTCGGGCTTGGCCGAGGTGGCCAGCGTGAACTGGTCGCGGCGGCCTTCGTAGGTGATGCCCTTGCGGAAGGCCCAGATGCTGCTTTCGAAGTGCAGCGGGATCAGCGGCACGTTGTCCAGCGCGATCTGGGTGGCTTCCTGCAGCAGCTTTTCACGCTTGGGCGCGTCGACGGTCACGATGGCCTGCTTGTAGACCTTGTCGAAGTCGGCGTTGGTGAAGCCGCCGTAGTTGCTGGTGCCCAGGCTGTTGGGCGAATCGAGCGAGGCGACCCACAGCTGGAACAGCGCCGAGGCTTCGCCCGTTTCCGCCGGCCAGCCGCCCATCGAGAAGCTGAACTCGCGCTTGGCGCGCTTGGGGAAGTAGATCGAGGCGGTCATGGCGTCGACGTTGGTCTTGATGCCGACGCGGGCCAGGTACTGGGCCACGGCCTGGGCCACCTGGCCGTCGTTGACGTAGCGGTCGTTGGTGGACGACAGCGTCAGCTCGAAGCCGTTGGGGTAGCCGGCTTCGGCCAGCAGCTTCTTGGCGCCTTCGGGGTCGTACTTGATTTCGGGGGCCTTGGGCAGCGCACCGAACATGCCGTCGGGCATGTACTGGTAGGCCGGGGTGGCCATGCCGTCCATGATGCGGGCGGTGATGGTCTTGCGGTCGATGGCCATCGAAATGGCCTTGCGCACGCGCAGGTCCTGCAGCGGGTTCTTGCCGTCGGCGGACTTCACGAACGGGCTCGGGTTGCGCGCCACGTCAGGCTGGAAGAACACCAGACGGGTCGAGGGCGTGGCCACGAAACCGAACTTGGGGTTGTCCTTCAGGCGTTGCAGATCGCGCGCGGCCGGGTTTTCGATCATGTCGAAGTCACCCGACAACAGGCCGGTCAGGCGCGGGCCGGCGGCCGGCACCGGCACGAACTTCACTTCCTTCCAGTAGGGCTTGGGGCCCCAGTAATTCTCGTTGCGCACCAGCTCGATGCCGGTGCCCTTCACGTAGGACTTGAGGGTGTACGGGCCGGTGCCGATGGCATCCTTGCCGTTGTTGAAGTCGGCCACCGTCGGCCACGGGCCCGTCACGCCGCAACCCTTCTTGGGGTCGAACGTCAGCTTGCCGTGCTCGACGATGCCGTTCCAGACGATCGGCAGCGAGCGCGCCAGTTCGGCGGGCATCAGCGGGAAGGGGGCGCCCGTCTTGATGATGACGGTGTGCGCGTCCGGCGTCTGCACGTCGGTGATCAGCTTGGTCGTGTCCATGTAGGACTGCGACACGTTGGTCTCGTTGTTCAGCGTGCGGCAGATCGTGAACAGCACGTCTTCGGACGTGAACGGCTTGCCGTTCGAGAATTTGACGTCGTCGCGCAGCTTGAATTCCCAGGTCAGGTCATCCAGGTTCTTCCAGGACGTGGCCAGCGCAGGCACCAGCTTCATGTCGGCGCTGCGGCCCACCAGAGAGCTGTAGACGTGCGCCGAGAAGGCGTCGTTCTGCGTCATCTTGTGGTAGTGGGGGTCGGCCGAGGTGGGTTCGGCGGACAGGCCGATCTTCAGCGTCTGGGCCTGGGCAGCAGCCAAGGGAATGGCGGCGGCCACAAGGGCCAGGGTGGTGCGCAACTTCATGGTGACAACTCCGGATGGGGAACGAACCGGATCGTGCGGGCGGGGGAACAGCGGGGAAGCCAACCGGGGAACAGAGACGTCGGCCGGGGGGGGCTTGCGGTGTTTTTGGCGCCAGCACGACGGCAAGGGGCCGATTATCGGTAGGGGCTTCGCGCGCTGTCAATGCGCGCCGGGCCGACGCTAGGGTAAACGCCGAGAGGGCCATTGCGCCTGTTGCGGCTTCGCAAATGCCAATCGCCCCAGTGCGAGGCAGTCCCGCTTCGGGACGGCTTCGCGCTGAGGCGACAGGGATTCTTGCTGCGATATTGCTTGGCAGAGGGCGTCGCGGGGGCCCCGCAAGTGGGGCCGGCGCGGCGCGATGGCGCCCGGTGAGGGGAAGGGCTTGGGAGCCCCGGGCGCCGGGATCGACACAACGGGCGCCGCGTGGGCGGCGGGCGTTGCGTCTACAGCACGCTGGGTGAAATCGCGGGAGATCGGTCGCGATTCAGCCCGGCGCGGCTGTTCTTACCACTGCGAGCCGGAGAAGCGCGAGCTGGCGGCGCGGGCCTTGTTCATCGATTCGTTGACTTCGTCGATGAAGGCGAACACGCCAGCGACGGCGGCGGCGATCGCCTGGCCAGCCTTCTTCAGGTTGGTCAGCGGGTGGGAATTCGGTTGGTTCTCGAGGGCGCCGCGGAGCAGATCGCGCTCCAGCGCATCGGTCAGGCGGGCAGTGTGGTTCAGGGTCAGTTCGCTCATGGTTTGCTCCAGTCCGTTTCGTCTTGGTGTAAACCATTATAGGGAAAACCCTAAAACCAGCGCAATGGGTTTTTAGGGGAAAACCCTAGTATGTTGTAAAAATGTTTTTTGCCCCGGGGACTTAGCGGCGCCGGCACGGGCGTCAGCCGCCGTTTCGCAGGCGCCGGGCGGCGTCCGCCAGCTCGCCCGCGGTCAGCCCGATCGGCCCGATGCCCTGGGAAACCAGGGCGTCCGCGGCGGCCCCATGCAGCCAGACGGCCCCGGCCACGGCCTGGTCCAGGGGCAGGCGCTGCGCCAGCAGCGAACCGAGCATGCCGGCCAATACGTCCCCGGTTCCCGCCGTGGCCAGTCCCGGATTGCCGCTGGTATTGCGGCGCCAGGCGCCGTCCGGGGCGCAGACCACGCTGCCGGCGCCTTTCAGGACCACCCAGGCGCCGTAGCGCTGTGCCAGGGCCTGGGCGGCGGCCGGCCGGTCGGCCTGGATATGGGTGGTGTCCGTGCCAAGCAGGCGGGCGGCCTCGGCCGGGTGTGGGGTCAGCACGACGGGACCAACGCCCCAATTGGGCTGCACGGCGCCCTGGGCCAGCAGGTTCAGGCCGTCGGCGTCCAGCACCAGCGGGGCGCCTTGGCGCAGCACGAACAATTCGGACAGGGCGTTGGCCGCCTCGGTGCCCGTGCCGATGCCGCAGCCGGCGACCCAGGCGGTGACGCCCCAGCCGCCTTCCAGCAGCGAGCGCGCGTCGCGCAGCATCAGTTCGGGTTGCAGGGGGTCGCAGGCCAGCGGTGCGGCGTCCTGGGCAAAGCCCACCAGCACCTTGCCGGCGCCGGTCTTCAGGGCCGCGCGGGCCGCCAGCAGCGCCGCGCCTTCCATGCCGCGCCCACCGCCCACCACGCCGACGGTGCCGAAACTGCCCTTGTGGCTGTCCTGCCCGCGCGGGGCGAACAGGGCGGGCAGGTCGTCGCGTCGGATCTCGCCGGCAGGGGCGATGGTGGGGGTGTTCATGGGCTGAGGTTCCTGGTCAGGGTGGCCGCGGTGGCGCATGCCGTATCCACTATAGTGCCCAAAAACGCGCGGCCTTTCGCCCGCGCCACCGGAGAAGACAATGACCGACATCACGCTGGAACACTATTCCGCCTATGAATCCCTGAAGCTGCGCCGGCATCCCAACGGCGTGCTGGAACTGATCATGGGGTCCAAGGACGGCAAGCCGGGCAAGCTGTCCACGGCCGATGACCGCATGCACCGCGAACTGGCCGACATCTGGCGCGACATCGATACGGACCCGGACACCCGGGTGGTGGTGATCCGCGGCGAGGGCAAGGGCTTTTCCGGCGGCGGCGACCTGGACCTGGTGCAGCAGATGGCCGACGACTTCGACGTGCGCACCCGCGTCTGGCGCGAAGCGCGCGACCTGGTCTACAACATCATCAATTGCAGCAAGCCGATCGTGTCGGCCATGCACGGGGCGGCGGTGGGCGCGGGTCTGGTGGCCGGGCTGCTGGCCGACATCTCCATCGCCGCGCGCGATGCCCGCATCATCGACGGCCATACTCGCCTGGGCGTCACGGCCGGCGACCACGCCGCCATCGTCTGGCCGCTGTTGTGCGGCATGGCGCGCGCCAAGTACTACCTGATGCTGTGCGAAACCGTCACCGGCGAAGAAGCCGAACGCATCGGCCTGGTGTCCCTGTGCGTGGACGAGGCCGACCTGATCGGCCGCGCCTTCGAAGTGGCCAACCGCCTGGCGGCCGGCTCGCAGACCGCCATTCGCTGGACCAAGTATTCGCTGAACAACTGGCTGCGCATGGCCGGCCCCACGTTCGACACGTCGCTGGCGCTGGAATTCATGGGCTTTGGCGGCCCGGACGTGCGCGAAGGCGTGCAGTCGCTGCGCGAACGGCGGGCGCCGAACTTCCGGCCCGATTCGCCGTTCTGAATCTTATTTTTTGAAGAAGGCTGCGAAGGCGGCCTGCGCCTCTTCCGTCTGGAGCCGGGCGCGGAACTGCTGCGCCTCGTAGTCGAGCGTTTCCTGGATGGCTTGTCGGTCGGGGCGCTTGAGCATGGCCTTGGTCAGGCGCAGCGCCGCGGGCGGCTGTTTGGCCAGGCTGGCCGCGGTGGCCTGCGCGGCCGCCAGCGCCTGGCCCTTGGCCGTGACCGCGGTGGCCAACCCGGCGTCGCAGGCTTCCTGGGCCGAGAAGGCCTTGCCCTGCAGCAGCCACTCGGCGGCGCGGCGGGCGCCGGCCAGGCGCGGCATCACCAGGCTGGACGCGCCCTCGGGGCACAGGCCCAGCGCCACGAAGGGCATGCGCAGCGTCGCGCCTTCGCCGATATAGACGAAATCGCAATGCTGCAGCAGCGTCACGCCGATGCCGATGGCGTAGCCCTCGACGGCGGCGATGATGGGCACGTCGGCCTGGGTCAGCGCGCGCAGGAAGGTCAGGCCGGCGCTGTCGCCGGCGCCGCGTTCCGCCTGGAAATCGCGCAGGTCGTTGCCGGCCGTGAAGTGTTCGCCCGCGCCGGCCAGGATCACGGCGGACACCGCGGTGTCCGCCGCGGCCAGCGAGATCTGCGCCGTCAGCGCGGCATAGGTGGCGGTGTCCAGCGCATTGCGACGGTCCTGGCGGTCGATCACCAGCGTCAGCACCGCGCCTTCGCGGGAAACCTTCAGGCCGGCGCTCATGCGTAGGTCCTGCCGGCCAGTTGGTCCTTGGCCTTGGCGTATTCCTGGCGCAGCGTGTCGACGATCTGCCGCGTGGGTTGCACGCTGGCAATGCCGCCCACGCCCTGGCCGGCGCCCCAGATGTCTTTCCAGGGCTTGACGCGGCTGGAGCCGAAATTGGACGCGCCGCTGTCCGGCTGGGGCAGGTTGGCGGGGTCGAGCCCGGCGGCCGTGATGCTGGCCTTCAGGTAGTTGCCCGGGATGCCGGTAAAGAACGGGGTATAGAGAATGTCGGACGCGCTGGCCTCTACGATGGCCGACTTGTAGCCGTCGCTGGCGTTGGCTTCGTCGCTGGCGATGAAGCGCGTGCCCATGTAGGCGAAGTCGCAGCCCATGGCCAGCGCGGCCAGCACGTGTTCGCCCGACGTGATGGCGCCCGACAGGATCAGCGGGCCGTCGTAGAAGCGGCGCACTTCGGACACCAGCGCGAACGGGCTGAGCGTGCCAGCATGGCCGCCCGCGCCCGCGCACACCAGGATCAGGCCGTCGACGCCCGCTTCCAGCGCCTTTTCGGCGTGGCGGATGGTGGTGACGTCGTGGAACACCTTGCCGCCCCAGTCGTGCACGCCTTTGACCAGGTCGCCGGGCGCGCGCAGGCTGGTGATGATGAGCGGCACGCGGTGGCTGGCGCATACGGCCAGGTCTTGCTCGAGCCGGTCGTTGGACTGGTGGATGATCTGGTTGACGGCGTACGGGGCCACGGCGGCGCCGGGGTGGGCCTCGCGGTACGAAGCCAGGCCGGCTTCGATTTCGTCCAGCCAGTCGGTCAGGAGGCTCTGGGGCCGCGCGTTCAACGCCGGAAACGAACCGACGATGCCGCTCGTGCATTGCGCAACGACCAGTTTCGGGTTGGACACGATGAACATGGGGGCGCTGATGACCGGCAGGGACATCTGGCCATACAAATCAGTCACTAGAGAGTGGGGCATAGCGTCGTCGCGTGAAGTTTCGGGGAATCGCGCAAGGGTGGCTTGAGCGGCGGGAACGGATGTGCCTATAATTACCTACCGACCGTCCGGTAATTAATTAATCTTTATTTAACGGCAAGCGCCGAACTGCTGTCAATGGAAGGGGCCTACCAATGGTCCGCTATTGAAAAAGCCGGCGCTGCCTCACCTGGCCCCGTCATGCCGACCTCTGCTGCCCCCGCCTCAAAACGCGCCCGCGCCGGCCGCCCGCCCACCATGGCGGCGCCGCGCGAACGCATCCTGGCCGAAGCCGCGAAGCTGTTCGCGCGCAGCGGCTACGACGGCAGTTCGGTGTCGGACCTGGCCGCCGCGATCGGCGTGTCGAAGGCGGCGATCTACCACTACTTCACGACCAAGCAGGACATCTACGACGCGATCATCCTGGCGGTGCTGAACGGCCTGACCCAAAGCGTGGGCCAGGATGTGGCGCGGGCCGAGGGCGCGGCCGACCGGCTGCGGGCGTTCATGGTGGGCCATGCGCGCTATTTCGAGCAGCACCACGCGGAGTTCGTGACGATGCTGATCGGCTATTCGGGCATGGCGCTGCCCGAACGCGAGGACGCGGCGCGCCTGCGCGATGGCTACGAGAAGCGGCTGCGCGAGGTGATCGCGCAAGGCGTGGCGGACGGCGCATTCCGCGCGCTGGACGTGCCGGCCACGGGCCGCGCGGTGCTGTCGATGCTGAACTGGATGGTGCGCTGGTACAAGCCCGGCCAGGGCGACAGCGCCGAGACGATCGCCGCCGGCTATTTCGATTTACTGGTTGGCGGACTGCGCGCCTGAGCGTGGCCGCCCCACACCCTGAGAGACCCTGATCATGGCCCTGGATAACGAAACCCTGACCCTGTTGCTGGACGCCGTGCGCCGCTTTACGCACGAACGCCTGATCCCCGCCGAAGACGAGCTGGCCGCCAGCGGCCAGGTGCCGCCGGACATCGTGGCCGAGATGCGCGAGCTGGGCCTGTTCGGCTTGTCGATTTCGCCGGACTACGGCGGCCTGGGCCTGACGATGGAAGAAGAGGTGCGGGTGGTGTTCGAGCTGGGCCAGACGTCGCCGGCATTCCGCTCGCTGGCGGGCACGAACATCGGCATCGGGTCACAAGCGATCGTGCTGGCCGGCACGGACGAGCAGCGCGCTCGCTATCTGCCGCGCCTGGCCAGCGGCGAGCTGATCGGTTCGTTCGCGCTGACGGAGCCGGACGCGGGCTCGGACGCGATGGCGCTGCGCCTGTCGGCCGAGCGCGACGGCGATCACTATGTGCTGAACGGCACGAAGCGCTACATCACGAACGCGCCGATCGCAGGCCTGTTCTCGGTGATGGCGCGCACGGCCCCGGAACGCCGCGCGGCGTCGATCTCATGCTTCCTGGTGGAAGCCGGCACGCCGGGCCTGATCATCGGCAAGCCTGACAAGAAGATGGGCCAGGCAGGCGCGCTGACCAGCGATGTGGTGTTCGACAACTGCCGGGTGCCGGCATCGGCGCTGCTGGGCGGCGAGGAAGGCAACGGCTTCAAGACGTCGATGCGCGTGCTGGACAAGGGCCGCCTGCACATCTCGGCGCTATGCGTGGGCATCGCAGACCGCCTGCTGCGCGACGCGGTGCAATACGCGATGGACCGCAAGCAGTTCGGGCAGCCGATCTCTGAATTCCAACTGATCCAGGCAATGATTGCCGACAGCCAGGCCGAGCTGTACGCGGCACGCTGCATGGTGCTGGATGCCGCAAAGATGCGGGATCGCGGCGAGAACACGACGATGCAGGCGGCATGCTGCAAGTTGTATGCGACGGAGATGGTGGGGCGCGTGGCGGATCGGGCTGTGCAGATTCACGGGGGGGCTGGGTATATGTCGGAATATGCGGTGGAGCGGTTTTATCGGGATGTGAGGTTGTTCCGGATTTTTGAAGGGACTACGCAGATTCAGCAGTTGGTGATTGCTCGGGAAGTGATCAAGGCGCAGGGGTAGTTTTTTTTTTGTTGCTTTGAGGTTTGTGTGACGAGTTGATCTTCGTAGGTCGTTCGGTACTTCGTAGGTCGTCCCTGGCGGCGGTGGCATGCGGGGCGGGCGCCCACGATTGCGGTCCGGAGCGTTCGCTCCGGACTGCCCCGTCGTCATCTTCGTCCGCCTTCGGCTCCCTTCAGATTCCCTCGGGCGCATCGAGGTTGCCCGCCCCGCATGCCACCGCCGCCAGGGACTACGAGTGTCTCGGGTCGTTGCGCTGCTGGACCTGTGTTCAGGGAATGGAATCTACGGGGTCGCCAAGCCGCGGCCGCGCGGGCGGCCACGTTTGGCATTCGTGTTGCTGACAGTGTTGCGGTTGCGCTTCGCGCTTATGGAGATGGGTTTTCTAATGGTTTCCCCGTCAGGGGGGAGGGGCGGTGATGGGCGGCGCGGCAGGTACTGGTTTGCGCGGGGTGACTGTCTCGCGCGCCGCCCATCGGGCGGTGGGGCGGTGGTGCTCTATGGATTGCATCCGCGCCGATAGAGGGACGGTGTGGAGCGGGTGTTCTCTCTAAGTTGAAGCAGGACTGATGGATTATCAGAGCACCATGTCTCAGGCATTCCTCATTAGAAATCAGCAATTCCACCCACACGCGATAGCGGCAACGCGGCCCGCAAGACGCCGCGTAAGCCTCGTAAGGCCGCCCGCGCGGCCGGCACGAGGCGAGCACCGTCCCACCCCGCCCACCCCCCTAGTTCGACATAAAAATGCCAAGCACACCGCCCGCCCCAGCCGACGTCAAATTGCAACTGATGCAGCTCTGTGGCGTGTGGCCGGGGGGACGCGGGGCGTGTAGATGCGCCCGACGGAATCCGTAGGGAGCCGAAGGCGTACGAGGATGAGGACGGGGCAGTCCGGAGCGAAGGCTCCGGACCGCAATCGTAGCCCCGCGTCCCCCCGGCCACACGCCGCAGAGCGTCTCAAGAACCTAAACTCAAGCAATCAACCGTCCGCCACTCGACCACCCAAAAAGCCACACAAAGCCCCCACCGGCTAATATCCCCCCTAACCTATCACTCTTGCCGCGAATAGATAAAAAATGTCGCAACGTCCTGCTCCTCTTACTGGTGTGCGTGTGTTGGATTTGACTCGTGTGTTGGCGGGTCCTTGGTGCACGCAGAACTTGGCCGATCTTGGGGCCGAGGTCATCAAGATCGAACGGCCCGGCGCGGGCGATGACACGCGCGCCTGGGGGCCTCCGTATCTCAAGGATGCGGCGGGCAATGACACCAGCGAGGCGGCTTACTACCTGTCTGCCAATCGCAACAAGTTTTCGGTCGCGCTCGACATCGCGTCGCCGCGTGGGGCCGAGCTGGTGCGCGAATTGGCGTTGCAGAGCGACATCCTGGTTGAAAACTTCAAGGTTGGCGGGCTTTCCAAATATGGGCTCGATTACGACAGCCTCAAGGAAATCAATCCGCGCCTCATCTATTGCTCCATCACCGGCTTTGGCCAGACCGGGCCTTATGCCAGCCGTCCGGGCTATGACTTCATGATCCAGGGCATGGGCGGGCTGATGAGCATCACCGGCGAACGCGATGATTTGCCGGGCGGCGGGCCGCAGAAGGCGGGCGTGGCCGTGGCGGATCTGATGACCGGCATGTATTCCACCGTGGGCATCCTGGCGGCGCTGCATGAGCGTTCGGTCAGCGGGCTGGGGCAGCACATCGACATGGCGCTGCTCGATTGCCAGGTGGCCATGATGGCCAACCAGAATCTGAACTTCATGACCTCCGGCAATGCGCCGCGGCGGGCCGGCAATGCGCACCAGAACCTGGTGCCGTATCAGGTTTTTGCGGCCAGTGATGGCCACCTGATCGTGGCAGTGGGCAATGACAGCCAGTTCCGCAATTATTGCGGCGCCATCGGCTTGCCCGAGCTGTCGGCGGATCCGCGGTTTTCCACCAATCCGCAGCGCGTGAAGAACCGCGAAGAACTCGTGCCCTTGCTGGTCGAGCGCATGGCCACGGGGGCGCGTGATTACTGGCTGGCGGCGCTGGAAGGCGTGGGCGTGCCGGCCGGGCCCATCAATACGCTGGACCAGGTCTACGAAGATCCGCAGGTGCTGGCACGCGGCATGAAGCGCGAGCTGCCGCATCCGGTGGCCGGCACGGTGCCCATGGCGGCCAGTCCGCTGAAGTTCTCGGGCAGCCCGGTGCAATACCGGCGTCCGCCGCCCATGCTGGGCGAGCACACGGCGCAGGTGCTGGCTGAAAAGCTGGGCTTGTCCGCCGAAGAAATCCAGGCGCTGGCCCAGGGCCAGGCCTGATTCATATGGCCGCGCGGCGCTTGCCGCCGCGTGGCAGCAAGCGCCGCGGCGCGCGAACACTATTCCCATTACAGGCAGGAGAGAGTTGATGACGGAGATTCAAACCATCGGCGTCGTGGGCGCCGGGGCCATGGGGCGGGGCATTGCCCAGATCGCGGCGCAAGCCGGTCTGCGCGTGCGCCTGTACGACACCAGCGCCGACGCAGTGGCGGCGGCGCGCGAATCGCTGCGCCAGACCTGGGACAAGCTGGCCCAGAAGGGCAAGCTGTCGGCCGCCGATGCGCAGGCCGCGCTGGACCGCGTCGAATCGGCCACGGCGCTGACCGATATGTCGCAGTGCCAGTTGGTGGTCGAAGCCATCGTCGAGCGCCTGGACGTCAAGCGTGACCTGTTTGCCGCGCTGGAAGGCGTGGTGGCCGATGACTGCATCCTGGCCTCGAATACCTCGTCGCTGTCCATCACCGCCATCGCCGCGGCGTGCAAGCGGCCGCAGCGCGTGGCGGGCTACCACTTCTTCAACCCGGTGGCGCTGATGAAGGTCGTCGAGGTGATCGACGGCCTGCGCAGCGCGCCCGAAACCGGCGACGCGCTGGCCGAGCTGGCGCGCCGCATGGGCCACACGCCCGTGCGCGCCAAGGACATGCCCGGCTTCATCGTCAATCATGCGGGCCGTGGCATGAATACGGAAGGCCTGCGCGTGGCGCAGGAATCGGTGGCGACCTTCGCGCAGGTGGATGCCATCATGCGCGAGCAGGCCGGTTTTCGCATGGGCCCGTTCGAGCTGCTGGACCTGACCGCGCTGGATGTCTCGCACCCGGTGATGGAATCGATCTATCGCCAGTTCTTCGACGAGCCGCGCTTCCGTCCGTCGCCCATCACCACCGTTCGCCTGGCTGGTGGCCTGATCGGCCGCAAGGCTGGCGAAGGTTTCTACACCTATGTCGACGGCCAGAAGCAGGTGCCCGCCGAGCCGCCCGTGCCGGCGTTGCCGCAGGGCCTGAAGGTCTGGATCAGCCCCAAGCATCCCGAGGGCTATGCACGCGCCACGGCGCTGCTGGAAAAGCTGGGTGCGCCGCTGGTGTCGGGCGCATCGCCGGCCGCGGACGCGCTCATCATCGTCACGCCCTTTGGCGAAGACGTGTCCACCACGGTGTCGGCGCAGGGCCTGGATGCCTCGCGCACCGTGGGCCTGGATACGCTGCAAGCCTTTGACACGGCGCGCCGCCGCAGCATCATGGTGTCGCCGGCCACGCAGGACAAATGGCGCGATGCCGCCCATGCCTTGCTGGCGGGCGATGGCGTGCCGGTGTCGGTGATCCAGGATTCGCCGGGTTTCGTGGCCCAGCGCATCGTGGCCATGATCGTCAACATCGCCGCCGACATCGCGCAGCAGCAGATTGCCACGCCCGAGGACATCGACCGTGCCGTGACGCTGGGCCTGGGTTACCCGGTGGGCCCGCTGGCGCTGGGCGATGCCCTGGGCGCCGAGCGCATCCTGGAAATCCTCAAGAGCATGCAGCGCGTCACGGGCGACCCACGCTATCGCCCCAGCCTGTGGCTGCAGCGCCGCGTGCAGCTGGGCATGTCCTTGCTGAAGGCATCCGCCGCCGACTGATCCCCGTCTGGCTGTGCGCCATGTAAAAAGCCCTTCGATTTCTCGAAGGGCTTTTTCTTGCGGGGGCGTGGTGTGCCTGGCGCCCTGCGTGCGCCGCGGGGCGTGGATGCGGCCTTATTTGGCGGCGTCCACCATGTACTGCACGGCCGCGCGGATGTCGTCTTCCGAGGCGTTGGCCGCGCCGCCCTTGGGGGGCATCGGCGGCTTGCCTTGCATGGCGACCTTGACCATCGCGTCCATGCCGGTCTTGATGTAAGGGTCCCAGGCGGCCTTGTCGCCGAACTTGGGCGCGTTGGCCACGCCGGTGGCGTGACAGGCGAAGCAGACGCTCTTGTAGAGCTTTTCGCCGGCCGGATTGACGGCAGCGGTGGACTGCGCGGGAGCCGGCGCAGCAGCAGGAGCCGGTGCAGCGGCGGCGGCAGGGGCGGCCGCAGCGGGGGCTGCAGCAGCAGGGGCAGCGGCAGCGGGCGCCGCGGCCGGCGTGGCGTCGGCTTCCTTCTTGGCGCCTTCTTCCGCGGGGGCGGCCGGTTCGGGCAGCGAGCCGCCGGACTTGTTGGCCATGTAGACCACGGCGCGGGCCACTTCGTAGTCGGACAGCGTGGGGTTGCCGCCCTTGGCGGGCATGCCGCCCTTGCCATGCAGGGCCACGTTCATCATGGCGTCAAAGCCGGACTGGATGAAGGGCGCCCAAGCGGAGTTGTCGCCGATCTTGGGGGCGCCCGCCACACCGGCGGTATGACAGGCCGTACAGACGGCGGCAAAGACTTGTTCGCCCGTCTTGAAGACCTTGGGGGCGTTGGCGTCGACCAGATCGAAACCGGCGACTGGGGCAATGCGTTTGGTGACGGCTTCGTTGGACAGGGTGTCCGAGCCGGCGCCTACCTTGGTGCCTGATACGACCAGATTCACCAACAGGATGATGATCGCGATGGGCACCACGAAGGATAGGACGATGGTGACGACCAGTTGCTTCGGGGTCTTGATGGGGGAGGAGTGCTCTTCTATGTGTTCCTGCTCGTTGCTCATGACCAAATCCTGCTAACGGGTACCGGGGGCGCCTGGCGGCGGCAACAGAAAATCAGTACTGCACAAAGGGCGGCAAAAGCAGACCGCCTTGCAAGCAAACGCTGGATTATATAACGGTGTCATGGACACGCGTCCAACCCCCGGACACGGGTTTTCGCGGAGTTTTCCCTATGGTTTGATCTGCTTCATGCAGATTGCGCAAAACTAGGTACAATACCGCCTCCTTGCGCTGCGCCCGTAGTTCAATGGATAGAATGAGAGTTTCCGAAGCTCTTGATACAGGTTCGATTCCTGTCGGGCGCGCCACCTCTGCGCTTTACCCCCTCCCTGCAAGTCTCCCTCCAGCTTTATTCAAGCCCTGTCTTCGCCGTTTCGAGCCAGACTCGAATATGCCGTGGCCGATGCATGCTGCCTGGTCGTCGCAATACTGAAGCTGGCGGTTCGTTGCCATGACGAATATCGGGCGCGCGTTCAACGTCAGCGATTCCGCTTCAGGGGTTGAATAATAAAAAGCCGTACACCGCAAACAGCGCCAGGTGCATCGCGCCCTGCATGACGGACGTCCGCTGGCTATTGAAAGACAGCATGCCCAGCAGCACCGTCAGCCCCAGCAATACCGTTTCCAGCATCGATATGCCCATGACGACCTGCTTGCCGGTCACCAGGCCGATGACGAGCACGGCGGGGACGGTCAGGCCGACGGTCGACACGAAGGCGCCCAGGCACAGGTTGACCGAGCGCTGCATTTCATTGCTGCGCGCGGCCTTGATCGCGGTCAGTGATTCCGGGGTGAAGACGATGATGGCGATCAGCACGCCGCTGACGGCAATGGGCGCGCCGGCCGTGACCACGCCGTAGTCGATGACGATGGCCAGGTGGTGCGCCAGCAGCACGATGGGGATGATCATGCCCAGCAGCAGCGCGCTGCTGCGCCAGATCGAGGTGTTGTCGCCCGATTCGGTGGCCGGCTCGTTGGGCGCAGGGGTCGCGCTACCGGCGGCCACGGCCATCTGCCCCGCGGGCGGCTGGATGAACAGCCGCTTTTCGCGGCCCATCTGCAGCCCCAGGAACACCGCATACAGGCCGGCCGTGATGGCGGCAATGGTCCAGGCCTGCAAGGTCGTGAATTCGCCGGCGCCCGACAGGTAGTTGGGCAGGACGAGCGCGGTGCCGGTCAGCAGCACGATCATCGTCAGGTAGGCGTTGGCGCCTTGCGCGTTGTATTCCTGTTCGCCGTGTTTCAGGCCGCCCACGACCAGGCAAAGCCCCATGACGAGGTTCAGGATGATCATCATCACCGCGAAGATCGAGTCGCGGCCGATGGTGGGAAATTCTCCCGGGCCCAGCAGCATCGACGCGATCAGGATCACCTCGATCGAGACGATGGACAGCGTCAGGATCAGCGTGCCGTAGGGTTCGCCCAGCTTGTGGGCCAGCAGGTCCGCTTCGTGCACCACGCCAAACGAGGCCGCGACGATGGTGAAGAACAGGACGGCGAAGCAGAGCATCGCGGCCACCGGGGTCAGCGGCTGCGCGAGCCACGTGCCGCCGTAGACGGTGAAGGCAATCACGACCAGCCAGGCCCAGCCCAGTTTCAGCCAGGTGGTCTTGGGGATGCGAGAGGGGTGTGCAGAAGAGGAGGGGACGGGCATCGCTGTTCTTTCCGTGAAAGATGACAGGGTCGTCCCTAGGAGTGACACGCCGGCCAGGTCGTCCTGGCGGGGTAAGCGCAAGTGCGCTTGAGTGAATGCGATTTTAACCGATCGGGCGTCGCGCTCAAGCGGGCCGCCGTGCCCGGATCGTCACACATAGCGGCGGCAAAGCCACTTGCGTCGGTTATCCTGCGGTTGATCGCTCTCAAAGAAGAAGACCTCATCATGGCCTCCACGGATATCCTTATTTCCACGGACGCAGTCGAGCCCGCGCTTCGCAACGACTACTGGCGCGAGGTCACGCGGCCGTTCTGCGACACGACGCCGATGGCCGATGACGAGGCCGCGACGCTGGAAGGCACGATGCGCATCCGCACCGTGGCCGGCTTGACGCTGGGGTCCACGGCCTTCAATGCCCAGCGCTACAGGCGCGACCGCTGGACCATCGCCCGAAGCCCCATCGACCATTATCTGGTGCACGTGCTGGTGGCCGGCTCGATCCGTGGCGACTTTGCCGGGCGCAATGCCGTCGCCGCGCCCGGGGGCATCTGCATCATCGACCTGTCGCGGCCCTACGCCTGCGAGGTGGACGCGGGCGTGCGCCTGGCCACGACGGTGCCGCGCGCCAGCATCGATAAATTGCTGGGCGCGCGCGACCTGCACGGCTTCGCGCTGGATCCCCGGCTGCCGATCACGCGGCTGCTGGTGGATTATCTGCAAGGGCTGCATGCGGTGTCCGGCGATCTGTCCGCCAGCGAGGACGTCGCGGTGCAGGATGCGCTGATGACCTTGCTGTCGGCGGGCCTGGCAGGGGCGGGCCCCGCCCAGGATGAACCGCAATCCGTGCTGGGACGGGCGCTGCGCGCACGCACGCTGGCCTTCATCGACCGCTACCTGGCAGACCCGAAGCTGGGCCCGGACATGCTGATGCAGCGCTTCAGCGTCTCGCGCGCCCATCTGTATCGCGCGTTTGCCGATCTGGGCGGCATTGCCCACGTCATCAAGAGCAAGCGGCTGGATGCCGCCTACGCCGCGTTGATCGATCCGCGCAACGCCGCGGTCGCCACGGCGCGGATCGCCGCCGATACGGGGTTTGCGGATACCGGCAAGTTCCGCAAGGCGTTCATCGAGCGCTTTGGCATGACGCCGCAAGACGCGCGTGATCGTGAACACTGGCCCGTGTCCATCACTGGCGGGGCGCCCCAGCTATCGCAGCATTTCGCGGCCTACGGCGCGGATCAGAAGCGGTAGGCCAGCCCCATGATCGGGCCTTGCTGAACCACGTTGTAGATGAAGCCGTTGCGGTTGTAGTTCACGCCCAGCGCGCGATAGCCCAGCACCGCGGAAAAATTGTTCTTGAACTGGTAGCCAAATGCCGCGGTGGCGTCCCAGTCGAGCCGGGCCTGGCCCGCGCCGACGAGGCCCCATCCGGTCACGAACCAGCTGTCATCCAGCATGTAGCGTCCGCGCAGGCCGACGACGGCGTCGATCCACGTCGCGCTGTCGCGTTCACCCTTGCCGTCCAGCCGTCCGCCCTTCAGTGAAATCTCGGTGCTGGCATACCAGAGGCGCCCGCCGCCGACGACGTCCAGGTGGCCGCGATCGGATTCGGCCACGCTGTAGCCTGCCCCTAGAAAGCCGGAGAACGACTTGGACGTGATGTCGACTTCCTTGCTGAGCACGCCGATGCGGTTCTTGCCGCTGACCGACAGGCGGCTGTACATGACGTCGCCCAGCAGGCTGACGCGTTGGCGCCGGGCTTCGATGGCGCCCATGAAGGCCAGGTCCAGGTCGCTGAAGATCTTGCTGAAGCTGGAATCGATCTTGCTGGCCGGCTGGCCGAATTGGCCGGCCTTGCCGCTCAGGCTCGCGGCCCAGATATAGGGGCTGGCGCTGACGCTCCAGCTGTCGCCGCTGTTGGCGTTGTCCTTGAGCAGCGGGCTGATGGGCAGCGGGTTGTCGGCCAACGCCGCGCCGGACAGGGCGGACAGCGCAGTGGCGAGGATCAAGGTGGGGACGAAAGACCGCATGATTTCCTGATGAAGCAATGTCTGGAAAGGCGTGGCGATGCGCGCCGATCAACGCGCCGACAAGACGGCGTCTTCCACACCGCAGTTCTGCTTGGGCGCTGCGCCATTGGCCTTGGCCGCCAGCACTTCCTGGCGGGCGGCCGCCATGTCGGCCAGGAATTCGGCGTTGGTGTGCAGCTTGGCCACGGTCGCAGCGCCCATCGTGCGGCCGGCGTCGACATCGCTTTGCCAGTGCGCATTGCAGATGACGCGGCTTTGGCCGAATTCCAGGCCGCGGCGCAGCAGCGCGTCGGTTCGTTCAGGATTGAGTTCGGCCAGCACCAGCGCCCAGGCCCAGCCCGCAGCGGTATGGCCCGAAGGATAGGAGCCGTCGTTGCGCAGCAGCGGTTCCTGCTCGGCGAAGCAGGTGCCCTCGTTGTGCACCACAAACGGACGGGTGCGGTTGTAGGTGTTCTTGACGCCGTAGGTGGACAGGCCGGCGTCGGTCAGCACGCGCTGCATCAGCACGAACAGGCGCGGCGTGGTGGTCTCGCTGATGTCGATGCCCATCGCGCACGAGAAGTTCGCGGCCGGCTGCGGAAACTGCAGATCGGCGTCCAGCCTTGCCAGGCCGGCGCGTGCCTTGCCGCGCAGGGGGATCGTGGCGGTGCGGGCTTCTTCATCGCGGGCCAGCGCCGCGCTGCCCTTGGCGGGCGGGGGGCCGAGCAGTTCCAGGCTGTCGGGCAGTTCCTTGGGCGGGATATAGCCGGCCGCCAGCTGGAAGTGCGGATCGGTGACTTTGGGGCCGGGCGCGTCCTGCGCGGCAGCGACCCCGGCGTTCATGCCGGCCAGGGCCAGCGCAAAAAGGGTTGCCGTCTTGGAAATTCTCGAGCGCATGTTCGGCCTGTACCGTCGGTGAAATCAGTGTCTGCGGGAAGTCATTCAATGCGGCCTGGCGCGGCCCGACCTGAATGTGCGGCAGAATTTACACCGGGGTATCGCACGTAGAACCACGCGTGCGGCGGGATGAGACAAATTGGCGGGAAGATTGAGACAGATGGATGCGAGGGGCCGTCGAGGCCTCTTGAATAACACACCTGCATGACACCCCATGCAGCGGCTCGGCACGCATTGTCGCTGTCGGCCATACGCCACAGATCGCCCTTGATTGCAGTGTGAGTCAGCTGTTTCCGCTTGTGTCCCGAAAACTGACACATAGCGTTCCTAGAATCCGTTCCTGTCATGCGCGGCGTTGCCGCTGGTGTTGCGGGGCGCCCGCAAGCGCATGTCTGTTCAATTAACGGGAATCTGTAATGAAAAAGACTTTGTTCGTCACCGCCCTGTTCGCCGCGCTGTCTGGCGTTGCGCACGCTGATACCTCGGTGACTCTGTACGGCTTGATCGACACGGGCGTGGGCTTCCAGCGCATCAAGGGCAACGATGGCTACAAGGAATCGAAGGTCGGCATGACCAACGGCGTGTCCAGCGGCTCGCGTTGGGGCCTGCGTGGCGCCGAAGACCTGGGCGACGGCCTGAGCGCCGTCTTCACGCTGGAAAGCGGCTTCAACTCGGCCAACGGCCAGTCGGGCCAGAGCAGCCGCCTGTTCGGCCGCCAAGCCACCGTCGGCCTGAAGAGCGATTCCTGGGGCCTCCTGGAATTCGGCCGCCAGACCAACATCGCCTCGAAGTACTTCGGCGCGATCGATCCGTTCGGCGCCAGCTACGGCCAGGCCAACGTCGGCGCGGCCTTTGGCGCGGCCAACACGGTCCGTCACGACAACATGGTGCAGTACTCGACCCCGTCGTTCGGTGGCTTCCAGGTCGGCCTGGGCTACTCGTTCAACGTGGCTGACACCACCGCCGCGCAAACCGGTTTCAAGACCGCCGACAACACCCGCGCTATCACGGCCGGTGTGCGCTACGTGAATGGTCCGCTGAACGTGGCCCTGTCGTACGACCAGCTGAACCTGGCCAACCAGGTTGCTGGCGCCAACGACTCGTCGCCCAAGCAGTGGATCATCGGCGGTTCGTACGACTTCGAAGTGGTCAAGCTGGCCCTGGCCTACGGCCAGACGCGTGACGGCTGGTTCACCGGCCAGGCCATCAACGCCTTCGGCAGCGGTTCGACCACGGCCAAGAGCTTCGGCAGCAACGTCGTCGCCAAGGACTTCAAGTCGAACTCGTACCTGGTCGGCCTGTCGGCCCCGATCGGTGGCGCAAGCAGCATCCTGGCCTCGTGGCAGCGTGCTGACGCCAACAACACCGCTCTGACTGGCGACGATGCCACGATGAACATCTACAGCCTGGGCTACACGTACAACCTGTCCAAGCGTACCAACCTGTACGCGCTGGCTTCGTACGCCACGAACTTCGCCTTCATCGACGGTGTGAAGAGCACGGTCGGCCTGGTGGGCGTGCGTCACCGCTTCTAAGCGACGCCTCGCGGTCCGGCGCCTCGGCGGCGCGTGCATCGTGCGCGCCGTGGAGAAGCCGGACCCGCCGAACCAGCGGCCATGCCGCCGGTTCGGCGGACCGCGGTTGCATTGAGCGGACTGGGCGTCTTACCCGGCCACAGACGCGAAAAAAGCGGCCACCTCCCTAGCTCCACTCTCAGTCCGCTCACCCTAACCCAGGTCAGGATGAGTCAGCCTGCCCGAAGGCCCAAGCGCCACCGGCACCGCAATGCGGTGCCGGTGGCGCTTCCGTTTGAGGGGACGGAAAAGGGGAAGGGGTCAGTCGTCCAGCGACGGCACGGTGCCGATCTGGGCGAGGATGCGAGGCGATTCCATGTCGCCGGTTTCCTTGTCGATCATGACTTCGTAGGCAGCCACGCCGGCGAACTTGGAGGCCATGGAGTTGGCGATGCGGATGGCGCCGAACTCGCTGCTGGCCGGTCGGATTTCTCCGGGGGCCACGCCGTTGGCGGCAGCGCGGTAGGGGACGACGATGTACTGGACGAGATGTGCGGCTTCGGACACAGGATTCTCCTGGACGACGTTTTTCGGGCGAGCGAAATGTAGCATGTTGCACTGTGTTTTTGTACAGTATTTTCAGCAAGTGCGCAGGTAAATTTTTGACGGGCCCATCGGCCCCAGGAAAACCCCTAGCGCGCAAAGATTGCCCAAAGTCCCGCCCGCCTCTAATATTTTCGAAAATCTTTTAGGTTTTATAAAAAGAGGCAAGGGATGGAAGCGAACAGGTACGACGCCTACCGGGAAAGCACCGCCGGCCGCGCCAACGTGGCGGATTCGCCGGAGCGCATCGCCTACTACGAGGAACTGGCGCGCCTGGAGACCGGCGCGCTCTGGACGGTCGCCAACAAGATCGAACCCTGGGCGCCGCGTTCGGCCTCGGTGCCAGTCGTGTGGCGCTACCAGGAACTGCGGGGCCACGTGCTGCGCTCGGCCGAGCTGGTCTCGCCCGAAGAGGCGGGCCGCCGGGTGATCTACCTGAACAACCCCGGCCGGCGCGACGTCGCCGCGGCGGTGGGCTGGCTGTATTCGGGGTTGCAGGTGATGCAGCCGGGCGAATTGGCGTCGGCCCATGCGCATTCGCATTCGGCGCTGCGCTTCATCATGGAAGGCACGGGCGCATTCACGGTGGTCGATGGCCACAAGATGACGCTGGGCGCGAACGATTTCGTTCTGACGCCCAACGGCACCTGGCACGAGCATGGCGTGGCCGAAGACGGCAGCACCTGCATCTGGCAGGACGGCCTGGACATTCCGCTGGTCAACGCGCTGGAAGCCGGCTTCTATGCGGTGCATCCCGACCTGAACCAGACGGTGACGTACCCGGTGGACGACACCAGCGCCAATTGGGGCAACGTGGCGCTGCGGCCGCAGGCGTCAGGCTGGACGAAACCCTATTCGCCGCTGTTCAAGTACGAATGGGAACCCACCTACGAAGCGCTGCGCCGCCACGCGCGGGTGTCGGCGGGCAGCCCTTACGACGGCGTGCTGATGGACTACGTGAACCCGGCCACGGGCGGGCCGGTCATGCCCACCATCGGCGCCAGCATGCAGCTCTTGCGGCCGGGCGAACACACGCAGGCCCACCGCCATACCGGCAGCTTCATCTACCAGGTGGCCAAGGGCAGCGGCTTTTCGATCATCGATGGCAAGCGCTTCGACTGGACCGAACGCGACATCTTCTGTGTGCCGTCCTGGGCCGTGCACGAGCACGCCAACCTGTCGTCCAACGACGATGCCTGCCTGTTCTGCTTCAACGACCTGCCGGTGATGCGATCGCTGGCCCTGTACCGCGAAGAGGCGGTCAAGGACAACGGCGGCCACCAGAAACTGATCTAGCGGCGGCACCCCCTCTCTGAATCTTCATCCGCCGCCCGGGGCCACCCGGGCGCCTGTCTCAACTCGTCTTGAATTTCCTGGAGTTCCTATGCGCTTGGTAACTTTTCGCGCCCATCCCACCGCCGCCGCCCGCCTGGGTGCGCTGGCCGAAGGCTATGTGATCGACCTGGCCCGCTTGGGCGAGGCCGGCGGCGTGGCGCTGCCGGACGACATGCTGGCCTTCATCGACCTGGGCCCGGTGGCCGTGGCGCAGGCGTCGCGGCTGCTGGAGGCCTACCGCGGCAATTGGCCCGTGGGCGCCGCCCTGCCGCAGGAAAACGTGAAGCTGCTGGCGCCGATTCCGCGGCCGCGCAAGAACATCTTCGGTATCGGCCTGAACTACGTCGAGCACGTGGCGGAATCGAGCCGCACGCTGGACACGTCGGCCGACCTGCCCAAGCAACCCGTGATTTTCTCCAAGCCGCCCACCACGGTGATCGGCCCGGGCGACGCCATCGAGCACAACGCCAAGATTACCCAGCAGCTGGACTGGGAGGTGGAGCTGGCGGTGATCATGGGCCGGCGCGCCACGCGCGTGGCCGAGGCCGATGCGCTGTCGTACGTGTTCGGCTACAGCGTGATGCTGGACATGAGCGCGCGCGATTGCCGCCGCGCCGGCCAGTGGATCTATTCCAAGGGCCAGGACACCTACGCGCCGTTCGGCCCGTGCATCGTCACCGCCGACGAGATTCCCGATCCGCAGGTGCTGGACCTGTGGCTGACGGTGAACGGCGAAAAGAAGCAGGGTTCGAACACGCGCCACATGCTGTTCAAGGTGCCGTTCCTGATTTCCGACATCAGCGCGGGCATCACGCTGGAGCCGGGCGACATCATCGCCACCGGCACGCCGGAAGGCGTGGGGGCGGGCCGCAAGCCGCAGGAATGGCTGTGGCCGGGCGACGTGGTGGTGGCGTGCGTGGAAGGCATCGGCACGCTGCGGCATCCGGTGGTGGCGGTCTAGGCGAATTCCGGCGCCGGTCGCAAGGGCGGCCGGCGCAGCGGTCTCCAAGGGGAAAACAATGATCAAGCAAACAGTATGGGCGGCCGCATTGGCCATGGCGCTGGCCGGCGCGGCGCAGGCCGCGGACCCGGTCAAGATCGGCTTCATCGCCACGCTGTCCACGCCGGCCGGCTACATCGGCGAAGACGAACGCGATGCCTTCAATCTGGCCATCAAGCAGGGCGGCGGCGCGCTGGGTGGGGTGCCGGTGCAGCTGGTGATCGAGGACGACGGCCTGAAGCCGGCCAATGCCAAGCAGGCGGCCGACCGGATGCTGCAATCGGGCGTGAAGCTGTTCACCGGCGTGAATTTCTCGAACGTGCTGGCCGCGGTGGCGCCGGGCGTGGTCAAGGCGGGCGCCTTCTACGTCAGCCTGAACCCCGGGCCGTCCAGTTTCGCGGGCGAGAAGTGCGACCAGAATTACTTCGTGGCCTCGTACCAGAACGACGCCTTCCACACGGCCGGCGGCGTGGCCGCCAACGAGCTTGGCTACAAGCGGGTCGTGCTGCTGGCCCCCAACTACCAGGCCGGGCGCGACGCCATCGAAGGCTTCAAGCGCACCTACCAGGGCGAGGTGGTGGCCGAGATCTACACCAAGCTGGACCAGTCGGACTTTTCGGTAGAGCTGGCGCGCCTGCGGTCGCTGGCGCCCGAAGCCGTCTACCAGTTCCATCCGGGCGGCACCGGCATCAACTTCGTCAAGCAGTACGCAGCGGCCGGCCTGAACAAGACCATTCCGATGCTGATGCCCAGCTTCTCGATGGATGCGCGCATGATCCAGGCCACCGGCGACGCGGCGCTGGGCGCCTACACCACCGGCATCTGGTCGGTGGACTTCGACAACCCGCAGTCCAAGGCCTTCGTGGCGGCATTCAAGGCGGCCTACGGCCGCGTGCCGACCGACTACGCCATGCAGGCCTACGACACGGCGCAGTTGATCGGGGCGGGCCTCAAGGCCACGGGCGGCGACCTGTCGCGCCAGGCCGAGTTCCGGGCTGCGCTGCGCAAGCCGGAATTCGCGTCATTGCGCGGCAAGTTCAGCATGAACACCAATCAGCACCCGGTGCAGGACCTGTACCTGATGAAGATTGAAAAGGATGCCAGCGGCGCGCTGTCGCCGCATCTGGTGCGCAAGCTGGTGTCGGACGACAAGGACGCTTACGCCCAATTCTGCAAGATGCCGTCATGACCTTGCTCTTTGAACAGTTGCTCAACGGGCTGCAGTTCGGCGCGATGCTGTTCCTGCTCGCGGCCGGACTGACCCTGATCTTCGGGATCATGGGCGTGGTGAACCTGACCCACGGCTCGTTCTACATGGTGGGCGCGTACTGCGCGGCCTACGCCATCGGCACCACCGGCTCGTTCCTGGCGGGCGTGCTGGCGGCGTTGCTGGGGGCGGGGCTGTACGGCCTGTCGGTCGAGGTGCTGGTGATTCGCAAGCTGTACAAGCGCGACCACCTGTACCAGGTGCTGGCCACGTTCGGCCTGCTGCTGTTTTCGAACGAGGCGGTCAGCCTGATCTTCGGGCGGCGCCCGCCGCTGGTGGGCATTCCGTCGTTTCTGGAAGGCGCGGTGACGCTGGCGCCGGGGTTCCAGTATCCGCTGATCCGCCTGTCGTTCATCGCCATCGGCGCGCTGGTGGCGGTGGGGCTGTGGTGGCTGGTGAACCGTACGCGCATCGGCATGCTGATCCGTGCCGGCGCCGACGACCGTGAAATGGTCGACGCGCTGGGCATCGACATCAAGAAGCTCTACACGCTGGTGTTCGGCCTGGGCGCGCTCTTGTGCGGCCTGGCGGGCGTGATGGCCGCGCCGCTGCTGGCGGTGGAAATCGGCATGGGCGAACGCATCCTGATCACCACCTTCGTCGTGATCGTGATCGGCGGCGTGGGCTCGGTGCGCGGGGCGCTGGCGGGGGCCTTGCTGGTGGGCATGGTGGACAGCATGGGACGGGCCTTCCTGCCGCAGCTGCTGGGCGCGGTGTTTTCGCCGGCCACGGCAGACCCGCTGGCCGCGGGCCTGGCATCGGCCAGCATCTATGTGTTGATGGCGATCGTGCTGATCGCCAAGCCGGGCGGGCTGTTTCCGGCGCGGGGATGATGATGACAATGAATCTTTCGAATCGCGCGCGCTGGGGGCTGGCCGGGCTGGTTCTGCTGCTGGCGCTGCCGGGGGCCGCGGCGGCCTCGGGTTCGCCGTTCCTGATCGGCGTGGTGACGCGCTTTCTGATCTACGGGCTGGCGGCGGTCAGCCTGGACCTGGTGATCGGCTACGGCGCCATGGTCAGCTTCGGCCATGCGATGTTCTTCGGGCTGGGCGGCTATGCGGTAGGCATCATCGCGTTCCACACGGCCGAGGCGGGCCCGCTGTTCGGCTGGGCCGGCAGTAACGCCGCGCTGGTGGTGTGGCCGATCGCGCTGGTGGTGTGCGCGCTGGCGGGCTGGGTGTTCGGCTACCTGGCGCTGCGCACGCGCGGGGTGCAGTTCATCATGATCACGCTGGCGTTCGGCCAGATGGTGTATTTCATCCTGGTGTCGCTGCAGTTCTACGGCGGCGACGACGGCCTGATGATCGCGCAGCGCAATGTGCTGCCTGGCCTGAACCTGGAGAACCCGGTGACGTTCTACTACGTCTGCCTGGCGCTGCTGGTGGCCTGGACGCTGCTGTGCATCCGCATCGTCAATTCGCGCTTCGGCATGGTGCTGCAAGCGCTGCGCCAGAGCGAGCGGCGCGCGCTGAACCTGGGCGTGGCGCCCACGCCGTACCGCCTCTCCGCCTTCGTGCTGTCGGCGGTGGGCACGGGGCTGGCCGGCGTGCTGTGGGCGAACTATGCGGGGCTGG
This sequence comes from Achromobacter deleyi, assembly GCF_902859705.1. GTDB lineage: Bacteria > Pseudomonadota > Gammaproteobacteria > Burkholderiales > Burkholderiaceae_B > Achromobacter > Achromobacter deleyi. The sequence goes on along the minus strand of NZ_CADIJO010000010.1, from coordinate 39,847 downwards.
TGACGCCCGACATGGCGGCCTGGACCAAGTCCGGCGAGCTGATGGCGATTGTGATCCTGGGCGGCGTGGGCACGCTGCTGGGCCCGATTGCGGGCGCGGCCGTGTTCCTGGGGCTGGAGCAGCTACTGTCGTCGTTGACCGAGCATTGGCTGCTGTACATGGGGCCGATCCTGGTGCTGGTGGTGCTGTGGGGTCAGAAAGGCCTCTTCGGCCGCCTGTTGGAGACCCGTCATGCCGACTGACACGCAAACCCTGTTGCAGCTGTCTGGATTGCGCAAGGCTTTCGACGCGGTGGTGGCGACCAATGGGGTCGACCTGGATGTGCGGGCAGGTGAGATCCACGCCATCATCGGCCCGAATGGCGCGGGCAAGTCGACGCTGATCGCGCAGATCTGCGGCGAGATCCGGCCGGATTCGGGGACCATCCACCTGGAAGGGCGCGACGTGACCGCGCTGCGGGCCTTCGAACGCGCCCGGCTGGGGCTGGGGCGATCGTTCCAGATCACCGAGCTGTGCCACGAATACACCGCGCTGGAAAACGTGATTCTGTCGAGCATGCTCAAGGGCGGCCGGGCGTTCGGCGCCTGGTCCGACCCGCGGCGCGATGCGGGCCTGAAGGCGCAAGCGATGCAGTGGCTGACGCACGTGGGCCTGGCCGAACGCCGCCATGTGCGCACGGCCGACCTGGCCCATGGCGAAAAGCGCCAGCTGGAATTGGCGGTGGCGTTGGCGCGTTCACCGCGGCTGTTGCTGCTGGACGAGCCCATGGCCGGGATGGGGCCCGAGGAATCGGCCCGCATGACCCGGCTGCTGCTGGGCATGAAGGGCGACTACGGCATCCTGCTGGTGGAGCACGACATGGACGCCGTCTTCGCGCTGGCCGATCGCATCAGCGTGCTGGTCTACGGCAAGGTGGTGTTCAGCGGTGCCCCCGACGAGGTGCGGCGCCATCCGGACGTGCGCGCCGCCTACCTGGGAGAAGAACATGTTGAAGGTTGACGGCCTGACGGGCGGCTATGGCTCGAGCAAGGTGCTGTTCGGCATGTCGTTCGAGGCGGGCGAGGGCGAGGTGATTTCGCTGATCGGCCGCAACGGCATGGGCAAGACCACCACCATCAAGACGCTGATGGGCATGCTGCCGGCGACCGGCGGGCAGGTGCAGTTTCGCGGCCAGACGCTGTCGCGGCCCGCGCCCAGCGTGGTGGCGCGGCTGGGCGTAGGTCTGGTGCCCGAGGGCCGGCGCGTGTTCGGGTCGCTGACGGTGGAAGAGAACCTGGTGGCGACCTCGCGCGCCGCACCCGGCGGCTGGGACCTGGCCCGCGTCTACGCGCTGTTTCCGCGCTTGCAGGAACGCCGCGGGCAATCGTCGCGCACGCTGTCGGGCGGCGAACAGCAGATGCTGGTGGTGGGCCGGGCGCTGATGACCAACCCCAAGCTGCTGATCCTGGACGAGGCCACCGAAGGGCTGGCCCCGCTGATCCGGCAGGAAATCTGGCGGTGCCTGCGCACCCTGAAGGCCGAAGGCCAGACGATTCTGGTGATCGACAAGAACCTGCCCGAGATGGCGACGCTGGTGGACCGCCACTACATCGTCGACAAGGGCCGCGTGGCCTGGTCGGGCCAGCCTGCCGAACTGTCCGCGCAGCCCGAGCTGGCGCAGCGCTATCTGGGTATCTGACCCGCAACAGGAACCGAAATCATGCTGAATCTGCCCCAATTCAAGGCCGCTGCCGTGCAGGCGGCGCCCGTCTTCCTGGACACCGACGCCACGGTCGACAAGACCTGCGCGCTGATCGCCGAGGCCGCCGGCCAGGGCGCCCGCCTGGTGGCGTTTCCGGAGGTGTTCATCTCGGCTTATCCCTACTGGAGCTGGGTGATGAACCCGGTGCAGGGTAGCCCCTGGTTCGAAAAGCTCTGCAAGAGCGCCATCGAACTGCCCGGCCCCGAGATCCGCCGCATCGCGCAGGCCGCACGCCAGCACGGCATCAACGTGGTGGTGGGCGTGAACGAGCGCAGCCGTTTTGGCGTGGGCACGATCTACAACACCATGGTGTTCATCAACGACGAAGGCCGCATCCTGGGACGTCATCGCAAACTGGTGCCGACCTGGGCCGAAAAGCTGACCTGGGCGCACGGCGATGGCGAATCGCTGCGGGTGTACGACACCTCGGTCGGCAAGCTGGGCGGGCTGGCCTGCGGCGAGAACACCAATACGCTGGCGCGCTTTTCGTTGCTGGCGCAGGGCGAAATGGTGCACGTGGCCAGCTATATCTCGCTGCCGGTGGCGCCGCCCGACTACGACATGGCCGAGGCCATCCGGCTGCGCGCAGCAGCCCATTCCTTCGAAGGCAAGGTGTTCACGGTGGTGTCGTGCTCGACGATCTCGACCGAGATCCAGGACGCCATCAGCGCCAGCCACCCCGAGGCCCGCGAGACGCTGGCGCGCCGCAACAGCGCGTTTTCGGGAATATTGGGGCCGGACGGCCGCGTGATCGGCGAACCGCTGATCGACGACGAAGGCATCGTCTATGCCGACATCGACCTGTCGCGCTGCATCCAGCCGCGCCAGATGCACGACATCACCGGCCACTACAACCGCTTCGACGTGTTCGACCTGCGCGTGAACCGCCGGCCCCTGCAGGCGGCCCGCTATGACGACCAGGACGATCTGAATCGCGAGGAGCCCGACTGGACCCTGTCGGCCACGCCCGCCGAGCCGCAGCCCGATGCGCGCCGGCAAGGGCGGCCGGCCCGCGAGTAGAATGGGCCGCCGGCCCCGGGCCGGCCGGCCAGCCGCCGACATCTGGAGAGCACGTTGAAGCCAAGAATCAAAGCCTCCCGCCAGGACGAGCCCGGATCGGACGGGAGCGCCGAGGTAGAGGAAATCACGCTGTCCGAGCAGGTCTACCGCCTGCTTCGACGCGACATCATGAGCGGAGCCTTCGCGCCGGGCCAGTCCCTGCGCCTGGAATTGCTCAAGCAGCGCTACGGCAGCAGCTTTTCTCCCATCCGCGAAGCCCTGAACCGCCTGCGCAGCGAGCGCATGGTGGTCACCACCACCTCGCGCGGTTTCCGCATTGCACCCCTGTCGATCGAAGAGATGTGGGACGCCTGTGAAACGCGCATCCTGATCGATTGCGACGCCTTGAGACGGTCGCTGGCCAATGCCGACGATGCCTGGGAGACGCGGTTGGTGGGCGCCTACCACGCGCTGACGCTGGCGGCGCAGCGCGCGGGCGAAGCCTCGCCGCCCAGCCAGGAACTCGAAGAATCGCTCGAGGCCCGCCACCTGGATTTCCATCACGCGCTGATCGGCGCGTGCCGTTCGCATTGGCTGCTGGACCTGTCCACGCAGCTGTACGCGCAGACCGAACGCTACCGGCGCCCGGCGCGTGCCGGCGCCACGGCCTACGGGCCCGAGCGCAACGTCGACGACGAACATCGCCAGCTGCTGGACGCCGCCATCTCGCGCGACGTCGAGCGTTCGGTGGCGATGCTGGCGGCGCATTACCGCAAGACAGCGCAGTTCATCGAGCACATCATTTCCCAGGACGACAGGCAGGCCATCAATGAGTGACGCGGATATCGATCTGTTTTTTCCCACCATCGCCGAGCGCGAGGTGCAATACAACGCCCGGGAATCGGTGCCGGATTTCGACGCCTGCGTGCGCCGCTACGCGGAATCTGCCGCGGCGGTGAAGTCGCGCCGCCCCGGTCTCCTGAACCTGCGCTACGGTATGGGACACGATGAACGGCTGGACCTGTTCCTGCCCGCCGCCACGCGCACGCCGGCGCCGCTGTTCGTGTTCATCCATGGCGGCTACTGGCGCGCACAGCGCAAGGAAGACGCGCCGGTGATGGCCGAGGCCTTCAACAATGCCGGCGCCGCGGTGGCAGTGCCCGAATACACGCTGGTGCCCGAGGCCACGCTGGGCGAAGTGGTGCGCGAAATGCGTTCGGCGCTGGCCTGGCTGTATCACAACGCGGCTGCCTATGGCGTGGACCGCGACCGCATCTACGTGGGCGGCAGCTCGGCGGGCGGCCAACTGGCCGGCATGCTCGCCGCGCCCGACTGGCCGGCGCGTTATGGCGTGCCCGACGACGTGGTCAAGGGCACCCTGGCGCTGAGCGGCCTGTTCGATCTGCGGCCGCTGTGCGACATCCTGCCCAACACCTGGCTGCAGCTCACGCCCGACCAGGCCGCGCACCAGAGCCCGATCTTTCACCTGCCCAAGCGCGCGGGCCCGATGCTGCTGGCGGTGGGCGGGCTGGAAACGCAAGGCTTCAAGAACCAGACCGAGGCCTTTGAACGGGCCTGGAAGGGCGCCGGCCTGCAAGCCACCCGCATCCCCACGCCGCAGTGCAATCACTTCGACCTGGTGAACGAGCTGGAAGACCCGAACAGCGACCTGACCCGCGCCACCCTGGCGATGATGGGCCTGGCGCCGGCCTGACGGCCAAGCCGACGCCTCGCATGCCATGGCTGACCTGAAGCTGCTGGAAGACCTGATCGCGCTGGCGCAGACCGGCAGCTTCGTGCGCGCCGCCGAGGCGCGGCATGTGACGCATCCGGCGTTCGGGCGCCGCATCCGCGCCCTGGAAGCCTGGGCCGGCGCGCCGCTGGTGGAGCGCCAGCGCGTGCCCGTCACGCTCACGACCGAAGGCGAGGCGCTGCTCAAGACGGCCACGCAGGTGGTCGAACAGATGGGGCTGGTGCGGCATCGCATTCGCAGTTCGGGGGCGGGCGGCGAGGCGGTGCTGCGCATCGCCACCGGCCGCAGCCTGGCGCGCACGCTGGTGGCCGACTGGATCGCGCGGCTGCGCCACCGCGCACCCAAGGTACTGGTCGACGGCACCCAACTGGAAATCTCCACCGGCAAGATGGAAGACATGGCGATGCGGCTGGAGCAGGGCAAGGTGGATCTGCTGTGCTGCTACGAGCATCCTGCCCTGTCGATGCCGCTCAATCCCGTGCGCTATCGCTACATGACGCTGGGCACCGACAAGCTGGTGCCTGTCAGTCAGGCCGACGGCCGCGGGCGCGCCCGCTACATGCTGGGCGAGGGCGGCCAACCTGTGCCGCTGATCACCTATGCCGGCGGCCTGTCGATGGAACGCATTCTGGGCGACCGGCTGGAAGCCACGCCCTACGCGCTGGCGCCGTTCGTGCGCAGCGACTCGTTGGACGCGGCGCACGGCGCGGCCGCCAAGGGGCTGGGCGTGGCCTGGCTGCCCTGGTCGATGGTGGCGGCCGATTGCCGCCGCGGCACGCTGGTGTCCCTGGGCGGACGCAGCGATGAGATCGCCTTCGAGGTGCGGCTGTACCGGTCGCGGGCGCGCCTGGCGGATCTGGCCGAGGCGGCCTGGGAAGCCACCGCCAATCGCAAGGCCTGAGCGTTGCCGGTCATGGCGGGGCGCTGGCCAGAGAGCCGAATTAGCACCGGAATGTGCCGACTCGGCACGTGGCGGGCCAGGCCTGCGCCGCAAAATGTCTCCCGAAATTCGAACGAGGCGGCTCCGCCGTCCGACTCAGCACCCCAGGGAGAAATTCATGAAATCCGTACCGTATCCGCTGCGCGGCGCATTGGCCGTGTTCTGTGCCGCATCGGCGTTGGCCGTGGCCCAGCCGGCCGTGGCCGCCGGCTACCCCGATCATCCCATTTCGCTGGTCGTCGGCTACCCGGCCGGCGGCAGCGTCGACCTGACTGCGCGCCTGTTCGGCGAAGAGCTGGCCAAGCGCATGGGCCAGAGCGTGGTGGTGGAAAACGCCGGCGGGGCCGGCGGCACCATCGGCGCGCAGCGCGTGGCCCGCGCGGCACCCGACGGCTACACCCTGCTGCTCGGCTCGACCAATGAAATGGTCATTGCCCGCATGATCAACAACGCGGTCAAGTACGACGGCGCCAAGGACTTCACGGCGTTGGGCGTGATCGCCTCGCAGCCGATGCTGCTGGCGGCCAGCAAGAATTCGGGCGTGAAGACCGCGGCCGACTACCTGAAGAAACTGCGCGAGGCCAAGCCGGGCAGCTTCAACTATGGCTCGTCGGGCGTGGGCACCACGTTGCACCTGGCTGGCGAAATGATCAACCAGTCCACCGCCACGCGCGCCGAACACGTGCCCTATCGCGGCGTGTCGCCGCTGGTGACCGACCTGATGAGCGGCCAGCTGGACTTCGGCATGCTGGTGCTGTCTTCAGGCTTGCCGCAAGTGCGCGGCGACAAGATCGTGGCGCTGGGCGTGACGCAGAAGCAGCGTTCGCCGGTGGCGCCCGACGTGCCCGCGCTGGCCGAAACCCCGGGCTTCGAGTCGGTGGACATCAGCGTGTCGTTCTCGCTGTACGGCCCCGCCGGCCTGCCCGAGCCCGTGGCCGCCAAGCTACGCGAGGCGCTGGCCGATACGCTCAAGTCAGAGCAGTTCCGCGCCAAGATGCAGGAAGCGGGCGGCGTGCTGTCGCAACCGGGCCTGGACCCGGTGGCCTACCAGGCTGAAGAAACCCGCAAGTACGGCGCCCTGGTCAAGGCCGCCAAGATCGAGGCGCAGTAAGGCGCCATCGCACTTCCGCTTCACCGTCATCACGCAGATAACAAGATGGATTTCACGCTTTCCGTACCTGACCTCGCCGCCGAGCGCATGGGCAATACCGACACGCCAGGCGTCTGGCATTTCGATTCCGGCGTGCCCGGACGCACCTTGATGCTGTCGGCGCTGGTGCACGGCAACGAGCTGTGCGGCGCCTGGGCGCTGAAAGACCTGCTCGCGGCCGGCGTGCGGCCGCGCCGCGGCAGCCTGACGCTGGCGTTCTGCAACCTGCCGGCCTTTGACCGGTTCGACCTGGCCCGCCACGACGCCTCGCGTTTCGTGGACGAAGACATGAACCGGGTCTGGAGCGCCGAGCGGTTGGACAACCCCGCAAGCGTCGACCGCCAACGCGCAGTGCAGCTGCGCCCCTGGGTGGAACGCGCCGATTGGCTGCTGGACCTGCATTCGATGCACGAGCCGGGCGCGCCGCTGCTGTTGACCGGCGTGCTGCCGCGCAATATCGCGCTGGCGCGGCGCCTGAAGGCGCCGCAGCACGTGATCGTGGACGCGGGCCACAAGGATGGCGTGCGCATGCGCGACTTCGCCCAGTTCGGCGACCCTGCGCGTGAAGACGCCTGCGCCTTGCTGATCGAATGCGGCTTTCATGGCGACCCGGCCGCGCGCGACGTGGCGCGCGACATGGTGGCGCGCATGCTGGTCGAATCGGGCGTGGTCGATGCGGCGGACATCCCGGCCGGCTGGCTGCGGCCCGACCCGGCCGTGCAGCGCGTGCTGGAAGTGACCGACGCCGTGGTGGCGCCGTCGATGGACCTGACGTTCTCGCAGCCCTGGCAGGGGCTGGAAACGCTGGACAAGGCGGGGTCGGTGATCGGCTGGGCGGACGGCCAGCCGATCGTGTCGCCGTATGACCGCTGCACGTTGGTCATGCCTTCGCTGCGGCAACTCAAACCCGGCGTGACGGTGGTGAGATTGGCGCGCGACTACGCGGGCTGAGCTCGCTTATTTCTGCGGCGTGTAGCGCAGCTCGTCCAGCTGGTAACCCTGCGCCGTGGCGGCAGCCAGGGCGCGGTCCAGGTCTTCCTTGGGCAGTTGCGGCGAGCGCGACAGAATCCACAGGTACTTGCGGTCGGGGGTGCCGACGACGGCCCAGCGGTAGTCGGGGTCCAGGCCGATCACCCAGTAATCGCCCTTGATCGGCTTGAAGAACGAGACTTCAAGCTTGGCGTTGTTGCTGCCTTCGACCACGGTGGCGGTGCCCGATGCCGAGTCGACATCGCCGTCTTTCGTGCGGCAGCGGTTGTTCACGCCAACGGTGCCGTCCGGGTGCAACGTGTATTCGGCGGTGGTGTCGCCCACGCAGTTGCGCTGGAAGAACATCGGGAAATTGGCGATCTCGTACCACATGCCGGCATAGCGCTTCAGGTCCACCGAGTCCACGGTTTGCATGGGCGGCGGGGCGGCGTGGGAAATCGCCGCGGTGCTGGCGGCCAGGGCCAGCAATAGAGTTGCGAAGCGGCGCATGGAAAGAGTCTCCTGATCCAAAACCTGGGTATCAACAGGCCATACGATACGCCTTATTTGCGCGGCGCCTTCAGGGCGGCGTGGTAACGCGCGACGTAGGTGTCGAAATCCACGTCGTCCGATTGCTCGATGCGCAATTGCTCGGCGCTGGAGTCCAGCGCGCCTTGGCGGTACTGGGCTGCCAGGTCCGCCGGCAGGGCCTGCGCACGCAGCGTGTCGGCGTGTGCCTGGCTTTGGCGCAGGGAGAAGTCGTGGAACGATTCGCCGCTGTCGGTCAGCGCGGCCAGCAGGTGCGCCGACGGGGTGGCGTCGGGGCGGCCGAGCTTGGCGCGCTGCACGGCCAGGCTGTCGGCGTAGGCACTGCCGCCCAGCGCGGCGTCGTACAAGGCGGCGTACGGGGCGATCTGGTCCAGCAACTGCTCGCCCCATTCGGCCAGCCCGATGGCCTGGCCGTCGCGGTCCAGTTGCAGGCCGGGCTTGCGGCCTTCCTTGACGACGGTGGAGAAATTATCGGCGCTGCGCTGGCAATAGCCGTTGGCCGGGAAGAACGGGCTGTCGGCGGTGGCGCAGAACAGCAGGAAGGCGTCGACGAAACGGCTGGTGTCGGCATCGATGCCCACCGGCGATTCCGGATTGATGTCCAGGCAGCGCACTTCCACGTATTGCACGCCGCGCTCGGCCAGCGCGGTGATCGGGCGTTCACAGCGGCCGGTGGCGCGCTTGGGGCGGATGCTGGAGTAGTACTCGTTTTCGATCTGCAGCACGTTGGTGTTGAGCTGGATCCATTCGCCGTTGCGGTGCGTGCCCAGCTTCTGGTAATCGGGCCAGGGCTGGGTGACGGCGTCGTACAGGCGGCCCAGGAAGGTATCCAGGTCGTTGTAGCAGAGCTTGAGCTGCGACTGCGCCTTGTTCTGGTAGCCCAGGTCGCTCATGCGCAGGCTGGTGGCGTAGGGCAGGTACAGCGTGTGGTCGCCCAGGCTTTGCAGCGGGTGTTCGCGGCCGCGCAGGAAATCGCGCGCCAGCGCGGGCGCCGCGCCGAACAGGTACATCAGCAGCCAGGAATAACGCGTGAAGTTGCGGATCAGGCCGATATAGCCGCGCGAACGGCGTTCCTGATCGGTGCCGGGCTGGTTGTCCAGCACCGACCACAGCTGTTCGGGCAGCGAGAAGTTGTAGTGCACGCCGGCAATGCATTGCATGGTCTTGCCGTAGCGTTCGGCCAGGCCGCGGCGGTACACGTGCTTGAGCATGCCGGTATTGGACGTGCCGTACCAGGCGATGGGAATGTCGGCCTCGGACGGCAGCGTGGCGGGCATGGACTGGTTCCAGATCAGTTCATGGTCCAGCACGCTGTAGACGTGGCGGTGGGTCGCCGTCAGTTCGGCCAGCAGGGCCTCCACATTGTTGTGGGTGCCGGTGATGAGTTCGAGCAGGGATTCGGAATAGTCGGTGGTGACGTGCTCGTTGGTCAGCGCGGAACCGAGGCCGGCCGGATGCGGCGTGCGGGCCAGGATGCCCTGCTCGTCGACGCGCAGGCCTTCTTTTTCGATGCCTCGCAGGGTCTGGGCCAGCAGCGGGCGGTTGGCCTCCAGGCGGGCGAGGCGGTGTGCGGCGGTATCAGTCACGGAATATTCTCGATGGGGTCTGTCGCGGGATTTTACGGGGTGCTGGCCTCCTCTGCAGAGGGAGTCAGTACTGGGGACAGGGACAATACCGCGGCGGTGCGCGCCAGCCACTCGTCCAGGTCGGCGTAGACCGGGTCGGCGATGGGGGCGGTTTCATTGAAAATCTCGTGCCAGGCCGTGTCGTACCAGCGCAATGTCAGCAATTCGGCGGGGGCCCGCTGGGCGAATTGGCGGCTGCCCTCGGCCGCCACGATGGAATCGTCGCCCGCCACCATCAGCAGGGTGCGACAGGCCAGCAGGTGGGCCTCGCGCAGGGAATCGCGCCCGCCGTCGTCCACGAAACGGGCCAGCCGGCCGGTCATGCTGCGGCGCACCAGGGGGTCGGATCGGTACGCCTTGACCACCGCCCGGTCGTGCGAGATGCGGGCCGGCGCCAGGCCGTGGGGCACCCGCAGGTCGGGGGCGTGCAGCGACATCCAGGTCAGGGTACGGCGCACCCACATGGGCACATTGACCACGAACGGCGGCGAACTGAGCACCAGGGCATCGATCGGGGCCAGTTGCTGCAGGGCGATGCGCACCGCCACCAGGGCGCCCAGGCTGTGGCCCAGCAGGATGGGGGGACGGCCATGGGCGGCCGTCCAGGCGTCCAGCCGCGATACCGCGTCGGTCACCAGGTCTTCCTGGCGCGCCAGGGTGGCGGGCCGGCCGGCCGAGCGGCCGTGGCCGCGGTGGTCGTGGGCGCCGACCGTCCAGCCGCGGGCGGTCAGCCAGCGCGCCAGCCGGTCATAGCGCCCGGCGTGCTCGCTCAGGCCATGCAGCAGGTAGATGCTGGGGGTGCCGGGGCCGGAGACCGGGGCGGGCACATTCGGGGCGGCAGCCCAGACATAATTGGCCAAAAGCGTGCCGTCGGGCGCGGGGGTCATCGAAATCGGCGACAATTTGGGGCTTTCCTCGAAATGAAAAGACCGTGGGGTCTTCCGGTAATGACGATTTCATCGCTGTTTCGTTTCATGTTCAAGAAAGGCGGCGCGATTCTTGCGCTGGCCCTGCTGCTGGCCGCCTGCTCGCCCCGTTACAACTGGCGTGAAGTCGACGTGGCGGACGGCCGCGTGCGGGCGGCATTTCCGGATCGGGTGCAGACCGAGACCCGCCAGCTGCGGCTGGATACCCATACCCTGAGTTTTACCCTGGCCACCGCCACGGTGGGCGAGGCCGTGTTCGCGGTCGGGTCGGCCCCGCTGCCGCCGGACATCGCCACCGACCCCGTGGCCCGCCAGGCGCTGGGCATGGCGCTGATGCGCTCGTTGTACGTCAACATGCAGGCGCCGCCGCCGACCGAATGGCCGCCGTACGGGCAGGACATCGATGTGCAGGGCAAGGCCATGGGCAAGCCCGGCTGGCTGCGGGCGCGGGTGTGGGTGACCGACAACATGCTGATCGAGGCCGTGGCTGCCGGCACCGAGGAAAGCCTGCCGGCCGAGCGTGCCCGAGAATTCCTGAGATCGGTCGTCGTCAAGCCGTGACGGGGTGCAGCAGCCCCCGCCGGATGGCCGCCGCCACCGCGGCGCGCCGGCCCCGCACCTGCAGTTTTCGGCTGGCGTTGCGCAGATGGAAATTGACGGTGCTTTCACTGATGTCGAGAATGCGGCCGGTTTCCCAGCTGGTCTTGCCGGCGGCTGCCCAGTGCAGGCAGGCGGATTCGCGCGGCGACAGCCGGACGGCGGGGACGGGTTTGGCGGGCGTGGGCAATGGCGAGGGTTCCTGGCAAGAGAATCCCCATGCTGCGGCCAAGCCGTTGCGCCGGGCAAGCTTTGATGCTGCCGCGAATTACTTTACTTATCTCTGACGGAATAACCGGATGCTCGCCATCGCGCAGTTCTACCTGTCGGCCATCGTGCTGATGATGCCCCTGTTGTCGTGCGTGGGCATCGGCGTGTTCTGGGGCAAGCGCGACCTGCCGTTCGGCGGTTCCTTCATCACCACGCTGGTCACGTCGGTAACGACGCCCGCGCTGGTGTTCCACACTTTCGTCACCACCCATCTGGACGACCGCGCGCTGGCCGACGTGGCCGCGGCCACGCTGCTGGCGTTGCTGCTGTGCGCGCTGGCCTGCGCGCTGCTGCTCAAGCTGGGCCGGCTGCCGGTGCGCACGCTCTTGCCCACCGCCTTCCTGCCCAACGCCGGCAACCTGGGCCTGCCGATTTCGCAGCTGGCCTTCGGCGACGCTGGCCTGTCAGTGGCCGTGGCGTTCTTCGCCGTCAATTCCTTCGTGATGCACACGATCGCGGTGCGGCTGCTGCCGGGCGTCAACACCAAGGGCAGCTGGAAGAGTCCGATTTTGCTGGCATCCATCGTGGCGGTGGCCATGCGCATGCTGCACATTCCGGTGCCGGACTGGGTGATCGAAACCGCCCGGATGCTGGGCGCGGTGACCGTGCCGCTGATGCTGCTGAGCCTGGGCCACGCGCTGGCGCTGATACCGGCCAATGGCATCAAGGACGGCGCCAAGGTGGCGGCGATGCGCCTGGTCACCGGCCTGGCCGCGGGCCTGGCGATCGTGTGGTTGCTGGACCTGGAACCGGTGCTGGCCGGCGCACTGACGCTGCAGATGGCGATGCCCTGCGCGGTGGTCAGCTACATGTACGCCAAGCGCTACACCGCCATGGGCGATACCGCGGCCGGCGCCGTGCTGGTGTCGACCGTGGTGTTCCTGCTGCTGGCGCCGCTGATGCTGTGGTTCAGCCACGGCGGCTAGGTGCCGTGGCGGGGAAGGGGGCGGCGCCGCGCCGCCCCGGCCGGCGCTAGGCCGCGCCCGACATGGCGCGCAATTGCGCCATCAGCGCCTCGGGAATCTCCACGCCATGCTTGATCGCTTCGTCGCGCAGCTTGCGGCGGCGCTCGCCCGGCAGGCGCACGCCGTCGTCTTCCAGCATGGCGTCCACCAGGACTTCGACACGGTCCAGGTAGGTTTCCTTGCCGGCCAGGGCGCCGGGGTCGATTGCCATGAAGGCCTGGCCCAGGCGGGCGGGGCCGCCTTCGTCGACGAAGAACGATTCGGTCTCGAAGCCGAAGTGCGAGCCGGTCAGGGCGCACGCCAGCAGTTCGATGATCAGCGCCAGCATCGCGCCCTTGACGCCGCCCGCGGGCAGCATGCTGCCGGCCAGGCCGGCCTTGGGGTCGGTGGTGGGCTGGCCGTCGGCGTCCAGCGCCCAGCCCAGCGGAATCGGCTGGTTGTCGCGCGCCGCGATCATGAGCTTGCCGCGCGCGACTTGCGACAGCGACAGGTCGATGACGATGCGCGCGCCGCCGCGCCGCGGGAACACCGCGGCAATGGGATTGGTGCCGAACAGCGGGCGCTTGCCGCCCCAGGCCGGCATGGCGGCGGGGGAGTTGCTCAGGGCCAGGGCCACCAGGCCGGCGTCCGCCAGGGCTTCCAGGTGGTAGCCGGCTTCGCCGAAGTGGTGGCTGTTGGCCACGCCGATGAAAGCCACGCCATGTTCGCGGGCGCGCACGGCGGCCTGTTCCACCGCCATGGCGCAGGCGGGGAATGCCAGTCCGGAACCCGCATCGATCAGGGCGGCCCCGCCGCGCTCGTGCACGATGCGTGGCACGGCGTCGCCGAGCGCGCGGCCGGTGCGCAGGTGGCCGGCATAGAACGGCACGCGCGACAGGCCGTGCGAGCTCAGGCCCTGGCTTTCGGCAAAGACCAGGGCTCGCGCCGTGCTGTCGGCCATGGCGGGGTTGGCGCCCGCGGCGGCCAGGCTGGCCGCGGCCAGGTGTTGCAGTTCGTCCAGATAGATGTGAGCCATATCCTTCCTGTTCGGGTGGGCGCGCCGCGCGTCATCGGGCGCCGCCGGTAAGCGCTATTGTCACACCGGCGGCCACCATGTCGGAAACCCGGGTGTTGGCTTCCTGCGTCAGTCCGGCGATGTGCGGGGTCAGGATCAGGTTGGGCGCGTCCGCCAGCGGGCCGCCGCCAGGCAGGGGTTCCTGGTCGAACACGTCCAGCGCCGCGCCGCGCAGGTGGCCCATGCGCAGCGCCGCGGCCAGGGCGGCCTCGTCGACGATGCCGCCGCGCGAGGTGTTGACCAGAATGGCGCCCGGACGCATGCCGCGGATGCGATCGGCATTGAGCAGGTGGCGGGTGTCGGCGTTCAGCGGCACGTGCAGCGACACGGCGTCGGCCTGCGCCAGCAGCGCGTCCAGCGGCAGGGGCGTGGCGCCGCTTTCGGCCCAGACGGGATGCGTGGCCGGCAGCGCCGCGTCGCAGGCGACGATGCGCATGCCCAGCCCCGCCGCCAGTCGCGCGGTCAGTTGGCCGATGCCGCCAAAGCCCACCACGCCCAGGGTGCGGCCGTGCGCCTCCAGCCCTTGCGACAGCGCCGTACGCGGCCAGCGTCCGGCCGCGACGTCGGCGCTGGACGCATAGGCGCCGCGCAGCAGCGCCAGCACCGTGCCGATGACGTATTCGGCCACCGCGCGGGCATTGGCGCCGGTGGCCGGCACCACCTGGATGCCCCGGGCGGCGCAGCCCGGCAGGTCGATGTTGTCCAGCCCCACGCCCAGGCGGCCCACCGCCCGTAGCCGCGGCGCCGCGGCCAGCAGCGCGGCATCCACCTGGCTGCGGTTGCGCACGATCAGGCCGTCGGCCTGGCGCGCGGCATCGAGCAGCGCATCGCGCGCATCCACCAGGTCGGGGGCGTAACGCACGTCAAAGCGCTGGCGCAGGGCGTCGACGGCGGGCGCGTCCATGAATTCCGAGATCAGTACATGCATGGGGCCTCCGGGCTCAGGCGATCTGGATGTTGGCATCGCGGATGATCTTGGCCCAGCGCTCCACTTCCGACCCCAGGTAGGTGCCGAAGGCTTCGGGCCCGCGCGGTTGCGGCACGAAGCCCAGCTGCAGCAAGGCTTGCTGCATGGCGGGCTGCGACACCTGCTTGACGATGGCCGCGCCGATACGCTGCACCAGTTCGGGCGGCATGCCGGCCGGGCCCATGACGCCGGTGAAGTTTTCCACCACCAGGTCGGGCAGTCCGGCCTGCGCCACGGTGGGCACGTCGGGCAGGTCGGCGCTGCGCTCGCGGGTGGTGATGGCCAGGGCCCGCAGCGAACCGTTCTTCACGTGCGACAGCGACTCGGGGTAATTCGAGAACACCACGTCCAGGTGCCCGCCAATCAGGTCGGTCAGCGAAGGCGCGCCGCCCTTGTACGGCACATGCATCAGCGGCGCGCCGGTCAGCTTCTGGTAGAGCGCCAGCGTCAGGTGCGGGGGCGTGCCGTTGCCGCTGGAGCCGGCCGCCAGCGGCTTGGCGGCCGCCGCGCGGGCCAGGTCGTCCATGGTCTTGATGGGGCTTTTGGCATTGACCACCACCATGATGGGCGACGAGGCCAGCCCGGCCAGCGGCGTCAGGTCGCGCGTCAGGTCGTAGCCGGCCTTGCCGGCGAACAGCGTGGCGTTGGCGGCGTGCGACAGGGTGATCGCCAGCCAGGTATAGCCGTCCGGCGCGGCGTGCGACACGTGGGCCGCGCCGATGTTGGCGCTGCCGCCGGGCTTGTTTTCCACCACCACGTTCCAGCGCTCGGCATCGCCCAGCGCCTTGCCGACCTGGCGCGCGGCCACGTCGGTCAGACCGCCGGGCGGGAAGGGCACGACGTAGTTGATGGGGCGTTCGGGCCAGGCGCGCTTCTGCGCCAGCGCCTGTTGCCAGGGCGTCAACGCACAGAGACCGGCGGCGCCCAGGGCGCCCAGCACGCGCCGGCGCTGCGCGCCGTCGATCGGGGGGGATTGCTCGCGATTCATCTGTCTTCCTCCTTGGGGGTGGCGCCCGGGTAGGAATGCATACGCCTGTGCTGCCGTGGCGGCTTGCGCCCGGGTCTGCGTGTTTTTTTGTCAGGCGCTTTCGAAGATGCGGGTCAGCACGAATTCGCGGTGGCCCAGGGCCTCGGCCGCGGTCCAGCGGCCATTGGCGGTGGCCAGCATGCATTCCAGCAGCTTGTCGCCGGCCTGGTTCAGGTCGATCTCGCGCTGCAGCAGCGCGCTGGTGTCCACGTCCACGTGTTCCGACATGGTGCGCACGGTGCGCGGGTTGGCGCAGATCTTGATGACCGGCAGGATGGGGTTGCCGATGACGTTGCCCTGGCCGGTGGGAAAGAAGTGCACCGCATAGCCGGACGCCGCGCACAGCGTCACCATTTCGGCCGCGGCCGACGACGAATCCATGAACCACAGGCCCGGCCCGTCAGGAATCTCGGCCTTGTCGATCACGCCGTCCACGCGGCAATGCTTGCCGATCTTCTGGATGTTGCCCAGCGCCTTTTCCTCGATGGTGGTCAGGCCGCCGGCGATGTTGCCCTTGGTGGGCTGGGATTCGGACAGGTCGCTGGTCTTCCAGCGGTCGATCATGGCCTGGTAGCGGTCGAACATGAACATGAAGCGTTCGCGCACGGCGTCGTTGGCGCAGCGCTCGGCCACGATGTGTTCGCCGCCCGTCAGTTCCGACGTTTCACCGAACACCAGGGTCGAGCCCAGCGCATACAGCTTGTCGAAGGCATTGCCCACCGTGGGGTTGGCGCCGCAGCCGGACGTGGTGTCGGACTCGCCGCACTTGGTCGACACCCACAGGTCCGAGATCGGACACGTGCTGCGCGTGAGCGCCGTGGCGTAGTGCACGAATTCCTTGGCGCAGCGCGAGGCGCGCATGATGGTGTCGTGGTCGCCATGCAGTTCGATGCTGAAGCCCATGACCGGCTTGCCGGTGGCGGCAATGCCGTCGACCACGCGCTTGGTCCAGCCTTCTTCGATGCCGATCACCACCACCGCGGCCACGTTGGGATTGCAGCCGGTGCCGATCAGGGTGCGAAAGTGCAGCTCCAGGTCTTCGCCGAATTGCAGCCGGCCATAGGGGTGGGGCAACGCCAGCGTGCCCTTGATGTTGTGGGCGACGGCCTCGGCCGCGGCGTTGGAAATGTCGTCCACGGGCAGCACGATGACGTGGTTGCGCACGCCGACCCGGCCATTGTCGCGGCGGTAACCCTGGAAGGTGGTCTGAGCATTGATGACGGACATGATTTTTTCCTCTTGGGGGGCGGGGGGGACGCTTACCAGCGCTTGGTCTTGATGTTGTGCACGTGGGCGTGCTGGCCGGCCTTGATCGGCGCCACCACGCGGCCGATGTCCACGCCGTACTTGAAGACCGTGTCGCCCTCGGCCATGTCTTTCATCGCGACCTTGTGGCCGATGGGGATGTCCTGCGAGGCCTGCACATGGATGATCTTGTCCTCGTCCATGATCCAGGCGTTCAGTTCCGTTCCGGCGGTCAGGCCTTCCACCACGGCGACCGCCACCGTGTCCTTGGCATCGTGCAATACGGCATGAATCATCGTCTTCCTCTCTTGGGCTGGGCGTGCGGCCGGGTGCCGCAAGCGCTTCGGGATCACAACGTCCGGCAAATCTTAAGATCGGCTTTTCGGCATGTCAACTAAATCATATATATGAATTGTATGACTTGAGCCAAGCCGTCGTGGACCGCTACACTGGAGGTCCCTGATTTTTGCGATGCACCCATGAACACCAGCCTGTCATCGACTGTGCCTTTGGGCAGTCCCTTGTACGAGCAGGTCAAGCAAGCCGTGCTTGCCGCGCTGGCGCAAGGCGAATGGAAGCAGGGCGAGGCGATCCCCCCGGAAAAGAACCTGGCGGAACGCTTTGGCGTGTCGATCGGCACGCTGCGCAAGGCCATCGACGAACTGGCCGCGGAAAACATCCTGGTGCGCCATCAGGGCCGGGGCACCTATGTGGCGGTGCACACGCGCAACCACCACTTCTTCAAGTTCTTCCGCATCCTGCGCCAGGATGGCAACAAGTCGTACCCCACGACCGAGCTGCTGCGGTTCCGCCGCGTCAAGGCATCGGCCGCGGCGCGCGAGAAGCTGGGCCTGCCTGCCGGCGCCTATGTGTTCGAGTTCCTGAACATGCTGTCGTTGAACGGCGACGTGGTCATGATCGACGACATCTGCCTGCCCGAATCGCGCTTTCCCGGCATGACCGAGGGGCACTTGCGCGAGCGCGCCAGCACCTTGTACGCGCTGTACCAGGACGTATTCGGCGTCAACGTCATCGCCACCGACGAGCGCCTGCGCACCTGCCTGGCCGACCGCGCCCATGCGCGCTGGCTGGGCGTGGCCGAGGGCGCGCCCCTGCTCGAGATCCGCCGCGTGGCGTTTTCGTACAACCGCCAGCCGGTGGAATGGCGCATCTCGCGCGTGAACACCGAGCATTACGAATACCTGGGCCACGAGCCCTGGGAGGCCGGCGCCTGACCGGTTGCCCGCTGCTGCGCGGCGTGGGTGGGGCTTGCGGCCCCCACCGCAAGCAGTGCTAGAATTCTTGCCGCACTATCCTAATTTCGGCGCCGATTTGCCTGATCCGCTTGCGGGCGCCTTCCAATAAATCCAGCTAAAGAGGTCCGTATGACCACTCCTGCCCAACATTTGGCCGGTGATTCGGCCAGCGCCGCGCTTGCAGGCTCGCCTGCCACCGTCGCACCCGTCACTCAGTCCGACGCCGTTGATCCCGGTTCCGTCGGTCTGGTCGCACCCGTCTATCTTCGTTTCGACGAGCCGCTGTCCTTGCTCAGCGGACAGTCGCTGGCCGCCTACGAACTGGCGGTCGAGACCTATGGCACCCTGAACGCCCAGCGCACCAATGCCGTGCTGATCTGCCATGCACTGAACGCCTCGCACCACGTGGCAGGCCAGGCGGCCGACACGCCCAGCGACGTGGGCTGGTGGGACAACATGGTGGGCCCCGGCAAGCCGGTGGATACCAACCTGTTCTTCGTCATCGGCGTGAACAACCTGGGTTCGTGCTTTGGTTCGACCGGCCCGGCCAGCATCAACCCCGAGACCGGCAAGCCCTGGGGCGCCGCGTTCCCGGTGCTGACGGTGGAAGACTGGGTGCAGGCGCAGGCCCGCGTCGCCGACCACTTCGGCATCGAGCGCTTTGCCGCCGTGATGGGCGGTTCGCTCGGCGGCATGCAGGCCCTGAGCTGGGCCATCACCTTGCCCGAGCGCGTGGCCAATTGCGTGGTCATCGCCAGCACGCCGCGCCTGTCGGCGCAGAACATCGGCTTTAACGAGGTGGCGCGCCGCGCCATCATCACCGACCCGGATTTCCACGGCGGCGACTACTACGCGCAAGACACGGTGCCGCGCCGCGGCCTGTCGGTGGCGCGCATGATCGGCCACATCACCTACCTGTCTGACGACGACATGGCCGAGAAATTCGGCCGTGCCCAGCGCGAGCCGGCGGCGGACGGTGCGTACCACTATGGCTACGGCGTCGAATTCGAGGTCGAGTCGTACCTGCGCTACCAGGGCGAGAAATTCACCCGCTATTTCGACGCCAACACCTATCTGCTGATCACCCGCGCGCTGGATTACTTCGACCCGGCCCGCAAGACCGGCGGTGACCTGGCGCGCGCGCTGGCGCCGGCCAAGGCCGACTTCCTGCTGGTGTCGTTCAGCACCGACTGGCGCTTCCCGCCGGAACGCTCGCGCGAGATCGTGCGGGCCCTGCTCAAGAACGCCAGCCCCGTCACCTACGCCGAGATCGACGCGCCGCACGGGCACGACGCCTTCCTGCTGGACGACGCGCGCTACCATGCCGTGGTTCGCGGCTATTACGAGCGCATCGCCCGCGAACTGGGCCTGGTCGACGCCGCTCAGATCGAAGGATCCTACGCATGAACCCTGTCACTCCCCGGCCCGCCGTGGCCACGCTGCGGCCCGACCTGGCGCGCATCGCCAGCTGGATCGAGCCCGGCAGCCGCGTACTGGACCTGGGCTGCGGCGACGGCGCGCTGCTGGCGCACCTGCGCGACCACCGCCAGGTGCGCGGCGCGGGCGTGGAACTGGACGACACCTGCGTCATCGCCTGCGTGAAGCGCGGCGTGGAAGTGATCCAGCAGAACCTGGAAGACGGCCTGGCGCTGTTCGACGACAAGCAGTTCGATACCGTGGTGCTGTCGCAGACGCTGCAGTCCATGCACCGCACCGAGCACATCCTGCGCGAAATGGCCCGGGTGGCGCGCCACGGCGTGGTGTCGTTTCCCAATTTCGGCTACTGGCCGCACGGCTGGATGATCCTGCGCGGCCGCATGCCAGTGACCGGCCAGATGCCTTACCAGTGGTACAACACGCCCAACATCCACCTGTGCACGCTGCGCGACTTCGAACAGCTGGCCGGTGAACTGGGCCTGCGCATCCTGGAACGCGCCACCTTCAACGAAGGGCGCGAGATCAAGGCGTTTCCCAGCTGGCGCAGCACCCTGGCGGTGTACCGCTTCGCCTCTCCCTGACTTTCTGCAACGGCGGCTGACGGCCCGGGCGATCCGCGCCTAAAATGCCGCAAGCCCGTGGCGCACGCCTGTGCGCCGCGCCGGCCCGTTCCAGGAGACCGTCATTACCGCTGTATCCAACGTCTACACCAGCCCCCGCGTCGCACCCCTGCTGGTCCTGGGGTTTGCCAGCGGATTGCCGCTGGCCCTGACCAGCGGCACCTTGCAGGCCTGGGCCACTGTGGCCGGCGTGCCGTTGCAGCAGATCGGTTTCCTTACCCTGGTAGGCACCGCCTACACCCTGAAATTCCTGTGGGCCCCGCTGGTCGACCGCTACGTGCCGCCGCTGCTGGGCCGGCGTCGCGGCTGGATGCTGGTCACGCAAGTCCTGCTGGGCCTGGCCATCATGCTGATGGGCACGCTGTCGCCGTCGTCGGCCTTGCAGACGCTGGCGCTGCTGGCGGTGTTGGTGGCTTTCCTGTCCGCCACCCAGGACATCGCTTTCGACGCCTATTGCACCGACGTGCTGCGCAAGGAAGAGCGCGGCGCGGGCGCGGCCATCAAGGTCATGGGCTACCGCCTGGCCATGATCGTCTCGGGCGGGTTGGCGTTGATCATGGCCGACCAATGGATCGGCTGGGGCAATACCTACGTGGTGATGGGCGGCCTGATGCTGCTGTGCGCGCTGGCCACGCTGTGGGCGCCTGAACCGGAACGCGTGGCCGTGGCCCCGCGCAGCCTGGGCGAAGCCGTGGCGGCGCCATTGCAGGAATTCTTCACCCGCCGCGGCGCCTTGCTGGTGCTGCTGCTGATCGTGCTGTACAAGCTGGGCGACGCCTTTGCCGGCGCGCTGTCCACCACCTTCCTGATCCGCGGCGCGGGCTACACGCCTACCGAAGTCGGCGCGGTCAACAAAGTCATGGGCATGGCCGCCACCATCGTCGGCGCGCTGGCCGGCGGCTTCATCATGTCGCGCTGGACGCTGTACCGGTCGCTGATGGTGTTCGGCCTGCTGCAGGCGGTGTCCAACCTGGGCTATTGGCTCATTGCCGTCAGCCCCAAGAGCATCTGGCTGATGGCCAGCGCCGTCGGTCTTGAAAACCTGTGCGGTGGGCTGGGCACGGCCTCGTTCGTGGGCCTGCTGATGGCCCTGTGCCGCCAGCGCTTTTCGGCCACGCAGTTCGCGCTCTTGTCGGCGCTGTCGGCCGTGGGCCGCACCTACCTGGCCGGACCGCTGACGCCGCCCCTGGTCGAACACCTGGGCTGGCCAGGGTTCTTCCTGGTGACGGTCGTCATTGCGCTGCCCGGCCTGGTGCTGCTGCGCATGCTGCGCAGCCGCATCGAGGCCATGATCCAGAACGGCGACGAAGCCTGAGTCCCCGCGTTGCGGGCGATCGCTTATTCGTCGCCGGTCAGCCGCACGATCAGCACGTCGCTGGGCAGGGCTTCCAGCAGCCGTTCGGCGACGCTGCCGATGGCGGTGCGCAAGAGGCCGGTGCGGCCGTGGGTGCCCGTCACCACCAGGTCGGACCGGTGGTTGAACGAGTATTCCGACAGCACGGTTTCCGGCTGGCCGCATTCCAGCACCACCTTGGGCGCCGCCACGTCCGCCAGTTCCGCCGTTTCGGCGATGAACTCGCGCGCGCTTTGCTCGGCCGCCTTGTAGAAGCTGCGCGTCACGGCGTCATCCGGCACATTCTTGCCCTGGAAGGGCACGTCGTAGGCGTGGAACAGCGTCAGGCTGGCGTCGGGCACCAGGTGCAGCGCGGCGCGCAGCGCCTGGCGCGAGCCCGGCGAAAAGTCGGTGGCGACCAGCACGTCGTGGTAGGGCTTGCGCGGGCGCGTCTTGACCACCAGCACCGGCTGGCGGGCCTGGCGCGCCAGCTTTTCCACCGTGGTGCCCAACAACAGCCGGCCCAGCGTTTCGTCGCGGGCAATGCCGGTGACGATCAGCGAGCAGCCGAAGCTGTCGGCGGTTTCCATGATGCGCACCAGTGGGTCGCCGGTGGCCACCACGACCTCGGTGGGAATCCCGGCGTCGGCCAGGTCTTCGGCCAGCTCGCGCTCGGCCAGGGCCTTGTGGTCGGTCGACAGCCGGCGCCAGACCGGCGTGGTCAAGCGCGCCGGCACGGAATGGGTTTCCATGACGTGCAGCACGACCAGCTTGGTATTGCGTTCCTTGGCCAGTTGCAGCGCCCGGTCCAGCGCGCGGTCGCCCCGCGCGCTCAGGTCCGTGGCCAGAAGGATGGGGCCTGGTTGTTCAGACATACGTTTCTCCCGAGGTAGGACCGGGCCGGTGGCTCCCGCCAGCCTCCGTCCGGCCGATGGCGCCCTTGGCGGGCATACCCCATTGTCCGGCCGCGGCGCGAACAGGGGCTTGACCGATATCAACGGGCTTTCAGCGTAAGGGATGGCGGGGGCCGGCGGCAACGCCATTGCGAGGTGTCAATACAATGGGGGCCTGCCGCCCGCCGTGGGGTCCGACCCCGGTGGCGCCTTTTTCACGCTTGCCCGATCCATGTTCCCCGATCTTTCTCCCACCCTGCTGCACACGCTTTACCTGGTCGCCATCGTGGCCGAAGCCATGACCGCGGCGCTCTCGGCCGGCCGGCGCGACATGGACTGGATGGGCGTGTGCATCATCGCCTGCGTCACCGCGCTGGGCGGCGGCTCGCTGCGCGATGTGCTGCTGGGCCATTACCCGCTGACCTGGGTGGTGCATCCGGAATACCTGTGGATGACGGCGGGCGCGGCGCTGCTCACGGCCCTGATCGCACCGATCATGCGACGGTTGCGCAGCCTGTTCCTGCTGGCCGATGCCCTGGGCCTGGTGGCGTTCACCGTCATCGGCTGCCAGGTGGCGCAACTGATGCAGCTGCCGATCACGGTGGTGCTGATCAGCGGCATGATCACCGGCTGCGCCGGCGGGGTGCTGCGCGACGTGCTCTGCAACGAGGTGCCGCTGCTGTTTCGCAAAGAGCTCTATGCCAGCGTGTCGGTGGTGACCGGGGCGCTGTACCTGGGCAGCCAGGCCCTGGGGCTGTCCGCCAACGCCGCCGTGCCCATCGCCCTGGCCGCCGGCCTGGCCTTGCGCCTGCTGGCCCTGCGCTTCAACTGGCAAATGCCCAAGTTCGTCTACCGCGACGACTGGGATTGATGCGGTCAGGCGACGTCTGCTGGCCTGATGCCTGACTCGCCAACTGCCACAGTTCACCTGCCACGCCCGTGGCCATCAGCGGGCTCACACACGAACTGCTGCAACAATTTTCTTATTTGTGTTTCAATAGATTTCTAGTATCTTCTCGGTGTCGCAATACTTGCATCACGCAGTACAAGGGGAGCCGATTGGACGTCAAAGCGCCCGCCACGATTCCGTATTTCCTACAGGAACAGATTCGTGAGTTGATAGTGGATGGCACTATCAGGCCCGGGCAGCCGTTGCGGGAACAGGAACTGGAGCAGCGTTTCGGCACCAGCCGCAGTCCCATCCGGGAAGCGCTGCGGTTGCTGGAATTGAGCGGCCTGGTGACGCATGTCCAACGCAAAGGTTTCAGGGCCACCCTGTATTCGGAAACCCAGATCCGCCACCTGTACAAGCTGCGCGCGGAGCTGGAGGCCTACTGTATCCGCCAGGTCGCCGAGATGGACGACGTGTCGCCGCTGGTGGCTGAACTGCGCACCTACGACGATGCCATCGCCGCGGCCATGGCCAAGCGCGACGTGCGCGCCTACATCGCGGCGCTGCGCGAGTTCTACCTGGCCGGCGCCCGCTTCACGGGCAACGCGCCGCTGGTGGGCGTGCTGACCAAGCTGTACGAGCAGGTCGAGCCGCTGCGCTATCTGCTGGCCAAAGAGACGATGGACTCGAACAACCTGCAGACCTACACCCAGGGCATCACGCAGGCCATGGCCAGCCGCGATTTCGATCGCGCGGCCGAACTGACGCGCAGCTACGTGCTGGATGTGCTGCCGGGCATTTTGCGGGCCTACCACGAGGCCTCGCTGCAGGACGCCGAAGAGCCGGCGCCGCGTTTCGGCCGCGGCTAGCGCGCGGCCTTTTTCACGTCGATACCCGTCAGCGCGCCTGCGGCGTGCGCACCGCGATGCCTGCCTGTTGCAGCGCGTCGCGGATGGCGCGCGCGAACACCAGCGCGTTGGGCTGGTCGCCATGGATACAGAGCGTGTCGGCCTGCACCGGCACGTCCTTGCCGTCGACCGAGCGCACCAGGCCTTCGCGGGCCATGCGCAGCACCTGCGCAACCGCCTGGTCCACGTCTTCGATCATGGCGCCCGCGCGGGTGCGCGGGGTGAGCGAGCCGTCGTCCTGGTAGGACCGGTCGGCAAAGACTTCGCTGGCCGCGGCCAGGCCGATGTCGCGGGCGGCATCGATCAGCTTGCTGCCCGCCAGGCCATACAGCACCAGCGAGGCATCCACGTCTTTCACGGCCTGGCAGATGGCGCGCGCCAGGCCGGCGTCTTTCGCGGCCATGTTGTACAGCGCGCCATGCGCCTTGACGTGATGCAGCCGCGCGCCCTGCGAAGCGGCCACGCCGGCCAGCGCGCCGATCTGGTAGACGACGATGTCGTAGGCTTCTTCGGGTGTGGTGGGAATGGCGCGGCGGCCGAAACCGGCCAGGTCCTGCAGGCTGGGGTGCGCGCCCAGCGCCACGCCCTGGGCCAGCGCGGCGGCCACGGTCTTGCGCAGGGTGGCGGGGTCGCCGCCATGGAAGCCGCAGGCGATGTTGGCCGAGCTGACGAACGCCAGCACCGCGGCATCGTTGCCCATGGTCCAGGCGCCGTAGCTTTCGCCCATGTCGCAGTTCAGGTCGATGCTTTGGCTCATGTCAGTGTCCTTGTGTCAGCAATGCGCGCAGCGGCGCCAGCGTGTCCAGCAATTGGGTAAAGGCGCGTTCGCGTTCGCCGTCCAGGCGCTGGGCCTCGTCCAGTTCGATACGCGCAAAGCGCAGCGTGCGTCCCGGCGCGTATTGGGCCAGCAGCGGCAGGTCGACGGTGGCGATCTGCGCGATCTTGGGGTAGCCGCCGGTGGTCTGGCGGTCGGCCATGAGGATGATGGCTTCGCCGCCGGACGGCACCTGCACGGTACCGAAGCAGGCGGCTTCCGACAGCATCTGGCGCGGCTGGCTCATGGACAGCGCAGGCCCCAGCAACCGGTACCCCATGCGGTCCGATTGCGGACTGATGCGAAATTCCGAGCCGCCGAAGGCATGGCGGGTGGCTTCCGAGAATTCTTCCCATTGCAGGCCGGGCAGGAAGCGGATGGCGTCGCGTTGCTTGTGGCCCAGCGCGCCGGGCAGGTAGATGCGGATGTCCCACAGCGCTTTCTGCAGGGCGTCCAGATCGGAATGGCCCAGCGCCTGGCGCAGGCCGACCTGGTCGCCCTTGGCCAGCGCGCGGCCTTCGAAGCCGCCGAAGCCGCTGCGCAGGTAGGTGGTTTCGCTGCCCATCACGGACGGCAGCGCAAAACCGCCATGCACCGCCAGGTAGCCGCGCACGCCGTTGGCGGGCCGGGCGCCGAACGCCAGCGTATCGCCGGCGCGTGCCACCAGCGGGCGGTGCAAGGGGATGTCCTGGCCGTTGAGCGTGGCGCCCAGGTCGGCGCCCGCCAGCGCGAAGCAGGCTGACGCATCAAAGCGCAGCGTGGGGCCGGTCAGGGTCATTTCGAGCGTGGCCGGGTCGCCGGTGTTGCCGGCCAGTGCATTGGCCAGGCGGTGGGCGCGTTCATCCATGGCGCCGGCAGCGGGAATGCCCTGGTGCTGGTAGCCGTCGCGGCCGCGGTTCTGGAAACTGGACAGCATGCCCGGCTTGATGACGGTGATGCTCACGGCCGGGCCTCGCGCAGACGGTCGAATTCTTCGGGGGTGATGGGCACGAAGCGGACCGAGTCGCCGGGTTGCAGCAGCGCAGCCGGTTCGCGCGCGGGGTCGAACATGGTCAGCGGCGTGGTGCCGATGATGTGCCAGCCGCCGGGCAGGCGGTTGGGGTAGATGACGGTCTGGCGGTTGGCGATGGCCACGGCGCCAGGGGGTACGGCGGTGCGTGGCGAGGCGCGCCGCGGCAGGTTCAGTTTTTCGTCGTGGACGCCCAGGTAGGCATGGCCGGGCGCAAAGCCCAGCATGAACACCATGCTGCGCGGCCCGCTGTGCAGCGCGATGACCTCGTCGGGCGTCAGGCCAGCGGCGGTGGCCACCTCGAGCAGGTCGGGGCCATGTTCGCCGCCGTAGCAGACAGGCACGTCGACGTCGCGGCCGGCGGCGGCGTCGGCGGCAATGCCTTCGGCCAACAGGGTTTCAATGCGGTCGGCCAGGCTGGCGTAGGTGGGGCCGTTGCCCAGGCCGTCGGGGCGGTAGTGGACTGCCACCGCCACGAACGAGGGCACGACGTCGGTCACGCCCGGCAGGCCGGCATCGCGCAGCTTGCGCGCCGCGGCCAGACAGGTGCGTCCGACAGCGGCGTCGATCTGATCGCCGAACGAGACGATCAGGCAGCGGTCTCCCTGGGGCTGGATGCGCCAGGGGGTTTCGGCCGAAGAAGGTGGGTCTGATATTGCGTTCAACGGCACGAAACCTGTAGAGACGGATTACTTGGCGAACAACGAATCCATGTTCTTGAACGCCTTGAATTCCAGCGCGTTGCCCGACGGATCCAGGAAGAACATGGTGGCCTGTTCGCCGACTTCGCCCTTGAAGCGGATGTAGGGCTCGATGACGAACTCGGTGCCGGCATCGGTCAGGCGCTTGGCCATGGCTTCCCATTGTTCCATGGAAAGCACGGCGCCGAAATGGCGCACGGGCACATTATGCGAATCGACGGCGCTGGTGGCCTTGTGGCCGCACTCGCTGGGGGCCAGGTGGGCGACGATCTGGTGGCCGTAGAAGTTGAAGTCGATCCATTCGGGCGAGCTGCGGCCCTCGGGACAGCCCAGCTTTTCGCCGTAGAAGGCGCGGGCTTCGGCCAGGTCGCGGACCGGGAAGGCCAGGTGGAACGGCGGCAAGTTGGTTTGAGCGGTCATGAAAAGCTCCGGATAAGGCGGAAAAGGTAAATCAGATTGCGGACCGTCACCATCGGGTCGTGTCCTGATTGCTAGTTTATGAATTGTTTTTTTGATTGAAAAACGATATTTTTTGTGTCTTAGCATCGAAAATATTGATTGTGATCAAAGAATTCAAGACCTTCATCGCCGTGGCGCGGGACGGCACCTTCACGGGGGCGGGCGCCCAGCTCGGCCTGACCCAGTCGGCCGTCAGTGCGCAGATCAAGCGCCTGGAGGAATACCTGGGCGTGGCGCTGTTCGACCGCGGCGCCCGCGCGGCGACGCTGAACGCGCACGGGCGCGAGATGCTGCCGCAGGCCGAGGAACTGGTGGCCATGGCCGAGCGCATGGCCACGGCGGGCGCGGGCCACGTCAGCGGGTCGCTGCGCATCGGCGCCATTGCGTCGGTGCAGCAGGACCTGCTGGTGCGGGCGCTGGGGGAGTTCCGCGCGGGCTATCCGGACGTGCGGGTGCGCATCGTGCCGGGGGTGTCGCTGTCGCTTTTGGGGCAGGTGGACGCGGGCGAGGTCGACATGGCGCTGCTGATCCGGCCGCCATTCGCGTTGCCGCCGGAGTTGGGCTGGCAGCCGCTGCTGCGCGAAGAAGTGGTGCTGGCCATGCCGGAATCGATGCCGCTGGCGCCGTGGCGCGAGCTGCTGGCAACGCAACCGTTCATTCGCTACGACCGGGCGTCGTTCGGCGGGCGGGTGGTGGATCTGTTCCTGAAGAAGCAGCGCATCACGGTGCACGAGGCGGTGGAGCTCGATGAAATCGAAGCGATCGCCAATATGGTGCGGCATGGGCTGGGGGTGGGGTTGTTGCCGCGGCTGCGGGGCTTGAACCTGGACGGGTTGCGGCTGTTGTCGCTGGGCGAGGCGGCGTTCTACCGGGAAATCGGCATCATCGGGCGCTTGCCGTTCGATGCCGGCAGCGTCGGGGGCAAAATGGCGGAATGCCTGGGGCGGGCCGCGGCCGCGCCTTGAATGAGGAGAAGTGGATGGAATTGACGGCGTTGGAGAAGCAACTGGGTTTCCTGCGGGAAATTGACCGGCTGAAATCGGTGGTGCGGCAGTCGCCGCTGCTGGACGCGAGCCGCAAGGAAAATTCGGCGGAACATTCGTGGCATCTGGCGATGTATGCGCTGGTGCTGAGCGAGTACGCCTGTGGCCCGGTGGATACGGGGCGGGTGATGCGGATGCTGTTGCTGCACGATGTGGTGGAGATCGATGTGGGTGATTTTCCGATCCACGGCGGCTCGTCGGCGCAGGTGCAGGCGGAGCAGGAGGACGCGGCGGCGGTGCGGTTGTTCGGGTTGTTGCCGGGGGCGCAGGGGGATGAGTTCCTGGCGTTGTGGCGGGAGTTCGAGCAGGCCGAGTCGGAAGATGCGAAGTTCGCGAAGGCGTTGGATCGGTTTCAACCGCTGCTGATCAATGTGTTTACCGGTGGGGGCACGTGGACGGAGAACGGAGTGTCTTATGAACAAGTGCTGGCGCGTTATGGGCCGGTGATTGAACGTGGCGCGCCCGCGTTGTGGGCCGTGTGTGAGAAATGGGTGGCGGCGCATTTTGTTGGGCAGGCGGGGGGTGATCGTCCGTAGTGCGCGCGGCTGTTGGGTGGCCGTGGCTTCGTAGGTCGCCTGGGGCGGGCGGCGCACAGGGGACGCGCGCCAACGATTGCGGTCCGGAGCCTTCGCTCCGGACTACCCTCTCGTCATCTTCGTTGTCGCCTTCGGCGCCTGCCTTCAGATTCCCTCGGGCGCATCGACGGCGCGCGTCCCCTGTGCGCCGCCCACCCCAGGCTACGGCGTGCGAGGTTTGGGGCGCTGTTGCGTTCGAGGCTGGCCAAGAGTGTGCGGGGTCGCCGATTTCCAGGCCGCGCGGGCGGCCGGAATCGGCATTGGCGCCTGTGGGGCGTCGTGGCGGTGCTGGGTTGCTGGCGGGGGGGGGAGGCGTGGCAGGGAGGAGGGCGGAATTGAAAAAAAAGAGGGGACCGTTTTTTGGTCCCCTCTTTTTTCTTGCCTTGCCGGTTGCGCGCTTTACAGCCGGTCGCAGCGGACCGTGATGGGGTGGTCGCGCAGCGTGGTCATGACGAGGTCGTCGACGTGGCCTTCGACGTCGGTGATGACGTAGCCGATCTGGCCCTTGGTCTGCAGGGTCTGGCTGACGATGTTCAGGCCGTGTTGGGCCATCAGGTTGTCGAGCGTGCCCAGGGCGCCGGGGGCGTTGCGGTGCACGTGCAGGATGCGGGTGGCGCCGGCCTGTTCCAGGAAGGGCAGTTCGGGGAAGTTGACGGCGCCCTTGGTGGTGCCGGCCTGCAGGAAGCGCACGAGCTTTTCGGCGACTTCGCGGCCGATGTTCTCTTGGGATTCCTGTGTGCTGCCGCCGATGTGCGGGGTGAGGATGACGTTGGGCAGGCCGATCAGGGGGCTGGCCAGCGGCTCGTCGGCGCTCTTGGGTTCGGTGGGGAAGACGTCGAGCGCGGCGCCGGCCAGGTGGCCGGATTTCAGGGCGGCGTGCAGGGCGTTGATGTCGACGACGGTGCCGCGCGAGGCGTTGATGAGGATGGCGCCGCGGCGCATGCGGGCCAGGGCGTCGGCGTCGATGATGTTTTCGGTGGATTTGCCGCCGGGCACGTGCAGGGTGACGACGTCGGCTTGTTCGAGCAGGTCGTTGAGCGAACCGGCCGGACGGGCGTTGCCCAGGGGCAGTTTGGCTTCGACGTCGTGGTAGATGACGCGCATGCCCAGGCTTTCGGCCAGGGTGCTGATCTGCGAGCCGATGTTGCCGTAGCCGACGATGCCCAGGGTCTTGCCGCGGGTCTCGAAAGCGCCGGAGGCGCTCTTGTCCCAGTGGCCCAGGTGCACGCGGGCGTTCTTTTCGGGAATGCGGCGCAGCAGCAGGATGGCTTCGCCCAGCACGAGCTCGGCGACCGAGCGGGTGTTGGAGAAGGGGGCGTTGAACACCGGGATGCCGCGTTGCATGGCGGTGTCGAGGTCGACCTGGTTGGTGCCGATGCAGAAGCAGCCGACGACGCGCAGGTCGGGGTTGCCGGACAGCAGGGCGGCGTCCAGGTGGGTGCGAGAACGAATGCCGGCGACGTGGGCGCCGCGCAGGGCGTCGTGCATCTGCGCGGGCGGCAGGGCCGCGGCGTGCGAGACGATGTCGGTGTAGCCGGCGGTTTCGAAGACGGCGCGGGCGCTCGGATGGATGTTCTCGAACAGGACGATTTTTGCCATGACTGCCAGGGGTCGGGTGGGGAAATGCGTTTTATTTATTGTGGCGCATTTTTGCTGCAGTGCAAGGAGTAGCCATTGGCGCGGTGTGGATGAATTGTTTCAAGGGGCGCGCCGGGGCGGCGTTCATCCCGCCGGTCCGGGAGGGAACCGGCGGGCGTGTTGCCATCAACGATACGCCTGGAAGACCTTGGCGCCACCGCGTTTGTCCACCAGCAGGACGTCGTGCGGGGTCTTGCGGCCGCCGTATTCGGGGCCGTCCATGCCGGGCGAGCCCAGGGGCATGCCGGGGGCGGCCAGGCCGGCGGCGTCGGGTTTTTCGAGCAGCAGGCGGCGCACGTCGCTGGCGGGTACGTGGCCTTCGATGGCGTAGCCGTCGACCACGGCGGTGTGGCAGGAGCCGTAGTCGGCCATGCCGGTGTTGCGGCGCACGGGGCCGGTGTCCTGGACGTCGTGGGTGGTGACGTCAAAGCCGTTGTCGCGCATGTGCTTGACCCAGTCTTCGCAGCAGCCGCAGGTGGGGGTCTTCCAGACCTGGACCTTGGGGGCGGTCTGCGCCAGGGCGAAGGCCGGGGCGTACAGCGGCAGGGACAGGGCGGCGGCCAGGATCAGGCGGCGGGTGGGGGCGAGCGTTTTTTTCATGGGGCTCCGTTGACGGGCAAGGGGGTCAGAACCAGAAGCGCACGCCGGCCAGCACGGCGGCCTGCGAGCGGCTTTGGCCGGCGTCGGATGCATAGTCCGCGGTGCGGCCGAATTTACGTTCAAAGGATACGCCAACGTAGGGGGCGAATTCGCGCGTGACTTCGTAGCGCAGGCGCAATGACAGCGAACCCTTGGACAGGCCCGAGCCGATGCCGCGTTCGGGGTCGTTGCGGCCGTAGGCGCTGGCTTCGAGTTCGGGCGTGAAGATCAGGCGCTGGGTCAGCAGCAGGTCGTATTCGGCCTTCATGGCCAGCGCGGTGCGGCCGGATGGGCCGGCGTAGGCGGTGGTTTCCAGTTCGATGTTGTAGGGCAGCACGCCTTCGATGCCGACGGCGGCCCAGTTGCGCTTGGGGCCGGTGCCGACGTCGCGCCGGGCGCCCAGCTGCAGGTCCCAGAAGGGCGAGATGGCGTGGCTCCAGAAGGCTTCGACCTTGGCGTCGGAACCGCCGCCGCTTTCGCGTTCGCCTTCGCTCTTGATGACCAGGCGATTAGTGGCGGTGCCGTACCAGAAGCGGCCGTCCCACTCCAATGCGTTCTGGCCGTCGCGATTGCGCGACCCGCCGAATTTGTCGAACAGCAGATGCCAGGTGGCCGCGTTGTCCATCATGTGCGGATGGATGCCGTAGCTGTCGTAGCCGCGCGGGGCCGCGCCGTCGCTGGACGGCAGGCTGCCGACGGGGGGCGAGTTGTTGGGGGCGGCCGGGTTCATGCCGGGCATCGATGCATGATTCATCGGTGCCGGCGCGGCCGGGGCCTTGTCGGCAGGGCCGTGATTCATCCCCGGCATCGAGGCATGATCCATTCCGGCATGATCCGGCATGGATTGGGCGCGGGCCGGGTGGGCCGCCAGGCCCGCGAGCAGGGCAGCGGTCAGCGCGGCGCGGCGGATGAAGGGAAGGCGGTCGGGCATGGTCGGATGTCTCATCGCCTACTCCACCACCACGGCCCTGAACATGCCGGCTTCCATGTGGTACAGCAGGTGGCAGTGGTAGGCCCAGTGGCCGCGGGCATCGGCGCTGACGCGGTAGGACAGGCGCTGCGCGGGGTTGAGCGACAGGGTGTGCTTGCGCACCTGGAAGGCGCCGTCGGGCGATTCCAGGTCGCTCCACAGGCCGTGCAGGTGGATCGGGTGGGTCATCATGGTGTCGTTGACCAGCACGAAGCGCACGCGCTCGCCGTAGCGCAGCAAGATGGGTTTCGCGTCCGAGAATTTCACGCCGTTGAACGACCACATATAGCGTTCCATGTTGCCGGTCAGGTGCAGTTCGATTTCGCGGGTGGGCGGGCGGTTGTCGGTGGGTTCGCGCACCGAGCGCAGGTCGGCATAGGTCAGCACCCGGCGGCCGTTGTCGCGCAGGCCGATGCCGGGGTCGTCCAGGCGGGTGGACACCACGTCGGGCAGCATGGAATTGCCGGGGCCGCGTTCGGCGGGGTAGGGGTGCCTGACCTCGACCATGCCGCCCTGATCGGCGCCGGCCCCGTGGCGGCTGCCATGGTCCATGCCGGGCATGGCGCCGTGGTTCATGCCGGCCATGGCACCGGTGGCCGCGGGGGTTGCGCCATGGCCCATCGCGGTGTGATCCATGCCGGCCATGTCCTGCCCGGCCGGCATGTCGTGCTTCATGCCCATGTCCATCATGCCCAGCAACTGCACCCGGTCCACTTCCGGTACGGCGGCCTGCATGCCGGGGCGTGGCGCGAGGGTGGCGCGGGCATAGCCGGACCGGTCCATGGCTTGCGAGAAGATCGTGTAGGCGCGGTCGTCGGCGGGCTCGACGATCACGTCGTAGGTCTCGGCCACCGCGATGCGCAGTTCCTCGACTTCCACCGGCCGCACGTCCTGGCCGTCGGCGGCCACCACCGTCATCTTCAGCCCGGGAATGCGGACGTCGAAGTAGGTCATGGCCGAGCCGTTGATCAGGCGCAGCCGCACCCGCTCGCCGGGCGTGAACAGGCCGGTCCAGTTGCCGGCCGGCGTGGCGCCATTGGTCAGGTAGGTATAGGTGGCGCCCGAGACGTCGGCCAGGTCCGACGGGTTCATGCGCATCTGTTCCCACATCAGCCGTTCGGACAACGCGGCGCGCCAGCCCTTGTCCTCTGCTTCGCGCGCCAGGCTTTCGACGCTGGGCTGGTTGCGGTTGTAGTAGTCGGGCATGGCGCGCAGCTTGTCGAAGACGCGCATGGGGTCTTCGTCGGTCCAGTCGGACAGCAGCACGGTGTAGTCGCGGTCCGAGGCGATCGGATCGCGCCGCCTGGGGTCGATGACGATGGCGCCGTACAGGCCGGTCTGTTCCTGGAAGCCTGAATGGCTGTGATACCAGTAGGTGCCGCTTTGGCGCACGTCGAAGCGGTAGGTGAAGGTCTGGCCCGGATCGATGCCGGCAAAGCTCAGGCCCGGCACGCCGTCCATGTCGGTCGGCAACAGGATGCCGTGCCAGTGGATCGACGTTTGCTCGCGCAGGCGGTTGGTGACGTGCAGGGTCACCGTGTCGCCTTCGCGCCAGCGCAAGAGCGGCGCGGGCACCTGGCCGTTGACGGTGGTGGCGATGCGGGCGGCGCCGGTGTAGTTCACCGGCGTTTCGCCGATTTCCAGGTGGAATTCGGTGCCGCGCAGTTCGGCGGGGCCGGCGGGCGTGGCTGGCGTGGCGGCCTGGGCGGCGCGCCAGCCGCCCAGGGCTGCCAGCGCGCCGCCGGCGGCCAGGCCCTGCACGAAGCGGCGGCGGGTGGAAAGCAGACGGGAGCTCATGGCGGATCCGGGCGGGCGCTACTGCACCGACACCGCGCCCTTCATGCCGGCGGCGTAGTGGCCGGGTTCCAGGCAGCCGAAGGACACGCTGCCGGCGCGGTCGAATTTCCAGACGATCTGGCCGCTCTTGCCCGCATCCAGCGACACGGCGTTGGCCTCTTCGTGGCGCATGCCGGGGTCCTGCATCATCATGGCGTAGTGGGCCTGCAGGTCGGCCTCGCTGCCCAGCACCATTTCGTGGCGGATCTTGCCCGAGTTGCGCACATTGAAGCGCACGGTTTCGCCGGCCTTCACCTGCACCTGGGCGGGGGTGAAGCGCATGGCGTCGGTCATGTCGATGTCGATGGTGCGCGTGACGCGGGCGGCGTCGCCGGGTACGCCGATGGGCGCGGACGCCATCGGCATGGCGTGGCCGGCGTGCTCGCCATGGGCGCCCGCCGCGAATGCGGAGCCGGCTCCCAGCAGGGCGGCCAGGGCCGCGGCCAGGGTGATGCGGTGCAAAGTGCCTTTCATGCTGTTCCCTTCAAGGGGGTTGACCATGCAGGCACTTTAGGAAAACCGGGGTGACCCGGTTCTGTCGCGCAGATTACTTCTTTGTAATGTTGGGTCCGGTGGGGGCCGGCCCGCGCAGGGTGATGCCGACCACCGTGCCGCCGGGGCCGGAGGCCGCATCGACCTCGCCGCCATGCATGCGGGCGATGGCGCGCACGATGGCCAGGCCCAGGCCGTGGCCCTCGCTGCGGGGCGCGCGGGCCTGGCCCGAGCGGAAGAAGCGGTCGAAGATGCGGGGCAGGTCGGCCGCGGGGATGGGGTCGCCCGGGTTGTGCACTTCGACCCGCGCGCCTTGCGGCTGCGGTTGGCAGGCCAGCACGATTTCGCCGCCGCGGGGCGTGGCCTTGATGGCGTTCGAGATCAGGTTGGCCAGCGCGCGGCGCACCAGGCCGGCGTTGGCGGCCACGATGGCGTCGCCCTCGCAGCGCAGCGCCACGCCGCGCTCTTCCAGCGCGGCCTCGTAGAAATCGGCCACCCGCCGCGCTTCGGCGGCCAGTGACACCGGCACCGGGTCGGCCGCCTGTTCGCCGCGGTCGGCGCGGGCCAGGAACAGCATGTCGTTGACCAGCGTCTTCAGGTCTTCCAGCGTTTCCAGGTTGGATTCCAGCGTCTCGCGCAATTCGTCGGCATCGCGGCCGCTGGACAGCGTGACCTGGGTGCCGTTGATCAGCGTGGCCAGCGGCGTGCGCAGTTCGTGGGCGACGTCGGCATTGAAGCCTTCCATCTGCTGGTAG
Source organism: Achromobacter deleyi (assembly GCF_902859705.1). GTDB lineage: Bacteria > Pseudomonadota > Gammaproteobacteria > Burkholderiales > Burkholderiaceae_B > Achromobacter > Achromobacter deleyi. The sequence goes on along the minus strand of NZ_CADIJO010000010.1, from coordinate 4,800 downwards.
GCGGCCTGCAGCCGTTCCAGCGTGCGGTTGAAGGACAGCACCAGTTCGTGCAGTTCGCGGTCGGTGTCGCGCAGCGGCAGGCGCACCGCCAGGTTGTCGGGCTGGATGCGCGCGGCCTGTTCCGACAGGCGGCGCGTGGGCGCCATGCTGCGGCGCACCGCCCAGGCGGCCAGCACCACGGTGGCGCCCACCCACAGCGCGCAGATCAGCGCCAGCGCAGTGCCGTAGGCGTACAGGAACTGCGAGCTGGTGCGGGTGCTGACCGCCACGGTCAGGTGCGCGCCGGGCAGGATGCGGTCGTCGACGGCCACGCGCAGGCCGCGCATGCGGCTGCCATCGGCCAGTTGCAGCAGCACCTGCTGGTCGGGCAGGGTGTCCAGCGTTTCGGGGGCGTCGCCGCCATAGACGGGGCGGCCCTGGGCGTCGACGATCCAGATGCCCAGCTGGCTCTGGCCGGTACGCATGTCGTCAAACGTCGCGGCCAGGTCGTGCAGGCCGCGCGCGCTGTTCTGCATGTCGATCAGGTGGTTGATCAATTCCAGCTTGCCGCTGACTTCGGTGATTTCCTGGCGTTCGACCTCGCGCTTGAGCGCCCAGAACAGCGTGGCGCCGGCCAGGCTGGACACCAGCAGGGCGATGGCGCCCAGCAGCAGGGTCAGGCGCGCCTGCATCGAGCGCATGCGCGGCGGTTTCATGGGCGCGCGGACGCCGGGCGCGATTCGAGCACGTAGCCCATGCCGCGCACCGTGTGCAGCAGCTTGGCCTCGAACGGATCGTCCAGCTTGCTGCGCAGGCGCCGCACGGCCACGTCGATGACGTTGGTGTCGCTGTCGAAATTCATGTCCCACACCTGTTCGGCCAGGGTGGTGCGCGACAGCACCTGGCCCTGGCGCCGCAGCAGCAGGGCCAGCAGGTTGAATTCCTTGGCGGTCAGGTCCAGCCGCTGGCCGCCGCGCGTGGCCTTGCGCCGCGCCAGGTCCAGTTCCAGGTCGGCCAGGCGGAACACGGTGGGTTCCTGCGAGCGGCCGCGGCGCAGCAGCGCCTGCACGCGCGCCAGCAGCTCGGAAAACGCGAAGGGCTTGACCAGGTAGTCGTCGGCGCCGCCTTCCAGCCCGCGCACGCGGTCTTCGACGGCATCGCGCGCCGTCAGCATCAGGATGGGGGTGTCTTTGCGGGCCCGTACCGACGCGAGGATGCCGAAGCCATCCACGCCCGGCAGCATCACGTCCAGCACGATCAGGTCGTGGCTGCCTTCCAGCGCCAGGTGCAGGCCGTTGACGCCGTCGCGCGCCAGGTCGACCACGTGGCTTTGCTCCGACAGGCCTTTTTTCAGGTAGTCGGCGAGTTTGGGTTCGTCTTCGATGACCAGGATGCGCATGGCCGGAAATTTACCACCCGCGCCGCCGGGGCGGCGCGGATGTCGGGCGCGCGGGGGTCAGGTCGGCAGGGCGACGGCGATGCGGTCGGGCGGAAAGCGCAGCGTGAACAGGCTGCCCTTGCCCGGTTCGCTGCTGATGAGCAGCTCGGCGTCGTGGCGCATGGCGATGTGCTTGGTGATGGCCAGGCCCAGGCCGGTGCCGCCGACGGCGCGCGAGCGGCCGCGGTCGACCCGATAGAAGCGTTCGGTCAGGCGCGGGATGTGGCGGGCGGGAATGCCGATGCCGGTGTCCTGCACGCTGTAGCGGCCGCCGCCGTCGGCCTCGCGTTCCCAGCGCACGGTGATGGTGCCGCCGTCGGGCGTGTAGCGCACGGCGTTGGTCAGCAGGTTCGACAGGGCCGAGGTCAATTCGGTTTCGGCGCCCAGCACGTCCAGCGTGTCGTCGATGTGCCATTCCAGCACATGGCGCCCGCCCGACAGGGCCTCGATCTGCTGGCGCGCCTTCTGCAGCAGCGCGCCCATGTTGACGGCGCGGGGGTCGCTGCCCGGCGACGATTCCAGGGTCGACAGCGTCAGCAGGTCTTCGACGATGGCCTGCATGCGCTGGGCCTGCTCGTGCATCATGTCGATGTACTGCGCGCGCTGTTCGGGCGGCAGGGCGTCGGCCGGCATGTCGCGCAGCGTTTCCAGGAAGCCCGCCAGCACGGTCAGCGGCGTGCGCAGCTCGTGCGAGACGTTGGCCACGAAGTCGCGCCGCGTGGTTTCCAGGCGTTCGATCTGGGTCACGTCGCGGGTGATGAGCAGGCGCTGGTTGCTGGCGTAGGCGGTCAGCTGCATCATCATCAGCCGTTCCTGGCCGTTCTGGCCCAGGCGCACCAGGATCGGGTCGGGCCAGGACGCGCGGTGCGCGTATTCGACGAATTCCGGCGCGCGCAGCAGGTTCAGCAGGTTGTGGCCGCGATCGGCCGGCAGGCGCAGCCCCAGGTGCTGGCGCGCCATTCGGTTGCACCAGTCGATCTGGAAGTCTTCATTGAGCGTCACCGCGCCGTCCGGCAGGGCCTGGGCGGCCGCCAGCATGCCTTGCATGGTGTCGCGGGTTTCGGTCAGCTCGCGGGCGCGGGCCCGGGTGTAGCGGTAGAGCGGGGCGAGAATATCGTCCCAGGGGCCCACCGAGGCGGGAGGAGAGGTGTCCGGGTGATTGGCCCAGTGGGAGACCAGGTGCAGGCGCCAGCTGCGCCAGAGCAGCATGGCGGTCAGCGCGGCGGAAAACACGATCCAGCCCGCCGGGTCTCCAATGAGCCATTGCGCCAATAGTGCCAACGCCGCCCACAGGGCGACCAGGAAGAGGGTACGCAGCCAGATCATCGTGCGGGAGTTTTACCGCGCCGGGACCTGTGCCGTAAACCGGTAACCGCTGCCGCGCACCGTTTCCACATGGGCGTCGTGGCCGCTGGGCTCCAGCGCCTTGCGCAGGCGGCGGATGTGCACGTCCACCGTGCGCTCTTCGACGAAGACGTGGTCGCCCCAGACCTGGTCCAGCAACTGCGAACGGGAAAACACGCGTTCCGGGTGGGTCATGAAGAAATGCAGCAGGCGGAATTCGGTGGGGCCGATCTGCAGCGACTGGCTGTTGCCCGACAGGCGGTGCGTCACCGGGTCGAGCTTGAGGCCGCCGACGTCGATCACGTCGTCGGTCAGCTGCGGCGCGCGGCGGCGCAGCACGGCCTTGATGCGGGCCATCAGCTCTTTGGGCGAGAAGGGCTTGGTGATGTAGTCGTCGGCGCCGGCTTCCAGGCCATCCACCTTGTCCTGTTCGGACCCCTTGGCGGTCAGCATGATGACGGGGACGGCGCGGGTGCGTTCGTCGTTGCGCAGCTTGCGCGCCATGGCCAGGCCCGACGTGCCGGGCAGCATCCAGTCCAGCAGGATCAGGTCGGGCAGTTCGGCGCGGATGAGGGTCTGGGCCTGGTCGGCGTCGAAGGCGCGCAGCACCTTGTGCCCCGCGAAGGACAGGTTGACGGCGATCAGTTCCTGGATTGCGGGTTCGTCTTCGACGACGAGGATAGTGCTGGACATGGCGGATAGGGCACGCTTCTGAGCGCCGGCGCGGCGCGAACATTGCGATAGTATGGCCGCAATATTTCAGGTATGTGACCGCAGGCTGCGCCAGGGGGCCGGCGGGCGGCCTTTGGCAGGCCCCGATAGGCTACCATTGGACGATATATCGGGAATTCACCATGCAAAACCCCTCCGAATCGCAACATTCCGCGGATTCCGCCTCGCAATCGACCCATTTCGGCTTCCAATCGGTGCCGGAAACCGAAAAAGCCCGCAAGGTCGCCGAAGTCTTCCATTCCGTGGCCCAGCGCTACGACATCATGAATGACTTCATGTCGGCCGGCCTGCACCGCGTCTGGAAAGCCTTCACCATCGGCCGCGCCGCCGTGCGCCCGGGCATGAAGGTCCTGGACATCGCCGGCGGCACGGGTGACCTGGCCAAGGCCTTTGCCAAGCGCGCCGGCCCCACCGGCGAGGTCTGGCTGACCGACATCAATGATTCCATGCTGCGCGTGGGCCGCGACCGCCTGGCCGACGCCGGCCAGCTGGTGCCCACGGCCGTCTGCGACGCCGAGCGCCTGCCGTTCCCGTCGGGCTACTTCGACCGCGTCAGCGTGGCCTTCGGCCTGCGCAACATGACCCACAAAGACCGCGCCCTGGCCGAAATGACCCGCGTGCTCAAGCCGGGCGGCAAGCTGCTGGTGCTGGAATTCTCGCGGGTGGCCAAACCCTTGGCGCCCGCCTACGACTGGTATTCCTTCAATGTGCTGCCCTGGCTGGGCAAGAAGGTCGCCAAGGACGAAGCCAGCTACCGTTACCTGGCCGAATCCATCCGCATGCACCCCGACCAGGACACCCTGGCGGACATGCTGCGCACCGCCGGTCTCGAGCGGGTGCAGTACTTCAACCTGACGGCGGGCATCGCCGCCCTGCACGAGGGTGTGCGGCTGGGCTGAGCGCCCCAGGTTCAGACGGCATTTCTTTGCCCCACGGGGAACTTGTGGGGCGGCGTCTTGTCCGTTATTCTTACGTCATTCAGATTACTGTAAGAAAGTCGCGCTGAGGGCTGCACGATATCCGTGCAGCTTCCTGCTGCTCGGGGCAGCAGGGGCGCGAGTACGAGGGAGCAAAAATCCATGACCAAATTCTGTTTCTCGCGGTTTGTCGCCGCGGCGCTCATCGCCATCTCCGGCGCTGCGCTGGTGACGGCGTCGTTTGACGCCGAAGCCCGCCGCGCGGGCGGCGGCTCCAGCGCCGGCCGCCAATCCTCCAACGTGACCCAGCAGCGCCAGGCCACCACGCCGCCGTCGGCCGCCAGCAACACGGCCGGCGCCACCGCCGCCCCGGCAGCCGCCGGTGCGGCC